>NZ_CAXUSA020000001.1:0-1150701 GCF_964253875.1 Caulobacter sp. LjRoot300
GTTGAAGAACGAAAACGCCGCGCCCGGCATAAAGCTGGGCGCGGCGTTTGGCTTTTGAGAGGTCCCTCATCCGACCTCCCCTTGGGAGGCCACCTTCTCCCGCAAGGGGAGAAGGATCGGGTCGCTAGATATGCAGGACACGCCCATAGGCGTCGAGCGCGGCTTCGTGCATGGCTTCCGACATGGTCGGGTGGGCGTAGACGATGCCGTGCAGGTCTTCCTCGGTGGCTTCCAGGGTGATCGCCGTGACGAAGCCCTGGATCATCTCGGTGACCTCGTGGCCGATCATGTGCGCGCCGATCAGGGCGCCGGTCTTGCCGTCGAAGACCGTCTTGACGAAGCCCTCGATCTCGCCCGCCGCCACGGCCTTGCCGTTGACGCGGAACGGGAAGCGGCCGGCCTTGACCTCGATGCCCGCCGCCTTGGCGGCCGCCTCGGTCAGGCCCACCGAGGCGACCTGCGGATTGGCGTAGGTGCAGCCGGGGATCGGCGAGTTGACGTGCGGGGTCTTGTAGCCGGCGATGTGCTCGGCCGCGTGGATGCCCTCGTGGCTGGCCTTGTGGGCCAGCCAGGGCGGGCCGGCGGCGTCACCGATGGCGTAGAGGCCCGGCACATTGGTCTCGCCGTGCTTGCCGGTGACGACATGGCCGCGGTCCATGTTCAGGCCGATGGCGTCCAGGCCTTCGGTATTGGGCGCGATGCCGACCGCGACGATGCACACGGCGGCGGTCAGGGTCTCGGCCTTGCCGCCGACCTCGACCGCCACCGAGACGCCGTCCTTGGTCTTCTCGACCTTGGTGACCTTGGCGCCGATGCGGAAGGTGATGCCGCGCTTCTCGAAGGCCTTCTGGGCGGCCTTGGAGACCTCGGCGTCCTCGACCGGCATGATGCGGTCGACGGCCTCGACGACGGTCACCTCAGCGCCGAGGGCGCGGTAGAAGCTGGCGAACTCGATGCCGATGGCGCCCGAGCCGATGACCACCAGCGACTTGGGCATGGCCTTGGGGGCCAGGGCGTCGCGATAGGTCCAGATCTTGTCGCCGTCCGAGACCGCGCCGATGGCGGGGATGTCGCGGGCCCGGGCGCCGCTGGCCAGGATCACGTTCTTGGCCTGGATCGTGCGGCTGCCGCCGGCCTTCAGGGCCACGACGACCTTGGGCGACGGGCTGCCCTTCTCGAGCTTGGCCTCGCCCTCGACGACCTCGATCTTGTGCTTCTTCATCAGGAAGGCGATGCCCGAGGACATGGTCTTGGCCACCCCGCGCGAGCGGTCGATGATCTTGGCGAAGTCGAACGAAGCCTTCTCGACCGACAGGCCGTAGCCGGACAGGTGCGACAGCTGCTCGTAGATCTCGCCGGACTTCAGCAGCGCCTTGGTCGGGATGCAGCCCCAGTTCAGGCAGATGCCGCCCAGGTTCTCGCGCTCGATGATCGCCGTCTTCAGGCCCAGCTGGCTGGCGCGGATCGCGGCCACATAGCCGCCGGGGCCGGCCCCGATGACGACGACGTCGAATTCCGTGGACATGGTCTTCTTACCCTAGGTTTGACGCCTTCGGGGGGAGCCGGCGGGCGTCGGTCGATCGATCTGCAAACCGATCCGGGAGTTACAGCAGCGCCTCGACGGCGAGCTTCAGGTCTTCAGGCTTGGTGGTGGGGGCGAAGCGTTCGACGACCTCGCCGTCGCGGCCGATCAGGAACTTGGTGAAGTTCCATTTGATCGCCTCGGTGCCCATCAGGCCCTTCTGCTCGTGCTTGAGATAGGCGTAGAGCGGATGGGCCGACGGGCCGTTGACGTCGATCTTGGCCAGGACCGGGAAGGTCACGTCATAGGTCAGCGAGCAGAAGTTCGCGATTTCCTCGGCGTTCCCGGGCTCCTGGGCCCCGAACTGGTTGCAGGGGAAGGCCAGGACCGTGAAGCCCTTGTCCTTGTAGTCCCGGTACAACGTCTCCAGCCCCTCGTACTGCGGGGTGAAGCCGCACTTGCTGGCTGTGTTGACGATCAGCAGCACCTGGCCGCGATAGTCGGCCAGGCTTGCGTCCTGGCCGTCCAGCGTCTTGGCGGAATAGTCGTAGACGGACATCCCTGCCCTCCCCAGCCCGAGTTAGACGATCAGGGTCAGCGGCTCTTCGATCAGCGGCTTGAAGGCGGCCAGGAACTTGGCCCCGATCGCGCCGTCGACCACGCGGTGGTCGCAGGTCAGGGTGACGGTCATCACCGTGGCCACGGCCAGCTGACCGTCCTTGACCACCGGGCGCTGTTCGCCCGCTCCGACGCTCATGATCGCGCCCTGCGGCTCGTTGATGATCGAGGCGAAGGCCTTGATGCCGAACATGCCCAGGTTGGAGACCGAGAAGGTGCCGCCCTGGAATTCCTCGGGCTTCAGCTTCTTGGACTTGGCGCGAGCCGCCAGGTCCTTCACCTCGGCCGAGATCTGGGCCAGGCCCTTGGTCTCGGCGGCGCGGACGATCGGGGTGATCAGGCCGCCGTCGATGGCCACGGCCACGGCGATGTCGGCGTGGTGGTGCAGGGCGATGCCCTCGGGCGTGTACGAAGCGTTGGCCTCCGGCACGCGCTTGAGCGCCACGGCCGCGGCCTTGATGATGATGTCGTTGACCGAGACCTTGACGCCCTGGCCTTCCAGCAGGTGGTTGATCTTGGCGCGGGCGGCCAGCAGGGCGTCGATCTCCAGATCGATCGTCAGCGGGAAGTGCGGCACGTCGCGGAAGCTGTCGGTCAGGCGGCGGGCGATGGTCTTGCGCATGCCGTCCAGCGGGACCAGGTCATAGGAGCCGGCGGGGATGCCCTGCTGCTCCAGCGACAGCACCTTGCGCGGCTCGGCGGGCGCCGAGGCGGCGGCAGGAGCCGAGGCCGGGGCGGCCTTGGCGGCGGGCGCGCCGCCCTTCTGGGCGGCCTCGACGTCGGCCTTGACCACGCGGCCGTGGGGACCGGTGCCGGCGATCGCCTTCAGGTCCAGGTTCGCGGCCGAGGCCAGGCGACGGGCCAGCGGCGAGGCGAACACGCGGTCGCCAGTGGTCGCGGGGGCCGGCGACGGCTTGGCCGGAGCGGCGGTCTCGCCGGCGGCCTGGGCGGGCGCGGCCGGAGCCGGAGCCGCCTTCGGCGCCTCAGCGGCGGGCGCGGCCTTGGCCGGCGCCTCCTTTGAAGGCGGCGGCGCGGGGCTCTCGCCCTCGCCGGCCAGCTTGGCGATCTGGGCGTTGACCTTGACGTTCTCGGTCCCGGCCTCGACCAGGATGGCTTCGATCACGCCTTCGTCGACGGCTTCCACTTCCATGGTCGCCTTGTCGGTCTCGATCTCGGCGATCACGTCGCCGGCCTTGACGGTGTCGCCGACCTTGACGTGCCACTTGGCGAGGGTCCCCTCCTCCATGGTGGGCGACAGGGCGGGCATCAGGATGTCGATCGACATTGAGCTTCTTCCTCAAGCGTTCGGGACGGCTTCGACCAGAACGGTCGGCGTCCATTTGGCCTTGCGACGGGCAAGGCGTTGTTCGTCCGTTTCGTCGTGATAGTCCAGCCGTTCGGGCGCGCGATCGGCGAAACCCGGCAGGTCGGTCCCCACGACGTTGAGGGTGGCGTAGGCCTGGCCCTCGTCCTCGATCATCGCCGCCACGTAGACGGCGCATTCCCGGCAGATCAGGAAGTCCACCGCCCGCCGCCCGAACCGGTAGCGCATCAGCGATCCCGGCGCGGCGGTGATGTGCAGCCGGCTGCCCGGATCGCTGGTCGTCCGTGCCCCCTGCCGACGGCAGAACGAGCACTGGCAGGCCCGCAGGGCCAGCTCGGCCACCGGCTTGCCGGGGTCGAGCTGCACGTGCACCGCGCCGCAGTGGCAGGAGCCGTTGAGGGTGTTCATTGGCGTAGCGCCCTAATCCGTGCCTCATCCTTAGGACGGATCAAAACGTAATGGCCAGCGTCGCCCTCTTCGGCAAACCCCGCGTCCCATTTCTCGCCAACGAGTTGGAGAAATGCAGACGAGTAAAGCTCCAACGCTTCTTCTGAAGAGCCGGGGTAAGACAAGCTTCTGAGTAGCTCGCGAGAGATGGTCACTCGCAGCCGTTTACGGCCATCAGTGGCCCACCCTTGGTAGCCTTCGCCGACAATGCCGAAGGATCCCTCTCGAAGCTTGTCTTCAAACCGGAACATCAGCCTACCGGTAGCAGACCGTCTTGGCCGCCTTGACGATCTTGGGGACCGACGGCAGCGACAGGGCTTCCAGGTTCGCCGCATAGGGCAGCGGCACGTCTTCCTGGTGGACCCGCAGCGGCGGGGCGTCCAGGTAATCGAAGCCGAACTCGGTGATCCGGGCGACGATCTCGGCGCCGACGCCCATCGGGCCCCAGCCTTCCTCGACGGTCACGAGGCGGTTGGTCTTCTTGACGCTCTCCAGGATCGTGTCGTGGTCCATCGGGCGGATCGTGCGCAGGTCGATGACCTCGGCCGAAATGCCTTCCTTGGCCAGTTCCTCGGCCGCCTGCAGGGCGAAGCCCACCATGCGGCTGTAGGCCACCAGGGTGACGTCGGAGCCCTGGCGACGGACCTTGGCCTTGCCGATCGGCACGATCCAGTCCTCGACGTCCGGGATGTCGAACTCGTGGCCGTACATCATCTCGTGTTCGAGGAAGACGATCGGGTTCGGGTCGCGGATGGCGGCCTTCATCAGGCCCTTGGCGTCGGCCGCGTCATAGGGCGCGACGACCTTCAGGCCGGGGACGTTGCCGTACCAGGCCGCGTAGTCCTGGCTGTGCTGGGCGCCGACCCGCGAGGCCGCGCCGTTGGGGCCGCGGAACACGATCGACGACTTGATCTGGCCGCCCGACATGTAGAGCGTCTTGGCGGCCGAGTTGATGATCTGGTCGATCGCCTGCATGGCGAAGTTCCAGGTCATGAACTCGACGATCGGCTTCAGGCCCGCCATCGCCGCGCCGACGCCGAGGCCGGCGAAGCCGTGCTCGGTGATCGGCGTGTCGATGACCCGCTTGTCGCCAAATTCCTGCAGCAGGTCGCGCGAGACCTTGTAGGCGCCCTGGTACTGGGCGACTTCCTCGCCCATCAGGAACACCTTGTCGTCGCGGCGCATCTCCTCGGCCATGGCGTCGCGCAGGGCGTCGCGGACCGTGATCTTCTTCAGCGGCGTGCCTTCCGGGATTTCCGGATCAGCGAAGGTCGAGGCGGCCGAGATCGGGCCAGTGGACGGAGCGGCGGCGACCGGTGCGGGCGCCGGAGCGGCTTCGGCGGCGGCCGGCGCGGCAGCCGGAGCCGGCGAAGCGGCTTCACCCTCGCCCTTCAGCTTGGCGATCAGGGTGTTGACCTTCACGTTCTCGGATCCGGCGGGCACGATGATGGCCTCGATCACGCCCTCATCAACGGCTTCGACTTCCATCGTCGCCTTGTCTGTCTCGATCTCGGCGATCACGTCGCCGGCCTTGACGGTGTCGCCTTCCTTGACCAGCCACTTGGCCAGGGTCCCCTCTTCCATCGTCGGGGACAGGGCGGGCATCAGGATGTCCGTCACTGGGCGGCCTCCAGGTATACGTCGGTGTAGAGTTCGGAAGGATCGGGCTCGGGGCTGGTGCGGGCGAACTCGGCCGCCTCGGCCACGACGCGCTTCACCTCGGCGTCGACGACCTTCAGGTCGTCCTCGGTGACGCCGGCCTTGGCCAGGCGCTCCTTCAGGTGGTCGATCGGATCGCGGGTCTGCTTGACGTTGTCGACCTCGTCCTTGGTCCGGTACTTGGCCGGATCGGACATCGAGTGGCCGCGATAGCGATAGGTCTTCATCTCAAGGATGAACGGACCCTGGCCGCTGCGGGCATGCTCGGCGGCGCGGGCGCCGGCCTCGGCCACGGCGATCACGTCCATGCCGTCGACTTCCTCGCCCGGGATCCGGAACGAGGTGCCCCGTTTGTGGAAGGCGGTCTCCGACGCCGAACGCTCGACGCTGGTGCCCATGGCGTACTGGTTGTTCTCGATCACGTACACGACCGGCAGCTTCCACAGCTGGGCCATGTTGAAGCTCTCGTAGACCTGACCCTGGTTGGCCGCGCCGTCGCCGAAATAGGCGAAGGCGACATTGCCGTTGCCGCGGTAGTGGTTGTTCAGCGCCAGGCCGGTGCCGAGCGAGACCTGGGCGCCGACGATGCCGTGGCCGCCGTAGAAACCGGTCTCGACGTCGAACATGTGCATCGAGCCGCCCTTGCCGCGCGACGAACCGCCCGCGCGGCCGGTCAGTTCGGCCATGACTTCGTTCGGATCCATGCCGGCGGCCAGCATGTGGCCGTGGTCGCGGTAGCCGGTGATGATCTGGTCGCCCTTGACCTTGATCGACTGCATGCCGACGGCGATGGCTTCCTGACCGATGTACAGGTGGCAGAAGCCGCCGATCAGGCCCATGCCGTACAGTTGGCCGGCGCGCTCCTCGAAGCGGCGGATCAACAGCATGTCGTGGTAGAATTTCAGAAGCTCGTCCTTGCCGACGAAGGCGTTGACACCGGTGGCATCAGCCTTCCCCGCCGGGGCTTCACCCTTGCGCGTACGCGCCATTCAACTCTCCCTGGCCAATCTTCATCGCGGCCTACTCCTGGACGCCCACCGGCCGAATGAACCTTCGGTTCCGCGTAGATGGGGACCCTTTGTCAAACCCGAAACGGGCCAGGCTCGCCTGATCCGCCGGCAGACGCCGAGGACCTGGTCTCCCACCAAACGCTCAGCGCGGGGTGCGGATCACATAGTCCCTGGGATCGGCGTATCCCAGGAGCGAACGCGCGCGTTCTTCCAGGAGGTCCGCCGACAAACTGCCGCTGCGTAATAGACGAGCACGGGCCTCCAGGTCCATCCTTTCGGCGCGGATCTTCTTCAACTCCAGCGTCTTGGCGGCGAGATCTGCGTTGCGCTGCGACGTCGATAACAGGCCGCGCTCCCCCGTCAGGGCGTGAAACACGAAGTAAGTGATCAGCAGAAGGAGCGCCGCAGTCGGCAGGAGAGATTGCAGTCGGGCGAACATCAGCGATTCCCAGGAGGGGAAGTTTACCCTGCCCGATCATGCTTAACGCCTTACTAAACGGGGGGTTTGGCGCGGTGGCGGCAAGTCCTCGCAAGCAGCCTGCCAACGCTTTCATTTGAGATGGTTTCAAGGGCATCTAGATACCGCGTCGCAGCATATAAACGGCCGTTTCGCGGGGTTTTCTGCGGCGCTGCGGCAGGACCTCGAAGCAGTCTTTAGAAAAATTGTTGGTGAATGAAGGCGCCGGCGCCTCCGGATCGGGCGATCGGCGGCGGGAACGTCGCGAATCGCCGCGTGCAAGGCTTTGTGAAAAGTCGATATCGGCGTTATGTTAGCGGTAACCAAAAAACTGGGGGGTCGCATGTTCAAACGTCGCGCTTTCATCCTGTCTCTCGTCGGCGCCGGCATGACGCCCGCCCTGGCCCATGGCGGCGCGGCCAAGCCACGGCGCGAACGCTCCGTCGTCGGCGACGGTCCCGAGCCGAGCGTCATCAAGGGCGACCCGCCCAAGCTGGACTTCGGAGACGGGCTGCGGGTGCCGCTCGACAAGGAGGCCTTCGCCACGCTGTGGGAGGATTCCGGGCGCTGGATGACGTTCGGGCTGGGGCTTGGCCGCGCGGAAAGCGAATCCAACGCCAAGGCCGACAAGGCCGCCAGCCTGACCATGCAGATCATGTTGTTGACCCTGGCCAACGCCCCCGAGCGCCTGGAACAGGTGGATGGCCGCGGCTGGCGGTCCCGCAGCGGCAAGCTCAGCGACCTGGTGATGGGCGAGGTCCCCCTGCCTGGCCAGCCTGTCCGTCCCGCGAACGGTAGTTACCTGGACAAGGGGCTGTTCGGAGGCTCCGGACCGAGCATCACCGCCGACAACACCGCCGACCTCCAATACTCTCAGCGTTACGTCGCCGCCACGGCCTATGTCGTCAAGAAGGCCGACCTGTCGCTGGACGACGTGCGCGCCCTGGGCCGGCTGGCGGAAGAGAAGCGCGCCACGACCTCGCAATAGCGCCGCGAGACCGACATGGTTACGTCTCGCCGTCCTGCCAGGGACGACGAGACGTGAGACCGATGGGTCGCCTAGCGGCCCTTGAGCACCGCGCGGCCGGCATAGACGGCCTGGTCGTCGAGGGCTTCCTCGATGCGCAGCAGCTGGTTGTACTTGGCCAGCCGGTCCGAGCGGGCCAGCGAGCCGGTCTTGATCTGACCGCAGTTGAGGGCGACGGCCAGGTCGGCGATCGTGCTGTCCTCGGTCTCGCCCGAGCGGTGGCTCATGACGCTGGTATAGGCGCTGCGGTGGGCCAGATCGACGGCGTCGATGGTCTCCGACAGGGTGCCGATCTGGTTGACCTTGATCAGGATCGAGTTGGCCAGGCCCTTGTCCAGGCCGATCTGCAGGCGCTTGGGATTGGTGACGAACAGGTCGTCGCCGACCAGCTGAACGGTCTTGCCCAGGGTGTCGGTCAGCAGCTTCCAGCCCTCGAAATCGTCCTCCGACATGCCGTCCTCGATCGACAGGATCGGGAACTTGCCGGCCAGGTTGGCCAGGTAGTCCACCATCTGGGCCGGGTCGAGGCTCTTGCCCTCGCCTTCCAGCTCATACTTGCCGTTCTTGAAGAACTCGGTTGCGGCGACGTCCAGGCCCAGGACGAAGTCCTCGCCCGACTTGTAGCCAGCCGCTTCACCGGCCTTGACGATGAAGGCCAGCGCGTCCTCGGCCGAGCCGAGGTTGGGGGCGAAGCCGCCTTCGTCGCCGACATTGGTGTTGTGGCCGGCGTCCTTCAGGGCCTTCTTCAGGCCGTGGAAGATCTCCGCGCCCATCCGCAGCGCCTCGGCGAAGGTCGGCGCGCCGGTCGGCAGGATCATGAATTCCTGGATGTCGATCGGATTGTCGGCGTGGGCCCCGCCGTTGATGATGTTCATCATCGGCACCGGCAGCACCCGGGCCGAAACGCCGCCGACATATTTGTAGAGCGGCAGGCCGGCCGATTCCGCGGCGGCCTTGGCCGTGGCCAGCGAGACGCCGAGGATGGCGTTGGCGCCCAGGCGGCTCTTGTTGGGCGTGCCGTCCAGTTCGATCATCAGGTTGTCGATGCGGCGCTGGTCTTCGGCGTCGACGCCGGACAGCGCGTCGAACAGCTCGCCATTGACGGCGTCCACGGCCGCCTTGACGCCCTTGCCGCCGTAGCGGGACTTGTCGCCGTCGCGCTTTTCGACCGCTTCGTGCGCGCCGGTCGAGGCGCCCGAGGGCACGGCGGCGCGGCCAAAGGCGCCGTCCTCCAGCACGACATCGACCTCGACCGTCGGATTGCCGCGGCTGTCCAGGATTTCGCGGGCGATGATGTCGACGATCTCGGTCATGGGAGCTCCCCTTTCAAAAGGCGCTTCCCCTTAGCGGCGCGGGCCGCCAACCGCAACCGGCGCTGGCCGGATCATCGGAACGAACGTTCGGCGCTACGCCTGCAGAATCGGCGGCGCCCAGCCCTTGCCGAGACGGAATTTCACCCGGTCCGAACCGAAGTCCAGCTCGACCCGGGCGAACATCCTCAGCACGTCGACGCCCAGCAGCACGGCGGGCCGGCCGTTGAGGTTCCAGACGTCGAAGATGTGCAGGTCGGCCAGCACCAGCGGCAGGTTGGTCATCCGCAGGGCGCCCAGTTCGATCGAGCGGACGACGCGCAGTTCGCCGACCGTCGCCTCGCCCGCCGCGCCGATCAGCCGGACCGCCATGGCGGGTTCGGGCTTGCGGCGCACCCGCAGCTTGATGGCCTGCGCCAGAGCCATGTTGCCCATGCTGGCCCCGGATCCGGAGTCGATGAAGGCCACGCAGCGTACGCCGCTGACCCGGGCGTTGGCGACCGCCAGCCGGCCGAACCGGGCGTCGGCCACCACCGAGACCTCGCGCGCGCCGGGATAGGCGACCGACATGGCGGAGCTGCGACGGATCTCCAGCCGCTTGCGGCGGAAGTCCATGATGACGTTGCGGTCATCGAGCATGTCGACGCCCAGCAGGCCGTCCACGCCCAGCCGCTCGGGCGTAAGCACCGGCAGTTCGGCGTCCTTCATGCGCGAATCGCCCGCCACCATCAGCGGCACCTTGGCCGTGGGCGTGAGGGCCGAGCCTCCCACCCCGTGCAGCATCACGTCGGGACCGCGCTCCAGGGCCAGGCGTTCGGCCAGCGTCGTCGACAACGCGCTGCGGTCCGCGCCGGTGTCGATGACGAAGTTGAACGGCCCCTGCCCGTTGATGAAGACCTCGACCGTCATCCGGTCGGTCGCATCCAGGGCCGTGTCGAGGAAGACCGCGGGGGGCTCGCCCTCGATCGGCGCCAGCGGAGCGGGCGGCGGCGTCGAAGGTTGCGCCATGGACGGCGTCTGCAGCGACGCCGGCAGCAAAGCCGCGGCGGTCGCGGATCGAGCCCAGGCCTGCTCGGCCATCAGCGACAATCCCAGTCCCGCCGTGAGGTTTCGGCGTGTGAGCATGGGCGGATCTCCCTGCCCGCCAGGATAACACGGTTTTTCGACCGCGATGTCGAAATCCAGGTCGGCGGGCGCCAGGGAGGCGTTTTGTCGCTGGGCTCAAAAGCGAAAAGGCGGCGGTCCGGGGACCGCCGCCTTTCAAGCTCTATCGCCGTCTCCCGCCAGGGCGGAAGCGAAGGTGGAGACCTAGTCTTCCTTCGGCGTCAGGATCTGCTTGCCGTTGTACAGACCGGTCTTCAGGTCCACGTGGTGCGGACGGCGCAGTTCGCCCGAGTCCTTGTCTTCGACGAAGGAGTTGGCGCCCAGGGCGTGGTGCGACCGGCGCATGTTCCGGCGAGAAGGCGAAGTTTTTCTTTTAGGAACGGCCATCGAAGTGACTCTGCTCGCTGAGCGTGAAAATCGGAAGCGGCGACTCGGGCAATGCCCAGGCCGCCGCGTGAGGGCGCGCTTATGCCCGAATCTCTTCGGAGATGCAACCGCGCTTGTTAGACCAGTCGACCCTGCTCTTTCGCCGCCGCGATGAAGCTGGCGAACAGGGGGTGCGGGGCGAACGGTCGGCTCTTCAGCTCGGGATGATATTGCACCCCGATGAACCACGGATGGTCCTCGCGTTCGACGATTTCGGGCAGCACGCCGTTGGGCGAGCGGCCGGTCAGCTTCAGGCCGGCGTCCTCCATCAGGTGGGCGTAGCCGATATTGACCTCGTAGCGGTGGCGGTGGCGCTCGCTGATGTCGGTGGTCCCGTAGATCTCGGCGACCTTGCTGCCGGCGGTCAGGACGGCCTCGTAGGCCCCCAGGCGCATGGTGCCGCCCAGGTCGTCGTTGCCGCGCCTCTGGACCGTCTCGTTGCCCTTGATCCATTCGGTCATCAGCCCGACCACCGGACGCTCGGTGGGGCCGAACTCGCTGGACGAGGCGTCCTTGATGCCGGCGACGTTGCGCAGGGTCTCGATGACCGCCATCTGCATGCCGAAGCAGATGCCAAAGTAAGGCACCTTGCGTTCGCGGGCGAACTGGGCGGCGCGGATCTTGCCCTCGGCCCCCCGCTCGCCGAAGCCGCCGGGCACCATGATGGCGTGGGCGTTCTCCAGGCGGGCCGCCGCGGCGCCGGGATCGCCCTCGAAGGTCTCGCTCTCCACCCAGTCCAGGTTGACCTTGACCTTGTTGGCCAGGCCGCCGTGGTGCAGGGCCTCGATCAGCGACTTGTAGGCGTCCTTGAGGACCGTGTACTTGCCGACCACCGCGATGGTCACTTCGCCGTCCGGGTGGTTGACGGTCTGGTCGATCGCCTCCCAGCGCGACAGGTCCGGCTTGGGCGCGTCGCCCATGCCGAACACGTCCAGCACCTCGGCGTCCAGGCCTTCCTTGTGATAGTCGATCGGCACCGCATAGATCGACGAGCTGTCCATCGCCTGGATCACCGCGCTGGGCCGCACGTTGCAGAACTGGGCGATCTTGCGCTTTTCCTCGACCGGGATGTCCTGCTCGCAGCGGCACAGCAGGATGTCGGGCTGGATGCCGATCGAGCGCAGTTCCTTGACCGAGTGCTGGGTCGGCTTGGTCTTCATCTCGCCGGCCGTTTTGATGAACGGCAGCAGGGTCAGGTGCACGTAGCAGCTCTGGCCGCGCGGCAGGTCCTGGCGCAGCTGGCGGATGGCCTCGAAGAACGGCAGGCCCTCGATGTCGCCCACCGTGCCGCCGATCTCGACCAGCACGAAGTCGACGGCCTTCTCACCGGTCTCGTCGAGCGCCGGCGACAGGACGAAGTCCTTGATCTCGTTGGTGACGTGCGGAATCACCTGGACGGTCGCGCCCAGATAGTCACCGCGCCGCTCCTTCTCGATGATCGTCTTGTAGATCTGGCCGGTGGTGATGTTGTCGGCCTTGGTGGCCGACACCCCGGTGAAGCGCTCGTAGTGGCCCAGGTCCAGGTCGGTCTCGGCCCCGTCGTCGGTGACGAAGACCTCGCCGTGCTGATACGGGGACATCGTGCCCGGATCGACGTTGAGATAGGGGTCGAGCTTACGAAGGCGAACCTTGTAGCCGCGAGCCTGCAGGAGCGCTCCGAGCGCTGCGGAGGCGAGGCCTTTTCCCAATGAGGAAACCACGCCGCCGGTGATGAAGATGTACCGGGTCATGGGCGGTCAGATTAGCCGTGATTCGACGTCGCCGGGGAAAAGACCGGCGTTCATCAACAGTAAAAAAGTCGCCGACCCTATTGGGCCGGCTGTTGCGCGGCCGGCGCCGGGGCGTTGATCACCGGGACCGGGGCCGCCGCGGCGGGCTTGGCCTCGGCCTTGGGAGCCGGCGCCTTGGCGGCAGGCTTGGGCGTCGAGACGGCGGGCGCCGGGGCGCTGATCGTCGGGGTCGGGGCCTCGATGGCGGCCGGGGCGGCGGTCGCGGGGGCCGGAACGGTCGTGGTCGGCGCGGGCGCGGTCGGACCGGCGGGGAGCGGGGCGGCGTTCAGGGTCTTGCTGTCCAGGCCGTCCAGCTTCAGGCGATCGACCACCGAATTGCCGGCGCCCATGCGGCCGGTCAGGATGGTCAGGGCCAGGCTGATGATCAGGAAGATCGAGAACAGGATCCAGGTCGTGCGGGTCAGCAGGTCGCCCGCGCCGCGCGCGGTCATGAAACCGCCGCCGCCGCCGCCCATGCCCAGCGCGCCGCCTTCGGAGCGCTGCATCAGCACCACGCCGATCAGGGCGATGCAAACGATGATATTGATGGTCAGCAGAACGCCGATGAGCATGTCTAATTCGATCTCGATCCGGGCGACGGACGCTTCCGCCGCGAAAAACGAAGCGGCCCCTCTATCACTTGCGACGGGCCCGCGCCATAGCTGGGGACGAACCGGCCGCACTCAAGCCCGTCCCTCAAGTCCGCATCGGGTCCATCGTCGCGCATGATCCTCGAGACCGAACGCCTCAGCCTGACGCCCCTGACCGTTGAGGACGCCCCCCTCGTCTACCCGTTCATGAGCGATCCGGAGGCGATGGCCCACTGGGATCGCGACGCCATCGAGGATCCCGACGAGGTCGAGGCCACGGTCGCCGCCCAGGTGGCCGAGATGGAGGAGCGCCGGGCGATGTACTGGGCGATCCGCCTGGGCCAGGACGGCCGCTTTCTCGGCTATTGCGAATTGGTCGACCTGGACTGGCGCCATCATCGCGGCGAACTGGGCTTCATCATCGCCCGCGAGGACTGGGGCCAGGGCTACGCCACCGAGGCCGCCGCCGCCCTGCTGGCCCACTGCGCCTCGTCCCTGGGCCTCAAGCGGATGGTCGCCCGCACCCATGTGGGCGACGCCCGGGCCGAGAAGGTGCTGCAGAAGCTGGGCTTCGAGCAGGAAGGCTATCTGAAGGGCCACGTCGACCGCGACGGCGAACGCCGCGACTGCCGGCTGTATGGGCTGCTGTTCTAATCCTCCCCCTGTGGGGGAGGCGATCGCGCAGCGATCGGTGGGGGGAGTTTTGGGGTCGTCGATCCAGGTTGCGGCCATCGGCCGATCACTCCCCCCTCCGTCGGCTTCGCCGACACCTCCCCCACAGGGGGAGGATCTTGGATGCACGGCTTGGCCGCCTCACGCGGCTAGCCGCTGAGCTATCGGAAAGGGACGCGGAGCGCCGGACACCGTCCGGGAGTTTGAAAATGAGTACCGTTTTCGACGAAGCCCGATCGCTCCGCGCGGTCGTTATCCGGAAGCCCGCGGCGCTGAGCCCTGTTGGGGCCTCGCCGCCTTGAAGCCTCCGACGGGCGGGCCAGGTCAACGAACCCCGGTCCCGGACCGCGAGCGCGTCACCGCCCGCCTGTTGCTCCGCCAGCCCTCGCGCCACGCTGTATCCGTGTTCCGAGCCCAGCCGGCACCAGAGACGCGAGGTTTGGTCCAAAGGGACCGCCGACAGAGCTTCCCGCTCGATCGCCCCTCGCCGCCGCATCGGTCGCTGGCCATGCGCCCTTTCCCTGCGTCGAGGTGAGGTCAGGATAAGGGCGGTTTGGGAGGGTGAGGACAGAAACGGGTCGAGAAAGTTCAAGGCGTTGAAATCGCGGGAGTTTGTTCGCTGAACGCCGAGTACGGCCGGGGACGTGCACTCACGGCAAGGCGTTCGCGGATCGATCCACGGCTTCAGGGTGAGTGCATGTCCCCAACGCCACCCACGGCGTCATCAGCGCCGGACTCAGCGGGTCCGTTGGGGACACGCACTCACGACCGGCGCCCTGCACGCCGGCTGGCGCACCGCCGTGAGTGCGCGTCCCCGGCCCCTAGGCCGCCGCGATGATCGCCAGGAAGTCCGCCGCCTTCAGCGAGGCGCCGCCGACCAGGGCGCCGCCGACCTCGGGCGTGGCCAGGATTTCGCGGGCGTTGTCGGGCTTCACTGAGCCGCCGTAGAGGATCGGCACGGTCGCGCCGTGCTGGCCGAACCGCTCGACCAGAACGCCGCGCAGCGCCCCGTGGATGTGCTCGATGTCGGCCGAGGTCGGCGTGCGGCCCGTGCCGATGGCCCAGACCGGCTCGTAGGCCACGGCGAAATCCTGCCCGGCCAGCGAAGCCGGCAGCGAGCCGCGCGCCATGGCGGTGACCACCGCCTCGGCCTGGCCGGCGTCGCGCTGCTGGCAGGTCTCGCCGAAGCAGACGATCGGCTCCAGGCCGGCGGCCAGGGCCGCCTCGACCTTGGCCGAGACCAGGGCGTCGCTCTCGCCATGGGCGGCGCGGCGCTCGGAATGGCCCAGAATCACCAGCCGGGCGCCCGCGTCGGCCAGCATGGCGGCCGAGACGTCGCCGGTGTGGGCGCCCTCAGGGGCCGGATGACAGTCCTGGCCGCCGACGATCACCCCCTCGCCGGCCATGGCCTGGGCCATCCGGTGCAGCAGGGTCGCGGCCGGGCAGATCGCCACCCGCGCCGCGGGCGGCCTGGCCGACACCGCCGCAGCCACCGCGCGGGCCTCGTCGAGCGAGGCTTCCAGGCCAAACATCTTCCAGTTTCCGGCGATCAGCGGCCGGGGCGTGGTCAGAGAAAGGGTCATGGGCCCGGTTTGGGGCCTCTGGCGGGACGGAAGTCAAGACCGCTTGGGTTCCACCGCCGCTTGCCCGGCGCCCCGGGGCTCTACTATACCCGCAACGCGCGTCCGTTCCGTCGCCCTGCGTGGAATCCGCGCGATTTTCGAGGAAGGTTTCTCCCAGTCATGCTCGCCGGCTTCCGCTCCTTCGCCAAATCGCCGTTCGCGGTGGTCCTGTTTGGTCTGCTCATCGTCAGCTTCGCGGTGTTCGGCATCAGCGACGTCTTCCGCCATCCGCCCGGCAAGTGGGTGATCGCGGCCGGGTCGCGCAACATGTCGCCGGAGGACTTCAAGGCGCAGTTCGAGAACTTCCGCAAGCAGCAGCAGGCCCAGGGCCAGACCATCACGCCGGACGTCGCCGTCCAGCAGGGCGTCGATCGCAAGATCCTGACCCAGCTGTCGCTGCAGGAATCCCTGGCCGAGCTGGTCCGCAAGATGGGCGTGCGCCCGTCCGACAAGCTGGTTGGCGACACCCTGCGCGAGCAGCTGGCCAGCCTGCCGCCCGGCCAGCGGCCGTTCGACCCGATCACCGGCAAGTTCGACCCGGTGATGTACCAGCGCCTGCTGGCCCAGAACGAGCTGACCCCGGCCCGCTACGAGGCCTCGCTGCGCGACGACATCGCCCAGGCCCACCTGTTCAGCGCCGTGGCCTCCAGCCTGCGCGCCCCGCGCATCTATTCGGCCCTGCAGGCCGCCTACGGCCTGGAAGGCCGCGACCTGGCCGCCTTCGCGATCAATCCCGCGACCGTCGAGAAGCCGGCCGCCCCGACCGACGCCCAGCTGCAGGCCTTCATGAAGGAGCACGCCGCCCAGCTGACTCGTCCGGAGACCCGGGTGCTGTCGGTGGCCCGCTTCAGCGCCAAGGCCCTGGAGAACACGGTGACCGTGCCCGAAGCCGACATCGTCAAGACCTACAACTTCCGCAAGGACACCCTGGGCACGGCCGAGACCCGCTCGTTCGTCCAGATCGTCGCCCCCGACGCCAAGGCCGCCGCGGTGATCGCCCAGCGCCTGGCCAAGGGCGACCAGCCGGCCATCGTCGCCAGCGCCTATGGCAAGCAGCCGGTGATGATCGACTCCAAGCCGAAGTCCGCCCTGCCCGACCGCAAGGTGGCCGACGCGGTGTTCGCCCTGGCCCCCGGCCAGGTCAGCGCCCCGATCAACGGCGACCTCGGCGTCTCGGTGGTCAAGCTGACCAAGGTCAGCCCGGCGACCACGCCCAGCCTGGAGTCGCAGCGCCCGGCCATCGAGGCCGAGCTGAAGACCCAGGCCGCCCAGGCCAAGGCCTACGAGCAGACCCAGACCTATCAGGACGCTCACGACGGCGGCGCCAACCTGATCGACGCGGCCACCAAGGCCGGGGCCCTGGTGCTGACCACCTCGCCGATCGCCGCCAACGGCGCCGACCAGAGCGGCCAGCCGGTCGCCGGCCTCACCCCCGACGCCCTGAAGACCGCCTTCGAGCTGCCCTCGGGCGGCGAGAGCGAGCTGATCGAGGCCGGCAAGGGCGAATATTTCGCCGTCCGGGTCGAGAAGGTCATCCCCTCGGCCATGCCGCCCCTGGCCGAGATCCGCGCGCCCCTGGCCCAGCAATGGCAGTTGGACCAGCTGCTGCAGCGCATGAAGGCCAAGGCCGACGAACTGGTCGCCCGGGTCAAGAAGGGCGAGTCGCTGGAAGCGGTCGCCGCCTCGGCCCAGACCCAGGTGCAGCGCGTGCCCAACATCACCCGCCAGAACGCCCGCCAGTTCCAGGGCCTGGGCCGTGACCTGCTGATGGGCGCCTTCGGGGCGAAGCCCGGCGTGGCGTTCGTCAGCCGCGGCCCGCAGGGCGGCTATCTGGTCGCCCTGGTCGAGAAGGTCCATCCGGGCTCGCCCGAGCAGATGGCCCAGATCACCGAGGCCGCCCGCCCGCAGACCTCGCAAGGCCTGTTCCGCGACCTCGGCATGGCCGCCCAGGAGGCCGCCCGGACCCAGCTGAAGACCAAGGTCAACCTGACCCTGGCCCGCCAGGCGATCGGCGTCGACACCAGCGCCCTCCCCGCCGAGGACGGCAAGGCGCCGGCCAAGGCCAAGGAAAAGGCTCCCAAGGGCCTGGCTCAATGAGCCTGGAGCCCTCGCTCGACGCCTTCACCGCCGCCTACGAGTCCGGCCGCCCGCAGGTGGTCTGGACCCGGCTGATCGACGACCTGGAGACCCCGGTCTCGGCCTATCTGAAGATCGGCCACGGCCGCCCCTACGCCTTCCTGTTCGAGAGCGTCGAGGGCGGCGCCTGGCGCGGGCGTTATTCGATCGTGGCCATGAAGCCGGACCTGGTCTGGCGCTGCCGCGGCGACCAGGCCGAGATCGCCCAGGGCGACGACATCGCCGCCGGCCGCTTCACGCCGCAAGCGGGCGGCGCGCTGGACAGCCTGCGCGACCTGATCGCCCAGTCGCGGATCGAGCTGCCGGCCGGCCTGCCGCCGCCGTCGGCCGGCGTGTTCGGGGCCCTGGGCTACGACATGGTCCGCCTGGCCGAGCGCCTGCCGGACGTCAACACCGACATCCTGGGCCTGCCGGACGGGATCATGACCCGGCCGTCGATCGTGGCGGTGTTCGACGCCATCGCCCAGGAGATCATCCTGGTCACCACCGCCCGGCCCCGGGCCGGGGTGTCGGCGGCCGACGCCTACGCCGCCGCACAGGGCCGTATCGAGAGCGTGATGGCCGACCTGCGCGGTCCCTTGAGCCAGCCGGCCCCGCGCCAGAGCCACGGCCAGGCGGAGTTCACCACGCCGGTCAGCCGCGAGGACTACGCGGTGGTGGTCGAGAAGGCCAAGGAGTACATCCGGGCCGGCGACATCTTCCAGGTGGTGCCCAGCCACCGCTTCCGTGCGCCGTTCCCGCTGGAGCCGTTCGCCCTGTACCGCTCGCTGCGGCGGACCAACCCGTCGCCGTTCCTGTATTTCCTGGACCTGGACGGCTTCAACCTGGTCGGCTCCAGCCCCGAGATCCTGGTGCGGCTGCGCGACGGCAAGATCACCATCCGCCCGATCGCCGGCACGCGTCCGCGCGGCGCCACGCCCGAGCAGGACCTGGCGCTGGAGAAGGAGCTGCTGGCCGATCCCAAGGAACGGTCCGAGCACCTGATGCTGCTGGACCTGGGCCGCAACGACGTGGGCCGGGTGGCGATGCTCAAGCACGCCGGCAGCAACGATCCGGCGGCCAAGGGCAAGCACGCCAACGTCCGGGTCACCGACAGCTTCAAGATCGAGCGCTACAGCCACGTCATGCACATCGTCTCCAACGTCGAGGGCGATGCGCCGGACGGCGTGGACCCGGTCGACGTGCTGATGGCCGCCCTGCCCGCCGGCACGCTGTCGGGCGCGCCCAAGGTGCGGGCCATGGAGATCATCGACGAGCTGGAGGTCGAGAAACGCGGCATCGGCTATGCCGGCGCGGTGGGCTATATCGGCGCCGACGGCTCGGTCGACACCTGCATCGTGCTGCGCACAGCGCTGGTCAAGGACGGCATGATGTACGTCCAGGCCGGCGGCGGCGTGGTGGCCGACAGCGACCCGGACGCCGAGTACGACGAGACCCTGCATAAGTCGCGGGCCCTGAAGCGCGCGGCCGAGGAGGCCTGGCGGTTCGCCTAGGCTAAAGTCAGGGCCTAGCGGCCCGCGTCGCCCAGGCGGTCGGACGGCAGGTGCTGGACGACCGCCGGCGGGGCCATGACCATCACCGCGGCGAAGGTCACGGCGCTGAGCGCCGCGAAGGCGGCCGCGGCCAGGACCGGCCCCATCTTCTGCCGGCGCATCGGCTTGCGCAGCAGGGCCCGGGCATAGGCCAGGGCGGCGGTGTCGAGCGTGGAATCAGCGAGGTCCATGCCCGTGAGCATGCCCGGCGACTCGCATCGAGGCGAGATCACAGATGTCGCACCCGCAACCGGCCGTCCCACTTGCGGTTCAGGTACTCGCAGACCAGCCGCCGATGGCAGTGATGCGGCGCGGCCTCCGAGCAGAGCAGGCACGCGCCCTCGAACAGGTCCGGCTTGAGCCGCGCCTCGATCTTGCGCTCGGCCATCAAGCTCAGAAAGCGGGTCTCGTAGACGCGCCAGTCGCCCTTGTCGCGCTTGAACGCCTTGAGCATGTCGTCCGACGGCGCCAGCAGCGGCTCGTGGCGATACGCCATGCCGCCGATCTCGCCGAGGAAGTAGGCAAGGTCGTCGGCCTTGGCGAAACCGGCCAGCTGCGAGGTGTTGTGCAGGCGCACGTCGATCACCGAGCGTACCTGGGCCGCCTTCAGACGCTCGAAGAAGCCCCTGGCCGTGGTCTGGGTGAAGCCGATGGTCGCGACATCTGTCACCCGACCGCCCCCAACGGCGCCTCCGCCACGGCCTCGGCGAACGCCACCTTGCGGGCGCGTTGTCGATAGGCGCGGTCCAGCCGATCGGTCGGACTCTCGAAGATGTCTTCGTGATCTAGTCCTTCGCAGACCAGCAGGCGGTGCTCCGTCTGCTCGTGCGCCTCGATCCGCCCGTCCGGCAGGATATGGGCGACCGCCGAACCCAACGCACGCAGCTGCCGGGAAACCAGCAAGCAACGGTGACAGTCCAATGGCTCCTGCTCGGCGCACATCATCGCGACGACATGGGTTTCGGCGCCCTTGCGAACCCGATCCAGCCCAGCCTTGAAGGCCGGCTCCTCAGCCATCGCTTCGTAGTCGGCGACGCCGTCCTCGAACAGGCGCGCCTCGGACGGGCGTCCGCCCAGGGCGTCGCCCAGGAAGACATAGGCCACGCCGATCGTCTTGAGCCGCTCAGCCAACGCGTCCTTGTTGAACTGCGGCGTGTGCTTGGACCAGGGACTGGTCCTGACATCCGCCACCGCCGTCACGCCGCCCGCGTTCAGCAAGGCCTGGAAACGGTCCCAGCTGTGCGTGGAATGGCCGACCGTCAGAATGCGCGGCTCATTGGAGGGCATAGATTCCATTGACCTGAAGATAGCATCGATCCGGAGCAACGTCCCAGGCGCGCGCGAGACCCAGGCGAACGTGAGCCAATCCCCGTTTTGGGAGCAATGCGCTCGCTCCCGCCAAGCCTTGCTTATCGAACGCCTGCCTGAAATCCTTCGCCCCCACGCTGAGATTTAGTCGGTGGCCGTCGAGAGTCAGTTCCGCGCGAAGCTTGTGGTCCTCCTTGTAGATCTGATCGACCAGTCTGATCTGGGCGGCGTCGATCGACAGGCCGGAGAGTGAACCGCAATGAGCGCCTGGCGGGACATAGGCCTTGCCGCCGTCGAACTTGAGATCCGTCCCGAACACCTTTTCCGGCGAAAGCGCCTCTGCGCGCCGCAGAACCTGCGTGAAGGCTTCGCCTTCCAGCTTGTCCAGTTCACGCACCTTTCCGCGAACGACAATGTCCTCGGTGTTGTGAGGCAGCGCGGTTTCTGGACGGACACCGTTGAAATCCAGGACGTGCCCGGGATGGAAGGTGGTGTTGGGGCCACAGAACTTGGCTTCCCAGAAGGCTCCAGCCTTGGGTTCGGGACGGATCATGACCCCTCGTTCAAGGTCGAAACCCGCCACGCATCGTTGAAACCGGTTGTAGATCGTCACTTCCGTGACGACGACCTTGAAGCTCACGCGCGCAATCCATGAGGAAGTTCAAGCCATGTTATCAATCCTATGGCGAGTCCGCGCGGCGACGCAACATCGGATGGCTTGGCCTGCGGCGTGGTTGCCCCTAGAAGCAAGCGGCGAAAGGCGGCGTCATGATCCTGGTCATCGATAACTACGACAGCTTCACCTACAACCTCGTCCACTATCTGAACGAGCTGGGGGCCGACACCGTCGTGCATCGCAACGACGATCTGTCGGTGCAGGAGGCCCTGGGCCTTCATCCGCAGGCCGTGCTGCTGTCGCCGGGCCCCAAGGCCCCCGACCAGGCCGGCATCTGCCTGCCGCTGCTGCGCGGCGCGCCGGACGACCTGGCCATTCTCGGCGTCTGCCTGGGCCACCAGGCCATCGGCCAGGCCTATGGCGGCGACGTGATCCGCGCCAAGGAAGTGATGCACGGCAAGACCAGCAAGATCTTCCACAACGACCAGGGCGTGTTCAAGGGCCTGCCCAACCCGTTCATCGCCACCCGCTACCACAGCCTGGCGGTCGACAAGGCCACCCTGCCCGACGACCTGGAGATCACCGCCTGGACAGAGGACGGCGAGATCATGGGCGTGCAGCACAAGACCCGGCCGGTCTACGGCGTGCAGTTCCACCCCGAGTCGATCGCCACCGAGGGCGGCCACCAGCTGCTGGCCAACTTCCTGGACCTGGCCAAGGTCCAGCGCGACGCGGCGATCTGGGTCTAGGCGATGTCGGACGCCTTCAAGCCCCTGCTGGCCAAGCTGGCCGACGGCCAGACCCTGGACGAGGACGACGCCGAGACCTTCTTCGCCGCCTGCCTGCGCGGCGAGCCGACGCCCGCTCAGGTGGCCGCGGCGGTCACAGCCATGCGCCTGCGCGGCGAGACGGTGGGCGAGATCACCGCATGCGCCCGCGCCATGCGCCGCGCCGCCATCCACCTGGACCATCCCTATGAGGTGATCGACGTCTGCGGCACCGGCGGCGACGGTCTGCATACCCTGAACATCTCGACCGCGGTGGGCTTCGTGGCGGCGGGTGGTGGCCTGAAGGTCGCCAAGCACGGCAACCGGGCGATCACCAGCAAGTCCGGCACTGCCGACGTGCTGGCGGCCCTGGGGGTCAATATCGACGCTTCCCTCGTCCAGCAGCGCCGGGCGCTGGACACCGCTGGCATCTGCTTCCTGTTCGCCCAGTCGCACCACGGGGCGATGAAGCACGTCTCGCCGATCCGTCAGCAGCTGGGCTTCCGCACCATCTTCAACCTGCTGGGCCCGCTGACCAATCCGGCGGGGGCCAAGCGCCAGGTGGTGGGCGTCTCGGCCCACCGCTTCGTCGAGCCGGTGGCCAAGGCCCTGGGCGCGTTGGGGGCCGAGCGCGCCTGGTCGGTGCACGGGGCCGGCATGGACGAACTGACCACCACCGGCGAGACCGAGGTCGCCGAGTGGCGCGACGGGGCCCTGCGCCTGTTCACCATCACGCCCGAGGCCGTCGGCCTGCCGCGCGCCGCCCTGGCCGACATCACCGGCGGCGACCCGGCCTTCAACGCCGCCGCCCTGACCGCCCTGCTGGACGGCCAGCCGGGCGCCTATCGCGACATCGTCATGCTCAACGCCGCCGCCGCCTTCCTGGTGGCCGACAAGGTCGAGACCCTGCGCGAGGGCGTCGAACTGGCCGGCGCGGTGCTCGACGACGGCCGAGCCAAGGCGGCCCTGGCCGGCCTGGTCGCGGCCACCAATTCAGAAATCGCAGCATGACCGACATTCTCGCCAAGATCGCCGCCTACAAGCGCGAGGACGTCGCCGATCGCAAGCGCCGGCGCTCGTTCGCCCAGCTCGACGCCGCCGCCAAGGCCGCCAACAGCCCGCGCGGCTTCAAGGCCGCGCTGGAGGCCGGCCATGCGCCGGGTCGGCTGTCGCTGATCGCCGAAATCAAGAAGGCCTCGCCGTCCAAGGGTCTGATCCGCGCCGACTTCGACCCGCCGGCCCTGGCTCGCGCCTATGCCGAGGGCGGGGCGTCCTGTCTTTCCGTGCTGACCGACGGCCCCAGCTTCCAGGGCGCCGACGGCTACCTGATCGACGCCCGCGCCGCCGTCGCCCTGCCCTGCATCCGCAAGGACTTCCTCGTCGATCCCTGGCAGGTGGCCGAAAGCCGCGCCCTGGGCGCCGACGCCATCCTGGTGATCCTGGCGATGATCGACGACGCCGTCGCCGCTGACCTGATGAGCGAAGCCGCTCGCCTTGGCATGGACGCCCTGGTCGAGGTGCATGACGAGGCCGAGATGGAGCGGGCCGGCCAGCTGGGCTCGACCCTGGTGGGGATCAACAACCGCGACCTGAAGAGCTTTGTGGTCGACCTGGCCGTCACCGAGCGCCTGGCCGCCCAGGCGCCCCGGGACGCCCTGCTGGTCACCGAAAGCGGCGTCTTCACCCCCGACGACGTGGCGCGCATGGAGGCGGCGGGCGCCAAGGCCATGCTGGTCGGCGAAAGCCTGATGCGGCAGGCGAACGTGGCGGCGGCGACGCGAGCGCTGCTGGGCTAGCCCTTTCGAAACCGGCGCCCGGCATCGCTCGGCCACGGGGCCGCCGCGCGTCAGGCGCCGGTGGCGTCCACGACGATGGCGACCGTCTTGCCGCGCGACAGCGGATCCCATCCCGCCGCGATGGCGGAGGCGATGGCGTTCTTCACCAGTTTCGGATCGATCTGCGAAGCCTTCAGCAGCGGAGCGCCGTATCGGGGTTGCGGCCCGGGCGGAAACTCCACCACCGCCTCGCGCTGCCCCTCCTGGTGGCGCACGGCGATCGCCATGCCGTGGCGCACCGGCGCGTCGCTGGACCACCCGGGCTGGCGATGAAGCCGCCAGACATAGGGCTCTCCATCGACTTCGATCTCTAGTTCAGCGCTCTGCTTGGTTCGTGCCATGCCAGGGTGTTAGCCCGGTCAGCGCGCCCAGGCCACCCCATCCCGGCGCCGTCCGCCCCCGCCGACGCGAATCCCTTCGACAGCTCGAGCCCGCCCGCGACCGCCGCCGATTCGAGGAAGTCGCGGAAACCGGCCGACGCGCCCCTGCTCCGACACTTGTATTTCCTCGGAAATTCGCCCGGCCCGCCGGCGAACACCGTTAACTTGACATCAACAAAGAACACCTAGAGAACATTCACAGAGGTTTGCGGTTTGTTCCGCGACGACTGGCGAGGCCGGACATGCTCACGCGCAAGCAGCACGAGCTGCTGATGTTCATCCACGAGCGGATCAAGGAGAGCGGCGTCTCCCCCTCCTTCGACGAGATGAAGGAGGCGCTGGACCTGGCGTCCAAGTCGGGCATCCACCGGCTGATCACGGCGCTGGAGGAGCGCGGCTTCATCCGCCGCCTGGCCCACCGGGCCCGGGCGCTGGAGGTGGTCAAGCTGCCGCAGCAGGCCACGGCGGCGGCCCCGCCCAAGGGACGCGGCGCGTTCAAGCCGCAGGTGCTGGAAGGCGGCGGCCAGGCTTCGGCGGCCCCCGCGCCGATCGCCGCCGACAACACCCGCGAGCTGCCGATCCTGGGCCGCATCGCCGCCGGCACCCCGATCGACGCCATCCAGCATGAACGCGAGCGCCTGCCGGTGCCCGAGACCATGCTGGGGGCCGGCGAGCACTATGTGCTTGAGGTCCAGGGCGACTCGATGATCGAGGCCGGCATCCTGGACGGCGACTATGTGATCATCCGCAAGGGCGACACGGCCAACAGCGGCGAGATCGTCGTGGCCCTGGTCGGCGAGGAAGCCACCCTCAAGCGCCTGCGCAAGAAGGGCGGCTCGATCGCCCTGGAAGCCGCCAACCCCAAGTACGAGACCCGCATCTTCGGTCCCGACCAGGTCGAGGTGCAGGGCAAGCTGGTGGGGCTGATCCGGCGGTATCACTAAGTTTTCGGCGAATATCAAAGCCACGGCTGGGGACAGGCACATGTGCCTGTCCCCTTTCATATCCTAACTCGCCATCCCCGCCGGCCGGTTCTCCACATACTGCGGCACGTTCAGCGGCGGCAGCCAGGGCTCGCGACGCTTGACCCAGACCTCGTACTGCGGCGTGAACTGGCCCACCGCGTCCAGCCCGCCCAGGTGGATCTCGATCTCGCCGTCGCCCTCGCCTTCAGCCGTCCAGAACAACGGCGAGCCGCAGGTCGGGCAGCCGTGGATCAGGCCGTGCTCGGCGCCGGTCCAGATCGCGGGCCGCCCCTCGATCCGCACCTTGTCGCTCCGAAACGCCGCGAAGGCGTTGAACGGCGCGCCGTGGCGCTTGCGGCAGGTCAGGCAGTGGCACAGCCCCACCCGCAGCGGCCCGCCCGTCACGACATAGCGCACCGCCCCGCACGCGCACCCGCCTTCCCGCTCCATGATCGTCTCCATCGCTCGTCCCGGCCTAAACGTCCGACGCGCCGCTCGGCTCAAAAGGCCAGCCGCCCCTCCAGCTCGGCGAACGGGACCATGACGTGCTCGCTATAGGCCGGGCGGCCCCTCAACCGGTCGTACCAGACCGCCAGACGCGGCAAGGCCGGGCGATCGATCTCAAGCTCGAAATAACGATAGAGATGCGCCCCGATGGCGATGTCGGCCAGGGACGGGTCTTCGCCGACGATGAACGGACGATCGACCAGCCGCGCATCGACCAAGGTCAGATAGCGAACGGTCTGGTCCAGGGCCCGCGCCACGGCGCCCTCGTCGCGCCGGGCCTTCGGCGTGCGATAGCCGCCCCAGAACACCCCGCCCAGGAAGGCCGGCTGCAGCGCCGTCTGCGCCCAGTCCATCCAGCCATCGACCGTCGCCCGGGCCGCCGGGTCGGCCCGCCAGAAGCGGTCCGCGCCATGGGTCGCCGCCAGGTAGCGCAGGATGGCGTGCGATTCCCACACGACGGCCGCGCCGTCCGCGATCACCGGGACCTTGCCGTGCGGGTTCATCGCCCGGAACGCCGGATCGTCCAGGCCGCCGACGTCGCCGCCGGCCGGAATGTGCTCATGCGGCAGGCCCAGCTCGCCGACCAGCCACAACACCTTCTGGACATTGACCGAGCTGCGCCGGCCCCACACCCTCAACATGCCTACCGTTCCGCAACGCCGGTCCAGGGCCGGACGCCCCGCAGCGGCTGGGCCCAGACGATCCACCATTCGCCGCCACGCCGATAGAGCTCGGCCGCCCCGTTGGCGGCGAAGTCGTCGGCGTCGAGCACGATGCGGTCGCGGCAGGCCGGCGGAATGGGCGGCGCGGCGCCCCGCAGCACCACGATCTCGGCCTCGGCGCACATCGCCGCCAGGCCGTCGGCGTCCGGCGCGGCCTTGCTCCACGACAGGGCCAGGGCCACGGGCGCGCCGACGGCGGGGGCGCAGGATCGCCGGTCGCAGGCGTAGAGCGGGCTGGGCGCGACGCTGTCCGGCAGGGCCAGGCCACGGCGGCGGCTCCACAGCTCGGCCCCGAAGCGGTGGGCGTCGGGACGCAGCAGCACCGCCGCGCGACCCTGGCGCACGGCCGCCGTGGTCCCGTCCGGCGCGATCCAGGCGTCGGGCGGCGCCGCGCGCGGCCACAGGGCCACCGCCAGGGCCAGGGGCGCGCCCAGCCAGCGCAGGCGGCCCCGCCACAGGCACAGCAGCATCAGCCCGACAAAGGCCAGGGCCAGGGTGAAGGGCGGGCCGCTGGCGACCACCCGCTGGGCGCCGCCGGCGCTGGCGAAGCCGTCGGCGATCGCCATCATCGCGGCGATGCCCCAGCCGGCGATCGCCAGGAACGGCCGGCCCAGGCCCAAGGGCTCGAGCGCCGCGCCCAGGGCCAGGAACGGCATGATCACGAACGACGACAGCGGCGCCACCATGAGGTTGGCCGGCAGGCCCCAGACGGCGACGCGGTTGAAGTGCTGCATGGCGAACGGCCCGGTCGCCATGCCGGCCACGAAGCTGGCGCCGACGCTGACCGCCAGCCAGCCGAGCGCGCCCTGGATGGCCCGGATCCACCAGGGGGCGGAAATCTCGCGCACCGGACGCGGCCAGGCCTCGGCCAAGGCCACCAGGGCGGCGGTGGCGGCGAACGACATCTGGAAGCCCGGCGCGCCGGCGGATTCCGGCTGGACCAGCAGGATGATCAGGGCGGCCACCGCCAGCCCGTGCAGGGTGATGGCCTGGCGGTCGAACAGGATGGCGGCGAAGGCCACGGTGGCTGTGATCGCCGCGCGCAGGGCCGGTGGCGGCGCGCCCGAAATGACCAGATAGGTCGCGACCGCCGCCAGGCCCGCCACGGCCGCGACCTTCTTGCCTGGAACCCGCAGCGCCGCCCAGGGCCAGGCGGCGATCAGCAGCCGCACCAGTCCGAACGCGAAGCCGCCGACGATGGCCATGTGCAGGCCCGAGATCGACAGGATGTGCGCCAGGCCCGAGGCGCGCATGGCGTCGGTCTGCTGCTGGGTGATCCAGGCCTCGTGGCCGGTGACCATGGCCGCGGCGATCCCGCCGCGCGCCACGCCCATGTCCTCGACGATGCGGCTGGCCAGCCGCCAGCGGAAGGCGTTGACCGCCATGGCCGCCCGCAACCGCCAGGGCGGCGGGTCCAGGGCGGCGGCCCGTGACGCGCCGATCGCGAAGCCGACCCCGCCCACGCCGTGGAACCAGGCGTCGCGGGCGAAGTCGTAGGCCCCCGGCGCGGCGGGCGGCGGCGGCGGTCCCAGCATGGCCCGCAGGCGGACCGCCTGGCCCGGCGCGGGGATGTCCTCGGCCTCGACGGTCACCCGCACCCGCTTGGGCGTGTCCTCCGCGGCCAGGCGGCTGATCCGCACCGGTGCGATCATCAGGCGCGGCCCGCCCGCCCCGGGACTGACCACGTCGACCACGAAGCCGTCGATGGTCATCACCGCCCGCTCGCCCGCCAGGATCGGCGCGGCCACCGCGTGCGAGCGGACCTTGCCGGCCAAGGCCCCGGCCGCCAGAAAGGTCGCCAGCACCAGGAAGACCGACAGTCCTGTCGCCGACCGCCGTCCGATCAGCGCCGCCAGGATCGCCAATCCGGCCGCCAGTCCGGCCAGCAAAACCCAGGACGGTTCGGCCCTCAGTTCCAGGTAGCCGGCCGCGCCGAGGCCGAACGCCACGGGCGACCACAGCATCCAGCGCTCGCGATTGGCGTCGATCTCGCCGATCAGCGAAGCTGTTACCGCTCCCAGGCTAGGACGCGCGCGAAGACGCGTGCTAAGACGCGCCGCCCAGCCACCGGATATGTCCGGTGACGTCCTCGCCACGTCCGTGGCCTCCAGTTCGTCAGCCTTGATCCCGATGACCAATTCCCCCTCGCCTTCGGGCGTCGTCACCCGCTTCGCCCCGTCGCCGACCGGCTTCCTGCACATCGGCGGCGCGCGCACGGCGCTGTTCAACTGGTTATATGCACGCCATACGGGTGGGAAGTTCCTTGTTCGCGTCGAGGACACCGATCGCGAGCGTTCGACCGAAGCGGCCGTCGCCGCGATCTTCGAAGGCCTGGACTGGCTGGGCCTGAAGTCCGACGACGAAGTGGTCTTCCAGTATAGCCGCGCCGACCGCCACCGCGCCGTGGTCGAGGAGATGCTGGCCGCCGGCCGCGCCTATCGCTGCTGGATGACCGTCGAGGAACTGGCCGCGGCCCGCGAGGCCGCCCGGGCCGGCGGTCCCGCCCTGCGCTCGCCGTGGCGCGACGCCCCGCCCCCCAACGACCCCAGCCTGCCCCACGTCATCCGCTTCAAGGGTCCGACCGAGGGGACGACCCTGGTCGACGACCTGGTCAAGGGTCCGGTGACCTTCAACAACGCCGACCTCGACGACCTGGTCCTGCTGCGCGCCGACGGGGCCCCGACCTACAACCTGGCCGTGGTGGTCGACGACCACGACATGGGCGTCACCCACGTGATCCGCGGCGACGACCACCTGAACAACGCCGCCCGCCAGACCCTGATCTACCAGGCCAACGACTGGACCCTGCCCGCCTTCGGCCACATCCCGCTGATCCACGGGCCCGACGGCGCCAAGCTCAGCAAGCGCCACGGCGCCCAGGCGGTCGGCGAGTTCGCCGACATGGGCTACATCCCCGAGGGCATGCGCAACTACCTGGCCCGGCTGGGCTGGGGCCATGGCGACGACGAGGTGTTCAACGACGAACAGGCGATCGCCTGGTTCGACGTCAAGGACGTGGTCAAGGCCCCCGCCCGCCTGGACTGGGCCAAGCTGAACTTCATCAACGGCCAGCACCTGCGCGTGGCCGAGGACGGCCGCCTGGCCGACCTGACCCTGAAGGCCCTGCAGGCCCAGGCCGCGCCACTGCCGACCGACGCCGCCCAGCGCCTGCTGGCGGTCGTGCCGCAGGTCAAGGAAGGCGCCAAGACCATCCTGGAGTTGGCCGAGCACTGCGCGTTCGCCCTGAAGGTGCGTCCGCTGGCCCTGGAAGAGAAGACCGTCAAGCAACTGACCGACGAGACCGTCGAGCGGCTGGCGCGCCTGCGCGTCCAGCTGGGCGCGGCGCCGGTCTGGGGCGTGGCGGAGCTGGAAACCCTGTTGAAATCCTTCGCGGAATCCGAGGGCGTAGGCTTTGGCAAGTTCGGCCCCTCGCTGCGCGGCGTCCTCACCGGCGGCGCCCAGGCGCCCGACCTGAACAAGATCATGGCCGCGCTGGGTCGCGAGGAGTCTCTAGGGCGCCTTGACGACGCCCTGGCGTCGCGCGCATGAGGCGCTATAACGCAACCGCGAAATCGAAAACTGGACTGATCGTTCCACCATTGAAGGGGTCTCTCGCATGACCGACAAAGCCACGCTGACGATCGGCGACAAGAACTACGACCTGCCGATTCTCAAGGGCAGCACGGGTCCGGACGTCCTGGACGTGCGCAAACTGTATGGCGACTCCGACCACTTCACCTTCGATCCGGGCTTCACCTCGACGGCGTCGTGCGAAAGCAAGATCACCTATATCGACGGCGACGCCGGCATTTTGCTGCACCGCGGCTATCCGATCGACCAGCTGGCCGAGAAGTCCTCGTTCCTGGAAGTCTGCCACCTGCTGCTGAACGGCGAACTGCCGACGGCCGAGGAGTTCACCAAGTTCGAACGCAACATCACCTACCACACGATGCTGCACGCCCAGTTCGACAGCTTCTTCCAGGGCTTCCGTCGCGACGCCCACCCGATGGCGGTGATGACCGGCGCGGTCGGCGCCCTGTCGGCCTTCTACGCTGACAGCCTGAACGTCGACGACCCCAAGCAGCGCGAGATCAGCGCCCATCGCCTGATCGCCAAGATGCCGACCATCGCCGCGCGCGCCTTCCAATACTCGCAAGGCCGTCCGTTCGTGACGCCGCGCAACGAGCTCAGCTACTCGGAAAACTTCCTGCGCATGTGCTTCTCGGTGCCGGCCGAGGACTGGGTTCCCAACCCCGTCCTGACCCGCGCCATGGACCGCATCTTCATCCTGCACGCCGACCACGAGCAGAACGCCTCGACCTCGACCGTCCGCCTGGCCGGTTCGTCGGGCGCCCACCCGTTCGCCTGCATCGCGGCCGGCATCGCCTGCCTCTGGGGCCCGTCGCACGGCGGCGCCAACCAGGAAGCCCTGGAGATGCTGGAAGAGATCGGCTCGGTCGAGAACATCCCCGCCTTCGTGCAGGGCGTGAAGGACAAGAAGTACAAGCTGATGGGCTTCGGCCATCGCGTGTACAAGAACTTCGACCCGCGCGCCAAGGTCATGCAGAAGACCTGCTACGAGGTGCTCGAGCAGCTGGGCATCAACGACCCGCTGTTGCACGTGGCCATGGAACTGGAGAAGGTCGCCCTCAGCGACCAGTACTTCATCGACCGCAAGCTGTACCCGAACATCGACTTCTATTCGGGCATCACCCTGCGCGCCATGGGCTTCCCGACCAACATGTTCACCGTCCTGTTCGCCCTGGCCCGCACCGTCGGCTGGATCAGCCAGTGGAAGGAAATGTTCGAGGACCCCTCGCGCAAGATCGGCCGCCCGCGCCAGCTCTACACCGGCGCGACGCAACGCGACTACGTGCCGGTCGACAAGCGCGGCTAGGCGCTTCGACATTGCTGACTTGGAAAAGGCCTCGCGAAAGCGGGGCCTTTTTGTTGATGCGGCCAACTGAATAAGACGCGCTGCGGATATGCGGCCGGCCTCAAAGCCGGCAGCATGGCGGCCGCCGCCACGATTGGTTAACCTGCGTTTACGCGATGCGTCACGACTCGGGGCAACCTCTGCCGGTGATTGATAGCCTCGATCGCTGATCAGCTTGAACGGAGGGACCAGATCGCCATGACCTTCCTGAGAGACAACATCGCCGCTTTCGACGCGATGAAGGCCGACCTGGAGGCCGATCACCTCGGTGAATGGGTCGTATTTGAGAGCGGGACCTTCATCAAGGCGTTCAAATCCTTTGAAGAGGCCGCCACCGAAGCCGTGGATCGCTTCGAGAACGGCGTCTACCTCATAAGGCAGGTAGGCGCTCCGCCGGTTCAGCTCCCCGGCGGCATGGTGTTTCGCCCGACGCACGTGAATGGTCCAGGCTGGCTTTAAATCCGGCAGGGATGGAGCGACGCCAGGCGATCTCCTGGAGCGCTTCGGGCCGACCTTGCTTGTCGATATTGGCCTCAAATCTCGATCCACCGCCGGCGAACGGCCCGATCTTCCGACAAAAGGTGTCCGCGCCCTGATCGATACCGGAGCGGGCGGCGACTGCATCGATGACGATCTGGCAAAGTCCATCGGGCTGCCGATCACCGACGAGGGCGAAATCAGCGGCATTGGAGGCAAACAGCACGCCTTCATCTATACGGCCCGACTATACGTTCCGAAACTGAACCGCCTCCTGTTCCAACCCTTCACCGGGGTGAAGCTGCAGGAAGGCCAGCAGTGGCATCGCGTCATCCTTGGGCGGACGTTCCTACGTCCCTTTTCGATGCGGTACGATGGCCCGAGCGGCGCCGTCGCGATCGAGGACTACGAAGACCCTACGGCGAAGGCGCTGCGGTAATCCGTAAGAGCTACCGTCCCTCGGCGCTGCGCAGGATGAAGCCCAGGATCTCGGCCACCGCCCGATAGAGCGCCTCGGGGATCTCCTCGTCGAGCTCGATGGTCGACAGGGCCTGGGCGAGAGCCGGGTTCTCCTCGATCGGCACGCCGTGCTCGCGGGCGGTCTCGATGATCTTGTCGCCGACCCAGCCGCGGCCGGAGGCGACCACGCGCGGGGCGTTGGGCTCCTCATAGTGCAAGGCCACGGCGATGCGCGGCCCGGCCGAGCGGATCGCGCCGGTCATGGGGCCCCGCTCATGTCGCTTGATCCAGGAACTGGCCCGGCGCGGCGGCGGGCGCGCGCGGCTGGCCGGCGTGGAAGGCGATCTCGGGCTCCAGGGCCGCCTCGCGCAGGGCGCTGCCCAGGCGCTCCTCGCCCGTGCGCAGGCGGGCCATGGCGGCGGGACGCTCGGCCCACAGCGAGACCCGGGCCCGGTCGCCGGTCAGGGCGACCTGGGCGTGGACGGGGCCCATCGGCTCGACGTCCAGCGAGAAGCGGGCGCGCCAAGTGCGGCCCAGGACAGAGGCGCCCTCCCCGCCCGAGCCGCCGCCGTCGCGGCTGATCTCGAATTGGGCGGCCGCCGGACCCTGCGGGGTCATGAACGGCATGTCGAACACCCAGCGCTGCCCGTGCTCCTCGGCTGGACGGCCGACGGCGGGGGGATCCGGCAGCGACGCGATCTGCAGCAGCTCGGTGCGCGCCAGGGCCGCCCCGGTCTCGGCCAGCAGGCGCTGGGCGACGGCGTGCGGTCCGGCGCCGGCGGGCAGGCCCGGCTGGGCGGCGGCCTGGGCGTGGGTCGGGGCGCCGGCATAGGGCGGCGGGGTCTGGGACGGTGGGCCGGACCCGACCTCGGGTCCGCCATAGGCCATCGCCGCCGCCGACGCGGCGCGGCCCAGGGGTGCGGCGGGGAGGTCGTCGGCCAGGATGGCGCCGAAAGCCGGCAAGGCGGGCGCCTGTGGGGCCACGGGCCGGGCGGCCTGCAACGGCGCGTTGACATTGGGCCAGCCGCCGGGCGGCCGGGTGACCATCGGCGGCGCGCCGTCGGCTCGGGGCAAAGCCGGAGCTTCCGGGACGGGCGGCATCGACCTGGAAGCCGAACTCGCTGGCGAAGCCGTCGTCGCGGCCAGCGCCTGGGGCGTGCCGCGGTCGGCTTGCTGGGCCGAGGCGGCCGCAGCGAGGGCGGACGCGCCCGGCGTCGCAGCAGACGTCGCGCCGCCGGACGTCGGCGTCGGCGCCGCGCCAGCCTGTGCGGCCATTGGCGGCAGGGCGTCGGCCCAGGACCGGACGACTTCGCGGAACACCAGCAGGGCCGCCTTCATGTCGCTGTTGGGCGTGGGGGTCGGCACCACTCTGGGCGGGTCGGTCAGGGTGCCGGTCCGCGGACGCGCCGACGGGCCGTCCGGGGCGGCGGTCGCCAGCCGCGCCTCCAGGAACAGGCCGGACCGCTGCAGGGCCTGGCGGATCTCCGGACCGCTGACCTGCCCGTCCAGGCGGGTGCTCAAGGCCATGACCTGGTCGATGGCCGCCTTGACCTGGCGGGGGGTGTCGGGCTCGGCGGCGGCCTGGGCCATGTCGGCCATCAGGGGCGCCAGGCCGGCCTGGCGGGCGGCGGCGCGGCCGGCGGCGGCGGCCACGGCCCGGGCGGGGGTCTCGACCAGGACTTCCGGACCAGCAGCGGCGACGCGGGCGTCGGCGGCCTTGGCGCGGCCAAGCTCGCCCTCGCCCACGGCGTCCTTGGCCAGATGGGCCAGGTCGCCCTGCGACTGGGACTGGGATTGGTCGATCATCGCGCCCAGGGTCTCGACCGTCTGGATCACCGCGATCCGGGCGAGCGCCTCGGCCGCCTGGTCGGCCCGGCTGACGGGGGCGGACGGCGTCAAGGACGACAAGGGGGTGACCGAAAAGATCGTCACGCCGGGGCTCCAGCCGGCGACGGGACGGTCGCCAGGCCCCCACCCTAGGCGAGAGCCGTGAAGCGGATCTTAAAGGCTTGCTTAACGGATCGGCGCAGGCGCGGCGGCTAGACGATCCGCCCGCGCGCCCTCAGGAAGTCCAGCAGCGCCGAAGCGGCCGCTTCGGAGGGGTCGGGCATGCCGCGCCCCATCTTGTCCAGGGCGGCGTTCTGGGCGGCGACCTGGGCGGCGCGCAGGGCCGGGTCGTCCAGCCGTCGGGCGACCTCGGCCGCCAGGGCCGGGCCGGTGCAGGCGTCCTGCAGCAGTTCTGGCGCGACCGTGGCGTCGGCGGCGATGTTGAACAGGGTCACCCAGCGCGGCTTGAACATCGATTTGAGCAGGGCGTAGGTGATCTTGCCGGTGACGTAGCCGACCACCATCGGGCAGCCGGCCAGGGCCAGCTCGGTGGTCACGGTGCCGCTGCAGGCCAGGGCGACCGTGCCGGCGACCATGGCGTCGTCCTTCAGCGCCTCGTCCTCGACGACATGGGCCCGGAACGGCCAGGCCGCGACCCGGGCCTTGACCGACTCGGCCACGGTCGAGGCGGCGGGCACGACGACGTGCAGGTCCGGCCGCTGGGCCTTGAGGCGGCGCACCGCGTCCTCGAACGGCGGCATGACCCGCTGGATCTCCGACGGCCGGCTGCCGGCCAGCACCAGCAGGACCGGCTCGCCGGGACGCGCGCCGATCGCGGCGCGCAGTCTGGCTGGGTCGGCGCGGCTGAAGTCGTGGGCCAGGGCCGAATTGCCGACGAAGACGTTAGCCAGGCCGGCGGCGTCGAAATACGGCTTGTCCATCGGCTGGATCGACAACAGCAGGTCCACCGCCCCGGCCAGGTCCTTGGCGCGGCTTGCGTGATAGGCCCAGACCTGGGGGGCGACGTACTTGACAAGCGGCAGGCCGGGATGCTGCTTCCGCAGCGCCTTGGCCAGGCGGATGTTGAAGCCCCAGCTGTCGATCAGCACCGCCACGTCGGGCGTCTCGCGGGCCGCCAGGGCCAGGGTGTCCTTCAGGCGGGCCATGGCGCGCGGATAGGCCTTCAGGCTCTCGACGATGCCCAGGATCGACAGCTGGGCGATGTCGAACGGGCTCTGGACGCCCTCGGCGGCCATCTTGGCGCCGCCGACGCCGACGAAGCGCACCTTGTCGGCGCCGAGGCGCCGGCGCAGCACGCGGGCCAGCTTGGCGCCCAGGGCGTCGCCCGAGGCCTCGGCCGCCACCAGCATCACGGTCAGCGGCCCTGGCTTCGGCGGACCGCCGGGGCTCATGCGTCGGCCCGTGGTTCGACCCCGTACACGAACAGGCCCAGGTCGTCGGCGCAGGCGATCACCTGCTCGCGGTCGACGATCAGCAGGCGGCCGGCCTCGCCGACCACGCCGGCTAGGCCGGCGCGGGCCGCGCGCTGGATGGTGGCCACGCCGATGGTGGGCAGGTCGACCCGGGTCTCCTGGATCGGCTTGGGGGCCTTGGCCAGCACGCCGCGCGGCGCCTCGGCGTTGCCGCGGATGGCGTGCGGCAGGTCGGCGACCCGGCGCAGCATGGCGTCGGTGCCCTCCTGGGCCTCGACCGCCAGGACCAGGCCGTTGCAGACCACCGCCCCCTGCCCCACGTCCAGCGCGCCGATGGCCCGCGCCACGTCGAGGGCCCGGTCCATGTCGGCGACATGGGCGTCCTTGGGAACGTGCTGGCCCAGGGCGCCGCGCGGCAGGGTCATCTCGCCCCGCACCTCGTGAGCGCCCTCGATGGCGAAGCCTTCCTTCTCGAACTCGGCCAGGAGACGGCGCAGCAGGGCGTCGTCGCCCTTGCGGGCGGCGCTGACCAGGGCCGGGATCACGGTCAGGCCGCGCAGGTCCGGCTTGATGGCCGAGAAGTCGGGCCGCTCGACGACGCCGGCGAAGCACACGGCCTCGCAGCCCTCGGCCCGCAGCGCCTTGAACACCTTGCCGAACTCGCCCAGCCCGACCTCGACGCCCGGATAGCGGGCCAGCACCGGCAGGGCGAACGACTTCAGCCGCATCACGGCGAACGGCCGGCCGGCCGCCTCGCAATGCTGGGCCAGTTCCACCGGCAGGGAGCCGCCCCCCGCGATCAGACCAAGCTTGCGCATGGCCTAGACCTCGCGCTCGGGCAGGCACAACGGCCTGTTGGCGTCGGCGCGGATGAAGTCGACGATCTCCATCACCTCGGGCGTCGCGGCGTGGGTTTCGGCCACGTCGTCCAGGCGCTCCTGGAAGGTGCCTTCGTCGGCGAACAGCAGGCGGTAGGCGGCCCGCAGGGCGTTGATCGCCTCGCGCGTGAAGCCCCGCCGCTTGAGGCCGACCAGGTTCAGGCCCTCCAGGTGGGCGTGGTTGCCCCACACCGAGCCGTACGGAATGATGTCCTTGGTCACCACCCCGCCGCCGCCGACGAACGAGTAGCGGCCGATGCGGGTGAACTGGTGGACGGCGCACAGGCCGCCCATGAACACGAAGTCGCCGATCACCACGTGGCCGCCCAGGGTGGCGTTGTTGGCGAAAGTCACGCGGTCGCCGACCACGCAGTCGTGGGCCACGTGGGCGCCGACCATGTAGAGGCTGTCGGAGCCGACCGTGGTCACCCCGCCGCCGCCCACCGTGCCGGCGTGCATGGTGACGTGCTCGCGGATGATGTTGCGCTCGCCGATCACCAGGCGGGTGTCCTCGCCCTTGTGGGCCAGGTGCTGGGGCGCGCCGCCCAGCACGGCGAACGGGTGGACGGCCGTGCCGGCGCCGACCTGGGTCGCGCCCTCGATCACCACGTGCGAGACTAGCCGCACGCCGTCGCCCAGCTGGACCTGGGGGCCCACGGTGCAGAAGGCGCCGATCTCGACGCCCTGGCCCAGCTGGGCGCCGGGCGAGACGATGGCCGTCGGGTGGATCTGGGTCATGCCTTGGGCGTCTCCACCACCATCGCCGCGAACTCGGCCTCGGCCGCGACCTTGTCGCCGACCTTGGCCACGCCCTTGAACTTGAAGATGCTGGAACGGGCGCGGACCACCTCGACCTCCATGCGGATCACGTCGCCGGGCCGCACGGGATTGCGGAAGCGGGCGTTGTCGACCGACATGAAGAAGATGGTCTTGCCCTCGGTGTCGACCTCGAGCGACTTGCTCATCAGCACCGCGCCGGTCTGGGCCAGGGCCTCGATGATCAGCACGCCGGGCATCACCGGATTGCCCGGGAAATGGCCCTGAAAGAACGGCTCGTTAATCGTCACGCACTTGATGCCGACGATCGACTGGTGCGGGCGATAGGCCTCGGCCCGGTCGACCAGCAGGAACGGATAGCGGTGCGGGATCCTGGCGAGGATCTCGGCGATGTCGATGGCGGCCATAGCCTCGCTGGCCTGGGGCTCTTCGGTCTTGGATTGGCTCATTCTAGCCCCTTGGTTCCCCGGCCGCCCGCCTTGCGCGACAGCCATGCGGTCTCTCGGAGCCACCGCTTCAGCGGTCGCGCCGGAAACCCAGTCCATGTTTCGCCGGCCGGCACGTCCTTGAAGACCGACGCCGAGGCGCCGATCTGGGCGCCCGCGCCGACCGTCAGGTGATCGGCCACGCCGGCCTTTCCGCCGAACGCGACCCCGTCGCCGACCACGGTGCTGCCGGAAATGCCCGTGAAGGCGGCGGCGACGCAGTTACGACCCAGCCGGACGTTGTGGGCGACATGGACGAGATTGTCGATCTTGGTGTTCTCGCCGATGGTCGTATCGCCGAACGCGCCGCGGTCCACGCAGCTGTTGGCGCCGATCGTCACCCCGTCCTGCAGGATGACCCGGCCCAGTTGCGGCAGGTCGACGACGCCGCCGGGCCCGCCGGCCGCGCCGAATCCGGCTTCGCCGATCACCGCCCCGGCATGGATCGACACCCGATCGCCGACCAGGGCGAAGCCGATCACGGCATTGGCCCCGATCCGGCAGTCGCGGCCCACGGCCACGCCAGGGCCGATCGTCGCGCCAGGAGCCAGATAGGTCCCCCGGCCGATTCGCGCGCCCTGGCCGACGACCACGCCGGGAGACAGGGTCACGCCCTCCTCCAGGTGGCTGTCGGGATGGATGTGCTGCGCGCCGTCGTGGCGGCGGGGGGCGTGCAGCCGCCGCGCCGCCGCGGCCCAGGCGGCCTGCGGGTGGCTTGTCAGCAACAGGATGTAGGCGGCTCGCGCCTGGACCTGGACCTGGTCGGCGTGTTCCGGCCGCAGGAAGCAGGCCGCGCCCTCCAGGCCGGCCAGGTCGGCCAGGCGCCGAGGATCGGACAGAAAGGTGATGGCGCCCGCGCCGGCGCTCTCGAGCGGCGCGGCGTGCGAGATCAGGTGACGGCCGTCGGCCGGATCGGCCAGCCGAGCACCGCTCAGGCTGGCCAGTTCCGCGAGAGTCGCCGGACCCAGGTCTTCGAAAAAGCGCGGGTCCGGCATCGGTCCTCTCGTGAGCGGCCCGGGCGTCATGCCCGGGCCGACTCGACTACTTCTTGGGAGTCGTCGGCTGCAGAGCTTGAGCCCCCGGAGCCGCTTGGTCCAGACGTTCGCGATCGAAGGTCAGGGTCTTGATGCGGGCGTCGACGGCGGTGACGACCGCGTCGGTGATGTCCATGGCCGGATTGCCCAGCAGCACCGACTCGCGCTCGATCAGGATCGAGCAGGTCTTGGCCTGGTAGGCCTGGCGGATGGCCGGGTCCAGTTCCTGATAGACGCGGGCCAGTTGCTTCTGCTCGGTGGCCTCGACTTCGCGCTGGCGCAGCTGGCCCTTACGCTGGAAGGCGTTGCCGCGCACCTGCAGGGCGGCGGCCTGTTGTTCGAGGGCGCTCTGGTCGAGGGTGGCCCGCTTGGCGTCCAACGCCTTGGCGTCAGCTTCCAGGCTGGTCCGCTCGGCGTTCAGTTCGGCGTTGACCTGCGAGATGATGGTCTTCAGGCGGGCGTCGACGGCCTTGCCCACCTGCGAGCGGGCGACGGCGCCCTGGCTCGAGAAGATGCAGACGCCGGCGATCGGCGCGCCGTGGGTGACCGGCGGCGCGGCCGGGGCCGTCGGAGGCGTGGCCTGGGCGAAGGCGCCCGACGCCGTGGCGAGAGCGGCCAGACCCGAAACGGTCGCGGCGAGGAACTTGGGGGTCATGCTTATTAAAACCTTGTGGAGGTGGAGAACCGGAAGGTCTCGGTCCTGTCGTAGTCATCTTTAGCGAGAATATGGCTGAAATCGAACGTGATGGGCCCCATGGGGGATTTCCAGTCGATGCTCAACCCCGCCGAAGCCCGCAGGCCCAGGTCGTCCTTGATGTTCTTGTTGATCTCGCCGCCCGCCGTCAGGCGGTCGACGTCGTCCAGCTGGCCGGCCGTACCGAAGTCGCTGAACAGGCGGGCCTTGATCCCGTACTGCTCGGGCAGGAAGGTCGGGACCGTCAGCTCGAACGTGCCGATGGCGTACAGCTTGGCGCCCAGGGCGCTGCTCTGCGTCGTCGTGTCGCGCGGGCCGATACCGGCGATCTCGAAGCCGCGGAACGAGCTGCCGCCCTTGTAGAAGCGGTCGTTGATGCGGATGTTGTCGCCGCCCCAGCCTTCGATATAGCCCGCCGAACCGGTGGCGCTGAAGATGAAGTCCTTGTTGAAGCCCCAGTACCAGCCGGCGTCGGTCTCGGTCTTCAGATACTTGGTGTCGCCGCCGAAGCCGGCCAGATCCTGGCTCAGGTCGGCGAACCAGCCGCGCGTCGGCTGGATCGGGTCGTTGCGCTTGTCGAGCCGCAGGTTGTAGCCGAACAGCGAGGTTATGTACGAGCCGCGCTGCAGGCAGAGGATGTCGGACACCGACCCGCTGGCGCAGAGATTGTCCGCGACGCTCACCTTGTCCTGGCGGAGCTGGTAGCGCAGGCCCATCGAGGCGTTCTGCGTCAGCGGGAAGCCCAGGCGCAGCGTGCCGCCGGTCGATTCCGTGTCGTAGGCGGCGTAGTCGCTGAGGTCGTAGCGATATGAATACAGGTCCAGGCCCGCGCGCAGGTCGCGGCCCAGGAAGCGCGGCTCGGTGAAGCCGAAGTCGATCTGCTGGCGCAGCGAGCCGACCGAGACGCGGGCCCGCAGGTTCTGGCCGCGGCCGCGGAAGTTGCGCTCGGTGATGCCGACGTCCAGCACCAGCTTGTCGACCGAGCTGTAGCCGGCGCTGAACGACAGTTCGCCGGTCGGCTGCTCCTCGGTCTTGACCCGCAGGGTGGTGCGGTCCGGCTGGGCGCTCGGCACCTCCTCGATGTCGACGTCCTTGAAGAAGCCCAGGGCCCGGACGCGGTTCTTCGAGCGGTCGACCAGCACCCGGTTGTAGGCGTCGCCCTCGGCCACTTCCAGCTCGCGGCGCACCACATAGTCCAGCGTGCGGGTGTTGCCGACGATGTCGATCCGGTCGACGTAGACGCGCGGGCCTTCCCGTACCGAGAACACCACGTCCACGGTGTTGTTCTCGTGGTTGGGCACGTAGCGCGGACGCACGTCCACGAAGGCGAAGCCGGCCGCGCCCGCCGCGAAGGTCAGGGCGTCGGTGGCCTGCTCGATCTTCTCGTCTTCATACAGCTGGCCGGCGCGGATCGGCAGGATCTGGGCCAGCAGGTTGCCGTCCAGCTTCTTCAGCTCGGTTTCGACGGTGACCTTGCCGAACTTGTACTTGGGGCCTTCGTCGATCGTATAGGTGACCGCGAAGCCGTTCTTGTCGGTCGCCAGCTCGGCGACCGAGGCCACGACCCGGAAGTCGAAATAGCCGCGGTTGCGGTAGAACTTGCGCAGCTGCTCGCGATCGTACTCGATCCGGTCCGGATCGTAGTTGTCGTTGCTGGTCAGGAACTTGTACCAGTGCGACTCCTTGGTGACGATCACGTCCTTCAGGTCGTTGTCCGAATATTCGACATTGCCCAGGAAGTTGACGCCCAGCACGCCGCTCTTGGGGCCTTCGCTGATCTCGAACACCAGGTCGACGCGCTTCTGCGGCAGTTCGACCACCTTGGGCGTCACGGTCGCCGAGATGCGGCCCGAGCGGCGATACAGCTCGATGATGCGCTGGACGTCGGCCTGGACCTTGGCGCGGGTGAAGATGCCGCGCGGACGGATCTGGACCTCGTCCTTCAGCTTGTCTTCCTTGAGCGCCGAGTTCCCCTCGAAGACCACCTGGTTGATGATCGGGTTCTCGACGACCTTGACGATCAGGTCGCCGCCCTGCAGCTCGATCTTCACGTCGGCGAACAGGTCGGTGCGGGCCAGGGTCTTCAGCGCCAGATCGAGGCGCTGAGGGTCGACCGTCTCGCCCGGCTGGATCGGCAGGTAGGACAGCACGGTCCCTTGCTCGATCCGCTCGTTGCCCTGCACCACGATGCGCTGCACCACGCCCGTGGCCTGGGCCTGGGCGAGGGCCGCCTGCGGCGCGGTCAGCGCCGTGGAACCGAGAAGAAGCGCAACGCCGGTGGCGAACGCGGCGCTATGGGCGCGAATTTTGTTCATGGGACCAATCATGGACGGACGGCCAGCTCACGAGAACAGGTCACGAGAACAGGCCGCCAATGAATTTGAACACGTCGTAGCGATGGAGATCGTTCCAGGCCGCGAACAGCATGAAACCAAGGATCAAGGCAAGCCCCGCTCTGAAGCCGGCCGCCTGGAACTCGGCCTTCAGCGGTCGCTTGGCGATCGCCTCGTAGGCGTACATCAGCAAATGGCCGCCATCGAGCACCGGTATGGGCAGCAGGTTCATGAAGCCGATGCTGACCGACAGGGTGGCGACCATGATCATCTGGCCGACGAAGAAGCGCAGCAGCAGAGTCTGGATGTCGGGCGCGTCGACCGTCGTGGCCGAGGCCATCGCGCCGACCGCGTGGCCGATGCCGATCACGCCGCTGATCTGGTCGGCCGAGATCTGGCCCGTGACCAGACGGCCAAGATAGAAGCCGATGGTGCTGATCTGGTCCCAGACCTGCACGGTGGCGTCGGGAATGGCGCGCCAGATCGACGAGCGATAGTGATAGGGCTTGCTGACATTGCCCACGCCCAGCCGGCCGATCTTCATGCGGCCGTTGATCTTGTCCACCACCTCGACCTGGACCGGCGTGGCCACCAGATGCACGGTCTGGCCTCCACGCTCGACCGTAAAGTCGATAGGCAGGCGCGCCCGCAGGATGACGTAGCCGCTGAGCTCCTCGAAGGTCTTGATCCGGCGACCGTCGACCTTGGTGACCAGATCGCCCGGCTTGAACCCGGCCGCCGCCGCCGGGCCGTCGGCCGGAACTGTGTCGATTCTCGCCGGATGGCGATATTCGCCCAGCGTCACAGCGAAGACGGCGAACACGGCGATCGCCAGGGCGAAATTGGCCATCGGACCGGCGACGGCGATGATCGCGCGCTGCCAGACGGGCTTGAAATGATAGTAGCGCGAAACGGCCGCCTCGCCTTCCCGGCTGGCGATCTCGCGCTTGAGGACGGCTAGGTCGCTGCCGTCAGGCACGCTGGCGGCGTTGTCGTCGCCTGAGAATCGCACGTAGCCGCCCAGCGGGATCGCGGCGATCCGCCACTCGACGCCGGTCTTGTCGCGCCAGGCCACGATCTTGGGACCAAAGCCGATCGAGAAGCAGTCGATCGCCACGCCACAGGCTCGCGCGGCCCAGAAATGGCCGAGTTCGTGCACTGTCACGACGACGGACAGCACGAACACGAACGCAAGAAGGCCCGTCAAAAACCCAATCATAAGGTGGCGCCCAACTCCCCGGTCAGTCTCTAGATACGGTTTTGGCCGACAACCTCGGCCGCAATGCGGCGAGCCGAGGCGTCGGTCATCATCGCGCTGTCGAGGGCGTCGCCGTGGCTGTCGGCGAGCTCGCCCAGGCCGTTCATGCGCTCAAGTGTCCCCGCCACCGCGCGGGCAATATCCAGAAAGCCGATCTGCCGGTCAAGGAAGGCCGCGACGGCCACCTCGTTGGCGGCGTTCATCGCGGCCGGCGCGCCGCCGCCCAGGCGCAGGGCCTCGCGGGCGATGGCGATCGACGGGAACCGGTCCAGGTCCGGCGCCTCGAAGGTCAGCTGGCCGTAGGCGGCCAGGTCCAGGGGCTTGGCGGGCCAGGACAGGCGCTGGGGCCAGGAGAAGGCGCAGGAGATCGGGCTGCGCATGTCCGGCGGGCCCAGCTGGGCCAGCGTCGAGCCGTCGGCGTATTCGACGAGGCTGTGGATCACGGACTGCGGGTGGATCACGACGTCGATGCGCTCTTGCGGGGTCTCGAACAGGTAGGACGCCTCGATCATCTCGAGGCCCTTGTTCATCATCGTCGCGGAATCGACCGAAATCTTGGCGCCCATCGACCAGTTGGGGTGGGCCACCGCCTGCTCCGGCGTGGCCTTGGCCATGGCGGCCTTGTCCCAGGTGCGGAAGGGACCGCCCGAGGCTGTCAGGATCAGGCGCGATACCTGGTCGATACAGTCGCGCTGCAGCACCTGGAAGATCGCCGAGTGCTCGGAATCGACGGGAATCACCGAGCCGCCGGCCTCGCGGGCGATGGCCAGCAGGGCCGGTCCGGCGCAGACCAGGCTTTCCTTGTTGGCCAGGGCGATGACCGCGCCGGTGCGGGCGGCGGCCAGGGTCGGGGCCAGCCCCGCCGCGCCGACGATGGCCGACATCACCCAGTCCGCCCCCATGGCGGCGGCCTCGGAGACCGCGGCGGGTCCGGCGGCGGCCCGCACGCCGGACCCGGCCAGGCGCTCGCGCAGCCGCGGCAGGCAGGTCTCGTCGTCGATGACCGCCACCTGGGGCCGCCAGCGCAGGGCCTGCTGCGCCAGCTTCTCGACGTTGCGGCCGGCGGTCAGGGCCAGGATCTCGACGTGGACGTCGGCCTGTTCGAACAGGTCCAGCGTCGAAACGCCGATGGACCCCGTCGACCCCAGCACCACGACCTTGCGGGCCTCGCCCGGGCGGGTGTGGGTCAAGGCAGCCACCCCCACTGGTCGAGCAGGCGCGCGCCGGCGACCACGATCGCCGCGAACATCAGGCCGTCGACGCGGTCCAGCATGCCGCCGTGGCCAGGGATCAGGTCGCCCGAATCCTTCACGCCGAACCGACGCTTGAGGATGGATTCCCAGAGGTCGCCGGTCATGGTGGCCAGGCCGCCCAGCAGGCCGATCGCGGCGGCCACGGGCCAGGCCAGGTGCAGGTCCGGCAAGGCGGGCAGCGCCTGGGACAGGGCGACGATGCCGACCGCGCCCAGCGAGGCGGCGACCAGTCCGCCGAAGAAGCCCGACCATGTCTTGTTGGGCGAAAAGCGCGGCCACAGCTTGGGGCCCTTCAGCAGGCTGCCCGTCGCGAAGGCGAAGATGTCGGCGAACCAGGTGACGGTGAACATCAGCAGGGTCCAGGACAGGCCGGCCTCCATCCGGCGCAGCCAGATCATCGCGATCACCGCCGGCGCGATATAGATCACGCCATAGGCCGCGTCGGCCCGCCGCTCGACCGCCCCCCGCGCCATCGACGCCGCGGCCAGGGCCCCGACGACCACTACGGGCCAGGTGATGTAGTAGTGGCCGCGGAAAGCGACGATCACCGAGATCGCCACGGCCGCGCCGATCGCCAGCGCCACGCCCAGCACGGACCGCCGGGCGCTCATCTCGGCCCACTCTCGAGCGAGCAACGCGACGCCCACCAGGATCAGGCCCAGGTACCAGACGTCGCCGAACCAGACGGCGGCCACGACCGTAGGCACCAGCACCGTGGCCGAGGCGACACGGATCCGCAGGTTGCTCCAGTTGAAACGCTTAGCCGGCGACGGCGACGTCATCGACGGCGATACCTCCATAGCGACGGTCGCGGCTGCGATATTCCGTCAACGCGGCGGCCAGGTGTTCGGGCCCATAGTCCGGCCAAAGAACGTCCTGATACACGAGTTCGGCGTAGGCGCATTCCCAAAGCAGGAAATTGGAGATCCGCTGCTCGCCGCTGGTGCGCACGATGACGTCCGGAGCCGGGGCCCCGGCCGTCGACAGCCGCTGTTCGAACAGCGCCTCGTCCAGATCGGCCGCCCGGGCCTCGCCCCGTTCCACAGCCTCGGCGAAGGCGCGCGCGGCGTCGGCGATGTCGGCCCGGCCGCCATAGTTGAAGGCCACCTGCAGCAGGAAGGCGTCGTTGTGGGCGGTGCGGCGCTCGGCTCGTTCGATGACATCCAGCACGTCGGGGGCCAGGCCCGTCCGGCGGCCGATGATCCGCACCTTCACGCCCTCGCGGGCCAGGCGCTCGAGGTCGGACTCCAGATAGGCCTTCAGCAGGCCCATCAGTTCCGACACCTCCTGCGGCGGACGGCTCCAGTTCTCGGTGGAAAAGCCGAACACCGTCATCACACCCACGCCCAGGGGCGCGGCGCCCTCGACGGTCCGCTTCAGGGCGTTGACGCCAGCCCGATGGCCCAGGACGCGCGGCAGGTTGCGCCGCTTCGCCCAACGGCCGTTGCCGTCCATGATGATGGCCACATGCAGGGATTGGCCCGACTTGGCGCCCCCGGCGCGCGTCGAGACATCCTGCAGGCCGGTCGTCGGCGCCATGCGCTTCAGCCTTCCCTCATCTCCCCCACAACGCAGGTCGATGCTAAACCTGCATGATCTCTTGTTCTTTGGTTTTCAAGGCCTCGTCGACCCGCTTGATGGCCTCGTCGGTCATCTTTTGGACCTCGGTTTCCATCTTTTTCAGCTCGTCTTCGCTGATGACGGAAGCCTTCTCGGCCTTCTTGAGATCGTCGTTGGCGTCGCGGCGGATGTTGCGGACCGCGACCTTCTGCTGCTCGGCGTACTTGCCGGCGATCTTCACCAGGTCCTTGCGACGCTCTTCGGTCAGCGGCGGGATCGGGATGCGCAGGTTCTGGCCTTCCACGACCGGGTTCAGGCCCAGGCCCGAATTGCGGATCGCCTTCTCGACCGAGACGACGACCCCCTTGTCCCAGACGTTGACGTTGATCTGACGCGGCTCGGGCACGCTGATCGAGGCCACCGCGTTCAGCGGGGTCGGCGAGCCGTAGGCCTCGACCATCACCTGGTCCAGCAGGCTGGCGGAGGCGCGGCCCGTGCGCAGGGAGGCGAACTCCTCCTTCAGGGCGACGACGGACTTGTCCATGCGGTCCTTGTAGCGGGACAGGACGGGTTTTTCGGCGGTGGCCATGGCTTGGGCTCTCTTCGCTGGGAAATTAAGCGGCGCGGTCGCCGGAAACGACGGTGTACGTTCCCTGGCCCTTGAGGACGTTCAACAGGTTGCCGCGTCCCTTGATGGAGAAGACCACGATCGGGATGTTGTTGTCGCGCATCAGCGCCACGGCCGAGGCGTCCATGACCCGCAGGTCCTTGGCCAGAACGTCCATGTAGGTGAGCGTGTCGTAGCGCTTGGCGGCCGAGTCCTTCTTGGGGTCGGCGCTGTAGATGCCGTCGACGCTGGTGCCCTTGAACAGGGCGTCGCACTGCATTTCGGCGGCGCGCAGGGCCGCGGCGGTGTCGGTGGTGAAGAACGGGTTGCCGGTGCCGGCGGCGAAGATCACCACCCTGCCCTTCTCCAGGTGCCGCTGGGCGCGACGGCGGATGTAGGGCTCGCAGACCGTGGCCATCGGGATGGCCGACTGCACGCGGGTGGAGACGCCGATACGCTCCAGGGCGTCCTGCATGGCCAGGGCGTTCATGACCGTGGCCAGCATGCCCATGTAGTCGGCGCTGGAGCGTTCCATGCCCTTGGCCGCGCCGGCCATGCCGCGGAAGATGTTGCCGCCGCCGATCACCAGGCACAGCTCGACGCCGGACTGGACGATCTCGCGGATGTCCTCGGCCACCGATTCGACGGTCTTGGTGTCGATGCCGTAGGGCGTGTCGCCCATCAACACCTCGCCCGAAACCTTCAGAAGCACTCGGCGATAGGGTCTGTGCTGGGCTTCGGACATGCGGAGGCTCTTCCTGAGTCGTCGGGACGCAACATAGTGCGCGTTCCGAAAAAGTGGGATCGGTTTTCCGGGCTTAAACCGGCCAGATCGCGTGCAGGTGCACGACCGGGGCGCAAAAAAAAGCGCGGCGCGCGCTCGATGCGCGCCGCGCCTTTCATAGGCGGTCTCGTTCGCCGCCCCGCCAGAAGAGCGATGGGCGGCGAACGAGGCTTAGGCTTGGCCGGCCATGGCGGCGACTTCGGCGGCGAAATCGCCTTCCGGAGCCTTCTCGACGCCTTCACCCAGGGCCAGGCGAACGAAGCCCTTCACGGTGAGCGGCGAGCCCAGTTCCTTGCCGGCTTCGGCGACCAGCTGCTCGACGGTCTGGTCCGGGTTCATGACGAAAGCCTGCTTCAGCAGCACGACTTCTTCCAGGAACTTGCGGATGCGGCCTTCGACCATCTTCTCGACCACGGCCGGGGGCTTGCCCGACTCCAGCGCCTGCGCGGTGAAGATCTGGCGCTCCTTCTCGATGGCGGCCTGGTCCAGATCGTCCGGCGACAGCGACAGCGGGGCGGTCGCGGCCACGTGCATGGCGATCTTGCGGCCCAGCTCAACGATCTTGGCCTGGTCGCCAGCGCCTTCGATGGCCACGAGCACGGCGATGCGGCCCAGATCCGGGGCCGTCGCGTTGTGGATGTAGGTCGCCACGGCGCCTTCAGCCACGGCGAACCTGGCCGAGCGGCGCAGCACCATGTTTTCGCCGATCGTGGCGATCAGGTGGGTCAGCAAATCCGACACGACTTCGCCGTCGGGCGTGGTGGCCGCGCCGATGGCGTCCACGCCCTCGTTGTCCAGGCCTGCCCTGGCGATCTTGCGCACGGCGTTCTGGAACAGTTCGTTGCGCGACAAGAAGTCGGTTTCGGCGTTCACCTCGACGGCGGCGGCGGTCATCCCCGCCCCTTCGGCGCGGACCACGATGCCCACGAGGCCTTCGGCGGCGACGCGGTCGGCCTTCTTGGCGGCCTTGGACAGGCCCTTCTCGCGCAGCCAGTCGATGGACGCGTCGATGTTGCCGTTGTTTTCGACCAGGGCCTTCTTGCAGTCCATCATGCCGACGCCGGACTTTTCGCGCAGCTCTTTCACCAGCGCAGCGGTCACTTCAGCCATGAGTTCCTCCATTAAACGTCAGAGCGCTTCCAACCGCGACCAAGACCGGTTCGGCGGGAGAAACGCGTGAAACAAAATTACGACCGGGCTTGATAGCCCGGTCGCATGTCAGGTTCACGAAGACCGGATCGAGACCGAAATCCCGATCCGGCGATCGGAAAATTAGCTCGCGGCCGGCTCTTCGGCGACGGCTTCGATCGCTTCGGCGGTCGCTTCTTGAGCGGCTTCCGGAGCGGCTTCGACGGCGGCCGGAGCAGCGGCGGCTTCGAACGCCGCTTCCTGCTCGGCGACTTCAGCGGCGGCGACTTCCGGCGCGGCGGCTTCAGCCACCGGTTCCGGGGTCAGTTCGCGCGCCAGGGTCGGCTCGATCGGGGCCACCGAGGCGCCCAGGTCGACGCCCGAGGCGGCTTGGCCGGCGGCCAGGCCGTCCAGCACCGCGTCGGCGATCAGGTCGCAGTACAGCTGCAGGGCGCGGGCGGCGTCGTCGTTGCCCGGGATCGGATAGGTGATGCCGTCCGGATCGCAGTTGGTGTCGAGGATGGCGACGACCGGGATGTTCAGCTTGCGGGCTTCCAGGATCGCGATCGCTTCCTTGTTGGTGTCGATCACGAACATGATGTCGGGGATGCCGCCCATGTCCTTGATGCCGCCCAGCGACAGTTCCAGCTTGTCGCGCTCGCGGGTCAGCTGCAGCAGTTCCTTCTTGGAACGGCCCGAGCCGTCGCCGCCCAGCACGCCTTCGAGTTCGCGCAGGCGCGCGATCGAGCCCGAAACGGTGCGCCAGTTGGTCAGGGTGCCGCCCAGCCAGCGGTGGTTGACATAGTACTGGGCGCAGCGCTTGGCGGCCGTGGCGACCGGGTCGCTGGCCTGGCGCTTAGTGCCGACGAACAGCACGCGGCCGCCGGCGGCGGCGACTTCACGCACCTTCACCAGGGCCTGGTGCAGGAGCGGGATCGACTGCGACAGGTCGATGATGTGGATGTTCGAACGCGAACCAAAGATGTAGCGGTCCATCTTCGGGTTCCAGCGGTGCGTCTGGTGGCCGAAGTGGGCGCCAGCTTCCAAGAGCTGACGCATGGAGAATTCGGGAAGCGCCATGATAGGTCTCCTTCTTCCGGTTGAACCTCCGTGGACACCCCCGCTCCGACGATTCGGACCGGGACCGGAACGGTAACGACGGGATGTCTCCCCGGCGTCGCCGCACGTCCACGTGTGGAATGGCCGCGCAGATAGGCGCGAACGGACCAAAAAGCAAGCCCTTAGACGCCTGAACCTTGCCCGTCGGGCCGCCGGCCCGGCAAGGTCATGCCGCCGTCGCGTCTTCCGGCCGGCTCAGGCGGTAGAGCGCGCGGGGCTCTCTTGCGTGGATCACCTCGCGCTCGAACGCGAACCCCGCCCGCTCCAGCACCCGGCGCGAGGCGCCGTGGTCGATCATGACCACCCCGACCGGGGACGGCAGGGCTAGCGGTCCAGCGCATGTTCGACTAGCGCCTCCGCGATCTCGCCGGCATATCCCCGGCCCCAGACGCCGCGCGCCAGGGCGTAGGCGATCTCGATCTCCGGAACGCCTTCCACCGTCAACGACCGAATTCCGGTGCTTTCCACGAAGGCGCTGTCGGGCGTGCGCCGATCCACAGTCCGAAGCCGTGGCGGTCCCAATGGGCCAGATTGGCCGCCAGATAGGCTCTTGTCGCCTCCGCGGGTCGGATATCCCGCCCAGATAACGTGAGACGGCCGAACCGAGGTGCAAGGCGACCAGGTCGGGCAGATCCCGCTCGTCCAGGCGCTCGGCGATCAGGCGGGCGGTCGCGAGACGGTCCATCGGGCGGCTCGCATGGCGACTTCGATCGGCGCAGGCCCACAAATGAACCCGATCTGTCCACAGGCGAACCGCAATCGTCATGCGTTTCTGACACAGAGATCGTGTCTGATGGCTCAGGTCCGACGGCTGGGTGGGAGCCGCTTGGCCTGCCGTGACGGGTAGAGGTGGCTCATGCTCGCGGTGTTCGATCTGGACGGCACGCTGCTGGACGGCGATTCCACGGCGCTATGGCTATGGGACCGGGCTTGCCGCTCGGTTCCCCGCCTGCTGACCACGCTGCTGGTCGCGCCGGTCGCCGTCCCGATGGTGATCGCGCCGCGCACCCGGCAGGCCGGAGCCTCGATCCTGCTGTGGATCGCCACGGTCGGACTGGACGAGCGGGCGCTGCGGGACTCGTGCGCCGATTTCGCCGCCCGTTTCCATGCCGACGCCCTGCCCCTTCGCTGGCGCCGCCACGGGGTCGAGACCCTCGACGCTCATCTCGCCGGCGGCGACGAGGTCGTCGTCGTCACCGCCGCCCCGACCCTCCTGGCCCAGGCCCTGATCGCCCCGCTGGACCGGCCGATCATCGTGCTGGGCACCTCGCTCAAGCGCCGGGCCGGCGGCTGGGTCGCCGACATCCATTGCCGTCACCAGCGCAAGTGCCAGGCCCTGGCCGAGGCGGGCCATGGTCCGCGCTGGGCCTATGCCTATACCGACAGCCTCGACGATTTGCCGCTGCTGCGCGGGGCGGACGCGCCGATGATCGTCGGCTGCGGCAAGGCCGCCAAGCGCCGCCTCGGCCGCGCCGGCCTGGCCAACGGCCGCGCCAGCGCCTGGTAGAAGGCTCCCTGCCCGCGCCTGGCGCCCGGTTCCGATCACATCCGAGAAGCCCCATCCGAGTGGTCTACAGCGCCGACCTGGCGGCTCCCGAAGCCCCTGCCCCGCCGACAAGGCGTTTCGGATCGCCAACGTCTCGGCTGATTTGCGAGCCTGGTGGTTTGCCGCGGGCGCGAGGGTGTAAGCCAGGCGGCGTCGGAGTCGATCGACGACCAAGGGGCGCGCCGGGCGCGCGGCTTGGCCGAAACCGGTTTCGAGGCCGGCTGGCCGACCCCACGGATCGCAGCTCTGCGCACGGCCGAAGGCCTGCGGTCATGATCGACAGCTGGACGTAGGGCTGGTCGCGCGCGGCACGCCTTGTTCCCAGCGCCAAGGCCTTCGAGATCCGCGCCCTATCCATCCGCAGTCAGCTAGAGCAAGTCGCGCGATATAGGAACCGCGCGACTTGCTCTAGACTTTTGTTTTCGCAGCGCTTTTGCGGAAAACCGGCGCCCACTTTTCCGCGCGATGCTTTAGTGGAGACGCAGCCAGCGAGAAGACCCGTCTCAAGCAGGCTCTGGACGAGGCCGTCGCCGACAGCCGCCGACAGGATCGCGTTGTCGTCCAGGACGGCCCCGGATCGAGGCCCGGCTCCAGGCGAAGCCGCGGGGTCCACGGACCCGCGCGGCCCTGCTGCAGACCATCCCCCACGTGGGTTCTGCTATCGATGCGCCCCTGCTGACCGATCTGCCCGGGGCGCCTGGATCGCAACGCCTTCGCCTGCCTGAGGCCTGGGCTCCACCTGGACCAGAGCGGGGTGCGGGCTGGGCACGCAGCGATCGGCGGCGGCCAGCTCCGGGTCGCGCCGCCCTCTATGGATCGCGCGGGCCTGGTCAGCCGATCCGCTTCATCCTGACCGCCGGACATCGCGGCGACGCGCCCCAAGTCGGCATTTTGATCGAGGGACTGTCCGCCCGGCTCATCATGGGCGACACCGCCTATGACGGCGTCCTTGTCGGCGATGGTTTGGCGCAAAGGGTCGGTGTCGGCCATGACGCGGGCGGCTCGCGATCAAGGCGGCCGCCCGTGGCGCGTCGCCCTACGATCCTGGGTCGGAATGAAGCGTGCCGATTTGGCCCAGGCCGCGGACGGCCACGTGGACCTTGGTGCTCAGGCCCCCGCAAGAGCCTCCAGGCCTGGTCTTCAGCTCCCCTTTTGGGCTCCGCTGGCGCGCAGTGGGCGCGGACGATGGTGGCGTCGACGATTAGGGGCTCGAAGTCCGGATCATCGGACATCGCCTCGAAAATCCGCCGCCATACGCCCTTCTGGCTCCTGCGGCCGAACCGGTGGAAGGCGCCGTTCCAGTCGCCGAACGCCTCGGAAGGTCGCGCCAGGGCGAGCCGGTGCGAACGGTCCTAGGGCGTCCTCCACGAACGTCCCGCTGTCACGACCCGTCGAGCCTTTCTGATCAAAGCGACCAATGATCAGCCCCGCCATCCGTCGCCAACGGGCGTGGCTCGACTCCAAACGATCCATCACGCTCAAGACCGCCTCCTCAAAGGCGGTCTTGAATCATGATCCACGCCCGACGGGACTCCTTGGAGTCCACGGCGCCTAGCGCGACTTGCCGTCGAACCGGTGCGGTTCCAGGGCGAAGACGTCCACCTCGTCAAGGCAGCGGACATTGATCGCCGCCATCTCGGTCCCATCCGGCCCGAGGCCGCGGCCGAACGACTGGACGCCGCAGGTCCGGCAGAACAGGTGCGCGATCTTGTGGGTGTTGAAGCGGTATTCTGTGAGGGCGTCCTGGCCCTGCTTCAGCTCGAACGCCGAGGCCGGCGCGAAGGCCAGCACCGATCCCAGCTTGCCGCATCGCGAGCAGTTGCAGGTGATCAGGTTATCCAGCGCGACCTCGACCGCGTAGCGCACCGCGCCGCACTGGCAGCCGCCCTCATGTCTGGCCATGGGCCTTCTCCTCCTCTCAGATTCAATCGACCGGCGCGCTCTTGGCGGCCGACCGCCGACACGACCGTCGACGCGGCGGCTCGCGAGACGCCAGCCCCCGCGACCAAGGTCACCGGAGGTCGCCCCGCGCGCCCGAAGCATCGGCTCGCCACCGGCCATCGGGCCGAGGAACCGCGTTGCGCGACATCAGATCGCCTCGCGTCCACGCCCGCCTGTCCGTTCGGACGAAGGTTCGGCCGCTTCATCGTTGAAGCGCTCGACCAGCGCGTCCAGCAGGTCCGCCCGCGATCCCAGGCCTTCGGCGCTCAGCGCATCGGCGACGTGTCCGGCTAGGTCGGCCAAGATGATCCCCCAAGCCGCCGTTTCCCGGTCGACCCCGTCCGCCGCATAGAGACCCACCTTCAGAGAGCAATGCAGCCCTTGTTCGGCGATCCACACGCGGGCCAGTTCCAGCGCGTTCGCATCGCGAACCGCCGCCGGGGGAATTCCAAGCGCGTCCATCCTGCCTCCAAGCCCAAGCGGCCCAAGATCACGTCACCGAAGCGGTCATGAAGGTCGACGCCGACGCGCTCCGAAACTCACACGCCAGCCCACGACGAGAGCGAAAGCCCGCTTTGTCGAAGCACTTCCGAGCGAAGCGGCCTCGTTCGCGCGAAGAACGCCCAGCGACAAAAAACCTGGAGCTCCCGTCTGACACCGTCAGGACGCGAAAATGCCCCGCCCTTGCCCACGCGGAGGCTGAGCCCGCCGCCGCGCGTCCTTCCGCATCATACGTCCTCCAGCAGCGCCACCCCGGGCGCGGTCTTCAGGGCCCCGCGCAAGGCGGCGTCCAAGGTGTAGCGGCCCGGCAGCTTCATCTCGATCTCGCGGCCGCCGCCCAGGGCGGCGATCAGGCTGACCTCGCCGCCCCGCGGCGAGGCTGCCGGCTCGAGCCGCTTCTTCAGGGCCTCGATCTCGGTCGCCGAGGGCGACAGGTGCAGGCGCAGCCCCGCCACCATGTTCTCGATGGCCTTCTCGATCGGCTCGGCGTCGTCGCCGAAGAACCGCACCTCGCCGTCGCGGGCCTTGGCGCGGACCTTGATCGACACCGCCTTGCCCGGCTCCAGCACCTCGCGGCACTTGCGCAGCGCCTCGGGCGGAAACAGCACCTCGTACTCGCCGCTGGGATCCGACAGCGAGACGAAGGCGAAGCGCTCGCCGCTCTGCGAGGCGCGCTCCTGGCGGCGGCGGACCACGCCGCACATGCGGAAGGCCTCCATGCCGGCCTCGGCGCGCGGGATGACCTCGGTCAGCATAGCCGTGCGACGGCGGCGCAGCACCCCGACCATGTCGTCCAGCGGGTGGCCGGTCAGGTAAAAGCCGACCGCGGCCAATTCCTCGTCCAGCAGGTCGACCTGGCTCCAAGGCTCGGTCTTCTTCAGGCGCGGCCGGCCGGCCGCCGGGTCGCCGCCGAACAGGGCGTGCTGCCCGCCCTGGCGATCGGCGGCGATGCTCTGGCCGTGGGCGATCAGCACGTCGGCCGAGGCGAAGATCTGGGCGCGGTTCTTGTGGATGGAGTCGAAGGCCCCGGCCCGGGCCAGGTTCTCGATCGCCCGCTTGTTGACCAGCTTGGGATCGACCCGCTCGACGAAGTCGAAGATGTCGCGGAACGGCCCGCCCTCCTCGCGGATGGCGACCAGGTGCTTCATGGCCTCCAGCCCGACGTTGCGCACCGCGCCCAGGGCGTACAGCACCTCGCCGTTCTCGACCTCGAAGTCGGCGCCCGAGCGGTTGACGTCCGGCGGCCGCACGGTGATGTCGAAGCGCCGGGCGTCCTGGTGGAAGACCGCCAGCTTGTCGGTGTTCGACAGATCCAGGCTCATCGACGCGGCCAGGAACTCGACCGGCGTATTGGCCTTCAGCCAGGCCGTCTGGTAGGCGATCAGGGCGTAGGCGGCGGCGTGCGACTTGTTGAAGCCGTAGCCGGCGAACTTGGCCACCAGTTCGAAGATCGAGCCGGACTGCTCCTCGGGAACGTTCTTTTCCTTGGCCCCGGCGACGAAACGGATCTTCTGGAGATCCATTTCCTCCTTCTTCTTCTTGCCCATGGCCCGCCGCAGCAGGTCGGCTTCGCCCAGGCTGTAGCCGGCCAGGATCTGGGCGATCTGCATCACCTGTTCCTGGTAGACGATGACGCCGTAGGTCTCCTTCAGCACCACCTCCAGCGAGGGATGCAGGTTGTCGACGGGCTTTCGGCCGAACTTGCAGTCGACGAAGGTGTCGATGTTGTCCATCGGCCCCGGGCGGTACAGCGAGATCAGCGCGGTGATCTCCTCGATCGAGCCGCAGCGCATCTTGCGCAGGGTGTCGCGCATGCCCTGGCTTTCCAGCTGGAACACGCCGACCGTCTGGCCCGAGGCGAGCAGTTCGTAGGTCTTGGCGTCGTCGAACGGCAGCTTGCCCAGGTCGATGACCTCGCCGCGCTTCTTCAGGTGCTTGACCGCCCGATCCAGCACCGTGAGGGTCTTCAGGCCCAGGAAGTCGAACTTCACCAGGCCGGCGCTTTCGACCCACTTCATGTTGAACTGGGTGGCCGGCAGGTCCGAGCGGGGATCCTTGTAGAGCGGCGTCAGCTGGGTCAGCGGCCGGTCGCCGATCACCACGCCGGCGGCGTGGGTCGAGGCGTTGCGGAACAGGCCCTCCAGCTGCAGGGCCACGTCCAGGCAGGCCTTGACGTTGCCGTCCTCGTCACGGGCCTGCTTGAGGCGCGGCTCGATGTCGATGGCCTGGGCCAGGGTCACCGGCGCGGCCGGGTTGTTGGGCACCATCTTGCAGAGCCGGTCGACCAGGCCCAGCGGCAGCTGCATCACCCGGCCGACGTCGCGCAGCACGGCGCGGGCCTGCAGGGAGCCGAAGGTGATGATCTGAGCCACCCGATCGCGGCCGTACTTTTCCTGCACATAGACGATCACCTCTTCCCGCCGCTCCTGGCAGAAGTCGATGTCGAAGTCGGGCATGGAGACCCGTTCGGGATTGAGGAACCGCTCGAACAGCAGGCCGAAGCGCAGCGGATCCAGGTCAGTGATGGTCAGCACCCAGGCGACCAACGACCCGGCGCCCGAACCGCGGCCCGGGCCGACGGGGATGCCGTGCTCCTTGGCCCACTTGATGAAGTCCGACACGATCAGGAAGTAGCCGGGGAAGCCCATCTTGATGATGATCGACAGCTCGAAATCCAGCCGGTCCCAGTAGGCCTGCTCGTCGACGGCCAGCTTGTCCAAGGCGGCCAGGCGCATCTTCAGGCCTTCCTTGGCCTGGTGGGTCAGTTCCTCGGGCTCGCTGCGGCCGTCGCCGGTGGGGAAGCTGGGCAGGATCGGGTCGCGCTTGTGCACCATGAAGGCGCAGCGGCGGGCGATGTCGAGGGTGTTGTCGCAGGCTTCCGGCAGGTCGGCGAACAGCTTGCGCATGTCCTCGGCCGGCTTGAACCAGTGCTCGGGCGTGACGCGCCGCCGCTCGTCCTGGCCGACGAAGGCGCCGTCGGAGATGCACAGCAGGGCGTCGTGGGCGTCGTACAGGCTCGGCTTGGCGTAATAGACGTCGTTGGTGGCGACCAGAGGCGCGTCGTTCTCATAAGCCCAATGGACCAGGCCCGGCTCGGCGGCGGCCTGGCGCGGCAGGCCGTGGCGCTGCAGCTCGACATAGAAGCGGTCGCCGAACACCCGCTGCATCTGCGCCAGGGCGGCCTCGCCCTCGGCGGTCTTGCCGGCGGCCAGCAGGGCGTCGATCGGACCGTCCGTACCGCCCGACAGCAGGATCAGCCCCTCGGCGTGCTCGACCACCTTGGCCCAGGGCACGACCGGCTCGGCCATCTCGCCGCTCTCGAGATAGGCCAGGGACGACAGTTCCGAGAGGTTCAGATAACCCCGCTCGTTCTGGACCAGCAGGGTGATGGTCGGGGTGCGGGCCCAGCGCTCGGTCGGCCCCGCCCCGATCCCGGACACCGCCAGGGCGCAGCCGATGATCGGCTGAACCCCGTAGTCCTTGGAATAGACGGAATATTCCAGCGCCCCGAACAGGTTGTTGCGGTCCACCAGACCCGCCGCCGGCATGCCAGCGGCCGCGGCCATGCCGGGGATCTTGTCGGCCTTGATGGCGCCTTCCAGCAGCGAATAGGCCGAGCGCACGCGAAGGTGGACGAAACCCTGACCTTCATTGCCCGACATCACCGCACCTCATGCTTTCGCGACTCAGGCCACCAATTGGGCGACCTGGCACATCATCCAGACGAAGCTCGCGACAGATACAAGCGCCAAAGACTCACGCGCGATACGGACCATGGGAACCCTCCTGCGGTCGTTGCTTGTTTGTTCTATATTCCACTTTTGTTCTCGTCCGCAAGAGACCCTTGTTCGATTGCGCGCTTTTTTGTCGCGCCGCCCGCGCGGATGGGTCGCGGCGGCGGTTTCCGATGGATTTGCGCCGCGGATCGGCTCAGATCGCGGCCATGCGCCTGATCATCGACACCGACACCGCCGGGGACGACGTGTTCTCCCTGATGCTGGCCCTGCGCCGACCGGGCGTGAGCGTCGAGGCCATCACCATCGCCCACGGCAATGTCGGCTTCGAGCAGCATGCCGAGAACGCCCTGGCCACGCTGGAGGCCTGCGGACGGAGCGGCGAGGTCCCGGTCTATCTGGGCGCCCAGCGGCCGTTCACCCGCGCGCCGTTGGACGCGGCCTATGTGTTCGGGGCCGACGGCATGAGCGACAGCGGCTTTGCGAAGGCCGTCCAGCGCCCCTCCCCCGGCCATGCCGCCGACGAGATCGTGCGGCGGGTGATGGACGCGCCCGGCGAGATCACCCTGATCGCCCAGGCCGCCCTGACCAACATCGCCCTGGCCTATCTGCGCGAGCCGCGCATCGCCCAAGCCGTCAAGCATCTATGGATCATGGGCGGGACCGACAACGGGGTCGGCAACGTCACCCCGGCGGCCGAATACAACCTCTATGTCGATCCGGAAGCGGCCAAGATCGTGATCAACGCCGGCTTTCCGACGAGCATCGTCACCTGGACGCAGACGCTACGGGACGGCCTGCTGACCGTGGAGCAGCTGGCGGCCCTGGAGGCCCTGGGCACGCCGCGCGCGGCGTTCTTCACCAAGGTCAATCGCGCCTCCCTGACCTTCGCCCAGCAGACGCAAGGCCTGGACGGCAGCCTGCACCCCGACGCCCTGACGTGCGCCGTGGCCCTGGACGAGACCCTGATCCTGGAGTCCGACATGGCCGTGGTCGATGTCGAGACGATCGGCGAGCTGACGCGCGGCTATCTGAGCGTCTCCCACCCGATCCTGCCCGACATCGAACTGGCGGATCCGGCCCTGAAGCGCCGGCCGCCCAACGCCCGGATCGTTCGGAAGATCGACCAGGCGGGGTTCTACGCCACCGTGCGTGAGGCCCTGCTCTAGAAGGTCTGCGCCACCAGGTGCCCGTCCTTGAGAGCAAAGACCCGGTCCATGTAGCGGGCCAGTTCCATGTTGTGCGTGGCGATCAAGGCCGCCACGCCCCGTTGCCGGGCCTGCTCGTAGAGCGCCTGGAACACCCCCGCCGAATTGGCCGGGTCGAGATTGCCGGTCGGCTCGTCGGCCAGCAGCAGCTTGGGCTTGTTGGCCAGGGCCCGGGCGATGGCCACCCGCTGCTGCTCGCCGCCCGACATCTGGCCCGGCTGGTGGTCGAGGCGCGCGGCCAGGCCCAGCTGGTTCAGCATCTCGGTCGCCGACGCCCGCGCCTCGGCCTTGCTCCGGCCGGCGATCATCGACGGCATGGCGACATTGTCCAGCGCGCTGAATTCGGGCAGCAGGTGGTGGAACTGGTAGATGAAGCCGACGGTCGACAGCCGCACCTTGGTGCGCTGGCGTTCGGACAGCTTGGAGCAATCGCGGCCGTCCAGGGCGATCAGGCCGGCGTTCGGCTTTTCCAGCAGGCCGGCCGCGTGCAGCAGCGACGACTTGCCCGAACCGGACGGACCGATCAGCCCGACCACCTCGCCCGGATAGACGTCCAGGTCGACGCCGCGCAGCACGTTCAGGGCGCCGGCCTCGGTGACATAGGTGCGCTCGACGCCGCGCAGGGCCAGGACGGGGCTACTCATAGCGAAGGGCCTCGACCGGATCGAGCCGCGAGGCGCGGATGGCGGGCGGCAGGGTGGCCAGGATGCTCATGGCCGTCGAGATGCCGACGATGCCGGCCACCTCGGTCCAGTCGATCTTGGCCGGGATATGGGCCAGGAAGTAGATGTCGGCGCTGAACACCGCCGTGCCCGTCACCCATTCCACGAAGTTCTGGATGGCGGTGATATTGGCGCAGAACAGCACGCCCAGCAGCAGGCCCGCCAGGGTTCCCGACAGGCCGATCGACGCGCCGGCCATCACGAAGATTCGCAGGATCGCGCTCTGACTGGCGCCCATGGTCCGCAGGATGGCGATGTCGCGGCCCTTGTTCTTCACCAGCATGACCAGGGCCGAGATGATGTTCAGGGTGGCGATGGCGACGATGAAGAACAGGATCAGCCGCATCACCTTGCGTTCGACCTGCAGGGCGTTGAAGTAGCTGGCGTTCTTGTCCATCCAGTCCTGGACGAAGGCGCCTGGGCCGCTGGCCTGCTGGATGATCGGCTTGATTGCCTTGGCCTTGTCCGGATCGGCGATCTTGATCTCGACATAGTCGATCGCGGTATCGCGGCTGAAGAACAGCTGGGCCTGGGGCAGCGCCATGTAGACGAAGCTCTCGTCGAACTGGCTCATGCCGACGCTGAAGATCCCGCCGACCGTGTAGTCCTTCTCGCTGGTCGAGGTGCCGAAGGCCGTGGCCGGGCCGGAAGGCGAGATCAGGGTGATGGCGTCGCCGACCGACAGGCCGAGGTTGCGGGCCATGCGGTCGCCGATCAGCACGATGTCCCCGCCGTCCTCGCCCTCGCCGAAGCCGGCCAGGGAGCCGCGCTTGATGTTGGACGAGATCATCTTCATGCCGCGCAGATCGGCCGGCGTGACCCCGCGTACGATGGCGCCGGACACCTGGCTGGGGCCGATGACCATGGCCTGGGCCTCGACCATCGGCGCGGCCTGGGTGACGCCGCGCACGGCCTTGATGCGGCCGATGACGCCGTCGCGATCGGGTCCGTTCAGCAGCGGGCCCTGGGCGTAGACGTGGCCGTTGAAGCCCAGCAGCCGGCCCAGCAGCTCGGCGCGGAAGCCGTTCATCACGCTCATCACGGTGATCAGGGCGAACACCGCCAGCATCACCGCGGCGAACGAGATGATGGCGATCAGCGCCACGCCGCCGTTCTTGCGCTTGTTGCGCAGATAGCGCCAGGCGACGGTGCGCTCCCAGGTTCCGAACGGACCCGCGCCGAGGGCCATCAGGCGGCCTTGGCGCTGAGTTGTGCCAGGATCGCGTCGAGCGAGGCGCTATGACGCTCGCCGGTCTTGCGGTTCTTCAGCTCGACCACGCCCTCGGCGATCCCCTTGGGGCCGACGATCAGCTGCCAGGGCACGCCGATCAGATCCATGGTGGCGAACTTGGCGCCGCCGCGGGCGTCGGTGTCGTCGTAGAGCGGGTCGCGGCCGGCGGCCTTCAGCACCTGGTAAGCCGTCTCGCAGGCCTCGTCGCAGGCGGCGTCGCCCTGGCGCATGTTGATGATCCCAACTCCGAACGGGGCGACCGACTCCGGCCAGATGATGCCGCCGTCGTCATGGCTGGCCTCGATGATCGCGCCCAGCAGCCGCGAGACGCCGACGCCGTAGCTGCCCATCTGAACTGGCACGTCCTTGCCGTCGGGCCCGGTGACCAGGGCCTTCATCGGCTCGGAATACTTGGTCCCGAACGAGAAGATGTGGCCCACCTCGATGCCGCGCGCCGACAGGCGATCGCCCTCGGGGATGGCGTCGAAGGCCGCCTCGTCGTGCATTTCCTCGGTGGCGGCGTAGAGCGCCGTGCGCTGGTTCACCAGCGGCTGCAGGTCGCCGTACCAGTCGACGTCCGGGCCGGGCGCGGCCATCTCGACCAGGTCCTTGTGGCAGAAAACGGCGCTTTCGCCGGTCTCGGCCAGGACGATGAATTCGTGGGAAAGGTCGCCGCCGATCGGGCCGGTGTCGGCGCGCATCGGCACGGCCTTCAGGCCCATGCGCGAGAACAGGTTCAGATAGGCCACGAACATGCGGTTATAGGCCTTGCGCGCGCCCTCGGCGTCGAGGTCGAAGCTGTAGGCGTCCTTCATCAGGAACTCGCGGCCGCGCATCACGCCGAAGCGCGGGCGACGCTCGTCGCGGAACTTCCATTGCACGTGGTAGAGGTTCTTGGGCAGGTCCTTGTAGCTCTTCACATAGGCCCGGAAGATCTCGGTGATCATTTCCTCGTTGGTAGGCCCGTACAGCAGCTCGCGCTCGTGACGGTCGACGATGCGCAGCATCTCCGGGCCATAGGCGTCGTAGCGGCCCGACTCGCGCCACAGGTCGGCCAGCTGCAGGGTCGGCATCAGGAGCTCGATGGCCCCGGCCCGGTCCATCTCCTCGCGGACGATCTGCTCGACCTTGTTGAGCACCTTCAGGCCCAGCGGCAGCCAGGCGTAGATGCCCGCCGCCTCCTGGCGGATCATGCCCGCGCGCAGCATCAGCTGGTGCGAGACGATCTGGGCGTCGGAGGGAGCTTCTTTCAGAACGGGCAGGAAATAGCGCGACAGGCGCATGGACGAGACGTCTCCGGGGAATTCGAGGCGTTGAGATAGCCGCTTGGGCCTCAGCTTGGCAACGCGCGCGGCGAAAAGATGACGCCCGGGGCTCTGGAAACGAAAAGAAGGCCGCGCGGTTCACGCGCGGCCTATCAAGTCATCGTCGGGGAAGACGCCACAGAGCAAGGTCGGAAAAGCCGGCCTCGTGAGTCTGAGACTACCCCCCGAACAGTTGTTCGGGGCGCCCGATTGCGCCTGGCCTGACCACTTGACGAACTTCGCCCACGAAATGGGCGAACGCCGGCAAAACCATCGTCGCCCGCCCAAGGCTTGGGCGCCATTCCTGGGATTAATAGGTGGCGGGCAGCGCCGGCAGGTCGATCAGGTGGAAATGGATGGTCAGCAGCAGTCCGGCCATCACCAGGGCCGAGACCCAGGTGGTGGTGAAGAACTTGCGCTTGAGGTTCGGATTGACCGGCGCGCCCGGGTCCGCGCCGGGCGGCGGCTCGATCCCCATCTCCTTGAAGGTGCGGTTGCCCAGGGGCAGCACGGCGAACAACGTGGTCCACCAGATGGTCAGATAGACGGCGATGCAGGTGACGGGACCCATCAGTGAGCGTCCTTGGGGGTTTCCATGAGTTCGACCAGCATGCCGCCCATGTCTTTCGGGTGAACGAAGATGATCAGCGTGCCGTGGGCGCCGATGCGCGGCTCGCCCAGCACGGTGGCGCCCTTGGCGACCAGGCTGTCGCGCGCTTCGTAGATGTTCTCGACCTCGAAGCAGATGTGGTGCTGGCCGCCCTTTGGGTTCTTGGCCAGGAAGCCGTGAATCGGCGAAGCCTCGCCATAGGGCTCGATCAGCTCGATCTGGCTGTTGGGCAGGTTGACGAAACAGACCCAGACGCCCTGTTCCGGCATGGCCCACTTGTCGGTGTGCGAGGTCGCGCCCAGCAGGTCGCGGTACATCTTCACCGACTCGTCGATGGAGGGGGTCGCGACGCCGACGTGGTTGAGCTTGCCGATCATCCGTTCAGGTCCTGCGGGGCGGAGGCGCGCGCGCCTCTGGTCGTTTTGCGAGGATATAGACGACTTCATGGACCCGCGGCGAGGCGTTTCAGCGGGGGGGCCTCGCCCCGCGATCAATCCGCTCGGGCCGGGCGAGCAAGCCACCAATATCGCGCGGGGAACATCTCGACCAGGAACAGCCCGGCGACGAAGCCGCCGACATGGCACTCCCAGGCGATCATCAGTCCGCCCTGCCCCGACGCCATGCCCAGGCCGAAGCCGATGGCGACCAGCACCAGGTTCATGACGACGAAGGACCAGGTCTGCTTGCCGACCTGGCGGGAGAGGATCGGCGTCAGGCCGCCGTCCGGCGTCAGCCGCGCCACCGCGCCCCAAAGGCCGCAGATCGCGCCCGAGGCCCCGACGGCCGAGATCTCGCTGTTCCAGTGCAGGACGAGGAACAGCAGTCCCCCCGCCAGGCCGCAGATCAGGAAGAAGGCCCAGAACAGCAACGCGCCCTTCAGGTCCCGGCCGAGGCGCACGGCGATGGCCGGGCCCAGGCTGACCAGGGCGCTGGTGTTCATCACGATGTGCAGCAGGCCCGCATGCAGGAAGATGTGGGTCAGCGGGGTCCACCAGAACCCCTGCCGGAAATACGGCGGGTAGAGACTGCCCAGGGCGAGCATGGTCTCGTCCCAGCCCTGCGTCTTGCCCAGCAGTTGGACACCGGAGACGATCCACAGGACCGCGGTGAGCGCGCCGAGCGCCCAGGCCTCGCTGGTCATCAGACGCAGGGTCTGGCGCCAGCGGGGCTCGGGGTCGGGGGCGATCGGCCGCGTCGCCTCGGCGGGCGGGCTGGTCTCGTCCATCGTGCGGTCAGATCCGCAGGACCGTGGTCTCGACCACGGGCTTGCGCTCCCAGATGCGGAAGGCGGCCTTCTTCACGGCCTTGGACAGGGCGCTTTCGATGGCCTCGTCGATCTCGCACTGGTCGCCGCTCAGGCGCTTGAAGGCGGTCTCGGCCTCCTCGGCCAAGTCGTCCAGAGCGTCGTCCAGCGGATATTCGGCGTCGCCGGCCAGGCCCAGGCCGCGTACCTGCGGGCCCGAGACGATCTTGTTGCGACCGTCCAGCACGACGGAAACGGCCAGCATGCCGTTGAACGCCGCGTGGCGCCGCTCGCGCAGGGCCTCGCCGTTCTCGGGCGTCACCACCCCGCCGTCGACATAGAGGCGGCCCGACGGGACCTCGTCGATGATCTGCGGATGGCCGGGGGCCAACAGCACCATGTCGCCGTTGCGCGGGCTGACCGCGTGCGGCACCTGCAGGTCCTTGGCGAAGGCGGCGTGCTCGATCAGGTGGCGCCGCTCGCCATGGGTCGGCACGGCGATGGTCGGCCGGGCCCACTGGTACATCTGCTTGAGCTCGTCGCGGCACGGGTGGCCGCTGACGTGGATGCCGGGGGTGTCGCGCTCGGTGTGCAGCCGCACGCCGCGGTCGGCCAGCTTGTTCTGCAGGTTGCGGATCGGGATCTCGTTGCCCGGGATGACGCGCGAGCTGAAGATCACGTGGTCGCCCTGCGAGAGCTTGACGTGCGGGTGGGTGCCCTCGGCGATGCGGGCCAGGGCGGCGCGCGCCTCGCCCTGGCTGCCGGTGCACAGGAACAGCACCTCGTTCTCGGGTAGGTACTTGGCCTGATCGTCGGTGATGAACGGCTCCAGGCCCTCCAGCAGGCCGACGTGGCGGGCGGCGGCGCTCATCCGGTGCATCGAGCGCCCGGCCAGGCAGACCTTGCGGCCGGCGGCCTGGGCGGCGCGGATCACCGTGTCCATCCGGGCCACGTTGGAGGCGAAGCAGGCCACGGCGATCTTGCCGGTCAGGCCCTTGATCAGCCGGTTCATCGCCACGCGAACGTCGGCTTCGGAACCGGCCTCGCCGTCGACGAAGACATTGGTGCTGTCGCAGACCATGGCCAGCACGCCCTCGTCGCCGAGGCGCTTGATGGCCTCGATGTCGGTGGGGCCGCCCAGCTGGGGATCGGGATCGATCTTCCAGTCGCCAGTGTGCAGGATCGTGCCCAGCGGCGTCTTGATCGCCAGGCCGTTCGGCTCGGGGATCGAGTGGGTCAGGGTGATCATTTCCAGGTGGAACGGACCCAGGTCGAAGCTGCCGCTGAGCGGGATCTCGGTGATCGGCACCTCGTCCAGCAGGCGGGCGTCGCGCAGCTTTTCGCGCAGCAGGAAGGCGGTGAAGGGCGTGGCGTAGACCGGCGCCTTCAGGCGCGGCCACAGCCAGTGCACGGCGCCCAGGTGGTCTTCGTGGGCGTGGGTCAGGACGATGCCGATGATGTCGTCGGCATAGGCCTCGATGAATTCGGGGTCGGGCAGGATGATCTCGACGCCGGGCGTGGTCTGGTCGCCGAACGTCACGCCCAGGTCGACGACGATCCATTTGCGATCGTCCGCCGGGCCGTAGCCGTACAGATTGAAGTTCATGCCGATCTCGTTCGACCCGCCGAGCGGCAGGAAGACGAGTTCGTCCTTGGGGGAAGGCTTGTCGGTATATTTGGTCATTAGGTCTCTAGATGGGTGTTGCGGCGATGAATTTCGAGGAGGCCACGGATGGTCAGATCTGAATCGAAGTGGTCGATGCTGTCGGTGGCGCCCTCGAACAGCGAGGCGACGCCGCCGGTGGCGACCACGGTCATGGGTTCGGCCCGTTCGGCCTTGATGCGGGCCACCAGGCCCTCGATCAGGGAAATATAGCCCCAGAACACGCCCGACTGCATGGCGCTGACGGTGTCGGTCCCGACCACGCGGTTGCCGGCCGGGCGCTGGATGGCGATGCGCGGCAGCTTGGCGGCGGCCTCGTGCAGGGCCTGCATGGACAGGTTGATGCCCGGGGCGATGATGCCGCCCTCGAACGCCCCGTCGGCGCCGACGATGTCGAAGGTGGTGGCCGTGCCGCTGTCGATGACGATCAGCGGGCCGGGATAGACCATGTGCGCGCCCACGGCGTTGACCAGGCGGTCGGCCCCGGCCTCGGACGGCTTGTCGATCCGCACCTCGACGCCCAGCCTGGCGTTCTCGCCGATCACCAGCGGCTCGACGTTGAAATAGCGGCGCGACAGGTTGCGCAGGTTGAAGATCGACTGCGGCACGACGCTGGAGATGATCACCGAGTCAATGGCCCGGAAGCCCAGGCCCTGCATCGACAGCAGTTGCGACAGCCAGACCACGTATTCGTCGGCCGTGCGCGTGCTCTCGGTGGCCGCGCGCCACTGGGCGATCCAGGTCGCGCCATCATGGATGGCGAACATGGTGTTGGTGTTGCCCTGTTCGATGGCCAACAGCATCAGGAGGCCCCTCCGAAAAAGACGTCGCCGGCGGTGACCCGCCGCAACTGACCGTCGGACAGACGAAGACGCAGCGCGCCGTCGCCGTCCAGCCCTTCGGCGATCCCCTCCAAGGTTTCGGTCCCGAGCCGGGCGACACAGGGCTCGCCCAGGCCGTGGGCGCGGGCGGTCCAGGCCTCGGCGATGGCGGGGAATCCCAGGCGCAGCCAGACGTCCTGCCAGCGCGCGAAGGCGGCGGCCAGGACCTCGATGGCCTCGACCGGCGACGGCGGCGGGGCGTCCCTGTAGGTGGTCAGGGCGGTGGCCGGGCGTTCGCTGTCGATCGGCTTGCGGGCCAGGTTCACCCCCACCCCGACGGCGATCCACAGGCCGCCGGCCGGCCGGGTGCCGGACTCGACGAGGATCCCGCTGACCTTCAGCCCGCCCAGCAGCGGGTCATTGGGCCATTTCAGGCTGACCAGGCTGGCGGGCACGTAGGCGCCCAGCAGGTCGGCCACCGCCAGGGCGGCGACGAACGACACCTGGGCGGCCTCGGCCGGCGGCTTGTCGGTGGAGAACAGCAGAGTGGCGGCCAGGTTGCCGGCCCCGGTCTCCCAGGCGCGCCCGCGTCGGCCGCGGCCGGCGGTCTGGCGCAGGCCGACGATCCACATCGGCCCCGCCTCCCCCACTTCCGCGCGGCGACGAGCCTCGGCGTTGGTCGAGTCGATCTCGTCCAGGACGACGACGGGCGTCCCCTTGGCGGTCGAGCCTTTAGGCGTCGGGCCGGGGCCCGTCACCTCACGCGTGGCCAAAGGCCGCCGCGGCGGCCCTGGCGGCCGGGTCGAGCCAGATCAGCGCGACCAGCACGACCGGGAACGAGAAGGCGGCGGCCACGAAGCCGACCGCGCGGGCGATCGGCTGCGGCCTGTCCACAGCGCCGGCCGGGGCGTCGAACCACATCGTCTTGATCAGGCGCAGGTAATAGAACGCCGCCACCACGCTGCCGACCAGGCCCAGCACCGCCGCCCATTGCAGCAGCACGTCGCCCGAGCCCATGGCCGCGCCGAAGACGTAGAACTTGGCCCAGAAGCCCGAGAACGGCGGCATGCCCAGGGCCGACAGGGAGAACGCGGTCATGGCCACGGCGACCCCCGGACGGTGCTTCACCAGCCCCGCCATGTCCTCGATGGTCTCCATGGGCTTGCCGTCGCGCGACAAAGCTTGAAGACAAGCAAAGAAGCCGGTGACGTCGACCATGTACAGGGTCATGAACAGCAGCATCGAATGCAGGCCGGTCTCGCCGCCGGTCGCCACGCCCAACAGGGCGTAGCCGACATTGGCGATGGAGCTGTAGGCCCACAGGCGCTTGAGGTTGCTCTGGGCCAGGCCCGCGAAGGCGCCGACGAAGACCGAGGCCAGGGCGGTGATGATCAGGATCTGGCGCCACTGGGCCACCGAATCCGGGAAGGCGTCGCCCAGCACCCGGGCGAACATCATCATCGCGGCCAGCTTGGGCGCGGCGGCGAAGAAGCCGACCACCGGGGTCGGGGCGCCTTCGTAGACGTCGGGCGTCCACATGTGGAACGGCGCGGCCGAGACCTTGAACGCCAGGCCGCACAGCAGGAACACCAGGCCGAACAGCAGGCCCGCGCCGTGCGTCCCGTGGGCCGCGGCGGCGATGTCCTCGAAGCGGGTCGAGCCGGCGAAGCCGTAGATCAGCGAGGCGCCGTACAGCAGCAGGCCCGACGACAGGGCGCCCAGCACGAAGTACTTCAGGCCCGCTTCAGACGACTTGGCGTCGTCGCGGCGGAAGGCGGCCAGCACGTAAAGGGCCAGAGACTGCAGCTCGACGCCGACATAGAGGCTGATCAGGTCGCCGGCCGAGGCGGTGACGCCCATGCCCAGCGCCGACAGGATCACCAGCACGGCGTATTCGAACTTCTGGTCGCCGCGGACCGCCAGCCAGCGGTCGCCCAGCACGACGGCCACGGCGCTGAAGCCGTAGATCGCGACCTTGGCGTAGGTGGCGGCGGCGTCGGCGGCGTAGACGCCGTTGAAGGCGTGTCCGTGCGGCCCGACCACGGCGGCCACGGCCGCGCCCAGCAGGGCCAGGACGGCCGCGCCGGTGAACAGCGGGGTGACCTTGCCGTGGAACGCGCCCCAGACCAGCAGAACCAGGGCCGAGGCCCCGAGGATCACTTCGGGGAGAACGAGGGAGAAGTTGGCGGCGAACGTCATGGGGTCCCTCACCCGCCCACGGCGGCGCGCCAGGCGCCGACGAGCCCGTCGACGGACGACGCGGTCAGGTTCAATACGAGATTGGGATAAACGCCGAGCACCAGAGTGGCGATGATCAGCGGGGCGAAGATCAGGATCTCGCGCTTGTCGAGGTCGGTGATCGTCTTGAGGTCCGGATTGACGATCTCGCCGAACATCACGCGACGATAGAGGTTCAGGGCGTAGACCGCCGACAGGATGACGCCGGTGGTGGCCACGATCGCCGTCCAGGTCGAGGCCTGGTACGTGCCGGTCATGGTCAGGATCTCGCCGACGAAGCCCGAGGTGCCCGGCAGGCCGACATTGCCCATGGTGAACAGCATGAACACCGCCGCGTACCACGGCATGCGGTTGGTCAGGCCGCCGTAGAAGGCGATCTCGCGGGTGTGCATGCGGTCATAGACCACGCCGACGCAGAGGAAGAGCGCGCCGGAGATCACCCCGTGGCTCAGCATCTGGAAGATCGCGCCCTGCTCGCCCTGCACGTTGCCCGAGAAGATCCCCATGGTCACGAAGCCCATGTGGGCCACCGAAGAATAGGCGATCAGCTTCTTGATGTCGGTCTGACGGAAGGCGACCAGCGAGGTGTAGACGATGGCGATGGCCGACATCGTGAACACCAGCGGCTGGAACACCTCCGAGGCGTTGGGGAACATCGGCAGGCTGAAGCGCAGGAAGCCGTAGCCGCCCATCTTCAGCAGGATGCCCGCCAGGATCACCGAACCGGCCGTGGGGGCCTCGACGTGGGCGTCGGGCAACCAGGTGTGGACCGGCCACATCGGCATCTTGACCGCGAAGCTGGCGAAGAAGGCCAGCCACAGCCAGGTCTGCAGCCACGGGGCGAACTTGAAGGTCATCAGCGCCGGGATCGACGAGGTGTGGGCGATGGCGATCATCGACAGGATGGCCGCCAGCATCAGCACCGAGCCGAGCAGCGTGTAGAGGAAGAACTTGTACGCCGCGTAGACCCGGCGCTTGCCGCCCCAGATGCCGATGATCAGGAACATCGGAACCAGGCCGCCCTCGAAGAAGAGGTAGAACAGGATCAGGTCCAGGGCGCAGAACACCCCGACCACCAAGGTCTCCAGGACCAGGAAGCAGATCAGGTACTCGACCACGCGTTTGTCGACCGACTTCCAGCCGGCGATGATGCAGATCGGCAGCAGGAAGGTGGTCAGCAGGACGAACAGGATCGAAATCCCGTCCACGCCCATCCGATAGTGCAGGCCCGCGAACCAGTTGAGGTCTTCCACGAACTGGAAGCCCGGGTTCTTGGCGTCGAACTGGGCGACCAGCACGACCGACAGGGCGAAGGTGACCAGGGTGGTCGCCAGGGCGATCCACTTGGCCAGGGTGTCCGTCTTGGCGTTGTCGCCGTGCAAGGCGCGCGCGCCCAGCAGCAGGACCACGCCGACAAGCGGAGCGAAGGTGGTGAGGCTAAGCAGGCCGGTCATCGATCCGTCCTCAACGGAATGCGTAAAGGGCGAACGTCAGCAGGCCGGCGACGCCGAGCAGCATGACGAAGGCGTAGTGGTACAGGTAGCCGGACTGCAGCTTGCCGGTCCGGCGGCCGACTTCGTAGCTGACGGCGCTGACGCCGTCGGGGCCGAGGCCGTCGATCAGCTTCTGGTCGCCGCCCTTCCAGAACAGGTCGCCGAGGAACTTGGCCGCGCGCACGAAGGTCGCCTGGTACAGCTCGTCGAAGAACCACTTGTTGTAGAAGAACACGTACAGCGGGCCGTTGCGGGCCGCCAGGGCGGCGCCCAGGCGCTCGTTGCCCTTGATCAGATAGACCCACACGGCGATCGCCAGACCGAGGATCGAGGCGACCAGCGGGCTCCACTTCACCCACTCGGGGACTTCGTGGGCCTCGTGCAGCACGTGGTTGGTCGGGGCGTTGTAGATCGCGCCGCGCCAGAACTCGGCTTGGCCGTGGCCGACGAAGTAGTCGGTGAACACGAAGCCGGCGAAGATCGCGCCGATCGACAGCACAAGCAGCGGAACCAGCATCACCCACGGACTCTCGTGCGGCTTGTGGTCATGGCCGTGGCCGTCGTCGGGCAGCGGCTCGTCATGGGTCTCGATCTGGGCTGGCGAGGCGTGGTCGTCGTGATCGTGGGCGTCATGCCCGTGGTCGGCGGCGTGGTGATCGTCATGACCCCAGCGGGCCTTGCCGTTGAAGGTGAAGAAGGCCACGCGCCAGGAGTAGAACGAGGTCAGGCCCGCCACCAGCACGCCGATCGCCCAGGCGAACGTCGCCACGCCGTTGTGACCGCCAGCGGCGAAGGCCGCCTCGATGATGGTGTCCTTCGAGTAGAAGCCGGCGAAACCCAGGTGCAGCGGCGGGAAGCCAAGGCCCGTGATGGCGATGGTGCCGACGGTCATGGCGAAGAAGGTCACGGGCAGCAGCTTGGCCAGGGCGCCGTACTTCCGCATGTCCTGCTCGTGGTGCATGCCATTGATCACCGAACCCGCGCCCAGGAACAGCAGCGCCTTGAAGAAGGCGTGGGTGAACAGGTGGAACATCGCCGCCTGGTAGGCGCCGACGCCGGCCGCGAAGAACATGTAGCCCAGCTGCGAACAGGTCGAATAGGCGATGACCCGCTTGATGTCGTTCTGGGTCAGGCCGACCGTGGCCGCGAACAGGGCCGTGATCGCGCCGATCACCGTGACGATGTTCTTGGCGACGGGCGCGTATTCGAACATCGGCGACAGCAGGCACAGCATGTAGACGCCGGCGGTGACCATGGTCGCCGCGTGGATCAGGGCCGAGACCGGGGTCGGGCCTTCCATCGCGTCCGGCAGCCAGGTGTGCAGGAAGAACTGCGCCGACTTGCCCATCGCGCCGATGAACAGCAGGAAGCAGGCGATGTCGACCAGCGGGAAGGTGTGGCCGGCGAATTCCCAGGTGCGCGCGGCGCCCGAGGCGATCTGCGGGAAGATCTCGGCGAACTGGATCGAACCGAACGCCCAGAAGGTGGTCATGATGCCCAGGGCGAAACCAAAGTCCCCCACCCGGTTGACGACGAAGGCCTTGATGGCGGCGGCGCTGGCGGTCGGCTTCTTGAACCAGAAGCCGATCAGCAGGTACGAGGCCAGACCCACCCCTTCCCAGCCGAAGAACAGCTGCATGAAGTCGGCGGCGGTGACCAGGGCCAGCATGGCGAAGGTGAACAGCGACAGATAGGCGAAGAACCGCGGCTTGTCCGGGTCGTGCGCCATGTAGCCCCAGCTGTAGACGTGCACGAGGGCCGAGACCGTGGTGACCACGATCAGCATCACCGCCGACAGGGCGTCGATGCGGATCGACCAGTTGGAAACGAAGTTCCCGACGTGGATGAAGGGCAGCAGGTCGACCGTGAAGGCCTCCATGTGCCCCCAGGTCCACTGGCTGAACGTGTACCAGCCCAGGGCGCAGCTGAGGATCAGCGCGCCCGTGGTGACGGCCTGCGAGGCGACATCGCCGATGCGGCGGCCGAACAGGCCGGCGACGATCGCGGCGACCAGCGGCGCGAGGACAAGGATGGTGACGAGAGTCTGCACTGCGATCAGCCCTTCATCACGCTGGCGTCGTCGACGGCGATGTCGCCGCGGTTACGGAAGAACGTCACCAGGATGGCCAGACCCACGGCGGCTTCGGCCGCGGCGACGGTCAGCACGAACATGGCGAAGATCTGCCCCGTCACGTCGTGCAGATAGACCGAGAAGGCCACCAGGTTGATGTTCACCGCCAGCAGGATCAGCTCGATCGACATCAGAATGACGATGATGTTCTTGCGGTTCACGAAGATGCCGAAGACGCCGATCGTGAACAGGATGGCGGCGACGACGAGATAATGCGACAGGCCGATCATTCGCTGATCCCCTCGCCCGGCTTGATCTGCACGATTTCCATTCCGGTCTTTGGCGTGCGGGCGATCTGCCTGCCGATGTCCTGGCGCTTGACGCCCGGCTTGTGGCGCAGGGTCAGGACGATGGCGCCGATCATGGCCACCAGCAGCACCAGGCCCGCCAGTTGGAAGAAGAAGATGTAGTCGGTGTAGAGCACCCGGCCGATCGCCTCGGTGTTCGGCATGCCGCCCGGCGAGGCGTTGGGCAGGGCGTTCAGGCCCGCCTTGCCGTTGGCGGCCACCGTCGCGGCGACGAAGATCATCTCCAGCGTCAGGATCCCGCCGACCAGCCCGCCGATCGGCAGGTACTGGGCGAAGCCCTGCCGCAGCTCGGCGAAGTCGACATCCAGCATCATCACGACGAACAGGAACAGCACCGCGACCGCGCCGACATAGACGACGATCAGCAGCATCGCCAGGAACTCCGCGCCCAGCAGGACGAAGAGGCCGGCGGCCGAGAAGAAGGCGGTGATCAGGAAGAGCACCGAGTGCACGGGGTTCTTGGACCACACGACGAGAAAACCCGCCGCGAGCATCGTGAACGCCAGCAGATAGAAAGCTATCGCCTGCAAGGCAGGTGCTCCCTCAGAAAACCATAAAACACGACGAGCCGGACGGCCCGCCGCAAACCCTCGGAATCGCGCCCCGTCCTTTAGCGGTAGGGCGCGTCCAACTCCAGATTCTTCGCGATCAGCCGCTCCCAACGGTCGCCGTTGTCGAGCAGCTTTTCCTTGTCGTAATAGAGCTCTTCGCGCGTCTCGACGGCGAACTCGATGTTCGGCCCCTCGACGATGGCGTCCACTGGGCAGGCCTCCTGGCACAGGCCGCAATAGATGCACTTGACCATGTCGATGTCGTAGCGGGTCGTGCGGCGGCTGCCGTCGTCACGCGGCTCGGCCTCGATGGTGATGGCCTGGGCCGGGCAGATGGCCTCGCACAGCTTGCAGGCGATGCAGCGCTCCTCGCCCGACGGATAGCGGCGCAGGGCGTGCTCGCCCCGGAAGCGCGGCGACTGCGGATTGCGCTCGTTCGGATAGATCACGGTCTTCTTCGGCGCGAGCATGTACTTCATGCCCAGGCCGAAGGCGCCCGCGAAGTCGAGCAACGCCACGCCCTTGATCGCCTGTGTGATGCGCTGGAACACCAGAGCTCTCCTAACACTTCTCTTTTGGGAAAGGACGCACGTCCCTGCCCGCTTCGATCTGTTCCCGGCGGATGGACTGCCGGATGATGCATTCCTTGGCCTTGGCGTCCGCCTGTTGGCGCGCCTCGACCTGTTCGTCCAGGGAACGCGCCCGCGGCGGCGGAAGGCCGCGCGGATGTTCCCATACGGCGCATCCGGAAAGAGCGATCGTCGCGATCAATCCGGTCCAGCGCGCCGTCCGTGTCATTTTCCGCCCCTTGGAATGACGCAGGTGTAGTTCGAAAGCTGGGTGGGGTCGCCCCCGTCCTGCTTGGCTTCGATCTTGCCGCCGTCGGCGGCGCATCTCTCGCTGTCCCGGCGCAGCTGGTCGTAGCCGGCCGTGCCGCGGCCCAGCGAATAGGACGCCTTGGCCGGGACCGCGTCGTCGGTCGCGCAACCGGCCAGGGCCAGTCCGAGGCCGGCCACGGCCAGGTATGTGGCTCTGCCGATCACGCCTGCAGTCCGAAGACCCGCCAGGCCGAGACCAGCATCACCAGCACCAGCGACATCGGCAGGAACACCTTCCAGCCCAGGCGCATCAGTTGGTCGTAGCGGTAGCGGGGCACGATGGCCTTGGCCATGGCGATCATGAAGAACCAGAAGACGATCTTGGCGAAGAACACCAGGGCCAGCAGCAGGTTGGCCCAGAAGGTCGGCCAGGCGCTCAGGAAGCCGGTCGGGAAGCCCGGGTTCCAGCCGCCGAAGAACAGGACGCTGATCATCGCGCACATCAGGACGATGTTGGAATATTCGGCGACCATGAACAGCAGGTACGGCGTCGAGCTGTATTCGACCTGGTAGCCGGCCACGAGTTCGGACTCGGCTTCAGGAAGGTCGAACGGCGGGCGGTTGGTCTCGGCCAGGGCCGAGATGAAGAACATGCCCATGGCGATGATCATCACCGGCGCCAGGACGATGTTCTTCAGCCCGTGGCCGCCGAACACGTTCCAGTTCCAGATCCAGCCCTTCTGCTGCTCGACGATCGAGCTGAGATTCATTGTGCCGGCCAGCAGGATCACCGTGATGATGATCAGGCCGATCGACACTTCGTACGACACCATCTGCGCCGCTGAACGAAGGGCTCCAAGGAACGGGTACTTCGAGTTCGAAGCCCAGCCGCCCATGATGATGCCATAGACGCCCAGCGAACTCATCGCCAGCAGGTAGAGGACGCCGACGTTGAGGTTGGAAACCACCCAGCCCGGCGCGAACGGCACCACGGCCCAGCCGACGAAGGCCAGGACCAGGCTCAGCAGCGGAGCCAGCAGGAAGATCACCTTGTCGGCGCCGGCCGGGATGATGATCTCCTTCAGCACGAACTTGAAGAAGTCGGCGAAGGACTGCAGCAGGCCGAACGGGCCCACCACGTTGGGCCCCTTGCGCATCTGCACGCCGGCCCAGATCTTGCGGTCGGCCAGCAGCAGGAAGGCCAGGCTCAGCAGCACCCAGATCACGACCAGCAGGATCCCGCCGGTGGTCAGCAGGGTCCAGGTGACGGCCGGGTTGGAGAAGAATTCGCTCACCGGCCTACTCCGCCGCGATCTTGGCGGCGCCGGAAGCCGTGGCCGCGCATTCGGCCATGGTCACGCTGGCGCGCGCGATGGGGTTGGTCAGGTGGAAGGCCTTGATCGGGCTTTCGAACGGGGCGTCGGAGAGTTCGCCCTCCCCGCCCAGACCCGACAGGTCGAACGCCGTGGCGATCGAGCCCGGCGCGAAATCGATCTGGCCGAAGGTCGGATGCTCGGCGAACAGCTTGGCGCGCAGCTGGTCCAGGCTGTCATAGGGCAGCTTGGCGCCCAGGTGCTCGGACAGGGCCCGCAGGATCGACCAGTCTTCCTTGGCCTCGCCCTTGGGGAACACCGCCCGCTCGCCCATCTGGACGCGGCCTTCGGTGTTCACATAGAGGCCGTTCTTCTCGGTGTAGGCCGCGCCGGGCAGGATGACGTCGGCCTTGTGGGCGCCGGCGTCGCCGTGGGTGCCCAGATAGACCTTGAAGGCGTCCGATGCGGCGGTCTCGCACTCGTCGGCGCCGAGCAGGAACAGCACGTCCAGCGCCCCCGGCTTCAGCATTTCGCCGGCGGTCAGACCGCCCTCGCCCGGCACGAAGCCCAGGTCCAGGCCGGCCACGCGAGCCGCGGCGGTGTGCAGCACGTTCCAGCCGTTCCAGCCGTCACGGACGACCTTGAAGGTCTTGGCGACGGCCGCGGCGGCCTTCAGCACGGCGGCTCCGTCGGCGCGGCTGAGCGCGCCTTGGCCGATGATGATCGCCGGACGCTGGGCGTTCTTCAGGGCTGCGACGAAGTCGTTCTTGGCCTTGGTCAGGCCCGACAGGGTCTTGGTCCCAGCGCCCAGATAGTCGTAGTCGAAGGTCAGGTCGGCCTGCTGGCCGATGACGCCGAAGCGGGTCTTGCCGGCGATCCACTGCTTGCGGAAGCGGGCATTGAGAACCGGGGCCTCTAGGCGCGGATTGGCGCCGACGAACAGCACCACGTCGGCGTTTTCAATGCCGGCGATCGTCGAGTTGAACAGCCAGCTTTCGCGCGGGCCGTAGCCCAGGGCCGAGCCGTCCTGGCGGGCGTCAAGGTTCTTGACGCCCAGGGCTATGAACAGGTCCTTGGTGGCCTTCAGGCTCTCGGCGTCCTGCAGGTCGCCGGCGATCACGCCGATACGGTCCGGCGTGGCGGCCTTGATCTTGGCGGCGACGGCGGCGAAGGCCTGGGCCCACGAGGCCGCCTGCAGCTTGCCGCCGACGCGGACGTAAGGACGGTCCAGACGCTGGCGCTGCAGGCCGTCGACGGCGTAGCGCGTCTTGTCGGAGATCCACTCCTCGTTGACGTCCTCGTTGACGCGCGGCAGCACGCGCAGCACCGCATTGCCGCGGGCGTCGACGCGGATGGCCGAGCCCAGGGCGTCCATGACGTCGACGCTCTCGGTTTTCTTCAGCTCCCAGGGCCGCGCCTCGAAGGCGTAGGGCTTGGAGGTCAGGGCGCCGACCGGGCACAGGTCGATGACGTTGGCGCTGAGCTCCGACGTCACCGCCGCGCCCAGATAGGTCGTGATTTCAACGTCTTCGCCGCGCGAGATCAGGCCGATCTCCGGCGAGCCGGCGACTTCGGTGATGAAGCGGACGCAGCGCGTGCACTGGATGCAGCGGGTCATCACGGTCTTGATGAGCGGGCCCATGGCCTTTTCTTCGACCGCGCGCTTGTTCTCTTCGTAGCGGCTGTCGTCGCGGCCATAGCCCATGGCCTGGTCCTGCAGGTCGCACTCGCCGCCCTGGTCGCAGATCGGGCAATCCAGCGGGTGGTTGATGAGCAGGAACTCCATCACCCCTTCGCGGGCCTTCTTGACCATCGGGGTCTTGGTGAAGATCTCCTGGCCCTCGGCGGCCGGCAGGGCGCACGACGCTTGCGGCTTGGGCGGGCCGGGCTTCACCTCGACCAGGCACATGCGGCAGTTGCCCGCGATGCTCAGGCGCTCATGATAGCAGAAGCGCGGGATCTCTTCCCCGGCCAGTTCCGCCACCTGCAGAACCGTCATGCCGGGCTCGAACTCGACCTCGACGCCATTGACCTTGGCGATTGCCATAATCGTTTACTCCGCCGCGATCAGCTTGGCGCCCTGCACGTGCAGGCGACCGCTACGATAGGATGCGATCCGCTCCTCCACCTCGTGGCGGAAGTGGCGGAACAGGCCCTGGATCGGCCAGGCGGCCGCGTCGCCCAGGGCGCAGATGGTGTGACCCTCGACCTGGGTCGTGACGTCCAGCAGGGTGTCGATCTCCTTCGGATCGGCCTCGCCGGTGGCCATGCGCTCCATGACCCGCCACATCCAGCCGGTGCCTTCGCGGCACGGCGTGCACTGGCCGCAGCTCTCGTGCTTGTAGAAGTAGCTCAGGCGGGCGATGGCGCGGACCAGGTCGGTGGACTTGTCCATGACGATCACGGCCGCGGTGCCCAGGCCCGAGCGCAGGTTGCGCAGGGCGTCGAAGTCCATCGGCAGGTCTTCGCACTGCTCGGCGGGGATCATCGGCACGGACGAGCCGCCGGGGATGACGGCCTTCAGGTTGCCCCAGCCGCCGCGGATGCCGCCGCAGTGGTCTTCCATCAGCTGGCGGAAGGGGATGCTCATGGCTTCTTCGACGTTGCAGGGCAGGTTCACGTGGCCCGAGACGCAGAACAGCTTGGTGCCGGCGTTGTTGGGACGGCCGAAGCCCGCGAACCAGGCCGCGCCGCGGCGGAGGATCGTGCCGGCGACGGCGATGCTCTCGACGTTGTTGACCGTGGTCGGCATGCCGTAGAGGCCCGCGCCGGCCGGGAACGGCGGCTTCAGGCGCGGCTGGCCCTTCTTGCCTTCCAGGCTTTCCAGCAGGGCCGTCTCTTCGCCGCAGATATAGGCGCCGGCCCCGTGGTGAACGTAGAGGTCGAAGTCCCAGCCGTGGACGTTGTTCTTGCCGATCAGCTTGGCCTCGTAGGCCTGCTTGATGGCGGCTTCCAGCACTTCGCGCTCACGGACATATTCGCCGCGGATATAGATGTAGCAGGCGTTGGCCAGCATGGCGCGCGAGGCGATCAGGCAACCCTCGATCAGGAGGTGCGGATCGTGCCGCATGATCTCCCGGTCCTTGCAGGTGCCCGGCTCGGACTCGTCGGCGTTGACGACCAGGTAGTGCGGACGGCCGTCCTTCACTTCCTTGGGCATGAACGACCACTTCAGGCCGGTGCCGAAGCCCGCCCCGCCCCGACCGCGCAGGCCGGAGTTCTTCATGTTGTCGATGATCCAGTCGCGCCCGGCGTCCAGGATGTCCTTGGTGCCATTCCAGCAGCCGCGCTTCTTCGCACCCTCGAGGCCCCAATCGTGGAGACCGTAGAGGTTCGTGAAGATGCGGTCCTTGTCTTCGAGGATACCGACCATGACTCAGCTTTGCGGATCGAATGGATGGGCGCGCACATAGCGCGTCCGACGAATGATGACATAGGCGAAAAGCGACCAGGCGGCGCCTATCACCAGGAAAGCGACAGGAACGGCCCAGGCGGGCGCGCCCTGACCCATCCGGCCCCAGATCAGGAGCAGGGCCCCGACCAGAGAGCCGACCAGGCCGGCGATGCGCTCGTTGCGGTAAAGACCCCGAACGGTCTTCACATAGGCCACGCGCTTGGCGAGGAGCTGGGGATCATCGGTCACGACGCCTTGCCCTCCCCGTCCCGCTTGGCGGCCTTCATCCAGCCCAGGATGAACCAGATCTGCGCGCCCAGGCCGACGGCGATCGCGCCGATGAACACCGGCGCCAGCCAGCCGATATCGGCCGCGACGTAGCCTATGACCGCCGCGCCGGCCAGCACGAAGCAGACCACGTCGATGGCGAACATCGTGGTCAGGCGCTTCTTCTGGATGGCGTCGGCGGGATTCATTCGACGATCTTCGGGTTGGACTTGGCGGCGGCCGCTCTCTCGGCCTTGATCCGTGCGGTGTAGCGCAGGATCACGAAAAGCATGGGCATCCCGCCCAGCAGGATGATCAGCACGAAGGGAAGTTCCTGATTGAACCTCAGGTACGTCCACACCCCAGCGCCCATGCACGCCCAGTTGAAGACGAGCGCGAGCTGGAAGGCTCTCGTCTTCACAAGGTTCGGCTGGGGCGAAAGCTGGTTCATCAGGCCGCCGGCTCCGTCTTCGGGGCTTTCTTCGGCTTTTCGGGCAGGTTCGGGATCTTGATCTTCTTGGCCAGAGAGCCGTCGTACAGCTTCGGATCCGTCAGGGTTTGGATCGCCCCCTTCGGCTCCGACGCGCCGCGGCCTTCGTAGCTGCCCGGTTGGGGCGACTTGCCGGCGGCGAAGTCGTCCAGGATCTTGGCCAGGCTCTCCGGCGTCAGGTCCTCGTAATAGTAGTCGTTGATGGCGGCCATCGGCGCGTTGCAGCAGGCGCCCAGGCACTCGACCTCTTCCCAGCTGAACTTGCCGTCGGCCGAAACCGCGTTGGCCTCGCCGATCTTGGCCTTCAGCACCGCCTTCAGGTCCAGCGCGCCGCGCAGCTGGCACGGCGTGGTGCCGCACAGCTGGACGAAGGCGACCTTGCCGACCGGCTGCAGCTGGAACATCACGTAGAAGGTGGCGACCTCCAGCACGCGGATGACCGGCATCTGCAGTTGGCGGGCGATCTCCTGGATGGCGGGCTCGGAGACCCAGCCTTCCTGCTTCTGGGCCAGCCACAGCATGGGGATCACAGCCGACTGCTTGCGCTCGGCGGGGTACTTGGCGATCCACCAGTCGGCCTTGGCCTGGCTGTCCTTCGAAAAGGCGAAGCTAGCGGGCTGTTCCTTGGCGAGGCGACGAACACTCATCGTGCGAAATCCACGCGGGCGATCTTGTCGCCCCTGAAGGTGTAGATGGCGGCGACCTGGAACGGCGGCTCGCCGTTGCCGCGGTCGACGTGCTCGTGATCGATCACGTTGGCGCCCACCACGATGCGATTGAGAAGCTTGGCCTTGTTGTTCGGGAACTGCGCGAAGGCGGCCGCGTACCAGGCGCGATAGGCCTGGATGCCCGTGCGCGCCACCTCGCCGTTCAGGCCGGCGACCACGACGTCGTCGGTGAAGTGGGCGCAGTGGGCGTCCAGGTCCTGGGCGTTGTAGGCGTCCAGCTGAGCCTGGGCCACTTTTTCGAGGGCGATGACTTCGAGACTCACCGGTCGACCTCGCCGAACACGATGTCGAGCGATCCCAGGATCGCCGAAACGTCGGCCAGCATGTGGCCGCGGTTCATCCAGTCCATGGCCGCCAGGTGCGAGAAGCCCGGAGCCTTGATCTTGCAGCGGTACGGCTTGTTGGTGCCGTCGCTGACCACATAGACGCCGAACTCGCCCTTGGGCGCCTCGACGGCGGCGTAGACCTCGCCTTCCGGCGTGCGGAAGCCTTCGGTGTAGAGCTTGAAGTGGTGGATCAGGGCTTCCATCGACCGCTTCATCTCGGCGCGGCGCGGCGGGCTGACCTTGTTGTCCTCGGTCAGCACCGGGCCGGGCGTGGCGCGCAGCTTTTCGATGGCCTGCAGGATGATCCTGGTCGACTCGCGCATCTCCTGCATGCGGCACAGATAGCGATCGTAGCAGTCGCCGTTCTTGCCCAGCGGGATGTCGAACTCGAACTCGTTGTAGCACTCGTAGGGCTGGTTGCGGCGCAGATCCCAGGCGATGCCCGAGCCGCGCACCATCACGCCCGAGAAGCCCCAGGCCAGGGCGTCTTCCTTGCTGACCACGCCGATGTCGACGTTGCGCTGCTTGAAGATGCGGTTGTCGGTGATCAGGCCCTCGATATCGTCGCAGATCTTCGGGAAGCCTTTGGCCCACTTTTCGATGTCGTCGATCAGCGACGGGGTCAGGTCCTGGTGGACGCCGCCCGGGCGGAAGTAGTTGGCGTGCAGGCGAGCGCCCGAAGCGCGCTCGTAGAACACCATCAGCTTCTCGCGCTCCTCGAAGCCCCAGAGCGGCGGCGTCAGGGCGCCGACGTCCATGGCCTGGGTCGTCACGTTCAGCAGGTGGTTCAGCACCCGGCCGATCTCGCAGAACAGCACCCGGATCAGGCTGCCGCGCCTGGGCACGTCCACGCCCAGCAGCTTCTCGATGGCCAGGCAGAACGCGTGTTCCTGGTTCATCGGCGCCACGTAGTCGAGGCGGTCGAAATACGGGATGTTCTGGAGGTAGGTGCGCGCCTCCATTAGCTTCTCGGTGCCGCGATGCAGCAGGCCGATGTGCGGATCGACGCGCTCGACGATCTCGCCGTCCAGCTCCAGCACCAGGCGCAGCACGCCGTGCGCGGCCGGGTGTTGCGGGCCGAAGTTGATGTTGAACTTGCGCACCGGGGTTTCCGGCACGGCCGGCAGCGACGGCGCGTCGTGGAAGAAATCGGTCGAGGCGGCGGGGGAATTGGAACCAGTCATGACTCTTACGCGTCCCCTGCCCGCTTCTCGGCCTTCTCGTCGCCCGGCAGGGCGTACTTGGCGCCCTCCCAAGGGGACAGGAAGTCGAAGGCGCGGAACTCGGTGATCTTCACGGGCTCGTAGACCACGCGCTTCAGCTCGTCGTCGTAGCGGACCTCGACATAGCCCGTCATCGGGAAGTCCTTCCGCAGCGGATGGCCGTGGAAGCCGTAGTCGGTCAGGATTCGCCGCAGGTCAGGGTGGCCGTCGAAGAAGATGCCGTACATGTCGAAGGCTTCGCGCTCGAACCAGTCGGCCACCGGGAACACCGGCGTCGCGCTGGGAACGGCGGTGTCCTCGTCGGTCTGGACCTTGAACCGCACGCGATGGTTCTTCACCAGCGACAGCAGGTGATAGACCACGTCGAACCGACGCTCGCGCTCCGGATAGTCGACGCCCGTCAGGTCCACCAGTTGATGGAAGCGATAGTCGGGGTGGTCGCGCAGATAGGTCAGGGCCTGGACCACCCGGTTGGACGGACCCAGCAGGTTCAGCTCGCCGAACGCCACGTGGAACGCGGTGATCGCGCCGGCCGAGTTGGCGACGATCGCCTGGCCCAGGGCTTCCAGCGGCGACAGGACCGGCTCGGCGACCCCTTCGGTGGTGACAACGTCGGTCATCGCTCGATCGTCCCCGTGCGACGGATCTTCTTCTGCAGTTGCAGCACGCCGTAGACCAGGGCCTCGGCGGTGGGCGGGCAGCCCGGCACGTAGATGTCGATCGGCACGATCCGGTCGCAGCCGCGCACGACGCTGTAGCTGTAATAGTAGTAGCCACCGCCGTTGGCGCAGCTGCCCATCGAGATGACGTAGCGGGGCTCGGGCATCTGGTCGTAGACCTTGCGCAGAGCCGGAGCCATCTTGTTGGTCAGGGTGCCGGCGACGATCATCACGTCCGACTGGCGCGGGCTGGCGCGCGGCGCGAAGCCGTAGCGCTCCAGGTCGTAGCGCGGCATGGCCGAGTGCATCATCTCGACGGCGCAACAGGCCAGGCCGAACGTCATCCACATCAGGCTGCCGGTGCGGGCCCAGGTGATCAGGTCGTCGGCGGCGGCCGTGACGAAGCCCTTGTCGGCCAGCTGGCCCGACAGGCCGTCGAAATAGGGGTCGTGCAGCTTGGGGTCATAGCCCTGCACCGTCGACCGCGCGGCCGAGCCGGCGGGAACCAGGGGCGAGCTCGGAGCCGCGCCGGTGGGGGGAACGATCACTCCCATTCGAGGGCGCCCTTCTTCCATTCGTAGATGAAGCCGACGGTCAGAACGCCCAGGAAGACCAACATCGACCAGAAGGCGAAGGCGGCCACGTCGTGCGGCAGCTTCATCAGCGAAACGGCCCACGGAAACAGGAAGGCCACTTCCAGGTCGAAGATGATGAACAGGATCGAGACCAGGTAGAACCGGACGTCGAACTTCATGCGCGCGTCGTCGAAAGCATTGAAGCCGCATTCGTAGGCGGACAGCTTTTCCGGGTCCGGCGCCCTGGGGGCGAGCACCGCGGCGGCAAGGATGAAGGCGATGCCGATGACCGCCGCGATCCCTAGGAAGATCACGATCGGCAGATACTGGAGAAGGAAGGCGTTCATGACAGCCCTTGGCTTGAATCGAGCGGGTTGTAGCTCAGTGTCGCCAGCGCTTCAAACGCCTCGGACACATTGAGAAACGGTCGCAACTGGCATTCACTCACAGCTTCCGCGACATGGCCGTTGACACGCACATCGGCGCGACATATCAGACGCCCCTCGCCGCACGGCGGGTCGCACTTCGCTTCGGCGGAGCCTGATGCGGATGTAGCTCAGTTGGTTAGAGCGCCGGCCTGTCACGCCGGAGGTCGCGGGTTCAAGTCCCGTCATTCGCGCCACCTTCCCAGAAGTTGGCTGCTTCCCACCGCCAGGCCAGCCTATGGAACGACCGCGCCGGACATTGGTTCGCGCCCGACGCGGATGTAGCTCAGTTGGTTAGAGCGCCGGCCTGTCACGCCGGAGGTCGCGGGTTCAAGTCCCGTCATTCGCGCCACTTCCCCTTTTCCCCACCATCCGACCAAGCCCCTTTCGGGCGCGGCGTTCGCCACGCCTCAATAGAATCGTGGAATCGGTCCGGGGTGCGGAGTCGGCGCATCGAACTCGAAGAACTCCTCGTCGACATAGCACCAGCCCCAGCCCTCCGGCGGGTCGTAGCCCTCGATGATCGGGTGGCCGGTGGCCTTGAAATGCTTGGTGGCGTGCTTGTTTTTCGACTGGTCGCAGCAGCCGACATGCCCGCAGGTTCGGCAGAGCCGCAGGTGCAGCCAGGAATCACCTGTCTTCAGGCACTCCTCGCAGCCGGCCGTTCCGGGCGTCACGTCCTGGATCTGGTCCAGATGAGTGCATTTCAGCGCCATGGCGGTCTCCGTTCCTGGTCGCCCCGGGGGCCCGGCGATCCACGACGATTCCTGCACCGATCCCGGCGGCGCGGCTAGAACGAACCGATCGTCTTGAGGTTCGCGCCCCGCGTTCCGATCTAGCGTGCATGTCGCACGCTCGTCCCCTGCCCTTTTCCGTCCTCGACCTGGCCCCCGTTCCGCAAGGAACCAGTGTCGGCCAGGCCCTCCAGAACAGCCTGGACCTGGCCCGCCACGTCGAACGGCTCGGCTATCACCGCTACTGGCTGGCTGAACACCACAACATGCCGGGAATCGCCAGCGCCGCGACCGCCGTGGTCATCGGCCACGTAGCGGCCGGCACCTCGACGATCAGGGTCGGCTCGGGCGGGATCATGTTGCCCAACCACGCGCCGCTGATGGTGGCCGAGGCGTTCGGCACCCTGGCCGCGCTCCATCCCGGCCGGATCGACCTGGGCCTGGGCCGCGCGCCGGGCACGGACCAGGCGACCATGCGGGCCCTGCGCCGCTACATGGGCGCGGTCGACAGCTTCGCTCAGGACGTCGTCGAGTTGCAGGGCTGGTTCCAGCCGGCCCAGCCGGGCCAATCGGTGCGCGCCGTGCCGGGCGAAGGCCAGGACGTGCCGCTGTGGCTGCTGGGCTCCAGCACCTACAGCGCCCAACTGGCCGCGGCCCTGGGCCTGCCCTTCGCCTTCGCCGCCCACTTCGCGCCCGACCAACTGATGGAGGCGATCGCCGTCTATCGCCGCACCTTCAAGCCGTCAGAAGCGCTGGCCCAGCCCTATGTGCTGGTCTGCATCGGGGTCTGCGCGGCCGACACCGACGACGAGGCGCGCCGCCTGTCCACCTCCAGCCAGCAGCAGTTCGTGGCCCTGCGACGCGGCAATCCCGGCCTCCTGCCGCCGCCGGTCGACGACATCCGCGACGTGGCCTCGGACGCCGAGATCGCCGGCCTGGACCACACCTTCCGCTATTCGGCGATCGGCGGGCCCGACACGGTCCGCGCCAAGATCCAGAACGTGCTGGACGCCACCGGCGCCGACGAGCTGATGGCCGCTTCGCAGATCTACGACCACGCCGCCCGGCGACGGTCCTACGAGATCCTGGCCAAGGTGCGCGGCGAACTGATCCAGGCCGCCGCCTAGAGCGCGTTGGGCGAAAACGTCAGCGGCTTCGCCCCAAAATGCGCCCCAAATGTTCGAATATAAAGCCTGTCGGGATCAGATGATCTCATCTGATCCCGACAGGCTCTAAGCCCAGCCGACCCGTTCGGCCGCGGGCTGGATCGTCCCCTCGAACGCAGCGCAGCCGGTGAGCCGGCCGTAGATCGCCGACAGCTTGCGGAACACGGGGTCCCAGCCGTGTCGTTGCTCGGCGCGGTGGCGGGCGGCGCGGCCCAGGGCCGATACGTCGCGCGCGAACACCGACTCGACCGCCTCGGCGAAGGCGCGGGCCTCCGAGGCCGTGGCCAGGGCGCCGACGGTCTCATCCACGGATTCGGCCACGCCGCCGGCCGCCACGCCGATCACCGGCAGGCCGCAAGCCATGGCCTCCAGCACGATCAGGCCGAACGGCTCGTTGTCGTTGGCGTGGACAAAGGCGTCGCAACCGGCCAGCACCGCCGCCAGCCCCTGCGGGTCGCGCTGGTAGTCCATGCAGATCACCCGGTCGCTGGACGGCGCCCCGGCGCCCGCCCCGACGAACAGCAGCACATAGGGATCGCCCAGGCGCTCGACCGCCTCGACCAGCACGTCCAGCCTCTTCTCCCGGGCCGGACGGCCGGCGAACACCAGGATCCGATGGCGGCTGGTCAGTCCCAGACGGCGGCGCAGGGCCTCGCGGTCGCCGCGGCCGGGATTGAAGATGTCGGTGTCGACGCCCAGCGGCAGGCCGATGGCGTTCTTGACGCCCGCCTCGATCAGCCGCCCAGCGATGAACTGGCTGGGGGCCACGGCCTGATCGAACTGGCGGTAGATCGCCGCCCACCGCTTCTGCACCGGCTTTTCGGCCCATTCGCCGATGTGCAGCGCCGCCAGGGCGCCCAGGTCCGTGTGGCAGAAACCGACCACCGGCACGCCCAGCGCGTCCCCCGCCTTCAGGGCCGCCAGGCCCGGCGTATACGGGTCGCCCGCCTCGATGATGTCCGGGCGCTGACGAATCAGTCGCTCCATCCAGGCGTTCTTGACCACGGGCCAGCGATAGCCGTCGCCGAACGGCAGCGGCGCCGCATAGATCGAAACCCGTCCGTGGCCGTCGTGCGCGTCGCGCGGGCCGGGCACGACCAGCGTGTGGCGAACCAGCGGCCGATTCGCCGCGATCCAGGTCCTCTTGGAGTTCAGATAGCGCCGAACCCCGCCGCTGCGGGGCGCGTAGAGCATGGTCGTGTCGACCAGCCTGACCGGCTTTCCGTCAGGCCGGACCGCCTTGAACAGGGGTTCTTCTGCCTCGTTGAACGCCGAGAGCGGATCAAACCTCAAATCCATCACGCCGGAACCTCGCTTGTCAGCCGCTCCCGCCGACACGGTCGCAGAGCCTTAAGACACTCACGGGGGCGGAGGTTCCTCCGAAGCTGGAGCGGTGTCCAGCGCCCGCAACGCGCCGCGCCGCGATAGCGCCTCGCGCAGGAGCATTTCGACCTGGGCGTTGACGCTGCGCAGTTCGGCCGCCGCCAGGGTTTCGACGGCGGCCAAGACCTCTGGACGCACGCGCATCAGGAACGCGCGGCGCCCGCCTTTCGACGCATCGGGTGGAGACGCGGCCAACGGATCAGCCGTACAGCGTGCCGGTGTTGACCACGGGCTGAGCCTCGCGATCGGCGCACAGCACCACCAGCAGGTTGGAGACCATCGCCGCCTTGCGCTCGTCGTCCAGGACGACGACTTCCCGCTCGCTGAGCTGCTGCAGGGCGTTCTCGACCATGCCGACGGCGCCGGCGACGATCGTGCGGCGGGCGGCCAGCACGGCCTCGGCCTGCTGGCGCTTGAGCATCGAGCCGGCGATCTCCGGCGCATAGGCCAGGTGCATCAGGTGCGTCTCGTCGATCGACACGCCGGCCACGGCGGTGCGGCCCCGCAGGTCGGTCCGCAGGCGCTCGCTCACATGGTCGGCGTCGGACCGCAGGGTCGGTTCGCCGCTGTCGTCGTGGTCGTAGGCGTAGTGCGAGGCCGTCTCGCGAAGCGCCGTCTCGATCTGGATGTGCACGAAGGCCACGTAGTCGTCGACGTCGAACAGGGCCTGAGCGGTGTCGGACACCCGCCAGACGATGTTGGCGGCGATCTCGACCGGGTTGCCGCGCTTGTCGTTGACCTTCAGCGTCTCGCTGGTGACGTTGCGCACTCGCAGGCTGATCTTCTTGCGGCCGTACCAGGGCAGCACCCAGCGCAGGCCGGTCCGCCGATCGGTGCCGACATAGGCGCCGAACAGGGTGACGACATAGGCTTCGTTGGGCTGCAGCGCATAGAAGCCGCAGCTGGTCAGCAGGAAAAGCACGATCAGCACCGCGCCGACGACGGGACCGGCGACGCCGCCCGTCGAGAAGGCCCAGACGGCGGCGGCCAGCATCACCGGAAGCGAGATCAGCGACAGCCCGCCGCCGATCCCGCCATAGGCGCGTTCGGTCGAGCGATTGATGTTCGGCGCGTCGGACATGGCGTCCTCCAGAGTTGATTACAAAGTGATATCACTTTGATCGCTTATGGCAAGGCTCGTTCGGACCGCGTAGGCAGGCGACGCAAAGACGGTCGAGGGTCCCTGATGGCGCGTTATCTGTTCACCACCTGGGAAGGCGGCGGCCACGTGCAGCCCATGCTGCTGGTCGCCCGCGACCTGGCGGCCCGCGGCCATGCCGTGCTGGCGCTGAGCGACCCGTGCAACGCGCCCGACGCCGCCGCTCTGGACGTCCCGTTCCGCGCCTGGACGACCGCGCCCTTCCAGGTCGGCAAGACCCGCGACGACGACCGGCTGAAGGACCACGAGGCCGACAACCCGCTGGCGGTGATCCAGCGCCTGCTCGAGCGGGTGATGGCCGGCCCCGCCCTCGCCTACGCCAACGATACCCTGGCCGCGATCGACGCCTTCGCGCCGGACGTGGTGGTGTCGCAGGAGCTGCTGCTGGGCTCGATGGCGGCGGCGGAGGCCCGGGGGCTCCCCCTGGCCTTGCTGACCGCCAACATCTGGTCGCTGCCGACGATGCCCGGCGCGCCGCCATTCGGGGCCGGCATGCCGCCGGCGACCAGCGACGAGGAGCGGGCCATGCACGCCATGGTCGGCCAGATGGGCCGCGGCTTCTTCCAGGCCGGCCTGCCCGACCTGAACGCCGCCCGGGCGGCGCTGGGCCTGTCGCCGCTGGACGATCTGTTCGCGCAGATGGACGTGGCCAGGGCCATCCTGCTGGCGACCAGCAAGGCCTTCGACTTTGCCCCCGAGCCCCTGCCCGCGCCCTTCGCCCACGTGGGCCCCTATCTGGCCGATCCGGCCTGGGTCGAGCCGTTCCCGGCGCCGTCCGGCGACGCGCCGCTGGTCGTGGTGTCGTTCTCCAGCCTCTACCAGGCGCAGGAGCCGGTGCTGCGCGCGATCCTCGTCGCCCTGGGCCAGTTGCCCGTGCGCGGCGTGGTCACCACCGGCCCGACCATCGATCCGGCCGAGTTCGCGGCCCCGGACAATGTCGCCGTCGTCCGCAGCGCTCCGCACGGCGAGTTGCTGAAGGAGGCGGCTCTGTTCGTCACCCATGCCGGCCACGGTTCGACTCTGCGGCCGCTGATGGCCGGGGTTCCGCTGCTGTGCCTGCCGATGGGCCGCGACCAGCACGACAACGCCGCCCGCGTCGCCCATCGCGGCGCCGGCCTGAACCTGCCGGCCGACGCCGGTCCCGACCAGATCGCCGCCGCCATGCGCCGCCTGCTGGACGAGCCGGCCTTCAAGGCCGCCGCCGAGGCCCTGGGGGCGGCGATCCGCGCCGACGAGGCCGCCCACAGCGCGGCGGCGGCGCTCGAGGCGCTGGCGCCTTAGGCGTCGGCGATCTGGATCCGGACCTCGCCGCCGGCATGCTTGGCGGCGAAGGCCAGCAGGCGTTCGCCCTCGTCCGCCAGGGCCCTGGCGACGGCCTTGGTCGGCTTGGCGAACAGGTCGACGTGCAGGATCGACGCGGCCTTGCCGTCCTCGATGCGCCAGCGCCCCGCCGTGAAGCCGTCGACCAGCACGGCGGCGCGCAGGATGCCGTTGGGCGTGTAGAGCCGGCGCTTGTGATCCGCCGACATGATCCGGCTCCGGTCCTCGTGGGCCAGCAGCACGTTGTCGAACTCGCCGAGGAACCGCACGGGCGTCTCGGCATCGCCAGGCGGCCGCTCCGCTTCGGGAAGGTCGAACAGTTCCACTCCGTCCTCGCCCTGGAAGGCCGCCAGGGACGGCCGGAGCGACTCGAACGTGGCCGCCAGGCGGCTGAGGCCCAGCCAGGTCTGGGCGTCGGCCACGCTGGCCGGTCCGAACGCCGCCAGATAGCGCCGCACGAGGTCGGCCAGCGTTAAACTGGGCTTGGGCGCGGCCAGCCGATCCTCCATCGCTGCCAGCGTCGGCTGGCCGCTCCGCCCCCACAGGCCGCGCGGCGGCAGTTGCAGCATCGGCAGGTGAATGCGGGCCGCCATCGCCAGGGCCTGCGGATCGCGCCCCGGCCAGCGCGCCGCCAGGGCGTCGCGAAGCTCGGCGGTGGTCAGCGGTTCCTGTCGCAGCAACTCTCGCGCCGCCGCCGTGATCTCTGCCTGGTCCAACCCGGCCAAGGCCCGGCCGTAAACGCCGCCTTCGGTCAGGAACCGGTCCAGGCCTCGCTGGATCAGCGGCCGGATCGCCGCGAAGTCCTCGGCGGCGGCGATGTGCAGGGTGCCGCGCATCAGCGTGCCGCGCGCCAGGCTGAAGTCTTCCAGCCGTTCGGACAGGTCTTGCGGCGCGAAGGCCTGCAGCCGGGTCCAGAGCGCGAAATACGGCGCCTGGACGGACTGGGCCTGCAGGGCGATCAGCCGCTCCAGCGCCTCCGGCACGGAGATGTCTGCGCGCCGCGACAGGTGCTGGCGCGCCAGCAGCGCCCGGTTCAGCGCCCGGCGATCCAGGGTCTTCACCATGGTGTTCCCGTTCCGCCCACCATCGGCCCATTGTCGGCGAGCGGGGCGGTGAAGCTGACCCTGAAGAACGCCGTCTCCCGGCCCTCGACCCCGAAGTCGTTGTCGGTGCTGAGCAGAAGATCCCGCTCCGACAGCAGGGCCATGCCTTCCAGGTCGGCCTCGATCCGCGGCCAGTCGTCGGTCGACAGCACCAGGGTCTTGGTCAGGACCGGCGCGTCCAGCGTCACGCGATAGAGCTTCGAGGTCCGCGAGATCCGCTCCAGGATCAGCAGTTGGTCGCCGCCCAGCGACACGGCCTCGGAAATCTTCAGGTCCTCCGGCCCCACCGGCCCGGCCGCGGCGTCGCGCCGGAACGTCTCCGGCGCGTCGAACGGATAGAAATGCTCGGCGAGCGGCGCGCCGGTCCGGGCGTCCAGCGTCCATAGGCGGGCGCGGCCACGCCCTTCGGCCGCGACCTCGTCTTCAGGCGCCAGCGGGCTTTGCAGGATCACGTGCAGCCGCGTCTCGTCCGACGACAGGGCCAGGGCCTCGAAGCCCCGGTTCAGGCGCCGGCGGGCGGACAGGGCCGGCAACACCTCCTCCACGCGATAGGCCGCGCCGGCCAGAGCCGCGCCCTCGCCTTTCGGGACCCAGCGCGCCACGACCACGCCATCGGCGCCCACCACCAGGATCGAAGGGCCGTACTCGTCGGCCACCCGGAAAGTCCCGTCGGCCAAGGCCGCAATCCCCTCGGTGTCGCCGCCGGACAGGCTGGGCGCCAGCGCGGCGCCCGACAGGTCGAAGGCGGGCTCCATCGCCGCCAGATCGCCGCCGGGTCCCGGCAGGCCGTCGAAGGCCACGCCTGTCGCGTCGCGCAGCGGCAGCAACTGGAGACAGACGACCCTGTCGGCCTCGACCCGAAGCTGGGCCAGCATCGGCCCGATCGCCGGGCGCGGCATGATCTTGGCCCCGTCGAGCCCGGCCAGGCCGGACAGCGGCGCCAGGCCGTGATCCTCGACCGCCGCCGCGATCTTGATGTTAGGACCACGATCCCCGATCACCCAGACGACGCCCGGCGGGTCGCCGGCCCGCCGCGCCAGGCCCGAGCCCAGGCCCAGGGTGATGCTCAGGCGCCCCTTGGGCGTCTCCACCACGTCGACAAGGCGGTCGGTCCAAGCCAGGCGGGTGACGGTGATGTCGGCGGGTTCGGCGGCCATGCCCGATCCGTGCGGGGACGACGGCGACAATCTATCGCCGGTCGAACCCTGGTGCTGATAGTGCTGATGATGGTGGGCGGTGAGGGGATCGAACCCCCGACCCTCTCGGTGTAAACGAGACGCTCTACCGCTGAGCTAACCGCCCTCAGGACCTTTCAGGCCCGTCTGTTCGAGGCGGACGCAGCCAAGACGGACGAGCCCAAGCGGACGAGGATGTGGGAGATACCCCGTCCGCCCGGAAAAGTCCTGCATAGAAAAGGCGGGACGCCGTCGTGGCGCCCCGCCCTTGAAATCTGGGTACTGGATCAGCCGTTCAGCGTGGTCTTCAGACCTTCGCCGACCTGGAACCGGGCGGTTTTGGACGCCGGACGGTTCACGGTCTCGCCGGTGCGCGGATTGCGCGCGGTGCCCGCGGCCCGAGCGACCGCCTTGAACGTGCCGAAGCCGACCAGGCGCACGTCTTCGCCTGACTTCAGCGAACTGGTGACGGCGTCGATGAAAGCCTCGAGAGCGTCCTTAGCCTGGTTCTTGTTGATGCCCGCCTTTTCGGCGATCGCCGTGACGAGTTCGGCCTTTGTGGTCATGGTCTTCTCCCAGCATGAAAGCGGCGGCGCTGGCTAGAGCTCACGCCGCTTCGCTCGACCGGGAGTATGCGGGGTTCAGACGGCCCGTCAAACGAAGGCGGCGCGGAAAACCTCCGCACCGCCCAAGTTATCAACGATAAGTTACTATTAGTGGGTCAGAACAGCGTCGCTGTCGCCGTCTTCCACCTTCGCAGTCGCAGCAATCGGCTCGTCCTCCTCACGCCATTCGATGGGCGTGAGCGGGCCGATCAAGGCATGTTTCAGCACTTCGTCGAAGGTCGACACCGGGATGATCTCCAGGCCGTCCTTCACGCTCTGCGGGACATCCGCCAGATCCTTCTCGTTCTCCTGAGGGATCAGCACCGTCTTCACGCCCGAGCGCAGGGCCGCCAGCAGCTTTTCCTTCAGGCCGCCGATCGCCGTGACCCGGCCGCGCAGGGTGATCTCGCCGGTCATGGCGATGTCCTTGCGGATCGGGACGCCGGTCAGCACCGAGACGATGGCCAGGGCCATGGCGCTGCCGGCCGACGGGCCGTCCTTGGGCGTGGCGCCGTCCGGAACGTGCACGTGGACGTCGGTCTTCTCGAACGCCGGCGGCTTGATGCCGAACTGCACGGCCCGCGAGCGGACGTAGCTGTTGGCCGCCGAGATCGACTCCTTCATCACCTCCTTGAGGTTGCCGGTGACCGTCATGCGGCCCTTGCCCGGCATCTTCACGGCTTCGATGGTCAGGATGTCGCCGCCGAACTCCGTCCAGGCCAGGCCGGTGACGATGCCGACCTGATCGATCTCGTCGGTCTCGCCGTAGCGGTACTTCTTGACGCCCGCATACTTGGCCAGGCGCTCGTCGTCGATCGTGATCGAGGTCAGCTTCTCGCGCGCCAGGTCCCGCACGGTCTTGCGCGCCAGGGCGCCCAGTTCCCGCTCCAGCGACCGCACGCCGGCTTCCCGGGTGTAGTAGCGGATCAGGTCGCGGATGGCCTTTTCGGGCACCACGAATTCGGACGACTTCAGGCCATGGTCCTTCATCTGCTTGGGCAGGACGTGGCGCTTGGCGATCTCGACCTTCTCGTCCTCGGTGTAGCCGGGGATGCGGATGATCTCCATGCGGTCCAGCAGCGGCTGGGGCATGTTGAGGCTGTTGGCCGTGGTGACAAACATCACCTGGGACAGGTCGTAGTCGACCTCCAGATAGTGGTCGCCGAAGGTCGAGTTCTGTGCCGGGTCCAGCACCTCGAGCAGGGCCGAGGACGGGTCGCCGCGATAGTCGCTGCCCATCTTGTCGATCTCGTCCAGCAGGACGAAGGCGTTGGTGGTCTTGGCCTTCTTCATGGTCTGGATGATCTTGCCGGGCATCGAGCCGATATAGGTGCGGCGGTGACCGCGGATCTCGGCCTCGTCGCGCACGCCGCCCAGCGAGATGCGGGCGAATTCGCGACCCGTCGCCTTGGCCAGCGAACGGCCCAGCGAGGTCTTGCCGACGCCCGGAGGGCCGACCAGGCACAGGATCGGGCCCTTCAGCGAGTTGGTGCGCGCCTGGACGGCCAGGTACTCAAGGATGCGCTCCTTGACCTTCTCCAGGCCGTAGTGGTCCTCCTCGAGCACCGCCTCGGCCTCGACCAGGTCGATCTTCTTGGTCTTGGCCTTGCCCCAGGGAATCGACAGCATCCAGTCCAGATAGTTGCGGACCACGGTGCTTTCGGCCGACATCGGGCTCATGTTGCGTAGCTTCTTCAGCTCGCCCTCGGCCTTGGTGCGGGCTTCCTTGGAGAGCTTTGTCTTCTTGATGCGCTTTTCGAGCTCGATCAGCTCGTCGCGCTGATCGTCGGGGTCGCCCAGCTCGCGCTGGATCGCCTTCATCTGCTCGTTCAGGTAATATTCGCGCTGGGTCTTCTCCATCTGGCGCTTCACGCGCGAGCGGATCTTCTTCTCGACCTGCAGCACCGAGATCTCGCCCTCCATCAGGGCGAAGACCTTTTCCAGGCGCTTCACGACGTCGAAGATTTCCAGCAGGTGCTGCTTGTCGCCGATCTTGACCGACAGATGGGCCGAAATGCTGTCGGCCAGCTTGCCGGGCTCGGCGATCTGCGGGATCGAGGCCAGGGCCTCGGGCGGCACCTTCTTGTTCAGTTTGACGTAGTTCTCGAACTGCTCGACCACGGCGCGCGACAGGGCCTCGGCCTCGGGGCCCACGCCCTGGTCCTCGTTCACCTCGCCGACCTGGGCCTCGTAATAGGCCTCCTGATCGGTGAAGCGCACGACGGCCGCGCGGCCCTTGCCCTCGACCAGCACCTTGACGGTGCCGTCGGGCAGTTTCAGCAATTGCAGGACGGTGGCCAGCACGCCGACATCGTAGATGTCGGCCGGCGCCGGATCGTCGTCGGCCGAGTTCTTCTGGGTGACCAGAAGGATCTCCTTGCCGCCGCGCATCACCTCTTCGAGGGCGCGAACGGACTTGTCACGCCCGACGAACAACGGGACCACCATGTGCGGGAACACAACGATATCCCGCAGGGGCAGCACAGGAAGCGTACGAATCTCAGACATGATGCTTTCTACTCCTGGCCGGCGCGTGCACTCGCGCTCGGCCACGCGGGCCGCCGTCACCCAGACGATGCGCCTGAGTCGTACGGCCCGTCCGCCCGGGACTGAGCGGATGGTCGTTATTTATGTGGACCTTTTGCAACACGGTTCAAGCGTGCTCGCCTCCTAGCGGCGACGCGTCGCGGTCGAGCGGCCAAGATGCAACGGACATGCCCCCTGCTCGGCTCCACCATGCACGACCCGTGCTGGCCGGAGGCCGGCGACGCCCAAATCCTGCCGCGACCGCTGGCTTGGCGCCCGCGCTGGCCGCCGAGCGCCACCACGCAATAAGGTCTGGTGTGATGAAAAGGGCGCGCCCGGCCAAGCCGGACGCGCCCGATTTTTCAAGCGGCGCTGGACGCTGGGCTAGGCCGAAGCGGCCCCGCCCTTCTTTTCCGCGTAGATCAGCAACGGCTGGGCCCGGCCTTCGACGACCTCGGCGTTGACCACCACTTCCTCGACACCCTCGTAGTTGGGCAGCTCGAACATGGTCTCCAGCAGTATGCCTTCCATGATCGAACGCAGGCCGCGGGCGCCGGTCTTGCGGGCGATGGCCTTCTTGGCCACGCCGTGCAGGGCGTCCTCGGTGAAGGTCAGGCCGATGTTCTCCATCTCGAACAGGCGCTGGTACTGCTTGACGAAGGCGTTCTTCGGCTCGGTCAGGATCTTCACCAGGGCCGGCTCGTCCAGATCCTCCAGAGTGGCGATCACCGGCAGGCGGCCGATGAATTCCGGGATCAGGCCGAAGCGCTGCAGGTCGTCGGGCTCGACGCCCCGCAGGATCTCGCCCGTGCGGCGTTCTTCCGGATCCGCCACCTTGGCGCCGAAGCCGATCGACTTGCCCTGGCCGCGCGCCGAGATGATGCGCTCCAGGCCCGCGAAGGCCCCGCCGCAGATGAACAGGATGTTGGTCGTGTCGACCTGCAGGAATTCCTGCTGCGGATGCTTGCGCCCGCCTTGCGGCGGCACGGAGGCGACGGTGCCTTCCATGATCTTCAGCAGGGCCTGCTGCACGCCCTCGCCCGACACGTCGCGGGTGATCGACGGGTTGTCGGACTTGCGGCTGATCTTGTCGATTTCGTCGATATAGACGATGCCGCGCTGGGCGCGCTCGACATTGTAGTCAGCGGCCTGAAGCAGCTTCAGCACGATGTTCTCGACGTCTTCGCCCACATAACCGGCTTCGGTCAGGGTGGTGGCGTCGGCCATCGTGAACGGCACGTCGATGATTCGGGCCAGGGTCTGGGCCAGCAGCGTCTTGCCGGTGCCGGTCGGGCCGACCAGCAGGATGTTCGACTTGGCCAGCTCGACGTCGTTGTTCTTCGAGGCGTGGTTCAGGCGCTTGTAGTGATTGTGCACCGCGACCGCGAGCACCTTCTTGGCGTGATTTTGCCCGATGACGTAATCGTCCAGAACCTCGCAGATCTCGCGGGGCGTCGGCACGCCGTCCTTGGACTTCACGAAGGCGATCTTGTGCTCTTCACGGATGATATCCATGCAGAGTTCGACGCATTCATCGCAGATGAACACCGTCGGGCCGGCGATGAGCTTGCGCACCTCATGCTGACTCTTTCCGCAGAAAGAACAGTAGAGGGTGCTCTTGGTGTCGCCGCTCGCGGCTTTCGTCATGGTCGCTTCTCACGCTAGGGCGGTCCGGGCCGAAGCCGAAACCACCGACTCCTTAGCGCCAATCCCGCCACCGAGGCAGCAGGATATTCGCTCGGAGTTGTCTAATCCTTGACATTCCCCGATCCGGACGCACGGCACAAGCCTTGGAGCCGTTTTACAGCCCCCAAGTTCGTGGATGGTGTGTGCGGTTTCATGGAATTCTTCCCTAAGATGGCGTTCCAGGACGTCAACGCAAGCGGGGACCTGTTCGCTCCCCGTGCGGATCGGTGAGCGCCTGATGAAGAGTCCGTCGCAAATGGTGATGATCTTAGGCGGCGCTGGCGGAATCGTGGTGCAAGGCCGTCAGGTTTGCAGGGCGCGCGTGCGCGGAGACGAATGGCGAGACGTTCATTGATGGCCCAGGGGCTGACGGCCTCCACGGGCATGACCGGCGACCTGCACGAGGGCCCGCCGCTGGTGGCCTTCGATTTCGACGGCACCCTGACGGTTCGCGACAGCTTCACGGCCTTCCTGAAGTGGCGGGTCAGCCCCGCCCGGCATTTGATCGGCATGGCGCGGCTTTTCCCTGCCGCCATTGGGTATCTGTTCGATCGCAACCGCGGCAAGATCAAGGCCGCCGCCGTGCGCGAGTTCCTGCGCGGCGTGCCCCTGGAGCAGCTGGAGCGCGAGGCCCGCGCCTTCGCCCAGTCCGAAGCCCCCAGGCTCTTTCGCCCCGACGCCCTGGCCGTCTGGCGGCGCTGGCGGGCCAAGGGCGCCAGGCTGGTGATCGTCACCGCCTCGCCCGACGTCGTGGTCGCCCCCTTCGCGCGCGGCCTGGGCGCGGACCTGCTGATCGGCTCGCGCCTGGCCCTGGATCCCAACGACAAGGTCCTGGGGCCGCTGGACGGTCCCAACTGCCGGGGCTCGGAGAAGGTGGTCCGCCTGAAGGCGATCTTCGGCGACGATTTGTCGCTGGCCGCCGCCTATGGCGACACCTCCGGCGACCGCGAGATGCTGGCGATCGCCCACGAGAAGGGCTACCGAATTTTTCGAGGCAAGCCGGGCTGATATCGCCATGGTCGCTCCTTGGCGCGGACGGGGGCGCGGCTGGGGACAGGCGCATGCGCCTGTCCCCAATCGTGGACGCGGTTTCGCCGCCTCATGCGGAAAGCCGCTGAAGGTGTGGGAGGGCTGCGGAGCGCCGGGCCAGGCCCGGAAGCTTTGTAGAAAATACCGTTTCGACCAGGACCGACGCTCCGCGCGGTCGTTTTCCGGGAGCGTCCGGCGATCGGCCCTGTTCGGACCTCGCCGGTCTTGGCCCCCGACGGGAGGGTGAGGCCCGCGAAGCCCCGTCCCTTGCGGCGGACGTCACCGCCCGCCTTGACCCTCGCCAGCCCTCGCATCCACGCCGTTTTAGTGTTCCATGCCCGGCCGGCACTGGAGGATGCAAGGTCACGGCCCGCCTTGAGAGCGCGCCGCCGCCGACGAGCGTTTCCCGCTCGACCGCACCCCAAGGCCGCGAAGGTCGCAGGCCTTAGCGCCCTCCCCATCGCCTTGTGGTGCAGTGATTATGCGGCGACGCGGGAGGGGGAGGATAAGTGCGTTTGGGACGTTGTTATTGCTGGGGAAACACGCCGGGAGCGATGGGGACAGGTTTTTCGAACCGAGGCGGACATTTCCAGGATGATCGCTAGCCGCCGACAAACCTTGTCGCGTCCGGGCTTCGCGCACGGGCCGCATCCGTCATCCGCGACCTGGCTTCGACGATGAAATCGCGTTCGGCCTCGGGCGTGGCGAAGAAGCGCCGCGGGAGGACCATGGCGCTGCTTTGAACCAGGAAAACCCAGTGCTTGCGGGTTTGATAGAGGTCCGTAACGCAAGGCCAGCGCACGGTCATCGTCAGGTCCGTCAGGTCGTAGACCAGCCCCTCCGGCGTCAGTCGGAGCGTAAGCGACTGCTCGTACGCCTGTCCGCGCTCGGCGAGGGCTTTTCGCAGTGACGGACCCGCCAACCTCTGAACAGCCAACAGGCCCACGCCGAGGCCGACGATAGCGAACTCGACCGACATCGCGGCTGCGGACCAGGAGCCCGACGCCCATGCCCCGACCGGGATGCCGATGGCCGACATGCAAACCAGGAGGATGACTTTCACCTGACGCGGCGACAAGCCCCGCCGAGCCTTGATATAGGCCAGCGCGGTTGCGCTTTCCCCGACCGCCAGAACGCCTGTCGCTTCCATCTCTTTCCCGTGCATCAGCCCTGCGGCGAACGTTACCTAATCGTCATCCGAAGGCAGAAGCGACAGGTCGATCTTTCCGATCGGAGCCAACGCCGTTCCGCACCAGGGGCAAAAGCCGATCTCGATGACACTTGAACCGTAGCCGTTCTCGCCCGTCCGAACATATAGGCCGAAGCCACCACGAACCTCGGCGATCATGGCGTCCGGGCACGCTGCGCGATCGCGGTGCAACTCACACACTTGATTTAGGTCGAAAGCCATTCGGTCGCAGCAAGACATAACCCTTCAAGATCGCCAAAACGCTCAGGCGTCAATGACTGCCCACGACCCTAGTCGGCCTCCTCTAGCGCCTTGCGTCCTTCGAGGCGCGCTCAGGAGCACGCACCTCAGGATGAGGATCTCTCTCTGCTTTGAATTCCTCATCCTGAGGCGCCCGCGCAGTGGGCCTCGAAGGACGCAAGGCGTGTCTGACATCCCCCCATCGCGGACCATGGACAGGTCCGCTTCGGGAGCGACGACGTCGCCCTCGGTAGGCCAAAGCTCTTGCGGACCCACCCGCGCCGCGGCCGCGAATCATGAAAAAGCCGCCGACCTCGCGGCCGGCGGCTTGATCTAGCGCGGAAGGAAGACCCCTACGCCTTGTCGTCGGCGTCGCCGCGGCTTTCGTTGATGTGATCGATCAGGCCCCAGGCCTTGGATTCCTCGGCGCTCATGAAGTGGTCGCGGTCGAGGGTCTTTTCGACTTCCTCATAGGTGCGGCCGGTGTGCTTGACGTAGATCTCGTTCAGGCGGCGCTTGGTCTTGATGATGTCCTCGGCGTGACGCTCGATGTCCGAGGCCTGGCCGCGGAAGCCGCCTGACGGCTGGTGGACCATGATGCGGGCGTTCGGCAAGGCGATGCGCTGGCCGGCGGCGCCGGCGGTCAGCAGCAGGCTGCCCATCGAGGCGGCCATGCCCATGCACACCGTCGAGACCGGGCTCTTGATGTATTGCATGGTGTCGTAGATCGCCAGGCCGGCCGTCACCACGCCGCCCGGCGAGTTGATGTACATGGCGATTTCCTTCTTGGGGTTCTCGGATTCCAAGAAGAGCAGCTGGGCGCAGATCAGGCTGGCCATCCCGTCTTCGACGGGACCGGTCAGGAAGATGATCCGCTCTTTCAACAGACGGGAGAAGATGTCGAACGCCCGCTCGCCGCGGCTGGTCTGTTCGACCACCATCGGCACGAGGTTCATCGCCGTCGCCATCGGATCATACATAGGGATCGCCCTTTTCATTGTGTCTGGGCGGCGCGAACGCGAATCAGCCCCCGCGCGCCGTCGCCAACGCATATCGCGTGGCGCTTAACAGGTTGCAAGGAGCCGCCCCCCCGCCCGACGCACGAAAAAGGGCGCGACCCTCGCGGATCGCGCCCTGTTCGGGTCAGATGACGGAGGCCTTAGCCGCCGTAGCCTTCCGGCAGGTCGTCTTCTTCCAGGAGCTCTTCCTTGGAGACTTCCTTTTCCTCGATCTTGGCCTTGCCGAAGATCAGGTCGACGACCTTGTCCTCGTAGATCGGGGCGCGCAGCGCGGCCTGCAGGTCGGCGCGCTGGCGGTACATGTCGAACACCTGCTGGGCTTGCGCGCCGTACTGGCGGGCTTCGCGCATCATGGCGTCGGCCAGTTCCTGCTCGGTGACGGCCACGTCGTTCTTGCGGCCGATCTCGGCGAGCACCAGACCCAGGCGCACGCGGCGCTCGGCGATCTTCTTGTACTCGTCCTTCAGCTGGTCCTCGGTCTTGCCTTCGTCCTCGGGCGGCAGGCCGCCCTGGGTCTTGTCGGCCTGGACCTGCTGCCAGATGCCGGCGAACTCGGCGTCGACCATGCGCGGCGGCAGGGCGAAGTCATGCTTGGTGTCCAGCACGTCGAGCAGGGCGCGCTTGAGCTTGAAGCGCGAGCTGTTGGCGTAGCGGCCTTCCAGGTTCGACTTCAGCAGGTCCTTCAGGGCGGCCAGGTCGGCCAGGCCCAGGCGCTTGGCCAGTTCGTCGTCCGGCTCGGCGTCGACCGGGGCGCGCACTTCCTTGACGGTGGTGGCGAACTCGGCGGCCTTGCCGGCCAGGTTGGCGGCTTGATAGTCGTCCGGGAAGTTGACCTTCACCACGACTTCGTCGCCCGGCTTGGCGCCGACCAGCTGTTCCTCGAAGCCCGGGATGAACTGGCCCGAACCCAGGGTCAGCTCGGCGTCGGCGGCCGTGCCGCCGTCGAAGGCCACGCCGTCGATGGTGCCGACGAAGTCGATCAGCAGTTGGTCGCCGTCCTTGGCCTTCAGGGACTTGCCCTTGCGGGGCTCATAGGTGCGGGCCTGCTTGGCCAGGTCGGCCAGGGCCTCGTCGACCTCGGCGTCCGAGACCTTGTAGACCGGCTTGGTCAGCTCGATCGACGCGGGGTCGATCGGCTCGAAGTCCGGCATCACTTCCACGGCCAGTTCGAAGGCCAGGTCCTCACCGCCGGCGAGCACCTTGTCCATGTCGGACGACGGCTTCAGGTCGGGCTGGCCGGCGGGGCGCAGCTTGTTGTCGTCCAGCACCTTCTGGGCGCCTTCGTTCAGCGTCGCCTCGATGACTTCGCCCATCAGGGCCTTGCCGTAGAGGCGGCGAACGTGCGCGGCCGGCACCTTGCCCGGGCGGAAGCCCTTGACGTTCATCTGGGGCGCGACCTCGGCGATCCGGGCCGTAAGACGCGTGGCGAGTTCACTCGCGGGCACCGTCACGCCATAAACGCGGCTGAGGCCTTCGCCCGACTTTTCAACGATCTGCATCGACATTCTTAGCTTCTCGGCTCTTCGGGCGCCCGCGCCCGTCGTCCGCCCCAGGGGTCAAAACATCAAAGCCGCCCACGTCACCGGGGCGGCGAAAGAGCGCCCTTATGTCACGCGTTTGGCGACCATCCAAGGGCATTGGCGCCCTCACGGGACGAAAGTCCCGCTGAAAGCGCGCGCCGCCGGGCGAAAGCCCGCCGGGGTGGTGCGCTTCGCCGGACCAGAGGCCCGGCGAAGTGGTGCGGATGAGAGGACTCGAACCTCCACGCCTCTCGGCGCCAGAACCTAAATCTGGTGCGTCTACCAGTTTCGCCACATCCGCACGATGCGCCGGAGCGGGTTAGACATGCCCGGACGGCTTGGCAAGTCGCCAGGCGATTTGCGCCGGCCCGCCGCCCATCAGAAGTCCGCCCGCGATGGTGAATTATTTCTCGCGTCTCGCGGGAACAACTTCCAGGCCCGCCGGTTATGATGATGTCCGCGGCTGTTCAGAACGCCCTGGATCTACACCGGCCCGGGCCATGCCCCCCCGACTGACGCCCGGGCCGGTGTTTCACCTTCCAAAACATTGGCGCGGAACGATCTGGCCTTGGATGGGTTTGGGTCCGAGTTCGTCCACTGAGCGCGCCCCATGGAAACCATTGAAATCGTCGAAGGCGAAAAGAGCTGGACCGTGCGGCACGGGACGCGGGTGCTTTTCATCGACACGGTCGAGGAACGGACGCTGCGGACGGCGCTGGCCATCAGCCGCACCCTGTTCGACGACGGCGTGCGAGCCCAGGTCGTCCTGATCCGCCAGAACCACTAGCGGCTTCGCGCTTCCCACAGCTTTTTCAGCACCGATGGCGCCAGGTTCGGCAGATCCTCGGCGATCAGGCCGGGACCGTGGGCCGCGCCGGCCTCGGCGTGGATCCAGGCGGCGGCGCAGGCGGCCTCGAAACTCTCCATGCCCTGGGCGATCAGGCCGGCGATAAAGCCAGCCAGCACGTCGCCCGCCCCGGCCGTGGCCAGCCAGGGCGCGCCGTTCAGCCCGACCGCCGCCCGGCCGTCGGGCGCGGCGACCACCGTGTCGGAGCCCTTCAGCAGCACCACCGCCCCGGCCCGCCGCGCGGCCTCCCGCGCCGCCGTGATCCGTTCGGGCGACGCGGCCAGCAGGCCGGGGAAGATCCGCTCGAACTCGCCGGGATGCGGCGTCAGCACGTCGTCCCGGTCGAGCGCCGAGAACAAGGCCGCCGGATCGTCGGCGAAGCTGGTCAGGGCGTCGGCGTCGACGACCAGGGCCGCGCCGTTGCGGGCCAGGGCGAAGACGTGGCGCATCGTCGCCTCCCCCACCCCCGCCGCCGGCCCGATCACCACCGCGTCGGCCTTTTCGGCCCGGGTCTGCAGGTCGAATTCGCTTTCGAACGGCGCCAGCATCACCGCTTCCAGGTGGGCGGCGTTGACGGCCAGGGCGTTGGGCGGCGACAGAACGGTCACCACGCCCGCGCCGATGCGCAAGGCCCCGCGCGCCGCCAGCCGCGCCGCGCCGGTGTTCCAGGCCTCGCCGCTGACGGCCATCATCCGCCCGCGGGCGTGCTTGTGGGCGTCGGCCGCCGGCCAGGGGAAGCGCTCGGCCCATAGGCCAGGATCGTTCTCGAACAGGCGCCCCTGCCCCGTCTCTTCCAGGCCGATGTCGGCCACCACCACCTCGCCGCAGGCGGCTCGCCCAGCGGCCAGCACATGCGCCGGCTTGCGGCGATGGAAGGTGACGGTGAGCGCCGCCTTCAGGCTCCGCTCGCCGAGTGGACGCCCGGTGTCGCCGACCAGGCCGCTGGGCACGTCGACGGCGACGATCCGCGCGGCGCCGGGCGTGACCCGCGCCAGACGGTCGACCTCGCCTTCGAGCGGCCGCGACAGGCCCGCCCCGAACAGACTGTCGACATAGAGCGCCGCCGAGCCCGGCTCCGAAACCAGCGGTCCCGTCTCGCCCTTCCAGCGCGAGGCGGCCCACTGCGCCGCCGGGCTGGTCGGCGGTCCCAGCGCCTCGACCCGCACCGGCCAGCCGCGTCGGCGCAGGTGGCGAGCGATCACATAGCCGTCGCCGCCGTTGTCGCCCGGACCGCACCAGACCACCGTCGGGCAGCGGGCGTAGCGCTCGCGGATGACCTCGGCCACCGCCCGGCCGGCCCGCTCCATCAAGACGATCGTGGGAGTCCCGGCCTCGGCGGCCGCCCGGTCCGCGGCGGTCATCTCGGCGACGGTCATGATCTGGCGCGGCACGGCGGCTCCTCTTCCTACAGGACCTGGGTGGAGGCCTCCCGACCCTTGTCGGCCAGGATCAACGCGCCGTCGACCAGATCGAACGTCGTCACCGACACGTGATCGGGCCGGAACGCCGCCACCGCCTCGCCGCCGGTCGCCGCCGACACCGCCGCGTTCAGGGCCACGAAGTGGCTGAACACCGCCGCGCCGGGGTGCGAGGCCACGCCTTGCGCGACCTCGCGCGTCCAGGCCGCGTAGTCGAGATCGCCCGGGATATCGCGCCACCGCCCCAGGAAGGCCTGGCGCAGCCAGCCGGGACGGTCCTGCGCGTCCAGGGCGGCCGGCGTCGGGATCTCGCCGACCCGGGGATCGATCTCGACCGTCACGCCCAGGGCGTCCGCCAGGGGCTGGGCGGTCTCGCGACAGCGCCGAAGCGGCGAGCTGACCACGCGGAACGGGCGCTCTCCAGCCGGCAGGGCCAGCAGCGCTCGCGCCACCGCCCTGGCCTGCTCCGCCCCGACGACGTCCAGGCCGGGATCGGGATCGGCATCGCCCCAGGTCGAGGCGGGGCGGCCGTGGCGGATCATGTGAATGCGGCTCATCGGCTTCCTCGCCCGTTCGAAATATCTTCCCGACCGTCCGCTCGCGTCGGGTCTTCTTGTAACGCTTGCCGGGCCCGCCGAGGCACCGTCCGCCGTCGCGGCGCGCAAACGCGCAAGAACCGACCCCGGTGGCCGCCCTCCCCGCTTCCGCATCGCCGCAATCTTCAGCAGTTTTCGAGTCGACCGCCCTTTTTCGGCCATTCCCACCCAAGCCCCGCGACGCCGTTCGGCCACGGACAGCGGGGCTTCCGCCCGGTTCTTCGCCGCCGAAACGGCCGTTTCGACGATCCTAGGCCGCCAATCGGCGCTCGCAAGCCGGTTTGGCCGTCCAAACCTGCACTGATCAGCTTTCAGGCTTCAGATGCTCAAATATCCAGCAATGAGCCGAACTCGACAGGACTCGCACGATAAAGCGCTTCAGCCCGCTTGTGAGCCGAGGGGCCGGCGTGCTCCGTGCCGCTCAGTCAGCGGCGCCCGCGCCGTTTGGGCGTGAAAGAAGTCTGATGAAAAAGATCGAAGCCGTCATCAAGCCCTTCAAGCTGGATGAGGTCAAAGAGGCGCTTCAGGAGATGGGCGTACAGGGCATGACCGTGCTGGAAGCCAAGGGCTATGGCCGCCAGAAGGGTCACACCGAGCTCTATCGCGGCGCCGAGTACGTCGTCGACTTCCTCCCCAAGATCAAAGTCGAAGTCGTGGTCGAAGACAACCAGTTGGAGCCCGCGCTCGAAGCCATCACCAACGCCGCCCGCACGGGCCGCATCGGCGACGGCAAGATTTTCGTGTCCGAAATCACGGAAGTCGTCCGCATCCGCACCGGAGAAACCGGCCCGTCCGCCGTCTAGGCCCGGCCGAAAACCGCTTAACGCTCAAAGGGGATAACTATGAGCACCGCCAAGCAGATCCTGGACCTGATCAAGGAAAAGGACGTCAAGTACGTCGATGTCCGTTTCACCGACGTGCGCGGCAAGCTGCAGCACGTCACCTTCGACATCGACCTGGTCGACGACGACTTCCTCAACGACGGCACCATGTTCGACGGCTCGTCGATCGCCGGCTGGAAGGCCATCAACGAGTCGGACATGAAGCTGCGTCCGGATCTGACCAGCGCCATCATCGACCCGTTCTACCAGCAGACCACCCTGGCGCTGTTCTGCGACGTGGTGAACCCCGACACGGGCACCCCCTACAACCGCGACCCGCGCTCGATCGCCAAGAACGCCCTGGCCTACGTCAAGTCGTCGGGCATCGGCGACACCGTGTTCTTCGGCCCTGAAGCCGAGTTCTTCATCTTCGACGACGTGCGCTGGAGCGTGGCCTCGAACAACACCGGCTACTCGTTCGACTCCGTCGAACTGCCGGGCAACTCGGCCAAGGAATATCCGGAAGGCAACATGGGCCACCGCCCGGGCCCCAAGGGCGGCTACTTCCCGGTCAACCCGATCGACTCGGCCCAGGACCTGCGCGGCGAAATGCTGGCCGTCATGGGCGAGCTGGGCATGAAGCCGGAAAAGCACCACCACGAAGTGGCGCCGGCCCAGCATGAACTCGGCCTGAAGTTCGACACCATGGTCGTGATGGCCGACCGCATGCAGCTCTACAAGTACGTGATCCACAACGTGGCCCACGCCTACGGCAAGACCGCCACCTTCATGGCCAAGCCGATGTTCGGCGACAACGGCTCGGGCATGCACGTGCACCAGTCGATCTGGCAGGACGGCAAGCCGCTGTTCGCCGGCGACAAGTACGCCGGCCTGTCGGACATGTGCCTGTGGTACATCGGCGGCATCATCAAGCACGCCAAGGCGATCAACGCGTTCTCGAACTCGACGACGAACTCGTACAAGCGCCTGGTGCCGGGCTACGAAGCCCCGGTGAAGCTGGCCTACAGCTCGCGCAACCGCTCGGCCTCGATCCGCATCCCGCACGTCGACTCGCCGAAGGCCAAGCGCATCGAGGCTCGCTTCCCCGACCCGATGGGCAACCCGTACCTGACCTTCGTGGCCCTGCTGATGGCGGGCCTCGACGGCATCAACAACAAGATCGATCCGGGCGCGGCCGCCGACAAGAACCTGTACGACCTGCCGCCCCGCGAGCAGAAGAAGATCCCGGAAGTCTGCGGCTCGCTGCGCGAAGCCCTGGAAAACCTGGACAAGGACCGCGCCTTCCTGAAGGCCGGCGGCGTCATGGATGACGACTTCATCGACAGCTACATCGAGCTGAAGATGGAAGAGGTGATGCGTCTCACGCTGCACCCGCACCCGGTCGAATTCGACATGTACTACAAGTGCTAGGCTTCACGGCTTAGGACGAAGAACGAGGCCCGCGGAGCGATCCGCGGGCCTTTTTCTTTTGAGCTCGAGACCCGCGCTTCGTCAGAGCGTCCATGTCCAATCGGACGCCGTCTCCGTTTCGATCAACGCCGGAGCTTCAGTATCCGCGATTGACGTGATTTAGCTAATTAGCTAATAGAGAGTCATGAGCACCATCTTCAAAGCCCTCGCCGATCCGAGCCGTCGTCGCGTGCTCCAACTCCTCCGCGACCAGCCCATGACGGCCGGCGAATTGGCCAGTCATTTCCCCTTCGCGAAGCCCACGATGTCCGCCCATTTCGCCGTCTTGCGCGAAGCCGACCTTGTGCACGTCACGAAGGTGGGCGGCTCGATCGTCTACAGCCTCAAGCTCTCTGTCGTCGAAGACGCCCTGCTGGGATTTGCGGAATCCCTCGGTGTCGGCGTCGAACGGAAATCACGCCAGGAAGGGGAAGCGATATGAGCAAATTGACGAGACTCGTTCTCGCGGCCCTGCTGGTCGAGCTGGTCGTCGCGGCGATCTTCGTCCCATCGATGCGATGGGAGGTCATCTCGGAAAACCTTTCCGGCGCAGCGGGCGCTCGACGATTGGACACGGTTCGGCTGGCCATAACCCTTGCCGCTCCCCTCGTGCTTGCGGCCGCGTGGATGGCGATGGAGCGGCGGTTGAGGGCATCGGACACGACCTTGTCACCGCCGCATCGCGGTTATGCGGAGGCCGGCCTTCTGACCGCGGCGTTTTTCCTGATGGCGTATCAGGGATGGTTCGCCAACCATCTCGGCGAAAGCACAGTCGCTCACGCCGGCCAGGAGCACATGCTGCGAGCGGGCACGATCTTCGCCGGACTGGTCATGGCGATCCACGGCAACTTCGCCGCCAAAACCCCCGCCCCCACCGGGCCTCGGGCGCCTGACCCGGCTGTATGGACGAAGGTGAAGTCGCGTTCCGGATGGGTCCTGTCGCTGGCGGGATTGATGATCGCCGTCTGCGCGATCGTTCTGCCGCCTCCTGCGCTGCTCTTCCCCTTCGCCCTCGTGGCGGTATCGGCCATCACCTACGCTGCCGTACAAAACCGGGCGCTCCGCGCGGCTCCCCTACCCTAGCCCCACTCCGCCCACCGGCACGGTCTCGAACCGGTGCCCGAACCCCGCGATGATCGGGCGGGCCTTGGCGATGGCGGCCTGGACGGACGGCAGCTGCAGCGAGGCGGCGTGGCTGGCCTTGTCGGTCCAGACCTCGGTGATCCACAGGGCGTCGGCGTCGGCCGTGTCCTTGGCGACGACGTAGCTGAGGCAGCCCGGCATGCCGCCGGTGCTCTCCGACAGGATGGCGACAAGCTGGTCCCGCTTGCCGGGCGCGGCCTTCATCTGGCCGATCAGTCCGTACATCGTCTTCTCCTCCTTGGCCTGGACGCTGGGCGCGCCGGTCAGGAGGCCGACGGCGAGACCGCCTGTCAGCACCTCCCGCCGCGGCGTTCCCTTCGTCGATCGTCGTTGGGTCATGCGGCCTCCAGCAACCATCGTCGGCGACGCCTGTCCTCGGGATGTCAGCACCAAACCGTTCTACCCCTTGCACTCGCCCTGTGTCGCGACGCTGGCGCCCTGGGCGGCGGCGTTGCAGGCGCTGGGATAGGTCTTGCCGTCGCAGCCGCAGACCGGGGCGTAGATCATCGTGCAGGCCTGGGGCGGCTTGCGGCAGGTCCCCGCGCCGTCGGCGACGTGGCACTGGCCGGCCGGCATCTGGCAGACCAGGCCCGAGGCGCACTGGAAGCCCGCGAAGCCCCCGCACATCCCGCCCTCGACCACCGGCGTCCGGGCGTGCGACGCGGGCGGATTCGGCGCCGGCTGGTCGGCGCCCGGGCTGGAGCAGCCCAGCAGCACCAGCGCGGCGAGCGCGGAAAACAGGCTGCGCGAGGTCATGGACAGGCTCCTTATTCGATAGCGCCCCCAGACTGCCACGTCCTCGGCGCGCCGGGCAAACGCCCAGGGAATCATCGGGCGGTTTCGCGGTGCAGGCGCGCAGCCCCTTTTCAGGGGACGACGCAGAGCCCATACGAGGCGCTCCCGCCGAATCGACGCATGTTCCCCTAATGTCCTCCAAAGACGATCCCAACTTCTCGCTGTTCGGCGACGACGCCCTCGCCCCGGTTCCCGCCTCGCCGTTCCCGGCTCGCGAGCCGCACCCCGAGCCCGCGCCGCGCGCGGCTGCGCCGCCGCCGCCGCCGGCCAAACCCAGCGCGCCCGCCGCGCTCTCGTCGTCCGGCGGCTACGACGCCAGCTCGATCGAGGTCCTGGAGGGTCTCGAGCCGGTCCGCATGCGTCCGGGCATGTATATCGGCGGCACCGACGAGCGGGCCCTGCACCACCTGTTCGCCGAGGTGCTGGACAACTCGATGGACGAGGCCGTGGCCGGCTTCGCCAAGACTATCGAGGTCAAGCTCGACGCCGACGGCTACCTGTCGGTCCGCGACGACGGGCGCGGCATGCCCGTGGACGAGCACCCCAAGCATCCGGGCAAGTCGGCCCTGGAAGTGATCATGACCGTCCTGCACGCGGGCGGTAAGTTCAGCGGCAAGGCCTACGAGACCTCCGGCGGTCTGCACGGGGTGGGCGCCAGCGTCGTCAACGCCCTGTCCGAACTTGTCGAGGTCACCGTCTGGCGCGACGGCTTCGAGCACCGCCAGAGCTTCGCGCGCGGCAAGCCGCTGGGCCCGGTCGAGAGGATTCAGCCCAGCAAGAAGCGCGGCACCCAGGTGCGCTTCAAGCCCGACGACCAGATCTTCGGCGACAACGTGGCCTTCAAGCCGGCGCGCCTGTACCGCATGGCCCGCTCCAAGGCCTATCTGTTCCGCGGGGTGCAGATCAAATGGTCCTGCGATCCCTCCCGCATCCAGGACCAGACGCCGCCCGAGGCCACCTTCCACTTTCCCAACGGCCTGGCCGACTTCCTGGCCGAGCGCACCAAGGGGCTGGAGGTGGTCACCCCCGACAGCTTCGCCGGCCGCATCGAGCGCCAGGGCGAGGCGGGCGCGGTCGAGTGGGCCATCGCCTGGACGCCGCGCGGCTTCGGCGAGCACGACGGCTTCATGCAGTCGTACTGCAACACCGTGCCCACCCCCGAGGGCGGCACCCACGAGAGCGGCCTGCGCGCCGCCCTGACCAGAGGTCTCAAGGCTTACGCCGAGCTGAAGGGCGAGAAGCGGGCGACGATCATCACCGCTGACGACGTGATCGCCCAGGCCGGCGCCCTGATCTCGGTGTTCATCAAGAACCCGGAATTCCAGGGCCAGACCAAGGAAAAGCTCTCTTCGAGCGAAGCGCAACGCTTCGTCGAGAATGCGCTTCGCGACCCGTTCGACCACTGGCTGACCGGCAGCCCCAAGGCCGCCCAGGCCCTGCTGGAGTTCGTGATCGAACGGGCCGAGGAGCGCCTCAAGCGCCGCAAGGACAAGGAAGTCCAGCGCGCCTCGGCGACCCGCAAGCTGCGCCTGCCCGGCAAGCTGGCCGACTGCGCCGCCGGCGCGGTCGATGGCGCTGAACTGTTCATCGTCGAAGGCGACTCGGCCGGCGGCTCGGCCAAGCAGGCCCGCAACCGCAAGAACCAGGCGATCCTGCCCCTGCGCGGCAAGATCCTCAACGTGGCCTCGGCCAGCGGCGAGAAGTTCACGGCCAACAAGGAGCTCAGCGACCTGATGCTGGCCCTCGGAGCCCAGGGCGGCAATCGGTACAAGGAAGAGGATCTGCGCTACGAGCGGATCATCATCATGACCGACGCCGACGTCGACGGCGCCCACATCGCCAGCCTGCTGATCACCTTCTTCTACCGGACCATGCCGGACCTGATCCGCCAGGGTCACCTGTTCCTGGCCCTGCCGCCGCTCTATCGCATCAGCCATGGCGGCAAGAGCGCCTACGCCCGCGACGACGAGCACAAGGACGAGCTTCTGGCCACGCTGTTCAAGGGCAAGAAGCCCGAGATCGGCCGCTTCAAGGGCCTGGGCGAGATGATGGCCTCCCAGCTGAAGGAGACCACCATGGACCCGTCGGTGCGGACCCTGGCCAAGATCACCCTGCCGCGCTCCGAGGAGGCGGTCGAGGCCCTGGTCGAGACCCTGATGGGCCGCAAGCCCGAGCTGCGCTTCCGCTTCATCCAGGAAAACGCCGAGTTCGCGGCCGACGACCTGGACCTGTAGGCCGGGCGCCTTCCTCGCGTTTCAGGGCGGGGAAGGCCGCCCGACCAGCGCTCTCAGCTCGACCTATCAAAGAATCTGACATTTCACATTCGCGCCACTCAAGCGCAGCTAACCCCTCAAACGAATTCGACTTTTCGCGACTAAAAAGCTTCGTTCGCTTGATTTTTGACCGATTTGTCGACCTTTTTCGCTTTTCCTGGACGCTCTTTGGGCAGATGCAGGATGACAAAGCTCGATTTCGAGCCGGTCCGCCTGCGGATTTGGCCCGCGATCGGGCCGAGCGGCGCCCCAAGACGCCGCCAAAGTCTAGGGAAGTCGATCCATGAAGACCCTGCTCGCCTCCACCGTCGCCGTCCTGGCCCTGGCCGCCGCGCCGTTCGCGGTCGCCGCCCCCGTCGGCGTCGAAACCGTCAGCATCCCGGTGTCCAAGTCCAAGCTGGACCTCAACAACCCCCGCGACGCCCAGGTGCTGATGCGCCGCATCAACACCGCCGCCCTGGAAGCCTGCGGGGCCGACGCCCACAGCTTCCCGGAACTCAAGCGCGTGGTGGCCGCCTCGTCCTGCCACCGCGACGCTGTCGCCGGCGCGGTCAGCCAGCTGAACAGCAACCAGGCCGCCCTGACCGTCACGGGCGTCCGTAACCGCTAGGTTTCTTCCCCGCCCGCGGGGAAGGTCGGCGAAGCGCCCGGGGCCGAGCCCCGGGCGTTTTGCGTTGCAGCCCGCCGCCGCCTCGCGCGGCCATTTCGCCGCACCGCAGCATTCTTTCCCCGGCGCCCTTGCTTTCCGGACGGTTTTGGCCTCCTTAGGCCGCCCATCGGACCGTATTTCGGCGCGCCTCATCGGCATCCCGGCGAAAAAGGTCTATTCTCTGAAGATACTGACCAAGAACACGGTCCATTTGGGGGTCGTATTTGGTCGTGGTGCGGGCCGCGCGCGTTTGTGTGTGCGCCGTCCGCTTGAAACGAACTGGACCCGCATGCCCTTCCCCGCCTCCCACCCCGCTCTTGAGCGGGCTCTTGCCGCTCAAGGTTATCTCGAGCCCACCCCCGTCCAGGCCGCCGTGCTGGAAGCCGACGCCGAGGGCCGCGACCTGCTGGTCAGCGCCCAGACCGGCTCGGGCAAGACCGTCGCCTTCGGCCTGGCCGCCGCCCCCACCCTGATCGGCGACGCCGACCGGCTGGGCAAGGCCGGCCTGCCGATGTGCCTGGTCATCGCCCCGACCCGCGAACTGGCCATCCAGGTCAATCGCGAGCTGACCTGGCTCTATGCCGACGCCGGCGCCGTGGTCGTCAACTGCGTGGGCGGCATGGACGCCCGCCGCGAGCAGCGGGCCCTGAACTTCGGCGCCCACATCGTGGTCGGCACCCCCGGCCGCCTGCGCGACCACATCGAGCGCGGCCACCTGGACCTGTCGGAGCTGAAGGTCGCCGTCCTCGACGAGGCCGACGAGATGCTCGACATGGGCTTCCGCGAGGACCTCGAATTCATCCTCGACGCCGCGCCGAAGGAACGCCGCACCCTGCTGTTCTCGGCCACCCTGGCGCGCGAGATCGTGCAGCTGGCCAAGAGCTACCAGAACGACGCCGTCCGCATCGACACCATCGGCCGCAACGAGCCGCACCGCGACATCGAATATCGCGCCGTCCGCGTCGCGCCCAACGAGACCGAGCACGCGATCGTCAACCTGCTGCGCTATTTCGAAAGCCCCGGCGCCCTGGTGTTCTGCAACACCCGCGAAAGCGTCCGCGCGCTGCACAGCAAGCTGCGCGAGCGCGGCTTCGCCGTGGTCGGCCTGTCGGGCGAGCTGTCGCAGCGTGAACGGGCCGACGCCCTGCAGGCCCTGCGCGACGGCCACGCCCGCGTCTGCGTCGCCACCGACGTTGCGGCGCGCGGTCTAGACCTGCCTGACCTCGGCCTGGTGATCCACGCCGAGCTGCCGGTCAACAAGGCCACCCTGCTGCACCGCTCGGGCCGCACCGGCCGGGCCGGCAAGAAGGGCGTCAGCGCCCTGGTCGTGCCCTATACCCGCCGCCGCAAGGCCGAGCAGCTGCTGATGGCGGCCGGCGTCGAAGGCCAGTGGGGCGGCGCCCCGACCGCCGACGAGATCCGCATCAAGGACACCGAGCGTCTGCTCGACGATCCGATCTTCGACGAAGCCGTGGTCGAGGACGACACCGCCCTGGCCGAGGCCATGCTGGCCAAGCGCACGCCGCTCGAGATCGCCGCCGCCCTGATCCGCACCCGCCGCGCCAAGCTGCCTGCCCCGGAAGAGATCTATGACGACCCGCGCCACGGCGCGGATCCGGGCCCGCGTTCGCGCGACGCCGGCCCGCGCAGCAACGACAGCGGCGACCGCTTCGCCGACCGCGGTCCGCGCGACTTCGGCGGTCGCGACGCCCGCGACTTCGGGGACCGCCCCGAGCGCGAACCGCGCGCCGACATGAGCAACTCGGCCTGGTTCCGCCTCAACACCGGCCGCCGCAACAACGCCGACCCCAAGTGGCTGATCCCGCTGATCTGCCGCCTGGGCCACATCACCAAGAAGGACATCGGCTCGATCCGGATCTTCGACTACGACACCAAGTTCGAGATCTCGGCCGAGGCGGAAGTGAAGTTCGGCGCGGCCGTCCAGGCCACCGTGCGCGACGACGTGACCATCACCCCGACTACGGCCCCGGCCGCCCGGGACGCCGGCCCGCGCAAGGAGTACGCGCCGCGTCCGCCCCGCGACGACAACGACGCGCCGCGCCGCGAATACGCCCCGCGTCCGCCCCGCGACAACGACCGCGCCCCGCGCGCCAACGCCCCGGGCTCGCGCGACCACACCCCGCGTCCGTCCGCGTTCGGCGCCGACGGCGTCAGCAACGCCAAGCCGTATGCGCGCAACGAAGAGCCGAAGCGCGACTACAAGCCGCGCGACCGCGACGAGGCGCCCAAGCGCGACTTCAAACCCCGCGCGGAGGGCCCCCGTTCGGACGCTCCCAAGCGCGAGTTCAAGCCGCGTGACGAAGCCCCGCGCGCCTATGCCGAGGCCGCCCCGCGCCGCGCCCCGCGCACCGACCGCGAGAGCGTGCCCTACGATCCGGCCGCCGCCCCGGAAAAGCCGTTCCGCAAGCCCCGCGCCGACGCCGGCGCTGGCCCAGCCAAGCCGTTCAAGGGCCCCAAGCCCTTCAAGGCCAAGGGCGACTTCGGCGGCAAGCCGGCGTTCGGCGGTCCCAAGCCTGCTTTCGGCAAGAAGCCAGGCAAGGCCCCGTTCAAGAAGAAGTAGTTTGGTGTTGGGGGGGTGAAAGCCCCCTCAGTCGCTTCGCGACAGCTCCCCCAGAGGGGGAGCATCTGTCCACGATAGATCCTCCCCCTCTGGGGGAGGTGGCCCGGAGGGCCGGAGGGGGTTCGCGGCCTAAACCGCCTGCCCCGCGCACCAGCCCGACGCCCAGGCCCACTGGAAATTGTAGCCGCCCAGCCAGCCGGTCACGTCGACCACCTCGCCGATGAAATAGAGCCCCGGCGCGGCCTTGGCCTCCATCGATCGCGAGTCCAGGCCGTCGGTGTCGACCCCGCCCAGCGTCACCTCGGCCGTGCGGTAGCCTTCGGAACCGACCGGCTTGAACGTCCAGGCGTTGACCGTCGCGGCCACGCCGCGCAGCAGCACGTCCGAGCAGTCGGCCATGTTGCCGTAGGCGCCGGCGTCCTCGGCGATCAACTGGGCCAGGCGCTTGGGCAGGAGCTCGCCCAGCACCGTCGACAGGGCCCGCTTGGGCGTGGCCGTCCGAGCGGCGCGCAGGGCCTGGAACACGTCGACGCCGGGGGCCATGTCGACGCTGATCTCGCCACCCTCGCGCCAGTAGGACGAGATCTGCAGGATCGACGGGCCCGACAGGCCGCGGTGGGTGAACAGCATGGCCTCGGCGAACTTGGTCTTGCCGCTGGAGACCACCGCGTCCAGGGCCACACCCGAAAGCGGCGCCAGGCGCTCGAGGGTCTTGACCTCGAAGGTCAGGGGCACGAGCGCGGGACGGGTCTCGACGATGTTCAGGCCGAACTGCTGGGCGATCTCGTAGCCCAGGCCTGTCGCGCCCATCTTCGGGATCGACTTGCCGCCGGTGGCGACCACGACCGAGCGGCAGGCGACCGGCCCGTTGGAGAAGCTGACGCGCCAGCCCTCCCCGTCTCTGGCCACGCTCTTGACCTCGGTCTCCAGGCGCAGCGTCACGCCGGCCGCGGCCATCTCGCTCAGCAGCATGTCGATGACCTGCCGGGCCGAGCCGTCGCAGAACAGCTGGCCCAGGGTCTTCTCGTGGAAGGCGATACCGTAGCGCTGGACCAGGGCGACGAAGTCGGCCGGCCGATAGCGGCGCAGGGCCGAGACACAGAACTTCGGGTTGGCCGACAGGAAGTTGGCCGGCGCGGTGTTGACGTTGGTGAAGTTGCAGCGGCCGCCGCCGCTGATGCGGATCTTCTCGCCGGGGGCCTTGGCGTGGTCGACGACCAGCACCTTGCGGCCGCGCTTGCCCGCCTCGATGGCGCACATCATGCCGGCCGCGCCGGCGCCCAGCACCACGACGTCGAAGTCTTCCAAGGCCAAGCCCTTCCTGTTGAGGGGCGTATCGACAGGAGGGCGGCGGGGAAGTCAATGCGGCGACGTTGACGTCACGGCCGACCGGCGCGATCCTCCTCCCATGGCCGACGGTGCTGACATTCATCTGGACCCCGAACGCGCCACCGGCGCGTCATACGCCGCCGAAGACGCCATCGCCGAGTTTCGCGCGAACGTCGAGGCTGGACTCGCGAAACGCAAATGAGCCGTGACGTCCGGCTGACCGCCCGGGTCAAGCACGCCTTGGAACGTCCGTAAGTCATGCAGGCGTCAATTTCGCCCGGCATTGGGCTTTGAAAGCCCGCACCCTTGACGCCAGCGCCTGGGGGGTTAGGAACCCTGCCCTCCTCCCGCCCAGGCTTCTCCCATGACGTCCGCCGCCCCAGCGACGATCGGCCCGACTATCGGCCCGACCATCGGCATAGACTTCGGCACGACCAACACCGTGGTCTCGATGACCCACGGCGACGGCCCGGCCACGCTGGTCAGGTTCCCGACGGCGGGCGGCGACATCTTCGCCTTCCGCTCGGCCTTGAGCTTCCACGCCGTCATGGGCGCCAACGGCCGGCCCAACGAACTGGTGACCGAGGCCGGCCCCTGGGCGATCGAGGCCTATGTCGAGGACCCGCTGGAGACCCGCTTCATCCAGTCGTTCAAGACCTTCGCCGCCAGCGCCGCCTTCACCGAGACCAAGATCCTCAACAAGCGCTATCTGTTCGAGGACCTGCTGGCCGATTTCCTGCTGAAGCTGAAGGCGCACGGCGGGGCGGCGATGGAAACCCTGCCGCCGCGGGTGATCGTCGGCCGGCCCGTCACCTTCGCCGGCGGCAATCCCGACGAGGCCCTGGCCCTGGCCCGCTACGAGGCCGGCTTCAGGCGGCTGGGCTTCACCGACATCCGCTACGCCTACGAGCCGGTGGGGGCGGCGTTCTTCTTCGCCCGCCAGCTGAAGCAGGACGCCACGGTGCTGGTCGCCGACTTCGGCGGCGGCACCAGCGACTTCTCGATCGTGCGGTTCGAGCGGGACGCCGGGAAGCTGCGCTCCACCGCCCTGGCGCGGTCGGGCGTCGGCCTGGCCGGCGACGCCTTCGACTACCGGATCATCGACCAGCTGGTGTCGCCGGAGCTGGGCAAGGGCAGCCTCTACAAGGCGTTCGACAACCGGCTGCCGATCCCCCAGCGCTACTACACCGCCTTCGCCCGCTGGGACCAGTTGGCCCTGCTGCGCGCCTCCAAGGACATGCGCGACATCCGCGCCCTGCAACGCACCGCGGTGGAACCCGAGAAGATCGCCCGGCTGATCGAGGTGCTGGACGACAACCACGGCTACGCCCTCTACCGCGCCGTCTCGTCGCTGAAGGAGGCGCTGTCGAGCCAGGAAGACGCCGTCTTCCGCTTCGAGGCCGGCTCGGTGCTGATCGAGAAGACCGTCCAGCGCGCCGATTTCGAGGGCTGGATCGCCCCGGAGCTGAAGGCCATCGAGACGGCGGTCGACCAGGCGTTGGAGCGCTCGGGCCTGGGTCCCGACGGGGTGGACCGGGTGTTCCTGACCGGCGGCAGTTCGTTCGTGCCGGCGGTCCGCGAGATCTTCGTGCGTCGCTTCGGGGCGGCGAAGATCGAGGGCGGCGGCGAGTTCGAGTCGATCGCCTCGGGCCTGGCCCTGATCGGCCGCGAAGCCGACCTGGACCTGTGGAGCGAGAAGGCCAGGCTCCCCGCCTGAAGGCCGTGAAAGCGGCGCTGCGATTTCTCTCGCCGCCGCGACAAATCCGTTCCGGTCCCTCCGCGTCCGCGACGTCTGCTCTTTAGTGGAGCTTGGAGATCCGCGGTTCGTCCCGCGCCCGACGCGCCATCAGGTCGATGGTCGGGGGACCGTAGGATGGGCGACAAGGCGCGCACGATCGCGATCGTGCTGCATGACCTGCCGTTGGGCGGGTCGGAACGGATCGCGGTGCGGCTGGCCAACCGCTGGGCGGAGCTCGGCCGCGAGGTGACCCTGTTCTGCGGATCGCGCCAAGGCCCATTGGCGCGGTGGATCGACGCCGAGGTCCGGGTGGTCGAGGCCGATCCGCCCATTCCGCGCGGACGCGGCTCGCGCAAGGCCCTGGGGAATGCGGCGGCCGCCTATGTGGCCCGACGCCGGACCGACATCCTGTTCGCGCCGGGCAACTATCACTGGCCGGTCCTGCCCGCCATCGAAGCCCTGCCCGCCGACCAGCGGCCGGGCGTCGTCGCCCAGATCGGCACGCCGCTCTATCGCCAAGGCCGCGGTGCCCTGGCCCAGGTCCCCTACAACCTGAAGACCCGCCGCCAGCTGCGCGCGTCGATCAGGCGATTTCGCTGTCGGACAGCATGACCGAAGACGCCAATCGCATCCTGGGGCGACGCATCACCCAGCGCATCGCTCTTCCCGCCTTGGACGACGACCACGCCTTCACCCCGCCCCCGGAGGGCAAGACCATCCTCGCGGCCGGCCGGCTGGTGAAGGAGAAGGGCTTCGACATCGCCCTGCGCGCCTTCGCCCTGCTGGGCGATCCCGACGCCGAGCTGGTGATCGTTGGCGAAGGCGAGCGTCGGGCCGAGCTGGAGGCCCTGGCCGCCGAGCTGGGCGTGGCCGACCGCGTACGCCTGCCCGGCTATGTTCCCGACATTCGGCCCTGGCTGGAGGCGGCCCGCGCCTTCCTGCTGACCTCCTGGTACGAGGGCTATGCGGCGGTCATCGTCGAGGCTCTGGGCGCGGGTCGCCCGGTGGTCAGCACCGACTGCACGCCCGCGGCCCGCGACCTGCTGAGCGACGGCCTCCACGGTCGCGTGACCCGGATCGGCGACGCCGAGGGCTTGGCCGAGGGTCTGCGCCAGGTGCTGAACGCCCCCGCGCCAGACCCGGCCGCCCTGGCCCGTTCGGTCGCCGGCTATCGCATCGGCCCGATCGCCGAGGCCTATCTGCAGGTGTTCGACGCCGTCGTCGCCAAGCGGACCAGCCCGGCGGCGACCAAGCGCTTCATGCCTTTCCCGGCACGCGCTTTTTCCATTCCCGCCGGACGTCCAGCGCCAGCGAGCGCGGCGAGACTTCGAAGCGCTTGGCGTCGATCAACGTGACCGGCCCGGCGGCCGACAGGGTGTGAAACCCGTCGGTCAGGCGTCCGAAACTAGGCGGCGGCGAAATCGGTTCGTCGGCCTCGGCCTCGAAACGCTCCGGAGTCAGGGTGGTGACCCGCAGCGCCCGGATGGCGCCGCCATAGGTTCGCCGGCAATCCTGCATCGGCAGCACGATCGCGCCATCGACGACGACAGGCGTGCCTCCAGGCCGTGAGCTGGAGGGATCCAAGCGCACGGGGTTGCCGGGGTGCGGGGTCCAGGGGCCGGTGAGCGTCTCGGCCCAAGCCACGTGCAGGGCGCTGACCTTCGCGGCCTTGGTCGTGGCTGGGGTGTAGAACAGCCACCAAAGGCCGTCGTGGAACACCGGCGTGGCGTCGATGGCCACCTGGTCCAGTTCGATCGCCCGGACCGGCGCCCATTTCGTCGGGAAGTCCACGGCGCGATACAGGGTCAGCCGCCCGGACTTGTGCGCCTCGGGCAGCATGTAGGTCTCGCCGTCCGCCTCGATGACGAAGGGATACGACAGGTGCCAGGGCTCCTTCAGCGCGGGGCGACGCTCCAGCAGGTTCAGGTCCGCGTCGAAGGTCAGCACCTCGATGGCGCCGACGCGGTCGCGATAGTCGTAGATCTCGGCGAAGACGTGGAGCAGGCCGTCGCGCCAGACGCCCATCGGGTCGGCCAGGAAGCACAGCGGGCCCGGATCAGGGACCCAGGACACCGGATGCTCGGCCAGCGCCCCGGGCTTGAGCAGCTCCGCCATCGGCGCGCGGACCAGGCCGACGCGCCACATGTCCTTCACCAGGCCCAAGGGTCAGTTCACCTGGCCGGTGAACCCGGCCAGGGCCTCGCGGGCGCAGGCGTCGGCGGTCTCGTGCGAGGTGTCGGCCACCGCCAGGCCGCCAACCAGCTTGCCGCCGATGTGCAGCGGCAGCGATCCGCCGTGCGGATTCAGCCGCTCGGGCTCGGCCTTGATCAGGGCGGCGAAGGCCGGGTCGGCCTTCTCACGGGGCTCCATCACGCTGCCGGGCGCGTCGAACTGGACGGCGGTGGCGGCCTTGCGCGGGGCTGCGACCGGCGGCTTGGGGCTGGCGGGCGCGCGCAGCACGACCAGCGGGTTGCCCTTGTCGTCGACCACGCTGGCGCTGACCGCCGCGCCCTTGGCCGCGCAGGCGTCGACCGCGGCGCGGGCCAGGTCGATCGACAGCGGCAGGTCGAGCGCGGGGGCGGTGGTCTGAGCGAAAGCCGGCGTCGCGGCCAGCAGCGCGCTCACGATCATGATCCGCTTCATTCTATCCTCCGCTCATCCCGGCGAACGCCGGGACCCAAGCCGAGTCTGGAGTAGCGTGCGGCGCTCAAACGGCCAAGGCCGCTTGGGTCCCGGCGTTCGCCGGGATGAGTGGAAAAGAGAGGTTGGCGGACCGAAAAAGGGGCTCGCGAACGAGCCCCTTCTACAAGATCAGCCCTTGTTGGCCAGCGCCGCCTGGGCCGCGGCCAGTCGCGCGATCGGCACGCGGTAGGGCGAGCAGGACACGTAGTCCAGCCCGACGCTTTCGCAGAAGCTGATCGAGGCGGGGTCGCCGCCGTGCTCGCCGCAGATGCCCAGCTTGACGCCCGGACGGGCCGCGCGGCCGCGCTCAGCGGCGATGCGGATCAGGTCGCCGACGCCGTCCTGGTCGAGGCTGACGAAGGGGTCCTTGTCGAAGATGCCCTTGTCGATATAGGCGCCCAGGAACTTGCCGGCGTCGTCGCGGCTGATGCCGAAGGTCGTCTGGGTCAGGTCGTTGGTGCCGAAGCTGAAGAACTCGGCGTTGGCGGCCAGGTCGCCGGCCCGCAGGGCGGCGCGCGGCAGCTCGACCATGGTGCCGACCGTGTACTGCAGATCCACGCCCTGCTCTTCCAGCACGGCCTTGGCGGTGCGGTCGGTCAGGTCGCGCAGGTACTTCATCTCCTCGCCCTTGGCGACCAGCGGGTGCATGATCTCGGGGATCGGCGCGACCTTGCCGGACTTGGCGATGTCGCAGGCGGCCTCGATGATCGCCCGCACCTGCATCTCGTAGATCTCGGGATAGGACACGCCCAGGCGGCAGCCGCGGTGGCCCAGCATCGGGTTGGTCTCGTGCAGTTCCTTGGCCCGTTGCATCAGCTTCTGGGCGTCCAGCCCGGTGGCCTGCGCCACCGCCACGACATCTTCCTCCGTGTGCGGCAGGAACTCGTGCAGCGGCGGGTCGAGCAGGCGGATGGTGACCGGCAGGCCTTCCATGATCGTGAACAGCTCGACGAAGTCGGCCTTCTGGAACGGGGCGATCTTGGCCAGGGCGGCGCGGCGGCCGGCCTCGTCGTCGGCCAGGATCATCTCGCGCACGGCGGCGATCCGGGTGTCGTCGAAGAACATGTGCTCGGTGCGGCACAGGCCGATGCCCTCGGCGCCGAACTGGCGGGCGGTCTTGGCGTCCAGCGGAGTCTCGGCGTTGGCGCGGACCTTCATGCGGCGGGCCGCGTCGGCCCATTCCATCAGGGTGGCGAAGTCGCCGGTCAGCTCGGGTTCGATCATCTTGGGCGAACCGACCAGGATCTCGCCGGTCGAGCCGTCGATGGTGATGATCTCACCGGCCTTGAACTCGCGGCCTCGCACCCGGAACAGGCCTTCCTTCGGGAAGATCGCCACGTCGCCCGCCCCGCTGACGCAGGCCCGGCCCATGCCGCGCGCCACGACGGCGGCGTGGCTGGTCATGCCGCCGCGGGCGGTGATGATGCCCCGCGCCGCGTGCATGCCGTGGATGTCTTCCGGCGAGGTCTCCTCGCGCACCAGGATCACGGCCTCGCCAGCGGCGGCGGCCTTTTCGGCGGCGTCGCTGTCGAAGACGATCTTGCCGGTGGCCGCGCCGGGCGAGGCCGGAAGGCCCTTGGCGATCAGTTCGCGATGGGCGGTCGGATCGATGGTCGGGTGCAGCAGTTGGTCGAGCGAGGCCGGCTCGACGCGGCCGATCGCCTCTTCGCGCGAGATCACGCCCTCGGCGGCCATGTCGACGGCGATCTTCAGGGCGGCCTTGGCCGTGCGCTTTCCGCTGCGGGTCTGCAGCATGTAGAGCTTGCCCTGCTCGACCGTGAACTCGATGTCCTGCATGTCGCGGTAATGGCGCTCCAGCGTCTCGACCACGGTCTTGAACTGCTGGAACACCTCGGGCATGGCCTCTTCCATCGAGGGGGCGGTGTCGCCCATCTCCTCGCGGGCCGCCTTGGTCAGGGACTGCGGCGTGCGGATGCCGGCCACCACGTCTTCGCCCTGGGCGTTGATCAGGAACTCGCCATAGAGCCGGCCGTCGCCGTTGCTGGGATTGCGGGTGAAGGCCACGCCGGTGGCCGAGGTCTCGCCCATGTTGCCGAACACCATCGACTGGATGTTGACGGCGGTGCCCCAGGCCTCGGGGATGTCGTGCATGCGGCGATAGAACTTGGCCCGGTCGTTCATCCAGCTGGCGAACACCGCGCCGACCGCGCCCCACAGCTGCTCCTGGGCGTCCTGCGGGAAGGGCTTGCCCAGGGCGTCGCGCACCGCGGCCTTGTAGTCCTTGATCACCGCGGCCCAGTCGTCGGCGGTCAGGGCCGTGTCGACGGTGACGTCGAGGCGATCCTTGTGGTCGTCGAGGATCTCCTCGAACATGTGGTGCTCCAGGTCGAGGACGACGTTGGAGTACATCTGGATGAAGCGGCGATAGCTGTCGTAGGCGAAGCGGCGGTCGCCCGACAGCTGGGCCAGGCCCTCGACGGTCTCGTCGTTGAGACCCAGGTTGAGGACGGTGTCCATCATGCCCGGCATCGAGGCCCGGGCGCCCGAGCGCACCGAAACCAGCAGCGGGTTCTTCACGTCGCCGAACGCCTTGCCGGTCAGCGTCTCGACTGTCGCCAGGCCGGCGTTCAGCTGGTCCTTCAGCTCGGCCGGGTACTGCTTGCCGTTGGCGTAGTAGTGGACGCAGGCCTCGGTGGTCACCGTGAAGCCCGGCGGCACCGGCAGGCCCAGGGACGACATCTCGGCGAGATTGGCGCCCTTGCCGCCCAGCAAGTTCTTCATCTTGGCGTCGCCGTCGGCGCCGCCTCCCCCGAACGAATAGACCCATTGCGTCTTGGTCAGCGTATCAACCGGCATATCTTGTTCACCCTGCGATAGTGAAAAACCGGCGGTTCTCTGGTTGGAACCGTCCTGGCCTGGGACAATGAGCTTAACGCCCATCCCGCACTGCAATATCCGGGCGTTCAGTAGCACCTTGTCAAAGAAGCCGTCCACCGACGGATTGCGGTTCGCAGTCTAAACTGAAAATTCGGCAAAATCTTCCAATGACAACGTTGTCCTGATCGAGATTTGCGCGAACGCTTGATGGAATGAACACCGCCGCGAGTCTTGGGACCGGTGGCATGGGCTCCGTCTCGCCATGGTGAAGCTAGGGTTCGCGCCGCTTCTCGAACAGGTCGATGGTCATCCGCAGGGCCATGACGACGACGGTCCGGGCGTCCTGATCGCCGCCGGCGCGGTGGATCCGTTGCACGTCGGGCTGCAGGGCGAAACGGCCCAGCTGGTCTCGCTGGTCGGCCGTTTCAGGATCGGCGGCGGTGAGCGCCAGGACCTGCGCCGAGCCGGCTGAAGCGCGGCTGCGGCCAAGCGCCGCGCCCGGCTTCACTGGTCCGCCAATGCGCTAGGATCGCGGCATGACGTGGCTCAACCCTCCCTCCGTGACGCGCGGCGTCAGGTCCCTGCACTGGATCGTCGGCGCGACCATCGTGCTGGTGGCCGTCTCGGTCCTGGGCGGCATGGCCCTGATGCTGTTCGCCGCCCAGTCGCTGGACCGCATGGAGAGCCAGGACGAGCGCGAACTGGTCCAGCGCACCGTCCAGCGCGACCTGCAGCGCATGGCCCGCGAACTGACCTCGGCGACCGTCTGGGACGACGCCGCCAAGGCCATGGGCCCGCCGGTCGACATGGCCTGGGCCGACGTCAATTTCGGCGAGTACTATCATCAGTATTTCCAGCACGACCTGACCTTCGTGGTTCGCGACGGCCAGGTGATCTACGGCTCGCTGGCCGGCGCCCGAGTGTCGGCCAGCGCCCTGGGCGCTCTGCCGAGCGACGCCGCGCCCCTGGTCGCCCGGGTCCTGACCAAGGCGACGGCCGCGCACCGGGCCAAGCGCTTCAGCCTCGAAGGCTCCACCACCGGCTCAGGCCTGGTGCGGTCGGGCGACGAGATCTACCTGGTGGTCGCCGCCGACGTGATCGCCGAGACCGCCCCGCTGGCGGCGCGACAGCAGGCGGCCTCCCCCTCGATCGCGGTCACCGCCCGCCGGGTCAGCACCACCTATACCCGCGGCCTGCAGAAGGACCTGGGCATAGCGGGCCTGGTCCTGGTCGCCGAAAGCCGGTCCAGCGACCACAGCGTGCCGCTGCACGACATCAACGGACAGCCGATCGGCGGCTTCGCCTGGCCGGCGCGCGATCCGGGCATGTCGCTGCTGAAGGCCGGAGCGCCCTGGATCATCCTGGTCTTCGCCGCCCTGGTCGCGGCCGCCCTGATCCTGTTCCTGCGCGTCACCGACGCCCTGGACAAGCTGTCCGCCAGCCGCCGCGCCCTGATCGCCGCCAAGGAGGAGGCCGAGGCCGCCAACGCCGCCAAGACCCAGTTCCTGGCCAATATGAGCCACGAGATCCGCACTCCGCTGAACGGGGTGCTGGGCATGACCCAGGTGATGCAGGCCGACCAGCTGCCGGACCGCCAGCGCGGCCGCCTGGACGTGATCCACCATTCCGGCCAGGCGCTGCTGGCCCTGCTGAACGACATCCTCGACATGGCCCGGCTGGAGAGCGGCGGCGTCCGCCTGCGCGCCGAACCTTTCGACCTGGAGATCCTGGTCGAGGCGACCTGCGCCCTGTTCTCGGGGGCGGCGGCCAACAAGGGCATCGCCCTGACCTTCATGGTGGCGCCGGGCTGCGAAGGCGCCTGGATCGGCGACCCGATCCGCCTGCGGCAGGTGCTGGGCAACCTGGTCGCCAACGCTGTCAAGTTCACCCATCACGGCTCGGTGCGGATCGAGGTCCTGGCGTCGGACATCGGCCTGCGGTTCGAGGTGCGCGACACCGGCGTCGGCATCGCGCCGGAGCATTGCCCGCGCCTGTTCAAGATCTTCTCGCAGATCGACGGCTCCTCGACCCGCGCCCACGAGGGCTCGGGCCTGGGCCTGGCGATCAGCCACGACGTGGTCGCCCTGATGGGCGGGACGATCGGCGTCGACAGCACGCCCGGGGTCGGCTCGACCTTCCACTTCGACGTCCCGCTGCGCCGGGTGCGCGGCGAGCGGCCGACCTTGCGGGTGGTCGGGGAGTAGCCTCCCTACCCGCCGACCAGCGAGAAGTCGGCGACCTGGCCCATGGCGTCGCGGACGGCGGCCAGGGTCTTCAGCCGGCTGTCGCGTTCGGCCGGAACCTCGGAATTGACGAACACGCCGTCCAGGAAGGCGTCGACCGGGCCGCGCAGGCCGGCCAGCTCGCGCATGGCGGCCGTGAAGTCTTCCGCCGCCAGGGCGTCGGCCAGCGGCTTTTCGATCATCCGCAGGCCGTCGTGCAATTGCACCTCCGGGGCCGAGGCGTCGGGCAGGATCTCGCGACCGCCTTCGGCTTTCCAGCCCTTCTTCTCCTCGGCCTTGAGGATGTTGGAGGCGCGTTTGTAGCCGGCCATCAGGGTCTTGCCGTCGTCGGTGGTCAGGAACCCGTCCAGCGCCTCGACCCGAGCGACGATGCGCACCAGGTCGTCGTCGCCGAGCGCGAACACGGCGTCGACGAGGTCGTGGCGCTTGCCTTGGTCCTTGAGGGTGCCCTTCAAACGGTCAATGAAGAAGGCCAGCGTTTCGTCGACAAGCGACAGCTTATCGACAGCGCGCCAAGACGTTGCTCCAGCGACCTTTTCATGCGCCCAAAGCGCCGCCGAAATCGCGCTGTCACGTAGCGGCACGCGCACGCTATTTGAGAGAATCGTCCGGATCACCCCCAGCGCCGCCCGTCGCAGTGCATAAGGATCCTTCGATCCGGTCGGCTTCTCGTCGATGGCGAAGAAGCCCACCAGCGTGTCCAGCTTGTCGGCCAGGGCCACGGCCACGCTCAGCGGCGCGGTCGGGACGGCGTCGGAGGGGCCCTGCGGCTTGTAATGGTCGCGGATGGCGTCGGCGATCTCGGGGTCCAGGCCGGCGGCGCGGGCGTAGTAGCCGCCCATCAGGCCCTGCAGTTCCGGGAACTCGCCGACCATCTGCGAGGCCAGGTCCGCCTTGGCCAGCCGCGCGGCCTCCTTGGCCTTGGCGACGTCGGCGCCGACCAGGGGCGCGATCTCGCCGGCCAGGGCGACGATACGCTCCACCCGCTCGGCCATCGTCCCCAGCTTGGCGTGGAAGGTGACGCCGTTCAGCTTCGCAAGCCACGGCTCGAAGCCGACCTTGACGTCCTCGTCCCAGAAGAACCGGGCGTCGGACAGGCGCGAGGACAGGACCTTGGCGTTGCCCTGGGCGATCACCGCGCCGCTGTCGGCCGACTGGACGTTGGCGATGGTGATGAAGTGCGGGGCCAGGCCGCCCGTCGCCGGGTCGCGGACGGCGAAATACTTCTGGTGGGTGCGCATCGAGGTGCGGATCACCTCGCCCGGCAGGTCCAGGAAGGCAGGGTCCATGTCGCCCAGCACCGGGGTCGGCCACTCGGCCAGGCCGGCGACTTCTTCAAGCAGGCCGATGTCCTCGACCAGTTCCAGGTTCCGCGCGAAGCACAGGGTCTTGCAGCCCTCCAGGATGCGCGCCTTGCGCTCCTCGACGTCCAGCACGACGAAGTGCTCGGCCAGGCCCTTGGCGTATTCGTCGAAGTCGCGAACCTTGAACGGCTGGCCGCCCCAGCCGTAGCCGACGCGCATGAAGCGGTGGCCCTCGGTGACGTCGCCGGCTTCGATCCCCTCGACGGCGAACGGCACGACCTCGCGGTCGAAGACGCAAAGGATGCGCTTCAGCGGCCGCACCCAGCGCAGCTTGCCGCTGCCCCAGGTCATCGACTTGGGCCACGGGAAGCCGCGGATGATCGCCTCGACCATCTCGGCGACGATCTCTGTGGTCGGGCGGCCCTTCTTGTCGAGGAAGGCCATCCACACGCCGTCGCGCTCGACCAGCTGATCCTGGGTCAGGCCCGCCTTGCGCAGGAAACCTTCCAGGGCTTGCGGCGGGGCGCCGACGCGGGGGCCCTTCAGCTCTTCCTTGCGGTCGGCCTGGGCGATGGGCAGCCCCTCGACCACCAAGGTCAGCCGGCGCGGGCCGGCGAAGGTCTTCAAGGCCTCGGGCAGGAAGCCGGCGGCGGCCAGGTGCTCGCGCGCCATGCGCTCCAGGTCGCGCGCGGCGCCGGCCTGCATGCGGGCGGGGATCTCTTCGGAGAACAGTTCGAGAAGCAGTTGGGGCATGACTTTACTTACGCGGCTTCCTGCTGTTCGACCCAGGCGCTGGCGCACAGCTTGCAAAGGTCGCGGATGCGGCCGATGTAGCTGGCGCGCTCGGCCACGGCGATCGCGCCGCGGGCGTTCATCAGGTTGAACAGGTGGCTGGCCTTGAGGACCATGTCGTAGGCGGGCAGCACCAGGGCCTTGCCCTGGTAGGAGCGGGCCAGCATCAGCGGCACCTGCTGCTCCATGTCCTCGAACTGGCGCTTGAGCACGGCCACGTCATAGCCGTGGAAATTGGCTTCGGACTGCTGGCGCTCGTTCTCCAGGAACACGTCGCCATAGGTCAGGTGGCCCAGCGGCGCATCGGGATCGTTGAACGGCAGGTCGTAGACGTTGTCGACGCCGAACACGTACATGGCCAGGCGCTCCAGGCCGTAGGTCAGCTCGCCGGCCACCGGCGAGACGTCGAGGCCCCCCACCTGCTGGAAGTAGGTGTACTGGCTGACTTCCATGCCGTCGCACCAGACTTCCCAGCCCAGGCCCCAGGCCCCGACCGTGGGGTTCTCCCAGTCGTCCTCGACGAAGCGGATGTCGTGGGTGCGCAGGTCCAGGCCGATGGCCTCCAGCGACCCGAGATACAGGTCCTGCATGTTCGGCGGGTTCGGCTTCAGGATCACCTGGTACTGGTAGTAGTGCTGCAGGCGGTTGGGGTTTTCGCCATAGCGGCCGTCGCCCGGGCGGCGCGAGGGCTGGACGTAGGCCGCGTTCCAGGGCTTGGGACCCAGGGCGCGCAGCACCGTGGCCGGGTGCAGGGTCCCCGCGCCGACCTCGACGTCGTGCGGCTGCAGGATCACGCAGCCCTGGGCGCTCCAATAGTCGTGGAGCGTCAGGATCAGGTCTTGGAAGGACTTGGGTTTGGAAGACATCAGGGTCCGAACAGGGCCAGAAAAAAGTCGGCGGACCATAGGGCCCGCCGACTGGCGCTTCAAGCAATGTTGGACCGCTGGAACGGCTTAGTTACCGTTGGCGGCGCTGCGCTTGCCGGCGTGCGACAGCGGCGCGCCGTAGAGCTTGCGGTTTTCCGGCGTGTCGGCGATCGGCGGGTTGGAGGTCACGTTGGGGTCGCCGGCCTTGAGGCCCGCCTGCTGCTCGGCCGGCATCGACGAGACGCGGCCGGCGGTGTCGGTGGCCGTGCCGGTCGGCGCCGCCATCGAGGTGGTGGGGTCGGTCGGCGTCGTGGTGGCGGCGCTGGGGTCGGCGGGCAGGGTCTGGTCGGCCGGCGCGGCGGCGGTCGGATCCGGGTTCACCGGGGCGCCGGTCTCGGGCGTGGCCTGGGGCGTTGTCGATGGAGCCGTGGATTGGGCCATGGCCGCGCCGGACATCAGCGCCAGGGCGGCGGCTGCGGTAGCGATACGCACAAACATCGGGCTGATCCTTTTCGAAGGAAATCCAACCACATCAGCGTTTCGGCCCCAGACTCCGTTGCGACTCCGTTGCGCGGATCACGGGGTCGTGAACGCTCTATTTGAAGAACATCACGATCGCCACGCCCGCGAAGATGAAGCCGAATCCGACCAGCGTCTTCCAGCTGATCGCCTCGCCCAGATAGAAGACCGAGAACAGCGTGAAGACGACCAGGGTGATCGCCTCCTGGCCGGTCTTCAGCTGGGCGGTGGTGTAGACGTTATGGCCCAGGCGGTTGGCGGGCACGGCCAGCAGGTATTCCGGCAAGGCGATCAGCCAGCTGGTGAAGATGGCGACCAGCATCGTCGTCGCGCGGTTCTTCAGGTGGCCGTACCAGGCGAAGGTCATGAAGACGTTCGAGGCGATCAGCAGGCACCAGGGCGCGATCTTCAACCAGACGGAAGGCATGGGCGGCGGAGGCTCCGGAGCGCGGGAAGGCCGGCTATTGTATACGCTTGGCGACAAGCTGGACCACCCCGCCCTTTCGAGAGGCAAAACGCCCACTTTCCAGGCAATCAAGACCCTCGATGCACAAACTTTAGGCGCCACGTCCCTTTCGTTTCCAATTCCCTACCAGGCGACAGCCATGTCGGAAGCGCGACCGATAGCGTGAAGGCGCCGGGGAAACGATGCGGACTCAAGGGCCTGTGTCGCGGTGCGAGTGAGCAACGCGCTCTAAAACCAATTCTAAGGGGAGCCCGCTCAGTCGGCGGGTCGGAGCAAGGCGGATGAAACTGATCATAGCGATCGTCAAACCCTTCAAGCTCGACGAGGTCCGCGAGGCGCTCGTCGCTGCGGGCGTCGAAGGCCTGACGGTGTCCGAGGTCAAGGGTTACGGCCGTCAGAAGGGCCAGACCGAGATCTATCGCGGCGCCGAATACCAAGTGAACTTCGTGCCGAAGGTGAAGCTGGAAGCCGTCGTCGACGACGCGTCGGCGGCCAAGGCGGTCGAGGCGGTCAAGGCCGCGGCGGCCACGGGCAAGATCGGCGACGGCAAGATCTTCGTCCTCAATGTCGAGGAAGCCGTTCGCATCCGGACCGGCGAAACCGGCCCGGCCGCTTTGTAATTCGTCGGGGAAAAGGGGATACCAACGATGAGACTGCACTTTAAGCCGCTGGCCGGGCTGATGCTCGCCGCGACCTTGGCGGGGGCCCCGCTGGGCGCCGTCGCCTTCGCCCAGGACACGGCCGCGCCAGCCGCCGCGGCCGCGCCCGCCGCCGCCGCGCCAGCTCCGGCGGCCACGCCCGCCGCGGCTCCGGCCGCCGCGCCGACCATCGTCGACAAGATGGACAAGGGCGACAACGCCTGGATGCTCGTCTCGTCCCTGCTGGTCCTGCTGATGATCATCCCGGGCCTGGCCCTGTTCTACGGCGGCCTGGTCCGTTCGAAGAACATGCTGTCGACCATGATGCAGGTCTCCACGGTCGGCATCATCGGCATCGTCGCCTGGGTGCTGTGGGGCTACAGCCTCGCCTTCACCGACGGCGGCGGACTGGACACCTTCGTCGGCGGCTTCAGCCGGCTGTTCCTCAACGGCGTGACCCCCGCCAGCAACGTCGCCACCTTCTCGACCGGCGTCGTCATCCCCGAACTGACCTTCATCGTCTTCCAGTCGACCTTCGCCGCGATCACCGCCGCCCTGGTCGTCGGGTCGCTGGTGGAACGCTTCAAGTTCTCGGCCATGGTGGTGTTCGCCATCCTGTGGCCTCTGCTCTCCTACTACCCGATCGCCCACATGGTCTGGTGGTGGCCCGGCCCCGACGCCATCGCCCTGCACCCGACCGACCCGATCAAGGCCGGCCTGAGCTGGAGCTTCGGCGCCCTCGACTTCGCCGGCGGCACCGTGGTCCACATCAACGCCGGCATCGCGGCCCTGGTCGGCGCCATCATCCTGGGCAAGCGCCAGGGCTACGGCAAGGAACCGATGCCGCCGCACTCCCTGACCCTGACCCTGGTCGGCGCGGGCCTGCTGTGGGTGGGCTGGTTCGGCTTCAACGCCGGCTCCAACCTGGAAGCCAACGGCTACGCCTCGCTGGCGATGATCAACACCTTCGTCGCCACCGCCGCCGCAGGCCTGTCCTGGATCGTGGTCGAGTGGGTCACCAAGAAGAAGCCGTCGGCCCTGGGCCTGGCTTCGGGCATCGTGGCCGGCCTGGTCGCCGTCACCCCGGCCGCCGGTTTCGCCGGCCCGATGGGCGCCCTGATCCTCGGTCTGGTCGTCTCGCCGATCTGCATCTTCTTCTGCTCGGTCGTGAAGAACGCGCTGAAGTATGATGACAGCCTGGACGCCTTCGGCATCCACGGCATCGGCGGCATCGTCGGCGCCATCGGCACCGGCCTGCTGGTCAACCCCGCCTGGGGCGGCGCCGGCGTCGTCGACTACGCCAGCTGCGCCAAGGACGGCGACATCTCGACCTGCGACACGGCCGTCTACAGCCTGGCCACCCAGGTGATGGCCCAGGTCAAGGCCGTCGGCGTGACCATCATCTGGTCGGCCATCGCCTCGGCCATCGTGTTCTTCGTGATCAAGCTGGTCATCGGTCTCCGCGCTTCGCCGGACTCCGAAGAAGAAGGCCTGGACATCTCCGAGCACGGCGAACGCGCCTACCACAGCTAAGGCTGAGGTCAGGTTCGGTCCAAAGGAAGGGCCCGGAAGCTTCGGCTTCCGGGCTTTTTCTCTATGGAACGCCGTCATCGCCCAGGCGACGGCCGGGGACATGCTCTCACGGCGAGGCCTCGACCAATCGAGCCACGAAGGTTGGGGTGAGTGCGTGTCCCCAACGTCATCCACGACGCCCGATCTTCATCCGAAATGAGGCCTCAAACCGAACTCAGCGGATCGGTTGGGGACACGCACTCACAGCGGACGCCCCGCAAAACGGCCGGCGCGCCGCCGTGAGAGCATGTCCCCGGTTACGGTCTAGAACGGCCCGCCCAGCCTGCAGCGCTTGACCCACCAGTCGGGCCGCATCTGCTCGATCCGTTCGGCCAGGCCCTCGGCCTCGATGTCGCCGCCGCACAGGGCGAAGCAGGTGGCGCCGGAACCGGACATCCGGGCCAGCAGGGTCTCGGGCTCGCCGGCCAGCAGGTCCAGGACCTGGCCGATGCGCGGCTCCAGGGCCACGGCGGGCGCCTGCAGGTCGTTGCGCGTGAAGCCGGCCAGCCAGGCGCAGACCTCCTCGACGCTGGCCAGCCCGTCCAGCAGCGGCGGCGCGGCTTCGCCCTCGGGCGCCACGGCCGCGTCATAGGCGCGGTAGACCGCTCCGGTCGGCGAAGGGACCAGCGGATTGACCAGCACGGCGTGCAGCTCAGGCAGGACTGGGGCGGGCGACAGGCGCTCTCCCCTGCCCTGCGCCATCACCGGAGCCCCCCACAGGCACGCCGCGCCGTCCGCGCCGAGGCTCCCGGCGACGGCTTCCAGGTCGGCGTCGGACAGGTCGGGGGCCAGGGCCTCGCGCAGCAGCCTCAGGGCCGCACCGGCGTCGCTGGAGCCCCCGCCCAGGCCCGCGGCGATCGGCAGGGCCTTGTCGAGGACCAGGCCGAACGGCGGAACCGGTCCGCCCAGCCGGGCATGCAGGGCGTTGGCGGCCCGCACCACCAGGTTGCCGTCGTCCAGCGGAACCTCGCCGCCGAACCGCCCTATCGCCTCGAAGCTCGGCGCGTCCGCCGCCTGCAACCGCACCCGGTCACCGACATCGGCGAACAGCATCAGGCTGGTGATCGGGTGGTAGCCCTCCGCGTCGGGCGGGCCGACGTGCAGGAACAGGTTGACCTTGGCCGGGGCGAAGGCGTCGAGGCGCATGGCTTACCCTTGCAGGGAGAATGGACCGCAGAGCCCTAGCCCGCCTTGGCCACCGAGGTCGAGGCCGCGGGACCGTTCGGGCCCAGGCCGTCCTTCAGCTTGGCCTCGGCCTCGGCCTTCTGCTTGGCGTCGGGCGCGAGGCTGAGCACCCGCTGCCACTGGTAGCGGGCCTCGACGCGCCGGCCGATGCGCCAGTAGGCGTCGCCCAGGTGGCCGTTGACGTCCGGATCGCCCGGCTCCAGCTCGACGGCCTGCTCCAGCTTGGCCACGGCGGTCTTGTAGTCGCCCTGGCGGTAGTAGCCCCAGCCCAGCGAGTCGAGCATGGCTCCCGACTGCGGCCGCGCGTCGACAGCCTTCTGGACCATGGCGATGGCCTCGGGCAGGCGCACCCCGCGGTCGATCCACGAATAGCCCAGATAGTTCAGCAGGTCGGGCTCGTCCGGGCTGAGCTTGACCGCCGTCAGCAAGTCGCGCTCGGCGTCGCTCCAGCGGCCGGCCCGCTCCAAGGCGATGCCGCGCATGTAGAGCAGGCGCCAGTCGGGCTTGTCGCCCTGGCTGGCGATCAGCGGATCCAGGGCGGCCGCCGAGTCGGCCCAGCGCTCGTTGGCCCGCAGCAAATCGGCATAGGTGATCTGGGCGTCGCGGTCCTTGGGGGCGGAGACGGCCGCCTGCTGGGCCAGGGCCACGGCCTTGTCCTTTTCGCCGGCGGTCTGGTAGCTCCAGGCCAGCTTGGACTGGGCCGCCACGTAGCGGGTCGAGGTCGTCGCCACCTTGGCGTAGGCGTCGCGCGCGCCGGGCTGGTCGTCGTCCTGGGCCAGCAGGTCGCCGACCAGCAGCCAGGCGTCGTCGCGCTTGGGGTCCAGTCGCAGGGCCAGGCGCAGATAGGCCAGGCCGAACTGGCTCTGGCGCTCGCTGGCGAAGCTGGCGGCGCAGGCGACCAGCATGTGGGCCGCGCCCTGCTTTTCGGTGGGCATGGCCGGCGCCGGGCCGCGCGCCGCCGCCCGGGCCCGGGCCTTCTGCAGACCCTGATCGTCCGGGTCGCGGGCCAGGGCTTCGTCGTACAGCGCCACCGCGTCGGCCTGCCGCTTGCGGCGCTCCAGGAACGCACCATAGTCCTCGACGAACAGGGCCCGGGCGTTCTCGATGGCCATCAGCGCCTTGTAGTCGGTCTCGGCCTCGTCGTAGCGCTTGGCGCGCTCAAAGAGCCGCGCCTGGCTCAGCTGGCCGAAATACTGCACGAACCGGTCGCCCTGCAGCTCCGGACGGACCACCGCCCCGTTGTTGTCGCCCGCGGCGGCCGCCAGCCAGGGGGCCAGCAGCACGGCGGCGGGGCGGTGGGGAAAGCCCAGGGTCTCGGTCTTGAGCAGGGTCTGGGCGTCGCGGCCCTTGCCGCTGGCCATCAGGTCGACCACCCGGGTCAGGACTCCCAGGCGGCGCACCTGTTCGTTGGCGTCGGTCCCGCGCGGCGCGATGGCGGCCGCGCGCGGCACGTCGCCGGCCAGCAAGGCGGCGGTGAAGGCCCGGTCGGCCAGCACGCCCGGATCCACGTCCAGCTGGCGCGCCTCGTCGAAATAGGTCGCCGCCTGAGCGTTCGAGCCGCCCTGCAGCGCCGCCTGCCCGGCCAGGAACTGGCCATAGGCCGAGCGGCTGGAGCCCCAGCCGGGGTCCGTCGCGACGTCGCCGCGTAGGTCCGGACCGGGAGCGATGGCGGCGCAGGCGGTCAGGGCCGAGGCCGAAACAAGGGCGAGAAGCAGCTGGATACGCGTCATGTCCGCACCCTCATCGGTTTCCGGGCGCGCCGCAACAAAAAGGCGCGGTCCGTGAGTTCGGACCGCGCCCCGCGGCTTTCAAGAGGCTTTGAGAGCCCGCTACATGTTCGGGTAGTTCGGCCCGCCGCCGCCTTCGGGCGTGGTCCAGACGATGTTCTGCGACGGGTCCTTGATGTCGCAGGTCTTGCAGTGGACGCAGTTCTGGGCGTTGATCTGGAAGCGCGGATCGGTTCCCTGCTCGTTATAGAGCACCTCGTAGACGCCGGCCGGGCAGTACAGCCGGGCCGGTTCGCCGTACTGGGGCAGGTTCACCGCGATCGGGACCGACGGGTCCTTCAGCTTCAGGTGGGCGGGCTGGTCTTCCTCGTGGTTGGTGGCCGAGATGAACACCGAGCTCAGCTTGTCGAAGCTGATCACGCCGTCCGGCTTGGGATAGACCAGGGGCTTGTAGTCCTTGGCCAGGCCGGTCGAGGCCGCGTCGGTCTTGCCGTGGGCGATCGTCCCGAAGAACGAGAAGCCGCCGAACAGGTGGGTCACCCACATGTCGAACATGCCCAGCGCCCCGCCCAGGGCGGTGCCGAACTTGCCCAGCAGCGGCTTGGCGTTGCGGACGACCTTCAGCTCCTTGGCCACCCAGGACGTCTCGTAGAGGTGCTGATAGGCGGTGAGCTCATCGCCGGCGCGGCCCGCGGAAAGGGCCTCGAAGGCGGCGTCGGCGGCCAACATGCCGGTCTTGACGGCGTTATGGCTGCCCTTGATGCGCGGCACGTTGACGAAGCCGGCCGAGCAGCCGATCAGCACGCCGCCGGGGAAGGTCAGCTTGGGCACCGACTGGTAGCCGCCCTCGGTGATGGCCCGCGCGCCATAGGCGATGCGCTTGCCGCCTTCCAGGTGCGGCTTGACCGCCGGATGGTGCTTGAAGCGCTGGAACTCGTCGAACGGCGACAGCCAGGGGTTCTTGTAGTTCAGGTGGACCACGTAGCCGATCGACACGTAGTTGTCGCCGAAGTGGTACATGAAGCTGCCGCCGCCGGTTTGGTTGTCCAGCGGCCAACCGGTGGTGTGCTCGACCAGGCCCGGCTGGTGCCTTTCCGGCGGGACTTGCCACAGCTCCTTGATGCCGAGGCCGAATTTCTGCGGCGACTTGCCGGCGGAAAGGTCGAACTTGGCGATCAGCTGCTTGGCCAGCGAGCCGCGCACGCCCTCGGCGATGAACACATACTTGCCGTGCAGCTCCATGCCGGGATTGTAGTCGGGCTTGTGGTGGCCGTCCTTGGCCACGCCGACGACGCCGACCACCACGCCCTTGACCGAGCCGTCCTCGTTCCAGACCAGGTCCGAGGCCGCGAAGCCCGGATAGATCTCCACGCCCAGCGCCTCGGCCTGGGTCGCCAGCCAGCGGCTCACATTGCCCAGGGACGCGACGTAGCAGCCGTGATTGTGCATGAACGGCGGCATGGCGAACATCGGCAGACTGAGGTCGCCCGAGGGGCCCAGCAGGCGGAAAACGTCCTTGGTGACCGGGGTCTCCAGCGGCGCGCCGCGTTCCTTCCAGTCGGGGAACAGCTCGGCCAGGCCCTTGGGATCGATCACCGCGCCCGACAGGATGTGGGCGCCGACCTCCGAGCCCTTTTCCAGCACGGCCACCGAGACCTCGGTCCCGGCCTTGGCCGCCAGTTGCTTGAGCCGGATGGCGGCCGACAGGCCGGCCGGTCCGCCGCCGACGATGACGACGTCGTATTCCATCGACTCGCGTTCGAGCTCTTCGCTCATGGCATCTCCCGCCCCGGGCGCACGTTGCCCGCGTTCTCGCTGTTTGAGTCGAAGCTTATCGTGAGCTGACGCACCGGTGGTCAAGAATAAACAGATGTTTTTGCTGCGATGCAGCGCAGGCCCGACGTGGCGACCCGCGAAACTTCGTACTAAGAGAAGCGCATGGACATCGCCGTCGATCCGCGCGCCGTGGAAAGCCTGCTCGCCTTCTGGGCCGATGCGGGCGTCGAGGCCTCGTACGCGGACGATCCGATCGACCGGCTGGCCGAGGGCGCGGCCCTGTTGCGGGCCCGCAAGGAGCCCCCCGCCCCGGCCGCCGCCGCTCCCCTGGCCGCGCCGGTGTTCGGGCGCGGCCCCGACCTGGGCGCCGCCGTCGCCGAGGCCAGGGCTTTGGCCGCCGCCTGCGCCGACCTGCCGGCCCTGGCCGCCGCCATCGCCGCCTTCGAAGGCTGTCCACTGAAGACCCAGGGCGCGCGCCAGGCCGTGGTCTCGCGCGGCCCGGCCGACGCCCCGCTGATGATCATCGGCGAGGCTCCCGGCGCCGACGAGGACCTGCAGGGCGCGCCGTTCGTCGGCCGGGCCGGTCAACTGCTCGATCGGATGCTGAAGGCCGCCGGTGTGCTCGACCGCGCCTTTGTGACCAATACCGTCTTCTGGCGCCCGCCCGGCAACCGCACCCCCACCCCGCAGGAGCAGGCGGTCTGCGCGCCGTTCCTGGAACGGGCGATTCAGCTGGTGCAGCCGAAGATGCTGCTGCTGGTCGGCGGCGCCTCGGCCAAGAGCCTGCTGAAGCGCGAGGAAGGCATATTGTCGCTGCGCGGACGATGGTTCGAATGGACCTCCAGCGACGGCCAAACCGAGCTTCCGGCCTTGCCCACCTTGCATCCGGCGTTCCTGCTGCGCCAGCCGGCGGCCAAGAAGAAGGCCTGGACCGACATGCTTATGCTCAGCGAGAGGCTTGATCGTCCGGAGCGTCCCAATTAGAGATTCGGGCGACCAGTTGGACACGGGACGCGTCGGGGAGCCTCGTCGAGGCAAGGGCGCGCAAACGCATTGCAGCTTTTAGCTCGCCCTCTGGCCGTGTTCTCGGCCTTCGTGCTTTGCCTCGCGGTCGCTTTCAGCGTCCCCCTGAGCGCCCGCGCTTCGACGCTCGAACCTCTGTCGGAAGCCGACGCCCGCTTCTATCGCGCCGCCTTCGCCGCCGCCGACCATGGGGACTTCGACGCCGCCGAGGCCGCCCAGGCCAACGCCCGCGACAAGAGCCTGCGCGGCGCGCTGGACTTCGCCAGGATCATGCACCCGACCGCCCACGCGGCCAGCTATGACGAGCTGACCGACTGGCTGGCGTCCTATGGCGACCAGGCCGGCGCCGAGCGGATCTACGCCCTGGCGCTCAAGCGCAAGCCGGCCCGCGCGCCCGCCCCGAAGGCCCCGATCCTGTTCGCCGGCGGGGCCAAGATCTCGGCCCCGACCGACCGGGCCCGCGCCGCCCGCGAGGCCTATTATTCCGGCGAGGTGAAGAAAGCCCTGACCCTGGCCCAGGCCGCCGGCGAGCCCTGGATCGCCGGCCTCGCCGCCTTCCGCCTGCAGTCATACGCCCAGGCCCGGACCTATTTCGAGCGCGTCGCCGACGACGAGGGCCAGGACGAATGGCTGCGTTCGGCCGCCGCCTTCTGGGCCGCGCGTTCGGCGGCCTCGGGCGGCCAGTCGCGCGACGTCGAGGACCTGCTCGGCCAGGCCGCCCGCGCGCCCAACACCTTCTACGGCATGATCGCCGCCCGCCAGCTGGCCCTGGCCGGCCAGGCCCTGGCCCAGGACGACCCGATCGCCGCCCTGCTGACCAAGGTCTCCTACGAAGGGCCGGACACCGCCTCGCTGGCCCGACTGCTGGCCGCCGACCCGCGCGCCCGCCGCGCCGCCGCCCTGGCCCAGATCGGCCGCTGGAGCGAAGCCGGCCAGGAGCTGCGCGCCGGCCTGTCCCTGGCCAACGACGATCCCAAGGCCCGGGGCGACTGGACCGATCTCGCCCTGGCCCTCAACGAGAAGGCCCCGCTGAACGCCGGCCGGCCGGTCAAGCGGATCGGCGGCGAGGACTATCCCCTGCCCCCGCTGACGCCGAAGGGCGGCTTCACGATCGACAAGGCCATGGTCTACGCCCTGGTGCGCCAGGAAAGCCGCTTCGACCCCTACGCCATGTCGGGCGCCGGCGCGGTGGGCCTGATGCAACTGATGCCGATCGCAGCCGCCCGCGCGGCCGGCGACGACAAGCTGCTGGCCGACACCAGCCCGCTGCTGGATCCCAGCTTCAACCTGCGGGTCGGCCAGGACTACTTCACCTGGCTGATGGACCGAGGCCTGCAGAGCCCTGACCTGTTTCGCGCCGTGGCGGCCTATAACGGCGGGCCGGGCACGCTGATCAAGACCCAGGAACAGCTGGGCGGCGCCGACTGCGACCCGCTGCTGCTGATCGAAAGCCTGCCGGCCCAGGAAACCCGCAACTATGTCGAGAAGGTCATGGCCTCGTACTGGACCTATCGCAAGCTGATGGGCGCCGAGACCAAGACCCTGGACGCCGTGGCTAGCGGCGCGCGGGTGATCGATTTCAGGCTGGATCAGTAAGCGGCCTGGCCGGTCTGAAGGGCCCTGGCGATGGCTTCCAGCGGACTTGCTGGACGTCAGCTATGGGTGGTTAGGGCACCTTGGGAAAGGTTAAGCATATCCGCACGTATCTAATTCAGGCACCGGCTGACGCACTGCTGACGGGGAGGCTGGATTGGGCTTGAACTATGTGCTGACAACAAACCTTTGGGCTTGGCGGCACACGCAGCCTACCACAGCGGAAGCATTTGAAGCAGCGCTCAGCGCGGTGGACCGGCTAATGGCCTGCCTCGCGATAGAGGAAGCCTTCGCCGTATTGATCGCCAACTACGTCACATTCGAAAAGGCCGTCGCCAGCGCGAATATCAAAAACATGGTGGAGAGTGGTGCCTCAATAGCAGACTTGAACAATCGACGCCGAGAGATTGATCGCCATCTGGTGAACCTACTTGCCGCCGGAGAAATGTTCTCAGATCACGCTCTCCGTCGAGCGAAGGCGCAGTTCGGTCGTAAATCCAGTGAGATCGAAGTGTTGAAAGGTGCATTCCAAGAACAACGGGAACGTCTCGTAGGGTTTTGGGCCACAGAATGCCTCCGCAATGCTGTTCTTCACAATGCATTGCCAATCACGTCTTGGACCACGGGTAGCCGGTGGGTGGGGTTGAACACGCCAGATGGCAATTTCAGCAAACTCAGCCCGACCGCCCGGGCGGAATACTCCGTCACCTTCACCTTCGCCACTGACCTGTTGGCGCGGGATAACAAGGTTGATGCAGCTCTCATTGATCGGCTTAAGGCCGAACGTGCTGATGAAAAAGGCCGCGTCTCTTGGGTCGTCACCATTCGGGAGTACGTAGAAGGCTTGTCGATGGTCCTTGGTGAGGGGCGGAAACTCTGGACGGAAGTTGAGAGGACAGCGTCAGCATTACTGGCCGAGATGGCTGATACGTACCGAGCCAATCTTCCTGAGGGCATCGAGCAGCCGTTGCATGTGTTCGCAGTCGAAACGAACGACGATGGCCGCTGGCTACGAGAAGTCCTTCTGAACGCCCATCTAGAAGGCCAACTCGCTGAGCTCCGCCGCCAACACAAACCCATGGTCAACCTGCACCGAAGATACCTCTCAGGTTAGCTGGCATTGGAGCCGTGCTCGATCGCCGACCTACCCGCGTTCAAGCGGACCATCTTAACGTCCGCTCAGGGTCGAAAGTTACCCTTACCCTTGATCGTGCCCGAACCCCTGGTTCAGCTCGCACGTGAAGTGCCAGCGGTTCACCGGCTACCCCCGCTGCCGTTTGAGGAGTCCTCCCAACCGGACAGCCGTGGCGCGGGGCTCGGAATGGCGGGCGTATCCTGAAGAGTGGCGTACCCTTAAACCCGCAGCCGCACGGCCTTCGGCTTCAGCCGCCCCAGCAGCGCCTTCAGCGGATCAACGCCAGGCTTGAAGCCGCCGGCCGCCGCGAGGGCATCGCGGGACGCCAGCACCGCCAGCGGCCGCCCCGCCAGGCCGAACGGCCCTGGAGCCGCGATCCAGGCCGGCTTGCCGCCGCCGCCCGCCAGGTGCGCTTCGGCCGGCGTGCGCCAGGCTTCCGGCAGAACCAGGTCCTCGCCCAGCGCCAGGATCCAGGCGCTCCTGGCCGCCGCGCAGCCGGCCGCCAGCCGCGCGCCTGCGTCCCCCGTCGCCTGAACCACGCGCGCGCCGCTGTCCTCGGCGATGGCCAGGGTGGCGTCGGTCGAGCCGGCGTCGGCGAACACCACCGCCTTGACCAGGCCGTCGACGGCGGCGGGCACCAGCAGGGGCAGGACATGGACCAGGCGCGCGGCGCTGTCGCGGGTCGGCAGGACGACGGTGATCATGGGTCCTGCTTCCGATCACCCGCTACCCAGGTCAAGCCGAGACTTGCCCCGTCGAAACATGGCATAGCCGCCGCATGATCCCGACAAGCGCTTTCGCCGCCTTCCTGTTCGACATGGACGGCACGGTGACCAACTCCATCGCCGCGACCGAACGCGTCTGGACCGCCTGGGCGCGGCGCCATGGTCTGGATGTCGAGACCTTCCTGCCCACGATCCACGGCGTGCGCGCGGAGGAGACCATTCGCCGCCAGAACCTGGCCGGCGTCGACATCGCCCATGAGGTCGCGGCGGTCCTGGCGGGCGAGATCGCCGACATCGACGACGTCCACCCGATCCCCGGCGCGGCAGCTTTCCTACGCGATCTGCCCGCTGATCGCTGGGCCGTCGTCACATCCGCCCAGCGCGACCTGGCCTTGAGCCGCCTGACCGCCGCCGGGCTCCCGATCCCGACAGTGCTGGTCACGGCCGAGGACGTCTCGCGCGGCAAGCCCGCGCCCGACGGTTACGTGCTGGCGGCCCAGCGCCTGGGCGTGGCGGCCGACGCCTGCCTGGTGTTCGAGGATGCGCCCGCCGGCGTCCTGGCCGGCGAAGCGGCCGGCGCCCAGGTGATCGTCGTCACCGCCGCGCACCGTCACCCGTTCGAGACGGAGCATCCGACCCTGGCCGACTATTCGGACGTCCGGATCAAGATCGGACTCGATGGGCTGCGTTTGTCCAAGGCCTAGGGTCTATGGACAGTTGACGGTTTTGGGCCGAATTCCTCGTCCTTCGACAGGCTCAGGATGAGGAATTCCACTGAACCGCCCTACAGGTAGCCCTCATCCTGAGCCTGTCGAAGGACGAGGGCGGCGCACCGGCGCTAAAGGCCTACCTGTCCAAGGCCTAGGGTGCGACCTCAAAACAGCGACAACTGATCCCCGGCCCTGGCCGGCACGGCGAACTGCGAGAGGTCCAGCGGCGGCAGCTTGCGGTCCAGGCCGAACCGCGTGCGCGCCAGATGGAAGCGTTGGCTCATCACCTCGGCCACCGGGCCCTCGCCGGTCATCCGCTTGCCCCATTCGGTGCTGTAGGCCGCCCCGCCGCGCATCTGGCGAACCAGGGACATCACCCGCCGGGCGCGGTCGGGATGCTCGGCCGCCAGCCATTCCTCGAACAGGTCCTTGATCTCCAGCGGCAGGCGCACGGCGACATAGCCGGCCGTGCTGGCCCCGGCGGCCGCGGCCGCCTCCAGCACCGCCTCCATCTCATGGTCGTTCAGCGACGGAATGGACGGCGCGAACATCACCGTGGTCGGCACCCCCGCCGCCGTCAGTTGGCGCACCGCGTCGAGCCGGCGCCTGGGCGTGGCGGCGCGCGGCTCCATGCTGCGCGACAGCCGGTGGTCCAGGCTGGTGATCGACACCGCCGCCCGGGCCAACCCCGCCTGGCCCATCGGTCCCAGGATGTCGAGGTCGCGGGTGATCAGGTTCGACTTGGTGATGATCGAGAACGGGTGGCGAAACCGCGCCAGGGTCTCCAGCACCGCCCGCGTCACCCGCAGCTGCTTCTCGTCCGGCTGGTACGGATCGGTGTCGCCGCCGATATGGATGACCTTGGGGACGTATTTCGGCCTGGACAGCTCGCGCTCCAGCAGCTTGCCGGCCTCGGGCTTGAAATAGATCTTGGTCTCGAAATCCAGGCCGGCCGAGTGTCCCAGATAGGTGTGGGCCGGCCGGGCGTAGCAGTAGATGCAGCCGTGGCTGCAGCCGCGATAGGGATTGATCGAGCTTTCGAAGCCGACGTCGGGGCTGTCGTTGCGGGCGATGATGGTCCGCGACTTCATCGGCTGCAGGACGGTGGCGATCTGGGCCGGCTCCTCCTCCTCGCCCCAGCCGTCGTCGAAGGCTTCGCTGGCCTGGGACTCGAAGCGGCCGGTGTGATTGGACTTGGCCCCGCGTCCCCGCGCGCTGGACGGCGGATGACCGGGAAGATTGACGGGAGCGACCATGGATGGATCATGGACCCGCCAAGAGAACAATTCAAGAACGCAATGCCCGCCGACTGGCAGAGGACCGAGCGATTTCGAGGCGCCCCGCCCACCTTTCCGCCTACCGCGACAGCCTTCGCTGACAGCCGCCCGCGTTCGTGCCAAGCTCGCCCAGAGGCACGTCGGGCGAAGGGCGCCCGGGCCCTCGCATCGGGAGGCTCCCATGACCACCAAGCCGGACGAAGAGGTCGAAACCGAAGTCGAAGCCCCGCATGTCGCCAAGGTCGGCGTGATCGACACGGGCCACAACGTCACCAGCTTCAACGAGGAGCCGATCAACGGCCTCCTGGCCGACATCGCCGACGGCGACGCCTGATCGACGACCAAGCCGCCGCCCCGCGGATTCGCGGAGCGGCGGCGCTCGACCCGGACCTTTGTTCAAAACTGTCATGGATTGTCGAAAACATCGCACTCCGACTCGAATAACCTCGATCTTCTATAGAAGTGAAACCCAGGTTTTCGCGAAAATTGACGACAGGTTGAGCAGCCTTAAGCTTTTGAAGCTTGGCCTCAACTGATCTCTACCACACGCCGTTGCGGCGCGGCGCGGCCAATGCTAGCAAAATCGAAACTGAACCTGGCGACAGCAGTCGCGGCGGGTTTCGGCAGAAAGGCGGCGAGCTGGACATGACTTCCCCGGACGCGAACCCCACGGCCAGCCTGCCCCGCGACCAGACGCTGATCCTGGCGCGCCTGGTCACCGACGCCTCGCGCGCCTTCGATCGCGACCCCGACACCGCGCGGGAACTGGTGCATCGCGCCAGCGCACTGCTGCAGGCCGAGGTCCGTCGCCTGACCCGCCCCCCCGCAGACCGGCAAGCTGGCGCCCTGGCAGGCGCGCACGGCCAGGACCTTCATCGACCAGAACCGCGACCGCAACCTGCAGGTCCGCGATGTGGCCGCCGCGGTTCGCCTGAGCCCCAGCTATTTCTCGCACGCTTTCAAGCAAAGCTTCGGCCAGTCGGCCAAGAGCTACATCATCGAGCGGCGGATCGCCCGGGCCAAGCACCTGATGCTGACCACGCGGGACACCCTGGCCCACATCGCGCTGGCCTGCGGTTTCTCCGACCAGGCCCATTTCTGCCGGACCTTCGGAAGTTTGGTCGGCCAGACGCCCAGCCGCTGGCGTCGCAACCATCAGGAACACCCGAGCGAGCCGGCCGCCCTGGCGGCCTAGGCGAAGTCCCGAAAGTCGCGCCCTCTTGTTCCCGCGCCGCCGAGCCCCAGATTTGAGTCTCCTAGAGGAGATCGACTTGTCTTCACCGTTCCAAGGGCACGAGGTTGAGGCGCGACTGCGTCCGACCGCCAACGCCTATCCCTTCGACCTCGACCGGGCGCTGTCCTCGGTGGTCGCCCTGGAGGCCCAGGTCCCGGCCGACGCCTTCACGGCCCGGATCCTGGGAACCGAGCGGCTGGGGAACGGCGTGGTGATCAGCGAGAACGGCCTGGTGCTGACCATGGGCTACCTGATCACCGAGGCCAGCCAGGTCGTGCTGACCCTGAACGACGGCCGGCGCGTGGAGGCGCACGTGCTGGGCTTCGACAGCCAGACGGGGCTGGGCCTGGTGCAGGCGCTTGAGCCCCTCGGCTTGCCGGCCCTGCGCTTGGGCGCTTCCAAGGCGCTGGAGTCCGGCAGCCCGGTGGTCATCGCCGGCGCCGGCGGACGCGCCCACGCGGCGGCCGGCCAGGTTCTGACGCGCATGCCCTTCGCCGGCTACTGGGAATATCTGCTGGACGAGGCGATCATCACCGAGCCCGCCCATCCGCATTGGAGCGGCGCGGCCCTGATCGGCCCCGAGGGCGAACTGGTCGGCGTCGGCTCTCTGAGCCTGGCGGGACAGTCGCGCGACGGCCGCGCCAAGCCATTGAACCTGTTCGTGCCCGCCGACCTGCTGCCGCCGATCCTGGACGACCTGGCGCGCGGCAAGCCGGCCCATCCGCCACGCCCCTGGCTGGGCGTCTTCGCCCAGGAGACCGAATCGCACGTCGTGCTGGTCGGCGTGTCGCCCGGAAGCCCGGCCGCCCGCGCCGAACTTCGGGCCGGCGACCTGATCCTGGCCGTGGCGGGCGACAAGGTCTCCGACCTGGCGGAATTCTATACCGCCCTGTGGGACCAGGGTCCGGCCGGCGTCACGGTCTCGCTGCGGATCCAGCGCGAGCAGGACGTCTTCGAGGTCGAGATCCGCTCGGTCGACCGCAACGCCCTGCTGAAGAAGCCTCGGCTCAACTAGCCGAGCCGGATGGAGGGCCGGTTCGCCGCGCCCGTGCCCTCGCATGGCATGGTGAGGGTCAGGGTCACCCCTTAGTAGCCTTGTCCGCCTGCTTGGCGTAAAGCCCGGACGTGACTCGCTCGCCAAGCCTTGGCTGGACCTGGACACGCGGCGTCTTCCTGGCGCTCGCGATCCTGGCGCTCGCCCTGAAGGTCATGGTCCCGGCGGGCTTCATGACCCAGGCCGAGCCGCAGAACGGCCTGCCGTTCGCGCTGGTGCTCTGCACCGGCCAAGGTCCGCTGGTGGTCCAGCCGGGCGACGCCCTGGACCCTCACGACAAGGCGCCCGCCGACAAGCCGGGCCATGACGCCCCCTGCCCGTTCGCCAGCCATGGCGCCACCGCGCCGCCGCCCAGCACGCTGGCGGTGGCCAAGGTCGAGTTCGTCGCCTATCGGCCCATGGCCTTGACGCGCGCCGTCGATCCGGTCCCGGGCCGCGGCCTAGCCGCCCCGCCCTTGCCGGCCCGAGGTCCGCCCAGCCTGCTGATCTAGCGTCCGGCCGTTCGCGGCCGGCCTGCTCGCGCCCGCGCCGCCCGGACGATGTCCGGGGGCCGCCTTCGCATGTTGCGTCCTCGCACACCGTTCAGCCTGCTCCGGCCGCGTCCTGTCGCGCGCCGAAGGACCCAGATCCGATGAAGTCTCTTCTGCTGGCCTCCACGGCCGCTCTTCTCGCCCTGCCCGCCATCGCCCTCGCCGCGCCCGACGACGATCCGGCCGCCCGCCAGGTCAGCTCCGTCATCGTCACCGCCCGCCCCGACCCGGAGGACCCGCCCGTGGTCGCCGACGCCCGCCGGCGGCTGTCCGAAACCCCCGGCGGCGTCTCGGTGATCTCCCAGGAGTCCTACGCCAGCCGCCAGGCCCTGGCGCTGGACGACATGCTGCGCGACGCCCCCGGCGTCTACGCCCAGCGCAAGTGGGGCGGCGACGTCCGCCTGTCGATCCGCGGCTCGGGCATCGGCAACGCCAGCCACAATCGCGGCCTGCTGCTGGCCCAGGACGGCGTGCCGCTGAACGAGGCCGACGGCTATGGCGACAGCCAGGTGGCCGACCCGCTCAACACCCGCTTCACCGAGGTCTATCGCGGCGGCAACGCCCTGCGCTTCGGCGGCGCCCTGCTGGGGGGAGCCATCAACATGGTCACGCCGACCGGCCGCGACGCCGGCTTCGAGCAGCAGGTACGCCTCGACGGCGGCTCCTACGGCCTGCTGCGCGAGCATGTGGCCCAGGCCCGCCAGTCGGGCGACTGGGACGTCTACGCCGCCGCCACCAACCAGACCGGCCAGGGCTGGCGCTCGCAGAGCCAGCAGAACATTCAGTTCGGGTCGCTGAACATCGGCCGCGGCTTCGGCGAGGACCGCGAAGTGCGCTTGGTGGTCAACGGCTCCAACGTCAACCAGGAGATCCCCGGCTCGCTGACCCTGGCCCAGTTCGCCGCCAATCCGCGCCAGACGGCCGCCGCCAGCGCCGCCAACGACCAGGGCCGCAACCAGCGCGGCCTGCGCGGCTCGCTGCGCACCGCCTGGCGGCTGGACGACCACACCGTGTTCGAGGGCGCGGTCTATGCGGTGTGGAAGGACCTGGACCATCCGATCTTCCAGGTCATCGACCAGCAGAGCCGCAACTACGGCGCCTTCGGCCGGCTGGACTGGGAGGGCGAGCTGGGCGGCCTGAAGGCCGACGCCTATCTGGGCGCCTGGTATCGCCAGGGCGACCTGGATTCAGCCTTCTACACCAATCTCAGGGGAGCTCGCGGCGCCCTGCAGTCGCTGTCGCTGCAGAACGCCAAGGCGGCCGACGTCTTCGCCGAGGGCCGGGTGTTCGCCAGGCCGCATCTGGCCCTGGTCGGCGGCCTGACCTGGGGGACCGCCAAGCGCGACTACCGCAGTTTCGCCGTCCCCGGCGTGGCCACGACCTTCAACCTGACCGCCGGCAAGGACTACGCCTGGGTCTCGCCGCGGGTCGGCGTGCTCTGGCAGGACGACGACGGCTCGCAGGTCTTCGCCAACGTCACCCGCTCGGTCGAGCCGCCGAACTTCGGCGCCCTGTCGCCGAGCAATGTCGGTTTCGCGCCGGTGCAGGCCCAGGAAGCCTGGACCGGCGAACTCGGCGCGCGCGGCCATCGCGGGTCGTTCACCTACGACGTGACGCTGTACCGCGCCCACCTCCAGCACGAGCTGCTGCAGTTCGCGGTCGACAGCCAGCACCCGGCCGCGACCTTCAACGCCGACAGGACCATCCACCAGGGGATCGAGGCGGCGCTGGACTGGAGGCTGGCCCCGCGCTGGCGGCTGCGCCAGACCTGGACCCTGTCGGACTTCCGCTTCGACGGCGACGCCCAGTACGGCGACAACCGCCTGCCGATCGTGCCCAAGAGCTTCTACCGCGCCGAACTGCGCTACGACGCCGCCCGGGGGTGGTTCGTGGCTCCGTCGGTGGAATGCTCGGCCTCCGACCAGTGGATCGACTACAGGAACACCAAGGCCGCCCCGTCCTACGCGATCCTCAACCTCAACGCCGGCTGGACGCTGAACGACAAGGTCTCGCTGTTCGTCGATGCGCGGAACCTGGCCGACAAGGCCTATGTCTCCAACGTCCAGGCCGCCACGACCTGGACCCCCGCCACGGCCGCTATCTGGCCGGGCGACGGCCGCTCGGTGTTCGGCGGCGTCACGGTGTCGTTCTGACCCCAGCCTCCCCTCAAAGGACCCTGATCATGAAGCCCTTCCTCGCCGCCCTCGCCCTCGCTGCAGTGGCGATGCCGTCCTTCGCCGCCGCCAGGCCGCCGGCCATCCAGGTCACGGACGCCTGGTGCCGCGCCGCGCCCAAGGGCGCCCTGGCCGGCGGCTGCTACGTCACCTTGACCGCCGGCGCCGACGACCGCCTGGTCGCGGTCGACACTCCGGCGGCGGCTCGCGCCGAGATCCACACCATGTCGATGGACGGCGGGGTGATGCGGATGCGCAAGCTGGCCGACGGCGTCGCCCTGCCGGCCGGCAAGCCCGTGGCCCTCAAGCCCGGCGCCGAGCACCTGATGCTGATCGGGCCGAAGATCGCCCTGACGCCCGGCGCCAAGGTGGTCCTGACCCTGCGCTTCAAGTCAGCCCCGCCCGTCACCGTGACCGCGCCGGTGAAGGCCGTGCAGATGCCAGCCATGAGCATGCCGATGGGAGGCCACTGATGACGTCGTGGAAAGCCGCCGCCCTCGCCCTGGCCCTGGTCTGCGCGCCCCTCGCCGCCTGCGACAAGCCCGCCGAGACGGCCAGCCAAGGCTCGACGGTCCAGATCGGCGGTCCGTTCCAGCTGGTCGACATGAACGGCCGGCCGGTCACCGAGAAGACGCTGCTGGGCAAGCCCACGGCGATCTTCTTCGGCTTCACCTACTGCCCCGAGGTCTGTCCGACCACCATGGCCGAGATGACCGCCTGGCTGAAGGCCCTGGGGCCCGACGCTGACAAGCTGAACGTGGTCTTCGTCTCGGTCGATCCGGAACGCGACACGCCCGAGCAGCTGAAGCTCTACCTGTCCAACTTCGACCGGCGCATCCAGGGCTTCACCGGCACGCCGGAGAACATCGCCAAGACCGCCAAGGCCTATCGCGTCTACTACCAGAAGGTGGCGACGGACGGCGGCGGCTACACGCTGGACCATTCCTCGGCGATCTACCTGTTCGACGCCCAGGGCCGGTTCGTCGAGCCGATCGGCTATGGCGGCCCACCGGAACGGGGCCTGGCCCAGCTGAAGGCCTTGCTGAAGACCTGAGATCGCAAAAAGGAGGAAGGTGGAGGCCCGGCCCGGAATCGAACCGGGGTGCACGGATTTGCAATCCGCTGCGTCACCACTCCGCCACCGGGCCATCCGGGTCAACGCAAGGTGCGTCGGCGAAGAGGTCGGTTCGAATACAGGAGCCCGCCGCGCTAGGCAATGGCCATGAACGGGTTGGCTGCAGGGTTTGCTATCGGGGTTTTTCGAGCAGCAGCGCCTTGGTCAGGAAGGCCTGGTCCCGCCCGGCCACGCTCAGGCCCGCCGCGCCGAACAGGACCGGCAGGTCGGTCTGGGCGTAGGTCGAATAATAGGGCTCGTGGAAATAGGCCGGGAAGGCCTCCAGCAGCCGCGACAGGTCGGGCTCGTCGACCGGCTGCACCGAATCGGCGAAGGCCAGCACGCCGCCGGGCTTGAGCACCCGGGCGATCTCGGCGGCCACCACGGGACGCACCCGCGGCGGCAGTTCGTGGAACAGGTAGACGCAGGTCACCGCGTCCAGGCTGGCGTCGGCGAACGGCAGGTGCTCGGCGTTGGCCTGCACCCCGCCCCGCCCCGAGCGGCTGCGGGCCGCGGCCAGATAGGCTCGCGACAGGTCCAGGCCGGCGATGGCGGCGCGGGGAAAGGCCGCGTCCAGGTCGGCCAGGAAGGCGCCCGAGCCGCAGGCCAGGTCGACCACCTTGAGGCCGCGCTGGTCCTGACCGCGCCAGCGGCGGGCCAGCAGCGACAGGGCCCGGCGGCGCATGGCCCCGGCCGCGCCGGAGAACAGCGCCTCGACCTGGGCCTCGTAGCGGCGGGCGCTGGCGTCGGTGAACCAGCCGCCGGACTGGTAGTGGAAGTTCTGCCGATAGTAGTTGGGATAGCCCTCGGTTCCCGCCTCGTCGCGCACCTCCACCCCGTCGCCCCGGCGGCGGCGCTGGTCGACGGCGCGGGCGTCGGCGATGACGTCCAGGGCCTGGCGGAAGGCGTCGGCGGGGTTGCGCGGTCCGTCGCCTGTCGGCGGATAGAGGCCGGCGGCGACGTCGGCGGCGTCCTTGTCGAAGGCGGTCAGATAGGCCTTGCGCAGCCGGTCGGCCGAGACGGGCGGGCCCTGCGGCTCGAACCGGGCCTTGGCCTCGCCGCGGGTCGGCTGGGCCAGGGCGCGGGTGACGCCGCCGGCGGCGGTCCACCAGGCGGCCTTGACCGCGGCCCGGGCCCGCTGGCTGGCGCCGTCCAGGGCGAAGGCGCCGCGGCCCTTCGGAATGGCCTCCCGGGGCTCGCCCGACTTGCCGGATCGCTCGTCCATGACCGTCTCCCGGACGGCCCCTCGTGGAAGAGGACCGTCCTACCGCGAAAACACGCCGACCAGCTCAATATGGGGCGACCACAGGAACTGGTCCACCGGCAAGACCCGCTCCAGGCGGAAACCGGCGTCGACCAGTATCTTGGCGTCGCGGGCGAAGGTGGCCGGATTGCATGAGACGCCGACCACGCGGGCCACCTTTGACTTGGCGATCTCGACGTGCTGCTCGTAGGCCCCGGCCCGGGGCGGGTCGAGCACGGCGACGTCGACCTTGTTCAGCTCGGTCGACAGCACCGGCCGGCGGGTCAGGTCGCGGGCCTCTGCTGTGATCGCCTTCAGCCCGTTGGCCGTGCCCAGCGCGCCCTTCAGGGCGGCGATGGCGGGCGCCGAGCTGTCGGCGGCGTGGACGCTGCCCACCTCGGCCAGGCGGAAGGTGAAGGTGCCCACGCCGCTGAACAGGTCGACGATCCGCGACGCGCCCTGGGCCGCCTCGACCGCGAACTCGACCATGGCCTTCTCGGCCTGGGGCACGGCCTGCAGGAAGCCGCCGGCCGGCAGGGCGACCACGGCCGGGCCCAGCTTCACCATCGGCTGGCGGGCCATGTAGATCATCTCGCCGGCCATGGTGACCCGGGCGAAGTCGTGCTCGCCGGCGATCATCGCGGCGCGAACCCGGGCGTCTGCCGACAGTCCGCCGCTCTTGGCCTCGACGCCGGTGACGTCGATGTCCAGCCCCGTGGCGGTCAGGGTGACGTGCAGGGTCGGGGCCGACTTGGGATGCTCCAGGAACGGCGCGGCCAGGCGGGCCAGGGCCGGAAAGGCCGCGACCAGCTTGGGGTTCGACACCGGGCAGGTCTCGATCCGCGCCAGGTTCCACGATCGGCGCTCCTTGAAGCCCAGCCGCGCCCCGCCCTTGCCGCCCCGGGCGTGCAGGGCGACGCGGCGGCGCGAGGCCGGCGGCGACGCGAAGGTCGGCAGGACCTCGGTCTCCAGCCCCTCGCGGGCCAGCTGGAACCGCACCTGCTCGCGCTTCCACTCCAGATAGGGCGCGGCGTCCCAGTGCTGGAAGGCGCAGCCGCCGCAGACCCCGAAGTGCGGGCACGGCGGCAGGACGCGGTCGGGACTGGGCTCCAGCACCTCGACCAGCTCGCCGCGATTGCCGCTCATCTCGGCGGTGACCCGCTCGCCCGGCAGGGTCAGGGGGACGAAAGAGCCCTCGGCGATGCCGTCGCCCTGGGCGCCGACCGCCTGGATCCTCAGTTCACGCATGGACAGTCCAATTCGACAGGCGGAACCTTCACCGGTCCGCGCCATTTCTGTTATGATGTTCGGGACGGTGCCCGCCATGCCCGCGCCACGATCGACACGGACAAGATTTCGGACGCTCCCATAGCCTATTCGGAGCGAATGCGTGTGAACGAAGATGAACGGGTCGCTCAACGTCCGTTCATCAACGGCTTGGCAATTTAGGTGTTAAGGCGGGTCCGGCTCTCGGCGGCCCTGGTCGGAGGAGTTTCTCATGATGTTCAAGACCGTTCTCGGCGTCGCCGCCGCGGCCGCCCTCGCCGGCGCGCTGGCCCCGACGATGGCCTCGGCCCAGGCCTATGGCGCCTATGGCAACTCCGGCGCCTACGGCGGCGGCGGGAATTACGACAGTAACGGCTATTACTACGATCCCTGCCGCCGCAGCACGACGCAGCGCGGCACGGGCGGCGGCCTGGCCGGGGCCGGCATCGGCGCGGCGATCGGCAGCGGCGTGGCCGCCAAGGGCGCCCGCACCGAGGGCGCCGTGCTGGGAGGCGTGCTGGGCGCGATCGCCGGCTCGGCCATCGGCCGCAACTCGGCGGCCTGCTCGCCGGGCGCCAACCCGCCGCCACCACCGCCGCCGTCCTACAACCAGGGCGCCTATAACAGCTACGACCGTCCGGACGACGGCTATTACCGCGACAGCCGCTATGGCGACACCCGCTATGGCGACCGCAGCGACGACCGCCGCGGCGGCTACACCTACGAGTCCGAGCGCTCGTACAGCGTGACCGACAGCCGGACCGACGCCAACGGCTGCACCCTGGCCGAAAGCCCAATCTACCTGCCCGACGGCCGCACCCAGAAGCGTTTCGTCCGCGTCTGCCCCGACGCCTCGGGCCGCTATCAGGTCGTCGACTAGGCGATCCGAGATCTCAGTCGAATTGAAGGAGCCGCCGGCGTTCGCGCCGGCGGCTTTCTTTTCGCCGCGACGGCCTGAAAATCAGCCCTTCACCGCCCACAGCAGGTGCTCGACCTGGCCGTCGCCGCCGGTGATCGGGCTCGGGGCGACGCCCTTGACCGTCCAGCCGGCCGCCTCGACGAAGGCCGAGACCGAGGCGATGCAGTCGGCGATGATCTGCGGGTCCTTGACCAGGCCGCCCTTGCCCACCCGGTCGCGCCCGGCCTCGAACTGCGGCTTGATCAGGCTGACCAGGTCCGCGCCCGGCTCGGCCAGGTCCAGGGCCACGGGCAGGCATTTCTCCACCGAGATGAAGCTGACGTCGCAGACCACCAGGTTCGGCGCCGCGTCCAGATGGCCTTCGTCCAGCGTCCGGGCGTCGACGCCGGAACGGTCGACCACGCGCGGGTCGGCGGCGATGCGCGGATGCAGCTGCTCGCGGCCCACATCGACGGCGTAGACCTTGGCCGCGCCCTTGGACAGCAGCACCTCGGTGAAGCCGCCGGTCGAGGCCCCGACATCCAGGGCGACCTTGCCCTCGACGGCGATCGGCCAGAGCTCCAGGGCGTGGGCCAGCTTCAGGGCGCCGCGTCCCACCCATGGGAAGGCGGCGACGCCTTCCAGCATCGCGGTCGGCTCCAGTTCCTGCGAGGGCTTGGTCACCAGCTTGCCGTCGGCCTTGACCGCCCCGGCCTCGATGGCGGCGCGGGCCTTGGCCCGGCTGTCGAACAGGCCGGTCTCGACCAGCAGGATGTCGGCGCGTTTGCGTTTCATCGCCGGGCTGTAGCACGACTTGCGGCCGGCGCGCCTTCGGGTTCACAGTGATCGCCGTTCACCGATGCGCCGCAGATGTCGGGACGCCCGAGGAAACCCGATGGACACTCGCCATGGCCTGACCGCCGCCGCGCCCGCTTCGCAGGCGTCCTGGACGCCCGACGCCACGCAGATCGCCGACCGCATCCGGACCCGGGCGGTCGGCGCCGTGGAGGTCGTCGAAAAGGCCGTGCGCGACGCCGAGGCCCTGGACGGCGCCCTGGGCGTGCTGGTCACCGCCGACTTCGAGCGGGCGATCGACAAGGCCCGGCGCCTGGACCAGGGCCAGGGTGATCGCGACGCGCCGTTCGCCGGCGTGCCGTTCCTGGTCAAGGACCTCAACGACTATGCCGGCCTGCCCACCCGCTCGGGCTCGCGGTCCATGCTGGGCCTGCCGCCCGCCGCCGCCCAGGACGGCTATTGCGACGCCTTTGACCGGGCCGGGCTGGTGGTGATCGGCAAGTCGGCGACGCCGGAATACGGCTTCCTGCCGACCACCGAGCCCGTGGCCTTTCCGCCGACCCGCAATCCCTGGAACCTCGCCCACAGCAGCGGCGGCTCGTCCGGCGGGGCGGCGGCGGCCACGGCGGCGGGGATCGTGCCCTTCGCCCACGCCAATGACGGCGGCGGCTCGATCCGCATTCCCGCCTCCTGCTGCGGCCTGTTCGGGCTGAAGCCGTCGCGCCACCGGATGCCGCCCAGCCGACCGCCGCTGCGGGCCGTCGACCTGGCGGTCGAGCACTGCGTGTCGCGCAGCATCCGCGACAGCGCCGCCCTGCTCGCGGCCACCGAACAGGCCGCCGGTCCCCTGCCCGCCGTCGGCCTGGTGGCCGGACCGAGCCAAAGGCGGCTGCGGGTCGGGCTGGTCACAGAGACCCAGCTGGGCGTCCAGCCGGACGCCGAGGTCCGCGCCGCCGCCGAGGCCGCGGCCAAGCTGATGGAGTCGCTCGGCCACCAGGTCGAGCCCGCCCAATGGCCGACCAACGGCCCGGTCTTCGCCCTGGACTTCCTGGCCATCTGGGCCAGCGGCGCGGCCGAGCTGGTCGATTTCGTGACCCAGACCCTCGGCCGCCGGCCCGACGAGACCGTGCTGGAGCCGTTCACCCTGGCCCTGGCCGAGCTGTTCGGCGGCCTGCCCGAGGGCGGGCTGGCCCAGTCGGTAGCCCGCCTGAACGCCGACGCCCTGGCCTATGACCGCTGGTTCGACCGCTATGACGTGATCCTCTCGCCGGTGCTGGGCCAGCCGCCGGCGCCGCTGGGCTGGGTGGCGCCGACGGTGTCGATCCCCGACCTGACCGAGCGCCTGAACGCCTATGTGGGCTACACCACGCTGCACAACGTGGCCGGCGCGCCGGCGATGAGCGTCCCGCTGCACTGGACCGCCGAGGGCCTGCCGGTGGGCGTGCAGTTCGCCGCCCGGGCCGGGGACGAGCGGACGCTGTTCGAACTGGCCTATGAACTGGAAGCGGCCCAGCCGTGGGCCTGGCGGCGGCCGGGGATCAGCGCCGGCTAGCGTGTTGCGTCCTTCGAGGCTCGGCTTCGCCTCGCACCTCAGGATGAGGACTTCAGCAAAAGACCCTCATCCTGAGGGGCCCGCGCAGCGGGCCTCGAAGGACGCACGGCGTCCCTCTACCCCTCCACGAACACCTTCTTCAGCTCGTTCTTCGTGATCTTGCCGTTGGCGTTGCGCGGCAGGGTCTCGGGCCAGAAGACCACCTTGACCGGCACCTTGAAGGCGGCCAGGCGATCGGCGACGAAGGCGCGCAGTTCGGCCTCGGTGGCCTGCGCGCCCGGCTTCAAGGTCACCACGGCGGCCGGCTCCTCGCCCAGGGTCTTGTGCGGGATCCCCACCAGGGCGGCGTCCATGATCGCCGGATGCTCGTACAGCAGGTTCTCCACCTCGATGCAGTAGATGTTCTCGCCGCCGCGGATCAGCATGTCCTTGGCCCGGTCGATGATGTAGCAGAAGCCCTCCTCGTCCAGCCGCGCCAGGTCGCCGGTGCGCACCCAGCCGTCGATGAAGGTCTGGGCGGTGGCCTCGGGCTTGTTCCAGTAGCCCTTCACCACCTGCGGGCCCTTGCACCACAGCTCGCCGACCTCGCCGGTCGGCAACTCGCGATATGGCGCCTCCAGGGTCATGATCTTCAGGTCGGTGACCGGCACGGCCGGGCCGCAGCTGTCGGGACGGTTCTCGTAATCCTCGGCCGAGTTGCTGGTGGCGGTGGCCGAGGTCTCGGTCATGCCCCAGCCGTTGCCCGGCAGCGACTTGGGCCAGATCTCCTTGATCTTGCGCACCAGCTCCGGAGCCGACGGCGCGCCGCCATAGGCCACGGTCTCCAGCGACGACAGGTCGTAATTGGGACGGCTGGGGTGCTCGATGATCTGCCAGGCGATAGTCGGCACGCCGCCCATCTGGGTCAGCTTCTCGTCCTGGATCAGCTGCATGGCCTTTTCCGGATCCCACTTGCGGATCATGGCCAGCTTGGCGCCGGCGAACAGCGAGGGGTTCATCACCGCGAAGCAGCCGGTAGCGTGGAAGAACGGCACCGAGATCAGCGAGCCCTTCTGCGGCAGGCTGGGATCGGGCTGGGGCGGGACCTCGCCGCGTCGCAGGTAGCTGCGGGCGCCGGCGGCGGCGGTGGCGAAGATGTTGCTGTTGACGTTGCGATGGGTGCCCAGCGCCCCCTTCGGCTTGCCGGTCGTGCCGGAGGTGTAGAAGATCGTGGCGTCGTCCTCGGGACCCAGTTCGACGGTCGACAGCGGCTTCTCGTCCAGCTTGATCCAGTCGTTGGGGCAGCCGATCACGCCCTCCAGCCGCTTGACGTAGGGATGGGCGATCTCTTCCTTCGAGCGGCTGACATAGACCCGCTTCAGCTCGGGGCAGTTGTGCAGGTGCTCGGCCAGGCGCTCGAAGCGCTCGACGTCCATCACCGCCACCGAGGCGCCGCTGTCGACTAGGCCGTATTCCAGCTCCTGGCCCGTCCACCAGGCGTTCAGCGGGGTCAGGATCGCGCCCAGCGACAGGCCGGCATAGAAGGCCACCGGCCATTCGGGCAGGTTGCGCATGACCAGGGCGACCCGGTCGCCCTTCCTGACGCCGGCCGCCTCCAGCTCGGCGGCGAACACCGTCACGGCGCGGTAGAAGGCCTCGAAGCTGACCCGCTCGTCCTCGTGCACCATGTAGATCTTGTCGCCATGGGTGCGGCCTGCCAGCAGGGTGTCGCGCAGGGTCGGCGGGCAGTGCTTCCAGACCCGGGTCGGAACGCCGCGGATCTCGATCTCCTCCATCTCGCCGGGCGAGCCGGGGGCGGTGATCAGGGCGTAGGCCTGCTTGACCGACATGGCCGGCCAGGGGACGGCGGCGGGGGTCGGGGCGGCGTGAGGCGCGGTGGCGGCCTGGGTCATCGTTACTCTCCCGGTCTATGGTCGCGCTTCGCTGGCCGAGCACGTTTCCCCACGAGAAAGCACAGGCCGAGGCGGGATGCAAACGTCTGTTCGAACCTAAGGGAACAACGATAAGTTAGAGGTGGCGGAAGACGCTTTTCAGACCCTCCCCCCGTGGGGGAGGCGATCGCGCAGCGATCGGTGGGGGGAGTTTTAGGATCGTAGGTCCTCCAGGATCTGGCCATCGGCCGATCACTCCCCCCTCCGTCGGCTTCGCCGACACCTCCCCCACAGGGGGAGGATCTGGGACGGGGACAGGCGCATGCGCCTGTCCCCAGCCATGAGGCGGCGACCTCGGCCTTTCGCGGCCGAGTTGATGGGAAGGGTGCGAAGCGCCCGGGCCTCGCCCGGATGATTTGCAGTTTTGAGTACCGTTTCGACGAAGTGCAGGCGCTTCGCGCAGCCGTTATCCGGAAGCCTTCGGGTCGCGGATTTTTAACCCGCTCCGATGGAGGCCCCCGACGGGCAGGGAATTGGCGTTCCCCGGACCGCACGGGCGATTTCAGCCCGTGCCTGTTGCGCTTGCCGATCCTTCGCCGCCTGGGTTTCGTCCCGACTAAGGGGAACCTGCCCAGGACCGTCGCGAAAGGTTGTCACCGAAGACCACCGACAAACGCTTCCCGCTCGACCACCCCCGAAAGCCGCATCGGTCGCCGTACGTGCGCCCTCCCCGTGCCTTCAGGTGAGGTCAGGATACGGGCGGTCTGAAGGGTGAGGATCAAATCGGGTCGAGAAAGTTTAGGGCGTTGAAATCCTAAGGTTCTATCCGCTATCCGCCGAGCATAACTCGCCGGGGACGTGCTCTCATGGCAAGGCGTCGCGGAGCGATCCACGGCCTCGGGGTGAGTGCATGTCCCCAACGACATCCACGGCGTCATGGGACTTCAACGCCGGACTCAGCGGGTCCGTTGGGGACACGCACTCACGACCAGCGCCCTGCAAACCGGCCGGCGCCTTGCCGTGAGTGCGCGTCCCCGGCCGCGAACGCCCGTACGGCTTGCCGCCTTCAAAGGATCGCCCTACCTCAGGTTCAGCAAAGGGAGTCGTCGCATGCGTCCGTGGATCTTAAGCCTCGCCGTCGCCGCCAGCCTGGCGCTGGCCTCCCCCGGCCTCGCCGCGCCGCCCCCAGCGCCCGCCATCGCCGCCGCGCCCGACGCGGCGCTCGACGCGCCCCTGGCCGCCCGGCTGGACAAGGTGGTCGACGCCGCCCTGGCCGAGCACCGGCTGGTCGGGACCGTGGTGCTGGTCGCCCGCGACGGCAAGCTGGTCTACCACCGCGCCGCCGGCCTGGCCGACCGCGAGGCCGGTCGCCCGATGCGCGAGGACGCCGTCTTCCGCTTCTCCTCGGTGACCAAGCCGTTCGTCAGCGTGGCGGTGATGAAGCTGGTCGAGGAGGGCACGCTGCGGCTCGACGACCCGGTGACCAAGTGGCTGCCCGACTTCCGGCCGAAGCTGGCCGACGGGACCGAGCCGGTGATCACCCTGCGCCAGCTGCTGAACCACACCAGCGGCCTGACCTACGGCCTGGCCGAGGCGCCGTCGCACCCCTATCACCGGCTGGGCGTGTCGGACGGCATCGACCTGTCGGGGATCAGCCTGGACGAGAACGTGCGCCGCCTGGGCCAGGCGCCCCTGGCCTTCCCGCCCGGCTCGGCCTGGCGCTATTCGCTGGCCATCGACGTGCTGGGCGCGGTGGTCGAGAAGGCTGCGGGCAAGCCCCTGCCCCAGGTCGTGGCCGAGACGGTCACGACGCCGCTCGGCCTAACCGACGCCGGCTTCGTGGCCCGCGACCCGGCCCGGCTGGCGACGCCCTATATCAACGCCCAGCCCGCGCCGACCCGGATGACCGACAACCAGGACGTCCCGCTGGGACCCACGGCCGTACGCTTCGCGCCCAGCCGCGCCACGGACAAGACCGCCTTCCCGTCCGGCGGCGCGGGCATGGTCGGCACGGCCGGCGACGTGCTGGCCCTGCTGGAGACCGTCCGCAAGGGCGGCGCCCCGATCCTGAAGGCCGCGACCGTCGCCGAGATGATGAAGGACCAGGTCGGGCCACAGGCGACGACCCAAGGCCCCGGCTGGGGCTTCGGCTATGGCTGGGCGGTGCTGGACGACCCCGCCGTCGCTCACACCCCGCAGGCGGCCGGCACGATCGCCTGGGGCGGGGTCTATGGCCACAACTGGTTCGTGGACGCCAAGAACGGCCTGACCGTGGTGATCATGACCAACACCGCCTTCGAGGGCATGAACGGCCCCTTCACGGCCCAGGTCCGCGACGCGGTCTACGGGCGCTGATCGGGGTCGTTGAGCGAACCGCGTTCGAACATGGACCCATTTTGACCGCATCAGCGTCCAGCCGACGCCCCATTGTCGCGTCAGCGTAACAGAACGTTGGGGGACATTTCGACAGATGGGAAACCGCATGCGTTCATTTCTGACCCTCGGCGCCGCCGCCGTAGCCCTCGCCATCGCCGCCCCGGCCCTGGCCCAGACCACGTCTCCGACCGCCCCGGCTCAGGACCCGGCGACGGCGGCCCCCGCCAACCCAGACCCGGCCGCCTCGGCCCCGGCGCCCGCCGCGGCCGCGCCGGTCACCGCCGGCCAGCCGGTCAAGGACAACACCGGCGCCACGATCGGCACCGTCGCCGAGGTCAAGCCGGACGCTTCCGGCAAGACGATGGCGGCGATCAAGATGGACGACAAGACCTTCGCCGTCGACGTCGCCAACCTGGCCGTCCGCGACGGCGCCACCCTGATCAACGCCAGCAAGGCCGAGATCGAAGGCATGCTGGGCGGCGCGAAGAAGTAACAGCCGGCGCTTCCCTCCCCTTCATGGGAGGGGCATCGCCTATGATTACAGCCGGAAAAAGCTGTCATCCCGGACAAGCTCGGCAACGCCGAGCGAAGATCCGGGACCGCCGCAAGCGCTTGCGTTCACGCGTCGGTCCCGGATCTTCGCGCTGCGCGCTCGTCCGGGATGACGACCGCTTCTGGTCATAGGCGACGGCCCTCCCCGCGAGGGAAGGGAAACTTTCCAGATCAGCCCACCGCCTCGAGCCGCGCCAACGCCGCTTCCAGCTTGGCCTTCGCGGCCTCCGCCTCGGCCAGGCGCTCGCGGTTCTCCTCGACCACCTCTTCCTTGGCGCGGGCCAGGAAGTCGGGGTTGCTCAGCTTCTTGCCGGTCTTCTCGATCTCGCCGACATGGCCGGCGATCTCCTTGGCCAGGCGGGCCTTCTCGGCCGTCAGGTCGATGAACTCGGCGATGGCCAGGGCGCCGGTCGCCTCGCCCAGCACGATCGGGACCGAACCCGTCGGGGCCGTGTCGGCCTCGCGGGCGCTGTCCAGGCGGGCCAGGCTCAGCAGCAGGTCGCGATGGCGGGCCAGGCGGCCCTTGGTCTCGGTGTTGGCGCCGATCACCGACAGCGGCGGCTTGGCGCCGGGCGGCACGTTCATCTCGGCGCGGATCGAGCGGATCTCGCCGACCGTGTCGACCAGCCAGCCGATCTCGGCCTCGGCGTCGGCGTCGATCCAGCTCTCGGGCAGCTCGGGCCATTTCTCGACGATCAGCATGCCCTCGCGCGGCGCGCCGAACTCGGCGGTCTTGTCCCACAGCTCCTCGGTGATGAACGGCATGACCGGGTGCAGCAGCTTGAGAATGACGTCCAGCGCCCAGGCGGCCGTGGCCCGGGTCTCGGCCTTGGCCTCGGCGTCGTCGCCGTTGAGGATCGGCTTGGCCAGCTCGACGTACCAGTCGCAGAACACGTTCCAGATGAACCTGTAGAGCGCGTCGGCCGCGTCGCTGAAGGCCGGGGCTTCCAGGGCGCGGGTCACCTCGACGACGGTCTTGACCGTCTCGCCGCGGATCCACTTGTTGATCGGCTGCTTCACGGTCGCGGGATCGAAGCCCTCGACGCGGACGCACTCGTTCATCTGGGCGAAGCGCGAGGCATTCCACAGCTTGGTGCCGAAATTGCGATAGCCTTCGATGCGTTGCTTGGAGAGCTTGATGTCGCGGGCCTGGCCCGACATCGCCGTCATGGTGAAGCGCACCGCGTCGCAGCCCAGCTCGTCGATCAGGACCAGCGGGTCCATGACGTTGCCCTTGGACTTGCTCATCTTGGCGCCCTTCTCGTCACGGACGAGGGCGTTGATGAACACCTGCTTGAACGGGACTTCGCCCATGAAGTGGATGCCCATCATCATCATCCGGGCGACCCAGAAGAAGATGATGTCGAAGCCCGTGACCAGGGTGCTGGTTGGGTAGAACTTGGCCAGGTCTTGTGTCTTCTCCGGCCAGCCCAGGGTCGAGAACGGCCACAGGGCCGAGCTGAACCAGGTGTCGAGGACGTCCTCGTCGCGCTTCAGGACCGGGGCCTCGTCGCCATAGTGCAGGATGGCGGCGGCCAGGGCCTCTTCCTCGGTCTCCTCGACGAAGATGTGGCCGTCGGGCCCGAACCAGGCCGGGATCCGGTGGCCCCACCACAGCTGGCGCGAGACGCACCAGGGTTCGATGTTGCGCAGCCACTCGAAATAGGTCTTTTCCCAGTGCTTGGGCTCGAAGACCGTCGCCCCCTCCTCCACCGCCTTCAGGGCGGGCTGGGCCAGGGTCTTGGCGTCGACGTACCACTGGTCAGTCAGGTAGGGCTCGATGACCACGCCCGAGCGGTCGCCGTGCGGGACCATGTGGCGGGTCTTCTCGATCTCGCGCAGCCAGCCATCTTCCTCGGCCTTGGCGACGATCGCCTTGCGGGCCGCGAAGCGGTCCAGGCCGCGATAGGCTTCGGGGACCTCGTCGTTCAGCCGGGCGTCCGGCGTCAGAATGTTGATCGCCGGCAGGCCGTGGCGCTTGCCCACGCCGAAGTCGTTGAAGTCGTGCGCGGGCGTGATCTTGACCGCGCCCGAGCCCTTGGTCGGGTCGGCGTAGTCGTCGGCGACGATCGGGATGCGGCGGCCGACGATCGGCAGGACCACGTCCTTGCCGACCAGGTCCTTGTAGCGCTCGTCCGACGGATGGACGGCCACGGCGGTGTCGCCCAGCATGGTCTCCGGCCGGGTGGTGGCCACGACGATGAAGTCGCGGGTCTCGAATTGCGTGGCCTTGCCCTCGTCGTCGAAGGCGACCGGGTACTGGAACGTCACGCCGTCGGCCAGCGGATAGGCGAAGTGCCAATAGTGACCGTCGACCTCCTTCTGCTCGACCTCGAGGTCGGAGATGGCGGTCTGGAACTGCGGGTCCCAGTTGACCAGGCGCTTGTCGCGATACAGCAGGTTCTGCTTGTACAGCTGGACGAACACCTTGCGGACGGCGGCCGACAGGCCCTCGTCCAGGGTGAAGCGCTCGCGCGACCAGTCGCAGCTGGCGCCCAGGCGGCGCAGCTGGTTGGTGATCGCCCCGCCGCTTTCGGCCTTCCACTCCCAGACCTTGTCGACGAAGGCCTCGCGGCCCATCTCGCGGCGGCCGATGTTGCCGGCGGCGGCCAGCTGGCGCTCGACGACCATCTGGGTGGCGATGCCGGCGTGGTCGGTGCCCGGCAGCCACAGGACCGACTTGCCGCGCATGCGGTGGAAGCGCGTCAGCACGTCCTGCAGCGTGTTGTTCAGCGCGTGGCCGATGTGCAGGCTGCCCGTGACGTTGGGCGGCGGGATGACGATCGTGAACGCCTCGGCGCCCGGCGCCTCGCTGGGCTTGAAGGCCCCGGAGGCCTCCCAGGCGGCGTACAGGCGGGGTTCGACGGATTTGGGATCGAAGGTCTTTTCAAGCATGGCGCGGTGGGTATGCCATCTGCGGCCGCCGGGCGAAACCTTGGGCCTTGGTTCAACGGGGATTTCAGGACGGAAAAAGGCGGCCGCCGGAGCGACCGCCTCTTGGATTTCACAGGTTGCGCCGCCCTGCGTCCTTCGAGGCCCACGGCGTGGGCGCCTCAGGATGAGGAAAGCAGAAGCAACCCACCGCCCTCATCTTGAGGTGCTCGCCAGCGGCGAGCCTCGAAGGACGCAGAGCGGTTGAGCCGCTATACCCCGCGGCCGCGGGCGATGCGGTGAACTTCTTCCTCGACCTTGGCCTCGACGATGCGCGGCAGGTTCTGGTCCAGCCACTCCTTGAGCAGCGGGCGCAGCAGTTCGCGCACGACGTCCTCCAGAGTGCGGCCGTCCTTGGGCATCAGCAGGGCCGAGCTCAGGCTGCCGAAGGCGCTGGCGGCCAGGCCGGCGGCGTGGTCGCCCACCAGGTTGTCGGCCACTTCGTCGCGGGAGAACGCCGACGCGGGGGCCGGTTCGGGCGGCGGAGGCGGCGGCGGGGCGGGTTCCGGCTCGGGTTCCGGCGAATAGACGTCGATGTCGCCCATCGATTCGACAGGGGCCGGCGGCTCGATCGGGTCGGTCAGTTCCAGAACGTCGTCCTCGGCCGGAGCCTCCTCGACGGGCGCGGGCTCGGGTTCCGGCGCCGCGGCGGCCTCCGCCGGCGCGTCATCTTCCGAGATGATGCGCCGGATGGAGGCGAGGATTTCCTCCATCGTCGGTTCTTGGGGGCTCTGGTCGGACATGGGTTGGGCGTCTCGAAGAGGGTACGAATCCGGGGACGCCCCGACGGACGCCTACCGCGATGGTGCAGACTTGCGCGCCTTAAGCAAGCTCAAGCATCGAAGGCGCGCCAATTGGTCCCTATTTGGCGCCGGCCTTGGCGGAGGACGCCGGCGCGGCCTTGACCGCCGTCGACGGGGCGCCGACCTTGTCGATCACGCGGACGACGGGCTCCCACGGCACCCAGCCGAAGGCGTGGTTGACCTTGTTGTACGACTTGACCGGGTCGTAGCGCTCGACCTCGGGGGCCAGGTTGGCGACGTTCAGCACCCCCATGGCCTGCAGCACGCTGGCGCTGGCCACGTATTCGTCGCGGTGAGCGACCACCAGGGCGACCTCGGCGTTGGCCAGCTCCAGCTGGGCGTTCAGCACGTCCAGGGTGGTGCGCAGACCGACCTGCTGCTCCTGGCGCACGCCCTCGAAGGCGATCTTGGTGGCCCGCACCTGCTCCTCGTTCGACACCAGGTTGGCCCGCGAGGCCAGCAGGTTGTTCCAGGCGGTCGAGATCTGCTGCAGGGCCGAGCGCTGGGCGCTCTCGACCGAGATGCGGGCGGCGTTCTCGCGTTCCTTGGCGGCGCGGACCTGCGAGGCGTTCAGGCCGCCGGTGAACAGCGGCACCGAGGCGGTGATCGAACCGCTGAGCGCGCGGTCATAGTCGCCGTACTGGCGGCCGACGCTGTTGATCTCGCCGGCGTCCCAGCCCAGGCCGGCGCGGGCCGAGACGGTGGGGCGATAGACGGCCTTGGCGGCGGCGACGCGGGCGGCGGCGGCCTGCTGGGCGTAGCGGGCGGCCTGGATCTGCGGGTTGTTCTTGTCGACCAGGTCGAAGGCCTGCTCGACGCTGGCCGGCAGCAGGGCGGCCAGGGACGGCTCGGGGGCCAGGTCGGTCGGGTTCTGGCCGACCACGGCGGCGAAGGCCGCCCGGCTGGCGGCCAGCAGGGCCTGGGTCGACGACAGGCTGGCGCGGGCCGCGGCCAGGCGGGCCTCGGACTGGGCCACGTCGGTGCGGGTGATCTCGCCGACCTCGAAGCGCGCCTTGGACTCTTCCAGCTGGCGCGTCAGGACGGTGACGTTCTCCTGGGCGATGCGCAGGCGTTCCTGGTCGCGGCGGACGTCGACATAGCTCTGGATGACGTTGCCCAGCACCGATTGCTCGACGCTGCGCAGGTCCTCGCGGCCGGCCAGCACGTCGGCTTCGGCGGCGGTCAGGTTGGCGCTGGCCCGGCCGCCGGTATAGAGCGTCTGGCCCAGATTGACCGAGGCGCCGCTGCCGGCGGAGTCGGCGTGGTCGCGGTTGGGCACCTGTACGATCTGGCCGCCGACGATCGCGGCGGTGGTGCCGGGATCGGCCAATTCGGTGTGGGTGCCGCTGATGCTGGCCGAACCGGTGACGCTCGGGCGGAACGCCGTCTTGGCCTGGACCACGCCCTCGTCGGTGACGCGCTGGTTGGCGCGCTGGCCCTGCAGGGTGGGGTTGGTCTGGTAGGCCAGGGCCAGGGCGTCGGCCAGGGTCTCGGCCCGCGCGGCCGAGGCGAGGCCGGCCATCAGGCCCAGGCTGCAGGCTGCGGCCAGCAAAGCGGCCCGACGGCTATTCGACATCAAGTTCATTCCCCACGAAACCTTCGCCAGACCCGGCGCGACGCCCGCGCCCACTATGATCGGCTGTACGGCGAGAGACCATAGGCCGCTAGTTAAGCTTTTTTCACGCAGACGTTGCGCGCCCCAGCTTTCTGGACCGAAGCGCTCAGAACGCAAAGCCCTGTTCGACGGCGAAGCCGGCCAGCAGCGGCGGCGTGGCGTCGAAAACCGCGCGGCGACCCACGCCGTCCTCGGCCCGGACATAGATCACCGCGCGGCCGACCGGCCCTTCGCGCTCGATCACGGCCAGGCGGCCGCCCTGGGCCAGCGCCCTGGCCCAGCTGGCGGGGGCCCGCGGCACGGCGCCCTCGCAGATGATCACGTCGTAGTCGGAGCCCGGCGCGGCCGTCAGGTCGTCGCCATCCAGGCGGGTGACCGAAACGCCCATCTGCTCAAGCACGGCGGCGGCGTAGGGGGCGGCGATGGCCAGGGCCTTGTCGCCCTCGCGCGGACGCAGGTGCTGCAGAAGCTTGCCCACGTCGCGCGGACGCAGCAGCCAGCGCCCGGGGGCGTATTCGACGTCGGCGTCGGCATAGGCCAGGTAGCCCTTGCCGGCGGGGACCAGGGTCTCGCGCGGCACGACCCTCAGGGCGTCCTGCAGGGGCAGATCGGTGACGTCGGCCGTGCGGATCTGGCTTTCGACCATGTTCAGGCGCGCGGCGGCGAAATCGGAGCTCATGGAATCCCTCGAAGGGCTGGAATTTTCAGCCCGCTTATAGGTCCGCCGCTCGGTCCTAGGCAATCGAGGGTTTGCAGTAACCTGGCCGTAGCATGCGCGGCGCCCCAGCGCTTATCAGCGCCTACCAGCGCCGAAACCCCGCCACCCGCGCCGCGAACGCGTCGGCGTCCTCGTGCCCGTCCCAGTCGGCGATGGCCGGGGCCAGGGAGGCGGCTTCCAGCAGCTGGTGCTGGGCGTCCTTGTAGCGGGCGGTGCGGGCGTAGCGGGCGGTGTCCAGGATCATCGCCCGCAGCAGCAGGGTGGCGGCCAGCGGGTGGCGGCCCTCGATGGCCCGGGCGGCGGGTTCCAGCAGTTCCGGGCGGTCGCCGTCCAGGTCGCCGGGCCGGCGCAACACCAGGCGGGCGGCGCGGTCCCAGGCCGGCCAGCGGATCAGGAAATCCAGGGCCGCGTGGACGTCGTGGAAGTCCTCGGCATGGGCCAGGGCCTTGTCCTCGGCCTCGACATCGTCGAAGTCGGGCAGGCGCTTGAGGTAGTCGCGCAGTCGTTCGACCGACAGGCCGCGCTCGAAGCTGGCCCAGCGCATGTCCTGGGCTAGGTCGCCCTGCCCGCGCGCCTCGAGCACCTCGATATAGGCGTCCTCCCAGTCCAGGGCGCCGGGACCGGGCGGGGTGGGCCGGCCCAGCACCGCCCCGACCAGCTGGACGAACGAGCCCGGCGTCGAGCGGTCCAGCGCCGCGATGGCCTCGTCCAAGCGGCCCGCCGCCGCCAGCCGCCGGGCGATCTGCGCCCCGATCGGCGGCAGCACGGCCTGGGAGTCGGTGAACTGGGCGATGTAGCCGTCGACGTCGCCCTGGGCGTCGGCCAGCACCTGGACGGCGGCCTTCAGCGCGCCGCTGACCCGCTTCTGCGCGGCCATGGTCGTCTCGACCCGCGCCCGCAGCAGGGCCACGCCCTCGGCGCCCAGCGCCGGCAAGGCGTTCTTCAACACTCGCGGCCCCAGGCCCGCGCGGCCGTGCAGCAGCAGGTCCATCAGTTGGTCGCCCAAATTACGTGGATTGGGGGCCCGCGGGTCGGGCAAGGCCAGGGGCGCGATCGCCGCCACCGCCTCGACCGCCGCGTCGAACGCCGCCTCGATCTCGCCCTTGGCGTCGGCGGTGCGGTGGGACACCCCCTCGGCCAAGGCCACGAAACCCAGCATCATCGGCAGGGCGAGGGTCGGGTCCAGCGCGGTCAGCTGTCCCGCGATCAGGCCGCGAAGCATGTCCAGTTCGCGCACGAACTCCTTGTGCTTGCGCCAATGGATGCGGGCCCGGCTGTCATTGACCGCCTCGAGGCGCTTGGTCAGTTCGGAGGCCAGGTCGTCGGCCCCGATCGCCGCGGCCAGCTCCAGGCGCAGGCGCCGCTTGATCTGGGCGTGGCCCTCGGCGACGTCGATCAGCAGGTCGGCCAGCCGCTCGGCGCCCAGGGCGGCCAGGTTGGCCGTCGTCAGGGTCTTCTTCGAGCCCGTGCGCTTCACCGTCGCCAGCGGAGTTCTCCCGTCACGCGTCAAACCTTCCGCCCAGGCGAGTCGCCAGGTCCGGAAGCGCATCCTCTAGCACGGCGGCATAGGCCAAGGCTGCATGAGGCGCGGCGGCGCCCTGCAGCCGCCGGAAGGCGTCCTCGACCACCATGGCCTGCTGTTCGAGGTTCAGGGTCGCGAACCGCGGCCGATCCGCCAGGTCGTAGGCATAGGCGGCGGGGCCGTCGCCAGCCCGCAGCTTGGCGAAAAGCAGGTTCAAGCCGCGCTGGGCCTGCCAGACATGGACCAGTTCGTGGACGAACACCGCCTGCTCGGCCACCGGCGCGTCCGGCGCCGCGAAGTCGGGCCGCATCGCCCGGGCCGGCCAGACGATCAAGCCGCCGCCGGCCACGAAGGCCCGGTTCCAGAACGGGATGGCCAGCAGCCGAACCCGCCCGGCGTCGAGGCTGGCCCCGAACACCTGAGCGGCCAGGTCGCGCTCGCCGTCGGTCAGGCGTCGCCAACGGCCGGCTCGCGGGGTCGTGCGGCGTGTGAACATCGGCAGACAAACGTCAGTTGTTTCAGGGACCTGCGCCCGGAACGCGAAGGGCCCGGAGAGTATGGCCCGCCGTGGCGCCGACCGCCATCACCGTCCCCACAAGAAGCCTAGGCGCTGCGCTTCAGCGGCGCCGCCGGGCAGTGCTGGCGCAGAAACTCCTGGTGACTGGGAAGCGTCGCCACGAAGTCGGCCAGCATGGGGGCGGACTTGTCCATCAGGTTCATGATCACGCTCAGCGGAATGCGGTCGACCAGCTGCTGGTAGCGGTCGGGCCGCACGCCCATACCCTCCATCACCGACTGCCAGCTGGGGGCGCGGAACATGTCGTCGACGCCGTCGCGCAGCACGCCGGCCGCCTTGAACAGCGCGATGCGTTCCTTAAGGCTCTGCGGCGGGACCACCTGCTGGTACTCGCGCCAGAACGGCGTGTCGTCGCGCCGGGTGGTCACGTAGTGCAGGACGATGAAGTCGCGGATCTCCTCGTAGTCGGCGACCATCCGGCGATTGTACTCGGCCGCCAGGATCGGGTCGGCGTCCATGTCGGGCATGAACCGCAGCAGGTAGTCCATGCCCTTGTAGATCAGGTGCAGGGCCGTGGATTCCAGCGGCTCGATGAAGCCGCACGACAGGCCGATCGAGACCACGTTCCTGACCCACGGCCGCTCGCGCACCCCGGTCTTGAACGGGATGATGTTGGGACCCAGCACCACCTCGCCCTGGACCTGGCGCATCAGGGTGGCCGTCGCCTCGTCGTCGCTCAGGTACTTGCTGGCGAACACATAGCCGTTGCCCGAGCGATGCTGCAGGGGGATACGCCAGCGCCAGCCGAAATCTTGGGCCTGGACCAGGGTGTAGGGATGCGGCGGACCGACGTTTTCGGTCTGGGCCACGACGGCGCGATCGCAGAGCAGGACGTCGCCCCAGTCGCGGAACGGCTCGCCCAGGGTCTTGCCGATCAGCAGGGCGCGGAAGCCCGAGCAGTCGATGAAGAAGTCGCCGGCCACCTCGCGGCCGTCCTTCAGGATCACCTTGGCGACGCCGCCGTCGGGCCGGGTCGCCACCTCGGTGACCATGCCCTCGGTGCGCTTGACGCCCCGCACCTGCGCGAACCTGCGCAGGTACAGCGCCACCAGCCGCGCATCGACGTGCAGGGCGTAGTTGGCGTTGGCGATCATCGTCTTCTGCGCGGCCGCCGGCAGCATGAACTTGCCCGCTTCGGCCATCACCGAGGCCGGGGCGAAGTCCTGGAGCCTGGACGGATGGCCGTTCTGCTTGGCCCGCAGCCAGCACTGGTAGAACTCGTTGACCTCCAGCGGCCCGCCGATCTGACCGAACGGATGGTAGTAGACGTCGCCCTTCTCCAGCCAGTTCTCGAACCGGATGCCCAGCTTGAAGGCGGCTTGGGTTTCCTGGATGAATTCCTGCTCGTTGATGCCCAGGGTGCGGATCAGCTGGAGGAACGGCGGGATGGTGGACTCCCCCACCCCGATCGTGCCGATCTCCTCGGACTCCACCAGCTCGACCTGCGTCGGTCCGTTCTGGAAATAGTGGCTGAGCATGGCCGCGCAGATCCAGCCGGCCGAGCCGCCGCCGACGATGACGATCTTGTTCAGGTGGGCCATTCGAAGGTTCCTACTCGGCCGCCACCGATTGCGGGCGGGCGTACTGTTCGATGAAGTCGCCGTGGGGGCGCGTGGCCGCCACCGTGTCGGCCACCGCCTTGCGCATTTCGGCCAGGGCGGCCGACAGCTGGCCGGCGTCGAAGCCGTCGACGCTGAGGTCGTAGGTTTCCGGCAGCAGGCCGAAGCCCGCATAGATCGCCAGCCAGCTGGGCGGGGAGAACATCTCCCAGCGGTAGCGGACGAAATGCCCCTGGGCGCGCCACAGGTCGATCTTCTTTTGGAGGGTGTCGGGGATCGCCATCTCGCGGCAGTGGGTCCAGAAGCCGGTCGGGTCTTCGGGACGCTGGTTGAGCTTGTAGTGCAGGATGATGAAGTCGCGCACGCGCTCCATCTCCAGGCGCGACATTTCGTTGAACTCGTCGACCACCGCCGGGTCGAAGTCGCGGCTGGGGAACAGCGCCTTGATCTTCTCGATGCCGGTCTCGATCAGGGCGATGCTGGTGCTTTCCAGCGGCTCCAGGAAGCCCGAGGCCAAGCCTAGGGCGATGCAGTTCTTGTTCCAGGCCTTCAGCCGGCGGCCGGGATGGAAGCCGATCTTGCGCGGCTCGTGCAGCAGGCGCTCGTCCAGGGAGCCGGTCAGGACCGCCCTCGCCTCGTCGTCGGTGGTGTGGCGGCTGGAATAGACGTAGCCGTTGCCCCAGCGGTGCTGCAGCGGGAGCCTCCACTGCCAGCCGGCCGGACGGGCGGTGACGTCGGTATAGGGCGGCGGGTCCCCCTTCCCTTCGCTCTGCACCGCCAGGGCGCTGTCGCACAGCAGCCACTGGCTCCAGTCCTCGTAGCCGGTGTGCAGGGCCTCCTCGATCAGCAGGCCGCGGAAGCCCGAGCAGTCGATGAACAGGTCGCCCGCCACGGTCGCGCCGCTGTCCAGCGACACCGACTCGATGAAGCCGTCCTCGCCGCGCAGGTTGACCTTGACGATCTTGGCGTCGAGGCGGCGCACGCCGTTCTGCTCGGCGACCTGGCGCATCAGCCCGGCGAACAGGCCGGCGTCGAAATGCAGGGCCCAGTCGAACACCGACAGGGTCGAGGGCGGGTTGCGCGAGGGGGTGGTGAACTTGCCGCCGGCGGCCAGGCTGGCGCCCAGCGAATAGTCGCCGATCGGCGCGGCCTCGCCCAGGGCCCGCAGCCGCATCCAGTAGTGGTGGAAGGCCACGCCCTTCAGGTCCTGGCCGTAGAGGCCGAAGGGGTGGATGAACGAGGCGCCCGGCGTCGTCCAGTCGTTGAAGCGGATGCCCAGCTTGCAGGTGCCGCCGGTGGCGCGCAGCACGTCGATGTCGGACAGGCCCAGGGCCTGGTAGAAGCGGCGGATGGTCGGGATCGTCGCCTCGCCCACCCCGATCGTGCCGATCTGCGAGGACTCGATCAGGGTGATGGTGACCGGAGCCGCGCCGAAGTGATGCTTCAGGCTGGCGGCCGCCATCCAGCCCGCCGTGCCGCCCCCGACGATGACGATGTCGCGGATCCGCCGGTCGCTGGCGCTGTCCTGCATGGTGGCTCCCTACCCTTGATCGAAGCTCGTGGCGGCTTCTTCTCGCGGGCTTCACGCGCCCGTCTTGGTCGTCGTCGTTATGCTTAGAGCATTTTCGAGCGAAGTGGATTCCGGTTCGCGTGAAGAAAATGCGCCAACAACAAAGCCGCCCCCCGCGAAAAAAGAAGCCGCCGTGACAGGGGGTCACGGCGGCCCGCAGGGAAAGGGCTCTAAGTCGCGATCACCACTTGGCGCGGATGCCGAGGGTGTAGCGCGGCTCGAACTGGTTCTGGCTGAAGTACTGAGTCTTACCGTCCGCGAACTTGACGTAGTAATTCTCGATCTCGCCGCTGACGTTCGAGCCGTTGAAGTAAACCGTGACGTTGTCGCGAACGTTGTAGCTGACGTTCACGTCGACGAAGCCTGTGGCGTCCTGGAAGACGGCCAGGTTACCGCCGACACTGCCGGTGACGCTGTTGAGGCGGTCGGTCCGGTAGTTGTAGGCGACGCGGGCCTGCAGCTTGTCGTCCTGGTACCAACCCACGAGGTTGTACTGGTACTTGGAGTTGTCGGTGAACGGCAGCTTCTTGCCGTCATAACCGACACGCGACTCCGAGCTGGGCGAGTAGGTGGCGTTGGCGTCGACGCCGAAGTTCGAGAAGAAGCCCCCGTCCGTCAGAAGGTCGCTGAAGGCCAGCTTGGTGCCCGCTTCCAGACCCTTGACCGAACCGCCGTCGCCCTGGATGGGCTGGCTGACGTTGACTTCGCGCGGCGTGCCGTCCTGGTCCTTGAAGGTGCCGCGGGTCGTGCCGCCGGTGACGAAGCTGTCGATCTTCAGCTTGAACACCGACAGGTTCACCATCGAAGCGCTGCCGAAGTAGTACTCGACCGCGCCGTCGAAGTTCGTGGAACGCCACGGATCCAGTTGCGGGTTGCCCGACGAGCTGGCGCCCGTCACGCAGCGGCCCGGCTTGGTGCCGCAGTCGGCGGTGGCGATGCTGAGACCACCGCCGTAGTTCTGCAAGTCCAGAGGCTGCATCGTCTTGGCGTAGGCGAAGCGCAGCTTCAGGTGCTCGTTGACATCGTATGTGGCGTTCAACGACGGCAGCCAGTCGGTGTACTTGCGGCTGGTCACCGTATCGCCGACGTCCAGGTTGGTGTCGCCGTAGTTCTGGGTGTCGCCGGTCAGGTTCTGCTTCACCAGCAGGTCGGTCTGGATGACGCGAAGGCCGAAGTCGCCCGACAGCTTGCCGATCTCGAAGTTGGCCGCGCCGTAGGCGCTCTGCTCCTTCAAGGTAACGTCATAGGTCACACCCGGGATCTGATAACGGACCGCCGCGCCGAACACCTTTTCCTGGAACGATTTGACGTCGTCGAAGTCATGCGGGTCCACCACCCAGAAGCCCGGGATGCCCTGGGTGATGGAGCCCAGATCATCCATCCAGATGACGTTGTTGTAGGCGTCGATCTTGGTCGGACGGTTGACGGTGTAGCCCTGGAAAACCGGGGCCCCGCCGGCCGGATTGGGCACGAACTCGCCCGCCTGGCATTGGTTCTGGTCCATGACGACGTCGATGGCCTTCCACTGGGCGAAACAACCCGCGGCCGGCACCGGCGTGCCGTTGGCCTGAACGGCCCCCGGCGTGCCGCCGTAGAACGGCGAGAACAGGTGGAAGGCTTCCACGTTGACCGTGCGATCGCTCTGGCGGACGCCGGCGTCGATCTTGGTCACGAAGCCCAGGAACTTGTCGTCGAACTTGTAGTGTCCAGCGGCGCTGAACACATTCATGTCCGAGTCGATCTCGTTGTTGCCTTCCGAGGAGAACGCGCCGATCGCGTAGCTGTCCTTGTTGGCCATGTAGTCCTTGAGCGTCTTGCCCGCCCCCAGACCACCGGCCAGCGGCCGATCGAAGCCGCTCCAGATCGCCTTGTTGCCACCGATATTGTAGTGCAGCTGCGGGTTGGCCCCGTAACCTTGCGGGTTGGGGTTCAGGTAGCAGCCGCCGGCGCTGCCGACGACCGCGTTGCTACGCTGCGCGGCCGGATACTGGGCGCAGATGGCGGCCGGGTAGAACGGCCCGCGCGTGCGGTCGGCGGCGTTGCGGAACAGGTTGAAGCGGTCCGGAGCGTACTGCCAGTTGCTCAGGTCGCCCTGGGCCTGGCCGTTCATGCTGAGACGGTTGCCGTTGGCCCGCACGGCCCGCACTTCGCTCGTGAAGGCGCCGCCGTTGTCGTACTTCAGTTCGAGGTTGTAGTTCTTGGTCTCCGACTTCGTGGTGCGGTTCACCGAGAAGCTGTTCACCCACCACGCATTGATGTCGTACTCGTCGACCGCCAACCAGGGACGGCCGTTGCCGGCGGGCGGGGCCGGGCTGCTGACGCCGGTGTTCTCGAACACCGTCGGGGTCGTCCAGACGCCGAAGGCGCCGCCATCCCAGCGGTTGGAGATGTTGATGCCGGCGGCGCGGTTGTATTCGTCGAGCTTGGCGTAGAAGCCCTCGGCGATCAGGGTGAAGCCCTCGCCCAGGTCCGCCTCGAAGGCGACGTTGACGCCCAGACGCTTGCGCTCCTGCTCGCGGTGGAAGCTTTCGAAGCCGTGCGGCGAGATGAAGTTGTTGGCGGCCGAACCGCCCCAGTCGTTGTTGCCGGACAGGCCGACGACGCCCGACGAGTTGTTGCCGAGATTGACCTCGCTCTTGGCGGCGGCCACCAGCAGGCCGACGCGTTCATTGCGCCAGCTGAGCAGGCCGTTGACCAGGTAGTCGTTGTCCTTGGTGCGCTCGCCGCGCTGGCCTTCGAGGCCGCCGGCGAAGTGCAGGCCCTGCTCCATCTGGAACGGACGACGGGTGCGCAGGTCGACCGTGCCGCTGATGCCCGACAGGGCGTTGCGCGGGTCGGTCGACTTGTAGACGACGACCGAATTCATCAGTTGGGCAGGCACGTCCAGCAGGTTCGGCTGGGCCGCGCCCATGTTGCCGGCGCTCAGATACTGCTCGCCGTTCAGCAGGGTGATGACCTGCTTGAGGCCGCGAATGTTGATGGTCGCGCCTTCACCCGCGTCCCGCTGGATCTGGACCCCCGGGATGCGCTGCAGCGAGTCGGCGATGGTGGTGTCGGGCAGCTTGCCGATGTCTTCCGACGAAATCGCGTCGACGATGGCGGTTTCGCGCCGCTTGATGTCGACCGAACGCATCTGCGAGCCGCGGATACCGGTGACGACGATTTCGTCGACCTGGGCGGAATCGTCCTGCGCGGTCTGGGCGTGGACGCCCGTGGCCAGGGCCATGGACGAGGCGCCCGCCAGCAGCGCCAGGGTCATGCCCCGCGCCCAGGCGGACTGGTTTCGTGGATTGGACAAGGTCTTCGCTCCCCAAACGTTTTTATGGCCGTTCTTGACCCGGCCGGTTTCGGCGCGGGCTGCGTAGTGTCTTCCGCCTGTCGTCGAGAGCGCCGGCCTGCCCGGCGAGCCCCGCTTCAAGCGAAAGTTCGTTGGCGACCCCGGCGTCGCTCGACGCCCGCGCTGGCTCACGCCCTCCCCAGCCGTGTCTCAAGATCGACAAATGTCCCGAGCGTGTCAATCGAAATGTCAACGTTGTCATTTTGTGACGAACCGTTGGAAAACGGCCCGACCGGAAGCCTTCCGGCTTGCCTTAAGACCCGATAATCAGCCTATATAGCGTTGTTTTTAATAGCATTATGACGATACACGGCGATCAAAGTCGATCAATAAGAGTCAAAGAGCATCAAGCCGCGCCACATCCCCCGCGCGAGCGCCTGTCGAATATATATGGCCAAGCTTTGCCTTTCGACACATTGAATTTTGCCGCTGCAATGTCTCTAGATGACCCGAAACGCCCGGATAATTGTCTTTTAAGGACAAATACATGTCCCGGCCGATGACATCGTTGTCGGGCTGAGCTATGGCTTGGCGCGGGGGCGGCGACGACCAGGACGGTCGGACGCGCGACGACCACTTGAGTCTGGATGCGACAAGGTCATGGCGACGATCCACGATGTGGCGCTGCGAGCGGGCGTGTCGCCCAAGACCGTCTCGCGGGTGATGAACGACCACGAGAGCGTCAGCGCCAAGACCCGCGAACGGGTGCGCGCCGCCATGCAGGCCCTGGACTACCATCCCAACGCCGTGGCCCGGGGCCTGCGCGCCCAGGCCGCCCCGGCGGTCGGCATCCTGATGGGCGACCCCAGCGGCGGCTACCAGACCCGCATCCACCACGCCCTGATGGTCGCCTGCCTGCGGAACGGCCGCCACCTGTCGGCCGAGCTGGTCGAGGGCGACATGGCCGGCTGGCAGGACCGCATCCGCGCCTTCGTCACCGAGGGCGGGATCCGCGAAATGGTGCTGCTGCCGCCCGAATGCGATTTCGCGCCGCTCAAGGCCCTGCTGCGCGAGCATGGTGTGCGCTGCGTGCTGATCTCGCCGACCAGCCCCGATTCCCAGTCGCCCAGCATCGTGATGGACGACAGGGCGGCCGCCCGCGAGGTGGTCGAGCACCTGTTCAGTCTGGGCCACGAGCGGATCGGCCACATCGCCGGCCATCCCGACCACGCCGCCAGCACGCTGCGTCGCAACGGCTTCAACGAGGCCTACGCCGCCGCCGGCAAGCCGCGCCCCGATCCCGCCCTGATCGTGCCCGGCGACTTCAGCTTCAAGGGCGGCCTGGCCGGCGCCCAGGCCCTGCTCGACATGAACAACCCGCCGACCGCCATCTTCGCGGCCAATGACGACATGGCCGCCGCCACCTGCATGGAGGCCCAGCGCCGCGGCCTGAAGCTGCCGGACGAGCTGTCGGTGGTCGGTTTCGACGACGCGCCGATCGCCGCGGCCATCTGGCCGTCCCTGACCACCATCCGCCAGCCCTTCGACCAGATGACCCAGCGGGCCATCACCGCCCTCAACGCCTGGAACGCCAACGCGGCGCTCGGCAAGTCGGCGGCGACCATCCTCACCCAGCACAGCCTGGTGATCCGCGAATCCACCGGCCCGGTTCGCAGAAGCTAGGCCGCAATTCCACCACGCGCCGGCGAGTATCGTCCGCGCCGATAGAACGGGAGGTACTATGAACCGACAGTCCTGGCGGGGCCCGGCCCTGGCCCTCATGCTCGGCGTCTCCGCCGGCGTCCTGGCCTCCACCGCCTGCGCCCAGGCGCCCGCACCCGCCCCTGCCGCCCGTCCGTGGCTCGATCCCAAGCTGGACGCCGACACCCGCGCCGGCCTAGCGGTCAAGGCCATGACCCAGGACGAGAAGCTGACGGTGATCTTCGGCTTCTTCGGCGCCGACATGGGCGACAAGTACAAGCGCGTTCCCGAGGCCCTGGCCGGCTCGGCCGGCTATGTGCCGGGGATCGCGCGCCTGGGCATCCCGGCCCAGTTCCAGACCGACGCCGGCGTCGGGGTGGCCACCCAGGGCGGCGAGCCCAACAAGCGCGAGCGCACCGCCCTGCCCTCCGGCATGGCCACCACCGCCACCTGGAATCCGAAGTTGGCCCAGGCCGGCGGCGCGATGATCGGCGCCGAGGCCCGCGCCTCCGGCTTCAACGTCATGCTGGCCGGCGGCGTCAACCTGGTCCGCGAGCCGCGCAACGGCCGCAACTTCGAATATGGCGGCGAGGACCCCTGGCTGGCCGGCAAGATGGTCGGGGCCCAGATCAAGGGCATCCAGTCCAACGCCATCGTCTCGACCATCAAGCACTACGCCCTGAACGGCCAGGAGACCGGCCGCTTCGTGCTGGACGCCAGGATCGGCGAGGCCGACGCCCGCACCTCCGACCTGCTGGCCTTCCAGTTCGCGATGGAGGATTCCGACCCGCACTCGGTGATGTGCGCCTACAACCGCGTCAACGGCGACTACGCCTGCGAGAACGACTTCCTGCTCAACAAGGTCCTCAAGCAGGACTGGGGCTACAAGAACTACGTGATGTCCGACTGGGGCGCGGCGCATTCCAGCGCCAAGGCGGTCAATGCCGGACTCGACCAGGAATCGGCCGGCGACGCGTTCGACACCCAGCCCTTCTTCAAGGGCCCGCTGAAGGACGCCCTGGCCAAGGGCGAGGTCAGCCAGGCGCGGCTGGACGACATGGCTCGCCGCGTCCTGCGCGGTCTGTTCGCCAGCGGCGTGGTCGAAAAGCCGGTCAAGATCGCGCCGATCGACTACGCCGCCCACGCCAAGGTCACCCGCGCCGACGCCGAGGAAGGCGTGGTGCTGCTGAAGAACGACAAGGGCCTGCTGCCGCTCTTGTCTGAAAAGGGGGTCGCCTCGGCCCGGAAGATCGTCGTGATCGGCGGCCACGCCGACGTCGGCGTGCTGTCGGGCGGCGGCTCGTCGCAGGTCTATCCGATCGGCGGACGCGCCGTGCAGGGCGAGGGTCCGGCCAGCTGGCCCGGCCCGATGATCTACTTCCCCTCCTCGCCCCTGAAGGCGCTGAAGGCCCGGCTGCCCGGCGCCGACATCCAGTTCGCCGACGGCAAGGACAAGGCCGCCGCCGCCAAGCTGGCGGCCGGCGCCGACGTGGTGCTGGTGTTCGCCACCCAGTGGAACGGCGAGTCCTTCGACAGCCCCCTGACGTTGGAGAACGACCAGGACGCCCTGATCGACGCCGTCGCCACGGCCAACGCCAAGACCGTGGTGGTGCTGGAGACCGGCGGGCCGGTGCTGATGCCGTGGCTGTCCAAGGTCGGCGGCGTGGTCGAGGCCTGGTATCCAGGCTCGGAAGGCGGCGAAGCCATCGCCCGCGTGCTGACCGGCGAGGTCGACGCCTCGGGCCGCCTGCCCGTCACCTTCCCGGCCGCCCTGGACCAGCTGCCGCGTCTGGTGCTGGACGGCGACCCGAAGAAACCCGACGACCTGTTTGCGGTCGACTATACGATCGAGGGCGCCGCGGTCGGCTACAAGTGGTTCGACAAGAAGGGCCACCAGCCGCTGTTCGCCTTCGGCCACGGCCTGTCCTACACGACCTTTGCCTATGACAACCTCAAGGCCGAGACCAAGGGCGGCGCTCTGAGCGTCAGCTTCGACGTCCGCAACACCGGCAAGCGGGCCGGCAAGGCCGTGCCGCAGGTCTATGTCTCGCCCAAGGCGGGCGGATGGGAAGCGCCCCAGCGCCTGGCCGGCTTCAGCAAGGTCGAGCTGGCGCCCGGCGCGACCACCCGGGTCACCCTGACCGTCGATCAGCGGCTGCTGGCCACCTGGGACGACAAGGCCCACGGCTGGTCGGTGGCGGCCGGATCCTACACGGTCGCCCTGGGCGCCTCGTCGCGCGACACGGCCGCCAAGGCCGACGTCACGGTGGCCGCCCGGTCCTTGCCCGTGGGCCTGATGAAACCCTGAACCGCCGCTCCGAAGGCCATTTGGTCGCAGCTGAAATTAAGGCCCGATTAACCATAAAAGCCGAATTTCGGCAGGTCTTTCTTGAAGACACCCCACATCACTGACTTTCCACAGCCCGGTCCTCGACCGGGCTGTTTTTTTGTCCGAATGCGCTTGCACCGAGTCAAATCGGCGGCTATCACCCGGCCTCTTCCTGAGGCGACCTGTTCCGCGGTAGCTCAGTGGTAGAGCAGCCGGCTGTTAACCGGCTGGTCGTAGGTTCGAATCCTACCCGCGGAGCCACCTCTGGTTTTGAGAGAAATCCGGCCTTTCGGCCGGATTTTTCGTATCCGGGCCAAGGTTTGTTTCCTTCAACAGATCAGAGGGTTGTCGGAATTCCGTCGACAGATCGCCGTTGGTCCACGAGCCGTTCCACCCGCGGCCGACGGCATCAACTGCACCCCGATCCCGAGGATGCGGCATGGGGATCAGCGGCTGCGGCCCCTCGACGCCGACCTGCTGTTCGAAATCGACGCCGGCCACGACCTGATGATCACCGAACCCGATGCGGTGACCTCGGTGCTGGCCCAAGCGGCGTCGATGCAACGAACTCCGACGTCGGCGATCCCCGGCCGATAGGGCGAATGCGGCCTCCGCGGCGGCGGCGACACACGCCCTAGGCGTGTGCCCGGCCAACCGGACCCAACACATGCTCACGCCCTTACCTTCCTTCAATTGACGGCTGAATTTGCCGTATTTCGTCGTAATCGCGGCCTCGGCGATGGAATTAGTTGAATGTTTTCATCGAGTTGTTTCTATTCGCCAATTAGTTGCGCTAAAGGCTTGCAACCCTTGTTTCGCGATGGCAGCGTAGGCCCCGTTCCAAGTGAGTACCAATGTTCTTCGAACTTCAACCATCTTTGGTTGCAGATCGCGGATCTGTGCGCCGAGCAACAATCGTTCGATTGAAGGGGCTCCCGGATGTCTGTGAAGCTATCGTACCCTGGCGTGTACGTCGAAGAGATCGCGAGCGCGGTCCGGACGATCGGCCAAGTCTCGACGTCCATCGCGGCCTTCGCCGGATGGGCGCGACAGGGACCCGCCGGCCGGCCGGTCCGCTGCCTCAGCTGGTTCGATTTCGAACGGACATTCGGCGGCCTCGATGGCCGCAGCTATCTCGGCTACGCGGTGTCGCACTTCTTCGGCAACGGCGGCTCGCAGTGCTACATCGTCCGCACCCCAAGCGCCGCGGATGTCACGGCCGAAGCCGTGGTCGACGGCCTGGAGGTCGAGGCGACCGGCCCGGGGGCCTGGGCCAACGTCTACCAACTGGTGACCAAGCCGCGCGCCGACGACACCAGCCGGTTCCGGCTCGACATCGTCGTCAAGGCCTCGGGCGTGGTGACGGAATCCTACGCCAACCTCTCGCTCGAGCCGTTCGACAGCCGCTTCGTCACCAACGTGATTGGCGATGAATCGCAGCTGGTGATCGTCACCAAGGCCGACGTCACGAAGAAGGTCACCGCGAAGACCGTCGATCTCGCGGGCGGCGTGGACGGACCCGCCATCGGTCCGGGCGACGCCGCCTTCGACACCGCGCTGATGGGCGACGGGGCGACCACGGGGATCTACGCCCTGGCCAAGGTCGACCAGTTCAACCTGCTGAACGTGCCGGGCTACACCGCCACCGCCAACCTGGCGAAGCTCGAGAAGTTCTGCCGCGACCATCGCGCCTTCCTGCTGGTGGACTCCGACAAGGGCTCGACGCCGACGTCGAGCGCGATGACCGGCGCGCCGGACAGCAGCCTCACCGGCTCCGACGCGATCAACGCGGCCTTCTACTATCCGTGGCTGCTGGCGCCGGATCCGCAGCAGCAGTACCGAATCCGCTCGTTCCCGCCGGGCGGCGCGATCGCCGGGGTCTACGCCCGCACCGACGCCAGCCGCGGCGTCTGGAAGGCGCCGGCCGGCACGGACGCCAGCCTCAGCGGCGTGGTCGGGGTCACCATCCCGACCAACGACGCCGAGAACGGCGTGCTGAACCCGCTCGCGGTCAACTGCATCCGCAAGTTCCCGGTCTACGGCGCCATCGTCTGGGGCGCCCGCACCCTGCAGGGCGCCGACGAGATCGGTTCGGAGTGGAAGTATGTGCCGGTGCGGCGGACCGCCCTCTTCATCGAGGAGAGCCTCTACCGCGGCCTGAAATGGGTGGTGTTCGAACCGAACGACGAGCCGTTGTGGGCGCAGATCCGGCTGAATGTCGGCTCGTTCCTGAACGACCTGTTCCGCCAGGGCGCCTTCCAGGGGACCACTCCCAAGGACGCCTATTTCGTGAAGTGCGACAAGGACACCACCACCCAGAGCGACATCAACCGGGGCGTGGTGAACGTCCTCGTCGGCTTCGCGCCGCTGAAGCCCGCCGAATTCGTGGTCATCAAGCTCCAGCAGCTCGCTGGCCAACTGGCGACCTAGGTCGAGATCGAGAGGGGAACGGCAATGGCCCAGTTCAGCGTCAACGCACAGCGTTTCGACCCATACAAGAACTTCAAGTTCCGCGTGAAATGGGACGGCAAGTACATCGCCGGGGTCAGCAAGGTCTCAGCCATCAAGCGCACGACCGAAGTGGTCAAGCACCGCGACGGCGGCGATCCGTCGAGCAGCCGCAAGTCGCCCGGCCGCACCGAGTTCGAGGCCATCACCCTGGAGCGCGGCGTCACCCACGATGTCGAGTTCGAGCAGTGGGCGAACAAGGTCTGGAACTACGGCTCAGGCCTGGGCGCCGAGGTTTCGCTGAAGGACTTCCGCAAGGACCTGATCCTCGAGGTCTACAACGAGGCAGGTCAGCTGGCGATCGCCTACAAGGTGTTCCGCGCCTGGGTGTCCGAATACCAGGCGCTGCCGGATCTCGACGCCAACGCCAACGCCATCGCCATCCAGCACCTGAAGCTGGAAAACGAAGGCTGGGAGCGGGACTACGAGGTCGGGGAGCCGGGCGAGCCCACCTTCACCGAGCCTTGATCGTCATGGGCTCGGCGGCCATCGCCGCGGCGTCCCTGCTCCAGGCCTGGGAGCAGGGGGAGCGGCAGCATCCTCTTCATCGCGCCCTCGCCCTGCTGCAGGTGGCGGAACCGCAGACGCCCGTGGAGGCGCTCGCGGACCTGCCCATCGGCGAACGGGATCGTCGGCTCTTCTCCTTGCGATCGCGGCTGTTCGGTCCTCGCGTCGAGGCCGTCGCCGCCTGTCCTGAATGTGGTGAGATGCTGGACATCGCCTTCGACGGCCGCGACGTGTTCGGCGGCGACGCCGGAACGCCGTCCGGCGTGCGTGTGATCGGTGGTCGAGAGCTCGCCCTGCGCGCAGCCAGCACCGTGGATCTTCTGGAAATCGCGCCCCTCCCCGTTCACGAACGGCCAGCCGCCCTCTTGGCGCGGTGCGCCGGCGAACCGCTCGACGGGCCGGAGCGCGACGCCGCCGAAGCCGGACTGGCGGAACTCGATCCCCTGTCCGAGGTGAGCTTCGCGCTCAGGTGCGAAGCCTGCGGCGGCGCCTGGAGCGAGATCTTCGACATCGCCGCCTTCGTCTGGGCCGAGGTGGGCGACCGCGCGCAAAGACTGATGCGGGAAGTTCACGCCCTGGCCCGGGCCTACGGCTGGCGCGAGGCGGACATCCTGTCGCTCTCGCCCCGGCGCCGCGCCGCCTACCTGTCCCTGGTCGCGGAGGGCTAGCCGGTGTTCCTGGCCCATCTCATCGACCGGACGCTGGAGGGCCGCGGCGCCATCGTTCCGCGCCGCGCCGCGCGCTTCGAACCCGAGGCCGGGGTGGCGGAACCCGGTTGGCTGGACGTCGAGCCTGCGCCCACGCCTCCGCGCGCCTCGGCTCCGTCTCCGGCCGAGACACACCCACGGGCCAGGGCTGACCAGCCTCATGCGCCGGAGCAGGCTTTGGCCATCGCGTCATCCACGACGACGCCGACGGTGGATTCCGGCGCGGCGCCGTTCGAACGCCAAGCCCCGGCGGCCGCGGCCTCGGTGTCTTCGACCACCATCATCCACCGCCTGGAAGGCCTCGCGCCGCCCGAGCCGCCCGCGACCGGGGTCCAGACCTCCCCCGCGGTCGCGACGCCGGCGATCGCCCCCCCCGCGATCCATGAGCGCCACACCCACGAGCGGGTCGAGGTGCGGCACGCGCCCCGCGAGATCGAGCGTCGGCTGGAGGTGCTCACCCGCGAGCACCTGATCGAACGGATCGTCCGCGACACCTCTGCGCCGCAAAGTCCGAGGGACGTTCTTGCGAAGCCCGCGGACGGCGTGCCGGCCCAGGTCGAAGCCGCGCCGCTCCGCCGCCCGCGCGCCGCCCAGCCCGCGGCCGCGACGATCTCACGGCGCCCAGGCCCCCTCGCCCTTCCGGCGCCGCCTCCGCCCGCCGCGCCGACGGTCGTGCAGGTCAGCATCGGCCGGATCGAAGTGCGCAACGCTCCGGCGCCGGCCGCCCGTTCGGCCAGCCGGGCGCGCGAGCCGAGGACCGGGCTGGAGGACTACCTCCGCCGCCGGGAGCAGGGATAGATGGCTGGCCCGTTCGCCATCGCCGCGGTTACGGCGGTCCTCAAGGACCTGCTCAACGACGGGCTGGCCAATCACGACCTCTCGGCGCTCGGCCACGTCGCCGTGACCGCCCTGGCGCCGGACCGCATCCCGGTCACCACGGCCGAAGAAAAGAGCCAGATCAACCTCTTCATGTATCAGGTCACGCCGAACATCGGCTGGCGCAACGTCGGCCTGCCCTCGCGCGGCGCGTCGGGCGAGCGGCTGACCAACCCGCCCCTGGCGCTGGACCTGCACTATCTGGTCACCGCCTACGGCAAGGTGGAGTTCCACGCCGAGGCCCTGCTCGGCTACGCCATGCAGCTGCTGCATGAGCGGCCGATCCTGACCCGCGAAATGATCCGCGCGACGCTGAAGCCGGCGCTGCCGCCAGAGGTGACGCTGCCGCCCGAGCTGGCGATGATCTCCAGCGCCGACCTCGCCGATCAGGTCGAGACCATCAAGATCTCTCCCGCTCACCTGGGGACCGAGGAGATGTCGCGGCTGTGGGCGGCGATGCAGGCCAAGTACCGGCCGACCGCGGTCTACCATCTGTCCGTGGTGCTGATCGACGCCGGCCGCCCGGCCAAGGCTGGGCTCCCCGTGCTGCGCCAGGCTGACGACGGCAAGGGGCCGACGGCCGGCGCCGGGATCACGCCGCCCTTCCCCATTATCCAGTCGGTGTCCTTCCCCTCCGGCCAGCTGCAGGCCTTGTTGGGCGACGCCGTGGTCGTCGAAGGCGGCAACTTCGCCCTGGCGACCGGCAAGGCCGCCGATGTCACAGCCTTCGTGCGGCTCGCCTCGGCGCTCCGCGGAGTCAGCCTCGACATTCCGGTTCCGACCATCGACCGCGGCGACGCGCGCCTGGGCTTCACCGTCCCGAACACCCCGGCGGCGCTCCCGGCCGGGGTCTACGGCCTGTCGATCGGGGTCACGCCGACGGCGCCCGGCGGCGACACCCGGTTCAGCAACGTCGCGCCGCTGTCGATCGCCCCGGTGATCCTGACCGGCCTCGCGCCGGTGGCGCGCACGGCCGTCGATCCGGCCACCGACCTGGGCCTGGCGACCATCAACATCACCTGCTCGCCGCAGGTGCTCCCGGATCAGCGCGTCACCCTGGTGCTCGGCGCCAAGGAGATCCAGGCCAACCAGCATCCGACCAAGACCTCCGCCCTGACCTTCGTGGCGCCGCTGATGGCGACGGGCTCCTACCGCGTGCGGCTGCGCATCGACGGCTCTGAAAGCCTGCTGGTGCAGGGCGCGGCCTCGGGCGACCCGCAATTCGACCCCACCCAGACGCTGGATCTCACCTGATGGATCTCGTGGCCTGGCAGGAACAGAACGGTCGATACCTCGCCGCCTCCCTGGTCTGGTTGCGCGCTCGGCTGCAGCTGCTCGCCGACAGCGCCGAGCCCGCGGAACCGCCCCGCCGAACCGGCATGCTGCCATTGCGCAAGTCGGCCGTGGCCAGGGAGAACGTCCGCCTCAGCGACGTCTCGTCGACCCGCGACAAGGCCGCCGAGATGGATCCGCCACCGGCCCTGCAACTGCTGGCCGACCAGCTGCGGCTCACCCCGTTCGAGCGCGACGTGGTGCTGCTGTGTGTGGCGATGGAGCTGGACACCCGCGTGCCCGGCCTCTGCGCCCAGGCGCTCGGCGATCCCGGGCAGCCCTATCCCACCTTCGGCCTGGCCATGGCCTTGTTCGACGACCCGAGCTGGGACGCGATGTCTCCGCAGCGCCCGCTCCGCTACTGGCAGGTGGTGGAGCCTGGCGTCGGCCCGACCCAGCCGCTGTCATCGGCGCCGCTGCGCGCCGATGAACGGATCGTCCACTACGCCAAGGGTCTCAACGTCCTCGACCCCCGGCTGGCGGTCCTGGGCTCCGGCTTCGACGGCGACGACGCGCCGTTGCCGCCGTCCCAGCAGGAGCAGGCCGAGCGGATCGTCGAGCGTTGGGGGGGCGCAGAACTCTCCGCCCCCGCGCCGGTAGCGACGCTGATCGGACCGGACGGCGAGGCCAAGAGGCTGGTCGCCCAGGCCGTCGCGACCACGCTCGACCGCAAGCTGCACGTGATCGCCGCCGAAGGCTTGCCCACCACCGCTTCCGAACTCGACCGGCTCGCGCGGATCTGGCAGCGCGAGGCCGCCCTGCTGCCGATCGCCCTCTATGTCGACGCCGAAGGCGCCGGCTACGCGGCCGAGCGGGATGCTTCGGTGTCGCGCTTCATCGCCCAGGCCGCGCGGTCGGACGGGTTCGTCTTCCTGGGAACCCGCGAACCCTGGGCCCCCGCCGGCTTCGAAGCCCTGCTCGTCCCCTGCAGCCGTCCGACGGCGGAGGAACAGGACGAAGCCTGGCGCGAAGTCTTGTCCAGCCTCGCTGAAGCCGACCGCGACGCCGCCGCCGCCCGGCTCGCCGGCCAGTACAGCCTGAACCTTTCCGAGATCCGCGCCGTCGCACGCCTGACCCCCGCCGATCCGCCGGAGACCCTCGCCGACCGGCTGTGGGCCCGCTGTCGCGAGCGGGTGCGGCCGCGATTGGGCTCGCTGGCCGACCGCATCGACCCACGGGCGCGATGGGAAGACCTGGTGGTCGCCAAGGAAACCGACCAGTTGCTGCGGGCGATGGTCGACCAGGTCGCCGCGCGCGGGCAGGTCTACAGCCGCTGGGGCTTTTCGCAGCGGATGAACCGCGGCCTGGGCGTCAGCGCCCTATTCGCGGGCGACAGCGGCACCGGCAAGACCATGGCCGCCGAGGTGATCGCCAATGCGCTCGGCCTCGCCCTCTACCGGATCGACCTCTCCCAGGTGGTCAGCAAATACATCGGCGAGACCGAGAAGAACCTGCAGCGGGTGTTCGACCTGATGGAGGGTGGCGGGGCGATCCTGTTCTTCGATGAAGCCGACGCCCTGTTCGGCAAGCGCAGCGAGGTTCGCGACAGCCACGACCGCTACGCCAACATCGAGGTCAACTACCTGCTGCAAAGGATGGAGACCTATACGGGCGTCGCCATCCTCGCCACGAACATCCAGAGCGCGCTGGACCCCGCCTTCGTGCGCCGACTGCGCTTCATCGTGCCGTTCAGCTTCCCAGGGCCGCCGGAGCGGCAGGCCCTGTGGGAACGCGTCTTCCCCGCCGCCACGCCCGTCGAAGGCCTGGACGTCGAGCGGCTGTCCCGGCTCAGCCTGACCGGCGCCGGCATCCACAACGTCGCCCTGCAGGCCGCCTTCCTGGCCGCCAGCGGGGGCGGGACGGTGACCATGCCGCTGATCCTTCGCGCCGCCCGCACCGAGTTCCGCAAGATGGACCGGCCGCTGAACGAAGCGGAGTTCAGGGTCTGAACATGGAGGTTCGCGTCCATATCCACCGGCTGATCGTCGACGGACCCGCTCTCGGGCGGGTCGAGCGCAGCCGGTTGACCGAGGCGCTGTCGAGCGAACTGGGTCGGCTGATCACCGACCGCGGCCTCCCGGGCGCGGCGGCCGCGGGGTTCGCGGCGCCGAGCGCCCTGGGTGGGCAGGTGATCGGGGGGACGACGGATCCCGAAGCCTATGGGCGCGCTCTGGCCGGGGTGGTCTACGCGGGCCTGGGCGCCTCGCGATGAAGAGCGTCGCCGCCACCCAGGCCCGGGAAGCCGCTCCCGATCCGGCGCCGCGACCAGAGCCCGCCGCCCAGCCGCGCGGCGGCCGCCCCGCGGCGCGCGGCGGCCAGCACTTCGCCGAAGTTCCCGCCGCCGCCGGCCGCGGCGTCCCCGACGACGACCAACTGACCACGCTCCTGGGCCACATCGCCGGCCAACTCGGCATCAGGCCGGGGTCGATCAGGATCGAGAGCGGCGACGGCGCCATCCGCATCACCAGCCGGGCGGGCGCGCCAGGGGTCACCCACAAGGGCGTGATCCATATTCCGCAGGCGCGGCTTTCGCCGACCACCCTCAAGGGCCGCCGTCTGCTGGCCCACGAGGCGGCCCACCTGGCGCAGATGCAGCTGCCGGCGGGCGGCCGCTTCCGCAAGCCGACGCCGCTGCAGGCCGAGGTCGAGGCGGAGCTCTTTGCGCGGCGCTACGCCGCCACCCGCGCGGCGGAGCCGGTCCGGGTGGCGCTGCCGGCGCAGGCCGTCGCCACCTACGACGAACTGCTGGAGATCGTCGCCAAGAACCACCCTCTCGAGATCGCCGCGATCACCGACCTGATGTCCTACGGCCCCCTGGATTGGGCCGTCACCGACCGGGAGGTGTTCGACGTCCTGCAGATCCTCGCCGGCTACACCCTTCCCGTCGCGCGCGGCATCTTCCGGGCGGTCGATCCCACCGCACGGAAGCACTTCTACGACAACCTCAACCCGCCGCATTTCGCCAAGCATCGGGGCGAGATCCTGGCGGCCTGCTGGGGGGCGGTGTCGGAGCAGGAGTTCGCGGTCACCAGCTACGACATCCTGAGCCGGATGAATCTCGACGACCTGGGCGCGCTGGAAGCCATAGCCCTCGCCAAGGTCGCCGAGCTGAACCCGAAGATGGTGGCGGTCGCCGTCGAGGCCGACGGCGTCAAGAGCAAACGCATCAACGACGCCCGCGCCTATGTGGACTCCGGCAAGGCCACGAAGGACGCCGAGAAGGAACTCAAGGAGGGTCGCGACGGCGAAGCGAAACTCACGGCCGACCGTGAGGGCGCCGACGCTCGCCGCAAGGCCCTCGACGAGGCCGACACCTCGGTCCATACCGGGGCGATCACCGTCGAGGGGCTGCATCTCGCCCTGCGCTACGAACCCGGGATGACGCGGTTCAGCGTCAAGCAGCTGAGGTCGATCGATGTCGCCTTCGACGCGATCACCATCGCCGACCTGAACGTCGCGATGAGCGACTCGCTCCTGGCCGCCAAGTCGATGCGGATCACCGGCGGCCAGGTGAAGATGGGCTCCCAGTCCGTCAAGGACGACGCCCAGGCGGTCTGGATCTGGAACATGCTCGGCATGATCCTCAATCCGGCCGGCGCCAACAACGCCGCGCTGAGCTTCGACCTGATGGCGCTGCGCAGCTTGGCGATGAGCTCCGGCGTCTTCATCGAGCTGATCGAGATAGAGGGCTTCGGCTTCGAGGCGGGCGGCGACGCCTCCAGCTACATCGAAGCACTGATCAAGTCGGTCGGCCGGCTCAAGCCCCGCGCCGCCGCAGAGCGTCAGGCGGCCAGGTCCGACTCCGAGCACGCCGAGCGCCACCTGCAGGAAGCCGCACGGATTGATCGGCAGATCGCCAAGGCGCAGGAGGAGGTCGACAAGGGCGGGCCGCACGGCGCCGTGGTGGACATCGGCGCCATCCGTATCAGCGGGGTCCCCGGGGTCAGCGACAAGCCGCTGAACATCGCGGACATCCACGGCCAGGGCCGATCGGTCACCGCCATCGTGCCGATCTTCTTCGACCCGACCTCCCTACGGAACCTGATCCGTGGCAGGGACAATGCGTCGAGCATCGCCGGGCGCCAGCCCGAGGCGGAGCAGTTCTCGATCGGCATTGGCCGGATCGAGGCGAAGGAGCCCCTGCGGCTCGCCGGCGGGATCCCGACCCCCAAGAAGGCGCGGGAGGAATACGACGACTTCATCAAGGCGAAGTCCGGCCGCCGATACGACGAGGGCGCGACCCCGGTCGAGCATGCCCTGCGGGACCGGGTGACCCAGGCGACCCGCTACGCGGCCCTGGCCGCGCGCGGCGTGCAGAACCTGGTCGGGGATGAGACTGGGGGTGAGGTTAAGGAGTTCCGCGAGCTTCGCGCGGCCCTGACTCTGTTCGAAGAGCGCCGGGCGACCATCGTCGAGGCGCTGGTCCTCGAGGGCGTCAGCCTCAACATCACCAGCGACGGCAATCCCGAACTGGTCGCCGAGACGCTGAAGACCGGCGTGATCCGTACTTTTGGTCCGGACGGCGCCGAAGCTCTGACCATCGGCGGCGTCGAAGGACGGGAGGTGGCCGTCGGGGCGGCCCTCAGCGGCGGCCTCGCCAACTACAAGGAATGGCGCAAGGCGCTGCAGTCCGGGACGCTGCGCGCCGACCAGCTCACCCTCAAGGACATCCGCCACGCCGGCTCGGGCGCCGCCATCGACGAGTTGAGCTTCGAAGGCCAGGGCGACGCCAAGGGCCTCGACGCGAAGCTCGACCGGGGTTCCCCCGAGACCGGCGGGTCCAGCGTCCACGTCCGTTCGGCCAAGATCGTCGCGAAAGGGCTGAACGCACCGAGCCACGCCGCCCTGCTGCGGGCCGAGATGAATCGCATCGAGGCGATAACGCCCAAGGAGCGGACGAAGGACGAACTCAAGCGCCTGAACGTCATCGGACAGATGCTGCGCGAATACGAGGAGATCAACGGCGCGCGCGTCAAGGCCGAGCAGGCGTCGGCGAAGGCCCGGACAAAGTCCGCCCGCGCCGCGGCCGGCAAGGCGCTCGACGAGGCGCTGCTGAAGCTGAAGGACTGGCAGGATCGGCTGGTCATCGAGAAGCTGACGATCGACCAGCTGGACCTGGCGATCTCGGGCCTGGGCGACGTGCTGGCCGAGGGATACGCCTTCGACAAGGACGCCAAGGCCCTCAAGGTCTCCGGCGGCGCGCAGGGCAAGCCCTGGGTCCAGAAGATCGAGGCCGAAGGCGTCAAGACCCGCGGCGCCACGGGCGACCAGACGGTCGCCGAGCGGATCACCCTCGGTCCCATCGGCGGCGACGTGGTGCGGACCGACAAGGGATACGCCATTCTCGGCCTCACCGTCGCCTCGCTGGGAGTGAAGGCGCTCTCCTGGCGATCCGGCGCCACCACGGTGCAGTCGATCGGCGAGACCCGCCTCGAAGGCCTGTCGATCATCGCCAACTACGAGAAGCAGGGCGGCGCGACCCGGATCTTCATCGTCCAGGCCGGCGTCAAACAGATCGTCGCCGACCAGTTGCGCTACGAGGACGACGCCGCCGTCGTGACGGTTAAATCGGGCTCGCTGGTGGGGATCACCATCAGCAGCCTCGACGTGACCCTGCCCGACGAGGGTGACCCGGTGATCGCCGAAGGCGGCGAAATCGCTGTCGAAAAGGTCCGGGCGCTGACGATCGACGCGCTTGCCGGCGGCAAGAAGGTCGCCGCCCAGGTCGACTCCAGGAATCCCGCCGACGTCGCCGCCATCTCGGTCAGCTTCGCCAAGGCCGGCGAACGAACGCTGTCCCTCAACGGCTTGGGAGCCGAGGCCGAGGTCAGCGATCCCAAGAACAAGAGCCGGCTCCACGTCTCCCTCAAGCGACTGAGCGGCTCCGTCACCCAGAATGGCGACGACTACCATGTCCGCAACCTCTTCATCGGCGACATAGCCGTCACCGACGTCCACTGGGTCTCGAGCCCCTGGACCATCGACGTGCCGGGCAAGGTCAACGGTCGGCTGGACTTCCACAACGGCCAGGTGGGCCATCCCGGCGCCCTCGAGGGGACGATCACCTCCGCCACGGTCCGCAATCTCGTCCTCCAGCAGAAGTCCAAATAGCCATGGGCGACAAAAAGAAGGCTCCAGACCCAATCCCGAAGGTCCCCGACCCGCCCGCCAAGCAGGCGACGCCGCCGGCCGGGGCGCCGACGACACGGGCCGGAGCGCCGGAGAAGGCTCAGGCGCCCGCGGCCCCGATCCGGCCGCTGGACCTGACCCTGACCCCGCCGTCCATGCTCACGCCGCCCAGCGGCGCCAGCCCGGGGTTCACCCTGCCCCCGGCGAACAAGGATCCGATCGACTGGTTCGGCATGCGTCAGCCCTTCCTGACCCACGGCCTGCCAATGACGGCGCAGGACGGCGACCAGCTCGCCTCCAACTTCCACTACAGCCTTCGGCTCCTGCAGAACTGGGGCATGCCGTCGGATCTCGCGATCAAGGTGGCGAACCTCGGCCTGTCGTTCGCCTACGACAACCAGCTCGGCCGTGAGAGCCCGAACACGCTCGAGAAGTTCGACGCCGACACCGAGAAGATGCTCGGGCCGGGCAAGACCCTGGGCAAGTTGGTGGTGCCGGTGATCACGCCCGATACGCTCGGCTGGGCGGTCGAGAAGGTCACCGGCAAAAAAATCGATTTCAGGTTCTAGGGGCGCGCGCATGGGCTTTCCAACACGCACGCCGAGCCTGATCCGCGGAGGACTGGTTCAACTCGACTCCCAGTCCGGCCGGGTCAAGAACGTCATCACCCTTCAGTACAATCCCGACACCCTCAGCCGCTCGCTGCAGATCAAGGGCGTTGGCGGCGACGGCGCCGAGTTCAGCGAGGCCATGCGGCTGAAAGGCCCGCCCGTCGAGACCATCAAGCTCGAAGCCGAGATCGACGCCACCGACAAGCTGGAGACCGGCGACGCCACCGCCCAGCAACTCGGCCTGCACGCCCAGCTCGCCCAGTTCGAAACCCTGGTCTACCCGACGAGCGGCCGGCTGCGGTCGAACAACAGCGAAGCCTCGAGCGGCTCGCTGGAGATCATCACCTCGAACAAGGACCTGCTGCTGTTCGTCTGGAGCCGGACGCGGATCCTGCCGGTGCGGATCACCGAGTTCTCGGTGACCGAGGAGGGGTTCGACGCCGCCCTCAATCCGCTGCGGGCCAAGCTGTCGATCGGCATGCGGGTGCTGACGATCGACGACCTCGCCTTCGACAGCCGCGGCGGCTCGATCTTCATGAGCTACCTCGAACAGAAGGAACAGCTCGCCTCCCGCGTCGTCAGCACGGGCCTGGGCGCCCTCGGCGTCAACGCGATCCCCTGAGGAGCCAAGCCATGACCATCCCCCCCGCCAGCCGCTACTTCGGTCTCGAGACCAGGATGCTCGAACGTCCCGACGGGACCAAGGTCGCCTATCTGGCGCGCCGGCTGGTCCCCGCGCCGGAGCGATTCGCCACCCTCGGCTTCCACACCGTGGTCCAGGGCGAGCGGCCAGACCATGTCGCGGCCGCCCGGATGGGCGATCCGGAGCAGTTCTGGCGTCTCTGCGACGCCAACGCCGTGCTGAACCCCCGCGAACTCACCGCCCGGATCGGCGCGCGCATCCGCATCACCCTGCCGGAAGGCATTCCCGGTATCCCCGATGCTTGAAGGCGTCCACCTGACGCTGATGATCGGGCCGGCCGTGCCGGTCCCTGCGCCGCGCGTGGTGATGGACGCGTTGCGGTCGATTTCCGTGACCAGCGGCAAGGACCGCAGCGGCTTCCAGATCACCTTCGCGGTCGGGCGAGATTCGCCCCTGCTGAAGGCCATGCTGCCGGCCGGCTATTTCGACCCGATCACCACCCGGGTGCTGATCATCGCCACGGTGAACGGCTTCCCGCACGTGCTGATGGACGGGCTGGTGACCCAGCAGGAGCTGGCGCCCAGTAACGAGCCGGGCCAATCGACCCTCTCGATCACCGGCGAGGACCTCAGCCTGGCCATGGACCTGGTCGAGATGGTGATCCCCTACCCGCAGATGCCGGTGATCGCGCGGATCAACCTGATCCTGGCGAAATACGCGGTGCTGGGCGTGGTCCCGGTCGTGATCCCCACGATCATCCCCATCGCCGAAGTGGTGACCCACGGGTTCGAGACCCAGACGACGACCGACCGCGCCTTCATCAAGACCTTGGCCCGCAGCGCCGGCTACGTCTTCTACGTCGAGCCGGGCCCGGCGCCGGGGACCTCGATCGCCTACTTCGGCCCGGACATCCGCGTCCCCATCCCGCAGCCGGCCCTGAACGTCGACATGGACGCGGCGACCAACGTCGAGTCGCTGAGCTTCAGCCTCGATGGCCTGGCCAAGAAGCTGACGGTCGTGACCATCCTGGAACCGGGAACGGGCACGATTCCGATCCCGGTTCCGATCCCGAACCTCAACATCTTCCGCCCGCCGATGGGCCTTCGCCCGACCGCGCCGGCGCGGATCGAGTTCAACAGCGACTTCGCCAAGCTGACGCCGGACAAGGCGGCCTCGAAGATCCTTGGCCTCCTGATGAGCAACGGCGACGCCGTCAGCGCCTCGGGCAGCCTCGACGTGCTGCGCTACGGACGGCCGCTGCGCTCCCGCGCCATGGTCGGGGTGCGCGGTGCGGGGCTCGCCTATGACGGCCTCTATTATGTCGACAGCGTCACCCACAAGATCAAGCCCGGGGAATATAAGCAGAGCTTCACGCTCGGCCGCGACGGCTTGATCTCCAACACGCCGAAGGTGGTCCCGTGAGCGAACCCGCCAAACAAGGCCGGTATCTCGGCAAGTATCGCGGCACCGTGATCAACAATATCGATCCGGAGCTGCGCGGCCGGATCATGGCGATGGTGCCCGACGTCCTGGGGCTGGTGCCGTCGAGCTGGTGCGAAGCCTGTGCGCCGCTGTCCGGGCCGGTCGGCCCGCCCATGGGCGGCTACTTCGTCCCGCCGATCGGCGCGGGCGTCTGGATCGAGTTCGAACAGGGCGATCCCAGCACCCCCATCTTCGCCGGCTGCCGCTTCCCCTCCCCCGCCAGCGTGCCGCCGCTCGCGCTGGCGGGCCTGCCGGTCTCGCCCAATATCGTGCTGCAGACGGTCGGCCAGAACACCCTGGTGATCAGCGATCTTCCCGGCCCGACCGGCGGCATCATGCTGAAGTCGATGACCGGGGCGACCCTGATCGTCAACGACACCGGCATCTACATCCAGAACGGCAAGGGCGCGTCCCTGACGATGGTCGGACCGACGGTCACCGTGAACAACGGCGCCGTGGTGGTGGTGTAGCCATGCCAGGCTTCCTCATGCACGCCGGAGCAACCATCCAGTGCCCCCACGGGGCGCCCGCGCAGATCATTCCGACCCAGCCGCGGGTCACCGTCAGCGGCATGCCGGTGGCCTTGATGAGCGACCAGATCGTCGCCACCGGCTGCCCTTTCACCATCCCGCCGGCCAAGCCGCAGCCCTGCGTGCTGGCCAAGTGGCTGATGCCCAGCACCCGGGTCACCATCAACGGCAGCCCGGCGATGGTGGCGGCCGGCCCGGGCGTCGGCCCCGGCCTGTTCCAGAGCGCCGACCAGATCCCGAACGGACCGCCCATCGTGGGCAGCGTCCAGACCCGCGTCACAGTCATCTGAGGGCAGACAGCATGACCGTTCAGATCAGCTACCCCTATCGTTTCGACCATCGTCGGCGGACCACCTCCACGGACTACGACGACCATGTCCGCGACGTGGTCGAGCAGTTCCTGCTGACCGAGCCCGGCGAGCGGGTGAACCGGCCGGACTTCGGCGGCGGGGTGGCGCAACTAGTGTTCGCGCCGAACAGTCCGGAACTGGCCGCCGCCCTGCAGTTCTCGCTGCGGGCCGGTCTGCAGCGCTGGCTGGGCGATGTCATCGAAGTCACCGACCTTGCCGTGACCTCCGAGGACTCCACCCTCACCATCGACATCAGCTACCGCCTACGGGCGACGGGCCAGGAGCGGACCGACCGGTTCGAACGCGCCCAATGAGCACCCTCGATTGCAAGACCGACGGCCGCCGCGCCGTCGTCCACGCCAGCGCCAGCTGGAACGGGCTGGACTACATCGAGGTCGACGAGGCCCAGACCACCCTCTCGGTCTATTTCCTGGGTCCGACGCCCGCGAAGATCGGCGCCGACAACATCCTGATCAGCGGCGGTCGCGGACCGGCCGACCAGGTGAGCGTCAAGGGCGTCAAGCTGCAGACCTCCGACGATCCGCACGTCGACGGCGTGCTGCTGGTCTTCGTCGACCATCCGGGCGACTTCTCGACCTACACTCTCGCCCTCCAGGGGCTGGACGGGATCGATCCCCGCTACATGGCCCTGGAGTTCAGCTTCAAGGCCGGCTGCCCGAAGGAACTCGATTGCGCGCCAGGCTGCGCCGCCGCACCCGAGATCTTTCCCACCTCGGCTATCGACTATCTGGCCAAGGACTACGCCGGCTTCCGCCAGCTGATGTTCGACCGGTTGGCGAGCACCTGTCCCGACTGGCGCGAGCGCCATGTTCCCGACCTCGGCGTGGCCCTGGTGGAGGTGTTCGCCTATGCCGGCGACTATCTCAGCTACTACCAGGACGCCGCGGCCACCGAGGCCTATCTGGCGACCGCAAGGCGCAGGCCCTCGGTGCGCCGGCACGCCCGGCTGGTCGATTATCGCCTCGGCGAGGGCTGCAACGCCCGGGCGCTGGTCTCGGTCGAGACGCGGCGGAACCTCTTCGTCGAGGCGGCCGATGTCGCCTTCATCACCCGCGCCCCCGGCCTGCCGGAGACGCCAGGCGTCGGCGCCGTCACCCTCAAGGACATCTCCGGCGTCGCGCCTGGCCGGATCGAATGGTTCGAACCCGTCCCGCCCGCTGGCCGCATCTTCTTCTGGGAAGCCAACAACCTGTTGCGCTTCCACAGCTGGGGCGGGCGGCAATGCTGCCTCCACGCCGGGGCGACGAGCGCGACCCTGCTGGGTCGGCTGGCGCAAGCCTCCCTGCCGCCGGAGCCCGAGACGCCCGCCTTGCGCAAGCGCGCCGCCAAGGATCTGGCCGAGGACGTCGCCCCCGGCGAACCGCCGCCCGGCGATCCCGAGGACGACGGCGAAGGGCTGAAGATCCGGCTAGCGCCCGGCGCCTTCCTGATCTTCGAGGAAAGGGTCAGCCCGACGACCGGCGAGACGGCGGACGCCGATCCGCGTCACCGGCAGGCGGTGCGGCTGACCGAGGTGCGTCAGTCCCGTGACGAACTGCTCGACCTCGATGTGATCGAGATCGCCTGGGCGGCGCCGGACGCCCTGACCTTCGACCTCTGCCTCTCCGCCGTGGGCGGTGCGCCGGACTGCCGGTTGATCGAGGACGTCTCGGTGGCGCGCGGCAATGTGGTGCTGGTCGACCACGGCCGCACCCAGCCGCCCGAGGACCTGGGCCAGGTTCCGGCGGTAATCACGGATCAATGCTGCGAGTGCGAGGGCGAACCGACCGTGCCGACGGTGCGCGCCGGCCCCTACCGTCCGGAACTGGCCGACGCGCCGCTGACCTTCGCCGCGCCGTATGTGGGGACGGAAGCCGCTCGGACCGCTTTGGCTCCCGACGCCGGCGCCGCCGCGCCAGCTGTCCAGCTGCAATCCAGCGACGGCGGCGGCTGGACACCGCGCTACGATCTGCTCGACAGCAGCCCGGAGGATCGCGCCTTCGTGGTCGAGATGGAGGAGGATCGTCGCGCGAAACTGCGGTTCGGCGACGGTGAACTGGGCGCGGCCTTGCCGCCGGGCGCCGGCTTCACCGCCACCTACCGGATCGGTTCGGGACCGGCGGGCAACGTCGGCGCAGGCGCCATCGCTCTGCTGCTGCACCGGGAGAGCGTGCTGGCCCAGGATATCGCCCGCGTCAGCAATCCGATCGCCGCCACGGGCGGGACCGCGCCCGAGCCGATCGCCGAGGCCAGGCTGAACGCGCCCTACGCCTTCCGCGCCGAGCCTGCCGGCCTGAAGCGAGCGATCACGCCGGAGGATTACGCCCGGATCGCCGAGCGCGACACCCGCCTGCAGCGCGCCTCGGCGCGTTTCGGCTGGAGCGGCAGCTGGTGCGAGGCCGCCGTGGGCCTGGACATCCGCGCCCGCCAGACGACCTGGCGCGACGCCATCCTCGCCGACGGCCAGATGCGGCTGGAACAGGTGCGCCGGATCGGCCACGAACTCGACGTCCGCCTGGCCCAGCAGGTCCCCGTCGACCTGGCGCTGAAGATCTGCGTCGCGCCCGACCACCTGCGCGGTCATGTGCGGGCGGCCCTGCGGGACGCCTTCAGCGGCCGCGCCCTCCCCGGCGGTGGGCTCGGCCTCTTCCATCCCGATCGGCTGACCTTCGGCGCCCCGCTCTACCTGAGCGCCATCGTCGCCGCCGCCCAGTCCGTGGCCGGGGTCGTCAGCGTCCAGGTCACCCGGCTGAAACGCCAGTTCGCTCCGGCCAACCGCGAGATCGAGAACGGTCTGCTGCCGATCGGGCCTTTCGAAATCGCCCGCCTCGACAACGACCGCAACCATCCCGACGGCGGGAAGCTCGAACTCTTGCTCGAGGGAGGTCGCTGATGCCCTGCGCCGCCGATTGCCGTTGCGACTGTTGCCGCGGAACCACCGCCATCACGCCCCGAAAGGTCTGGAACCGCCCGGGCCTGCCCGCCCTCGCGGCGAGGGTGGGAGAACATGGCAGCTTCCTGGAGACGATGAAGGCCAGACTCTCGGCCGCAGACCTTCCGGCGCTGCAGGGCCTGGGATCGCGCGAGACCGATGATCCGACCATCGCCCTGCTCGACGCCTGGTCGACCGTCGGCGACGTGCTGACCTTCTATCAGGAGCGGCTGGCCAACGAGGGCTATCTGCGCACCGCCACCGAGCGCCGCTCCGTGCTCGAGCTCGCCCGACTGATCGGCTACCAGCCGCGTCCCGGCGTGGCGGCCACCACCTATCTGTCCTTCGAGATCGACGCCAACGCCAAGGACCCGGTGACCATCGCGGTGGGAACCAAGGTCCAGAGCCTGCCTGGACCCGGGGAAACCGCGCAGACCTTCGAGACCACGGAGAACCGGGTCGCCCGCCGGGAATGGAACGCCATCCGGCCCCGGTTGGAGCGGCCGCCGACCCCGCGGACCATCCTCTTTGGCGACGCCCAGACCCCGTTCGCCCGCGTCTATGTGAAGGGCGCCTCCACCGGATTGAAGCCAAACGACGCCCTGTTGCTGCAGATCGGCTCCGACAAGCCCCGCGTGTTCCGGGTGCTGGCGGTGACGCCCGACCAGCCGGCCGACCGCACTCAGCTGCGCCTCGCGCCCTGGAACGGCGGTGCGCTCGACACGCCTTCAGAACTGCAGGTGCAGCGCGCCGCGGCCGAGGCCCGACGGTCGCCGGCGCAGCTCTATCCCGGTCTGGCCGGCGAGGTGCTGGCGGAGGTCGACGAGCTCCTCGAGTGGCTCGCTGATTTCATCCGGGTCAAGCCCCCGCACCCGGATCTTCTGGAGATCCTGCCGCGACCGAACGTGGTGGCGATGATCCTCGCTCCCTTGCTGGCGACCCGGCGCGAGGCCATCGCCGCGCCGTCCGAAGCCGCCCTGCTTGAAGCGCTGGAATCCAACACCAGCGAGGGAACGATCGGCCTGATTCCCGACATCGCCGCTGTCGCCCAGGACGTCATCGAGGAGATGACCGATATCGAGGGTGGGGGCGTGATCGGCGCCCAGACCGACGCCCTGGCCGAAAGACTGAGGGCGCTGAAGCCCTCAAGCCAGGAGTCGCCTCGCGACGAGGCGCGCGCCTCGCGCCTGTTGCGCAAGGTGATCGGCCGGCTGGCGGCGGAGCGTTCGATCCCGCCGCGCAACAGCGAGTCCCTCGCCCGCGATCCGAACGCGGTCTTCGCCTCCACATCCGACGTCGGCGCCCAGGCGGTCGAGGCGCTGGAACCGAGGCTGGCCGGAGTGGTCGGAGAGGCGCTCGCCAACATCACCGTCTCCCCCGCCGTGACAATCCGGCTCTGGGTGCTGAAGGAACGGTCGCTGCTGTTCGGCGCCGCGGCGCCGCGAAAGGTGACCGGCGTCTCCACGGCGGGCGTCGTCGCCACTCACGAGTGGAGCGACGACGACATCATCACCGCCGAACGCACCGACACAATAGCCCTGGAGACGCCGAAGGAGGCGATCGGCTCGGGCGACTGGGTCGTCCTCGACTATGGCGCGGCGGACTTCTCCAACCTCGGCCGCATCACCCTGCCGACTTGGGACGAAGACCATCTGCTGATCTCCAGGGCCGGCTATGTCCAGAGCAAGGCCGCACGGGCCGCCTACGGCGTCGCCGGCCAGACCACCCAGATCCAGCTGCTCGACCCGAGGTTCGGCGGATCACAGTCCTGGTTCAGCTTCAGCAACGCCGGTCCACACGCGGCGACCACCGGCGCCAGCACGACCGAGGCCTTCCATTTCATCCGCAATCTCTCCGTGCTGGTGTCGAGCGGCGAGCTGGAGCTGGCGCCCGAACCGATCACCGCCGAGGTCTGCGGCGGCGACGACTGGATCGAGACCGACGGCCTCTACACGGGACTGGAGACCGGCCGCTGGGTGGTCGTCAGCGGTGAGCGCACGGACGTCGCCGGAGCGCCCGGCCTCACCGGCAGCGAACTGGCGATGATCGGGGCGGTCAAGCAGGACGCCGCGCGCCAGGAAGGCTCCGAGGCCTTCGCGCCCGGGGAGACCCTGCACAGCTTCATCCGGCTCGCCGCCCCCCTCGCCTACTGCTATCGGCGCGACACCCTGGCGATCAACGCCAACGTCTCCAAGGCCGGCCACGGCGACGGTCGCGGCGAGGTTCTGGGTTCCGGCGACGCCACCGTCCCGCTGCAGAGCTTCCTGCTGCGCCAGCCGCCGCTCACCTATCCCCCCGCCAACACTCCCCAGGGCGTCGCCAGCACCCTTCACGTCTATGTCGAGGGTGTTGAGTGGACGGAGACGCCGTCCTTGGTCGGGGCTGGACCGACGGATCGGGTCTTCATCACCCAGGTCGAGGACGAAGGCGCCACCCGCGTGGTGTTCGGCGACGGCCGACATGGCGCGCGCCTGCCCACCGGACAGGAGAATGTCCGGGCCCTCTACCGCAGCGGAATCGGCAAGGCCGGCAATGTGGCCCTGGGTCAGATCAGCCAGTTGCTCAGCCGCCCGCTGGGCGTCAAGGGCGTCTTCAATCCGATCGAAGCCTCGGGCGGCGCCGACAAGGAGACCCGCGACCGCATCCGGGTGAACGCCCCGCTGGCGGTCATGGCGCTCGACCGACTGGTCGGGCCGAAGGACTACGCCGACTTCACCCGCACCTTCGCCGGGATCGGCAAGGCCGCGGCCGAGCGGGTGTTCGCCGGCGGAGGCGCCGCCATGTTCGTCACCATCGCCGGCGCCGACGACATCGCCGTTCCGAAGTCCGGAGACCTCTACGCCAACCTGATCGCGGCCCTGAGGCGGTTCGGTGACCCAGCCCTGCCGGTGCGGGTGGAGAGCCGGGAGCTGCTGGCCCTGGTGATCTCGGCGCGGATCGCGCCGGACCCCGCCTACCTCTGGGAGGATGTGGTCGCCCGCGTCCGCGCCGTCCTGCTCGACCGATACAGCTTCGAGCACCAGGAGCTCGGCCAGCAGGTGGCGCTGAGCGAGGTGATCACTCTGATCCAGAACCAACGCGGCGTGCTGTTCGTCGACGTGGACGCCCTTGGCGCGGCCTCGCAACTGACGGAGAGCGGTGAACGGCGATCGCCGCAGGAACTCTCCGCCGCCATGCGGGAGGTCTTCGCCCGGGCCACCCAGAGCGGCCGGCCCGACCCCTATGTACGAATCCGCGGCATCCGCAAGACAGCCGGCCAGGTGCTGCCCGCCCAGTTGGGCGTGCTGCTGCCGAATCTGGCCGAAACCCTCCTTTTGACCCGGATCGAAACGTCATGAACCGCTCGCCCGACCGTCTCTACGACCTGCTGCCGGCAACCTACCGGCTACGCGACGCCGACCAGGGCTATCCGCTGCGCGACATGCTGCGGGTGGTCACCGAACAGGTCGAGGGCGTCGAGGCCGACATCGACCAGCTCTACGACAACTGGTTCATCGAGACCGCTGCGGACTGGGCCGTGCCCTATATCGCCGAACTGGTCGGCTATACGGCGGTCAATGCGGCCGGCGATCCGACCACTTCGGCCCCCGCCGAGAACCGCATCCTGGTCCCCCGCCGCGAGGTGGCCAATACGGTCGCCTTCCGCCGCCGCCGGGGGACCCTTTCGGTGCACGAGGACCTGGCCGCCGCCGTGGCCGGCTGGCCGTCACTGGCCGTGGAGTTCTTTCGGCGGCTGGCCTGGACGCAGAACCTCAATTATCCGCATACAGATGGTTCTCGAGCGCGCACGGTCAGTTTCCGCTCCGCCGCGGACCTCGAGCGGATCGGCACGCCGTTCGACCCGTTCGCCCGCACCATCGACGTCCGACGGATCACTTCCCGGAAGAGACAGGGCCTCTACAACCTGCCGAGCGTCGGCCTCTGGATCTGGCGGCTGCGCGGCTACACCGTCACCGATGCACCGGCCTACTGCCTGGACGCTGGCAAGAACAGCTTCAACTTCTCGGTCCTGGGGCACGACGTCTCCCTGGTCACCCGGCCAGAGCCGGAGCCCGGCCCCACCCATATCGCCACCGAGCTAAACGTGCCGACCTCGATCCGCCGACGCGCCTTCGCCGAACACCCGGAGCACTACTATGGCGCCGACAGAAGCTTCTCTATCTCGGCGGACTGGGGGCCCTACACCCACCACACGCCGCTGCCGATCGAGGTCATCATCCCCGCCGATCTCAGCGGTTGGGCCTACACGCCGCCGAACGGCTTTGTGGCGGTCGATCCCCAGCTCGGCCGTATCCAGTTTCCCGCCAGGCAACTGCCGCGCCGGCAGGTGAGAGTCAGCTATCGCTACGCCTTCAGCGCCGATCTGGGCGGCGGAGAGTACCGGCGCACGCTCAGCCAGCCGGAGGGCGCCGTCATCTACCGGGTCGGCGAAGGCCAGGAGTTCACCACCCTGGGCGGGGCGCTGGGCCGCTGGCGTCATCTCGACCCGGTCGAAGCTGTGATCGAGATCACCGACAGCCGCGCCTATGTCGAGCCAGTGGCGATCAAGCTCGCCCCAGGGCAGTCGCTGCAGATTCGCGCTGCAGACCGCCGCGGACCGACCCTGCGCCTGCTTGACTGGCAGACCGACGGTCCCGACACCCTGCTGGTCACCCTCGGCGAGACCAGCCGCTTCGTGCTCGACGGCCTCACCATCGCCGGTCGCGGCGTCAGCGTGGTCGGCGATGCTGAACGGCGGGGCGAAGGCTCTCCCTGCGGCTCCCACGTGGAGATCCGCCATTGCACCCTGACGCCGGGCTGGAGCCTGGACTGCGACTGCGAACCGGCGCGCCCCAACAAGGAAAGCCTCGAACTGCGCAACGTCCGCGCGCACGTGGTGATCGACCACAGCATCCTGGGCCCGATCGAGATCTCCGAGGACGAGGTTCGCGCCGAGCCCATCCCGATCACCATCACCGACAGCGTCGTCGACGCCATGGACGGGGACCGCGAGGCGATCATCGGGCCCGAACAGCGCCACGCCCACGCCGTCCTGACGATCGCCCGAACCACCGTGTTCGGCGTGGTCCAGGCCCACGCCGTGCAACTGGCGGAGAACAGCATCTTCAACGACTGCGTCCACGTCGCCCGCCGGCAGATCGGCTGCATGCGGTTCTGCTACGTGCCGCGCGCCTGCCGGACGCCCCAGCGTTACAACTGCCAGCCCGACCTGGTCGTATCAGCCGCCGCCGGCGACGCCGCAAAGGCGCTGGAGGCCATGCGAGTCAAGCCTCAGTTCACCGCCCGCCGCTACGGCGCCCCGGCCTACGGCCAGCTCGCAGCCGACGGCGCGTCCGAGATCGCCACCGGCGCCGACGACGGCGCCGAGATGGGCGCCTTCCACGACCTCTTCCAACCGCAGCGCCTCGCGAACCTGCGCACCCGGCTCGAGGAATTCACACCTGCCGGCATGGATGCCGGCGTCCTGCTTGCGAACTGATCCCCGGAGGAAATCATGAAGGGCGACTTCTCGACCATTCGCTACGACCGCTCGAAGCACTTCAACCGGGTCCTGAAGCAACAGGGCCGGGTGGAGTTGGACTCCGACTGGAACGAGCAGACCGCAATTCTGCAGCACCTGATCCGCACCGTCGTGCGCGATCTGGTCGGCCCGTCCGCCGGGCCGCAGGCCGACTGCGGCTTCGGCCTGGGCGACTGGGAAAGTTCCGGCCGGAAGCCGAAGCAGCACGACTTCCTGATCAATCCGGGGCGCTATTACGTCGATGGCCTGCTGGTCGAGAACGAGGCGCCGGTCCCCTACTCCGCCCAGCCGCATCTGCCGGAAGCCGCGCTGCTGGACACCGGCAAGACCTATCTGGCCTATCTGGACGTCTGGGAGCGCCATGTGACGGTGTTGGAGGACGACAGCCTGCAGGAGATGGCCCTGGGCGGACCCGACACCTGCACCCGGGTGCAGACCGCCTGGGCGGTGCGCACCATCCTGACCGATCCCCCGCCGACAGCGGCGAGCGAACGCGAGCTGAAAGCCGCCGAGGCCAAGCTCGCCGACATTCGCGCGCAACTCGACAGCGAGCTCACCGCCGCCCAGCGCGCCAAGCTGGAGAAGACCGCGGCCCAGCTCAAGGCCAAGATCCAGGAGCTCGCCGCCCAGATTGGCGACGGACAGCCACGCCAGCCCGCCCCCGACGTCAGCGACGATCCCTGCGAGCTGCTGCTGGCGCCGATCCGCGGTTGGACCTCCGGCACGATGGCGGCGCGTTTGCCTGACGAGGCGCCGGCCGACAGTCCCTGCGTCCTGCCGATCGCGTCCCGCTATCGGGGCCTCGAAAACCATCTCTACCGGATCGAGGTCCACGCCGGCGGCGACACCGGCGACGCCGACGCCGTCCCGACCTTCAAGTGGTCGCGGGAAAACGGTTCGATCGCCACGGGCTTCATCTCCGTCAAGGGCGCCGATCTGAAGGTCGCCAATGCACGCGGATTTTCAGCCGGCGCCTGGGTGGAGGTCTCGACGGAGACCGACGAGCTGCTCGGCCGTCCCGGCCTGCTTCGCCGAGTGGCGCGGGTCGAAGGCGATGTCCTGACGCTCGACGAGACCGTCAGCCTGCCCAAGGCGGCGATCAATCCGATCGTCCGTCGCTGGGACCAGACGGCCAGCGAAGCCCAGCCCTTGATGGACGGCGCCCTGCCGATCGTCGCCGGCGCAGGCGAGCAGGGCTGGATCGCGCTGGAGGACGGGATCGAGGTGCAGTTCGGCGGCGGCCCTTATCGGACCGGCGACCACTGGTGGATCACCGCGCGAGTGGCCACCGGCGAGATCGACTGGCCAAGGGACACCTCCGGCAAGCCGCAGGCGGTGCAGCCGCACGGCGTTGAACACCACTACGCGCCGCTCTACACGCTGACGGCCACCGAAACGGCGCCCTTCACCAGCCTGGTCGAGGACTGCCGCTGCCGCTTCGCCCGCCTGCCCTGCATCGCCGACTAGGCCTGAGCCCCCCTCTCCGGAGAGGCCATTGGAATGGGGGGCTCTTTGATACGGGCGCGACCCTAGAGCGGGTTGAGGTTTAGCTGAATCGCGGGATTCCCAAATCAGCTAGGGTCTGATTCAAGATGCTGGCTGGGAAGGAGGCCAGCATGGATGGGCAAGCCCTGTTCGTTGGATCTTCGTGAGCGCGTGGTGGCGGCGGTTGAGAGCGGCGGCCTGTCGCGCCAACAGGCCGCGGCGCGGTTTGGCGTGGCGCCCAGTTCGGCGATCAAGTGGGTGGCGCGGTTCCGGGCGACCGGGAGCGTCGCGCCGGCCAAGATGGGCGGCTACAAGCCAAGGACGCTGCGTGGCGAGCATGCCGACTGGCTGGTCGCCCGCTGCCGGGAGAAGGACTTCACCATCAGCCAGTTGGTGGAGGAGCTGCAGCGGGTGCGGGGCCTGAAGGTGGACCGGCGTTCGGTCTGGGAGTTCCTGCACGCCCAAGGCCTCAGCTTCAAAAAAAAGCCTGTTGGCCAAGGAGCAGGATCGGCCTGACGTGGCTCGCCGACGTGAGCAATGGCGCAAGTATCAGGGGCGCATCGACGCTGATCGCCTGGTGTTTATCGACGAGACCTGGGCCAAGACCAACATGGCGCCCCTGCGCGGTTGGAGCCCTCGTGGCGCCCGACTCAAGGCCAAGGCCCCGTTCGGCCGATGGAAGACCCTGACCTTCATCGCCGCCCTCAGGCGCGACCGGATCGATGCGCCCTGCCTGCTCGATGGCCCGATCAACGGCCAGATCTTCCTGGCCTGGGTGCGGACCTTCCTGGTCCCCACCCTTCAAGCCGGCGACGTCGTGGTTATGGACAATCTGGGCAGCCATCGCGGCAAGATGGTCCGCCAGGCCATCCGCCAAGCCGGGGCCAGGCTCCTCTTCCTGCCCAAATACTCCCCCGACCTGAACCCCATCGAGCAGGTCTTCTCCAAGCTCAAGCACCTCCTGCGAAAGGCTCAGGCCCGCTCACACAATGGCCTGCTCAAGGCCACCGGCATGCTCCTCAACGCCTTCCCTCCAGAAGAATGCGCCAACTATCTCAGAAACTCAGGCTATGCCGCCTAATCTCAACACGCTCTAGATCGCGGCCGGGCGCGCGACACATCGTTCGCAATGCATCCACGAAGGGGAGCCACCTCCCTTTCGCGCAATGCGGCGCGAAGGATCGGCTGGGAATAACGCCCTTCTTTTCCAAGATACACCGGCCTTCGACGACGCCGGTTCGACCCGTCGGTGCAATCTCGGCCCTGTCTCCTATATGTCGGGTCCCGCCACCACCGGACCACGCCATGACCAAGCCCCTGAAGATCGATTTCGTCTCCGACGTCTCCTGCCCCTGGTGCGTGGTCGGCCTGGGCGGGTTGGAGGCCGCGCTCGACCGGGTCGGCGACCTGGTCGACGCCGAGATCCATTTCCAGCCGTTCGAACTCAATCCGAACATGCCGCCCGAGGGCCAGAACATCGTCGAGCACATCGCCGAGAAGTATGGCGCGACGCGCGAGCAGTCGGCGGCCAACCGCCAGGCCATCCACGACCGGGCCGCCGCCGTGGGCTTCTCCATGGTCACCGACGAGAACAGCCGGATCTACAACACCTTCGACGCCCACCGCCTGCTGCACTGGGCTGGACTGGTCGGCGACCAGAAGGCTCTGAAACGCGCGCTGTTCGAGGCCTATTTCACTGACGGCCAGAGCCCGGCCGATCCCGAGGTGCTGGTCGCCGCCGCCATGAAGGCCGGCCTGGACCCGCACGCCGCCCATCAGGTGCTGGCTTCGGGCCAGTACGCCCAGGAGGTCCGCGAGGCCGAGCGCAAGTGGCAGGCGGCGGGGATCAGCTCCGTGCCGGCCGTGGTGATCAACGACCGCTACCTGATCTCGGGCGGCCAGCCGGCCGACTATTTCGAGCAGGCCCTACGCCAGATCGCCGCCGAGCCCTGAGGCAGATCGTCAAATATATTTACTTCGAAGCGGAGCCTTGGCGGGTCGAGCGCGTTTAGTCTCCGAACGGGGAACATCGCATGATCAATCCGACTTCGACCCGCATCACCACGGAACAGGCGACCTTCGAGCGGGAGCTCGTCAGCCTGATCCCGCACCTGCGCGCCTTCGGCCGGTCGCTGACCGGCAACGCCAGCCACGGCGACGACCTGGCCCAGGACGCCCTGGCCAAGGCCCTGGCCTCCCGCGCCTCCTACCAGCCCGGCACCAACATGAAGGCCTGGACCTTCATGATCCTGCGCAACGTCTTCTATTCGGAAAAGCGCCGCTCGTGGCGTTCGTGCCCCCTCGATCCGGAGGTCGCCGAACGCACCCTGGTGTCCGTGACCAACCCGACGGCCGCGCTGGAACTGGACGAGATGCGCCGGGCCCTGGACATGCTGCCGCCCGACCAGCGCGAGGCCGTGATCCTGATCGGCGCCGCCGGCATGTCCTACGAGGAAGTCAGCGACGTCACCGGCGCGGCGCTGGGCACCATCAAGAGTCGCGTCAGCCGGGCCCGCGACCGGCTGGCCCTGATCTTCGCCGAAGGCAAGATCACCGAGGACCACCAGCCGGCCCACGCCGCCATGGCGGCGATCTTCCGGCGCATCGACGGCTACCGGACGGCGTCCCGCGCCGCCTGACCGCTCTCGAAGCCAAGCGAAGGGCGGCGCCTCAGTGCGCCGCCTTTTTGCGTGGGATCAGGTGCAGCGCGCCGACGATCGCGCCGCCGACGATCAGCCCCGCCACCGCCGAGCTCGCCGCCATGGCCAGCCAGCCGGTGACCGGCCCGACCACCGGAGCCCCGCCAGCCCAGTGCGACGCCCCCTCGACCCAGCGCGGCACGGGGGTCAGGTGGAAATGCTCCAGGCCGTGGACGATGATGCCGCCGCCGACCCACAGCATGGCCGCCGTGCCGATCACCGTCAGGGCCTCCATCGTCACCGGCATGGCCTTGACCAGGCCGCGCCCGAAGGCCCGCGTCGCGGCGTTGGACCGTTGGGCCATGTGCAGCCCGATGTCGTCCATCTTCACGATCAGCGCGACCACGCCGTAGACGGTGATTGTCAGCGCCACCCCGATCACCGCCAGGGCCGCGGCCTGGATGGCCAGCGGTTTGTCGGCGACGTCGGCCAGGGCGATGGCCATGATCTCGCCCGACAGGATCAGGTCGGTGCGGATGGCCCCGTTGACCTTTTCGGCCTCGAGCTCCGCGCTGCTCAAGGCCAGGTCCTCGGTCTCCTCGCCGGCGATCTCGTGCTGCGCGAACGCCTCGATGATCTTCTCGGTGGCCTCGAAGGCCAGGTAGGCGCCGCCGACCATCAGGATCGGCGTCACCGCCCAGGGCGCGAAGGCGCTGAGGACCAGGGCGCCGGGCAGCAGGAACAGCAGCTTGTTGCGGAACGAACCGACCGCGATCTTCCAGACGATGGGCAGCTCGCGATCGGGCGTGAAGCCCATGGCGTAGCCGGGGGTGACGGCGGTGTCGTCGACCACCACGCCCACCGCCTTCGTGCCCGCCTTGCCGGCGGCGGCGCCGACGTCGTCCAGGGACGCGGCGGCCAGCTTGGTGATGCCGGCGATGTCGTCGAGGAGGGCGGCAAGGCCGGAGGGCATGGCGGAGTCTCTGCAGCGAAGGATCAGGCTAGGCGAATAGACCGGACCGCTCGCCCCGGTCGAGCCCTAACCCTTCTGGAGACGGTCCGCCGCGTCCGACGATCAGGTCTTCGGATGGGCCGTGCCCAGAGCCTCGACGGGCGCGTCGTCGTCGCCGCCATCGCCGTCGGGGGTGACGATCTCGGCCGGCTCGTCCTGCCGGGACAGGTCGCGGGCGCCCACGCCGCCGCCCTGCTGGATATTGCGATTGGCCTCGACCGTCGAGGAATCATAGGCGTCGTCGGCGTCGTCGCCGTTGGTGACGTCGGGTTGAACCATGGAAGCTCTCCAGTCTCGTCCCAAGCCAACGACCGGCGGGCCCCGGCCGTTCCCCGCCACGCTCCCTCAGATTCCCTGCGGTGCGCGTCAGAATAAAATCAGAGCCTGTGGCAGTTGCAGTCGCAGAAGGACGCGCCAGATAAGCGTGACGCCGACGCGGGGTCGGCGCACGCTTCAGGGACTGCTTCATGCCCACTCTGTTCGATCCGCTTCGCCTTGGCGACCTCGAGCTGCCCAACCGCGTCGTCATGGCGCCGCTGACCCGCCTGCGGGCCGGCCCCACCCAGATCCCCAACGCCCTGATGGCCGACTACTACGCCCAGCGCGCCTCGGCCGGCCTGCTGATCACCGAGGGCGTGCCCGTGGTCCCGCAGGGCGTCGGCTACCAGGGCGTGCCCGGCATCTGGTCCCAGGAGCAGGTGGAGGGCTGGAAGCAGGTCACCCAGGCCGTGCACGACAAGGGCGGCCGCATCTTCATGCAGATCTGGCACGTGGGCCGGATCTCCGATCCCTCGTTCCACGGCGGCGAACTCCCGGTCGGTCCTAGCGCCATCGCGGCCAAGGGCCATGTCAGCCTGCTGCGCCCCGAACGCCCCTACCCCACGCCCCGCGCCCTGACGACCGAGGAGGTGGTCGGCGTGGTCGAGGCCTTCCGCAAGGGGGCGCAGAACGCCAAGGCCGCCGGCTTCGACGGCGTCGAGATCCACGGCGCCAACGGCTACCTGATCGACCAGTTCCTGCAGGACGGATCCAACCAGCGCACCGACCGCTACGGCGGCTCGATCGAGAACCGCGCCCGGCTGATGCTGGAAGTCGCCGACGCCGCCGCCTCGGTGTTCGGCCCCGGCCGGGTTGGCGTGCACCTGGCGCCGCGCGCCGACAGCCACTCGATGGGCGACAGCGATCTGGCCGCGACCTTCGGCTATGTCGCCAAGGAACTGGGCCAACGCGGTATCGCCTTCCTGTGCGCCCGCGAATATGACGGCCCCGACAGCCTGGCCGCCGAGCTGAAGAAGGCCTTCGGCGGCGTCTACATCGTCAACGAGAAGTTCACCGCCGCCACGGCCCAGGCGGCCCTGGACGCGGGCAAGGCCGACGCCGTGGCGTTCGGCAAGGCCTATATCGCCAATCCGGACCTGGTGGAGCGCCTGCGCCTGGGCGCGCCGCTGAACGATCCGGATCCGTCGACCTTCTACGGCGGCGATGGTCGCGGCTATACCGACTACCCCGTCCTGAAGACGCTCGTCGCCGCCGCGGCCGAATAGGCCAAGGCGCTTGCGATGGCGGGATTTCCGCCCAAGCCTGTATCCGCTGCGCCATTTGCCGCGTTGGGACTTCACCAGCTGGCGCGTAGCGGATACAGGCTTAACCATGAGCGCGACCAACGATCACTGGAAGACCGTCCTGCAACGCGGCGCCAACGCCCTGGCCTTCCGGATCACCAGCCCGGCCAACGCCGCCAAGCCGGCCATGGTGGCCGAGCCCGCGCCCCAGAAGCGCGTCCTGCCCGTCATGGTCTATCACGCGGTGGCCGCCTGCGCCCTGGTCGACGGCTGGGTGGCGGGCGGCGAAGGCGAGATCCTGATCGACCGCCCCGCCGTCCTCACCCGCCAGAAGCTGGTCAACGCCAAGGCCGCCGAACCGCCGGGCAGCGCTGAGTCGCCGTTCTCGACCGGCTACGCGGCCGACTACCGTCTGGAGCTGGCGCGCCTGGCCTGGCTGGCGATCATCGACGATCCAGGCCATCGCCTGGAGGCCTTGGCGGCGGCCTACGAGCCGCCGGAGCCGAGGGTGAAGCTGGTTTAGGGGCTCCGTCCGGGTACTCCTGAAGTTGTCATCCCGGCCTCGGGTCGCGCAAGCGGCCCGCCTCACGGCGGGCGGGCGCAGCGCTTGTCCGGGACCCAGGACAGCCGCACCGCATCAGCCCAGTCCCCTGGGTCCCGGACAGCCTCTGCGAGGCTTCCGGGATGACAACCTTTGAATGCGTTTGGGAACGCGTTTGGGCTGGATCGACGCCGCCTACCACGCCCCCGTATTCGGCATCGAAGCCCACGGCTCGGCCGGGTCCAGGCTGCCGTCCTGCAAGAGCTCGATCGAGATGTTGTCGGGCGAGCGGACGAAGGCCATGTGGCCGTCGCGCGGCGGGCGGTTGATCGTCACGCCCATGTCCATCAGCCGCTGGCAGGTCTCGTAGATGTCATCGACCCGATAGGCCAGGTGTCCGAAGTTGCGGCCGCCCTGATAGTCCTCGGGATCCCAGTTGTAGGTCAGCTCGACCAGCGGCGCCTTGCGCTCCTTGGCCAGCTCGACGTCCTCCGGCGCGGCCAGGAACACCAGGGTGAAGCGACCCTTGTCGTTCTCCATCCGGTACATCTCTGTCAGGCCCGGGCCCCGGCAATAGAACCGCAGCGAGGCGTCGAGGTCCTTCACGCGGACCATGGTGTGCAGATAGCGCATGGGCGGCTCCTGGGGGCGGTTCCTGAGGTCGGATCGGGCGTGGACGCAGGATACAGCCGCGGCCCGCCGTGCCGCACCCCACATTTGTCGGCTTGAACGGCCGGGAAGGCCCTATTCGCCGGCCCGTGCGGCCGGGCCCTGCAGCGCCTGCTGGGCCCGCTCGACCGCTTCCATCAGATGGCCCAGGGCCAGGCCCTCGGGGCTGTCGGCGCGGTAGATCTCGCGCAGGGCCGGCACCCGGTCCTTGCAGGCGGCCATGGCGTCCAGGGCCCGATCGATCTTTCGCGTCAGCATGACAGTCATCGCCGTTTATGTTCTATGTTCGTTCTACAATGGCGATTTTCGGATATCAATCGACGACCGCCCCCGCCTCCACAGGTTTCTCCCGAGTCTGTCGCCGCCACAACGCCGCGTATTCGCCGCCGGCCTCCAGGAGCGTCGCGTGGCCGCCGCGCTCCACGACCTTGCCCCGGCGCAGCACGATGATCTCGTCGGCGTCGGCGATGGTCGACAGGCGGTGGGCGACGACCAGGGTGGTGCGACCGGCGCGGGCCTTGCGCAGGGTGGCCTGGATGGCCGCCTCGGTGCGGCTGTCCAGGGCGCTGGTCGCCTCGTCCAGGATCAACACGCGGGGATCGGCCAGCAGGGCCCGGGCGATGCCGACCCGCTGGCGCTCGCCGCCCGACAGCTTCAGGCCGCGCTCGCCGACCTTGGTCTCCATGCCCTCCGGCAGATTTCGGATGAACTCGCCCAGCTCCGCCGCCTCGGCCGCGGCCCAGACGTCCGCCTCGGAGGCGTCGGGACGAGCGAAGGCGATATTGGCCATCAGGGTGTCGTTGAACAGCGCCACGTCCTGCGGCACCAGGGCCACGGCCCGGCGCAGCGAGGCCTGCTTCAGGGCCCTCAGGTCGTGGCCGTCCAGGGTGACCCGGCCGGCCTGGGGATCGATCATCCGCAGGGCCAGGCGCACCAGGGTGGTCTTGCCCGCGCCCGACGGTCCGACGATGGCCACTGTGGTCCCCGGCTGAGCGGTGAAGGTCACGGCCTGCAGGCCCTCCGAGCGCGCGCCGTGGCGGAACGACACGCCTTCGAAGGCCACGGCCCCGCCCCGCCGGTCGGCGGGCGGCGGCAGGTCGATCGCGTCGGCGGCGTCGGCCACGTCGGGCTGGGCCCGGCGCAGGTCGAGCATGGCCTCCATGTCGATGAACGACTGGCGGATCTCGCGATAGGCGAAGCCCAGGATGTTCAGCGGCCCGTACAGGTTGACCAGGATCAGCACGGCGGCGGTGACGTCGCCGGGCCCGATCCGGCCCGCGGCCGCCTCGCCGCCCGCCAGGATGGCCATCACGCCCAGCCCCAGGCTCATCACCGCCGACTGCACGGTGTTGAGCAGGGTCAGGGAGTTGGTCGCCTTGATATTGGCCGCGCCATAGGCCGTCAGGGCCGCGTCATAGCCGCCGACCGCCCGGTCCTCGGCCCCGAAGGCCTTGACCGTCTCGTAGTTCAGCAGCGCGTCCACGGCCCGCCCGGCCGCCTCGGCGTCGGCCTCGTTCATCACCCGCCGATGGCCGATCCGCCAGTCGGAGATGGCGAAGGTCACCACGCCGTAGATCACCACCGTGACCACCGCCGTCAGGGCGAAGCGCCAGTCATAGGCCTTGGCCAGCACGATGGCGGCCATCACCAGCTCGACCGCGGTCGGGGCGATGTTGAACACCAGGCCGCGCAGCAGGAAGTCCATCGACCGCGCGCCGCGATCGATCACCCGCGACAGCGAGCCGGTGCGCTTGGTCTGGTGGAAGTCGATCGACAGCGACAGGGCGTGGGCGAAGGTCTCGACCGCCGCGCGGGTCTGGGCCGCCTGGGCCACGGGGGTGAACACCGCGTCGCGCGCCTGGGGGGCGACGGCGGCGATGAAGCGGATCAGGGCCCAGCCGCCGGCCAGGGCGGCGAAGGTCAGGCCGACCTGCACCGTCGCCCCCTGCCCCGCGCTAAGGGCGTTGACCGCCTTGCCCAGCAGCAGCGGCGCGATCACGCCCAGGAACTTGCCCGCGAAGGTGAAGACCAGAGCCAGGGCCACCCGCCAGCGCAGGCCCGGCGCCTTGGAGCGCATGACCAGGCTGAACAGGTCGGCCAGGGCTTTCCAGCCGTTGGCCTTGACCTCGGGAGGCGCGACCGTCCCGCCGCCGGTTCGCGACGCCATGCCCCTCATCGGGCGGCGCCCAGCAGTTGGGTGCTCTGCACGCCGCCGCCTGGCGTCATCCAATCGATCCGCCAGCCCGCGGCCGAGAGCGTCGAGGCCGCCGGCCCGGCGGTGGGCGGCAGGGGCGGGCCGACATCGACCACCACCTGCTGCTCGCCCCCCTCGCCCGCCACCTGGATCACGTGGGTTCCGCCGGCCAGCGGCTGGTCGAGCGAGATCGAGAAGCGGCCCTCCCCGTCGACCTTGCCTTCGCCGCGCGTGACCCTGTCGACGCGCACGCCCAGCCCCGCGCCCGGCGCGCCGACGCCGGAGACCACGCTCCCGCCGCTTCGGTCATAGTCGATCGCCAGGATGCGCGGCGACGGCGAGCTCTGCCCCATCACCTCGGCCCCGGCCCCCGCGCGCAGCAGCACCGCGGTCCCGTTCGGCGCGACCATCAGATAGCCCTGGGCCTGGACGATGCGCCCTTCCATGGTCATCGACAGGCCGTAGAGCCGGGGTTCGGCGGCCAGGGGCGCCACCAGCCGCCACGCGCCCGTCGCGTCGGCCTTGCCTAGCAGCGCCTCGCCGGTCGGCGCGCCCAGCCTGACGCTGGCCAGGGGCTCGGCCTGGCCCGACAGCGCCACGGCGTCGCCCTGCCGGACCGCCGCCGCCACGCTGGGCGGCTTCAGATAGCTGTCGCGCGGTGAAACCTGCTCGGTCTTGGTCGTCGCCGGATCGTGGCGCCAGCCCTTATCCTCGCGACCGCAGGCGCCCAGCGCCAGCATCGCCAGCGCCGCGACGACCCAGGCCGACTTGAAACCGATCTCGCGAATCCTGATCATGGCGTATCCAACGGCCGACGACGCCCCGACGGCCCGTTTCTTGGCTGTTCACGTGCGGCGCGCCGCCCTTGGGGACAAGGACCGGCGCGCTGTTTATTTTTCTGGAGTGGACGACGATGCCCGACCTGTCCAGCGGCCAAGCCGCCGCCGCGAAGGCCGTCCCGGCCGTCTGCGTCTATTGCGGCTCGTCGAACACCGCCGACCCTGCCTTCCTCCAGGCGGCGTTCGAGATCGGCGGCGACTTCGCCCGGGCCGGACTGAAACTGGTCTATGGCGGCGGCGGCGTCGGGCTGATGGGCGCCACGGCGCGCGGCGCCCACGCGGCCGGCGGGCGGGTCCTGGGCATCATCCCCGAGTTCCTGCGCGGCCGCGAGCAGCCGTTCGACGATGTCGAGACGGTGATCGTCACCTCGATGCACGAGCGCAAGATGATGATGTTCGAGCGCTCGGACGCCTTCGTCGTGCTGCCCGGCGGCATCGGCACCCTGGAGGAGATCATCGAGCTGCTGTCCTGGCGGCGCCTGGACCTGCACCGCAAGCCGATCGTCTTCCACAATCCGGACGGCTTCTGGGATCCGCTGTTCACCCTGCTGCAACATACGATCGACCAGGGCCTGACCCCGCCCTCGCTGGCCAACGCCTGGCGGGTGGCCGAGAAGGCCGGCGACATAACGCCCGCCCTGCTGACCTGGCTGGCGGAAATCGGCCAGGAAGAGGCCACGTCAAACGTTCGTTTGTTGACTTAGTTGCGAAACGCAACCAATTTTGTCCCCAGCCGGCCTCCCGATGTCGGCCCCAGGGGATAATAGGAAACAAAAGCATGCGTATCTTCCTGACCGCGCTCGTCGCGGCCTCCGCCCTGTCCACTCTTGGTATGGCGACCGGCGCGTTCGCGGCCGAAGGCGCGGTTCTCAAGCTGAAGGCGCCCGCCAAGGCGCCCACCCTGATCCAGGACGGCGCCATGTGGCGCTGCAACGGCGACGTCTGCGCCGCCCCGCAGGTCAAGTCGCTGCCGATCGGCCGCGCTTGCCGCAAGGTCGCCGCCGAACTCGGCGCGGTCGACTCCTTCAACTATCGCGGCCAGGACCTGGACGCCGCCGGCATCGCGGACTGCAACACCGCCGCCAAGTCGTAGGACCGACGACTCGCACGCCGTGTCGAAGCGACGCGGCGTGCGTCCCGGCCTGGTCCTCCCGTCTGGACCGCCGGCCGAGCGCGTCGATTTATCCGCGCCACACCTCTAGACATGATAGGACTGCCGGCAAGGCGCGCAGACGCGCCATCGGCTCGTGCGCCTCGCAGGCGGAACGGCCCGCCACGCGCCGGACATACGGGCGCTCCTCCTCGACCCTGAAAACACGACGCCGACCGGTGAATCTCGCCGAACGCGAACATCCGCCGCCGGGTTAGACCCGCGCGCGATGCTCCGCGCCCAGCGGCTCGCCGTCCCCAATCATTTTTGGCGCGCATGGCGCCATCCAGGAGCGCCGCCTTGATCGCCTATCTCGTCCTCGTTCACCGCTATCCCGAGCAGTTCAAACGCCTCTTCAAGGCCATCCACGATCCCGACAGCCACTACCTCGTGCACGTCGACAAGAATTCCGGCCCGGCCCTGGAGGCCGACATCCGCGGCTTCCTGGCGGCCTATCCCAACGCCGCTGTCCTGGAGAGCAAGAAGGCCCTGTGGGGCGGCTATAGCCTGGTCGACGCCGAACTGCGCGGCATGGCCAAGCTGCTCGAGATGGGCAAGGACTGGACCCACTTCATCAACCTCAGCGGCCAGGATTTCCCGCTGATGACCCAGAAGCGGATCAAGGCCTTCCTGACGCGTCACCGGGGCCAGGAATTCATCCGGGTGCTCGACCAGGCCAAGGTCCGGCCCGACACCATGGGTCGCGTGTTGCGGCATGTGGAGGAGCTGGGCGGCCGCATCATCGACACCCTGGCCACCCGCCTCTTCCTCGACGGCGCCACGCCCTACATCGGCACCCAGTGGAAGATCGTCAGCCGCGGGTTCTGCGACTTCGTCTGTCACGACCCGTCGGTCGAGCGCTACAAGGCGTTCTATCGCAACACCTTCATCGCCGACGAAGGCTTCTTCCAGACCGTGATCATGAACACCGCCGCCCATGGCGAGGTGATCAATGACGACAAGCGGATGATCGACTGGATTCCGGACGGCGACATCAAGCTGCGCCCCCGGACCTTCACGGCCGTCGACGCCGTGTCGCTGACGACCAGCACGGACCTTTTCGCGCGCAAGTTCGACGCCGAGGTCGACGGCGAGATTCTCGACATCCTCGAGGCCCACCTGCGGACCCAGGACGTCGCCAACAGGGATCAAGCGCCGGCCAAGACCCGGATCGTGGCCGCGAGCGAACTGCTGACCGCCTAGGACGATCCGGCGGACGGGAAACACCCGTCCGCCCTCTCGCCTACGTCTTCGAGCCCTTCGACGGTTCCGAGACCGTCGGCTTGGGCGTCCGCCTTCCCCCGACCAGCATCCCGCCCATCAGGGCGAAGGACAGCATGGCGTGGCTCATTCTCGATACGTTCATCGGCGGCGTCTCCCGTCAGCGCGTCGAGACAGAGCATGCGCCGACGCGGTCCCGACGCAACAGGAACAGTCCGAACCCTGACGAAATCCGCACACGGACAAACACGATCGCCTTGCGGCGCAAAGCCCTTGCCCGGCAAGAAAAAAGCGCCCGCGACGGCCTGTCGCGGGCGCTTTCGTCTTCGAGCCTCCGTCGTCCGTGGACGGCGTCAGGCGGCCTGGCTGCTCGCGGGCCCGAACGACAGCGATTCGTAGCGCTTCAGGTGGTGGTCGACCGAGCCGAACAGGCCCTCGATGATCGAGGCGCGCTTGAAGTAGTGGCCGATGGCCAGTTCGTCGGTCATGCCCATGCCGCCGTGGATCTGGATGGCGTTCTGGCCCACGAACTTGCAGGCCCGGCCGATGCGGACCTTGGCGGCCGACACGGCCTTGGCGCGCTCGGCGTCGCTTTCGTCCAGCTTGATCGTGGCCATGTAGGTCATCGACACGGCCTGTTCGACCTCGATGAACATGTCGACCATCCGGTGCTGCAGCACCTGGAAGTTGCTGATCGCCGTGCCGAACTGCTTGCGCTGCTTGGCGTAGTCCAGCGTGCCCTCGTGCAGCCTGCGCAGCACGCCCACGGCCTCGGCGCCGACGGCGGCCGTGGCCTCGTCGATCACCTTGTCAACCAGCGGCAGGCCGCCGCCCTCTTCGCCGACCAGGGCGTCGGCCGGGATCGAGACGTTCTCGAAATAGACCTCCGAGGCGCGGCCGCCGTCGACGGTGGGATAGTCGCGGGTGACGACGCCCGGCAGGCTCTTGTCGATCAGGAACACCGAGACCCCGCCGGCGTCGCGCTGGGCGCCGCCCGTGCGGGCCGTGACCACCAGGTGGGTGGCGAACGGCGCGCCGACCACCACGGCCTTGTGGCCGTTCAGGACATAGCCCGCGCCTTCCTTCCTCGCCGTGGTCTTCAAGTCGCGCCAGGTGTAGCGGGCCTGCGGCTCGGCATAGGCGAAGGCGATGGTGGTCGTGCCGGCCACGATCCCCTCGATCACCGACGCCGCCCCGGCGTAGCCCGAGTGCTTCATGAAGCCGCCGCCGATCACCACCGTGCCCAGATAGGGCTCGATGACCAGCGCCTTGCCGAACTCCTCCATGATGATCATGTTGTCGATCGCGCCGCCCCCCAGGCCGCCCAGCTCCTCGCTGAACGAGGCCCCCAGGATGCCCAGCTCCTCGGCGAAGGCCTTCCAGTAGTCGGCGCGCCAGCCGCTCTCCGACGCCACGATCTTGCGGCGGGTCTCGAAGTCGTACTTGTCCTGCAGGAAGCTCGCGACCGTGTCGCGGACCATCGACTGCTCTTCGGTGAAGTTGAAGTCCATGAGGCGGTTTCCTCTTATCGCTCCCCTCCCCCTTGCGGGGAGGGGTTGGGGGTGGGGGAGCCAGCGTCGAGGATCGAGATTACGCGCTGGACGGCGGTATGCGGGTCGTAGATGGCCAGCTCGTTTGGAATACGGATGACCGTATAGCCACGCGATTCAAGCCAGGATTGGCGTTCGGCGTCGCGGGACGCCACGTGGGGCAAGTCGTGAATTCCACCGTCCACCTCGATGATCACACGATGATGGTGGCAGACGAAGTCCACGACGTAGGGACCAAGGGAAGACTGGCGGCGAAAGTGCGATCCGGGGATCTCGACCTTTCGCAACGCCTTCCAGAACAGCTTTTCGGCCAGGGTCGGCTCGCGGCGCATTCGACGGGCTGCTCGATCGGCCCGCTCGGATGTGTGCAAAGGTCCTGGCGTTCGCGCTGACACCCCCACCCCCTACCCCCTCCCCGCAAGGGGGAGGGGAACATCAGACGCTCATGATTAGATCAAAGCCCCAGCACCATCTTGGCGATGATGTTGCGCTGGATCTCGTTGGAGCCTCCGTAGATCGAGGTCTTGCGGACGTTGAAATAGGTCGGGGCGGCGCGGTGGGCGAAGTCGGGGCCGATCGGGTGGGCGTTGTCGCCGTCGTTCGGGAAGCCGCGGAAGTACGGCGCGCCGTAGTGACCGGCGGCCTCCAGCACCAGCTCGGTGATCCGCTGCTGGATCTCGGTGCCCTTGATCTTCAGCAGCGAGGATTCCGGCCCCGGGCCCTTGCCGGCCGCCTCGCCGGCCAGGGTACGCAGTTCGGTGTATTCCAGGGCCGTCAGGTCGATCTCCAGGTCGGCGACCTTGCGCTTGAAGGCCGGGTCGGCCAGCAGCGGCTGGCCGTCGTCGCCCAGTTCCTCGGCGGCGATCTGGCGGATGCGCTCGATACCGCGCTTGGAGCGCGCCACGCCGGCGATGCCGCTACGCTCGTGGGCCAGCAGGAACTTGGCGCAGGTCCAGCCCTTGTTCTCCTCGTAGATGCGGTTCTCGACCGGCACCTTGACGTTCTCGAGCCAGACCTCGTTGACCTCGTGCTCGCCGCCCAGGGTGATGATCGGCCGCACGGTCACGCCCGGCGACTTCATGTCGATCAGCAGGAACGAGATGCCCTCCTGGATCTTAGCGGTCGGGTCGGTGCGGACCAGGCAGAAGATCCAGTCGCCGTGCTGGGCCAGGGTGGTCCAGGTCTTCTGGCCGTTGACCAGGTAGTACTCCTCGCCATCGTCGCCACGAATGCGCTCGGCCTTGGTCTTCAGGCTGGCCAGGTCCGACCCCGCGCCGGGCTCGGAATAGCCCTGGGCCCACCAGATGTCGCCCGACAGGGTCGGCGGCAGGAAGCGTTCCTTCTGCTCGGGGGTGGCGAAGGTGTAGATCACCGGCCCGACCATGTTGACGCCGAACGGCAGGATCGGCACGCAGTCGGCGCGGGCGGTCTCTTCCGACCAGATGTAGCGCTGCACCGAGGTCCAGCCCGGCCCGCCGTACTTCTCCGGCCAGGCCGGCGCCACCCAACCCTTCTTGGCCAGGACGCGGTGCCAGGACAGGAAGTCTTCCTTCGCCATTTCCTCGCCCTCCTCCTGCTTCTCGCGCAGGCCGGCGGGGTAGTTCTCGGCGATGAAGGCGCGGACCTCGTCGCGGAACGCGACGTCTTCGGGCGAGAAATCGAGGTTCATGGCGGACTCCCGGAAACCGGCCCTCTTCAAGGGGCCGTCTTTGGCTTTCGGGAGTCACCTTAGAGTTCGAACGAGCGTTTGGAAAGATGACCTTAGCGTCAACGTAAACAATGTTCAGGTGGTACTGGACCAGACAGGCCCTGCGTCCTTCGAGGCCCGCGACGCGGGCGCCTCAGGATGAGGGAATCGGTGCGAGCGGCATCGCGGAGTTCCTCATCCTGAGGTGTGAGCCGAAGGCGAGCCTCGAAGGACGCAGGGCGTCACCGAACCTCGCAGGCCAGCCGCACCAAAGCCAGGGCCGTCACGCCGCCGACGCCCTCCTCCTCGGCGATGTCCAGGTTGATCAGCGGCCGCTTGCCCAGCGCTTCCAACAGGCGGGCATGACCCTTGGCGGTTCCGACGTGGCCGGCCTGGCAGTGGGCGACCAGGGCCGGATCGATCGCGTGCAGCACCGCGGCGGCGGCGGCGGCGGCGTAGCCGTCCAGCAGGACGGGGATCTTCTGGACCCGTGCGGCCAGGATCGCCCCGACCAGGGCGGCGGTCTCGCGACCGCCCAGCTGGCGCAGGGCCTGCAGCGGATCGGACAGGTCATCCTCGCCGGCGGCGCGGGTCACGGCGGCGGCGACCGGTTCGGGCGCGTCGCTCCAGTCCGAGGCCTCGCCGCCGAACAGGGCCAGGGCGATGGCGCCGGCGGCGCGGTCGGTCTCGGCGGCGATCACGCCGGGGATCAGCAGGTCGGGCTGCTTGGCCAGCGCTTCCATGCCGAAGGCCATGGTCGCGGCGCATTCCTTCTCGCTCATCGACGCCTTGACGGCCGGGTCGGGCGTCGGGCGGTCGATGGCCAGGTCAAAGGCTTCCAGGCCCGCGCCCTGCGCACCGGCGATGCGGCAGACATTGGCCCCGCCGGCGGCCACGGCTTCCAGGCGCTCGCGAGCGTAGCCGCGCGGCCCCACGCCTTGGCGCGCCCCGGCATAGAGCGCGACGACCGGGCGCAGCACCGCCGGCGGGGTCTTGCCGGTCCAGGCCGTCAGCCAGGCCGAGATCGTGGCCAGGCGATCACCGCCCTCGAGGTCCGAGGTCGGAGCGGGCGGCGCGTCGGCGGCCAGCTTGCGGATGTCGTCGAAGGGCGAGGCGGCGGATGAGGAAGCGGTCATGAGGCGCGGGCTTAAGCCAGCCCGCGCCTCATGCAAAGTCCGGTTCGATCCGATCGCGGCCGTCAGGCGCCGGCTGGCGGCGCGGTCGAAGCCGTCGACGAGGCCTGGACCAGCGCCTTGCAGGCGCCGTCACGCTCGGCGATCAGCGACGCCTTGAGGGTGTCCTTGGCCTTGCCGGCCTGGGACTTGGCGGCCCGTTCGGCGGCGTCCACCCGTTCCTGGACAAGCGGGTCGCGGCTGCGGCCCTGGGTCTTCACGAAGGCCTGCAGGGCGCTCGCGTCCGAGGCGCCCAGGTTGGCCGCCTTGGCCAGGCCAAGGCAGCGCGCGGCCCGCACGAGTTCGCTGTCGCTGACGCGATCGGCGGCCAAGGCCGGCGCGGCCGCCGAAGCGGCGAACACAGCGGCGATGGTGAGACCAAGGATACGCATGATGACTCCTTTGATTTGGGAGATGACGGACGCTATCGACGCACGGGATCGCGCCGGAGCCGCTCTTGCGCGGCCTACCGGGAACGGCGACATATGGGGCATGAGTTCAACGCCCCTCGGCACGCTGGATCCGGCGCCCCGCCCTCCCCGCCCGATCGCGACGCCTTGCGTGAAGGTCTGCGCGGTGGATGGACAAAGCGGCTTTTGCCTGGGCTGCCGGCGAACCCTTCCGGAGATCGCCGGCTGGGCTCGGCTGAGCGACGAGGAGCGGGCGGCGATCATGGCCGACCTGCCTCGTCGCCCGGACCCGATGGCCAATCTGATGATCGGCCAGGGCTAAACGGTCCCTAGTTCGCGGTGTTCATCGCCGCGCCGGTGCTCGCGCCGCCCAGCCAGGCCGAGCAAGTGGTGGAACGTTCGGCGAGCAGTTTTTCCTTCTTGGCGCCGTCGGCCTTGTCGCCTTCCTTCTGCGCGCCCGAGATCTTGTTGTTGGCCGACGCGCGGACCGGCAGTTCGCGGCTGCCGGTTTCCTGTTTCAGGAACGCGTCGATGCCGGCGGTGTCCAGCTTGCCCAAGCCCTCCGAAGCAGCCAGGCCGCGGCAGCGGGCGGCTTGCAGGAACTGCGTGTTGCTGATTTCGGCGGCCTGGGCCGCTCCGGCCAGGCCGGAAAGCGCGACGGCGGCGGCGATGATGACCTTCTTCATGGCGTTGTTCCCTCAACAAGCACTGATTTGATGAACAGCCATATGCCGCCGAGACACCTCGAATTGAAGTTAAATCGAAGTCATATTGCACATTACTTGGATGTAACGTTAGCATTGGCAAGTATTACAGGTTTTTAATTTTCCACACACTCGACGATCTGTTAACTTTACTGAACTGTGAAGACCGCGATTCACGGGTTGAAAACCCATTCGCGACTATTCTCCCCGCAACGGCCGCAGAAGCGGTCAGCAAGCCGGTATGGCGGGGTGACTTCGATGTTCAAGTTCGCGGCCATCGCAATCGTAGGCGCGCTCTCGGCGATCGGGGCGGCGAAGGCCGTCGTGTCGCTGGACGACCCGCGCCAGCCGGACCTGCGCGGCCCCGCTCCCGCCGTGGCGACCGCCGACGACGGCGCCGCCCAGATCGTCAAGGCCGCCGACGGCCATTTCTGGGCCGAGGCCAAGGTCGACGGCCGCGCCGTGCGCTTCCTGATCGACACGGGCGCCACCGCCGTCGCGCTCAGCCAGACGGACGCCAAGCGGCTGGGCATCGACACCAAGGCCCTCGACTACAGCTACAAGGTCATGACCGCCTCGGGCGAAACCCGCGCCGCCTCGGTCAAGCTGGCCAGCGTCTCGGTGGCCGGCGCCCAGGTGCGCGACGTCGAGGCCCTGGTCGTCGAGAAGGGTCTGGAAACCTCGCTGCTGGGCATGAGCTATCTGGGCCGGCTGTCCAGCTTCCAGGCCACGCCGCGCGCCCTGGTCCTGCGCTCTTAGGGCTAGCTCGCGGCCGCTTCCAGCGTCCGGGCCTCGCGCGCGTCCATCGCCTGGCGGACGGCGGCCAGAGCGCGGTCGACCACGTCCAGCCCCGCCCCGGCCGCCACGCCCTCGACGGTCAGGATCCGGCGCCAGGCCCGCGCGCCCGGCAGGCCGTGGAACAGGCCCAGCATGTGACGGCTCATCGCCGCCAGATGCACACCCGCCGCCAGCTGGGCGGCCATGTAGGGCCTGTAGAGCTCCACCGCCTCGAATGCGTCGACATCGGCGACATCCTCGCCGAACACCCGGCGGTCGACCTGTCCCAGCAGGCCCGGCTCGTGATAGGCCGCCCGGCCCAGCATCGCCCCGTCCACATGCTCCAGTTGGGCCAGCGCCACGTCGAGATCGGGGATGCCGCCGTTGATCACGATCGTCAGGTCCGGGCGCTCGCGCTTGAGCCGGTGGACCAGTGGATAGTCCAGCGGCGGCACGTCGCGGTTCTCCTTCGGCGACAGCCCCTTCAGCCAGGCCTTTCGGGCGTGGACCACGAAGCCGGTGACGCCGGCCTGGGCCGACAGATCGACCAGCTCGAACAGGCTCTGTTCCGGGTCCTGGTCGTCGATGCCGATCCGGCACTTGACCGTCACCGGCACGGACACCGCCGCCGCCATGGCCGCCATGCAATCGGCCACCAGCCGCGGCTCGCGCATCAGGCAAGCCCCGAACCGGCCGCTCTGCACGCGGTCGGACGGACAGCCGACGTTCAGATTGATCTCGTCATAGCCCCAATCCTCGCCGATCTTGGCGGCGGCGGCCAGGTCGGCGGGTTCGGACCCGCCCAGCTGCAGCGCCACCGGATGCTGACCGGCGTCGAAACCCAGCAGCTTGTCGCGGTCGCCGTTCAGCACCGCGCCGCTGGTCACCATCTCGGAATAGAGCAGCGCCCGGCGCGACAGCACCCGGTGCAACGACCGGCAATGGCGGTCGCTCCAGTCCATCATCGGGGCAACGGCGAGCTTCGACATAAGAGTTTGACTTAATTCGCGATCTTCACTGGGCCGCCCATCTGGGGCGGCGCGCGATGAACTTCAAGGCGTCGGAGAATGTCGTGCGCCATAACACGCGCGACATCACTTGTGTATGCGTAGGCGGCACTTGCGTATGCGTAGGCGGCCTCACGGACGCCTATCCCGGGCCGCGACCTCGCCAGGATCAGGCGCGCTTTTCCTCGGGGCCGCCGGGTCGGCGCTTGCGCCAGGACGTCTCGATGTGCTCGCGCATCGCGCGGGCCGCCCCCTCGGAATCGCCGGCCACGATGGCTTCGTAGACCCGCTTGTGCGCTTCGTGGGTCGCCCGCACGTGATCGACGTTCAGCCGTCCGCTATAGCTGTAGGTCTTCACGGCCTTGCTCTGGATGCTGTCGATGATCGCCTTGCTCAGGCGGTCGCCGGACATCCGCATGATGATGTCGTGGAACAGGACGTCCTCGTGGACATAGGCCGCCGGCGTGTCGATCAGCCCTTCCAGCTTCTCGATTTGCCGGCCCAGCTGGGCGGCGGCTTCGGGGGTGATGTTGCGCGCGGCCTTGCCGGCCATGCTGGCCTCCAGCGAAGCGCGGATCTCCGACAGGTTGTCCAGATAGCTCAGCCCGTCCTCGCGCCGGAAAAGCGCGCTGAGGATCATCGGGTCCAGCAGGTTCCAGGACGACGGATCCTGGATGATCGTACCCCGCCCCTGCTGCGACACCACCAGACCCTTCTCCGTCAGGGCCGTCGTCGCCTCGCGCACCACCGTGCGGCTGACCTCGTACATGTCGCACAGGACGTTTTCCGGCGGCAGGGCCGAACCGGACGGATAGATTTCGGTGACGATCGCGTTGACCAGGTCCTCGACCACCGCGGCGGCCAGCCGAGGGCGACGCGCGGTTCTCGGGCCCGGAACGTTCGTCGAAACTGTCATGACCACCGCTTATCCCGCTGCCCTGTCCTAGGTCGCTATCGTATCACAAGACGAGATTCGAGACGCGCCCCCGCCTCTCGTGAGCCCGCCGCGAACCCTCAGTCAAGGGTTGCAATGCGAGAATTCATCATACATATTATGTGATCAAGGGGCCCAGGCCCAGACCGATGGGCCAAGAGACCACCCCATGAAGATTACCGGCCACCGCAGCCTGACGACGATCCACGATTGGGGGCGGCCCGTGGGCGACGTCAACGGCGTGGTCGAAGCCGGCGTGACGGAAGTGCCGATCCTGCTGCTCGAGACCGACGGCGGCCTGACCGGGGTGGGCCTGGGACAGCACGCCGACATCGACCGCGTCTTCCCCGCCGTGGAGGGCGAGGATCCGCGCGCGGTAACCGCCCTCTACGACCGCATGCTGGCCCATGTGTTCAAGAGCGGCCACGCCGGATCGACCTACGGGGCCATCGCCGCGGTGGACATGGCGCTGTGGGACCTGAAGGCCAAGATGGCCGACGAGCCGCTGTGGCGTACGCTGGGCGCGCGCAGCCGCTTCGTTCCCGGCTACGCCTCGGGCCTGTGCTACGGCCTGGAGGACGACGCGTTCCAGGCGCACTACGCCCTGTGGGCCGAGCGCGGCTTCACCGGCGCCAAGATCAAGGGCGGCCGCGACGTCGAGCGCGACGTTCGCCGCCTGACGATGGCCCGCGACATCCTCCGCCGCAACACCGAGCGCCCGGCCATGATGCTGGACGTCAACGAGTGCTGGAGCCGCAAGCAGGCCGTGCGCCACATCAGCGAAATCGAGGCGCGCGTCGACCTGACCTGGGTGGAGGAGCCCCTGCGCCGCTGGGACGCGGAAGGCCACGCCATCGTCAGCCGGGCGGTCAGGGCGGCCATCGCGACCGGCGAGAACCTGACGGGCCTCGACCAGTTCACGCCCCTGTTCGAGGCCAGGGCGGTCGACATCGTCCAGACGGGCAGCGTCTGGGGCGTCACCCATTTCAATCGCGTCGCCATGGCGGCCCACGCCCACAACCTGCCGGTCTCGCCGGTCGGCTACGACGCCAATCCGATCGCCCATGCGGCGGCGGCGGCGCCGAACATGGTCGGCATCGAGATCCAGGACTTCAACTTCCCTCTCGGCCTGGACGTGGACCAGCAGATCATGGACGGCGGCCTGGTCCTGGGCGACCGCCCGGGCCTGGGCGTGGAGGTGGACGAAGCGGCCATCGCCGCCAACCGCCTGAGCGGGACATGGTCCAGGCCGGGAGGCCCCCATGTCCGGCCCAGACGCGCCGGCCTGGGCCTGGTGCCCAACGGCCGCGCCGCCACAGAACGATAAGACGTCGCAAGACGCGATCGAGGAACGAACGGGATGATCAGCAACAGGCTCGGCGCGGAAGGGCCGCGCGTCTCGGTCCTGGCCCTGGGCGGGGCCTCGCTGGGCGGCGTCTATCACGCGGTGTCCCAGGCCCAGGCGAACCTGGTGGTGGCCGCGGCGCTGGAGGCCGGGGTCAACCTGATCGACGTGGCGCCCTATTACGGGGCGACGCGGGCCGAGACCGCGCTGGGCGCGGCCCTGCGCGGCGTCCCGCGCGACGACTTCGTGCTGATGACCAAGGTCGGTCGCCAGGGCGACAAGTCATGGGACTTCTCGCGCGAGGCCGTCCTGCGCGGCCTGGACGAAAGCCGCCGGCGGCTGGGCGTGGACCGGATCGACGTCCTGCAATGCCATGACATCGAATACGGCGACCACCGGCAATTGCTGGACGAGGCCCTGCCCGCCCTTCGCGAGCTCAAGGCCCAGGGCGTGATCGGGCGGATCGGCGTCACCGGCTACGACCTGGCCCTGCTGGAAGAGATTGCTCTCGCCGAGGCGGTCGACACGGTGATGGCCTATTGCACCTACACCCTTCAGGACCAGCGCCTGGCGCCGGTCGCCCGACGCCTGGCGGCGCGGGGCGTGGCGGTGTTCAACGCCTCGCCGCTGGGCATGGGGCTGCTGACAGCCGACGGACCGCCCGACTGGCACCCGGCCCACGACCGCGTCCGGGACGCGGCGATGGCGGCGGCGCGGCGCTGCCGGGCGCTGGGCGCGGACCTGTCGTTCGTCGCCCTGCAGTTCGCGCTGCGGACGGCGGCGGAAGCCGGCGTCGTCTCGACCGTGGTCGGCATGTCCAGGCCCGAGAACCTCCGCCAGAACATCGCCGCCCTGACGACGCCGATCGACCCCGAGGCCCTGGCCGCCGTCCAGGACGTCCTGGCGCCGGTGCAGGATCTCGGCTGGGATCTACTGCCCGGCCATGGCGGCAAGGCGGGCGCATGATCGACGCCCATCTGCATCTGTGGGATCCCGTCCTCCTGGACTACGGCTGGCTGCAACACGTCCCCTCCATCGCGGGCCCGCGAGGCCCGCGGGACTGGGCGGCGCAACGAACCGGCGTGCGCCAGGCCGTCTTCGTCCAGGCCGACTGCGCGCCCGGCCAGGCGCTGGACGAGATCGACTGGGTCGCGGGCCTGGCCCATCCCGACCTGGAAATCCTCGGCATCGTCGCCTTCGCGCCGCTCGAGCTGGGCGAGGCGGTCGCGCCGCATCTCGGCGCCTTGCGCCAGCGCCCGAAGGTTCGCGGCGTGCGGCGCTCGGTGCAGAACGAGACCGACGCCTTCATCGCTGATCGGCGCCACCTCGACGGCCTGATCGCCGCCGCCCGCCAGGGCCTGACGATCGACCTCTGCGCCCGCGACCGTCAGCTGCCGCTGCTGGTCGACCTGCTCGGGAGACTGTTTGAGCGCCAGCCCGACGCCCGCGTGGCGCTCGACCATCTGGGCAAGCCCGACATCGCCGCTCACGCCGGCGATATCGACGGCGCTGGTTGGGCCGACAGCCTGCGGGTCCTGGCCGGCTTTCCGAACCTGTCGGCCAAGATCTCGGGCCTGACGACCCAGGACCATTGGTCCGGCGGGCGGGACGAGACCCTGCGCCCCTATATCGACCACGCCCTGGCCTGTTTCGGCCCTGAGCGCCTGATGTTCGGCGGCGACTGGCCGGTCGTCGACCTGGCCGGCGGCTACGCCCGCTGGCGCGCCGTTTTCGAGGCGGCGACCGCCGCCCTTTCCCCGTGCGACCGGCTTCGGATCGACTCCGAAACCGCCTCCGCCTTCTATGCCCTGGCGCCGGAGCGCCCGCAGGAGACGCTCCCATGACCCTCGACACCGCCGTACCCGTCGCGACCAAGGCCGGCGTCGGCCGCAGGCGCCTGCAGCTGTCGCTGATGGTCAACTTCTTCCTGCTGATGGCGCTCTACAGCGGCGTGCTGGGGGTGCTGCTGCCCAACCAGATCGCCGCCCTGAACCCCGGCCAGAAGGCCAACAACCTGGCCCTGATGTTCGCCGTCACCTCGGTGTTCTCGACCCTGACCACGCCGATCGCCGGGGCCTTGTCGGACCGCACTCGCACCCGCTGGGGCCGGCGTTCGCCCTGGATCGCGATCGCCTCCCTGGTCGGATCGCTGTGCCTGTTCGGCGTCTCGTGGCAGACCAGCTTCTGGTCGCTGATGGTCCTGTGGGTGATGGCGACCGTGGCCTACAATTCGATGCAGCCGGCCATGACAACGGTGATCGCCGACCGCTTCGCCCCGGAGACGCGCGGCGTGGTGTCGGGCGTCGTCGGCGCGGGCATGACCGCGGGCCTGACCGCCGGCACGGTGGTCGCCGGCTACCTGGCCGGGGCGCGGGTGCTGGCCTATGGACTGTTCGCCGTGGCCATCGCCGTGTCGTGCCTGGCCTTCGTGCTGATCAACCGCGAGCCCTCCAGCGCCGGCGCCCCCGCCCGCCCGTTCTCCTGGAAAGCCTTCGCCGCCAGCTTCTGGATCAGCCCCAAGGACCATCCGGACTTCGCCTGGGCCTTCGCCGGACGCTTCACGGTCTATATGGGCTACCAGGCGGTGGCGGCCTATCTGCTGTACATCCTGCGCGACTATATCGGCCTGTCGGACGCCGGCTCCAACATAGCCATCGCCAACCTGGCGATCCTGACCCTGGTCTGCCTGATCGTCTCGTCCCTGGCCTCGGGCTTCCTTTCCGACCGTCTGCAGCGGCGCAAGCCGTTCGTCGTGGCCGCGAGCCTGATCATGGGCTGCGCCATGGTCGCGCCGCTGGCGCTGCCGACCATGACCGGCATGTGGATCTACGCCGGCGCGATCGGCGTGGGCTACGGCATGTTCATGTCGATCGACATGGCCCTGATGACCCAGGTGCTGCCCAAGTCCGCGGTCGGCGACGAGGGCAAGGACCTGGGGGTGCTGACCACGGCGGTGAATATCCCGCAGATCATCAGCCCGGTGATGGCCGCCGTGCTGCTGCACCTGTTCAACAACAACTACGCCGCCATCTTCATCGCCGCGATCCTGTTCGTCTTCAGCTCGGCCTTCCTGGTTGCCCCGATCAAGTCGGTGCGCTGATCTGAAAATTCATAAGATGTATGATGATAATTTGACATACGTCTTATCCAGAATTAGCGTCGAGATAAGGCCGGTAAACCGGCCATCGGGGTAGAAACGACAGGATCCGAGGATGTCCACCAAGACCACCATGCTGGCCGCCACCGCGCTGGGCCTGATCGGCGCCTGGGCGCTTCCCGCGACGGCCGGGGCGCAGGACGCCCCGCCCGGTTCCGCCCCGAGCGCCGACACCGTGGAGGCGGTCGTCGTCACCGGCATCCGCGCCAGTCAGCAGCAATCGATCGACATCAAGCGCCAGGCCGTCGGGGTCGTGGACTCCATCGCCTCGGAGGACCTGGGCAAGCTGCCCGACCAGAACGTCGCCGAGTCGCTGCAGCGCATCGCCGGCGTGACCATCGAGCGCAATCGGGGCGAAGGCCGCTACGTCTCGGTGCGCGGCTTCGGCCCGAAGTTCAACGCCGTCACCGTCAACGGCCGCACCCTGGCCACCGACAACAACGGCCGCGAGTTCTCGTTCGACGTGCTGCCGTCCGAGATCATCTCCGGCGCCGACGTCTACAAGTCACCGCAGGCCAACATCAACGGCGCCTCGATCGGCGCGACCATCGACGTGCGCACCCTGCGCCCGCTCGAACAGCGCAAGCCCTTCAGCCTCGCCGGCTCGGTCGGCTCGACTTGGGCCGAACTGCGCGACACCAACAATCCCGAGGCCTCGGGCGTGGTCAGCTGGCGCAACGCGGATCGCACCCTGGGCGCGGCCCTGTCGGTCTCCTATTCGAAACAGAAGGTGCGCGACGACGAATTCACGATCGGCGCGGGCCACGTGCATCGCTCGAGCACGGACTCCTACTACAATCTGGCCGGCGTTCCCGGCGGCCGCCTCGGCCCGGGCGTCGCGCCGTTCAGCAACGTCTCGATGCCGTCCAACCTGTCGCCGTTCTTCTTCGAGCGCGACAAGAAGATGACCGGCCTGAACGGCGTGGTGCAATACAAGCCGACCGACCGCCTGACCGTCAGCCTCGACGCCCTGTACGCCAAGGCCGACATCATCGAACAGCAGACCGGCCTGGCCTACGACTTCGCCGGCGGATCGCTGGTCGAGCAGGACGTCCAGGGCGGCGAAGCGGTCTTCCAGCGCTACCAGGGCGGCTTCGTCGACCAGATCATCCAGTACGACCACCGCAAGGTCACCACCGACCAGCTGGGCCTGAACGTCAAGTGGCAGGCCACCGACGACCTGACGATCGCGTTCGACGCCTCGACCTCCAAGGCCGAACGGCGCGGCAAGGAAGACAGCGACTTCACCACCATCCGGCGCAAGAACGTCGACACCTGGTTCGACCGCCGCGGCGGCAGCCCGATGTATTCCTACGGCTTCACCAGCCCGACCTACGCCGACGCGGCGACCAACCCGCAGGGCGTCACGGCCCACTACTACATCTGGGGCGGTGGTTCCGACGTCGACGACGAGATCGAGGAATACAAGGTCGACGCCGCGTGGAAGCCGCCGGGGGCGGTGTCGGTCAGCGCGGGCTTCTCGGCCCAGAACCGCACCAAGACCATCACCTCCAACGAGATGCCGTTCGGCGAGCAGTGCGCCTATTGCGACTCCAACCAGCTCCTGCCGACGTCGCTGTTCCAGCCGACGAACCGCAATTTCTTCAACGGCCAGTACGGCGACAAGATCATCCACGACTGGCTGATCTACGATCCCCGCGCGCTGATCCTGCAGGTCAAGGAGTACGCCACCCGCGACGGCAAGGCGTTCAACCAGGCCGTCTACTCCCCGTCGGGCTCGTCGGTGGTCGATGAGAAGGTGCTGCTGGGCTACCTGATGACCGACATCAAGACGGACCTGGGCTCCATGCCCCTGGCCATCAACCTGGGCGTCCGGATCGAGGACACCGACTACACCTCGTCAGGCGCCTCGCGCACGGTGACCAGCGCCAAGCCGAACGGGGCTGGCCAGAACATCATCACCGTCTCGCCCGTGGTCCCGGTCAGCTTCGACGGCCACTACACCGACATCCTGCCGTCGGTGAACGCCCGCCTGAACCTGACCGACGACCTGATCCTGCGCCTGGCCGCCTCGCGCGTGATGACCCGTCCGACCCTGTCGGACCTGTCGCCGCGCCAGTCCATCCAGACCAATCCCGGCAACGAGACGATCAAGCGCGGCAACCCCGACCTGCAGCCGTTCCGCGCCACCCAGATCGAGGGCGGCCTGGAATGGTACTTCGACGACCTGTCGCTGCTGTCGGTCGCGGCCTTCTACAAGAACATCGACTCGTTCGTGACCCTGGTCACCACGCCCCAGAAGGTCGACCAGGTGACCTTCCAGGTCACCGTGCCCGACAACGGCGACGGCGCGGTGGTGAAGGGCTTCGAGCTGGGCTACCGCCAGGTGTTCGGCCAGCTGCCCGCGCCATTCGACGGCCTGGGCGTGCAGACCAGCTTCACCTACGCCGAGTCCAACGCCAACTACACCAACACCGTCGCCAACGTGTCGTACGGCTTGGAGGGGCTGTCGAAGTACTCCTACAGCCTGGTCGGCTTCTACGAGAAGGGTCCCATCCAGGCCCGCGTGGCCTATACCTGGCGCGACAAGTTCCTGCAGGTCGCCTCGGGCCGTAACGGCGAGCCGGAATATTTCGACAGCTACGGCCAGCTGGACGTCGGGGCGTCCTACAACGTCACCGACCACTTCACGGTGTTCATCGACGGCCTGAACCTGACCGACGAAGACGAGTTCATCTATTCGGTCACGCCCGACCGCACCAAGGAGTTCCGCACCACTGGCCGGCGCGTCGCCGGCGGGGTCCGCGTGCGCTTCTAGATCCCCTTCCCTCCTGCCGATCAAGGCCGCCGCACCCCGCTCGTCGTGGTGCGGTTTTTCTTTTAGCGGACTGGCGGACGGCCTTGACGCACACGCCTCCGGCCACTAGCAAACATAATACGTCTTATGTTTCAGGATGGATCGATGAGGCTCGCGGGGAAGACGGCGCTGGTGACGGCGGCGGCGCAAGGGATCGGCCGGGCGACGGCGGAGGCGTTCCAGCGCGAGGGCGCGACCGTGATCGCCGCCGACATCCGCATCGAGCCCCTGGCCGACGCCGAGGACCTGATCGTGCGCCGGCTGGACGTCACTGACCGCGAGGCGATCCGGGCGATCGCCGAGGAGTTCCCGCAGGTGGACGTGCTCTACAATTGCGCTGGCTTCGTCCACGCCGGCACGATCCTGGACTGCGACGAGGACGACTGGGCGTTTTCCAACGGCCTGAACGTTACCGCCCAGTACCGTATGATCCGCGCCTTCCTGCCGGGCATGATCCGCAACGGCGGCGGATCGATCATCAACATGTCGTCGATCGCCTCGTCGATCAAAGGCGTGCCCAACCGCTTCGCCTACGGCGCGACCAAGGCCGCGGTGATCGGCCTGACCAAGTCGGTGGCCGCCGACTTCGTGGCCAAGGGCGTGCGCTGCAACGCCATCTGTCCCGGCACCGTCGAGACCCCGTCCCTGCTGCAGCGCCTGCGCGACACCGGCGACTTCGACAAGGCCTATGCCGAGTTCACCGCCCGCCAGGCCATGGGTCGCTTCGGCCGCGTCGAGGAGCTGGCCGCCCTCGCCGTCTACCTGGCCTCGGACGAGTCCGCCTTTACAACAGGTACCGCTAACGTCATCGACGGCGGCTGGGTCAACTAGGCCCGGACAAAAGGAACACACCCATGAAACTGCTCCGCTTCGGCACGGCCGGCCAGGAAAAGCCCGGCGTTCTGGATTCCCAGGGCCGGGTGCGCGACCTCAGCGGCGTGGTGGCCGATATCGACGGCGCGGCCTTGTCCGACGAGTCGCTGGCCCGTCTTCGCGCCCTAGACCTGGACGCCCTGCCCCTCGCGCCCGAAGGCGTGCGCTACGGCCCTTGCGTGGGCAAGGTCGGCAAGTTCCTGTGCATCGGCCTGAACTACGCCGACCATGCCGCCGAATCCGGCCTGCCGATCCCGGACGAGCCGGTGCTGTTCACCAAGGCCATCTCGGCGATCACCGGCCCCAACGACACGGTACTGAAGCCGCGCGGCTCGACCAAGCTGGACTGGGAGGTCGAGCTGGGCGTCGTCATCGGCAAGACCGCCAGCTATGTCGAGGAAGCGGACGCCGAAGCGCATATCGCCGGCTATTGCGTGATCAACGACGTTTCCGAGCGCGCCTTCCAGATCGAGCGCGGCGGCACCTGGGACAAGGGCAAGGGCTGCGACACCTTCGGTCCTATCGGCCCCTGGCTGGTGACGCGCGACGAGATCGCCGATCCGGCGAGCCTGAAGATGTGGCTGACCGTCAACGGCAAGACGTTCCAGAACGGCTCCACCGCCACGATGATCTTCAAGCCGGCCTTCATCGTCGCCTATGTCTCGCAGTTCATGACCCTTCACCCCGGCGACGTCATCTCCACCGGCACGCCCCCGGGCGTGGGGCTGGGACAACGGCCGGAGGTCTATCTGGACGTCGGCGACGTGATGGAGCTGGGCATCGACGGCCTGGGCCAGCAACGACAGGTCGTCGGCCAGGCCTGACGGAACGCGGGCCGAGGCGGCCCGCATCGACGAAGCCGGCCCAAGAGCCGGCTCGTCACGGAGGACGCATTGGGGAGCTTGATGGTCAGAACCTTCATCGTTCGCGGCGCGGCGGCGACCCTGATCGCGGCCACCACCGGCGCCTGGGTCGCCGCAGCCGCGGCCCAGGCGCCGGTGGTCCTGCACGTCTCCCCCAAGGGCGACGACCGCAATCGGGGCAGCGCCGACCGCCCCGTCCGCAGCCTGACCCGCGCCCAGGCCCTGGTCAGGGCCAGCAATCTCAAGGCCGACGTTACGGTCGAGATCGCCGCCGGCGAGTATCGGCTGGACCATCCCCTGGTCTTCACCGCCGCCGACGGCGGTCAGGGCGGCCATCGGGTGATCTGGCGCGGCGGCGCCGGGACCCGTCCCCTGATCTCCGGCGGCTTCGAGGTGACGGGCTTCCAGCTGTTCGACGCGAAACTGCGCCTCTATGTCGCCGACATCCCCAAGGGGCTGGACACCCGTCAGGTCTGGGTCGACGACACCCTGGCCGAACGTCCCTGGCTGGAGATCAAGCCCTCGGACGTCCGGTTCAACGCCACCGGCTTCGAAATCGTCAATCCGGACCTGGCCTTCCTGTCGACCCTGGAGCATCCGGACCGGCTGGAATTGGAGGCGACCGGCTTCTTCACCGACCGCGTCTCGCCCGTGGCCTCGATCGACGACGGCCGAGTGACGATGCGCCAGCCCGCCTGGGACAACAACACCTGGGGTTACGACACCCTGTCCCAGCCGATCTTCCCCGAGGATTCGCGCCTGTTCCTGGTCAACGCCCCGGAGCTGATCGGCAAGACCAATGACTGGCACGCCAAGTCCTATCAGTGGTTCGTCGATCCCGACGCCGGCAAGCTCTACCTGCGCATCGCCGAGGACGACGACATCGCCAGGCTGCGCGTCACGGTCCCCGCCCTGCCCGCCCTGGCCTCGATCAGCGGCACGCCGCAGGCGCCGGTGCGCAACCTGACCTTCCAGGGCCTGCGCTTCTCGTACACCTCGTGGATGGGGCCGTCGGAGCCGACCGGCTACGCCAACCAGCAGAGCGGGGCCTTCCTGAAGGACTCCTCGCCGATCCGCCCCGCCGACGCCTGGGCCAAGTGCGGCTGGGGCTGTCCCGAGTTCGAATCCATGCGCCAGAAGTGGAGCCAGATCCCCGCCGCGGTCCAGGTGGCGGCGGCGCGGGACATCGTCTTCGAGGACAACCAGTTCTCGCAGCTGGGCCAGGTCGCCTTGGGCGTCGGCAACGACCCCAACGCCAACCTCAGCGGCGCGGGCCTGGCCACGCGCGGCGTTCGCGTCAGGCGCAACCTGTTCGCCGTCCTGTCGGGCGGAGCGATCATGGCCGGCGGCGTGCGCGAGGACGCCCACCACCCATCCACTCCGGACCTGGTCAATGCCGACCTGGAGATCGCCGACAACACTGTCGCCACCGTCAGCCAGGACTACAAGGACAACGCCGCCATCCTGACCACCTATGTCGACGGCGCGCGCATCCTGCACAACGAGATCTCGGACGCGCCCTATGACGGCGTCGCGGTCGGCTGGGGCTGGGGCTACAACGACGCCGGCGGCAATCCGAACTACGACGAGAACCAGAAGGGCTACCTGCACAACACCCGCTACGCGACGCCGACGACGCTGCGGAAAACCCTGGTCGAGGGCAATCGGATCCACGGGGTGAAGACGTGGTACATGGACGGCGGGGCCATCTACAACCTATCGGCCAATCCCGGCGCGGTGATCCGCGGCAACCACGTCTTCGACATCGGCGACCGGATCGGCGTCTATCTTGACGAGGGCTCCAAGCACTTCCGGGTGACCGGCAACGTGATCGACACCCGGGGCAAGTGGCTGAACGTCAACACCGCCGGCAAGATGTACCGACGCCGGATCTCGACCGACAATGTGGCGACCGGCAACTGGCATAACTCGCCGCGCACCGGCGGTCGCTGGCTGGCCGAGAGCGGCAACATCGCGGAGGGCAACATGCTGGTTCCCACCCGCGACTGGCCGGCCCAGGCCCGCGCCGTCATCGACAAGGCCGGGCCTCGTCCCGCATCTGAGGCAAGCCAATGACGATCTCCCGCCGTGGACTGATGAAGGGCGCGGGCCTGGCCGGCGTCGTGGCTTCGACGCCGACGCTCGCGGCCCAGGCCCTGCAATCGGCGGGCCTGGAGGTCGTCGACCTGAAGGCCGGCTCGATGACCGCGCCGCTGGGCGTCGACGACCAGGCCGTGCGGCTGTCCTGGCGTCTGGTCAGCCCCGATCCCGACGTCCGCCAGACCCGCTACGAGGTCCAGGCCGCCAGCACGCGCGCCCTGCTCGAGGCGGGAACGCCCGACCTGTGGCACGCCGGCGAGGTGCTGACCGACCAGAGTATGGACATCTCCTGGCTGGGCAGCCCGCTGAAGTCGCGCCAGATCGTCTGGTGGCGCGTCCTGGTGCGCGACAACAAGGGCCGCCGCGCCGCCAGCGCCGTCGCCAGCTTCGAGACCGGCCTGCTGGAGCCGGCCGACTGGCGCGCCAAGTGGATCGCCGCCGAGACCGAGCTGGCCCGCGCCGACCGCCAGGCCGGCCTGCTCTGGATGCGCGGCGACCGCCCGGCCGACCGCTCCGCCCGCGCTTTCCGCCTGGCCTTCGACCTGCCGGCGGCTGCGTCCGTGACCCTGTTCTCGATCGCTAACGAAAAATCCGAGCTCTGGCTGGACGGCCGGCCCGTCCAGCGGCCGCCGCACTCGCCCATCGCCTACGGCGTCGCGCCGATCGCCGAGACGCGCCACGACTTGGCCGCCGGCCGCCACGTGATCGCGATGCGGGTCAAGGATCCCTCGGGGTTCAACGAGCCCAAGCTGCACGAGATCGCCACCGCCGTGATGGTCCGCGCCGACCTGGCCGGCGGCAAGGTGCTGCGGATCACCTCGCGCGGCATGAAGACGGCCCTGCACGCGCCCGACGGCTGGACGGCTCTCGACTTCGACGACGCCCGCTGGGTCCCGGCCGAAGTCTCGAAGACCCAGACCCAGGCCTGGCCGGGCCACGGCGCCTTCCTGCTGCGCAAGGCCTTCGCGGTCGACCGCCCCGTGGCCCGCGCCCGCCTCTACGCCACGGCCCTGGGCGCCTACGAGGCCCAGATCAACGGCCGGCGGGTCGGCGACGCCCTGCTGACACCGGAAAGCACCGACTTCCGCAAGACCGCGCTCTATCGCGCCTATGACGTCACCGACCTGCTGGTTGCCGGCGACAACGCGATCGGCGCGATGGTCGGCGACGGCTGGTACGGCAGCTACGTCGCCCCGGCCGGCCGCTATGCGTTCGACGACGCGCCCCTGCGCTTCCTGGGGCAGCTGGAGATCACCTATGCCGACGGGACGCGCGAGACGATCGTCAGCGACGAGTCCTGGCGCCTGGCCCCGGCTCCGGTGACCCGCGGCGAAATCTACTATGGCGAAGACTACGACGCCCGGCTGGAGCAGGCCGGCTGGTCGACGGCGGGCTTCGACGCCGCCGCCTGGCGCGCGGTCGACATCGCCCCCACCCCGCCCTGCGTCCTGAAGGCCCAGATCAGTCCGCCGATCCGCCGGATCGAGACACTGCGCGCGGTGTCGGTGACGGCGGTTGGCTCGCGCCATGTCTTCGACTTCGGCCAGAACTTCGCCGGCTGGGCCCGGCTGAAGGTGTGCGGCCGCGCGGGCCAGGTGGTGACCCTGCGCTTCGCCGAGGTGCTGGCCGCCGACGGCCGGGCCGACCAGTCCAACCTGCGCGCCGCCCGGGCGGCCCTGGTCTACACCCTGAAGGGCGATCCGGCTGGCGAGACCTACGAGCCGCGCTTCACCTATTTCGGCTTCCGCTATGTCGAGGTCGAGGGTCTGGCCGAGGCCCTGGGTCGAGCGCCGACGGCCGACGACGTCGGAGGCGTCGTCGTCTCCTCGAACCTGGCCGAGACCGGCCACCTGCGCATCGCCAATCCGGTGATCCAGCAGCTGTGGCGCAACAGCCTGTGGAGCCAGAGGTCCAACTTCTTCGGCCTGCCCACCGACTGCCCCCAGCGCGACGAGCGCCTGGGCTGGACCGGCGACGCCAACGTCTTCTGGGACGCCGCGGCCTTCAACATGGACGTGGCGGCCTTCACCGAGCGGTTCGGCCGCGATATCCGCGACGCCCAGGGACCGCGCGGCGAATTCCCCGACTATGCGCCGGCCGGTTGGGCGGACCTGGGCCTGGGCGCCTCGCCCGGCTGGGCCGACGCCGGCGTGATCCTGCCCTGGACGGTGTGGAAGCGCTACAACGACACCGCGATCGTCGACCAGAACTGGGCGGCGATGACCCGCTACCTGGATTTCATCGCCAGGAACAATCCGGACCGGATCTGGCGCAAGGAACGCGGCTACGACTTCGGCGACTGGGTGGCCCTGGACGCCAAGAGCCCCGGCGACGAGACCACGCCCAAGGCCCTGATCGGCACCGCCATGTGGAAACGGTCGGTGGAGGCGATGGCCGAGATGGCGACGGGTTCCGGCCGCCGGCCCGACGCGGTCCGCTACCGCGATCTGGCCGCCCGCATCACCGCGGCCTTCCAGCACGAATTCATCCGGCCCGACGGCTCGATGGGCAACGGCTCGCAGGCTGGCTACATCCTGGCCCTGCGCTTCGGACTGGTTCCCGAGCCCCTGCGCGCCGCCGCCACCGCTCACCTGGTCGCCGACATCCGCCGGCGCGGCACGCTGCTGTCGACCGGCTTCCTGGGCACGCCGTTCAGCCTCGACGCTCTGGCCGACAACGACCAGCAGGCCCTGGTCTACGACCTGCTGCTGCGAACCGAGTTCCCGTCCTGGGGCTACATGATCCGCAAGAACGCCACCACCATCTGGGAGCGGTGGAACGGCGACGTCGGCGACGTGTCAATGAATTCGTACAACCACTACGCCCTGGGCGCGGTGACCGGCTTCATCTTCCGCCGCGTGGCCGGGATCGAGCCGATCCGGCCGGGCTTCCTGTCGTTCCGCTTCGATCCGGTGCTGGACCCGCGCGTGCCCCGGGGCGGCGGCGACTATGACAGCGTGCTGGGCCGGATCAGCACTGATTGGGCCTTGAAGCCGGACGGCGGTTTCGAGCTACATCTGGTGGCCCCCGCCAACAGCCGGGCGGAGGTCCACATCCCCGCCCGCGCCCCCGAGGCCGTGCGCGTCAACGGCGTCGCCGCCAGCCAGGCGCCGGGTGTGACGGTCAAGGGCATGGAGCGTGGCCGACTGGTGCTGGAGATCGGCTCGGGCGACCACCGCTTCGAGGCGCGCGGTCAGGCCTAGCGAGACCGCGACGCTTGGCCTGTAAGATCCTCCCCCTCTGGGGGAGGTGGCCCAGAGGGCCGGAGGGGGCAGCGCGGCACTGGCCCCGATCGCAGCAAGCTTGCTTGCACCAGCGCCGCCCCCGTCAGTCGCTTCGCGACAGCTCCCCCAGAGGGGGAGCATCAAAAGTCCACGCCATCTACGGCTTGGTCCCGTACGTCCACCGCACGCTGTCCGTCAGCGTCTTGCCGCCCACCTCGACCTCCGCCTCCACCAGGTTCTCGCCCTCCGCCAGGTCGATCTCCCACAGCGCGACATGGTCCTGGACCGGCACGGTGGTCCAGTCGCCGCCATTCAGGCGCAGCCGCACCGACGGCTGATTGGAATAGGCCTTCACCTTCACGTGCTTCGTCCGCTTGACGAGGTCGCGGCGGCTGGCGAGGTGCAGCATCGGAACCTCGGACCAGTTGGCCTGGTACCAGTAGTAGGCGTCCTTGCGCGTCAGCCGGTCTTCAGTGACCAGGCCCTTGTCGTTGATCGCCGGCCGGTCGCCCTCGTTGCGCTTGAACGACGGGAAGTCGAAACCGACCCAGATGAAGGTCGACCACAGGAACGGCCGCTGGCGCAGTTCGCGCCAGTGGGTCTCGTGGAAGGCCGTCTGCCATTGCTCGGGATGCCAGTAGCCGTCGGCCACGGGGCGGCGCAGCACGGGGTCCTCCTGGTGCAGGATGCTGGCCCCGGCCCCGTATTCGCTGACCCCGATCGGCCGCTTCGGCAGCCGGGCGTGCAGGTCGTCGGCCCAGGGGCCGATGTCCCTGGCCTCGGTCCAGTACCAGCCGAAATAGCGGTTGTAGGACACCGTATCGCTGTGCTGGGCGATCGGGTCGTCGTCCTTCAGACAGCAATGGGCGTAGGTCGTGGGTCGCGTCGGATCCATGGCCTTGGCCGTCGATTGCAGCGCCGCCAGCAGCCGGTTGGCCGGCTCGCCCGAGGTTCGCAGCTCGTTGCCGATGCCCCACAGGGCCACGGACGGATGATTGACGTTCTGGGCGATCAGCTCGCGCATCTGCTGGACCAGGTTGTCGCGGAACGCGTCGGACGGATCCAGGTCGTCGATCAGCGGCACTTCCGTCGTCAAAAGGATGCCCAGCCGGTCGGCCTGGTCATAGACCCGCTGCGGATGCTGCATGTGGGCCAGCCGCAGGGCCGTGACGCCCATCTCGGCCATGATCCGCATGTCCTCGTCGATCTCGGCGTCGCTGACGACCGGACCCTTGCCGAAGCGGGTCGGCAGCTGGATGTTCGCGCCGTACAGGGCGTAAGGCTTGCCGTTCAGCAGGAACCGTCCCTTCCCGTCCAGGCTCACCGTGCGCACGCCCAGCGGGACCTCGGCGGTGTCGACCAGGTTGCCCTGGACCCGCACCTCGGTGCGAAGGCGGTAGAGGTAGGGCGAGCGCCGCCCCTCCCACAGCCGGGGCTTCTTCAGGACCAGGGTCTGTTCGATCGGCCGCGTCTGGCCGGCGGCGACGCTGGCGGCGCCCTTGGCCTCGCCCGCCACCGCGCCGTCCGCGTCGAGGATCCGAGTCACCACCTGGACGCTCGCCGCCGCTCCGCGATCGTTGCGGACCAGGACCTTGACCCCGATCGTCGCCCGATCAGCCGCCAGGGCCTGGGTGCGGGCATAGACGCCCGGGCCACCCCAGTCGACCAGGTCGACATGGACATCCGAGGTCTCGACCAGCTTGACCGCGCGATAGAGGCCGCCGAACACGTTGAAGTCGCCGTTCAGCGGCGCGAACCGGGTGTTGCGCGCATTGTCAACCCGGACCGCCAGCAGGTTCCGGCCTGGTTCGAGCGCCGACGTGACGTCATAGCGGAAGGCGGCGTAACCGCCTTCGTGCGCGCCCACCCGTCGCCCGTTCAGGAAGACCTCGGCCTTCAGCGCCGCGCCGTCGAACTGCAGGAAGTAGCGCCGCCCGGCGCGCGGCGCGTGGTCCAGCGATAGCCGATACCAGGCCGGGCCTCGGTAATAGACGCCTTCCGGCTCACCCCGCGCCTTGGCCCCGCCGATGCCGGAGTCGGCGGCGTTGTAGGTGTGCGGCGTCGACACCGTGGCCCAGCCGGAATCGTCGAACGCCGGGACTTCGGCGCCGGGTGCGTCGGCGCGGACGAAGCGCCAGCCGTCGCGCAGCGGTGTCACCTCGGCGGCCTGGGCCGCGCCGAACGCCCAGACGGCCAGGCCAAGCGCCAGGCAGGCTCGCAGCAGCCGAAACGGTCGGGCTTTCATGGCGTCTCTCCGTCCTTTCCGAGGCGTCACGTGGGTCAGGCCAGGCGCTGAATGTCGCGGGCGTGGACGTCGCGACTGCGCGCCGTGCGGAGCGCCGCGCCGGGGGAGAGGCTGGAGCGCACGCCGTCGATCGCCGCGCCCTGCACGTCGTCCAGCACGATGGCGGGCCGGGCGTCGGGCCTTTCCACCGAAAAGCTGACGTCGCGGATGCTGATGTTGCGGGCGTGGCGCACCCACAGACCGTGGGCCGGGAACGCGCCCATGAAGCTGGGCTCCAGCGACGACTGAGGCCGCTCCTCGATGTCCCGCGCGGCGTCCTCCCGCGAGCCGCCGCCGGCCGAGCGCACCTGGATGTCCGAGAAGCTGACATCCTCGATGATCCCGCCAGGCAGCCCAACCACGCCGCTGGCGTAGGGCCCCGGCGCGCCCGAGACGTTGATGTTGGAGAAGCTCACCCGCCGCACCTGGGACGGGCCATTGCCTTGCGGCGCGCGGTTGCGCCCCGACAGGCGCACGAAGATCGGATGGTTGACCGGATTGCGCAGCAGGATGTTGGAGAAGGTCACGTCCTCCAGCACCCCGCCGTCGATCGCGCCCAGTTGCAGGCCTCGGGTGTTCTCGCAGATGCAGTCCGACACCAGGATGTTGCGGAAGCCGGCGACGGAATCTGTGCCCAGCTTGATCCGGCCCAGCACGCCGATGTCGTCCACCGACCTGTAGGGCGAGGGCTGGTAGGTCCCGTCGACCACCGTGCCCAGCAGGTAGCCGCTGGTCTTGCAGCCGATCACGCTGACGTCCTCGCAGAAGCGCGGCGCCTTCAGGGCCATGCTGCTCTTCAGGACGATGGCGTCGTCCTTGGGGGCGTTGACCAGGCAGTTGGTGACCTTCACGTCGCGGCAGGCGTCGATGTCGATGCCGTCGCGGTCGGTGTCGACGGTCAGGCCGTCGATCCGCACATTGGTCGAGCCCAGCACGTAGCAGGCGAAGTGGCCACCCTGCAGGATGGTGAAGTCGCGCAGCAGGACGTTGCGGCAGCCGGTCAGGCCGATGGCCTTGTTGCCCCGGCCCTCATAGGCCATCTCGCGCGGGATCGCCCGGCGGGCGGCGTCGGGGGTCAGCCCCTGCTCGGCCGGCGACGTCCAGCCGGCCATGCCATGCCAGCGCGGCGTGGGCCCTTCGCGATCCAGGCCCAGGCCGTGGATCAGGCCCTTGCCGATGATGGCGACGTCGTTGACCCCGTCGCCGTAGATCAGGCTGTTGTGGAAATGGCTGACGCCGTAATCCTGATACTGCTCGTCGTAGACGTTCTCGGGCAGGTCGTAGCGGCCGGCGTGCTTGCGAGGATCGGCCGCTTCGATCACCGAGCCGTTCATCAGCACCAGAGTGACGAAGCTCTTCAGCCGGATCGAGAAGCACAGGTAGTGGCCGGCGCGGATCACCACCGTGCCGCCTCCCGCCGCCGAGGCGGCCTCGATGGCGCGATTGACGGCCCCTGAGTCGATGGCGATCCCGTCGCCCACCGCCCCGTAGTCGCGCACGTCGTGGAAGCCCGTCAGCGACCCCGTGGCCCGCACTAGCGACGGGCTGGCGGCCATGGCCGCGCCCAGGCCCAGGGTTACGAAGCGGCGGCTGAACTCGGCCTTCTCGCTGATCGCGCTCCGCACCATGCGCCCTGCTCCCGCTTCTTCGAACGGCGCACATGTTGTATGACGTATTACCTTATATCAACCCCTTGGGCGACGAGATCTCAAGCGACCCGGTCGAGCGGCGGCTTGCCGTCGAAGAAGCGGTCCAGGTTGTCGGCCGCGCGCAGGCCCATGGCGGTGCGGGTCTCCAGGGTGGCGCTGCCCAGGTGCGGCAGCAGCACGGTGTTGGGCGCGGCCAGCAGAACCGGACTGACCTCCGGCTCGCCCTGGTAGACGTCCAGACCCGCGCCGGCGATCGTCCCGTCGACCAGGGCCTGGGCCAGGTCGGCCTCGGCCACCACCGAGCCGCGCGCCGTGTTGATCAGGATCGCCGTCGGCTTCATCCGCGCCAGCAGGGCCGCGTCGACCAGGTGACGGGTCTCGGGACCGCCCGGGGTGTGCAGCGACAGCACGTCGGCCGCCGCCGCCAGGCTCTCCAGCGTCTCGTGATAGGTCGCGCCGTCCTCGTCGTCCGCGCGTCGGCGGCTGTGATAGGCGATCTCCATGCCCAGGGCGGCCCGCGCCCGCCGGGCGGTGGCCCGGGCGATGCGGCCGTAGCCGACCAGGCCCAGGGTCTTGCCCGCCAGGGACTGGCCCAACATGTGGACGGGCCGCCAGCCGGTCCATCGGCCGGCCCGCAGCTCCCGTTCGCCCTCGCCGGCCCGGCGGCTGGTCATCAGCATCAGCAGCACCGCCAGTTCGGCGGTGGCGTCGGTCAGCACGTCGGGCGTGTTGGTCACCACCACCCCGGCCGCCCTGGCCGCCGCCAGGTCGATGTGCTCGTAGCCCGCGCCGTAATTGGCGATGATCCTGACCCGCGCGTCGGGCGCGGCCAGGACCTCGGCCGTGACGCGATCCGAGACCGTCGGACACAAGGCGTCGTAGGCGGCCATCGCCGCGCGCAACTGCTCGACGCCCAGCGGCGAGTCGGCCTCGTTCAGCGTCACGTCATAGCGCTGGCGCAGCCGGGCCTCGACGACTTCAGGCCAGCGGCGGCTGATCAGGATCCTGGGCTTCATGTCCTCTCCGCATCGGTGGTCGGCGACGCCGAACGCCTTTCGTAGCCATCCTGGGCCGGCGCGAACAGGTGGTTGCGGTCAGCGCCGACGGAACACGGGCGCGCGTTTCTCGGCGAAGGCCGCCCGTCCCTCGGTCGCGTCCTGGGTGGCGAAGCAGATGGTCTGCAGGTCGCGCTCGTACTCGACCGCCTTTTCATAGGGCATGGCGTGGGCCGCCTTGAGGTTCAGCTTGGCGGTCTCGGCGGCGATCGGCGCGCGCGAGGCGATCACCTCGGCGATCGCCCGGGCCCGGGCCAGCAGCTCGCCGGGCGCCACCACCTCGCTGACCAGGCCCCATTGCCGGGAGGTCTCGGCGTCGACCGCGTCGCCGGTCAGGATCATCAGGGCGGCGTTCGAGGCGCCGATCGAATGGACCAGGCCGGCCGCCATGCCGCCGCCGCCGATCCAGCCCAGCTTGATCTCTGGGGCGGCGAACCGGGCGTTGGTCGAGGCGATGCGGATGTCGCAGCTCATCGCCGTCTCCAGCCCGCCGCCCAGGGCGTAGCCGTTGACCGCCGCGATCGTCGGCTTGCGGCACAGGCGCACGGCGTCGCAATAGTCGCCCCGGTTCCGGAAGTCCCAGGGCGTCTCGTACTGGTCCAGGGTCGAGATGTCCGACCCGGCGCAGAAGGCCTTCTCCCCCGCCCCGATGATCACCACGCAGCGGATGGTGTCGGAAGCGTCGACCTCCGCGATCGCCGCCTCGACAGCCTTGGCCATGGCCGGGGTCACGGCGTTCAGCTTATGCGGCCGGTTCAGGGTGATGACGGCGACGTGGCCCGTCACCTCGAACAGAAGCTCGTCGTCCTGGCTCATCGCCTGCTCCTCAAATCTCAGCGCCGGCTGGGCAGTGGCGCACGAACAGCGCCTGCAGGTCATCCAGCACCCGATCCGCGCCGTCGCCGGCGTCGAGACCGGCGCGGATGCGACGCGACGCCGCCGTCTGGAAGGCGATGGCGCCGTCGTGCCGGGGCCTGAGGCTGGCGCCGTCCAGGGTGGCGTAGGTGTTGGCGTAGAAGTCGCCCCATCGCACGTTGACGGCCGGGTCGCGCCAGGCGCTGCTCAGGGCGGGCTGCCCCGCGTGCTCGGGGATAAAGCCGCGCTGCGTCGCGTCGGCCATCAGCCAGCGCAGATGGTCCAGCAGTTGTGGGGTCACCACGCAACGCCGCGACACCCCGATCCCGGTCCCGCCAAGGATCGAGCCCACGGGCCCGTCCGGGGTCACGCGCGGCGCGTCCGCGAAGCCCAGGGCGCCGTCGGGGGCGTAGTTCACGTAGCCGTAGACCAGAGGGCAGAGGGCCACATCGTCATGGGCGCTCATGTGCTCCAGCAAGCCGATCGGGTTCAGCGGCCGCAAGGCTGGCGGGCTGTGCGCCGCCAGCCGCGACAGCAGGTTCCAGGCGGCGCGGCCGGCGGTGGGCTCCATGAAGGTTTCGCCGTCCGCCGCTGGCGGCGCGCCATGGGCGGCGCAGATCGCCTGGAAGGTCAGGGCCGCGTGCGGGCCCGACAGCGACAACGCCACGCCGCCGGTCTGAGACAGCCGCACGACCTCGTCCCATAGGGTCGGCGGCGCGTCGAGCCGGTCCTTGCGCCAGGTCATGACCTGGGTCGCGGCGTCCAGCGGCAAGGCCCAGTGGCGACCGGCATAGCGGTAGCTGTCCAGGCAGCGCCCCATGACCGCGGCTCGCCAGGCGGCGATCTCCCCGGGATCGAACAGGTCCTCCAGCGGGACCAGGCAGTCGGCGGCCAAGGCCTCGCCGACGTGCGGATGGTCCAGGACCACCAGGTCGTACAGGGCGCACTGCTCGCCGATCGGCCGTTCCTCGAAGCCTTCCAGCGAATGACGGTCCCAGGTCAGGGCCAGGCCGTCCCGGTCCGGATCCAGCCGCGCGGCGGCGGCCTCCAGCGCCCGGTATCCTCGCGGGTGATCCCAGGTCAGGCCGCGATAGAAGGGCGCGGTCACGCGGCGCGCACCACGCCCGAGCGGATCAGGGCGTCGATCTGGTCCGGATCGCGGCCGGTCTCGGCCAGGATCTCGCGCGTGTGCTCCCCGACCAGCGGCGCGCCGCGTTCGATGGTCGAGGGCGTCTTGGAGAAGCGGATCGGGAAACCCGGCGCCTTCACCCGGCCCTCGGTCGGATGGTCGTATTCGACGAAGGTGCCGTTGTGCTGGATCTGCGGATCCTCGACGAGGTCGGCATAGCCGTAGACCGGGCCGCACCAGATGTCGTTGTCGCGGAACAGGGCCAGCCACTCAGCGCTGTCGCGATGGACCAGCCGCTGGCGAACGCACGCATAGATCCTGTCGCGATGGGTCCAGCTGTCGGTCTCGTCATCCAGGTCGGCGAAGAACGGCTCGTCGATCAGTCGGCCCAAGGTCTTCAGAGAGGCCATGGCGATCGAGATGTAGCCGTCGCGGGTCTGGAACACGCCGTAGGGCGCGCGGATATAGCTGTGGGCGTGGGGCTCGGCCGAGCGGGTCTGGGGCTTGCCGCCGATGGTGAAGACCGACAGCTCCTGCATCTGGATGGTGGCGATGGCGTCCAGCATGTTGACCTGCACCAGCTGGCCCTCGCCGGTCCGCTCGCGATGGAACAGGGCCGCCAGCGCGCCCTCGAAGGCGGTGTAGGCGGTGATCGCGTCGACCAGATATTGGCCGGCCGGCTGGGGCGGCTGGTCGGCCGCCCCCGACGACATCATCGCCCCCGACATGGCCTGCAGCAGCAGGTCTTGCCCCGGATAGTTCCGGTACGGACCATCCTCGCCATAGCCCGACATCGACACGTAGATCAGCCGCGGATTGATCTTCGACAGGGTCTCGTAGTCGACGCCCAGCCGCTGGGCGACGCCGGGCCGGTAGTTCTGCAGGAAGACATCGGCGGTCTTGACCATCTCCAGCAGCAGGGCCTTGCCCTCGGCCGTCTTCAGGTCGACGGCCAGGGAGCGCTTATTGCGGTTCAACGACAGGAACGAGACGTTGATCTGGTTGCCGCGCGCCCCGCCGGCCGCGACGTGGCGCTGCCACTCGCCGGTGGTCGGCTCGACCTTGATCACGTCGGCGCCCATGTCGCCCAGGCGCTGGGCGGCGAACGGGCCGGCCATGGCGATCGAACAGTCGAGGACGCGGATTCCGCTGAGAATACCCATTTCAGAACAAACCTTTGACTGGTTCAGCTCATCACCCAGCCGCCGTTCACGTGCAGCGTCTGGCCGGTGATGAAGCCCGCCTCGTCGGCGGCGAAGAATGCGATGGCGTGGGCGATGTCGCCGACGTGGCCCCGGCGCTTGACGGCCTGGCGGTCGAGCACGTGGCGGGCGTAGCCGTCCGGATCGGGATGGATCTTCTCGGCGTCGGTCGGGAAGGCGCCGGGGGCGATGGCGTTGACGGTGATCCCGTAGGGACCGAACTCGCGCGCCCAGGCGCGGGTCAGGCCGACCAGCGCGCCCTTCGAGGCGACGTACGGCGACAGGTTGGCCCACCCGCCCGACAGGGTGATGCTGGAGATGTTGATGATCCGGCCAAAGCCCCGCTCGCGCATGGCCGGCAGGGCCGCCTGAACGGCGACGATCGCTGCGTCGACATTGACCCGCTGGACGGCCTGGTGGTCCTCGATCGAATAGTCTTCGAACGGGCGCGACGGATAGATGGCGGCGTTGTTGATCACCACGTCGAAGGCGCCGACCCGGCCCAACAGGTCGTCCAGCACGGCCCGGAAGCCCGCGAGGTCGGAAAGGTCGGCGGTCGAGAGGACCAGGCGTCCCAGCCCCACCTTGGCCGCCCCGACCCTGGCGGCCTCGGCCTCCAGCGCCGCGACCTTGGTCGGGTCATTGTCGACGGCCACGACGGTGGCGCCGCGCGCCATCAGCTGCAGGGTCGTCTGCAGCCCCAGCCCGCCCGCCGCGCCCGTATAGAGGACGACCCGGCCCTCAAGGTCCCGAAGAGCCGCCATCTCAACGCCCTTCAATGACCGGATAGACGCCCGAGGGGACGGGATAGTCCTCGGCCGGCTGCCGGGCCACGGCCTCGATCCGGCCGATCGCCTGGGCCACCGCGTCCGCGTCGGGCAGGATGCGGAAGACGCTGTCGTAGCGACGCTCCTCGCCGTGCTCCAGCTGGATCAGTTCGCCGCGGTCGCGGGCGAAGTCCTTGCCCAGCACGTGGTTGGTCGAGGGCTCGATTCCCAGGGCGTAATGGCCGGCGTGCAGGTTCTGCCACTCGTACAGGGCCGGGAACTGCGACTTCAGGATCTGGACCTCGAAGCCGAAGCCGATCGCCTCGTTGACCAGGGCGACATTGACCCGCCCGTCGGCGTTCGGCGCCATGTCGTGCTGCCAGACCTGTTCGTGGAAATTGCGGATCGGAGCCGGCAAGGTCCGGTAGCCGACGCCTTGCTTGCGGTAGTCGTCACCAGCGTGGGATGCCCACACCACGTCGCGGATTGGCGCCACGTAGCGCGACCCCTCGTCCAGGACCGGATAGCCGACATTGATGTGGTAGCAGTACATGTGCGGCGTCTTGTAGAAGCCGTGATTGACCACGCGGTCGTGCAGGCGGATCTCGTCGGTCCCGACGCTCGCCTCGATCCGCCGGACCAGGTGCAGGTCCTCGCCGAACACCGTCGACTGCTGCACCACGCCCTCGGCCCACAGCACGCAGTCGTCGCCGTCCCAGCGTTCGCCATAGCCGGTCAGCCGCGCCGGGATCGTGCCGATCCGCCCGTGCAGCGACGAACTGACCGTCTTGCGGGGGCCATAGACGTAGTGGTCGGCCGGGTCGTCGTGCATGAACAGCACGTGGTCCAGGCCGCAGGTGACCATCAGGCCCGAGAACGACCGGAACCAGGACAGGCCGCCCTCCCCCTCGTACTCGTGCAGCGCGGGATTGCGGAAGCCGGACGGCGAATGCCAGCCGACCGCGCGGCCGTTGTGCTCGCACTCGGCGATGTCCATCGCCCGGTCGACCAGCACCGTGAAGCGCAGGCCCGAGCCGGTGCGGAACTCCAGCTGCCGCACGCCGCGCTCGACGCCGTCGCCCAGGGTCGACAGGCGCACGCCGGCGAACTGCGACAGGGCGCCGGTGCGCTCGGCCAGGGCGCGGCGGCTCAACGTCCGTCCATACAGCTGGGTCACCTCTTGCCTCCCCGCACCCGGCCCAATAAGGTAATACGTATGATGTTTATAGAGCCCGTCGGGCTCTCGTCAACGCCCTTGTCGAGGCCGCCATGAACGGGACGACGCGCCGCTGCTTCGCGGTCGATCTGCACGACGACGCCGACCGGATCGCCCGTTACCGCGCCTGGCACAGGGCGGGAGGACCGCCCGTCGCGGTGACGGCCGCGATCCGCGCCGACGACGTGCGCGAGCTCGATATCTGGCTCGTCGGCGACCGGATGTTCATGATCCTGGAGCAGGGAGACGGCCATGACGCGCAGGTCAAGGCGGCGCGCGACGCCGCCGATCCCGACGTGCGGGCCTGGGACGCGCTGATGCGGACTTTCCAAAAGCCGCTGCCGTTCGCTCCCGACCGGACCTGGGTAGAGATGGAGAGGATCTACGCCCTGTCCGAGCAGCCTGGCTCGAATGGCGAGGCGTCACAAGCTGATCAGGACGGCGCGCCTGCGTCGCCCTGACCACGTCGGCGGGTATTGGAGAACCTCGACGACGCTGAACGCGGCCCGCCGTCGGCCTATCGCGTCGCCCAGCCCCGGCCGAGTTCGGCCAGCGGCACGCAGCCGTGATAGGCGCCGGGGACGGGATCGTACCGCAACGCCACCGTCGCGCCCGGCTCGGAGGTGAAGTAACCCACCGTCACCAGGTCCTCCAGCAGCGGGAAGAAGTGGGGCTCGCCCGCCACCTGGCCCTGAGCGGCCGCGGCCTCGCGGTCGTAGCCGGCCAGGAGTTCGACCTGCTGTTGCGGCGTCAGGGCCACGAACACGTCGCCATGGGCGGCTCGGGCGTCGGCGTCCATGCGCGCCAGCCCGGCCCGAAGGCGCTCGGCCTGGGCCTTGTTGTAGTAGTCGGCCAGCGCCCGATCGACGAACTGCGGCACGCCGGCTTCGCGCGCGCCCGGCGTGTCGGTCTTGGGGATGATCAGTTCGGCGACCACGTCGACCAGCCTGGCCTCGTCCGGGGTGAGGGCCGTGGGGGTCCAGGCCAGGGCCGTCGTCGCCGCCACGGCCCGTCCGGCGAGCCCCGTCGCCGCGACCCCGAAGGTGAAGGTCAGGCCACGTATCGCGGCGCGTCGGCTCAGCAGCATCACAGATCTCCCCGCTTGCGCGCCTTGACCGCATGGTCGGCGGCCCGGGCGGTCAGCGCCATGTAGGTCAGGGACGGGTTGACGCACGACGCCGAGGTCATCGCCGCCCCGTCGGTGACATAGACGTTCTTGCACTCGTGGACCTGGTTGTTGGCGTTGAGCACCGAGGTCTTCGGGTCCCGGCCCATGCGGGCGGTGCCCATCTCGTGAATGCCCAGCCCCGGCGCGTAGCCGCCGTCGCGGCCCTCGACGTTCTTGAAGCCGGCCGCCTCCAGCATCTCTGCGGCGGCGGTCTGCATGTCGCGGCGCATGGCCAGCTCGTTCTCGCGGATCGTGACGTTCATCGACAGGGTCGGCAGGCCGAACTCGTCGGTCTTGTCGCGGTTCAGGGTGATCCGGTTGTCCTCGTAGGGCAGGATTTCGCCGAAGCCGCCCAATCCGATGGTCCACGGCCCCGGCTGGCTGAGCGCGGCCTTGCGCGCCGCCCCGAAGCCCCGCGGACCGGAGGGGTCCTGTCCAGGTCGGGTCAGGTCGCGATCCCATCCCGGCCGCGACGCGCCGCCCTGGTAGCCGAAGCCGCGCAGGTAGTCGCTCCGCTTGGTGGCCGCGTCGCCCAGGTTGCGGAAGCGCGGCACATAGATCCCGTTCGGCCGGCGGCCCGAATAGTACATGTCGGCGAACTCGGGCGCCTCGCCGCTGGCCCCGACCCCCAGGTGGTGGTCCATGACGTTGCGGCCCAGCTGGTCGCTGCCGTTGCCGAAGCCGTTCGGGAACCGCGAGCTGGTCGAGTTCATCATGATCCACGCCGAGTTGAAGGCCGAGGCGCACAGGAACACGACGTCGGCGTAGAACTCCTCCTCCTGGCGCGTCGGCGCGTCGAGGATGCGCACCCCGGTCGCCTTGCCGGCCTTCTCGTCATAGATCAGCGAGGTGACGATCGAGCCGGGGCGGATGACCAGGTTGCCGGTACGCTCTGCCGCCACCAATCCTCCGGAATTGGAGCTGTAGTAGCCGCCGAACGGGCAGCCGCGGATGCACATGTTGCGGTACTGGCACTTGGTCCGGCCCAGCGCGAGCTGTTCCTCGGTCGGGTCGGTCAGGTGCGCGGTCCGGCCCATGGTGATCCGCCGTTCGGGGAACCGCGCCTCGGACTTGGCCTTGAAGGCCTTCTCGACGCAGTTCATCTCCATCGGCGGCTGGTACTGGCCGTCCGGCAGGTGCGGCAGGCCCTCGGCCTGGCCCGAGACGCCGATGAAGCGCTCGACATGGTCGTACCAGGGCGCGAGCTCCTCGTAGCGGATCGGCCAGTCGACGCCGATTCCCTCGCGGGCGTTGGCCTCGAAGTCGATCGGGCTGTGGCGATAGCTCTGGCGGCCCCAGGTCAGCGACCGCCCGCCGACGTGATAGCCGCGGATCCAGTCGTAGCGGCTTTCCTCGGTATAGGGGTTCTGGTCGTCGCGGACGAAGAAGTGCTTGGTGTACTCCGTCATGGTGTAGCCGGTGCGGCGCTGCACGGCGTAGTGGGCGGCCAGCTCGTCCGACGGCAGCTGCCCTTGCGGGTACTTCGTCTGCCAGGGGTCCAGGGTGGCGGTCGGATAGTCCTCCAGGTGGCGGACCATCGGCCCGCGCTCCAGCACCAGGGTCTTGAGACCCTTCTGGGTCAGCTCCTTGGCCGCCCAGCCGCCGGTGATACCGCTGCCCACGACAATGGCGTCGTAGGTGTTCTCCTGGCGTGCGCGACCGTTGAGATTGGCCATGTTTGCTCCCCGCTTGGCGCGCCTGACGGAATCACGTCCGCTGCCCCGCAGCTCGACGCGCCGCCTTCGGCGAACCCTTGATTGTTGCCTGGAGGCTTCCATGAAATGGGTTACATTGCAAGAAAGGTCGCGGTTTCATGCGAAAACCGCCGAACCCGTGGGAGGAAGAAGAAGGCCATGATGACATCGAGCCAGTTCGTTCGGAAGCGCCGCGAGTCGGCGCCGGGTCTCGCCATGGGGGCGCTGCTCGGCTGCCTGGCGCTCTGCGGCGGCGCCCAGGCCAGCGCCCAGGAGGTCAAGGCCGGACCGTGGCGTCCGCTGTTCGACGGGCGGACCCTGGACGGCTGGACCCCGAAGGTCGCCAAGCATCCGTTGGGCGAGAACTACCACCAGACCTTCGTCGTCGACCATGGCGTGATCCGCGTCTCCTACGCCGGCTACGACAAGCTGGACGGGCAGTTCGGCCACCTGTTCTACAAGACGCCGTTCAAGGCCTATCGCCTGCGCCTGACCTACCGCTTCCTCACGGACGGCGGCCTGCCGGACACGCCCGCCTGGGCGCGTAGCAACAGCGGGATCATGTTCGACAGCCAGAGTCCGGAGAGCATGACCGTCGAGCAGCCCTTCCCGGTCTCGATCGAGTTCCAGCTGCTGGGCAAGGAGGGCGACGCGCCCCGGCCCACCGGCGCGGTCTGCACGCCCGGAACCAACATCACCTTCGACGGCGTCACGGCCAAGGATCACTGCACGCCGCCGACCAACGCCCCGACGGTCCCCAACGGAACCTGGGTCAAGGCGGAGCTGGAAGTGCTGCCCAACGGCGAGATCTCCCAGAAGATCAACGGCGTGGTCGTTCATCACTATGCGGACGTCACCCTGGACCCCGACGACACGGTCGCAGGCGGGGCCAAGCCCTACATCCTCGCCCGGGGCGCCCAGCGGCTGACCGAGGGCTACATCGCCCTGCAGAGCGAGGGCCACCCGATCGAGTTCAAGGACATCGAGATCCAGGAACTGACGGCGCCCTGACCTAGCCAGCCCTGAGGCTCCCTCGGGACTACTTCTTGAGGGAGCCCAGGTACTGGATCACGGCGGCGCGCTGTTCGGCGTCCGGCGCGCCCAGCAGCATCTTTGTGCCGGGCACCGTCTTGCCCGGCGCCTTGATGAAGGCGTCCAGCTGGTCGGGGGTCCAGGTGATGTTCGAGGTTTTCAGCGCATTGCTGTAGGCGTAGCCGGGAGCCGTGCCCGCCTTGCGGCCGGCCACCCCGGCCAGCGGCGGCCCCATCTTGCCGGGCGCCGGCTGGAGCGAATGGCAGACCGAGCAGCGCTGCTCGAACACGGCCTGCCCCGTGGGCGGAGCCGCGACGGCGCTGGTGGCGAGGGCGCTCAGGGCCGCGGCAAGCATAAGCGGAAACTTCATTCGGTGGACTCCGTCTAAATCTTTGCGTCGCCTCTAGAGGCCCAATAGGCGTCGATTGCGGCCGGCGTCGGGCGCGCTGCCGGCGAAGTCGTCGAACGCCTTGTCCGTCACCCGGATGATGTGGTCGCGGATGAACGGCGCGCCCTCGCGGGCTCCCTGCTCGGGATGCTTCAGGGCGCACTCCCACTCCAGCACCGCCCAGCCGGCATAGTCGTACTGGGCCAGCTTGGAGAAGATCGCCTTGAAGTCCACCTGGCCGTCGCCCAGCGAGCGGAAGCGGCCCGGCCGCTCCAGCCAGCCCTGGTAGCCGCCATAGACGCCGGACCGGGCCGACGGCCGGAACTCGGCGTCCTTGACGTGGAAGGCTTTGATCCGTTCGTGATAGCGATCGACGTAGCCCAGATAGTCCAGCTGCTGCAGCACGAAGTGGCTGGGGTCGTAGAGGATGTTGGCGCGCGGGTGGCCGCCCACCTCGTCCAGGAAGCGCTCGAAGGTGGCCCCGTCGTGCAGGTCCTCGCCCGGATGGATCTCGTAACAGACGTTGACTCCCTCGTCTTCGAAGGCGTCCAGGATCGGCTTCCAGCGTCGGCCCAGCTCTGCGAAGGCCTCCTCGATCAGGCCCGCCGGCCGCTGCGGCCAGGGATAGAAGTACGGCCAGGCCAGGGCGCCGGAGAAGGTGGCGTGGGCGTTCAGACCCAAGCGTCGGCTGGCGACCGCGGCGGCCTTCAGTTGCCCCACTGCCCAGGCTTGGCGCTCCTTGGGCTTGCCGCGCAGTTCGGGCGGCGCGAAGCCGTCGAACAGCTCGTCATAGGCCGGGTGCACCGCGACCAGCTGGCCCTGCAGGTGGGTCGACAGCTCGGTGATCACCAGGCCGTGGCTGGCCAGCAGGCCGGCGATGTCGTCGCAATAGGTCTGGCTTTCCGCGGCCAGCGCCAGGTCGAAGAACGAGTCCGCCCCGCCGGTCGGCATCTGCACGCCGACATAGCCGAGGTCGGCGACCCAGGCGGCCATGGTCTCAAGCTTATTGAACGGCGGCTCGGCGCCGATGAACTGGGCCAGGAAGATGCCGGGCCCCTTGAGCGTCTTCATCGCCCCTCTCCCTCTTGCTTGACCGCGTCCAGAGCCACCCAACCGGCGTCGGCGCGGCTGGCGGCCACGGCGCGCTCGACGAAGGCCATGCCGCGCACGCCCTCGGCGATGTCGGGCACCAGCCGGCCGTCGCCGCTTCCGGCGATCGCGTCGGCGAAGTCGCGATAGATGTTGGCGAAGGCCTCGATGAAGCCCTCGGGATGGCCGGTCGGCAGCCGCGTGACCGCCCGGGCGCTGGCGCCGAGATAGGCCGAGCCGGCGTGCAGCACCTGGCTGGGCCCGTCCAGCCAGTCCAGGACCAATTCGTTGGGGCGTTCATGCGACCAGGTCAGGCCGCCCGTCTCCCCATAGACGCTGATCTTCAGGCCGTTGCGCGCGCCCGCCGAGATCTGCGAGGCGATCAGCACGCCGCGTGCGCCGCCCTCGAACCGCAGCAGCACGTTGCAGTCGTCATCCAGGTTTCGGCCGGGCACCACGGTGGCGACGTCGGCGCACAGGCGCTCGACCCGGCTACCGGTGATGAACTCGGCGATGTTGAAGGCGTGGACGCCGATGTCGCCGATGCAGCCGCCGACACCGGACTGGGCCGGATCCGAACGCCAGCTGGCCTGCTTGTTGTCCTCGCGCTCCAGCGGCCGCGACAGCCAGCCTTGCGAATATTCGACCACGACCTTGCGCACCGCGCCCAGGTCGCTCCGCGCCACGATCTCGCGCGCCTCGCGGACCATCGGATAGCCGGTGTAGGTGTAGGTCAGGCCATAGCGCTTGCCGGACGCCGCGACGATCTCGGCCAGGTCCAGGGCCTGGGCCAGGTTCAGGGTCGCCGGCTTGTCGCTGATCACGTGCAGGCCGCCCTTCAGGGCGGCGGCGGCGACGTCGAAGTGCAGGTGGTTGGGCGTCACGACGGCGACCAGATCGACGCCGTCGGCCCGGGCGCGCTCGGCGGCGATCAGCGCATGGTGATCGGGATAAACCCGGTCGCGCGCCACGCCCCAGCCGTCGGCCGCCGTTGCGTTCTTGGCCGGATCGCGGCTGAACACCCCGGCCACCAGCCGGATGCGGCCGTCCAGCTCGGCGGCCATGCGGTGCACCGGCCCGATGAACGAGCCAGGACCGCCGCCGACCATGGCCAGCCGCAAAGGCGCCCGTCCGCTCATCAGGCCGTCACTTTCGCCAGGTAGTCGAAGCTGATCTTGGCCGACTCCAGCCGGCTGTGGGCGAACGGCGGCTCCTGCTCGACATAGAAGCCGCGCACCCCGGCCTCATAGGCGGCGGGCAGCAGCCTGGGCCACGGGATCATGCCGGCGCCGACCTCGGTCGGGTCCTGCTGCAGGACGAAGTTGGGCTTGGTGCTGGCCTTGATGTCCTTGACGTGCATCTGGGTGAAGCGGTGCGGATGCGCCTTCAGCAGGGCGAACGGATCCTGGCCGGCGGCCGTGACCCAGCCGACGTCCATCTCGAAGGTGACGAGGTTCGGATCCGTGCCCTTCAGCAGGATCTCCATGCCGGTCGTCTCCCTTAGCGGGGCGAACTCGAAATTGTGGTTGTGGTAGCCGCTGACGATGCCGGCCTTCTTCAGGACGGCCGCCTTCTCGTTCAGGAAGTCGGCGTTCCACTTCCAGTCGTCGGCGGTCATCTGCGCGCCCGCCTGGCGCAGGTCGGCGCCGCCCAGACGGTCGGGAATATAGAGGATCGGCATGATCGCCGCCTTCACGCCGATCACGTGCAGCTCGTCGGCCAGCTTGGCCAGATCGCCGCTGAAGCTGGGGCCGCTGGCGCCCTTGGGCGGGATGTGGGCGCTGGGGCAGACCAGGCCGGCCTTGTCGAAGGCGGCCCGCAGCTCGGCCGGGGTGCGGCCCAGATAGCCGGCCAGCTCCACCGACTTGAAGCCGATCTTGGCCACCGTGGCGAGCTGGGCGTCCAGGTCCTTCTGCAGGTCCGGACCCAGGGTGTAGAGCTGGATGCCGACCGGCAGGTCGCGGCGTTGGAAGAACGGCTTTTCCGCCGCGTTGGCGAGCCCGCCATAGGCCGCGCCCAAGGCGGCCGCGCCGGCGGCGAGCAGGCCACGCCGCGAAAGATCGACGGCCGAGGCCCGGGGGTCGCAAGCTGTTGAGCGCACGTGGCTTTCCTTGTTCTGGAGGAGCATGGCTAGGGCTGGGCCGGGCTGGCGGCCGCCAGCGGTGTGTCGTCGTCCGCCTCGGCGACCGGAGCCCGGGTCGGCGGCTTGAAGAACAGGGCCAGCAGCAGCACGGCCACCAGGGCCATGCCGGTGGGGACCAGGAACAGGCTGGTATAGTCGACGCTCGCCACCCCGTCGGCGCCGGCGTGGCTCAGGCGGCTGACCAGGGTCGGGAACAGGAAGCTGGCCACCACGTTGCCGACGCCCAGGATCAGCAGGTTGAACAGCCCCTGGGCGCTGGAGCGGACGTCCTTGGGGAACACCGCGTCGACGAAGATGTACACCGTGGCGAAGAAGAAGGCGTAGCAGATCCCGTGCAGCAGTTGCACGGCCACGATCACGGGGATGCTGTCGGCGAAGAAGGCGAAGACCGCGAAGCGCGCGGCGTGACCCAGGACGCCGATGATCATGGTGATCTTCCAGCCCAGCCGCGCCAGCACGCGGCCTAGCAGGAACATGGTCAGGATCTCGGCCACCTGGCCCAGGCTCAGCACCACCATGCTGAGATTGCCGGCGATCCCGACCCGGTTGGTCAGGAAGGCGTCGGCCATCACGAAGTAGCCGTTGTGGATCACCGAATCGATGAAGGTGACGAGGAACAGCACCAGCACGAACGGCGCGGCCAGCAGCTTCAAGGCGCGGCGCCAGGCCAGGTTGTCGATCCCCGGTGCGTCCTTGCGGGCCGGCGTGTGCGGCAGGGTCAGGGCGTAGCCGGCGAAGACGAACGACAGGATCGCCGCGACCAGGAAGATCCACCGCACCTGTTCGGCGCCGGCGTGGGCGCCCAGCAGGAAGACGAAGGGCCAGCTGACCAGCACCCAGCCGACCGTCCCGCCCATCCGCACCGCGCCGAAGTCCGCCGCCGGGTCGCGCAGATTGGCGAAGGCGATGGAATTGGTCACCGACAGGGTCGGCACATAGACCAGGCTGAAGATCAGGTAGCAGGCAAAGAACGGCCAGAAGCTGGTCGAGAGCGCCGTTCCCACCAGGGCCAGGCCGCCGATCAGGTGGCTGATCGCCAGGAAGCGCTCGGCGGCGAAATTGCGGTCGGCGAACTGGTTGGAGAAGAAGATGCCGACCACCGCGGCCACGCCCCACGAGCTGCCGACCAGCGACTGCTGCCAGGGCGCGAAGCCCAGCATGCCCATGTAGGGGAAGATCTTCGGCGCCCAGGCGCCCCAGATCGCCAGCTGAAGCACCATCATCAGGAAGAGCCGCAAGCTCGTCTTCATGGTTCCTGGCCTCCCCGACCAGCTTGGCGGCTTGAATTCGACCCGTTTGGGCCGCTCCGCGCTCATGTAATCGAAATCATCGATAACAGGGGTCCGTCAAGGCGGCAACTGTCCAGTCGCTTGGCCAAGCCGGGAGCTGCGCCTTGCCAAGGGCCTGGCTTGTCGCCAGTGTCGCGCCGATGGCCACCATTCAAGATGTCGCTCTGGACGCAGGAGTCTCGACCGCGACGGTTTCGCGGGTTTTCAGCGCGCCCGAACTGGTGCTGGAGACGACTCGCAAGAAGGTGATGGAGGCGGTCACCCGCCTCGGCTACGAGCCCAACTTCGCGGCCAAGAGCCTGCGGACCCTGCGGACCGAGAAGATCCTGGTCACCGTGCCGGACATCTGCAACCCGTTCTTCTCGCAGGTGATCCGCGGCGTCGAGGAAGCGGCGCTGGCGGCCGGCTATTCCGTGCTGCTGGGCGACACCCGCCACGAAGAGGCGCGCGAGGAGCAGTACGCGGCGATGTTCCGGCGCAAGGAGGCCGACGGCCTGATCTTCCTGGGCCATCGCCTGCCCGACGTCCTGGCCGAAATGGTCGCCGCCAAGGGGCCGCGCACCCCGATCGTCAACGGCTGCGAGTTCCGCCCTGGTCTGGCGGTGTCCAGCGCCCACATCGACAACGAAGGCGCGGCGGCGGAGGTCATGGAGCACCTCTACGCGCTGGGCCACACCCGGATCGGGGTGGTGACCGGTCCGCTGGTCAGCCCGATCAGCGGCGACCGCCTGGCCGGCGTGCTCGCGGCCGCCCAGCAGCGGGGCCGGGCCAGCGCGCTGCGCATGGCCATCGGCGACTTCTCGATCGAATCGGGCCTGCGCCAGGCCGGCGATCTGCTGGACCAGCCGAGTCCGCCCACCGCCATCTTCTGCTTCAGCGACGAGATGGCGATGGGCGCGATCGAGGCCATCCGCCGGCGCGGCCTGAGCTGTCCGCGCGACGTGTCGCTGGTCGGCTTCGACGACATCCGCTTCGCGCAATATCTCGATCCGCAGCTGACCACCGTCAGCCAGCCCATGGAGCAGATCGGCCACGAGGTGGTCCGGCTGCTGCTGGACATCCTGGCCGACCGCGCCAGCAGCCTGCAGAACGTCACCCTGCCCCACCGCCTGATCGTGCGGTCGAGCACGGGGCCGCCCTCGAGCTAGGGCTTTGGCGGCAGCTCGCGAACCCAGATGTTGCGGAAACTGATCGGCGCGCTGGGGTCGCCGTGGGCCTGCAGCTTGATCGGCGCCGAGGCGAAGGGCCGGGACGGCGGCTTGCCGATATAGACCGTCTCGCCCGCGAACGCGGCGTTGTCCTGCACCAGCACGCCGTTGTGCAGCACGGTCACGGTGGCTGGCGAGACCAGCGCCCCGTCGGGGCCGAACACCGGCGCCCGCCAGACCACGTCATAGACCTGCCACTCGCCCGGCTTGCGTCCGGCGTTCACCAGCGGCGGATGCTGCTTGTAGAGGCTGGCGGCCTGGCCGTTCACATAGGTCGGGTTCTGGTAGGGATCGAGGACCTGCAGCTCGTAGCCGCTATCGCCAGGGCCGGTGGAGGCCAGGAAGAGGCCGCTGTTGCCCCGGGCCTGGCCCGAACCCGCGATGTCGGCCGGGATCCGCCACTCCAGGTGCAGCTGGTAGTCCCGAAAGCTTCGCCGAGTCTCGATGTTGCCGCGGGTCTTGTCGACCGTCAGCACCCCGTCCGCCACCTTCCAGGCGGCCGGCGACTTGTCCTGGGTCGCGACCCATTCCTTCAGGTCGCCGCCGTCGAACAGCACGATGGCGTCGGACGGCGCGCCGCCGGCCTCCTTGGCCGGAGTGACCACCGCGGGTACAGGCTTCCAGACCTCGGTGTCCTCGGGCTTTGCTTGGGCCTGGACCTGGGCCATGGCGGGCGAACCGGCCAGCGGCCCGCCAAGGCCCAAGATCACGGCGGTGAGGATGAGAGGCTTAGGCGTCATTTCCGTTCGTCGCTCCACGGCAAAAGGCGCCGACACCATAGACGCCTCGACCGAGTCCGCCAGAGCCCGTCCCCCACCTTCCAGCGCCCCGCGCGTGGTAAGCCAAGCCTCACGGTCGCGCGTAGCGGTAGCGGCGACGCAACAGCATCGATTCGCCCCAGCCATGGCAGAGCTTGGCCATTGCGCTGCGATCGAGACCATGTTCGTGGATCGACTTCCTCATAATCGGGCGCCGGGCGTAAAAACGTGCCTTCCGCGCAGCAACTTGCGCCTCGATTTTCGCCGACAACGTTGTCATTGAAAACATTGGGCTTTTCCCACCAGTTCGTGACGCTATGGTGCGCGCCAAGGCGAGCGACAGTCTCGCCAGGCTTGCAGCAGGACGAAACATGCGGAACCAAGGGCTGGGCGCCAACGCGCCCTCGACGAAACACGCGCGTCTATTGGCCTGGGTCGACGAGGTCGCCGCCCTGACCAAGCCGAAGGCCGTTCACTGGTGCGACGGCTCCGAGGCGGAATGGGCCGCCCTGACCGACGAACTGGTCGCCGCCGGCACGCTCAGGCGCCTCGACCCCGCCCTCCGCCCCAACTCGTTCCACGCCGCCTCCGACCCGCGCGACGTCGCCCGCGTCGAGAGCCGCACCTTCATCTGCTCGCAGGACCCGGCCGACGCCGGCCCGACCAACAACTGGCGCGATCCGGTCGAGATGCGTGGGCTGCTGACCGGTCTGTTCGACGGCTGCATGCAGGGCCGCACGATGTATGTCGTGCCCTTCTCGATGGGTCCCGTCGGCTCGCCGATCAGCGCCCTGGGGGTCGAGATCACCGACAGCGCCTATGTCGCCGTCTCGATGCGGGTGATGACCCGGATGGGCCAGGCGGCGCTGGACGCCCTGAGCGATGACGGCTTCTTCGTGCCGGCCCTGCACACCCTGGGCGCGCCGCTCGTCGACGGCCAAGCGGACGTGGCCTGGCCGTGCAACGACGACAAGTACATCGTCCACTTCCCCGAAAGCCGCGAGATCTGGTCCTACGGCTCGGGCTACGGCGGCAACGCCCTGCTGGGCAAGAAGTGCTACGCCCTCCGCATCGCCTCGGTGATGGCCCGCGACGAAGGCTGGCTGGCCGAGCACATGCTGATCCTCAAGCTGACCTCGCCGGCCGGCAAGGTCCGCTACGTGGCCGCCGCCTTCCCCAGCGCCTGCGGCAAGACCAACATGGCCATGCTGCAGCCCACCCTGCCCGGCTGGAAGGCCGAGACGATCGGCGACGACATCTGCTGGATGCGCTTCGGCCCCGACGGCCGCCTGTACGCGATCAATCCCGAAGCCGGCTTCTTCGGCGTGGCGCCGGGCACCGGCGTCAAGACCAACCGCAACGCCGTCGACACCCTGCATGGCAACTGCATCTACACCAACGTGGCCCTCACCGCCGACGGCGACGTCTGGTGGGAAGGCCTGACCGAACACCCGCCGGAGAGCCTGACCGACTGGAAGGGTCGGCCGTGGACGCCCGCCCTGGGCGAGCCTGCCGCCCATCCCAACGCCCGCTTCGCCGTCCCCGCTGGCCAGTGCCCGGTGATCGCCGACGAATGGGAGGATCCGGCCGGCGTACCGATCTCGGCCATCCTGTTCGGCGGCCGCCGGGCCTCGGCCGTGCCCCTGGTCACCGAGGCCTTCGACTGGGAGCATGGCGTGTTCCTGGCCTCCAACGTCGCCTCGGAAGGCACCGCCGCGGCCGAGAACAGCATCGGCGAGCTGCGCCGCGATCCGTTCGCCATGCTGCCGTTCTGCGGCTACAACATGGGCGACTACTTCGGTCACTGGCTGAAGGTCGGGGCCGGCGCCGATCCGGCCAAGCTGCCGCGCATCTATTTCGTCAACTGGTTCCGCAAGGACGAGCGCGGCAGGTTCGTCTGGCCGGGCTATGGCGAGAACAGCCGCGTGCTCAAGTGGATCGTCGACCGCCTGGAGGGCGAGGCCGAGGCCGTCGACAGCCCGATCGGCCGCCTGCCCGCCCGCGATAGCCTGGACCTGACCGGCCTGGACCTGACAGAGGCGCAGCTGGACCTGCTGCTGACTGTCGATCCGGAGATCTGGCGGGCCGAAGCCGCCCTGATCCCCGACGCCTACGCCCGGTTCGGCGATCGCCTGCCTCCCGCCCTGTGGGCCCAGCTGGACGCCCTGGGCGAACGGCTGGCCCGCCAGGCGCATCCCGCCCAGGTGCTGGAGCAGGCCTGATCGCCAGACTGTCAGCCCCTTTTCAAGACACAGGCGCCAGCCGGCGCATGGAGACCGAATGCACGTCGCTATGGAAAAGCCCGCCCGCAAGTTCGTGGTCGGAAACTGGAAGATGCACGGCAGCCTGGCCGCCCTGCCGGTCCTCGGGGCCATCGACGCGGCGGCGCGCGAGACGCCCGCCGTGGATGTGGGCCTGGCGGTCCCCGCGACCCTGATCACCGCCGCCTGGCAGGCCGCCAACGCCATCCATGTCGGAGCCCAGGACATCCATGCGGCCGACAAGGGCGCCCATACCGGCTGCCTGTCGGCGCCGATGGTCAAGGACGCCGGGGCCGCCTTCACGATCGTCGGCCACAGCGAGTGCCGGGCGGGCCGCCGCGAGACCGACGCCGAGGTGCGCGGCAAGGCCGAGGCCGCGCGGCGCCACGGCCTGTCGGTGATCCTCTGCGTGGGCGAGCCGCTGGAGGTCCGCGAGGCGGGCCAGGCCGAGGCGGTGGTCCGCGCCCAGCTGGAAAACTGCCTGCCCACCGACGCCGACGGCGCGTGGCTGTCGGTGGCTTACGAGCCGATCTGGGCGATCGGCACGGGCCGCTCGGCCACCGGCGACGACATCGCCGCCATGCACGCTGTGCTGCGCGAGACCTGCCGCGGCGCCCTGGGCCCGGCCGGCGACCGGGTCCGGCTGCTGTACGGCGGCTCGGTGACTCCGGCCAACGCCGCCGAGATCCTGGCGACGCCGAACGTCGACGGCGTGCTGGTGGGCGGCGCCAGCCTGACGGCCGAGACCTTCCTGCCGATCATCGCCCACGCCTGAAGCGGGCTCGCCTCACGGGAGGGCCGGCCCGGCCGCCGGCGACGATCACGCGCGCGTCGGCGCGGACCGGAAAGCGGCGGCCACGGCCTCGCGCAGCGGCTTGGATCGGTAGTTGTCGTCATAGAGCGTCGGGCGCTGGGGCGCGCCGTCCTTGCGCGGCGTGAAGCCCTGCAGCCAGGAATATTTGTCGACCATGCCCCAGGCCAGCACCTCCTTGGTCTGGCGATAGTCCAGCATCAGGTCGAGATAGGCCTTGGCGACCGAGGCCGTCGCCGCGTCGCGGACGCCGACGTCGGCCGGCAGGTCGCGGTCGTTGACGTCGAACTCGGTGATCAGCAGGTCGTAGCCCATGCCGGTCGCCTCGTCGATGAAGGCGCGCCAGGCCTTTTCCTGGGGCTGGCCCAGGCTGCCGGGCGCGGCCGGGTCTTCGGTGCCGAGGTGGCTCTGCACGCCCAGGGCGTCGACCGGGGTCCCGCGCTTGCGGAAGCCTTCCAGCAGTTTCAGCACCCCGGCGCGGTGCGCCTCGTTGCCGGCCTCCCAGCCCATGTAGTCGTTATAGACCAGCCGGGCCTTGGGCGCGGCGGCGCGGGCGGCGTGGAAGGCGACGTCCAGGGTCTGGTCCTGGCCCATGGCGTCGGAGAAGACGGTGCGGCGGATCGAGCCGTCCTTAGGATCGACCGTCTCGTTGACCACGTCCCAGGAGTCGATCTGCGGATAGTGCGCCACGACCTTGTCGATGTGATCGACCAGCAAGGCCTTGGCGTTCTTGGCGGCGACCGAACCCGCGCCGAAGTCGTAGGCCGTGAGCCAGGCCGGGAACCACTTGGGATGGTGCCACAACAGGGTATGGCCGCGCAGGGCGATGTCGTGGGCCTTGGCGAAGGCGGCGATCCGGTCGGCCCGCTCGAAGGCGAAGGTCTTGGCGTCGGGCCGCAGGACGTACCACTTCAGCTCGTTCTCGGGGACCAGCACCCCGCATTCGTCGATCAGGACCTGGCAATAGCGGGGATCCTCGAACGCGCCCGTCAGCGAGCCGGCCGGGCCCGCCCCGACCGCGCTGCCGAACCGGACGCCCTTGGCCCGGGCCAGGGCGGCGAGCGACGGCCCGTTGAAGCGCTCGGCCGCCTGGGCCAGGCCGCAAACCGCGCCGGCGGCCGCCGCGGCGACGCCGGCGCCCATGAAGCCGCGCCTGGAAAACGGTGAAAGGCGGAACGTCACGGTCAAGTTCTCTCAAGAACGCCGCGCGACGTCGGGAACGTTGCGCGGCGAGTTTTTGGGGTAGAAGCCCTCGCCCGCGGACGGCCGAAGGGTATGCGCCCTGGGCGGCCCGACCGGACAAGGTCCGGCCGGGTCGCCCAAGGATCTAGAAGCTGGCGCGCAGCACGAATGTGTAGCGCCGGTCGTTCATGAACCACGACCGTCCAGCCTTGAGCAGATCGTTGTTCAGGACCTGGGTGGTCTTGGTGACCTCGTTGGTCAGGTTCACGCCCTGCACGCCGATCTTCACCTTCGGATTGAGGGTGTAGAAGATCGAGCCGTCCAGCTGGCCGGTGGCCTCGTTCATAATCGGCGCGTAGGGCACGATCACGTCGCGGACCGTCAGCAGGAAGTCCGAGCGCCAGTTGTAGGCCAGACGGGCCGAGATCGGGCCCTTCTCGTAGATGGCCGCGAAGTTGGCGTTGTGCTTGGACAGGCCCTGCAGCGGCAGCAGCGCGGTGTTGACTGTCGAGACGCGGCCGGCGGCCACGTCGGGGTCGGTGGCCGACAGCGTGCTTTGCGGCACGCCCTTGCTGTCGATGTAGCTGTAGTTGGCGTTGATGCCGAACCCGTCCAGCGGCTTGGGCAGGAAGTCGTAGAACTGCTGGTAGGCGACCTCGAAGCCCTTCACGTGGGCCTTCTGCTCGGAATTGCCGGGCGTGGTCACCACCACGTTGAAGGTCGCGCCGTTGTTGGTGAACGGGATGCGGGCGGTGGTGTTGGTGGCGACGTCCTTCAGTTCCTTCCAGAACAGGGCGAAGGTCAGCGAGCCCACCGGCGCGAAGTACCATTCCACCGAACCGTCGACGTTCAAGGCCTGGGTCGGCTTCAGATACGGGTTGCCGACGGTGACGTTACCGCTGAGGCTGTCGGCCGTGATCGGGTTGGAGATGCCCGTATCCGTCGTGTCCAGCTTGACGTCGTAATAGTTGCGGGTCAGGCCGACTTCCGGCGGCGTGATGGTCTTGGACGCGGCGAAGCGCAGCTGCAGCTTGTTCGGCAGGGCGACCTTCACATTGATGCTGGGCAGCCAGTACTCGAACTTGGCGTGGGCCGTATTGGCGGTCGTGGAGCCGTTGGCGAACAGCCGCGACGCGGCCCGGGTCTGCGCCGGAAGCGAGCAGAAGTCGGACGGCGCGAACGCGGGCTTCGGCTCGGGCAGGGCCGTCCATTTGGCCAGGGCGTCGGCGCACGACTCGTCGCTTGGCGGGACGGAGCTCGGGAACACCAGGTAGCCGGACGCCACGCGCTTGGTCTCGGTATATCGCAGGCCGACATTGCCGGTGACCCGCACGTCGCCGTCGAAGTCATGCTTGAAGCGCAGCATGCCATAGGCCGACTTGGTCTTTTCGTTGATCGGGTTGATCTCGCCCGGCAGGAACGGCGTGCCGGCCACGACGCCGCAGCGCTGGGCCAGCGGCACCCAGTTCTGCGGGCAGTTGTTGACGAGACGGGCCCGCCATTCGTCACCGACATTGAGGGCGAAAGCCGACATCGCCGCGTAGTCCTTGGCGGCGTTGCCATTGTAGAACGGCCGAGCGTCCAGGCCGGTCGGGACCGGAACCTGGCCGCGCATGAAGTCGGTGAACGGATAGAGTTCGGTGTGGCTCGCGCTGGTCGAACCGCCGGGGGTGGTCGGAGAGCCGTTGATCGGATCGTCGAACCACACGGGTCCGCCGCCGCCCCAGATCTCGCTCAACGCGCCCCAGTTATAGGTCGAGAACCGCGTGGTCTGGTCGCGCTCGGCCCAGCGCACGCCGACGCGCGCGGAGTCCAGCCAGCTGTTCTCGGCGAAGCGGTAGTCGACGTCGATCTTGGCGGCGTCTTCCTTGCCCTCGCTCTGCTCGATGTGGTCCATCGCCGAGCGCCAGAAGCTGTTGTACGGGTCCTGGAAGCTGTTGTGCGTCCCGGTGAAGTAGGTCGAGCAGCTTCCGCTGGGCGGCGAACAGGCGGGGATCGACGCGCCGCTGGCCGGCGGAATGAACGTGAACACCGGCATGTCCGAGCCGTTGAGCTTCAGGTCCAGGTTCTGGAAGGCCGAGCCCCAGATGCCGACGTCCAGGTTGTCGACCGTCGAGTCGACGTGCTGGTAGTCGAAGGCCGCGCTCCAGCGGTCGTTGGGCGTCCACTTGAAATTGAAGCCGTAGTCCGAGGTGACGTAGGTCTGCTCGACGCTGCGGCTGATGTTGTTGCTCTGCAGGCCGAAGCTGGGCGTGCGCGGATCGGTGGGGCTGTTCTGGTCGTCGCGCCAGCCCTGCGTGCCGGTGATGATCCCGTTGGTGAAGATGCCGTCGCTGTCGACGCCGAAGGTGGTGCCGTCGATCGGACGGGAGTCGCCGTTCGAGGTCACGTTATCAGTGGCGATCTCCATCGCGTGCTCGGTCCAGGACTGCGTCGATTCCGAGCGCAGGTACTGGAAGGTCGCCAGCATGGTGTCGTCGTTGCTGCGCCACTGGCCGGCCGCCGCGTAGCCGGTGCGGTCGCGCTCGGTCTCGGTGCTGCGGAAGGCCGCGCCGCGCGGGAACCACACGCCCTTGCCGCCCTGCGGGCAGGTCACGGCTTGCGGGTTGGCGGTCTGGGCGCTGGTGAAGCCGGTGCGGCAGCCGAAGTTCGACACCTGGGTGCCGTCGGCGCGGGTGAACAGCTTGGAATCGACCGCGCTCAGCAGCAGGCCGAACGTACCGGCCTCGGTGTCCCATTGGTCACTGTAGAGGGCCGTGAAGGTCGGGGCCCACTTCTTGGCGAAGTCGCCGTAGCTGGCTTCGGCGGAGAGCGAGAGCAGGCGCTTGGCGCTGTCGAACGGCAGGCGGGTGCGCAGGTTCACCGTGCCCGAGATGCCGCCCTCGATCATGTCGGCCGAGGGACTCTTGAACACGTCCACCCCGCCCATCAGTTCGGACGGCACGTCCGCGAAGCTGAGGGCGCGGCCGTTGTTGGCCGAGAAGGTGTCGCGGCCGTTCAGCTCGGAACGCACGAAGTTCAGGCCGCGCACGACCACGCCGCTGCCTTCGGTCGAGAAGTGGTCCGGGTCGACGCCGGCGGCGAAGCGGTTGATGGCCACGCCCGGGATGCGCTGCAGCGCCTCGGTCACCGAGCGGTCCGGCAGGGCGCCGATGTCCTCGGCGGTGATCGAGTCGCCGATGATCTCGGAGCTTTGCTTCAGCTGCTGCGAGCTCTTCAGGCTCTGGCGGATGCTGGTGACGACCACCTCGTCGACCGTCGCCGCATCGTCGGTCGGCTTGGTCTGAGCGAAAGCCGGCGCCGCGACCAGCATGGCCCCCAACGCCAGGGCCGAAGCCCCATACCTGAGTTTTGAAGTCGAAACCGCACCTGCGCGTGCGACCGCCCGTTGGACGTGGTCCATTTTGTTTGCCTCCCCAGTTGTTCTTCATGGCAGCTCGTTACCGCTACCATTGGCCTATTGCGTGGGCCATTGTGGTGGAATGATATGGCAAAGCCAGCCAGCGTCAAGGTAGCGCTACCTCACCCTCCCGGAAAGAAAGCAGACCCAACGAACCTTCTGATTTGTCGTAACAATTGAAAGGCGGCTGGACCGTCGCCCAAATACGGATAACACCGTTCCGAAATTCAGGAGACAACGTCGTCCGACAAATCCATCTGGACCTCCCGATCCCGGTAGGTCCAGGAGATGACCGCCCATAGAAGGCGGGGTATGATCGCGGCAGGGGGAACGCATGACGGATCGGGCCGTCCGGAACATTCTAATCGTCGGCGGCGGCACCGCCGGCTGGATGACGGCCGCGGCCCTGTCGGCCAAGCTGGCCGGCTTGCCAATCGCCATCCGCCTGGTCGAATCGGCCGAGATCGGCACGGTCGGCGTCGGCGAGGCGACCGTCCCGCACATCCGCCACTTCAACGCCGCCCTGGGCCTCGACGAGGCCGATTTCATGCGCAAGACCCAGGCGACCTACAAGCTGGGCATCGAGTTTCGCGGCTGGGGCAAGCCGGGCGACAGCTACATCCACCCGTTTGGGGCCTACGGCGCGGCGATCGCCGGCGTGGGCTTCCACCATCACTGGCTACGGGCCCGCCTGGGCGGCGACGCCACGCCGCTGGAGGCCTATTCCCTGCCCGTCATGGCCGCGCGCCAGGGACGCTTCGCCCCGCCCTCCCCCGATCCGCGCGCCCTGGCCTCGACCTATGCCTACGCCTACCAGTTCGACGCCGGGCTCTACGCGGCCTATCTGCGCGCCTACGCCGAGGCGCGCGGCGTGGTCCGCACCGAAGGCAAGGTGGCCGACGTCGCGCTGCGCGGCGGGGACGGCTTCATCGAGGCGGTCACGATGGAGAGCGGCGAGCGAATCGAAGCCGACCTGTTCATCGACTGCTCGGGCTTTCGCGGCCTGCTGATCGAACAGGCGCTGAAGGCCGGCTACGAGGACTGGACCCGCTGGCTGCCCTGCGACCGGGCCGCCGCCGTCCCCTGCGACACGGTCGAGGTCTCGACGCCCTATACGCGCTGCACGGCCGACACGGCCGGCTGGCGCTGGCGCATCCCGCTGCAGCATCGCGTCGGCAACGGCTACGTCTATTCCAGCGCCCACATCAGCGACGACGACGCCGCGGCCGCCCTGCTGGCCGGGCTGGAGGGCAAGGCCCAGGCCGAGCCGCGCTTCCTGCGGTTCGTCGCCGGCCATCGCAAGAAGCAGTGGAGCCGCAACTGCGTGGCCGTGGGCCTGGCCAGCGGCTTCCTGGAACCGCTGGAAAGCACCAGCATCCACCTGATCCAGGTGGCGATCACCACCCTGCTGGAACTGTTCCCGGACCGGGGCTGCGACCAGGCCGACCAGGACGAGTACAACCGCGTGATGACCCTGGAGTTCGAGCGCATCCGCGACTTTCTGGTCCTGCACTACCACGCCAACCAGCGGACCGGCTCGCCGTTCTGGGACGACCGCCGCAACCTGCCCATCCCCGACAGCCTGGCCTACAAGATGGACCTGTTCCGCGATCGCGGGGTGGTGGTGAAATACAAGGACGGCTTCTTCCTCGAGCCCAGCTGGCTGGCGGTCTATCTGGGCCAGAACATCGTGCCGCGAGCCTATGACCCGGTCAGCGACAGCGTGCCCGACGCCGTCCTGGCGCAGAGGCTGAAGGCGATCCGCGATTCCATTGCCGAGACGGTGCGGGCCATGCCGAGCCATGACGACTGGATCGCTCGGTTCTGCGCCGCCGGCCCCCCAAGCGGCTTCGGGGCGGCGGCTCAGGCCATGACGGCATGAGCCGCGCGCCCCTGACCAGCGTCGCCGTCCTGGGCGGCGGCGTCGCCGGCTGGATGACCGCCGCCGCCCTGGCGCGGGTCCTGCCCGCCGCCTGCGCGATCCGGGTGGTCGAGACCGCCGACGCCGCGCCCTGCGGAGCCCTGTCCACCCTGCCCGCCCTGCGCGGCTTCCATGGTCTGCTGGGCTTGGACGAGGCCGCCCTGATGCGAACCGCGCGCGGGACCTTCAAGCTGGGCGCGCGATACGGCGGCTGGACGGACCAGGACCCGGACCGGGACCATGTCGAAGGCTTCAGCGACGCCGGCGCCAATCTGGACGGCGTGGCGTTCCACCATCATTGGCTGCGGGCCGCTCGACGCGGCGAGGCCGGACGCTACGAGGACTACAGCCTGGCCGCCGTGGCCGGGCGCATGGGCCGGTTCGCCCCGCCCAGCGAAGACCCCCGGTCGGTGTTGTCGACCCTGTCCTACGGCCTGCACCTGGACGCCGCCGGCTATGTCGCGGCCCTGCGCGCGACGGCGCCCCGTGTGGCGACGCGGGCCGGCGAGATCGCCGACGTCGTCCTGGCCGACAACGGCGCCATCGCGGCCGTGGTCCTGGCCGACGGCGAACGAGTCGTCGCCGACCTGTTCGTCGACGCCACGCCGGACGGCCGCCTGATCGGCGCGACGCCCGGGGCGGCGTGGATCGACGAATCGGCCGCCCTGGCCTGCGACCGCCTGGCCCTGCGCGAGGTCGCGCCCCGCGCCGATCCGCCGCCGCTGACCGAGTTCGAAGCGATCCCGGAAGGGTGGCTGAGACGGGTCCCCCTGCGCGGCGGCGACGCGGTGACCCTGGCCTACGCCAGCGGTCTCACCGACGACGAGGCGGCCCGCGACATCCTGGGCGGCGAAGCGACGATCGTTCCCTTGCGCAACGGCCGGCGCCAGCGGGCCTGGTCGGGCAACTGCCTGGCCGTCGGCCCGGCGGCGGTCCAGCTGGAGCCGCTGAACGGCGACGACGCCCAGGCGATCCAGAGCGGCGTCGGCCGGCTGATCGCCCTGCTGCCCGCCGCCGACGGCTCGCCCCTGGCGGCGACCGAATACAACCGCCTGATGGCCGAGACGTTCGACCGGGCCCGCGACATGGCCGTCCTGCGCTACGTCGTCGCCACGCGGACCGACGCTCTGTGGACCCAGGCGCGGCAGGCCGAACCCTCGGCGACCCTGGCCTACAAGCAGGCCCAGTTCGAAAGCCGTGGGCGCGTGGTGCTGTACGACGAGGAGACCTTCGTCGAAGGCGCCTGGGTCGGGGCGTTCCTCGGTCACGGGATCACGCCCCGGCGTCATGACCGGCTGGCCGACCGCCTGCCCGCCGACCAGGCCGAGGCCACCCTGGCCAGGCTGCGCGGGATGATCCGCCAGGCCGCCCAGGCCATGCCGCCGCACGCCGAAGCGCTGAAAGACCAACCATGACCGATGCTGCGCTCCGCCCAGACCCGATCCGGAAAGTGCTGGTCTTGGGCGGCGGCACGGCCGGCTGGATGACGGCGGCGGCCCTGTCCAAGGTGCTGGGCGGCCAGGTCGAGGTGACGCTGGTCGAGTCCGAGCAGATCGGCACGGTCGGGGTCGGCGAGGCCACGATCCCGCCGATCCTGACCTTCAACGCCATGCTGGGGATCGACGAGCGCGACTTCATGCGGGCCACGCGGGCGACCTTCAAGCTGGGCATCGAGTTCCGCGACTGGACCCGCCTGGGCGACCGTTACATCCATCCGTTCGGGACCTTCGGCCTGGATATCGAGGCCATCAAGTTCCACCAGGTCTGGCGCAAGGTGCAGGGCCAGGTGGGGCCGATCGAGAACTTCAACCTGGCGGCCGTCGCCGCTCGCCAAAACCGCTTCGCCCTGCCCGACCCCGATCCGGCCAAGGTGCTATCCAGCCTGAAATACGCCTTCCACTTCGACGCCGGCCTCTACGCCAGGTTCCTGCGCGGCTTCGCCGAGGCGCGGGGCGCGAGGCGGATCGAGGGCAAGGTGGCCGACGTCGCCCTGCGCGGCGAGGACGGCTTCATCCAGTCGGTCACCCTGGAGGACGGCCGCGTCTTCGAGGCCGACCTGTTCATCGACTGCACGGGCTTTCGCGCCCTGCTGATCGGCCAGGCCCTGGGCGGGCGCTATATCGACTGGGGCCATTGGCTGCCCAACGACCGGGCCGTGGCCATTCCCTGCGACACCGGCGGTGACGGCCTGACGCCCTATACTCGCGCCACCGCCGACAAGGCCGGATGGCGCTGGCGCATCCCGCTGCAGCACCGCACCGGCAACGGCTATGTCTATTCCAGCGCCCATATCGGCGACGACGAGGCTCTGGCCGCCCTGACGGCGGGGCTGGACGGACCAGCCCGGGCCGACCCGAATGTCCTGCGCTTCCAGGCCGGTCGCCGCGATCGGGCGTGGATCAAGAATTGCGTCGCCATCGGCCTGTCGTCGGGCTTCCTGGAGCCGCTGGAAAGCACCAGCATCCACCTGATCCAGGCGGCGATCACCAAGCTCCTGGCCCTGTTCCCGGACAAGGGCTTCGATCCGCTGGAGATCGACGAATACAACCGCCTGATCGCCCAGCAGGTTGAGCTGGTCCGCGACTTCATCATCCTGCACTTCAAGGCCACGGAGCGGTCGGACACCGCCTATTGGAACGATCTTCGGACCATGGAGATTCCCGACAGCCTGCAGCGCAAGATCGACCTGTTCGCCGGGCGCGGGCGTTTGTTCCAGTCCGACTACGACCTGTTCGCCGAGGCCAGCTGGATCGCCGTGCTGCTGGGTCAGGGGATCGTGCCGCGCCAGTACGACGCCCTGGTCGACAGCCTGCCGGAAGCCGCCCTTGTCCAGCGCCTGCGACGGCTGTCGGCCCTGATCGGCCAGACCGCCCAGGCCATGCCCGACCACGCCGCCTTCATCACCCGCTATTGCGCTGCCGGAGTCCCCGCATGACCGACCAACGCCTACGCAAGATCGTCATCGTCGGCGGCGGCACCGCCGGCTGGATGACGGCCGCGGCGCTGGGCCGGTTCCTGAAGGACGGCCACACCGAGGTGACCCTGGTGGAGTCCGAAGAGATCGGCACGATCGGCGTGGGCGAATCCACGATCCCGCAGATCAACATCTTCAACCGCATGCTGGGCCTGGACGAGAACGAGTTCGTCCGCCGCACCATGGCGACCTTCAAGCTTGCCATCGACTTCGTTGACTGGAAAGAGATCGGCCATCGCTACTACCACCCGTTCGGCCCCTACGGCCTGGACATGGAGGGGGTCTCGTTCCACGCCTACTGGCTGCGGCTGCAGGCGATGGGCCAGGCCGCCGACCTGACCGAATATTCGCTGCAGGCCCTGGCCTCGGCCCAGAGCAAGTTCATGCGGGCCAACGGCCAGCGCAATTCGCCGCTGGGCACGCTGTCCCACGCCTACCACATCGATGCGGCGCTCTACGCCCGGATGCTGCGCGACTACGCCGAGGCGCGGGCCGTCCGGCGCCAGGAAGGCCGGATCGTCCAGGTCCACCAGCGGGCCGAGGACGGCTTCGTCGAGGCGGTGACCCTGGAGAGCGGCCAGCGGGTCGAGGGCGACCTGTTCATCGACTGCTCGGGCTTTCGCGGCCTGCTGATCGAGCAGACCCTGAAGACCGGCTTCGAGGACTGGTCCCACTGGCTGCTTAACGACCGGGCCGTGGCCGTGCCGTGCGAACTGGGCGGCTCGCGCCAGCCGGTGACCCGCGCCACCGCCCGCCCGGCCGGCTGGCAGTGGCGCATCCCGCTGCAGCACCGCCTGGGCAACGGCTACGCCTTTTCCAGCCAGCACATCAGCGAGGACGAGGCGACCGCCGACCTGCTGGCCGGCCTGGACGGCGCCCCGCTGCGCGACCCGTTCACCCTGCGCTTCACGGCCGGGCGGCGAAAGAAGAGCTGGAACAAGAACGTCGTGGCCATCGGCCTGTCGGCCGGCTTCATGGAGCCGCTGGAGAGCCAGAGCATCCACCTGATCCAGGTGGGCATATCGCGCCTGCTGGCCATGTTCCCCGACAAGCGGTTCGAGACCCCCGACATCGACCGCTACAACCGCGTGATGCGGTTCGAGTACGAGACGATCCGCGACTTTCTGATCCTGCACTTCCACGCCACCCGACGCAGCGACACCCCCTACTGGGATTATCTGCGGGAGATGCCGATCCCGGATTACCTGGCCGACAAGATCGCGGTGTTCAAAAGCCACGGCCGGGTGTTCCGCGAGAACGAGGAACTGTTCACCGACACCAGCTGGTTCGCGGTGATGGTCGGCCAGGGCCTGGAGCCGCGCGGCCACGACCCGATGGCCGACGTGATGTCCGACGACGAGCTGCGCGCCCGGATGGCCAACATCCACGCCGTGATCGCCAAGGCGGCCCAGGTCATGCCCGACCACATGCGGTTCATCGCCGACAACTGCGCGGCGGTTTAATGTTCGGCGGCTTTCAGCCCTCGACCGGGGACAGGTGCATGCGCCTGTCCCCAGCCCCCGCCAAGGGTTCCGGCGCGTAGACCTCGAAAAACGCCCTCACATCCCCGTTCTCAGTTCCCCGGCGCGTAGGGGAAGCTGAGCTTCTCGTAATAGTCCAGCGTATGGGCGGGCGGCGCTTCTCCGGCCGGCAGCGGGAGGCCCGAGAAGGTCTGGAAATAGGCGATCGAGGCGTCGCGCCACCACTCGGCCTCGTTGCGCTGGATGGCCAGGAAGTCGGCCACCTGGGCATGGCGCTCGGGATCGACATAGGGCGCCAGTCCCGCCCAAGTCCGGCCCATGCCGTCGACATAGGACACGCCGCGCGAATAGTGGGTCACCAGGCCGTCCCACAGGGTCTGGCCCGACTTCAGGCGGTAGGTCCACGGCAGGTGGTGAAACCACAGCAGGTCCTTCTCGTCGACGGTCTTCAGGTCCGAGAACCGCTGGGCGATCACGGGGGCGTACTGGGCGACAGCGTTGCTGCCCGTGGCTGTGCGGTCGAAGCCGATGCCGTCCTTGCCGGCCTTGGCGTAGTAGACGCTGGTCCAGTCGGCGCGCGGCCCGCCCGACACCCACGGTCCGGGGCCGTAGTGATGGCTGCGGCCCATCTGGTGGTGCAGGCCCAGCGGGGTCATGTAGTCGACGGCCGCCTCGCGCGAGCCCATCATCATCGCCACGGTGGGCGCGACGAAGCGCGGGTCGGTCGAGAAGGTCATCTTGGCCCAGTCGGCGGCGATGTCCTTGGTCGAGGCCTCCGGGTCCCAGGCCAGGCGGCCGAAGACGTACCAGTTGGCCTGGTCGAACTGCGAGCCGCTCCAGTTGCGGTCGCGGCCGATGTTGGAGACCCCGGCCATCAGGGTCTGGCGCCGGCCGTCCAGCGACCCGTCCACCACCTTGGCCACGGTCGAGCCCTGGCCCTTGGCCCAGGTGTCGGACTTCAGGGTCTCTTCGTAGAGCGGGCCCAGATAGACCAGGTGCGTGGCGAAGCCGAGATATTCCTTGGTGATCTGGAACTCCATGCCGAGATTGGTCTTCGGCATGGCCCCGAACAGCGGGTGGAACGGCTCGCGCGGCTGGAAGTCGATCGCCCCGTTCTTGACCTGGACGATGACGTTGTCGCGGAACTGGCCGTCGAACGGCTTGAACTCGCTGTAACCCTGCTTGGCGCGGTCGTCGGGCTGCTCGTGCGAATAGACGAAGGCCCGCCACATCACGATCCCGCCGTGCGGACCCACCGCGTCGGCCAGCATGTTGGCCCCGTCGACATGGGTGCGGCCATAGTCCTGCGGCCCCGGCTGGCCCTCGGAATTGGCCTTCACGAGAAAGCCGCCGAAGTCGGGAATGGCCTTGTAGATCTCGTCGGCCTTGGTCTTCCAGAAGGCGCGCACGGCCGGGTCCAGCGGGTCGGCGGTCTTCAGCCCGCCGATCTCGATCGGGGCCGAGAACCGCGCCGACAGATAGACCTTGATGCCGTAGGGCCGGAACACCTCGGCCAGGGCCGCGGCCTTGGCGATATAGGGCGCGGTCAGGCTGTCGGCCTTGGCGTTGACGTTGTTCAGCACCGCGCCGTTGATCCCGATCGAGGCGTTGGCGCGGGCATAGTCGATGTAGCGGGGATCCTTGTAGTCCGGCAGCTTCCACCAGTCCCACAGCGAGGCCCCGGCATAGCCGCGCTCGACGCTGCCATCCAGGTTGTCCCAGTGGTTCAGCAGGCGGTGGCTGACCTTCGGGGCCGACAGGATGTCCAGCTTGTCGACGCCCTGCCCGGTCTGGACCAGACGCAGATAGTGGAAGACGCCGTACAGCACGCCGATGTCGCTGTTGGCGGCGATCACCGTGGTCTTGCCTACGGTCCGGATGAGGTACCCCTCCTCGCCCGCGCCCTTCAGCGGCAGGTTCAGGGCCGCGACGGCGGGCGAGCCGGCGGGCGTGCCCAGCAGGATCGATGGGCCGTCCGTCGCCGGCGCGCCGCCAACCAGGCCGTCCAGCCCGCGTTGCAGCTCGGCGCGCGCGATCTTCAGCGTGGGGGTGTCGGCGCCGGGGGCGATCGTCCGGGGCTCCGGCCGCAGGGCCGCCGGCAGCGGCCGGTAGCGCAGCCACAGGTCATAGCCGTCCTCGGCCTGGGCCGCGGAGGCCCCCAAGGTCGCTGAAATCAGGCCGGCCGCCAGGCAGAACCCTCGCACGAAGGACATAAGACGCATGTTTTCTCCCGGGCGGCGCCCTGCCGCGCGACGCTTGAAAGCGCGAGGGTCTTGAGCCCGTGATACCGCTACCTTGAGCAAAGGTCGAGACACTATGTCATTATTGGTCAGACCAATAGATTGACAACGGCGACGCCTGATTTAGACCGATACCGCTACCATCCGCCGTCGCCGGGTCAACGAAAGCGTCCCATGCCGAAGATCACCGCCGCTCGCGTCATCGTCACCTGTCCGGGACGAAATTTCGTCACCCTGAAGATCGAGACCAGCGACGGCGTCCATGGCGTCGGCGACGCCACCCTGAACGGGCGTGAGCTGGCGGTGGCCAGCTACCTGACCGACCATGTTATCCCCTGCCTGATCGGCCGCGACGCCCACCAGATCGAGGACATCTGGCAGTACTTGTACAAGGGCGCCTACTGGCGGCGCGGCCCGGTGACCATGGCCGCGATCGCCGCCGTTGACACGGCCCTGTGGGACATCAAGGCCAAGATCGCCGGCCTGCCCCTGTACCAGCTGCTGGGCGGCGCCTGCCGCGAGGGCGCCATGGTCTACGGCCACGCCAACGGCGCGACGGTCGAGGAGACCCTGGAAAACGCGGCGATCTATGCGGCCCAGGGCTACAAGGCCATCCGCCTGCAGTCGGGGGTGCCCGGCCTGAAGGGCGTCTATGGCGTCTCCAAGGACAAGTTCTTCTACGAACCCGCCGACGGCGACCTGCCGACCGAAAGCCTGTGGTCGACCGAGAAGTACCTGCGCAGCGCGCCGGGCCTGTTCGAGGCGGCCCGCGACAAGCTGGGCTGGGACGTCCACCTGCTGCACGACGTCCACCACCGCCTGACCCCCATCGAAGCCGGCCGCCTGGGCAAGGACCTGGAACCCTACCGCCCCTTCTGGATGGAGGACGCCGTCCCGGCCGAGAACCAGGCCAGCTTCCGCATTATCCGCCAGCACACCACCACGCCCCTGGCCGTGGGCGAGGTGTTCAACGCGATCTGGGACTGCAAGCAGCTGATCGAGGAACAGCTGATCGACTACATCCGCGCCACCGTGGTCCACGCCGGCGGCATTACCCACCTGCGCCGCATCGCCAGTTTCGCCGACCTGCACCATGTGCGCACCGGCTGCCACGGCGCCACCGACCTGTCGCCGGTCTGCATGGCCGCGGCCCTGCACTTCGACCTGTCGATTCCCAATTTCGGCATCCAGGAATACATGCGCCACACCGAGGCGACCGACGCGGTGTTCCCCCACGCCTACAGCTTCGCGGGTGGCATGCTGCATCCGGGCGAGGCGATCGGCCTGGGCGTCGACATCGACGAGGTCGAAGCGGCCAAGCATCCGTACAAGCGCGCCTACCTGCCGATCGCCCGCCGCGAGGATGGGTCCATGCACGATTGGTGAGGCTGTCGCGCCCCAGTCGAGGCACAATCGTCAAGGCTTGGGTATCCGCGTCCAAAATAGCCCGCGCGGCCCAGGTCGGCTATGCTATCGCGAATTCCGAGGGCCTTCGGGGCCGCCGCCGAGAAACTGACGAAGACCCATGGCCGAGAACGTCAAGCTCTACCGCCGTATCGCCGACTCGATCGCCGACGCCATCGAGGGCGGCCAGTACAAGCTTGGCGACCGCCTGCCCACGGAACGCGAACTGGCCGAGCAGTTCGGGGTCAGCCGCCCAACCCTGCGCGAGGCGATGATCGCGCTGGAGATGCTGGGCATGATCGAGGCCCGCCACGGCCTGGGCATCTATGTCACCGGCGACGTGCGCCCCGTCACCCCGGCCAGCGCCGAGCCGGCCTTCGAGATCGGCGCCTTCGAGCTGATCGAGGCCCGCCGCCTGTTCGAGGGCGAGGCCGCCGCCCTGGCCGCCACCGCCATCACCGACGCCCAGATCCTTGAGCTTGAGGCGCTGATGGAGAGGATGGCCCGCGAGGAGGAGATCCAGGGCGAGGACGCCGACCGCGAGTTCCACATGGTCATCGCCCGCGCTTCGGGCAACGGCGCGATCATCGCCACGATCGAGAACCTGTGGGACTGGCGCAACCGCTCGCCCCTGGCTCGCAACATCCTGGCCCGCGCCCGCGGCATGGGCCTGCAGCCGCGCATCGTCGAGCACCGCCGGGTGTTCGAGGCCCTCAAGGCTCGCGACCCGGCCGCAGCCCGCCAGGCGATGCGCGACCACCTGGAGCGGGTGATCGACCACCTGCTGCACGCCACCGAGACCGAGGCCGTCGAGCGGGCCAGGCAGGAAACCGGCGCCCGGCGCTCGGCGATCGCCAAGCGCGTGGCGATCTAGACGCCGCTTCCCCCTCCGGCCCTCCGGGCCACCTCCCCCAAAGGGGGAGGATCTACGCCGAGCAGATGCTCCCCCTCTGGGGGAGCTGTCGCGGAGCGACTGAGGGGGTCCTTCGCCCCCTAGACGACCGTCAGCGTCGCCTTTTTGAGGTCCACCGAGTTCGGCCCCGCCAGCAGGGTGAACTGGCCCGGCTCGACCACGCGCTTCATCTCCAGGTTCCACAGCGACAGGTCCAGCGGCGAGACCTCGAAGGTCACGGTCTGCTTGGCGCCGGGGGCCAGGGTCACGCGCTTGAAGTGCTTCAGCTCCAGCAGCGGACGGGTCACCGAAGCGGCCTCGTCGTGGATGTAGAGCTGCACCACCTCGTCGCCGGCGACCTTGCCGGTGTTGGTCACGTCGACCTCGACCTTGACGCTCTCGCCGGCGCCGATCTGGGCCTTCAGCGGGCGCGGCGCCGAGATGTCGAAGGTGGTGTAGGACAGCCCGAAGCCGAACGGATAGAGCGGCGAGGTGTCGCCCAGCAGGTAACCCCGGCGGGCGGTGGGCTTGCGGTTGTAGTAGATCGGCAGCTGGCCGACGTCGCGGGCGATGCTGACCGGCAGCTTGCCGCCCGGATTGGCCCGGCCGAACAGGATGTCGGCGGCGGCGTTGCCGGTTTCCTGGCCCAGGTACCAGCCCTCGACCAGGGCGTCGGCCCGCTGCGCCAGCAGGTTCACCGACAGCGGACGGCCGTTCAGCAGGAACACCACGGTCGGCTTGCCCAGGTCGAAGATCGCCTTGGCCAGGTCGTTCTGCTGGCCGACCAGGTCCAGGCTCTCGCGGTCGCCCAGATGGGCGTCGGCCCAGGCCTCGCGGCTGGTCTGCTCGTTGTCGCCCAGCACCATGACGACCACGTCGGCCTTGCGGGCCACCTCGACCGCCTCGGCGATCAGCTTGGCGTTGACGGCCGGATCGACCAGCTTGACCTCGTCCTGGGCCCAGATCCGGGCTTCGGTGATCCGCACGGCCTCGGCGTAGTCCAGGGTGAAGCCGCTCTTCTTGGCTTCTGCCTCCAGGCCCTCGTAGATCGACACCACGTGGCGCGGCACGTCGCTGTAGCCGCCGATCGGGGTGTCCTTGGCGTGGGTGCCCAGCAGGGCCAGGCGCTTGAACTTTGAGGGATCCAGCGGCAGCAGGCCCTTGTCGTTCTTCAGCAGCACCACCGCCTTGCGCGCCGCCTCGCGGGCCAGGGCGATCGCGTCGGGCGCGGCGGTCTTGGCGTCGGCCGTCTTCTCGTCGGCATAGGGGTTTTCGAACAGGCCGCCCTCGAACTTGACGGCCAGGACGCGGGCCACGGCCTCGTCGACCGCCGCCTGCGACACACGGCCCGACTTCACCAGGTCCGGCAACAGGGCGTAGGCCTCGCCGTCGGGCAGCTCGACGTCGACCGTGGCGTTCATCGCCATCACGGCGGTGTCGGCCAGGCTGTCAGTCAGCTTGTGACGATCGCGCAGTTCCTTGATGGCGAAATAGTCGCTCATCGTCACGCCCTTGAAGCCCCACTCGCCGCGCAGCACGTCGTGCAGCAGCCAGCGGTTGGCGTGCGAGGGCACCCCGTCGATCTCGTTGTACGACGGCATGACCGAGCGCACCGGCAGCTCCTTCACCGCCCGTTCGAACGGCGGGAAGAAGTTCTCGCGCAGGGTCCGCTCGGCGATCTGGGCGGGGCCGACATTGGTGCCGTTCTCGGGCTGGCCGTGGCCGGTCATGTGCTTGAGGGTGACGAACACCTTGTCCCTGGCCAGCGGCAGGGTCTTGCCCTGGAAGCCGCGGATCGCCGCCAGGCCGATCTCGGCGCACAGGTGCGGATCCTCGCCGTAGGTCTCCTCGATGCGGCCCCAGCGCGGGTCGCGGGCCACGTCGACCACCGGGGCCAGGGCGATGTTCGAGCCGCGGGCCCGCATTTCGCGGGCGGCGACGGCGAAGCTCTTCTCGACGACTTCCGGGTCGAAGGTCGAGGCCAGGGCGATGGCCTGGGGGAAGCTGGTGGCGTCGCGCGCGACATAGCCGTGCAGGGCCTCGTCGTGCATCAGCATCGGAATGCCCAGGCGCGTCTGCTCCATCGCCCATTTCTGGGCGGCGTTGACGTAGCGGGCGGTCTCCTTGGCGTTGCGGTTGACCGAGCCGTCGTCGGCCCCGGCGGCGGCGTCGACCACCGCGGCGGGCTTGAGGCCCTTGCGGTCGGACGGCCGCGAGATCTGGCCCAGGCCGTTGGGGAAGTTCTTGCTGGCGTCCTGCGGCGAGAACTCGCCCTCGGGAGTCTGGATCTTGGCCTTGGTCAGCCAGATGCCGACCAGCTGGGCGGCCTTCTCCTCCAGCGTCATGCGCGAGAGCAGGTCACGGACCCGCAGTTCGACCGACTGGGTCGGGTCCTTGTACAGCGGCTTGCCGCCGGCGGGCGCGGCGGCGCGGGCGAGGGTCGAGGACGCGGCGGCCAGGGCGGCCAGGCTGACGCCGAGCGTGCGGCGGGTGACGGTCTGGCTCATGATCTCTTTCGTTTCCCCACGATGGAACGGACCGTCGAACGGACGGTGGCGGCGTTGCTCGCCGACGTTGAATGACAGTATGGAAGCAGAGATCTGACCACTCAAGTTTTTTATGGTACCGGTCTCATTTCATCGCCTAGGATCGCGGGCGAACAAGCAAGATCCCTCGTCGGAGGGGCTGGAGGAAGCCTTGGATATCGCAAGACGCACCCTGGTTGGACTGGTGGCCGCGCTGTCGGTGGCCGCTTCTCCCCTCGCTCTGGCCCAGGCCGCGCCCGGCAAGGCGGCGAGGACGGAACGCTGGGTGGCCTCCTGGGCCTCGGCCCAGATGGTTCCGGCGGCCAAGGACGCCCTGCCCGCGGCCGAGGTCGCCGACGGCACGCTGCGCCAGACCCTGCGGCTCAGCACCGGCGGCGGCAAGATCCGCGTGCGGCTGTCCAACGCGTTCGGGACCGAGCCGCTGAAGCTGTCGGGCGTCCACGTCGCCCTGGCCGCCGCCCCCGGTTCGGCCCGCATCGACCCGGCCAGCGACCGCGCCCTGGCCTTTTCCGGCCGCCCGGAGGTGGTCATCCCCGCCGGCGCCGAATACCTGTCCGACCCGATCGACTTTCCGGCCAAGCCGCTGACGAACCTGGCCGTCACGATTCGCTTCGACGGCCCGCTCCCCGCCCAGCAGACCAGCCATCCCGGCTCGCGCACCACCTCGTGGTTCGGGGCCGGCGACCAATTGGCGGCCGCGGAGCTGACCGGCGGCAAGTCGCTGGACCATTGGTTCCAGATCTCGGGCGTCGACGTGCAGCGCCCGGCCGGCGCCAGCCTGGCGACCTTCGGCGACTCGATCACCGACGGCTATGGCGTCACCACCAACGGCAACAATCGCTGGCCCGACATCCTGGCCGCGCGCCTGCAGGCCGATCCGCGCACCCGGGGCGTGGGCGTGCTCAACGCCGGCATCGGCGGCAACCGCCTGCTGCTGGACGGCCTGGGCCCCAACGCCATGGCCCGCTTCGACCGCGACGTGCTGAACCAGGCGAGCGTCCGGTACGTCATCCTGCTGGAGGGCGTGAACGACCTGGGGACCCTGACCCGCGAACAGCCGGCCAGCCCCGAGGCCCACGCCGCCCTGGTGGCCCGGATGATCGCCTCGTACGACCAGATGATCCGCCGGGCCCGCGACCGCGGGATCAAGGTCTATGGCGCCACCGTCATGCCCTATGGCGGCTCGGGCTACTACCATCCCGACGCCAGCAACGAGCAGGACCGCCAGGCCGTCAACGCCTGGATCCGGACGCCCGGCCGCTTCGATGCGGTGATCGACTTCGACCGGCTGATGCGCGACCCGGCCAATCCCAGCAAGCTGGCGCCGGCCTATGATTCCGGCGACGGCCTGCACCCGTCCCTCGCCGGCTACAAGGCCATGGCCGACGCCGTGCCGCTGGACCTGTTTACGCGCTGAAGGCGGAAACACGCGGCCGGAAACAAACGGGCAGAAACAAACCTGCAATGTCCTGACCCTAGACCATGGTCTCGCTCGATTGACACCGGTTTCCATGAAAGACTGGACAGGGCGGATTCAGGGAGGGGCGAATGGCCCGCGCAAGACATAGCCTCAAGGCGGCGCTGCTGTTTTCGGCCGCGCTGACCGCCGCGCCCACGCTCGTCCACGCCGCCCCAGACCCTCGGGGCGACAGCGGCCTGCTGTTCCACCTGACCGGCGACAAGGGCCTGACCGCCGACCTGGCCGGCGGCGAAGCCGCCCCCAACTTCGCCGACAAGGCCAGGATCAAGACCGACCCGGTCCACGGCCCCTATGTCGAGGCGGCCGGCGAGGAGACGCTCAGCTGGATGGCGCCGGGCAATATCTACGCCCAGCGCGGCACGCTCAGCTTCTACTGGCGGGCCCGCGACCCGGTCGGGACCACGCCCTTCCCGCTGTTCCGCGTCGGCTACGCCGACCACACCAGCTGGGACATGGCCTGGCTGCGCATCGACTGGAACGGCAAGGGCTTCGACGCCTTCGTCACCGACAACAACCTCGCCCGGGTGCGGGTCAGCACGACCGCCGCCCCGCCCCGGCCCGACCGGTGGATCCTGGTCACCTTCACCTGGGACGAGGCCAAGGGGGTCGCCCTCTATATCGACGGCAAGCCCGTCGCCTCGAAGGCCCAGGCCGCCGCCCTCGACGCCGGGCTGGACCAGTTCGGCCCGCACAGCCGGGTGATCTCGCCCCACCAGGTGCAGAGCGCCTATCAGTTCATCCGCGGCGGCGACGTCGACGACATCCGCGTCTACGACCACGCCCTGGACGAGGCGGCCGTCGCCAGCCTGGCCGTCGGCAAGGACCCGGCCCCAGCCGTCGCCGCCACGGACGCCAAGACCTGGCTCCACCGCTACGGCTGGGATCGTCCGACCGACCCGCCGCCCTATCTGGCCGACGCCACGACCACGATCCGCAAGGTCGAGTTCACCGACCAGTATGACCTAAAGGAACGCATGAGCCTGGGCTCGGACGGCATCGCCGAGACCACCTGGCCTGGCGTCTACAACCGCTCCAGGCTGCCCGGCCGCCACGACTATTTCGAGCTGCCCGACTGGAACGTCTATGTCGAGGGCGGCAAGGCGATCACCTTCACCCTACCCGACGAACCCTGGAACCGCCTGGAGTTCCAGGGCGCCGCCTACGGGTCGCTGACCACCGTCGACGCGGCCGGCAAGGAAACCCCGCTGGCCAAGCGCCCCAAGGGCGAGCTGCGCACCTTCAACCAGTTCGCGGCCCTGAAGGGCGGCAAGCTGCGGTTCGACAACCTGGTGCAGGAAACCCCGATCCAGGAACTGGCGGCCTACAACGTTACGGGCGCCGCAGAACCGGACGAGTTCACCTTGAGCTACGTCGTGCGCCCCGGCGCCGACCCGGCCGCCTATCCGACGCTGGACGAGCTTTCGACCTTCGTGAAGGGCCGGTACGCGGCGGGGGAGCGGACTATCGTGGCCGCCCTGCCCGCCTCGGCCCCGACCAAGCCGCGCGCCGATGCGGGCGCCGGTCCGACCCAGCCCATCGTCCACCTGCTGATCCCCGCCGACTTCCGCCTGGCCCGCCCCGGCGGTCCGGTCGGCAAGTTCCAGTATGGCTGGCAAGGCGCCGACCTCGGCCTGGACGGCGTGGCGCTCGACATCCCCGCCCTGAAGGTCAAGGCCACGCATGGCGAGCTGTTCCCGCTGAACATCAAGGTCAAGGACCCGCTGTGGCCGGGCCGCGACCTGATCGACGTCAATGTCTCGGTCAAGCCGGGCGAGGTCCGCACGGTCTTCCTCGACACCCGCGACCGCCTGTTGCCGGCGGGCAAGAGCCTCTATCTCAGCATCGCCGCGGCCGGCGCCGACTTCGACGCTCGGCAGCTGGACGGCATGGCCGTGCGCCTGAAGTTCAAGCCCTCGGCCGACGCCAAGGCCGAACACGTCGCCGACCGCCTGGCCCAGGCGCGCGACAACCTGGCCTTCCTGGTCGAGGAGCACGACGTCTCCAAGCGCCTGGCCCGCTATGCGCGGCTGGACCTGGAGCTATCGGACCTGCTGCGCGTCGACCCGGGCAACCCGCGTGGCCGCGAGATGTGGGCCGAGCTCAATCCCGAGCAGCCCGGCGTGCCCGTCACCCTGCCGACCGCCCCGGCCGGCGTCCCCAAGTGGGCGTTTCTGCAGGTCGAGGACCTCAAGCGGGTGCGCAGGTTCATCGAATGGTGGATCGACAACCGCCAGGTCCCGTACGGCGACTTCGGCGGCGGCATCTCGGACGACGACGACCTGACTCAGCAGTGGCCGCCCCTGGCCCTGATGGGCGACATCCCCGACAAGACCACCGCCTCGCTGAACGCCCTGCTCGACGCGGCCTACAGGAACGACATGATCCCGGCCGGCCTGTCGAGGATCAAGACCGACGAGCTGCACTCATACGAGGAGGCGATCAACCTCAAGGCCGAGGCCATGTACACGAGCTACGGTGATCCCAAGGTCGTCGAGCGGATGATGGAGACGGCCCGGGCCTATCCGATCGTCGCCAACAGGGGCGAGGACGGCCATGTCCACATCCTCAGCCGCTTCTTCTCGGCCACGGACGTGTCGCGCGACGGGCCCTGGGGCTGGTCGCATCCCTATTCGTACCTGATCCTGCACCCGGGCATGCTGATCGCCGACTTCAACGGCGATCCCACCCTGCGCAAGCTGGTCATCGACCTGGCCGACGGCCACCTGGCCCACGGCAAGCAGGATCCGGACGGGACCTGGCGCTACCCGGAGGACATCAACGCCGCCACCGGCCAGTCGCGCGGCGAGCTGACCGGCAAGGGCCGCGGCAACGTCTCGGCCATGCAACTGTTCTGGGCGGCCTGGCGCTGGACCGGCGACGACAAGTACCTGCGCCCGCTGAAGGGCGAGATCGCCCACCAGTCGGGCCGCGGCCTGGACGAGCTGAACAGCGACGTCATCGACATGCTGGGCCTGCGCGCCCAGGCCGCGCCGATGATCAAGGCCATGGTCGACAAGGGCTCGGATGATCCCTTCGTGCTGTACGAAGCCTGGCGCTCGACCGGCGACACCGCCTATCTGGAAAAGGTCTATGGCGACGAGATCACCACCGCCGAGCAGCGGATGTGGATGGTCACCGAGGCCCATTGGTGGTCGGACCGCGTGGAGCTGTTTAGCGACATCCTGCAGCGCTCGCGGCTGGGCGGCATGGCCCTGCGCCGCAACCAGATGTTCCCCGGCCACCTGGTCAGCTGGCGGTTCGACACGCCGACCGCCGCCGAGGACGTCGGCATCCTGGTCACCGGCGGACAGAAAAGCTTCAAGGTCACCGGTTACAACCTGACCGGCCAGCCGCTGCACGCGGTGATGACCGGGTGGGACGTCGCGGCCGGCCAGTGGTCGGTGACGCGGGCCGTCGACGGGGCGGCCGAGCCCGCGGCTTCTGTGGCGTTCGAGCGCACCACCGGCCTGGACGTGACCTTCGCGCCCGGCAAGACCACGACCTGGGAGCTCACCCTGCAGACGCCCGCCGCCACGCCTGTGACCGAACGCCCCGACCTCGGGATCGGCCGCGACGACGTCAAGGTCGGCAAGTCGGGCCTGACCGTCACCGTCCACAGCCTGGGCGCCAAGCCGACCCCGGCCTCGGTCGTGGTCGTCGAGGACGCCTCGGGGAAGGAACTGGCGCGGGCGACCACGCCCGTCCTGCCGGCTCCCCTCGACCTGAAGCCGAAGACCGCCCAGGTCGCGCTGAAGGCCGGCTGGAAGACTGGCTACCGCGTGCGCATCATCCCCCCGGCCGGCGCGCCGGAGATCACCCAGCTCAACAATATCGTCACCGCCCCCTGATTTAGCTTGGAGACCCCGGAGCCGATCCGCTCCGGGGGCGTTGCTTCGCCCATGGCCGAAACCCTCACCGTACCCCGCGACCTCGTCCAGCGCCTGCGCGCCCGGCTGCCCGCCGTGACGCGCGAGCACCTGTTCGACTGCTACGCGATCAGCGAAACCACCTGGACCAAGCTGCGCGACGGCAGGCCGATCAAGCGCTCGACCCTCGAGCGGATCCTGCAACGCTACGAACGGCTGCTCGCCCACGCGGCCTGACGGCGGACGGTCGCGACCCTACAGCCAAGCTTCGATCGACGGCTGTCAGGCCGATTCTCCGGATTCGTCGCCGTCCTTCGCAAGCGCACAATCGGTTCGCACCTGCGCAGAAGCGCTTTTGGAGTCGGAGATCGGCTTCGGACTATTCCTATAGTAGGTTGATATAGCGGACGTTTTCCACAATTTAACGCTCGCCGGCTCCCGCCGAACCGGCGTGTTAACCCTCATTCTCATGATGAGGTGACAAAGCGCGTTTGGCCCGGCAGGGTTGGCTCTCTTTTGATTCCCAGCAGATGAGCTGATTTATGAACGTTTCTGATCTGGTCGACGCCGCCGTGGCCGCCGACGACAAGCTGACCAAGACTCAGGCCAAGGCCATCATCGACGGCGTCTTCAAGTCGCTGACCGAGGCCGCCGTGAAGGGCGAGGAAGTCTCGATCCCGGGCTTCGGCAAGTTCAAGGTCCAGGCCAAGCCGGCCCGCACCGGCCGCAACCCCTCGACGGGCGCCGCCATCGAGATCGCGGCCAGCAAGAAGGTCGCCTTCACGCCGGCCAAACAATTGAAGGACGCCGTCAACGGCTGATCCCTCGGCGAGCGGTCGGTCTCACCACCGGCCGCTCATCCTGGCTCGCCTCGCGCCGCCAGACGTCTTCCGGGTCGCCCGCGCGCCCGATGCAGGGGCCTCGCCCCTCTCCGCCTTTCCCCGACAGCTCGACCATCCCCGACAGCGCCTGGTCTCTTTCCCGGCGCCATGTCAGGCTCGCCGCGCATGAAGCACCTCCGACAGTTCACCGCTCTGGTCCTGGCGTTCGCCAGCCTCAGCGCTGGCGCTCGCGCCCAGACCCTCGACCGCGCGCCGGGCGAGAGCGACCTGGCGTTCGCGACCCGCGCCCTTCGACTGCCGAAGAACGCCGACCCGCATACGACGCCCGCCACCTGGAACGGCGCGCCGACGCTGTTCGTCGACTACACGACGGCCGAGGCCGAGCCGGAGCGCCCGCTGGTCGCGCTGCAGCGGCAGGCCGCCGGCGGCTACCGCGCGATCGACGTCACCGTGGGCGAGCAGGAGGGGGGCACGCCCGACGTCCTGGCGATCGGCTTCGCCAACGCCGACCGCGACGCCGACAGGGAGCTGATCGTCATCCTGGCCTGGTCGCAGGTTCATTACGATTTTTCGGGCACGCTCTACGAGGTCCGCCTGTTCGACCCGCCCAAGCCTGGCCAGGCGCAGCTGACGCTCCTGCCCGTCAGCGGCAAGTTCGGGGCCGGATGCGAATGCGGTCGGCGCGACGGCCCGGACGAACACTACCGCTTCAAGACCGTGGCGGCGGTCAAGGCCGAGCTGAAGCGGCTGGGCTACTAGCCGCCGGGTCGAAACAACCGGCGGACGGCGGCGGCTTGGCCGCGCGCCACCGGCAGGCGGTCGCCGCTCGTCAGTACCGCGACAAGGCCGCCGCCCGGACGCGGCGCCAGCTGCGTCACCCGGTCGCGCCGGACCACTGCCGAGCGATGGATGCGCACGAACACTTCAGGGTCCAGCCGCTCGACCAGGCGGCGGATCGAGTCGCGGACCAGATAGCCGCGCGCGCCCACATGCAGGCGGACATAGTCGCGCTCGGCCTCGATCCAGTCGAGGTCGCGCACCAGCACCCGCTGGGCCCCGCCCCGGGTCTCGATCCACAGCTCGGTCTCGAAACCGTTCGTCGCGCCGCCCCCCTCCGCCCGCAGGTCCCGGACGATGGCCCGCAGCTCGCCGATCCGCTGCTCGGCGTCGCGCGCCTGGACCTGGGCCCGGGCTCGGGCCAGGGCTTGCGCCACCCGCGCCCCGTCGAACGGCTTGAGCAGATAGTCCGCCGCCGCCAGGTCGAAGGCCTGGATGGCGTAGCGGTCGAAGGCGGTGGCGAAGATCACCACCGGCCCCTCTGGACCCGCCAGCGCCCGGGCCACGCCGACCCCGTCCAGTCCCGGCATCTTGATGTCGATGATCATCACCTGGGCGGCGGTCTCGCGGGCCAGGGCCAAGGCCTGGTCGCCATCGACGGCGGCGCCGACGATCCGCACGTCCTCGACCTGGCCGACCAGGCGCTGCAGACGGCGCAGGGCCAACGGCTCGTCGTCGGCCAGCAGGACGGTCAGGGCCGCCTCGCTCATCCCGCCCGCTCCAGCGGCAGGTCCAGGCGCACCTGGAAGCCCCGTGGGGCCCGCGGGCCGCAGGTCAGGGCGGCCTGGTCGCCATAGCGGGTCTCCAGCCTTCGGCGGACGTTCTCCAGCCCCACGCCCAGGCCCGGCGGTCCGTCCAGCGCCCCGCCCCCGTCGTCGGTGACGGTGATCGACAACCGGCCGTCCTGCTGCGCGGCGACCACCTCGACGACCACCGGCTCGCTGCTGCGCGCCAGACCGTGCTTGACGGCGTTCTCGATGATCGGCTGCAGGATCAGGTTCGGCACCAGGGCGTCCGCCAGGTCGGGGGGCGCGCGCTCGACATAGCGCAGACGCTCGCCGAAGCGGATCTGCTCGATGGCTACGTACTGTCGCTCGCCGTCCAGCTCCTCGGCCAGGGTGACCCTCTCGCGCACGTCGCGCTCCAGCGAACGGCGCAGGAAGCCGGACAGGCCCAGGATCATCTGCTCGGCCCGGTCGTTCTGGCGCTCCATCACCAGGGTCGCCAGGGCGTTGAGGGTGTTGAACAGGAAATGCGGGCTGATCTGGTAGCGCAGCATGCGGTTCTGGGTCTCGGTGGCCAGCACCCGCGCCGCCTCCAGCTTGAACCGCGCCTCGCGGGCGGCCAGGTCGGCGTGCACGGCCATGAAGATCGCCGCCCAGGCCACGAAGAACCAGAACACCGTGCGGCCGATCAGCATCACGCCCCAGAAGGTCGACTCCGGCCAGCGCGGCAGGATGGCGACATAGACGGTGTAGTCGACCACGCCGAACGCCAGCGAGCCGGCCAGCGACAGGCCCGCGACCAGGGCCAGGCGGCGCACGAACGGCCAGGGGGTCGAGCGCAGCAGCAGCGGCCCCATCGCTTGGCACATCAACGCCCCGACCAGGCAGACCACCGCCCGCCGCAAGGCTCCGTCCCAGAAGTGCGGCGCCCGGGCGCTGACCCAGCCCAGGGTCATGGCGGCGTAGGCCAGCAGCCACACCCCCGCCGTGGCTATCAGGATGGTCCGGGTCTGCCGCCGGTCGGCCGGGCTGGAGGTCATGGACCATTGTCGCCGCTGGCGCGCCGCACGCAAAGCGCCGTTCGCAGACGCAGCGGCGCGTTTCGCAGACGAACGAACCGCTCGCAGCAGGCCGCCGGCCGTTGGTCTCGCCGGGCCTGACAGGTCCATCCCGGCTGGCAGGATCGCGGCCGAGACTCGCAACCCACGGAGAAAACCGCATGACGGCGCAAGCCGCTCGCGTCCATCGCCGCGACGCCGTGCTGGCCGCCCTGGAGCTGTTCCGGCGGATCCATCCGCCGATCAGCCTGACCAGCGTGCGGGTGTTCCTCTATGTGGCCGACAATCCGGGCGTCAACGTCTCGGCCCTGGCCCAGGCCTGCGGCCTGACCGAGGCCGGCGCCTCGCGCGTCGCCCGCGCCCTGGCCGGACGCGGCATCGAGCGGCCGCTGCCGCCGTCGCTGGGCCTGCTGGACAGCGTGACCAGCCCCATCGACCCCCGCGAGCGCCTGCTGGGCCTGACCGAGCGCGGCCGCGCGCTGGTCGCCCGCATCGAGCTGCTGATCGCCGCCCACACGCCGATCATGCTGTCGGTCGCCCCCGTCGTCCGGGCCGACCGCGGCGACAGGCCTGCCGCTCAGACCCATGGAGAGGCTTCGTGACCGTCGCCCGCAAGACCGCGATCAGCCCCCTGGCCGCCGTATTGGGCGGCGGGCTCACGGCCGCCGTGCTGGACATCACCTACGCCTTCGTCGCCTTCGGCCTGCGCGGCGTGAGCCCGGCCAGGATCCTGCAGTCGATCGCCAGCGGCGCGCTGGGCAAGGCCGCCTATCGGGCGGGAGCGGGTTCGGCCCTGCTGGGCGCCTTGCTCCACCTCGCCATCGCCCTGGTCATGGCCGCGGTCTATGTCGCCGCCAGCCGCCGACTGCCCGCCCTGAACCGCCGCCCCTGGCTGTGGGGACCGCTGTACGGGATCGGCTGCTATCTGGTCATGAACTATGTCGTCCTGCTGGCGCGATTCGGCCCGAGGCCCGCTCCCCCGCTCGAGGTGCTGGTCGGCGGGGTGGCGATCCACATGGTCGGCGTCGGCCTGCCAATCGCCCTGTTCGCGGCCCGCGCGGCGCTGTCGCCCCCGCTCCCTACGGCGTCATCTCCGCCGGAGCGCCCGTCCAGGTCTTGACGCCGACCAACGACCGTGGCGCTCGCCAGGCCTTCAAAGCCTTGCCTTGGGCGCGTTTCAGCCTTGTTCCAGCCATTCCGCCCATGACCCTGTCCACAGCTTCAGGCTGTGGGGATGCGGGGGATGGACGCCAGGGGCGGAGCGCGTGAACGGAGCGCGGCGGTCGGGCTGTCGATCCTGGCTCACCTGGCGCTGCTGGCCGGTCTGCTCTGGGGCATGCGGTCGCCGCCCGCGCCGCCCGAGATCGTGGTCGAGCTGGACCTGGCGCCCGACACGCGATCGCCCGCGCCGCGCCGGCCGTCGCATCGCCCGCCCTCGCCCACGACCTCTCGAGCCTCGCCCGGACAGCCCACGGCCAGACCCGCGGCTCCAGCGCCGCCCGAGGTCATCCCGTCGCCGATGACATCCGCGCCCGCGACGGTCACGGCGCCACCTCCCCCCAGCCCCTCGCTGGGCGCCGCCCTGCGTCGGACCCTGGGCTGCGCCAACGCCAACCTGCATCGCCTGTCGGAGGCCGAACGGCGCGATTGCGAGCTGCGCCTGGCCGGCGCGGCGGGGCGCGGCGGACCTCTGGCCGGCGTGGATCCCGGCAAGCTGGCGGGCTATGCCGCCGAAAAGCAGCGCGAGCCCTTCCTGGCCCGCAAGCCCAAGAACAACTGCGTGCCCCGCGTCCAGGAAACCGACATGGCCGGCGGGCCGGGCGCGGCGCCCGACAAGGATTGGCGGACGGGTGTCGCCTGCGCCTTTTCCTTCTAGGCGCCGCGCTAGGCGGCCGCGCCCTGCCGGAACTCTCGCGGCGACTGGCCGTACTGGTCGCGGAACGCTCGGCTGAAATGGGCCGAGCCGTTGAAGCCCCAGCGAAAGCAGATCTCGGAGATCGACAGCCGGGCATGCTGCGGGCTGGCCAGGTCGGTGCGGCAGCGCTCCAGGCGGCGGGTGCGCAGGTAGTGGCTGAACGTCTCGTCGGCGCTGGCGAACAGCTTCTGGACGTAGCGGGGCGAGACCCCCTCCTCGTCGGCCACCCGGCGCAGCGACAGGTCGGGATCGGGCAGCAGGGTCTCGATGGTCTGGCACAGGCGCTGCAGGTGGGCGGTGGGCGCGCCGGTGTTGGCGCCCAGCACGTCGGTGGTCGCCCCGCCCTCGGCCAGGCAGATGGCCAGGAACTCGGTCAGCGACAGCTCGACGGGGCGGAGCTGGTCGACCGTCAGGTCCTCCAGCCCCTCGGCCGTGGCCCGCAGCAGGCCCGACAGGATGTGAGTGACGCCGGTCGCCGCCTGCAGCCGTCCCACCCGCAGGCTGACCGGGGTGATCAGCCGGTGGTCGAGGGCCACGCGCGGGGCGCGGACGAACATCAGGCGGCAGCGGGTCTCCAGCCGCAGGGCCGCGGCCTGGCCGGTCGGGCCGTAGGCGATGTCGCCGGGGACCAGCTCCTCGGCCAGGTCCTCGGTGACCAGGGTCGCCTGGCCGCTCAGCAGCACCGCCAGCCAGACCGCGGCCGGCTGGCCGCTCAGGCGCCCCGAGATCGCCTGGGCCCCGGCCTCGACCAGGGCGAACTCGATGCCCAGGGGCGAGGCCAGGCAGACCACCGAGGCGCTAGCCGGCTCGGCGTCGGACAGGCCCTCGACCGGCAGGCCCAGCCGGTTCATCGCCTCGCGCCAGGCCTGGGCCCGCTCGGCGCGGGGATGGCTGTCGGTGCTGAACGACCAGGCCTTCATGGCGCCCGCTAGCCCTTCATCTGGGGAAAGATGTCGCGCGGGATGCGCACGTGGCAGCCCTGCTTGCCGTCCACCACCTGGGTGACGCCGAAGTCGCTGGCCACACTCATCAGCGAATAGGCGTCGTTCCGCGACAGGCCGACATGGTCGGACAGCAGGGTCAGCATGTTCAGCGAGGCGTCCTTCATGGCCACGTTAAGATCCTCGTGGAAGCCATGGACAATCCACCACTTCGGCGTCTCAAGCAAAGGTCCGGGCGCGATGAAATCCTTGCGCAGCACGATCTGCATCAGCACGTTCAGCGAGCTCTCGATCGCCGTGCCGGAGATCTCGCCGTCGCCCTGGCTGACGTGCGGATCGCCGATCGAGAACAGGCCGCCCTCGACCTGAACGGGATAGTACATCGTCGCCCCCGCCCCGATCCGCCAGTTGTCGATATTGCCGCCGTGGGCGCCAGGCGGGATGGTGCTGACCCGGCCGTCGACAGCGGGCGCCACGCCGGCCGTGCCCAGGTGCGGACGGGCCGCCACCCGCACGCCGTTCAGGGCCGGCTGGCGGTCGCACTCGGGGCAGCGGGTGATCGTCCCTGGGATCAGGTACTTGCCCTCGAAGTCGTAGGCATAGAGGGCGCTGGCGGTGTTGGTGTTCTGATCCAGTTCGTAGATCGTCACCCGCTCCTTCTCGCCGAACTCCTTGTAGAGATAGCCCCAGTTGGCCGCGAGGTTGGAGCCGTAATTGTTGCGCGGGACCATGCGCAGGTAGCGCACCTCCAGCACGTCGCCGGGCTTGGCGTCTTCCACATAGATCGGGCCGGTCATGATGTGGACGCCGGGATTGCGGTCGGCCTCGGGGATTTCGGTGAAGATCCGGGTGACCGCCTCGTCCATCATCAGCTCGGGCGCGTCGCCGGCGTGGTGGGTGATCGCCTCGGCGCTGACCAGGTCGCCGCTCTTGATGCGCAGGGCCGGCTTGATCGACGGATCGAAATAGCCCCAGTGCACGGTGGCCGGCGTGGCGTTCAGGGTGTGCAGGGCGGTGGGCAGGACGTCGGGACGGGTCTGGCCGGGTTCGCAGATGAAGGGCATCGGTCTTCGATCCTCAGGCGGCCGAGAGCGTGACCGAGGTCATGCTCAGCGAGCCGTGCTCGATGTGGTCGGGGGCGAAGGCGGCGACGTCGCCGGGCAGGCGCGCGCCCAGCACGTAGAGCAGCGGCCAGTAGTGGTCCGGCGTCGGGACCGACCGGGCTGCGTCCTCGCCCTGCGAGGCGAAGTTCACCGCGCGCTCGGGCGCGTCGTCGATGATCGCCTGCTTGATGTGGTCGTTGAACCGCTGCGACCAGTCGTAGGGCGCGCAGTGGCGCTCGCCCCAGTTCATGGCCGGCAGGTTGTGGACGATGTTGCCGGTGCCGACGATCAACACGCCCTCGTCGCGCAGCGGGGCCAGGCGCTTGGCCAGCTCGAAGTGCCATTCGGGCGGCTTGTTGGCGTCCATGCTGAGCTGCACCACCGGCACGTCGGCGTCGGGATAGGCCTTGCTCAGCACCGACCAGGTCCCGTGGTCCAGACCCCAGCCCTGCTGGTCCAGCGCCACCGGCTGGGGGGCCAGCAGATCCTTCACCCGCGCCGCCAGTTCGGGCGAGCCCGGGGCCGGATAGCGCATGTCGAACAAGGCCTTGGGAAAGGAAGCTCCGAAGTCGTGAATGGTGCGCGGGGCGGTCATGGCGGTGACGGCGACGCCCTGCGTCAGCCAGTGGGCCGAGACGCAGAGGATGGCCTTGGGCTTGCCGAACGCCTCGCCCATCGCCTTCCAGGTCTTGGTCGTGTCGTTGGTCTCAAGCGCGATCATCGGGCTGCCGTGGCCGAAGAAGACGACGGGCATCCGGCTCATGCGACGACCTCCGGCTGGGTGGCGGAGGTCTTCATCGCCGCCCAGGCCTTCTGGTAGCGGGGGGTGAGCCAGCGGTTGAACTGCACCTGGGCCCCCTCCTGCCAGGAATAGCGGCCGCGCACCGCGAACCGCGAGCGCAGCCCCACCTGGACCAGTTCGTCGACATGCATGTCCTGGGCGATGATCTTGCCCGCCGAGGTCATGATCATCTCAAGCCGCTCCTCGAAGCCCGGCGTCTCGGTGGCGCCCGGCGCGACCAGCAGGCCGGTGTCCTGCTCCATGGTCTCGGGCCCCGTGGGCCGCAGGATCAGGTAGATGACCATGTCGCTGGTCATCACCAGCGACAGGGTCGGCGGGATGTTGGCGAAGGTGGCGCGGTTGCGGTCCTCGTCGGTCAGGCCGGGGAAGATCGGCAGCACCGCCTTCTGGGTCGGGTTGAAGCTGACGTCCGGATGGGTCGTGCCGTTGTAGCGCAGGAAGCCGGCGTCGCCCTCGGCGGCCTCGGGAAAGCTGCACAGCTCGCTGGGGATGAAGTCGTGCAGCGGGCCGCGGTGCAGTTTGTTGGCGTGGTAGCCGTCGTTGTTGTTCTCGAACATCACCTTCCAGTTCCAGGCGAACTGGCCGGTCATCGGCGGGCTCAGGCCCTCGGCGTTGGCCAGGTCATAGCTGGCGATGGCGTCCTCGACCGCCTTCAGGCGCGGGGCCAGCGGCGGCGCCTCGGCGTCGAAATTGATGAAGATGAAGCCCAGCCAGACCTCGACCTTGAAGCCCGGCAGCCGGACGGCCTTCTTGTCGAAGTCGCAGGCCCGCTCCATGGCCGGGGCGTTCACCAGGTCGCCGTTCAGCGAATAGACCCAGTGGTGGTAGGGGCAGACGAAGCCGCGGGTGTTGCCCCGGCCCTCGGCCACCAGCATGGCGCGATGCTGGCACACCGCCGACATCGCCTTGATCTCGTCGGAGCGGTTCTTGGCGACGATGATCGGCTCGCCGATGATCGTGGTGGTGAAGTAGTCGCCCTGTTCCTTCACCCAGTCGACCCGGCCCACGCACAGCCATTCGTGGTTGAACAGCGCCTCCTTCTCGAAGGCGTAGAAGGCCGCGTCGGTGTAGCAGGCCGGCGGCAGGGTCTCGGCCGCGTCGACGTCGCGCATCGAGCGCGACAGGCCGTCGAAGAAGGCGTCGTTCAGGTGGGGTGCGGCCAGGTGGGGTGCGGCGGGCGTGGGGCCCATGGCGGATGCGCTCCTTCGACTAATCGATACGAAGGCTAGGCGCGGCGTGCCCGCCGGTCTTGCACCAGCGCGCACGATAACTTGGCCGTCGCCCGATGCGCGGGCGGCGTCGCCGGGTTCTCGGGCGGAAATGAGCAAAAGACGCGCAAGGCGCGCGCATCGCCGACTTTGCGGGACGCGCACGGAAAGCGATCGGGCGCGCTGGGGAAAGACGCGCCTGGCGACGATGCCTAGCCTCGGGTCCAGACAGCTTCCAGAGGACCACGCCCGTGGACATGACGCTCGCCGACGACCTGACGATCTCGGACCTGAAGCCCGGCTTCGGCGCGCGGATCCACGACATCGACCTGCCGTCCGCCTCGGACGCCGAGCTCGACAAGGTGGTCGCCGCCTTCCACCGCCACGGGGCCGTCGTGGTGTCCGGCCAGACCATGACCCCGGACGACCTGATGCGCTTCATCGGCCGGTTCGGCGAGCCCGAGGACCATACCCAGACCCGCTTCACCCTGCCCGGCTATCCGAAGATCTTCATCCTCAGCAACCGGGTGGTCGACGGCAAGCCGATCGGCGCCCACAACGACGGCGTCGGCTGGCACACCGACTACAGCTACAAGCCCGAGCCGGTGATGCTGACCATGCTCTATGCGGTGGAGGTTCCCGACGAGGGCTCCGACACCCTGCTGGCCGACGGCTGCGCCGCCTGGAACGCCCTGTCGCCGGAAAAGCAGGCGCAGCTGCTGCCGCTGAGCCTGCATCACAGCTACCGGCACTTCATGGCCACCCGCGAGTTTGGGGCGCAGATCCTGTCGCCCGAGATGGCGGCGGCCAATCCCGACGTCGAGCATCCGCTGATCCGCACCCACCCCGCCGACGGCCGCAAGGCGCTGTGGCCCTCGACCGGCACGGTGACCGAGGTGATCGGCAAGCCCGGCCCCGAGGGCCTGGCCCTGATCGACGAGCTGGTGGCGTTCATGACCGGCGACGACTTCGTCTATCGCCACAAGTGGGCCAAGGGCGACCTCCTGATGTGGGACAACCGCTGCACCCTGCACACCGGCACGCTCTATGACGACACCAAGTACTTCCGGACCATGCATCGGCTATGGGTGAAGGGCGACAAGCCTTATTGATCCTAGGTGCTCCCCCCGTGGGGGAGCTGTCGCGAAGCGACTGAGGGGGGAGTATTCGGGCGGTTCGACAAGACACCGCCGCCTGATCACTCCCCCCTCCGGCCCTCCGGGCCACCTCCCCCACAGGGGGAGGATCTTGTTTTCCAGGAGTTTCCATGACCCAGACCTGGCTGATCACCGGCGTATCCGGCGGGCTCGGGCGCGAGATCGCCCTGGCGGCGCTCGCCCGCGGCGACGTCGTGTTCGGCACCGTGCGCAAGCCCGAGGCCGCCGAGGCCCTCGAGCGGCTGGGCGTGCGGGCCCTGGTGCTGGACGTCACCGACGAGGCGGCCGTCCGCGCGGGCGTCGCCCGGGCCGAGGCGACGGCGGGGCGGATCGACATCCTGGTCAACAACGCCGGCTACGGCCTGGTCGGGGCGGTGGAGGAGGCCTCGCTGGACGAGGTCCGCGCCCAGTTCGAGACCAACGTCCTCGGCCCCCTGGCGATGCTGAAGGCGGTGCTGCCGGCCATGCGCGCCCGCCGCGCCGGGCGGATCATCAACATCACCTCGGTCTCGGGCCTGGCGGTCTGGGCCGGCACGGGCGTCTACTGCGCCAGCAAGTGGGCGCTGGAGGGGCTGACCCAGACCCTGGCCGCCGAGGTGGCCGAGCTGGGGATCAAGGTCACCAACGTCGCGCCGGGCGGCCTGCGCACCGCCTTCGCCGGCGGCTCCAAGGCCGTGGTGGCCGGCAAGATCGCCGACTATGACGGCCTGGCCCGCGACGCCGAGCGGATCATGGCCGACCACGCCGGCCACGAGCCGGGCGACCCCGTGAAGGCCGCCCAGGCTATCCTGCGCATCGCCGACGAGCCCGCCCCACCCCTGCACCTGCTGCTGGGCGAGGACGCCCTGAAATACGCCGGCTACGCCGCCGCCGGCCTCCAGGCCGACATCGACGCCTGGAAGGACCTCACTCTGTCGATCGGCTTCGAATGAGCTGTGAATTCCTCGTCCTTCGACAAGCTCAGGATGAGGATTTCAACTGATCCGCCCTCGCATTCGCCCTCATCCTGAGCCTGTCGAAGGACGAGGGCGTCCCACCCGCCTTGCAAGGACACCTTCATGACCAACACCCTGATCTTCGTCGACCTGGCCTCGGACGATCCCGACGCGGCAGGCCGGTTCTACGCCGAGGTGTTCGGCTGGGAGAACGACGCCCGGCCTAGGGGCGAGTACCACCGCATGGTGCCGGGCGGCTTCTTCAAGAAGAGCGACGGGACCGACAGCGAGATCGGCAACCTGCACCTGGGTATCTTCAAGGCCGCCAACGCCCGTCCCCATCCGGAGCCCGCCGGCGTCGAACCGCGCGGCCTGTCGACCGAGGGCCGCAAGCCTCGAATCTGGGTGCTGATCGGCGACGACGACAGCGCCGATCGGATCCTGGGCGCGGCCGCCGGACTGGGCGCGGAGCTGCTGTGGCGCGACCACTACTGGGCCGAGTTCAACGGCTATAACCACGCCTTCCGCGACCCGTGGGGCAACGAGATCGTGCTGTGGGGCAAGGCGGGGGCCAGCCCGGAGATCCCGGAAAGCTTCACGCGGGAATAGGCCGGGTCACCGAAACTCCAGCACATCGCCGTCCAGCGGCGTCTGGTCGCGCCGGGCCGACGGCGGACCGGACGAGACCTTCGTCGTCTGGTCGAGCGCGTCGCTGATGGGCTCGCGGCCCAGGTCATCGAAGCGGTCGATCGCGAACGGCAGGCCCTCGGCCCCCTCGAAGGTCGGCGCGTTGGTGACCTGGAAATGCAGGTGGGGCGCGTTGGCGGCGCCCGACTGGCCCAGCTGGCCGATCACCGCGCCGCGCTTGACCCGGTCGCCGGCCTTGACGGTCAGACTGCCGGGCTGGAGGTGGGCGTAGGAGGCGAAGACCCCGGGCGCGATCTCCAGCACCACGAAATTGCCCATCAGGGAGCGGGCGGTCAGGTCGGCCGGCGAAGGCGGGCTAGTCATTGGCCTGTTGTCCGGCTGGCCGTCGCGGGCGTCGCGCACCACGCCGTCGGCCACGGCCAGCACCGGCGCGCCATAGCCCGCCCAGTCGGCGTTCGTCGACTCGGTCAGCGTGTCGAGGGCGGCGCGCACGGCGTGTCCCGCCCCATCCAGCCCGAAGAAGTCGATGGCGTAGCGTTGGGGAATGGCCACCCGGCCATTGGCGGCCACCGGGCTTCCCCAGTGGTGGGACAGGTGATTGCCCGGGCCCTCATGGGCCAGCCACCGCCCCGCGCCCAGCGGCGGGCCAATGACGATCGGCGGCGCGGCGTCGACGACGGTGAGGACGCCGTCGACCAGCTGCTCCGGCCCGGACGGCGGCCGGAACTCCAGCCGGTGGCGCAGGACCCTGGGCGGCCTGGCGCCGGCCGGCAGGTCGAGCCAGAGGAACAGCACCACCCGATCGCCGCCCTCGACCGGAACGCCGCCCCGCGCCACGTCCGCCGGATGGGCCAGCAGGTCGTTGACCTGGGCGTCCACGAAGCTGGCCAGCGGCGCGGCGCCGTCGTCGCCATAGACGCTCACCCGCTGCAGGATCAGCGCGCCGGTGTCCCGGTAGAAATTGCTGACATGCAGCTCGTAGGCCAGGTGGGTCGCCCCGTCGGTGGCGACCGTCGGCCGGGGCGGAGCCGGGACCCGAACCTCGACGGGCGCCTGGGCGAAGGTCGGGACGGGCGGCGCTATCGCGGCTTGGGCTTGGGTTTGGGCTGCCGCCAGCACGGCGACCAAGGCCAGGCTGAGGAGGAATCGACGCGACTTCACCAGGACGGCCTCCCGTGTTCCGCCTGTTTGAGAACGCCCTGCCCGCCCCTGTCAAACGCCAAGCGATTGGCGAGGCCTGGACGGATCGATCTATGGCCGTGCGTGGTCCTCGTCCTTCGACAGGCTCAGGATGAGGACCCTCTACCGACCCGGCAGTAGAAACCTCATCCTGAGCCTGTCGAAGGACGAGGTTTCGGCCCCGGAGCTGAAGCCCTAGAACGGCCGGTCGCCCGCCACGGTCACCCGGTAGCCCGTCCGCGTGTCGGGGAAATAGTCCCAGATCGCCTGGTGCCAGGTGCAGCGGTTGTCCCAAAAGGCCACCGAGTTCTTCTTCCAGCGGAAGCGCACCTGGAAGTCAGGGTTGGAGGCGTGCTGGTAGAGATAGCTGAGGATCGCGTTGCTCTCGGCCTTGGACACGCCGGCGACATGGGTGGTGTAGGACGGGTTGACGAACAGGCTCTTCCTGCCGCTGACCGGATGGGTGCGGACGATCGGGTGGGTCGAGCAATTGTACTTGCGGTCGAGGTCCGGGAAGATCGCCTTGTAGACCGGATTGGCGTCGTGCACCGCCGACAGCCCCTCCAGATAGGCCTTCATCCGGTCCGACAGGGTCTCGTAGGCCGCGTACATGCTGGCGAAGCAGGTGTCGCCGCCGTCGTCGGGCAGGACCTTCATGTAGAGGATGCTGCCCAGGGGCGGCTCGGGATCGCAGGTCAGGTCCGAGTGCCAGTTCTCGCCGGCCACGAACTTGGAATCGGCGTCGGCGTGGATGGCTACGATCTCCGGGTGCTCGGGCAGGCCGGGCACCCCCGAATGGATCGCCAGGTTCCCGAACTTGCGGCCCAGGTCCTTGTGGGCCTGGTGGTCCATCTGCTGGTCGCGGAAGAAGATCACCTGATATTGGGTCAGGGCCCGGTGGATCTCCTCGAACTGGCGATTGCTCAGCGGCTTGCCCAGGTCGACGCCGAAGATCTCGGCGCCGATCCGGCGGGTCATCGGCCTCACATCGAGCACGTCGTAAGTCATGCGGCGCAACTCCAACTAAACGGTGAGAAAACCGCCGCGCACATAGACGAGCGGGGCCTTGGCTTCGTCGACCACGACGCGCAGGACGCGGCCGACCAGGATCTCGTGATCGCCGCCATCGTGGGCGGCGTGCAGCTCGCATTCGACCGCGGCCACCGCGCCGGCCAGCAGCGGCGCACCGCAGACCCCGGCCTCGACAGCGGTCAGGGCGAAGCGGTCGTCCGCCCCGCTCCGGGCGAAGCGATGGGCCAGGTCGCCCTGGTCGCTGGCCAGGATGTTGACGCAGAACGTCCCGGCCTGGCCCAGCGCGGCCAAGGTGCGGCTGTCGCGCTTGAGGCAGACCATGACCAGCGGCGGGTCCATCGACACCGAGCTGAAGGCGCTCACGGTCGTGCCGACCAGGCGCTGCTCGTGACGGACGGTGACCACGGTCACCCCCGCCGCGAAACTGCCCATGGCCTTGCGAAAGTCGTGCGGCTCGGGGGCCATGTCCCTGGCGACGGCGCTCATCCTTCGGCCCCGAACGGGTTGTCGGGATAGACCGCCGAGGCCGGGCGTTTCCCGCTGTCCTCGGGGCTGGCCCGGCCGCAGATCGCCAGGGCGGTCAGGGCGTAGACCAGGGCGCTGTCGACCAGGTCCTGCGGGGTCGGCCGCCAGCGCTTGAAGCCCGTGGTGATGGCGGGGATGCGGTGCATGTTGAAGACGTTGTGGTCGCGCCACATGCTGGAATAGACCGGGTTGGCCAGGGCCACCGGATGGCCCAGGCTCAGCCGGGTGGCGTCGTCGACGGCGGCGACCAGCGGGGCCACCTCGCGGGCGTCGGCCTCGAAGCCGTGGCGCACGACCACCGGCTCGATGTCGATGCGGCCCAGGCCATTGTCGCGGACCATGGCCTCCAGCGCGTGCTGGATGTCGGCCACCCGCTGCTTCGGCGTCAGGCCGACCTCGAGATAGAGGTTCACCAGCTCGGTCCCGGCCCCGAAAGCGAACGGGATGCCGCCGCGGATCGAGGCGATCTGCGACTTGGGCTGGGCCACGCCGCCGGGACTGTCGTAGCGACTGGCCTTCTCGTACGCCCCGCTCCAGGCGTGGATGGCCTCGGTCAGCTTGCCGATCTTGTAGATCGGGTTGGGGTGCTGGGCCGCCGTCTCGGGATGGTCCAGCAGCGGGGTGAAGACGCCCTCCCCCCACACCTGGAAGCGGAACACCGCATAGCCGCAGCCCACCCAGGTCAGGCCGAAGTCGCAGCCCTCGGCGGCGATGGCGTAGTCGGGGGCGACACCGCCGTGATGGAACAGGTAGTGGGCGCCGATGTCCTTGCCCATGTAGGCGACGCCGCGATGCTCCTCGATCGGCTCGGGGCCGATCTCGCCGGGACAGGCGGTCAGGTACATCTTGCCGGCCAGCTCGTAGCCGGCCGTCTTCAGCGCCTTGGCGGCGATCAGGAAGCAGCTCATCGGCCCGCGATCATTGGCGATCGGGTAGCCGTACAGCTTGCCGTCCTCCAGCCAGCACTTTTCCCATTCGGGATTGGCCAGGGTCTCGGGCGCGTACTTGTAGGCGTCCAGGTCCGGGTTCCAGGTCGGCGCCTCGGTGTCGAGGTGGGCGGTGAACAGCAGGTTCTTGCCCACCCCCTTGCCGCCATGCGTGCCGATGATGTTCGGACGTTCCGGCGTCGCTCCGACCTTGCGAGGCGAGAAGCCCTCGCGCGCCATCCAGTCGTGGACGTAGTTGGCGACCTCCAGCTCCTTGCCCGAGGGCGCGGGAATGTTGCCCAGGGTCAGGGCCAGCGCGACCAGCTCGTCCTGGCTGATCGCCGCGGCGATGGCGGCGCGGTCCTCGTCGGTGACCTGGTAGGGCGCGCTAGCGCCCAGCGGCGGAAATCCGTCGGCCATGTTCAGGCAGCCCCTTTCCAGGCGTCGGCGATCGCGGCCGTGTCGGTCAGGATCGCGCTGTTCAGCGCCATCACCTTCAGCGAAGCCTCATGGAGGTCGACCTCATAGGCGGCGCAGGCGTCGGCAGCGACGAACACGTGGTAGTCCAGGTCGAAGGCGTCGCGGACGGTGCTGTCGACGCAGCACTCGGTGGTCAGGCCGGCCACCACCAGGGTGTCGACGCCCATGGCCCGCAGGCGCTGGTCGAGGTTGGTGCCGACGAAGCCGCTGTAGCGGGTCTTGCGCACCACCGGTTCGCCCGGCGCCGGCTGGGGCCCGTAGAACGCCGATCCCGCCTGGCCGGCCCGGCACAGGGCGGCGTCGACGTCCGGGTTTCCGCCGCGCCGGCGCAGGCGCTCGTTCCAGGCGGCGGAGTCGGTCTCGGGCGTGGTCCACAGGCCGACGAACACCACGGGCGCGCCGGCCGCGCGGGCGTCGGCGACCAGCTTTTCGGCGGCCGCCAGGGCGGGCTTGACCACGCCCATGTCGATGAACGCGCCCAACGCCCCGTCCGGCGAGGCGAAGTCGACCTGCATGTCGATCACCAGCACCGCCGTGCGGCTTGGCGCGATCCAGGCGGCCAGGTCGTCAGTCCCGCTCACGAATAGACCGCCCGCAGGCCCGGCAGGATGTCGGCCCCGAACATGGTCAGGCCCTCCACATAGTCCGGGAAGATCAGCATCAGCCCGTCCAGCTCGCAGTAGGTGACGAATTCCTCGATCTGGGCCGCGCAGCTTGGCGGCGAGCCCACGACGGTATGCGTCATGAAGGCCCCCTGCTGTTTTGCGACCGTGTCCAGCTTCTCGGCCGGCACGCCCCAGCTGGCCAGCATGGCCAGGATCGCGCCCATGTCAGCGCCGTCCTTGTAGTGCTCGACCATGGCCGCGGCCTTGGCGTCGGTGTCGCCGTGGACCACCGTGCACATGGCGTAGGTCTTGATGGTCTTGCCCATGCCTTCGGCCGCTTTCTTGGCCCGCAGCGAGGCGTCGCGGCGCTCGTCGGGCGTGCGGCCGCCGATGAAGCAGGCGTCGGCCTCGCGCACCGAGAACTGGAAGCCGCGGTCGGACATGCCGGCGCAGACGATTTCGGGCCGCGGCTTGGCCAGCGGCTTGGGCTTGGACTGGCAGTCCTTCATGTTGAAGAACTTGCCGGCGAAGTCGACGCTGTCCTCGGCCCACAGGCGCTTGACGATGGTGGTCCATTCTTCGGTCAGGGCGTAGCGGTCGTCGTGCGAGAGGCTGTCGTCCCAGGCCCCCATCTGGTCGAACTCGCCCTTGTAGGCGCCGGCCACGATGTTCAGCCCCGCCCGGCCGCCGCTGATGTGGTCCAGCGTGGCGATCATCTTGGCCGCCACGGCCGGGTTCTGCAGCAGCGGGTGGATGGTGGCCCAGATCCGCACGTTCTTGGTGGCCTCGGCGATGCCGGCCATCATGGTGACCGACTCCAGGGCCGTGCCCCAGTGGTCGGTCTCGCCGCCGAAGCCGCGGAACTTGCCCATCGACATCACGAAGTCCATGCCGACCTGATCGGCGGTGACCGCCGCGGCGCGGTTCTGCTGGTAGAGGCCGTCGAGGACCGGGGTGGTCTTGGAGATGATCCAGCCGCCGTTGGCGACCGGCAGGAAGACCCCGAAGTCCTTGTGCTTGGATGGACTGTGGAACATGGCGGCTCCTCCTTACGCGGCGTCTTGAAGCATATCAGGGACCGGTTCGGCGACCGGCTCTTGTGCGATGGCTTTGCGCGGCGGCCGCATGAAACAGGCCGCCACGAAGATTACGCCGATAATGGCGGCGCACACCTGGAAGGTTGGCGTGAAGCTGCCCAGGCGGTCGCGCATCTCGCCACCGACCACCGGGCCCAGGGCCGAGACCGCGCCCACCAGGCAGACCAGGGAGAAGATCTCCAGGTTGTTCTTGCGGCCATAGTAGTTGAGCAGAAGGATGCTGACGGCTAGCACGGTCAGGCCGAACCCGATCCCCACGCCCACGGCGAACAGCACCAGCAGCGGCCAGCTGGCGGCGTGGCCCAGGGCCACCAGGCCGACGGCCATCATCCCCTGGGCGCCGGCCAGCAGCCAGCGCGGGTCGACGCGGTCGCCCAGCAGGCCGCCGCCCATCCGGGCCGCCACCTGCATCAGGGACTCCAGGCTGATGGCCGCGATCGCCACGGCCGAGGCCACGTGGAGTTCGCTCAGATGGGTGGGCGCCAGGCTGACGGCGGTCACCCCGCCCAGCAGGTGGGCGAAATAGGCGGCCATGATCACCCAGAACTGCGGGGTCGCGACGGCTTCCTTCACCGTCCAGTCGACGGCGGTGCGATAGACCTTGGTGTTGGCGGGCGCGGCCTGGATGTCCTCGGCCACGGCCTTGTCGGTCTGGGCGGCGGCGGCTTCCAGCCAGGCGCGGCCGCCGACCAGGGCCGCGCACAGGGCGCCGACCACCACCGAAGCCGCGGCCTGGGCCCACCAGTAGGGCCGCCAGCCGCCATGGGCCGCGGCCATGCCCGTCACCACCATCCACGGACCGGCGACGCCGCCCAGCGAGCCGATGGTGAAATAGATCCCGAACGGCAGGGCGCGCTTCTTGAACAGCATCGACAGCACGTGGGTGCCGGGGATCAGGGCCATCATCTGATAGCCTGCGCCCAGCAACGCCGTGCCCAGCCAGTAGACCAGCAGCCCCGGCGACAGCGCCAGGCAGGCGAAGCCCGCGACCATTACCGCCGAACCGGCCAGGATGGCGCCGCGCACCCCGATCTTGCGGATCAGGATGGCGGGGAACTTCGACGAGGCCCCGCAGAACGCGCCCAGCAGGGTGAACCCGAGAAAGCCGTGGAAGAAGCTCCAGCCGTTCTCCTTGATCATCGCCGGCAGCACCACGCCCAGCGACGAGAAGGTCGAGGCGGTGATCAGGAACAGCAGCAGGCTCAGCGCGCCGAGCAGCAGCCAGGACCTCCATGGGATCGTCGTCGACATGGGCCTTGGGCCTCCGTCCAAGCTGGATCCCGCGCCCCGTCCCATCCCTTGAGACGGGGGCGCGGAACGGGAAACTAGAACTTGCGCGACAGGGTCACGCGCCACTCGCGGCCCTTGCTGGGCAGCGCGCCGAGGTTGGCGTAGCTGTCGGCGTCGGGCGTGAAGTAGAGCTTATCGAACAGGTTATCGATGTTGGCCGTCACCGTGTACGGGCCGTACTCGTAGTAGGCCGAGGCGCTGGCGACGGTGTATTTCGGATAGACGATGGGATCCTGCACCAGGGTCGCGGTCTTGCTCACCATCGTGGCGCCCAGGGTGGCGCCCACCTTGCCCCAGGCATGGGGATCGCTGGTGTAGGCCCCGTAGAGGCTCATCACCGAATGCGGGATCAGGCTGTAGGCGTAGTCGCCGCTCCGGCCGGGCAGGCTGGAGAAGTCGAAGGTCACGAAGCCGCCGCCGTAGCCGTTCACGCCCGTGAAGCCGGCGGTATAGGCCGGGATGTAGGCGAAGCTGTGGTCGGGCCCCTTGACCGTGGTGTGCTGATTGCTGCCCGCGAAGGTGAAGCTGAAGTGCTCGCTGGCCAGCCAGCGGACTTCCAGTTCCACCCCCTTGGCGCGGGTGCCCTGGACCGTGGGATTGGTCCCGCTGGTCAGCTGGGTGCGGTTCTGGCGATAGGCCGACAGCGAGCCGACCAGCGTGCCCTTCAGGAGCTGGAACTTGACGCCGGCCTCGGCCAGGTCGCTGTCCGACAGCCAGGAGTCGTTGGCCACCAGGCTGGCGGCGATATCGCCCGCCTGGCTCATCTCGAGCGCCGAGGCCTTGGCGTAGGTGATGTAGGGCAGAACGCCGATCGGCGTCTTGTAGCTGAGGCTGGCCGAATAGGTGGCCTTGCCCTTGGAGTCCTTCTGCTGGCCGACGACCTGGAAGGTGTAGAGGCCCGTATCCTCGGACTTGACGTCGTAGTCGTCGTAACGGCCGCCCAGCATCAGGTTCAGCGCGCCCAGATAGATGTCGCTGGTGAAGAACACGCCCGACTGCGTCCAGGTGCTGGAGTTGTCGTTTTCCCAGCCCAGGCCGGTCACGCCGGCCGGTTCGGTGCTGAAGGGGTCGTCGATGATGTCGGTGGCCGTGGCGCCGTGGCTGATGTCGCGCCGGTCCAGGGCGATCATGCCGCTGTTGTAGCTCTCGCGCCGGCGACCGTCGAACGACCGGTACGACGCGCCCACGAACGACTTGCTGGTCACCGGGCCCAGGTCATAGGCGAAGTTGTAGGTCACCCGCGCTTCCCAGACCGAGCTGTCGAACCAGGCCGGATAGCCGTAGGACACGAAGCGCTTGTTCTCCTGGTCGTCGTAGAACAGCTGCGCCTTGATCGAGCTGGTGGGCGACAGTTCCTTGGCCAGGTCGAAATAGAGCGTGTTGGTGTCGGTCTTCGAGAAGTCGGCCGGGCTGATATAGACCGTGCGCGGCGACAGCTTGGTCGTGCCGACGCCGGTGTCGAGCGTATGGCGGGCCAGATTGTCGGCGGCGTTGGGCTGGAACAGCAGGAACCTGTTGGGCGCGTCGATATAGAGATAGCTGCTGAAGGGATAGAAGCCCGTCTCGCCCGGCGTGATCTTGCCGTTGCCGTCGCTGTCGACCAGGGTGGTGTCGCGGCCGGTGGTGTAGGTCCGGTTGTCGATCAGGCCCTGGGTCAGGCGGTTCCAGCCCGGCGTCTGCACGTCGCCGTCCGAGTGGTACTTCATGCCGCCGAACGCCGTGGTCCAGCCGTCGCCCAGGTCGAAGTCGGCCGAGATCTCGCCGGTCTGGCGGCGCGGATAGACGCCCTTGTAGAAGCTGTGGCTGTCCTCGACCTCGCCATAGGCGTAGACGCCGCCGGTCACCGGTCCCAGGTTCACCGGCAGGCCGATCTGGGCGGTGGCGTTCTTGCGGTTGTAGGAGCCGTAGGTGGCGGTGACCTCGCCGGTCGGCTCGCTGAGATAGCCGCCCTCGTTCCGGCCCGACTTGGGGATGAAGTTGAGCATGCCGCCCACCTTGCCCGAGCCGTAGATCGGGGTCGGCGGGCCGCGCACGATCTGGATCTGGTCGGCCGCGCCGATCGGGGTGGAATAGGTGCCGCGGTTCTCGATCCGCTTGAAGCCGCGGAAGTAGTTCTCGGCCAGGGTGCCGCGGATGTTCAGCGCGCCGGGCACGCCGTAGAAGCTGGCGGTGTAGGTCCCGGGCGAGACGGCGGTCAGGCCGTCGATGGTCTCGATGCCGTAGCGCTGCAGGGTGGTGTCGCTGACGAAGCTGGCCGAGCGCGGCGTCTCCAGCAGCGGCTTGTCGAGGCCGAACACGGTGTTGTTGGGCTTGGTCTCCAGCAGCCCCGCCTTGTCGCGCGCCTTGACCACGATCTCGTCGACGGCGGTCGAGGCGTCGGCCGGTTCGGCCGCCGGATCGGCGGCGAAGGCGGGCGACGCGACGACGGACAGAGCGAGCAGAACAGCGACGGAAGATCCCGCCATCAAAAGCCGTTGGTTCGACATGACGTCCTCGTTCGAGGTCGTCGCGCCCATCACCCGCGGTGATTATCCCCAGGACGACGCCTCTTGAGGACCAGCATCGCCCAGCCGCCGCCGGCTGGCCGGCTCGGCCTCTGACATTTTGAACGAAATGTCTCCACCGCCCGGTTCTTGCTCAGTCGCCGCCCCTTTTCGCACGGCCGGGGTCAAGAAACTTGATCCACCGCGCACAAGGAGCCGCCAAAAGCGTAGGACGGGACGGTCAGCGCGGGCCGGTGTCGATCCAGACAACGTCACCGCGGTCGCGGTCGTGGACCCAGGGCACGGACCGGGCGCCGTCCCAGGCGGCGGTGATCAGGCCGCTGGCGATGACGACCATGAAGGCAAGGCTGCGGAACGTGGCGAACGCGGACATGGACGGGCCTCCTCGGCCGGAAACATGCCGCGTCACGGGTTGCCGCTTGGTTGACGGACCCTGTCTGGCGGCGCGACCGTGTGACGCGCCCGCTCCGGCAAGGCGCGACTTGACCCGCGGCGGCGCGGGGGATCGTCCGCACACGGATTCCGTCGCAAAACTGTCGCCAAACTGTGACAAATGACTTCGACACCGGACGTAGAGTTCGCGCGTCCCTTCTCGTTCGCCCCAGCAAACTAGGAAATGCCCCCAATGAAGACCCTGCTCGGAGCCACCGCCGCGCTTGGCCTGCTGGCCGGCGCGTCCAGCGCCCACGCCGCCCGCGACTACGTCTGGGCCGCCGGATCGTCGACCGTGTTCCCCTTCTCCACCCGCACCGCCGAGAACTTCGCCAAGAAGACCGGCAAGAAGGCGCCCAAGGTCGAGAGCCTCGGCACCGGCGGCGGCATCAAGATGTTCTGCGGCGGCATGGGCGAGAAGTTCCCCGACATCGCCAACGCCTCGCGCCCGATGAAGAAGTCCGAGTTCGAGGCCTGCAAGGCCAAGGGCGTCAACAACATCGTCGAGCTGAAGATCGGCTTCGACGGCATCGTCGTGGCCATGGACAAGTCCGCTCCGGACTACAGCTTCAAGGTCGAGCACCTGTATCTGGGCCTGGGCCAGACCGTGCTGCGCGGCGGCCAGTTCGTGGCCAATCCCTACAAGACCTGGAAGGACGTCGGCGCCGGCCTGCCGACCAACCGTATCCTGGTCTACGGCCCGCCGCCCACCTCGGGCACCCGCGACGCCTTCGTCGAGCTGGCCATCGAGGCCGGCGCCAAGAAGTTCCCGACCGCCAAGGCCCTGGCCGACAAGGACGAGAAGGGCTTCAAGGCCAAGGTCGACCCGCTGCGCACGGACGGCGGCTGGGTCGACGCCGGCGAGAACGACAACGCCATCATCGGCACCATCGAGAAGACCCCGGGCGCCCTGGGCGTGTTCGGCTACAGCTTCCTCGAGGAGAACGCCAACCGCATCAAGGGCGCCAGCGTCAATGGCGTCAAGCCCACGGCCCAGGCGATCGCCAGCGGCCAGTACCCGCTGTCGCGCTCGCTGTACCTGTACGTCAAGAAGGACCAGGTCGGCGTGACCCCGGGCCTGAAGGAGTTCGTCGCCGAGTTCGTGTCCGACGCCGCCACCGGCCGGGGCGGCTACCTGCAGGGCCGCGGCCTGATCCCCCTGCCCCCGGCCCAGCACGAGGCCATGAAGGCCGCCGCCGGCAAGCTGTCGCCGATGGCCGCGCCGAAGTCGTAGGCTTCCGGCCATCCGACGAGAAAGGGCCCTGGAGCGATCCGGGGCCTTTTTGCATTTCAGGTGCAAGCGCACAAAACTTGACCCGCCGGGGTCGATGACGCTCGATAGACCCCCCGCCAGCGGAGGACGCCATGAAGGACATGATCGAAGAGCGCCTGCAGGACCTGGAACGCCTGGTCCTCAAACAGGGCGAGCGTATCGAGGCGCTGGAAGGGGCCCTGGCGTCCCTGCGCCGCGTCGCGGGACGGGATCTTCTGGCCAAGGCGAAGGACCCGTCCGAAAGCCAGGCGGCCTAGTTCGTCGGGTGTTCCTGCTCGGTCCGCGAGGTCATGCCCGCGGCGGCGGCGTCGTCGGCCATCTGGGCGTCGACGGTCGGCAGCTCGGCGGCGGGGGGCGGAACGGTGACGACCGGCGGCGGCGCCGCGGGCTTGGGGGCGGCGGCCACCGGGGCCGGGCGGGCGGCGGCGACAGCGGCCGCGTCCTCGGCGGAAGTACGGATCTCGGCCGGTCCTGGCTTGTAGCCGCCGTGGAAGTCCATGGAAGAGGCGATCAGCAGCACGCCGGCGGTGGCGATGGCCCCGACCAGGGCCCCCAGGAGAATCCATCCGAACGGGTTGCTGTGGCGTTCGGCCTTGGCCATCCGGGCTTCCTCTGACTCCGCGGCCCCCTTACGAGCCGGCCCAACGCCGGACGGGTCCGACGTCGACATGGACGAAATTGCTGACGGGGTAATAACCCACGCCGCCGCGTCCCAGATCCAGGGCCGCGGCCCTCAATCGATCCAGCGCGACATCCTCCAGATAGACGTCCATGGCCTTGCCGTCCATGTGCAGGCTGCGCTTGGCGACCTGGCCGCTGCGTTCGTGCAGCATGGCGTTGGTGCGGGGCGAGCGGTAGCCGGAGATCACCTGGAAGTGCGCCTTGGTCTCGGTCTTCTGGGCCAGGGCCGACAGGGTGTCGAACAGCTCCGGATGCATCGAATAGACGTCGCCGGTGCGGTAGTCGCGCAGCACCTTGTCCAGGGCCTGGACGGCGTCGGGCACGTACTCGCCCTTGTCGAAATAGACTGCTTCCAGCTTTTCCTGGGTATGGATGTTGTGCAGCTTCAGCCAGCGCGGGGCGTGCGAGGCGGCCGAGGTCCGAGCGACCGGGGCCGCGACCGGCGGGGCGGCGGCGGCGGCCGGCAGGCCTTCGGCGGGCGAACCCTCGGCAAGGTCCGACTGGCTTTGCAGGAGATCGCCGATCGGGTCGGAGACTCCCAGTTTCGATTGGGCGAAAGCCGCCATCGGCCCGACCGCGCTCGCGCCGAGCACGCCGAGGCCAAGCCCCAACAGCTTGCGTCGTTCTATCATGATACGCTTCCCCGGACTGACCCCGCGCGACGCCGGAAGGCCGGATCGCCGCACTTGGCGACCCTCACGCGAGCACTAAAACGCCAGAGTCTTTACGAAACGGCCAAGGCCTTCCAGGCGGAAGACCAGCCGAAACGAAAGGCTGCTGCCCGGGAAGAGGCCTTACGCGTCGCCGCGGGTCAAGCTGGGCCGGGGGCTCCTGCGGCGATACGCTGCACCAGCTCCCTATCCCAGCCATACGGGTCGTCGCGGAAGTTCATCTGCCCGTCCGGGGTCATATAGGCCGTCCAGTAGAGCAGAAATACGGCGATGGGCTGGGCCAGGGGCGCGCGCACCGTCTTGCCCGCCGCCAGGGTGGCGTCGACCACGTCCTGCTGCCAGTCGGGGCTGGAGGCAAGCAGTTGCTTGGCCAGGGGGATCGGCTTTTCCAGCCGCACGCAGCCGTGGCTGGCCAGACGACTGAAGCTGGCGAACTTCGAGCGGCTGGGCGTGTCGTGCAGATAGACGCCGTAGGGGTTGTCGAAGTCGAACTTGACCAGGCCCAGGGCGGCCTTGGGGCCCGCCTTCTGCTGCAGCCGCGAGGTCCCCTCGCCCGTCGAGATGACGATGAAGTCGTTGCGCTTCAGATAGCCGGGATTGGCCCGCTCCTTGGGCCACAGCTCCTTGGCGGCGATCGACGAGGGCACGTTCCACGGCGGATTGAGCACGATCGAGCGGATCGTCGACTGCAGCATCGGCGTCTCGTCGCCGGGACGGCCGGTCACCGCCCGCATGGTCAGGTTCGGAGCGTCGTCATGGAAGACGCTCATCACCGCGGCGGCGATGTTGACCTGGATGCGGTCGGCCGGCAGTTGCTGGGGCAGCCAGCGCCAGCGCTCCATATTGGCCAGGATCTGGTCGATGCGGCGCTCGACCGGCACGTTCAGGGCCGCCAGGGTGGCGGGCCCCAGGCCGCCGTCCGGGTTTAGGCCGAAGCGCTTCTGGGCGCGCATCAGGGCCTGCTGCAGGGCGGCGTCGAACACCGGGGCCCTGTCGACGGCCACGGTCGCGTCCTCGACGGCCAGCCGGGCCTCCAGGGCGGCGATGCGCGGATCGCCGGTCGCGCCCAGCTTCAGCGGCACGCCCGCCGCCAGGGCCTTCCAGCCGCCGACCGCGGCGATGTCGCGATAGGTCGCCAGGCCCTTCCGCAAGGTCTGGTAGCCGGTATAGGGCGGCGGCAGGCTGTCCAGCCATGGGCCCAGGCGGTCCTGGGCGGCGGCCTGGATGAAGTCCGGGCCCGGGTCGTAGGGCGCGGGACGCAGGCCCCAGTCGCCGAGGAAGGCGTCCGGCGTCAGGCGGCCGGTGCGCACGGCCTTGGCGTAGCGCAGGGTCAGGCCGATCAGCTGGGCCTGCCCCGCCTGGCGGGCGGCGGCGTCGCGGGCGTTCAGCAGCGGCAGGACCGTATCAGGCGCGAAGGCCACGGATTCGAAGCCGTGGGTGTAGGCCTGGCCAAGGGTCCGCAGCAGCAGCTCGATCTGGTCGGACCGCAGGACCACGCCGGTCGGCGGCGGCAAGGCGGGCTGCTGCGGGACCCGCACCAGGGGCGGGTTCTGGAGCTGGGCGGCGGCCGACGACAGCGAGAAAAGAGAGACCGCGCCGCCAAGCAGCGCGTCACGTTTGGTCCAGGACTTGGTCACCGTCGAAAGGTCTCGCGCACGCTTGCACGCGGCCAGTCCGCGCGTCCTCAAATGGCCGCCGCGACCCTGGCTCGTCAACGTTCGTATCATTCAAGGCCAACGGTTAAGACAGCTTATGGTTCTTTAATTTCCGATGCGGAACCTTAAGGCCACACTGGCGGTTTGATTTGACGTCGGGGCGCATGGCCGCGCCCTTTCAGCGTCAGGATTCCACTCATGAGGATCGCCCAGGTTCCGCCCCTGTACGAAGCCGTCCCGCCACGCCTTTACGGCGGCACCGAGCGGGTCGTCGCGCACCTCACGGACGCCCTGGTTGACCTGGGCCACGACGTCACCCTGTTCGCCTCGGGCGACGCCCGCACCAAGGCCGAGCTGGTGGTCGTGCGCGACCAGGCCATGCGCCTGGACCCCGCCCCGCTCAAGTCGGACCTGGCCGCCCACATGGCCATGCTGGCCGAGGTCCGCCGCCAGGCCCGCCGCTTCGACGTGATCCATTTCCACACCGACATGATCCACTTCCCGATGTTCGAGGACATGCCGGGGCGGACCCTGACCACCCTGCACGGGCGGCTGGATCTGAAGGACCTGCCGGGCGTCTATCGCCGCTGGCCGCAGTTCCCCCTGGTGTCGATCTCGGACGACCAGCGCCGGCCCCTGCCCTTCATCAACTGGGCCGGCACGGTGCTGCACGGCGTGGCCGAGGAGATCTACGATTTCCGATCGAAATCAGATGGTTACCTGGCCTTCCTGGGCCGCATCTCGCCCGAGAAAGGTCCCGACCGGGCCATCGCCATCGCCAAGCGGCTGGGCAAGACGCTCAAGATCGCCGCCAAGATCGACGCCGCCGACCGGGCCTATTTCCACGACGAGGTCGAGCACCTGCTGGACCACCCGCTGATCGAGTTCATCGGCGAGATCGGCGACCACGAGAAGTCCGCCTTCCTGGGCGGCGCCGAGGCCCTGCTGTTCCCGATCGCCTGGCCCGAGCCGTTCGGCCTGGTGATGATCGAGGCCATGGCCTGTGGAACGCCGGTGATCGCCTACGACTGCGGCTCGGTGCCCGAGGTGATCGAGGAGGGCCTGACCGGCTTCATCGTCAAGGACGAGGACGAGGCGGTCGCCGCCGTCCGACGCCTGGGCGACCTGGACCGCCGGGAGATCCGCCGCCGGTTCGAGACGCGGTTCTCGGCGACCGCCATGGCCCGCCGCTACCTGGACCTCTATGGTCGACTTGAAGAAGCGTCCGCGCCGCCGCGCCTGACGCTGGCCCAAAGCGCCTGATCCGGCCTTCACGCGGTCGCCGCGTCGGAGACACGATCAGGTTTTAGGAATCGGGAACCCGCCTGCCGCCCGCGCGGCGCGGCGGGTTTTCGAGGGACCTCAGCGCAAGGGGCCAAAGGACATGGACGATCTCACACCCGGCCCGACCCCGGGCGGCGCCGTCGAGCAGGGCGAGACGGGTGAACCGCGCGTCCCCTACCGGCTGTTCGCCCTGAAGGACAAGGACACCTTCCTGGTGGCCGATGCGTTCGGCGACGTGCTGGGCGCGGCCGACGGCCTGTTCCACGACGACACCCGCCTGCTGTCGTGGCTGCGCCTGCTGGTCGGCAACCGCCCGCCGGCCCTGTTGAGCGCGGCGGTGTCGCAGGACAACGTGTTCTTTACCTCCCATTCGACCAACGAGCCCTTGCCCGCCCTGGGCGGAGCGGCGGCGCCGCACGGCGCGATCCACATCGAGCGCAAGCGGTTCCTCTGGGACCGACGGCTCTACGAGCGCCTGCGCTTCGTCAACTACAGCCGCGACATGGTCATTCTGCCGGTCGGCCTGGAATACGACGCCGACTTCCACGACATGTTCGAGGTGCGCGGCTCCAAGCGCCCGGCCAGGGGCCGGGTCCTGCCCGCCGAGACCAACGGCCGCTCGGTGACCTATGTCTATGACGGCCTGGACGGCGTGCGGCGCACCAGCATCATCTCGTTCTCCGAGCCGCCCGGACGCCTGGCTCCGCAGCGCGCCGACTTCATGTTCATGCTGACGCCCGAGACGCACTTCGACCTCCATGTCGAGGTGGGGGTCGAGCCCGCCCCTCCGCCGACCCGCGAGCGATGGCGGGCGGCGGCGGCGCGGGCCCGTATCGACATGCGCAACCGCCGCCGGCGGGGGGCGCGGCTGCACAGCTCGGGCCGACTGTTCAACGACTGGCTGGAAAAGTCGCGGGCGGATCTTGCCCTGCTGACCACCCAGTTCGCCACCGGCCCCTACCCCTATGCCGGCATCCCCTGGTTCTCGACGCCGTTCGGCCGCGACGCGATCATCACCGCCTGGCAGGTGCTGTGGATCGAGCCCAGCCTGGCCAAGGGCGTCCTGGGCTATCTGGCCGAGCACCAGGCCGAGGAGGTCAGCGCCTTCCGCGACAGCGCGCCCGGCAAGATCATGCACGAGACCCGCAAGGGCGAGATGACCGCCCTGGGCGAGCTGCCGTTCGGCCGCTACTACGGCGGGGTCGACACCACGCCGCTGTTCGTGGCCCTGGCCTGCGCCTATGCCGAGCGCACCGGCGACCTGGCCTTCATCGAAAGCCTTTGGGAGCCGCTGCTCAACGCCATCGCCTGGATCGAGCACTTCGGCGACAGCGACGGCGACGGGCTGATCGACTACGCCCGCGGCCTGGACTCCGGCCTGTCGAACCAGAACTGGAAGGACAGCGAGGACAGCGTCTTCCACGAGGACGGCAAGTTCCCCGACGGTCCCATCGCCGTGGTCGAGGTCCAGGGCTACGCCTTCGCCGCCTTCCGGGGCATGGCGGACCTGGCCGAGCGGCGCGGCGATCACGCGAACGCCGAGCGCTGGCGGGCCAAGGCCGAACACCTGCGGCTGGAAGTCGAGACCAAGTTCTGGATGGAGGACAAGGGTTTCTACGCCATGGCGGTCGACGGCCACGGCAAGCCGTGCCGGGTGCGCGGCTCCAATCCCGGCCACCTGCTGTTCTGCGGCCTGCCCTCGCCCGAGCGCGCCGCCAAGGTGGCCGACGCCCTGCTGTCGGCGGCGTTCCACAACGGCTTCGGCGTGCGGACCCTGGCCCAGGGCGAACCCCGCTTCAATCCGATGAGCTATCACAACGGCTCGGTCTGGCCGCACGACACGGCGATCTGCGCCATGGGCCTGGCCCGCTACGGCCATCGCGACGGGGTGGTGGAGATGACCTCGGGCCTGTTCGAGACCGCCGCCCACTACGAGATGCGCCTGCCCGAGCTGTTCTGCGGCTTCCCGCGCCAGCCGGGCGAGCCGCCGGTGGCCTATCCGGTGGCCTGCCTGCCCCAGGCCTGGGCGGCCGGCTCGGCCTTCATGATGCTGCAGGCGTGCCTGGGGATCACCATCGACGGCTGGCGGGGCGAGGTGCGCCTGACCGACCCGCGCCTGCCGATCGGCATCGACCACCTGCAGGTCGACGGCCTCAAGATCGGCGACGTCAGCACCGACATCACCTTCGAGCACGTCGGCGCCCATGTGGCGGCCCACACCAGCAAGTCGTCGCCGGTGCCGATCCTGATCCGGCGCTGACCGCCCGACAACCCGAACCGAACCCGAAAGACGAGCTGGACCAAACCATGCCGCAGAACCTCGACCTCTTCCCGATCGGCAACTGCGCCGTCAGCGCCCTGATCGACCGCGGCGGCCGCTTCGTCTGGGCCTGCGCGCCGCGCATCGACTCCGACCCGGTGTTCAGCGCGCTGCTGGGCGGGCTGGAACCCGGCGATCCTGCCGCCAAGGGCGTCTGGGAGGTCGTGGTCGACGGCGCCACGAGCGTCGAGCAGGACTACCTGCGCAACACCCCGATCCTGCGCACGGTGATCACCGACGCCGACGGGGCCAGCGTCGAGGTCATCGACTTCGCCCCGCGCTACCAGCAGTTCAGCCGCAGCTTCCGGCCCACCGCCTTCATCCGCCTGATCCGCCCGCTGACCAGCGTGGCGCGGATCACCATCCGCCTGCGTCCCACCGCCGACTGGGGCGCGCGAGCGGCCGAGCACACCCACGGCTCCAACCACATCCGCTATCTGTGCTCGGACATGACCTTGCGCCTGTCCACCGACGGGCCGGTGTCGCACATCCTGGAGGAACGAACCTTCCGGCTGGAGCGGCCGGTCGCCATGTTCCTGGGCGCCGACGAGGGCTTCAACGCCGACATCGGCGCCACCTGCAACCGCATGCTGCAGCAGACCCAGGAGTACTGGATGGACTGGGTGCGGGGCCTGGCCGTGCCGCTGGACTACCAGAGCGCGGTGATCCGCTCGGCCATCACCCTGAAGCTCTGCATGCACGAGGAGACCGGGGCGATCGTGGCGGCCATGACCACCTCGATCCCGGAACACGCCGACAGCGGCCGCAACTGGGACTACCGCTACTGCTGGCTGCGCGACGCCTATTACGTGGTCCAGGCCCTGAACCGGCTGGGCGCGGTCGACATCCTGGAGAACTACCTCGGCTATTTGCGCAACATCGTCGACCGGGCGGCGGGCGGGCACATCCAGCCGCTGTTCGCCGTGGGCTTCGAGCCGCAGCTGACCGAGCGCTTCGCCCCCGCCCTGCCCGGCTATCGCGGCATGGGGCCGGTGCGGATCGGCAACCAGGCTTACGAGCACCAGCAGCACGACGTCTACGGCCAGATCGTCCTGTCCACGGTCCAGGCCTTCTTCGACGAGCGCCTGCTGCGGCCGGGCACGGTCGAGGACTTCCAGAACCTCGAGCCGGTGGGCGAACGGGCCTTTCAGCTGCACGACCAGCCCGACGCCAGCCTGTGGGAGTTCCGCGGCCGGGCCAATGTCCACACCTATTCGGCGGTGATGTGCTGGGCGGCCTGCGACCGGCTGGGCAACGCCGCCGCCCGCCTGGGCCTGGACGACCGCGCCGACTTCTGGAACCAGCGCGCCGCCCAGGTGCGCCAGACCATCGACCAGCGCGCCTGGAACCAGACCCTGGGCCGCTACGCCGCCACCTTCGAGGGCGACGAGCTGGACGCCAGCCTGCTGCAGCTGGTCGACCTGCGCTTCATCGAGGCCAAGGACCCGCGCAACGTCGCCACCGTCGCCGCCATCGAGGCCGGCCTGCGCAAGGGTTCCTACCTGCTGCGCTACGCCATCCCCGACGACTTCGGCGCCCCGCAGACGGCGTTCAACATCTGCACCTTCTGGCTGGTCGAGGCCCTGTATCTGGCCGGCCGGATCGACGAGGCGCGCGAATTGTTCGACGAGATGCTGGCCCGCCGCACCACCGCCGGCCTGCTGTCGGAGGACATCGGCTTCGCGGATGGCGAGTTGTGGGGCAACTACCCGCAGACCTATTCGCTGGTCGGCCTGATCAACTGCGCGGTGCTGCTGAGCCGGCCTTGGACCTCGGTGCGGTAGGCCGCGGTGATCGCACCAACCACAGCCCGTTCGCGCCTTGCGACGCGAGCAACTGGGTATAGTCATGGCCATACGGAGCGCCCATGAGCACCTACAGCGTCGCCGACGCCAAGAACGGCCTGTCTCGCCTGATCGACCTGGCCCTGCAGGGCGAAGAGGTCGTCATTTCGCGGCACGGCAAACCCGTGGCCGAGCTGCGGCCCGTCGCCTCCGCCTTTCGCAAGGCGCCGCCCGCGACCTATGCCTGGCTTCAAGCTCGCCGTCGGGCCCGAAAGGCGGTTGGGCTGACCTCCGTGGAGCTGCTCGGCCAGCTCTACGACGGTCCCGAGGCTTGAGCGTCTATCTGGCGCCAGGGTCATTCTTCCGACCCTGGAAGACCATCTGCTGGCGCCCCTCGACAGGCGGCTTTCGCTGGCGGCCGTGGAACTGGGAGTTCGGGTCAAGCTGCTGATCTGACGCGCCTTGGGCTTTTACGAACGACGCCGGAACACGCGCGCCGCGCGTCCAGCCTCTTGCGCGCATCGCTACTATCGTCAAAACCGGGCGGGTGACGGAACACAGGACACAACGCCTCGCCGCCCTGGACGGCCTGCGGGCCGTGGCGGCGCTGGGGGTGCTGCTGTACCACGCCGCCGACTGGTCGGGACGGCCGGACCACTTCGCCCACGGTTATCTGGCGGTGGACTTCTTCTTCTGCCTCAGCGGCTTCGTCCTGGCCCACGCCTTCGAGCGGCGGGAGATCGGCTGGCCGGCCTATCTGTGGATCCGCATCGTCAGGATCTGGCCGCTGCTGGTGCTGTCGACCCTGATCGGCGCGGTCCTGACCTCGCGCCACAGCCCGCCCTTCTGGCCCAACCTGGCGCGCGGCCTGCTGCTGGTTCCGCGCCTGGGCCATCCGGCCGAATGGACCTTCCCCACCCTGTTCCCGTTCAACCCGCCGGCCTGGTCGCTGTGCCTGGAGGTGATCGTCAGCGCCCTGTGGTTCCCGCTGCGGCGGGCGCCCGACCTGGTCGTCGCGGCCATCGTCTTCTGCAGCGGAGCGGTGATGGCCTGGGCCGCCCTGGGCCTGAACGGGGTCGAGACCGGCTGGGACCAAGCCACCTTCTGGCTGGGCCTGGTCCGGGCCACCTTCAGCTTCAGCCTCGGCTGGCTGGGCTGGCGCTACCGGGCCTTGGCGCCGCGACCCCGCTTGGTGCTGCCGGCCGTGGTCCTGCTGGCGGTCCTGGTCATGCCGCTGGCGCCCGGCCGGCCCTGGAACGGATTGTACGACTTCGCCTGCGTGGCGGTGCTGTTCCCGCTGCTGGTGCTGACCGGCGCCCACGACCCCAAGGGCGCGGCCGGCGCGCTGTGCCGGACCACCGGCGACGTCTCCTACCCGCTCTACGCGCTGCACTGGGCGACGTGGGCGGTGATGCTGCGGCTCTATCCCGACGGCTGGAAGCCGTTGCTGCCGGTGTGGTTCCCCGCCCTGGCCGTGGTGCTGGCGCCGGTCGTGGCGTGGATCGCGTTCCAGCTCTACGACGCGCCCGTGCGACGATGGCTGCGCTACCGGAAATCCGCCGCCGAGGCGCTCAGCACCGGCTAGCGCCCGTCCCCGGCCGCTGCCCATCCATCCAGTCCACCGCCTCGACCACCCGGCCGCGCTGGGCGTCGAGGATCGCGGTGTGGCTGGCCAGGACGTCGATCACCACCGCGCGGCAGGCGCGCGCGGCTGGGGCGACCTGGGTGGCGCGCCAGGCGCGGTCCAGCGGCTTGTCCGGCGTCCGGCTGGCGACGATCGCCGCCACGGGGATGGCCGGACGCAGCGGCGGCAGGGCGTCGACGGCGGCCAGGCCGGGCAGGAAGGCCCGCTCTTCCCGCAGGCTGGCGCGGACGCTGCTGCGCCCCGTCCAGGCCCTGCGCCGCCGGGCCGCCGACTCGGCGGCCGGCGAGATGTCGTCCAGCAGCGGGACCAGGCGGGTCAGGCCGACGGCGCGGGCGAACGGCGTGAAGCCGGCCAGCCGCGCCTCGCGCTTCAGGTCGGCCATGGCCAGCGGTTGGTCCTTGGCGTCGGTCCCCACGGCGTCCACCAGCACCAATCCCGCCGTCCGCGCCGGCCACATCCGCGCGAAGGCCTCGACATAGAGCCCGCCGTTCGAATGCCCCGCCAGGATCACCGGCGCATCGCCCTCCTCCGCCGCCACCAGCGCCTCCAGGCGCGTGGCGATGGCGAGCGGCGAGCGGTCCAGGTCGTGGATCGCCGCCAGGCCGACGCCGTCGCGGTCGTAGGCGCAGACCTTGCCCTTGGCGGCCAGGTCCTCGGCCACCAGCGACCAGTCGGCCGCCCCGCCGAACGCCCCGGCCTCGAGGATCACGGTCGGACGCGAGGTCTTGCGGCCCAGGCATTCCAGTTGGCCGCCCGCGACGCCCTCCGGCCGAAGCCCCCCTTGCGTCGCGCATCCGGCCAGCAGCAAGGCGACCGACAACACGGTCATTGGTTTCATAGGAGGGTCCCGGTCGTTGCGCCCATTCGACGACGGCGGGCCGCGAAGTCAAACGTCCGGCGAACCACGACGTGACGGGCTGGACCGATGATGCTTTCCTGCCCGTCGACACGTCGCGAGGATCCATGCCGACAAGCCTTCTGATCGCCGGCCTGCTGGCCGCCGCCTCCAGTCCCGCCGCCCCCGATCCGCTGGCCTATTTCGAAGGCGCCTGGGACTGCGCCGGCCGCTTCGAGCCGTCGAAGAAACCCCTGGCCTCGGCGATGGTCTTCAGCCGCGACCCCGACACCGCGGCCTTGCTCAAACGGCATCGCGACGCGGCGCCGGGAACCTACAAGGCGACGGAGACCTGGAGCTTCGCGCGGGGCGCGGGCGGCTTTCGCGCCGCCATCGCAGACGGCTTCAGCGGCCTGCGCTGGTACGCCTCGCCCGGCTGGGAAGGCGATCGCTGGACCTGGACCCGCCAGGGGGCGAGCGAGCCAGGCGAGCAGTTCATCTATGTCCGCACCGGCTCGGCGACCATGACCGTGGATTGGATGATTTCGCGGGCCGGCGCGCCGATGGTCCTGGGCGACACCCTGGCCTGCATCAAGGCCTAGGACGCCTTCTTGCCCGCCGCCGACTTCCTGGCGGCCGGCTTCCTGGCCGCGGGCTTGGCCGTCGCGCCCGGCTTCTGGCCCAGGCTCTTGCGCAGGGCTTCCATCAGGTCGACGACATTGGTGTTGTCCGGCTCCTCGACCGTGACCTTGGCCTTGCCGCCCTTTTCCTTCTGCTTGATCAGGGCGCGCAGGGCGTCCTCGTAGCGGTCCTTGAACTGGCTGGGGTCGAACGGGCCTTCCTGCTGCTCGATGATCTTCTCGGCGATGGCCACCATCTGCGGGTCGGCCTTCCGATCGGGAATATCGTCGAACAGCTCGGCGGAGTCGCGCACCTCGTCGCGGCTGCGCAGGGTGTAGCAGACCAGGCCGTTGTCGCGCGGCTCGATGGCCAGCAGCCGCTCGCGCGTATGCATCACTACCCGGCCCAGGGCGATCTTGCCCGCCCCGGCCATGGCGTCGCGGATCACGGTGTAGGCGTCCAGCGCCAGTTTGCCGTCCGGCACCAGGAAATACGGATTGTCCCAGTAGAGCCGGTCGATGTCGTCGGCGTCGACGAAGCGCTCGATGTCGATGGTGCGGGTGCTTTCCAGCCGCACGCTCTGGATCTCCTCGGGCGTCAGGATCACATAGTGGTCCTTCTCGTACTCGTAGCCCTTGACCAGTTCCGAGCGGTCCACCGGCCCCAGGTCCGGATCGGTGGCGATCATCCTGATGCGGTTGTGGGTCTTGGGATGCAGCAGGTTAAACCGCACCTCGCCGCCGGGGCTGGTGGCCGTGTACATCGCCACCGGACAGGTGACGAGCGACAGCCGCAGGTGGCCTTGCCAGGTCGGCCTAGGCGCCATGGCCCGAACTCCAAAATCCGCTCATCCCGGCGAATGCCGGGGCCCAGATCCTAAGGCGGTGTGGATGACTGGAAGAGCTCGGCGCGCCTGGCGTCAGCCTCAAAGCCACGCCATCTGGGTCCCGGCGTTCGCCGGGATGAGCGGGGTAGACCATGATCTCAGGCCCTCCCGCCGGCCCGCACCGCCAGGGCGCGCGGCGGCGCCAGGGCGAGCTTGGCCCCGTCCGACTTGGTCCCCTTCGCCTTGGCCAGGGCCGGCGCCCGCACCGGTTCGCGCAGCTGGGCGACGAAGTCGTCGCGCCAGGCCGTGACGTCCTGGCGGGTGACGTTGTCGATCAGGCTCTCGAAGCGTCGCTTGCGCTCGTCCAGGTCCATGTTCAGGGCCCGGGTCAGGGCGTCGGAGATCTCTTCGGGGCTGTTGGGGTTGATGATCAGCGCCTCCTTCATCTGCCGCGCCGCCCCGGCGAACCGCGACAGGATCAGCACGCCCGGATCCTCCGGCGTCTGCGAGGCGATATATTCCTTGGCCACCAGGTTCATGCCGTCCCGCAGCGGGGTGACCAGGGCGGCCTTGGAGGCGCGATAGACCCCGGCCAGCTCGTCGCGGCGGTAGCTGCGGTTGAGGTAGCGGATCGGGTTGTAGTCCATGTCGGCATAGGCGCCGTTGATCCGGCCGATCAGCCCGTCCAGTCGGGCGCGCAGGTCCTGGTAGGCCTCGACCTCGTCGCGCGAGATCGGGGCGATCTGCAGCAGCATGACCTCGCGGCGCGCCTGCGGATTGTCGTGCAGGAAGCGCTCGAAGCCGATCAACCGCTCCTCCAGCCCCTTGGAATAGTCCAGGCGGTCGACGCCGACGACCATCTTGCGGAACACGCTGTGGGCCATCAGCCGGTCGTAGACGCGGATGGCGCGCGGGCTTTCCTTGATGCGGGCGAAGTCCTCGGCGTCGATGCCGATCGGGAAGGCCGCGGCCTGGGTGACCTGGCCGAAGGCGGTCAGCCGTCCGTCCTCGGTGCGCTCGCCGCCAACCTCGTTGAACACGTAACCCTCGAAGGCCTGGACGCTCTCCTCGGTCTGGAAACCGACCAGGTCGTAGTGGAACAGCGCCTCCACCAGCGGCCGATGGCGCGGCAGGGTCACGACCAGCTGGTGGGCCGGCCAGGGGATATGCAGGAAGAAGCCGATGCGGTTGGTCACGCCCAGCCGCCGCAGCTCCCGCGCCATCGGGATCAGGTGGTAGTCGTGCACCCAGATGATGTCGTCGGGCTCGATCAGCGGCAGCAGGGTCTCGGCGAACCGCCTGTTGACCCGGTCATAGCCCTCGCCGAACGAACGGTCGTAGGCGGTCAGGTCGACCCGGTAGTGGAACAGCGGCCACAGGGTCTTGTTGGCGTAGCCGTTGTAATATTCCTGGTAGTCGCCCTCCTCGAGGTCGACCGTGGCCACCGTCACACCCTCGACCTTCTGCATGTTCAGCTGGCCGGTGAACTCGGTGGTGGTCTTGCCGCTCCAGCCGAACCAGATGCCGGAATATTCCCGCAGGGCCGCGGCCAGGGCCATGGCCAGGCCGCCGACGCTTTCCTCGCCCTTGCCGACGGGCGGGTTGACGCGGTTGGAAACGACGATCAGACGGCTCATGCGGCTGCCCTTCCGATTGAAGCGCTCAGCCAGTCGAGCACGGCGTTGAAGTCGTTCAGGCGATAGGTCGCCTGGGTGGGACGCTCTGACGGGCCGACCAGCACGCCGTAGCCGCCCAGGCGGGCGGCGGCGGTGAAGCCGTCCTCGTCGGTCAGGTCGTCGCCGACGAACACCGGCGCCGCGCCATCGAACGGAACCTCGCGCAGGAAGGCCGACACCGCCTTGCCCTTGTCCTGGCCCGGCGTGCGCAGCTCGGCGACCATGTCGCCCAGCTGCAGCACCAGCTCCGACGCGCTCGCCAGCCGCTCGGCCGCCTCGATCACCGCGTCGGCCGCCGAGGGCGCGTTGCGATAGTGCAGGCCGACGCTGAGGCCCTTGTCCTCGAACAGCAGGCCCTTGTCGCCGCGCGCCAGGTCACGCAGCACGTCGCGGGCGTGGTCGATGTCGGGATGGGGCTGGACGCGGTCGACGCCGTTGCCCCCGCGGCGCACCAGGCCGTGGACGGCGGCGACGAACTTCACCCGGTCTTCCAGGATGCGGTCGACGTCCTCCAGCGCGCGGCCGCTGACGACGGCCAGGCGACCGTCCAGCGCCCGCGACAGGGCGTCGAGCAGCGCCGCGCGCCGCGGGTCGGGCCCCACCTGGTCGGGGCGGGGCATGATCGGGGCCAGGGTTCCGTCAAGATCGAGAAACAACGCCGCGCGGGGCGGCAGGGCGAGTGGTGGTGGCGGCAAATCGCTCGGCGCACGCCGAACGACTGACCCGAATGCGGTCATGGCGAGAAGGCCCTCTCCGATGATTACAGGCCCTTGAAACGCGCGTTGGCGGGGTTTCGATCCGCCGGAAGACGACCAAGCCGAGTCACGATGCGCTCACGGGGATGTGCGCGGAGGCCGGTTGACCTTGAAATCCTAGAGCGCGGCGGCCCTCAGGACGGCCTGGCCCAGGGCCGTATAGTCGCCGTCGAAGTGGTGGCCGCCGGGCAGCCTGACCTGGCGGATCGTGTCGGCCGGCAGGGTCGGACAGATGTCCGACCGCTCCTTGTCGCCATAGATGCAGGTCATCGGCAGGCCCCTCAGCGCCTCGACCGCCGGGGCCACCGGGAAGGAGTCGGCGGTCGGACGGTTCAGCCAGCTGGCCGGATGGAAGGTCAGATCGCCGTGCGGGCCGGTTCCGATCAGCACCAGCCCCTGGATCTGGCCGCGCAGGTCGGCCGGCAGCAGGGGCACGATGACCGGTAGGGCGTCGGCCCCGAACGAATAGCCGACCAGCACGATCTTGCGCCGGCCCCACTGCGCCTCGCGCCGGCGCAGCTGGTCGGCCAGGTCGTCGGCCAAGGCCTGGGGCGGGCGCTTGCCCAGGAAGTAGCGCAGCGAGTTGACGCCCAGCACCGGCACGCCGCCGGCGGCCAGCGCCTTGGCCACGCCCTGGTCCAGGCGGCCCCAGCCGCCGTCGCCCGAATAGAGCACCGCCAGGGTGTCGCCGGGCGCGGTGGCCGGCGTCTCGACCAGGCGCGGCGCGACCTTGGCCTCGGCGATCCCGGCGAAGGCCAGGCCGAGGACGGCGGCGAGGGTCAGCAGGCGAGCGCGCGGGGTCATGCCCTCATTGGTCCTCCTCAATCTTGACCATGCCGGGGCGAAGGTGGGGCGACGCGGCGGCTTTGGCCGGCCCGCGCCCAGGTTACGGCGAATTCACTTCGCCCGCCCCGCTACACGTGTAACGCTACAAATGTAGCGCCACTTCCAGCCGCGAGGCCGCCGTGATCGAATCCCTGCCCAGACGCGAACGCGAGGTCTTCGAGACCCTGTGCCGGCTGGAGGCCGGCACCGCCGCCGGCGTCCGCGCCGCCCTGTCCGACCCGCTCAGCGACTCGGCCGTCCGCACCCTGCTCTCGCGGCTGGAGGCCAAGGGCCTGGTCGAGCGGACGCCCGGCCCCGACGGCTTCCGCTACAGCCCCGTCCAGCGGACCGAGGCCGTCGCCGCCGGGGCCCTGCGGCGGATGATCGACACCTTCTTCGCCGGCTCGGCGGCCAGCGCCGCCACCGCCCTGCTGGGCCTGGGCCAGCGCCTGACCCCGGAAGAGGCCGCCGCCCTGGAGCGGATCATCGACCAGTCGGTGGAGCGCAAGCCATGACCTGGACCCTGCTCGCCTCCCTGCTGGTCAAGTCCAGCCTGGTGGCCGGGGCCGGCCTGGCCTGCGCGCGGTTCCTGACCGGGCGTCCGGTCGAGCGGGTGGACATCCTGCGCGCCACGGTCTGCCTGCTGCTGGCCCTGCCGGTGATCATGAACGTCCTGCCCGTCCTGGACCTGGCCCTGCTGCCGGCCTCGCCGCCGCCCGCCCCCCTCGCCGCTCCCCCCGCCCTGACGGCCGAGACGGTCGCCTCGACGCCGAGCGCCTCGCCCTGGCCTTCGCTCGGCCTGGTCGGCGGCCTGTGGCTGCTGGGCTTCGCCGCCATAGCCGGCCGGCTGCTGCTGGGGCTGCGCACCCTGAGCCGCTGGACCCGCCAGGGCTGCCCGGTGACCAGCGACAATTGGCTGGCCCCGCTGGAAGACCTGCCCCCCGAGGACCGTCCTGACCTGATCTGCAGCGACCGCATCGCCAGCCCGCTCAGCTGGGGCGTCGCGCCCGGCTCCATCCTGGTCGACCCGGCCAGCCTGGCGCAGCCCCGCGCCGCCCCGGCCATCCTGGCGCACGAGATGGCCCACCTGCGCCGCCACGACTGGATCTTCCTGGTCCTGTCCCGCCTGGCCCTGGCGATCTTCTGGTTCAACCCGCTGGTCTGGCGCCTGCACGCCGTGCTCGGCGAACGCTCGGAGGAAGCCGCCGACGCCGCCGCGGTCCAGACGATCGATCGCGCCCTCTACGCCCGGGCCCTGGTCGGCCTGGCCGCCTGCCCCGCCCCTTCCGCCCGCCCTGCCCTGGGCGCCGCGACCGCCATGGCCGCCGACGCCCGGACGCTGAAGACAAGGATCGCCTGCCTCATGACCGACACCGCCGCCCGCCGCCGGCCGCTCACCGTGGCCCTGGCCATCGCCGCCCTGGCCGTCGTGGCCACCCCGCTGGCTGCCCTGGCCGTCACCCGCCAGGCCTGGGTCGCGCCGCCTGCGCCTCCGGCCCCGCCGCCCGTCCATCTGGCCGCCCTCGTCCCACCGGCGCCGCCTGAGCCACCTTCGCCGGTCGCGCCGTGGGCGGTCGCGCTGTCCCCGCCGCCCGCGCCGCCCGCGCCGCCCGCGCCTCCGGCTCCCCCGCCTGAGCCGGTCGAGGCGTGGACGGTCGCTCTGTCCCCGCCTCCTGCGCCGCCTGCGCCGCCTGCGCCGCCGGCTCCCCCACCGGAGCCGTTGGAAGGTCTCGGTCACAGCTCTTTCCGGTCCGCGACGCCCGAGGAGGCGAAGGCTGCGATCGAGGCTCGCGCCCGCGGCGCCGAAGCCCGCGCCCAAGCCGCCGAGGCCCGGCGCCAGGCCCACGAGGCGCGGGACCAGGCCCGCCGCGCCGCCGATCAGGCGCGCGTCGAGGCCGACCGGGCCATGGCCGACGGCGAACAGGCCCGCAGGATCGGCGAGCAGGCCCGCCAGGAGGCCGCGCGCCAGATGGTCAAGGCCCGCGCCCAGATGGCCCAGGGCGCCGTGCAGATGCGCCAGGGCGCCCAGCAGATGCGCGACGAGGCCGCCCGCCTGCGCGACCCCGCCTACCGCGCCCGGCAGATCGAGGACAACCGCGCCCGGGGCAACATCGTCACCGACGCCGAGTTGCGCGCGCTGAGCGACAGCCTGCCCTCACAGGCCGACGACCTGGACCGCCAGGCCGACCGCCTGGCCCAGGAGGCCCGCACGGCCAGCTAGGAGACCAGCGTCTCTGAAGAGTGTCGGTCGCCCTAACCGTTGTCATCCCGGAAGCCTCGTAGAGGCTGTCCGGGACCCAGGGGACTGGGCTGGCCCGTTGCGGTTCACCTGGATCCCGGACAAGCGCTATGCGCTTTCCGGGATGACAACAGGGGAATGCCGCGCCGAACTTGGCTGACAGCACCCCTCACCCCAGCCGCTTGATCGCCGCCTTCAGGGGCTTGGCGGAGTCGAAATAGTCCTCCCACGCCGTGCTCTTGGCGATCAGGGCGGGAACGGTGCGGATCGTGTACTTGCGAGGATCCAGCCCCGCCTTCACCTGGGTCCAGTTCAGCGGCATCGATACAGTCCCCCCGGGCCTCGCCCGGGCAGATAGAGGCGCGACGGCGGTCGAGGTGCGGTCGTTGCGCAGGTAGTCCAGGAAAATCCGCCCTTCCCGCGCCTGCTTGCTCATGGTGATCAGGTACCGGTCGGGCGCATCGGCGGCCATGCGGGCGCAGACCTCGCGGGCGAAGGCCTTCGCTGCATCCCACGGAACCTTGTCGGACAAGGGCGTGACCACGTGCAGCCCCTTGCCGCCGGTGGTCTTGCAGAAGCTGGCCAGGCCCAGTTCCTCCAGCCGGTCGCGGATCTCGCGGGCCCCGGCGATCACGTCCTCGAAGGTGACGCCCGGCGCGGGGTCGAGGTCGAACACCAGGCGGCCGGCGACCTCGGGATCGTTCGGCTGGCAGTTCCACGGGTGGATCTCGACGGCGGCGATCTGGGCGGCGGCGACCAGGGCCTCGATCCGGTCGAACTGGATGTAGGGCTGGCGGTCGCCCCTGACCGACACCTGCTCGATCAGCGACGACATCCCGCGCATGGCGTGGCGCTGGAAGAAGGTCTCGCCGCCGATCCCGTCCGGGACCCGGATAATCGAGGCCGGCCGGCCCTTGATGTGCGGCAGCATCCATTCGCCCACCGCCGCCATGTAGCGGGCCAGGTCAATCTTGCTGGCCGGCGCGCCGTCGACATCAGGCCACAGCGGTTTGTCGGGCTTGGAGATCGTCACGCCCAGGACGATGCTGTCCGCCTTGGCTGTGACGATCGTCTGGGACTTCGGCGCGGCCTTGCCGGCCTTGGGGGCGGCCTTCGGCGTCGGCTCCGCCAGCTCGGCCGTCTCGGCAGAGGCGGGAACCTCGGCCTCGACCTCGGCGGCCGGCTTATCCTCGCGCAGGCCCTTGAACGAGGCCTGGCGGATCGAGCCATCGCCGGTGAAGCCCGCATATTCGATCTCGGCCACCAGTTGCGGCTTCACCCAGTGGACATTGGCGGCCTTGCGCGGCGCGCCCTGGCCTTCGAACGGCGAGGTGTCGCTCTCCAGCGCCTTCAGCCGCGGCAGCAGCTTGGCGACCTTGTCGCGTCCGAAACCCGTGCCGATCCGGCCGACATGGGCCAGCTTGCCGTCGCGATAGACCCCGGCGATCAGCGAGCGGAAGGCCGCGCCCGTCGTCGTCCAGCCGCCGATCACCACCTCGTGCCCGGCCCGGCACTTGGCCTTGGTCCAGGTCTCGCCGCGGCCCGAGCGGTAGGGCGCGTCCAGCCGCTTAGAGATGATGCCCTCCAGCTCCAGCTTGCAGGCCGACAGCAGCACCGCGTCGCCGGCCGTCTCGAAATGGTCGACGTAGCGCAGCCGCGCCTCGTCCTGCCCCATCATCGCCTTCAGCCGCGCCTTGCGCTCGCGCAGCGGCAGGTCGCGCAGGTCCTCGCCGTCCAGGGCCAACAGGTCGAAGGCGAAGAAGATCAGGTCGCCGCTGTCGCCGTCCGACAGGGCCGCCTGCAGGCCGGCGAAATCGGGCTGGCCCGCCGCGTCCAGGGCCACCACCTCGCCGTCCAGGATGCTGTCGGGCAGGTCGGCGGCGGCCTCGGCGATGGCGGCGAACTTCTCGGTCCAGTCCAGACCCTTGCGGGTGCGCAGGGTCGCCCGGCCGTCCTCGACGCGCAGCTGCACGCGGTAGCCGTCGAACTTGATCTCGTGCGCCCAGCCGGGCCCGGTGGGCGGGCGGTCCAGGGACTTGCACAGCTGGGGCTCGATGAAGTCGGGCAGGACTGTGGGCTTCCTGTCTCTCCCCTTCCCCTTCCTGTCATCCCGGGCGTAGCGAAGCGAAGACCCGGGACCGCCGGAAGCGCCGAGTTCACGCGTCGGTCCCGGATCGGCGCGCTGCGCGCTTGTCCGGGATGACATCTCCCTTTTCGCAGGTGGAGAAAACGTCCGCGTCTCCAGCGCCTCCCTCTGCGCCGCCTCCCGCTCGGCCTTGGTGCGCGAGGTCCAGACCGCGTCGCCCTTGCCCTTGGTCTTCAGGATGAACGGCGAAGGCCCCCGGCCCTTGCCGGCCGCGATGTCGGCCATGGTGCGGCCCGAGGCGATCGAGGCATCCTCCTCCAGGATCGCGGTCCCCTCGCCCGGCCGCGCCGCCTCGTCCTTGTGCTTGATCAGCAGCCAGTTGGAGCGCCTGCCCCCTTCTTGTCGCTTGGGGCCATCCTTGGCGGTGCGGTCCCAGTTCATCCGCACCAGCACCCACGAGCCGTGCAGCCGCTCGCCCTCGAGCACGAACTTCAGCTCGCCCTTCTTCAGGGCCTTGGCCACGTCCTCGAAGCCCGGCTCGGGCGACCAGTAGCCGCGGTCCCACAGCTGCACCGTGCCGCCGCCGTACTGGCCCTTGGGGATCGTGCCCTCGAAGTCGCCATAGTCCAGCGGGTGATCCTCGACCTCGACCGACAGCCGCTTGTCGGCCGGGTCCAGCGACGGGCCCTTGGTCACCGCCCACGACTTCAGCACGCCGTCGACCTCCAGCCGGAAGTCGTAGTGCAGACGCGTGGCGTCGTGCTTCTGGATGACGAATCGCGCGTGCGGCGCAGGCGCGACGGCCGTGTCGCCGCTGGGCTCGGCGGTCTTGTGGAAGTCGCGCTTGCGGCGATATTCGGCGAGCTGTCCCTGGGCCATGGCGAGATTCCCTGTCTGCCGCGGCATTTTCAAGCGAAGCAGACCCCGGCTTCTTGAAGAAAATGCGCAAAACAAAAAGCCGGAGCTCCGGCCCGACGTGGTCAGGACGGAAAAGGCTCTAGGGAAATCACCGCCCGGGGGTGGTGGTTCCGGATCGCTCGGCGTCGATCCGCTTGACCAGGGCCTTGGGCGCCAGGATTCGCCAGGCCTGGGCCAGCAATCCCGCCAGTTCGGCCCCGTCGATCACGTCCAAGCGCACCAGCACGGCGGGGAAGCCTCGATAATGGTCGTCGTCGAAGAAGCGCTCGGGCGCGGCCTCCAGCAGCATCTCCTTGGTCTCGCGTCGGCAGCGCACGGCGATCACGCCCTCCACCAGTTCGCGGCGAGCCTTGGGATGGGCACGGGCCAAATAGGACCAGGCGATTCCCTTGCCGCGCACATCGAACGCCAGACGCTCCCCTTCCGGGCTGGCTTCGACCTCGGGCAGGGCCAGGGCCAAACGGTGAAGAGCGGCGAGATCGACCATGACCGCCGATGAAAGCGCTCAGGACGCGGGCGCGGCAATCCCCTTGCCACCGGCGCCGCGTGGCCGATTGTCAATGACACCGGTTTCCATTATGCACGACCAAAGCCCGTCGAACGGGACTGTAGTGTGTTAGCGCGAGGGAGGATTCGCGGCGTGACCGTTTCCGAGGCCGAGAGCGAGGTGTTCGCACCGGCGTCCATCGCACCCCAATTCGTCGACGCGCGCCTGAAGGGCGTGTCGGTCCCCGGCTATCCGGGCGGCGTCCTGCCCCAGTCCATGGCCGAGGGCTACGCGGTCCAGGACCTGGCCATCGACATGTGGCCTGATGAACTGGTGGGCTGGAAAGTGGGCCTGGTCCCGCCACAGCATCGCGAGCGCCTGGGCGCCGAGCGCCTGGCCGGCTGCATCTTCAAGACCAAGGTCTGGGACGCGGGCGACGCGCCCACGCCGTTCCGCGCCATCGCCGGCGGCTTCACCGCCGTCGAGGCCGAATTCGTCATCCGCCTGGGCAAGGACGCCCCGGCCGACAAGACCGAGTGGACCGCCGAGGAAGCCGCCGAATACGTAGGCGAGCTGATCGTCGGCATCGAGATCGCCGGCAGTCCGCTGGCCACCATCAACCAGCTGGGCCCGCCCATCGTCGCCTCGGACTTCGGCAACAACGACGGCCAGATCCTGGGTCCGGTGGTCGAGAACTGGCGCGACATCGCCTGGGAAGACATGCCGGCCGAGACCTTCATCAACGGCGTGTCGGTGGGCAAGGGCGGCGCGGCCTCGATCCCCGGCTCGCCCCTGGCGGCTCTGGCCTTCCTGCTGGGCCACGTCGCCGCGCGCGGCCGTCCGCTGAAGAAGGGCATGCTGGTGACCACCGGGGCCAGCACCGGCATTCACGACATTGCGGCCGGCGATACGTCCCGCGTAGACTTCGGCCCGTTCGGAAGCGTGGCCTGCGTCGCCGTTCCGGCCTAAGAGAAATCCGTGAACCGGCGGGGGCGTCGGAATAACTACAAGCCCAAGGGTGAGGATGTGACGTCCATGGACGCTCCAACGATGCCGGCTCCGTCTGCGAAGATCGGGCGGTACAGGTGGGTCATTGTCGGCCTGCTGTTCCTGGCGATGGTGATCAACTACGTCGACCGCCAGACCATCGGCCTGCTGAAGGCCGACCTGAGCAAGGAATTCGGCTGGGACGAGACCCACTACGCCGACCTGGTGTTCTATTTCCAGCTGGCCTACGCCGTCGCCTACATGGCCTGGGGCAAGATCATGGACAAGATCGGGGCCCGCTGGGGCTTCGGCATCGCGTTCCTGATCTGGCAGATCGCCCATATCAGCCACGCCCTGGCGCGCGGCTTCACCGGCTTCGCGGTCGCCCGCATGGGCCTGGGCATCGGCGAGGCCGGCGGCTTCCCCGGCGGCATCAAGGCCGTGGCCGAGTGGTTCCCCAAGAACGAGCGCGCCCTGGCCACCGGCATCTTCAACGCCGGCACCAATATCGGCGCCATCGTCACCCCGCTGGTGGTGCCGGGCATCGTCCTGGCCTTCGGCTGGCAGATGGCCTTCATCGTCACCGGCATCGCCGGCCTGGTGTGGCTGCCGCTGTGGCTGATCGTCTATCGCCGTCCGCGCGAGCAGACGCGCCTGTCAGCCGCCGAACTGGCCCATATCGAGCAGGACCCGGCCGACCCGGTCGAGAAGATCGGCTGGGTCAAGCTGCTGGGCAAGAAGGAAACCTGGGCCTTCGCCCTGGGCAAGTTCCTGATCGACCCGATCTGGTGGATGTTCCTGTTCTGGCTGCCCGACTTCCTGGGCAAGCGCTACGGCCTGGACCTGAAGTCGTTCGGCCCGCCGCTGATCGCCATCTACCTGATGAGCGACGTCGGCAGCGTCGCCGGCGGCTGGCTGTCCTCGCGCCTGATGAAGGCCGGCTGGAGCATCAACGCCGCCCGCAAGACCACCATGCTGGTCTGCGCCCTGCTGGCCATGCCGGTGATCTTCGCGGCCAATGTCGACAGCCTGGTCGTCGCCGTCCTGATCATCGGCGTCGCCACCGCGGCCCACCAAGGCTTCTCGGCCAACCTCTACACCCTGCCGTCGGACGTGTTCCCGCGCGGCGCGGTGGGTTCGGTCGTCGGCATCGGCGGCATGCTGGGCGCGGTCGGCGGCATGGTGTTCTCCAAGTACATCGGCAAGGTGCTCGACCAGATCGGCACCTACACCCCGATCTTCCTGGTCGCCGGCAGCGCCTATCTGATCGCCCTGCTGGTGGTCCACCTGCTGACCCCCAAGATGGAGCCCGTGAAGATCTAGCGGTCGTCACGCGCGCCTGGAAAACGAGCCCCCGATCGCGAGATCGGGGGCCTTTCTATGCGCCCTCTCCCGGAGGGGAGAGGGAGGGGCCCGCGCTCGAAGAGCGTGGGAGGGTGAGGGGTGACGCCCTCACCGGTTTCACACGACGCCCTGCCGGCACGCCGTCCGACGGCTTATCCCCTCACCCTCCCATGCTGCGCATGGGCCCCTCCCTCTCCCCATGGGAGAGGGCTATAAGATTCGAATGTCTTCCCCCCTCCCCTTCAAGGTCGCCCTGGTCGGCTACGGCTTCGTCGGCAGGACCTTCCACGCCCCGCTGATCGCCGCCACGCCCGGCCTGCTGCTGCACACCGTGGTCTCCAGCGACCCGGCCAAGGTCCTGGCCGACCATCCGGGCGTGAAGGTCGCGCCCGACCTCGACGCCGCCCTGGCCGACGCCGAGATCGACCTGGTGGTGATCGCCACCCCCGACCCGCTGCACGCGCCCCAGGCCCACGCGGCGCTCGACGCCGGCAAGGCCGTGGTCATCGACAAGCCGTTCGCCGCCACCCTGGACGAGGCCCGCGCCCTGGCCGACCACGCCCAGCGGGCCGGCAAGCTGCTGAGCGTCTTCCACAACCGCCGCTGGGACAGCGATTTCCTGACCCTCCAGGCCCTGATCGCCGACGAGTCGCTGGGCGAGGTCGTGCAGTACGAGAGCCATTTCGACCGCTTCCGCCCGATGGTCCGCGACCGCTGGCGCGAGAAGCCCGGGGCCGGCGCCCTGCTGGACCTGGGTCCGCACCTGATCGACCAGGCCCTGCGGCTGTTCGGCCCGCCCCAGGCGATCCAGGCCGACCTGGCGGTGCAGAAGGACGGCGGCCAGGCCCCGGACTATTTCCACCTGGTCCTACGCTATCCGCGCCTGCGGGTGCTGCTGCACGCCAGCCAGATGACCATCGACTCGCGCCTGCGCCTGGCCGTGCACGGGACCAAGGGCAGCTTCGTCAAGCAGGGCCTGGATCAACAGGAGAACGCGCTGAAGGCCGGCGTCGCCCCGGGCTCCGAAGGCTGGGGCGCCGACCCGAGGCCAGGGACCCTGACCGTGACCGACGGCGAGGCGACGGCCAGCCGCGAGGTCGAGGGCGTCCCCGGCGACTACCTGGCCTATTACGCCGCCATCCGCGACGCCCTGTCGGGCCACGGGCCCAATCCGGTCCCGCCGGAGGAAGCCCTGGCGGTGATGGTCCTGATCGACCTGGCCCAGCGCAGCGCCGCCGAAGGCCGGGAGCTGTCGCTGTGACCGACGCCGAGCGGCTGGCCACGATCGCCGCCCAGGAAAAGGCCCTGGTGTTCCAGCGCTTCACCCTGGAGACCGCCTGGACCCTGGGGACCGCCCTGCGCGACGCCGCCCTGTCCCGCGCCGCGCCGGTGGCCATCGACATCAGCCTGCGCGACCGCCCGCTGTTCCACGCCGCCCTGCCGGGCGCGGGTCCCGACAACGCCGACTGGGTGCGCCGCAAGCGCAACACGGTCCTGACCCTGGCCACCAGCACCCTGGCCGTGGGCCTGAAGCTGAAAGCCTCGGGCGAGACCCTGGAGCAGCGCTACGGCCTGTCGCTCCGAGACCACGCGGCCCACGGCGGCGGCTTTCCGCTGACGCTGGCGGGCCTGGGCTGCATCGGCGCGATCACGGTCTCGGGCCTGCCGCAGCTGGAGGATCACGCGCTGGTGGTCGAGGTGCTGGAGCGGGTGCTGGCTCCCTAAGACCCGCTCATCCCGGCGAATGCCGGGACCCAGATCCTATAGCGGGATGGCTGATTGGAAGGGCTCAGCGCTCATGGCGTCAGCCTCAAAGCTATTCCATCTGGGTCCCGGCATTCGCCGGGATGAGCGGTTGAAAGGTGACGCTTAACCTTCACTCACGACTGGCGCATCGTCCGCCCCCACATCCCCCTCCCCCTCGTCCGGCGCATCGGGCAGCGGCGTCGGGCGCTCGATCCGCGCCCGGATTTCCGGGTCCTTCAGCAGCGCCACGCGCATCACCTCCCGCGCCCGCGGCGCGGCGGCGCTGGAGCCGAACTGGCCGCCGTGCTCGATGATCACCGACAGGGCGTAGCGGGGGTCGTCATAGGGGGCGAAGGCGATGAACAGGTTGTGGTCCTTCAGCCGCCAGGCGATGCCCTGATTGCTGCGCGAAGCCCCGGCCGCGTACTGGCGCACCTGGGCCGTGCCGGTCTTGCCGGCCATCTTCACGTCGCCCAGGCCCAACTGGCTCTGCTTGAAGGCCCCGCCGGTCGGATCGTTGGCCACCGCCGCCATGCCGGCCCGCACGATCTCCAGGTGCTCTTGGCTGAACGGCAGGTCCGGCACCGCGTCGCCCTCCGGCTGCTCGACCCCGCCGACCGACTTGACCAGGCGCGGGTTGAGCGCCTTCCTGCCGTTGGCCAGCCGCGCGGTCATCACCGCCAGCTGCAGGGCGTTGACGTTGATATAGCCCTGGCCGATGCCGTACGGCACGCTGTCGCCCGGATGCCAGACCGGGTCGCGCTTGAAGGCGGTTTTCTTCCAGTCGCGCGAACCGACCAGGCCCTTCTTCTGGCCCGGTATGCCAATGTCGAACGTGCCGCCATAGCCGAAGGCCTTGGCCGCGGCGGCGATCGGGTCGGGGCCGATGCGCAGGGCCATCTGGTAGAAATAGACGTCGCAGCTGTTCTTGATGGCGGCGTGCATGTCCTGAGCGCCGTGGCCGCCCTTCTTGTGGCAGTGCCAGACCCGGCCGCCGAACGCCCAGCCGCCGGAGCAGACCACCCGCTCGGTCGGGTCCACCCCGGCCGTCAGGGCCGCCATGGCCACGGTCGGCTTGAAGGTCGAGCCGGGCGGATAGGTGCCGGTCATCACCTTGTCCAGCAGCGGCTTGCGCTCGTACTCGGCCAGGGCCCGGTACTCCGGCCCCGACAGGCCCTTGACGAAGCGGTTGGCGTCGAAGCTGGGGGCCGAGGCCATGGCCAGCAGGTCGCCGTTGCGGCAGTCCATGACCACGATCGCCCCGCTCTCCTCGCCCATCACCTCCAGGGCGCGGTTCTGGATGTCGGCGTCCAGGGTCAGGCGGATGTCGGCGCCGGCCTTGGCCGGGATGTCGCCCTCCGGATCCAGCCGCACCGTGCGGCCCTGGGCGTCGACCTCGGCCTTGTTGGCCCCGGCATGGCCGCGCAGAGGGGCGTCGAAGGCCTTTTCCACGCCCAGCTTGCCGATCCGAAAGCCGGGATGGTGCAGCAGCGCCTGGTCCTGGGTCGGATCATCCTTGGCCTTGTCGAGATCGCGATCGGAGACCTTGGCGACATAGCCGATCACATGGGCGAAGGCCCCGCCGAACGGATAGACCCGCACCTCGCCCATGTCGGCCGTCACCCCCGGCAGTTCCGGCGCCCGGATGTTGACCCGCGAGAACTCCTCCCAGGTCATGTCCTCCATCACCGCCACGGGGGTCTTCTTCGGGGCGTGGGCCAGGTCCTTGAGCAGGCGGGCGCGGCGGGCGGCGTCGATGGGGACCAGCAGGGCCAACTCGTCCAGGGTCGCCGGGGCGTCGAACCCGGTGTCCTTGGTGACCAGCAGCCGGAAGTTGGGCCGGTTGGAGGCCAGGGCCACCCCGTTGCGGTCGTAGATCGCCCCGCGCGGCGGCGAGACCAGGCGGTAGTTGAACTGGTTGCCGGCCGAAAGCTTCTGGTAGCGCTGGGCCTCGACCAGCTGCAGCTGGGCCAGGCGACCGCCCAGGGCCAGCAGGCCGCCGCCGGCCAGGCCGCCCATCAGGAACGCCCGGCGGTGGAACACGCCTTGCCGCTGGTTGACCTCGGAAAAGAAGATCGCCGGCTCGCTCATCGCGCCGCCCCGCGAACGGACGGCGCAAAAACGGACCGGGCAAAAACGGACGGGGCAAAGACGTCAGGCGACGTCGCTCGACAACGCGCTCGGGGCGCGGCGGCCAGGGGAGTCATGGAATGGGAAGGGCCGCGCGCTGGAGTTGATCTGCGCGCAGAGTGGACCTGCGCCGGTCGCCGTCAAGCGCCTGGCCCGGCTTGCTGAAAATAAATCCGTCGCCGAGCGTGAAACCCTACGGCGCCACCGCCTCGGCCCCGTTCACGGCGAAGCCGTGCTGCTGGAGCGTATAGGTGCAGCTGGGGCAGATGGCCCGGTTGGCGACCACAGCCTTGAGGACGGCGCCCCGCCATACGCCGCCGTTCTGGACGGCCGAGGAGAACACCGCCAGCGCCTGCTGCTCGGCGTCGTTCATGTGCCAGGTGCCCTGGCCCGGCGTCGGCGACGCCCCGCCCAGCACCGGGACGTGGAGCGCGTTTTCCATCTGGCTGAGCAGCGTGCCGGTTATGCCGCTGGCGCTGGCGCCCGCCTCGGTGACCAGCACCGCCCGGTTGCCGTTCTGCAGCTTGATCACGGCCGCGCAGTACGAGGTGTAGCTCAGGGTCCGCGCGGGGAGATAGCCGACGATGAAGTTCATCGCATTGCGCGCCAGGGTGAGAGACTTCACGCTTTCCTCCATGAAAGTCAGGCGTTGGGGGCCAGGGATGGCCAGCGAGCCGGATAAACATTAAGGCGAATGGGATTCCACTGAAAGCCTGGATTGCATATCGAGAGACGCAAGGACGCCGGAGCGCGCCGCCCGGCGGGCCAGGGCTGCCACCTACGATCAAAACGGCTGTCATCCCGGACGAGCGCGCAGCGCGAAGATCCGGGACCAGGGCGTGAGCTCGGAGCTTGTGGCGGTCCCGGATCGGCGCTCGGCTTCGCCGAGCTTGTCCGGGATGACAGCTTCTTTCGGCGCGATCCGTTGGTGATGGCGCTGCCGCAAGGCCCGGACGGACGACCAAGAGCGCGCCGAGAAAAATCCCCTCATCGCTCACGGCGCGTTTTCCCAACAATTACAACGCCGAAATTTCACTTATCCTCCCTCTCCCACGCCGCCGCATAATCACTGCACCACAAGGCGATGGGGAGGGCGCTAAGGCCTGCGACCTTCGCGGCCTTGGGGTGCGGTCGAGCGGGCGTGCTCGTCGGCGGCGGCTCCGCGAGGGGCCGCGACTTTCGTCCATCTGGTGCTGGCCGAGCCCGGAACACGGATACGGCGTTGGACGAGGGGCCGAAGAGGGCGACAGGCTTGCGGTGACGCAGGCGTTCCGGGACCGGGCGACGCAAGCCCGGCCCGCCCGTCGGGGGCTTCGAGCGGCGAGGCGTCAACAGCGCCGACCGCCGCTTGCTCCCGGAAAACGACCGCGCGGAGCGTCGGTCCTGGTCGAAACGGTATTGTCTACAAAGCTTCCGGGCCTGGCCCGGCGCTCCGCAGCCCTCCCCGAACTTCAGCGGCCCGCCGCGTGAGGCGGCGAAACCGCGCTTAGTGTTGGGGACAGGCGCATGCGCCTGTCCCCGTCCGCATCAAGGGAGAAGACCTATCATGCCGAGAACCCGCACCCGCGTCCTCAACCGCACGCGCCCCCACGATCCTGACTATCCGCCAGCGCGCGTGGCGCACATCCGCCGCAAGCTCCGCAGGAAACTCGCCAAGCACTTCGGCGCGCTGCGCCGAGCCGAAGCGATCGCCGCACAGCAAAAAGCCCCCGGCCTTGCGACCGGGGGCTCTGCTGGTTCCGCCGACGAGGCCGGGGACTAGCGGATGACCCGCGCGCCCTTGCCCTTCATCACGGCCTCGACCTCGGCCTGGCGCACCATCGAGGTGTCGCCGGGCGTGGTCATGGCCAGGGCGCCGTGAGCCGCGCCGTACTCGACGGCGGCCTGGGGGCCCTTGCCTTCCATGAAGCCGAAGGCCAAGCCCGAGGCGAAGCCGTCGCCGCCGCCGACGCGGTCGTAGATCTCGAGGTTCTCGCGCATCATCGAGGCGTAGAACTCGCCGCCGGCGTACAGGATCGCCGACCAGTCGTTGACCGAGGCGGTCTTGGCGTTGCGCAGGGTGGTGGCGGCGACCTTGAAGTTCGGGAACTCCTTCACCGCGGTCTGGATCATCTTCTTGAAGTTGGCCGGGTCGATCGAGCTGATGTGCTCGTCCAGGCCTTCCACTTCAAAGCCCAGGCAGGCGGTGAAGTCTTCTTCGTTGCCGATCATCACGTCCACGTACTGGGCGATGTGGCGGTTGACCTTCTGGGCCCCTTCCTTGCCGCCCTGCGACTTCCACAGGCTGGCGCGGTAGTTCAGGTCGTAGGAGATCACCGTGCCGTACTTGCGGGCCACCTCGACGGCCTCGATCACGGCTTCGGCGGTGTTGCTGGCCAGGGCCGCGAAGATGCCGCCGGTGTGGAACCAGCGCACGCCTTCCTCGCCGAACAGCTTTTCCCAGTTCACTTCGCCGGGGCGGATCTGCGAGGCGGCCGAGTGACCCCGGTCGCTGCAGCCCAATGCGGGACGAACGCCGAAGCCCTTTTCGGTGAAGTTCAGGCCGACGCGGGTGTTGCGGCCCAGGCCGTCGAAGTCGCGCCAGATGACGTGGGAGGTGTCGACGCCGCCCTGCATCATCAGATCCTCGACCAGCCAGCCCAGGTCGTTCACCGGCAGGGCGGTGACGGCGGTCGAGCGCTTGCCCCAGCACTTCTTGAAGGCGCGGGCGACGTTGTATTCGCCGCCGCCTTCCCAGACGTTGAACTGACGGGCGTTGCGAACCCGGCCGAAGCCGGGGTCGAAGCGCAGCATCACTTCACCGAAGGAGGCGCAGTCCCACTTGGTTTCCGAAGCCGGGCGGATGTTGAGGATGTTGTCGGTCATTTAGGCTTTCCCACGAACCTTCTTGATGAGTTCCACCGTCTCGCGGACCTTGGCGGTGATGCCGGCGTAGTCGCCCGCGTCGAGCAGTTCTTGCGTGATCAGCTTGGAGCCCATGCCGGCGGCGACGATGCCCGCGCCGAACCACTTCTTGACCGAGGCTTCGTCGGGATCGACGCCGCCGGTCGGCATGATGCGGGTCCAGGGCATCGGGCCCAGCACCGCCTTGATGAAGTCCGGGCCGCCGACCGACGAGCCGGGGAACACCTTGACGATCTCGCAGCCCAGTTCCTCGGCGTAGGAGATTTCCGAGGCCGAGCCGCAGCCCGGCGAATACGGGATCTTGCGACGGTTGCAGACCTTGGCCACATCGGCGTTGAGGATCGGGCCGACCACGAACTTGGCGCCGTTGGCGATGTAGATGCCGGCGGTGGGCGCATCGACGATCGAGCCGACGCCCATGATCACGCGCGGATCGGCCGAGGCGAAGTGCCTGGTGACTTCGTAGAACACGTGGCTGGCGAAATCGCCGCGGTTGGTGAACTCGATGCAGGGCGCGCCGCCGTCGGCGCAGGCCTGGATCACCTTCTTACAGACCTCGACGTCCGGGTGATAGAACACCGGGATGACGCCCTGGTCCATCAGCGCCGTCAGAACGGCCATGCGGTCTTTCACCATCAGTACTGCTCCTCAAAGGATCGATCTTGCGTGCGGCCCCGTGTGAAGGCCTCGGCGTGGAAGATTTCGCCGTCTTCGGCGCTGGGCGACCGTTTAGACCGCGTCGCGCGCGGACGCCACTCCGGAGGCTCCCCCGACGTCAATTCGCGCGCCTTGCCTGCGTGGCTGTCGTCCTTCGTTTCCAGGCCCATTTCCCGGGCGCCGTCCCGATCGTCTCGGGTCCGGGCGTGCTGGGCTCTCAAAATAAAGGGCGCCGGACCGAGGCCCGACGCCCGAAAGTTTGCGCAGGAGCGAACTCTAGAAGAGCCGCGGACGCCCGGGACCGGGTAGGCCGGTCCAAAACGTCAGGTGAAACCGGCGGCAGATTGGCCAGGCCACTTTGCCACCGGTGTCATTTAGGAATCTACTCCGAAGCGACGCCTTGTGCAAGCGGCGTCAAAACGTTGTTTCGGTTTTGACGGCTGGGCTGAAATTGCTCCTCCCCCGCAACGCGGGGGAGGTGGCGCGATGCGAATACGCATCGTGACGGAGGGGGCGTCACCGCGGCTGGCACGCCCCCTCCGTCCGCTTCGCGACCACCTCCCCCGTTTCACGGGGGAGGAGAAGATCACCCCGTATTCCGCAACCCCGCCGCGATCCCCGCCACGGTCAGCTGGATGGCCAGACGGATGTTCTCGTCCTGGTCGCCGGCCCGACGGCGGGCCAGCAGCTCCAGCTGCAGGTGGTTCAGCGGATCGACCGACAGCCCGGCCAGGGCCACCGACTCCGCCAGCTCCGGCTGGTTGTCCAGCAGGGCCGAACCGCCGCGGATCGCCAGGGCGATCTGGCGGGCGCTGTCGTGCTCGCGCTGGATCGTGTCGAAGATCCGCTGGGCGTCGGCCTTGTTCGGGGACAGGTCCCTGTACCGGGCCGCGATGCCCATGTGGCTCTGGGCCAGGGCCAGCTCCATGTTCGACAGCAGCGAGGCGAAGAAGTCGAAGCCGCCGGCCAGGTCCTGCAGCTGCCCCGTCGACAGCCCGGCCCGCTCGACGCCGGCGGCGAAGCCGTACCAGCCGGGCAGCATGAACCGGGCCTGCGACCAGCTGAACACCCAGGGGATGGCCCGCAGGTCCTCGATCTTGCGGCTGGCGGTGCGGCTGGCCGGTCGGCTGCCGATGTTCAGCCCGACGATCTCGCCGATCGGCGTGGCCGACCAGAAGAAGTCCTCGAAGGCCGGGTCGTCGTACACCAGGGCCCGGAAGCCGTGGAACGAGGCCTGCGCCAAATCGGTCATGGCCGCGTCGACCTTGGGGTCGGGACGATGGGCCTCGCGCTCGCTGGCCATCAGCACCGCGGCGGCCAGGCCGTCGAGATTGCGGCGGGCGGTCGGCTGGTCGCCGAACCGGCGGGCGATCATCTCGCCCTGCTCGGTCATGCGGATGCGGCCCTGGACGGTGCCGGCCGGCTGGGCCAGCACCGCCTCGGCGGCAGGCCCCCCGCCCCGCCCGACGCTGCCGCCGCGGCCGTGGAACAGTTGAAGCCCGACGCCCATCCGCTCGGCCTCGAAGGCCAGGGCCGAGGCGCCCCGGGCCACACCCCGACGGCTGGCCACGTAGCCGCCGTCCTTGTTGCTGTCGGAATAGCCGAGCATGATCTCCTGCACCGGCCGATCACCGAGAATGGTGCGGCTGAGCGGCAGCTCCAGCCACTGGCGCAGCACCCGCGGGCCGTTCTCCAGGTCGCCGATGGTCTCGAACAGCGGGCTGATCTTGACCGAGGCGCGCGGCGCCGCCCCGCCCCAGACCAGGCCCACCTGCTTGAGCAGCACCAGCGGCTCCAGGATGTCCGACAGGGTCGCCGACTTGGAGATCACATAGGCGCCAATGCAGCCATGGCCGTAGTCGCGGACCGCCTGGGCGGCGGCCTCCATGGTCGCCAGCTCGCGGGTCGTCTCCTCGCCATAGGCGGTGAACGGCGAGACCAGGGGCCGCTGGTGCGACAGCTCGCCGATCAGCAACTTGGACCGGGCTTCCTCGTCGAGGTCCAGGTACTTCACGCCCGTGCCGGCCCGCTGGAACAGCTCGTGCAGCGTCCGTTCGTGGACGTCGGCGTTCTGGCGCAGGTCCAGGCTCATCAGGTGGAAGCCGCAGGCCTGGGCTACCTCGACCAGCGTGCGCAGGGCCGAGCCGACCAGCCGCTCGCCGCCGTTGCGCTCCAGGCTGTCGATGATGATCTTCAGGTCGGCGACGAAGGCTTCGGGATGGCCATAGGGCTCGACGTCGGTGCGGGCGGTGGCGAAGGCCACCCACTGGTTGGTCAGCTTCTGGGACACCGCCGACAGACGGTCGAAAATCAGCTCCAGGGCCAGACGATAGGGCTCGTCCAGGCGGTGGACGGACGGATCCTTGGTCTGGGCGGCCAGGGCCAGCAACTCTTCGGACACCGGCACATAGGCCGTGGACACCGCCAGGTTCGACCAGAGCTTGCGCACTTCGCTGGCGTACCAGTCGAGGATCACCCGCGATTGCGAGGCCAGGGCCAGCTTCAGGGTGTCGCCGTTGACGCCGGGGTGGCCGTCGCGGTCGCCGCCCAGCCACGAGCCCATTTTCAGCAGCGGAGCCATCTGGCCGTGCTGACCGATCTGCCGCGACCAATCGGCGTAGAGGTCGATGACCGCCGGCAGGATCGAGGTGCGGACGATCGACAGCGCGTTGCGAATCTCGTCCTTCACGGTGATCCGCTCCGGCCGATAGAGCCGGGTGCGCCACATCAGGGCGATCTCGCGGAACAGGTTCTCGCGGATCTCGGCGTCCAGGTCCGGCGGCAGGTGGTGACGGCGCAGGGCCATCAGGCGCGAGATCTCGGTCTCGCGGTCGACCATGCTGCGGCGGCGGACCTCGGTCGGGTGGGCGGTCAGCACCGGCACCACGTTCATGGCCGCCAGGACCTTGGTCAGCTCCTCCGGCGACTTGCCCTTGGCGACCAGCGCCTTGACCGCGTCGACCAGGGTGCGGGGGCGCGCGTCGCCGGGCCGGGCGTCGCCCTCGGCGTGGCGGCGGCGGCCGGCGACGTCCTCGCCGATATTGGCCAGCATCGAGTGGCTGGCCAGGGCCCGGGCCAGGAAGATCGCCTGCTCGCTCGACAGGTCGGCGAACAGATGGTCCAGCCGCGGGGCCTCGCCGTCCGGCGCCTCCTGCGAAGCGGCGGATCGCGCCGTGGCTACCAGCCGGGCGGCGTCCTCGCCGTCAAGATAGGCAATGGCCTCGTTCAGCAGGTCGCTGAGCAGGTTGGCGTTCTGTCGCACGTGGCGGCTGGTGGGGCGATCACCGTCGAGGGACAGAGGCATGCGCGAAGCTCCGCGGCCGTCGCGAGGACGCGACGGCTCACCAGGAAAGAAACGTCCGAAACGCCGACCGGATGTTGGACCCTTGCCGACGCAGCGGCGCCCTTACCGCGCTTTGCAGACCGCGAAAAGGCGGCCGGCGCAATGGTTCCGGTACCAAATTCGCTTTTGCGCAGATTCCTGCCTCTAGCGGGCCAGCCACCCGCCATCGACGGGCAAGGTAATGCCCTGGACGTAGTCCGCGGCCCGCGACGCCAGGAACACGGCGGCCCCGCCCAGGTCGCCCGGCTGGCCCCAGCGCCCGGCCGGGATGCGGGCCAGGATCGAGGCGTTGCGGTCGGCGTCGTTGCGCAGGGCCTCGGTGTTGTTGGTGTCGAAATAGCCGGGCGCGATGGCGTTGACGTTGATGCCCTTGGACGCCCACTCGTTGGCCAGGATCTTGGTCAGGCCGGCCAGGCCGCTCTTGCTGGCTGTGTACGACGGCACGCGGATGCCGCCTTGGAAGGACAGCAGGCTGGCGATGTTGATGATCTTGCCGATGCTAGTGGTGTCGCCGCCCTGCTTCATTACCTGCTTGGCGAAGGCCTGGGTCAGGAAGAACACGACCTTCAGGTTGGTGTCCATCACCGCGTCCCAGTCGGCCTCGCTGAACTCGATCGAGTCGGCGCGGCGGATGATGCCGGCGTTGTTGACCAGGATGTCGACCTTGCCGAAGGCGGCGATGGTCTCGTCAATCACCCGCTGGACGGGTTCGATCGAGCCGAAGTCGGCCTTGATCGACAGGAACTTGCGGCCGGTGGTTTCGACCGCGGCTTGCGTCTCGGTCGGGGCGCTGCGGCCGGCGGCGGCGATGTCGGCCCCGGCCTCGGCCAGCGCCACGGCCACGGCCTGGCCCAGGCCGGTGTTGGCGCCGGTGACGAGGGCGACCTTGCCTTCGAGGCTGAACAGATTGGCCATGGTGCGTGCTTCCTGATCCTGAATCTTGTCATCCCGGACGGCCTGAAAGGCCGATCCGGGACCGCCGGAAGCGCACGCGCTTGGGGCGGTCCCGGCTTTTCGCTTCGCTACGGCCGGGATGACAGCCGCAGGGAAGTGGAGCCCCCGCCCCTATTTCAGCTGGCAGATGTCCAGCACGTTCATGTCGGTATAGTCGAGGTTCTCCCCGCCCATCGCCCAGATGAAGGTGTAGTTCGAGGTGCCCGAGCCCATGTGGATCGACCACGGCGGGCTCATCACCGCTTCCTCGTTGGCGATCACGATGTGACGCATCTCGTCCGGCTCGCCCATGTAGTGGAAGACCCGGTCGTTCTCGCCGAGGCCGAAGTAGAAATAGGCTTCCGAGCGGCGGTCGTGCAGGTGCGGCGGCATGGTGTTCCAGACGCTGCCCGGCTTCAGCACGGTCATGCCCAGCAGCAGCTGGGCCGACTTGCAGGTGGTGGGCACGATATACTGGTAGATGGTGCGCTCGTTGGAGGTCTCCAGCGCGCCGCGCTCCAGCGGGACGGCGTTGGCGAATTCCAGCTTCTTGGTCTCGAACGCGGCGTGGGCCGGCAGGCTGGTCAGGTAGAAGCGGGCCGGGTTGGCGGCGTCGACGCTCTCGAACACCACATCCTTGGCGCCCATGGTCACGTAGATGCCGTCGCGCGGCTCGATGTCGTAGGCCACGCCGTCGACCGTGACCTTGCCCTTGCCGCCGCCGACATTGATCGCGCCCAGTTCGCGGCGCTCCAGGAACGGATGGCCGGCGGCCGAGGCGGGCTCGGTCTGGTCGTGCAGCTTGACGCCCTTGGACACCGGCGCGGCGCCGCCGACCACGAAGCGTTCGGCGTGATTGTAGTGCAGCACGATGTCGTCGGCCGCGAACAGGCCGTCCATCAGGTAGCGATCGCGCAGGTCGTCATTGCTGACCGCGAACATCATGTCCGGGTGGGTGGCGTGGTAGGTCTTGGTGAACATCGGGAGGCTCCGGAAAATCTATTCGGCGGCGTGTTTGATCGGCTGGACCGGCCGGGCCCAGTCGGGCCGTTGGTCGAGCTTGTAGGCCTTCTTGGGCAGGTTGTAGGTCAGGTCGACGATCAGTTCGGCGGCCTCGACCTCGTCCATGCGGTGCTCGGCGACCATGCGCGCCAGGAAGGCGCTGTCGACGCGACGGGCCAGGTCGTGGCGGGCGGGGATCGACAGGAAGGCGCGGGTGTCGTCGTTGAAGCCGACGGTGTTGTAGAAACCGGCCGTCTCTGTGACCTGCTCGCGGAACCGCATCATGCCCTCTGGGCTGTCGTGGAACCACCAGGACGGACCCAGCTTCAGCACCGGATAGTGGCCGGCCAGCGGGGCCAGCTCGCGGCTGTAGACGGTCTCGTCCAGGGTGAACAGGATGATCGACAGGCGCGGGTCGTTGCCGAAGCGCGTCAGCAGCGGCTTCAGCGCTTCGACATATTCGGTGCGCATCGGGATGTCGGCGCCCTTGTCGCGGCCGTGGCTGGCCAGCAGGGCGGTATTGTGATTGCGGTGCGAGCCGGGGTGGATCTGCATGACCAGCCCGTCGTCCAGGCTCATTTTGGCCATCTCGGTCAGCATCTGGGCGCGGAACAGCTCGGCCTTGGCCGGGGTGACTTCGCCCTTCAGCAGGCTCTGGAACAGGGCCTCGGCGTCGGTTTCGGACAGGTCGGCGGTGGCGGCGGTCGGGTGGCCGTGGTCGGACGAGGTTGCGCCGGCTGCGATGAAGGCCTGGCGGCGAACGCGGTGGCCTTCCAGATAGCCCTTCCAGGTCGTGACGTCCTGGCCGGAGACTTCGGCGAAGCGCTCGAACGAGCGGCCGAAGCGCTCGTCCTCGAAGTCGATCACCGCGTCGGGGCGATAGGCGGTGACCACGTGGCCGCCCCAGCCGCTCTCGCGAATGGCCTTGTGGTGCTCCAGCTTGTCCTGCGGGCCCTCGGTGGTGGCCAGGGTCTCGATGTTGAAGCGGTCGAACAGGGCGCGGGGACGGAAGGCCTCGGTGGCCAGCGCCTCGTTGATGGTGTCGAAATAGAGGTCGGAGGTCTCGGCGCCCAGGAACACCTTCAGGCCGAACACCTGGCTGAACACGTGGTTGAGCCACAGCCACGACGGCGTGCCGCGGAACAGGTGAAAGTTGCTGGCCAGCAAGCGCCAGGCCTCGCGCGGGTCGGTGTCGGGCACGCCGGCCTTGGACCGCACCTTCAGGGCGTCCAGGCTGATGCCCTGGCTGTAGAGCATGCGGAACAGGTAGTGGTCCGGCGCCAGCAGCAGGTCGGTGGCGTCCTCGAACGGCGCGTTGGTCGCGAACCAGGCCGGATCGGTGTGCCCGTGCGGGCTGATGATCGGCAGGGTCTTGACCTGGCCATACAGCGCCCGGGCGACGCCCCGCGTGCGCTCGTCGGCCGGAAACAGGCGATCGTCGGAAAAAACCAGGGGCCGGGTCATGGCGCTTCTTACTCCCTACTCCGCCGACGGCTTTCGCAGGCCGTTTTCGAGGCGGTTGGTAACCGGTGTCATGGCGCCATGCAAGCCAAAGCGCCGGCGATCCTAACCCACGGGCGGGGGGCTCGACGACTCCCGGACGACGAGATAGGGGATCGTGCTGTTGGGATCGTGCTTGTCGCGAGCCGCCGCGCCGATCAGCTTCTCGGCGGCGATCCGGCCCACTTCGCGGGTCGGGATGTGGATCGTGGTCAGCGGCGGCCAGACAGCCTGGGCGATCTGGAAGTCGTCGAAACCGACCACGGTCACGTCGGCCGGCACCTGCAGCCCGGCCCGGCGGGCGGCCTGCAGCACGCCGGCGGCCATTTCGTCGTTGCCGGCGAAGATGGCGGTCGGTCGGGGGGTCTGGGACAGCAGCGCCTCGCCGCAAGCCAGGCCCGACTCGAAAGTGTAGGCGCCCTGGACGACGTAGTTCGATTCCAGCTTCAGGCCGGCCTTGTTCAGGGCGTCCTCGAAACCCCCTCGCCGCTCGTGCGACGAGCGGAAGCTGGGCAGGCCGCTGATGAAGCCGATCCGCCGATGGCCCAGCTCGACCAGGTGGGCGCCCATGGCCTCGCCGCCCAGGCGGTCATGGCCGACGATCATGTGTTCGGGCTTGTCCAGTTCGACCGAGGCGATGCGAATATATTCGCAGCCGATCTCGCGCAGCAGCTTGGCCACCCGTTCGTCCTCCGACACCGACGGCGGCAGCACCACGCCGAACAGCTTCTGGCGCTCGACGAAGGTGCGCACGTCCTGCAGGAAGGTCGGGCTGCTGCGGTCGCAGGGATGGACCACCAGCTCGAAGCCGGACCCGCGGATGCCGTCCAGCAGGCCCAACTGCATGTTGACCACATATTGCGGGTTGGGATTGTCGTAGATCATGCCGATCAGGAACGAGCGGCGGAACGCCAGGCCCCGGGCCTGCGGATCGGGCGCATAGCCCCACTCGGCGATCACCGCCTCGATGCGTTCGCGGGTCTCGTCGCGCACGAAGGGCGATTGGTTGATGACCCGCGAGACGGTCTTCTTCGACACACCGGCCAGGCGGGCGATGTCGTTGATGGTCGCGCGCTTGCGGCCGCCTTCGAGGCCAGCCTCCAGGCCGGCGTCGATTTCCACGCCATCGGCGTCCGGCGAAGGGGTCTTGGACGAGGTCAAAGCGTTTCCATGCGGCGATCGTTGTTCCGTTTTGTCATACCCTACCGCCGACGGCGTCGCTACAAATGCACTTTCTGGCGCAATTGCCCTATGGTGACACCGGTTTCCCCGACGTACAGACCAGAAGGGCAGCACGAAAAGTTCCAATGGCAAAGGCTTTGATCAGCGAACCCAGTCCCCTTCCCTCCGAATCGATCCACGGCGTCGATCCGCGCGACCATGTGGCGACCGCCTTGCGCGACCTGCTCGCCGGCGAGGCGCTGGACCTGCACGGCCAGACGATCGTCGCCCGCGCCGACATCCCCAAGGGTCACAAGATCGCGGTGCGCGCGGTCGGCCATGGGCAGGACGTCCTCAAGTACGGCTGGCCGATCGGCCGGGCGACGGCGGACATCGCGGTCGGCGACCACGTGCATGTCCATAATGTCGAGACCCGCCTGTCGGGCGTCGAGGGCTTCGCCTATGCCGACGCCCATCCCGAGCCGCACGCCGCGCCGCCGGCCGGGACCTTCCTGGGCTATCGCCGCAAGAACGGACGGGTCGGCACCCGCAACGAGATCTGGGTGCTATGCACAGTCGGCTGCGTGGCCAACACCGCCCGGCGGATCGCCGAGAAGGCCAATCAACGCTTCGTCGGACGAGTCGATGGTGTCTTCGCCTTCCCCCACCCGTTCGGCTGCTCGCAGCTGGGCGACGACCTGGCCCACACCCGCAAGCTGATCGCGGGCCTGGCCGCCCACCCCAACGCCGGCGGCGTGCTGATCCTGGGCTTGGGCTGCGAGAACAATCAGCTGAAAGCCCTGCTGGACTCGGCCCCGGGCCTGGATCCGGAACGCCTGCGCTCGTTCACCACCCAGATGGTCGAGGACGAGCTGGAGGACGGCCTCGACGCCGTCGAGCAACTGGTCGCCATCGCCGAGCGGGACCGGCGCGAACCGGCTCCCCTTTCGGACCTGGTGGTCGGCCTGAAGTGCGGCGGCTCGGACGGCTTCTCGGGCGTCACCGCCAATCCCCTGGTCGGCCGCATCGCCGACAAGGTCTCGGACGCCGGCGGCACCCCCGTGTTGACCGAGATCCCAGAGGTGTTCGGCGCCGAGGGCGTGCTGCTGGCCCGCGCAGCGACCCGCCAGGTGTTCGACCAGGCCGTCGGGGTGATCGACGACTTCAAGCGCTACTTCATCGACAACCACCAGCCGATCTACGAGAATCCCTCGCCCGGCAACATAGCCGGCGGCATCACCACGCTCGAGGAAAAGTCCCTCGGCGCGGTGCAGAAAGGCGGCCGCGCGCCGCTGGTCGAGGTGCTGCGCTATGGCGAGCAGGTCGGCCCGCATGGCCTGACCTTGCTGGAAGCCCCCGGCAACGACGCCGTCTCCTCCACCGCCCTGACGGCGGCCGGGGCGACGGTGATCCTGTTCACCACCGGCCGCGGCACGCCGCTGGGCTTCCCGGCCCCGACCCTGAAGATCGCCTCGAACTCGGCCCTGGCCGCCCGCAAGCCGGGCTGGATCGACTTCGACGCCGGGGTGGTGCTGGCGGGCCAGACCATGGATGCGGCGGCCGACTCCCTGATGGATCTGGTCGTGGCCACGGCCTCGGGTCAGCCGACCAAGGCCGAACTCAACGGCGAGCGTGAAATCGCCATCTGGAAACAAGGCGTTACCCTTTGACCGACACCCTTTCCCGTCCTCTCCGCCTGAACGCCGTCAGCTATCCGGCCGCCAATCCCGGCGTCGCCCTGCCCACCTATGACCGCGACAAAGTCTCGGTCGGCGTCGTGCATTTCGGCCCCGGGGCCTTCCACCGCGCCCACCAGGCCTTCTATTTCGACCAGCTGCTGGCCAAGGATCCGCGCTGGGGCCTCTGCGCGGTGTCGTTGAAGAGCCCCGGCGTCCGCGACGCCCTGCAGCCGCAGGACGGCCTCTACACCCTGGCCCAGCTGGACGCCGAGACCACGTTCCGCGTGGTCGGCTCGATCCTGGAGGTGCTGGTCGCGCCCGAGGATCCGCCGGGGGTCTTCGCTCGCCTGGCCGCCCCCACCACCCGCGTGGTCACCCTGACCGTCACCGAGAAGGGCTACTGCCTGACCGGCGACGGCAAGCTGGACGTCGCCCACCCCGACATCGTCCACGACCTGGCCCATCCGCGCGAGCCGATCAGCGCGGTCGGCTACCTCGTCGAGGGCCTGCGCCGCCGCCAGCAGGCCGGCCTGCCGCCCTACGCCGTGGTGGCTTGCGACAACCTCGCCGACAACGGCTGGCAGCTGAAGGCGGCGGTCGTGGCCTTCGCCGGGTCGGTCGACCCCGCGCTCGCCGCCTGGATCGAGGCCGAGGGCCGCTTCCCGCGCACCATGGTCGACAGCATCACCCCCGCCACCGACGACGCCCTGCGCGCCCGGGTCGAGGCGGCCACCGGCCTGACCGACGCCTGGCCGATCCAGCGGGAGGCGTTCACGCAATGGGTGGTCGAGGACGTGCTGGGACCGGACGCGCCGGACCTGGCCAGCGTCGGCGTCACCCTGACCGACGACGTGCGCGGCTTCGAGCGCGCCAAGCTGCGGCTGCTCAACGGCGTCCACTCGACCATCGCCTATGCCGGTCTGCTGAAGGGCCATGAGACGGTATTCGAGGCGATCAGCGATCCGGACCTGGCCAGGATCGCCGAGGACCTGATGGTCCAAGACATCATCCCGACCTTGACCGCGCCGCGCGGCCTGGACCTCCTGGCCTATGGCCAGGCGATCCTGGGCCGGTTCCGTAATCCCGAGATCCGCCACCTGCTGAGCCAGATCGCCTGGGACGGCTCGCAGAAGCTGCCGTTCCGCATTCTCGGCACGGTCGCCGACGCCCTAGACGCCGGCCGTCCGGTCGACCGCCTCGCCCTGCCCCTGGCGGCCTGGATGCACTTCGTCCGTCGCCGCGCGGCGGAAGGCGTCAAAATCGTCGATCCCCTGGCCGATCGCCTGGTCGAAACGGCGGCCGCCTGCACCGGCGACGCCAAGGCCGACGTCGCCCGGTTCCTGAAGCTGGAGCCGGTGTTCAACCGTGACCTTGCGGGGAACGCCACGTTCGTGGCGGCGCTGGAGAAGGTGTACGCCGGACTGGCCTAGGATTCGTTTGGGGACACGCGCATGCGCGTGTCCCCGTCGGCGGCGCTACCGCGTCACATCCTTGCCGGTGACGACCGGCAGCACGGTCCGCAACAGGATCGTCAGGTCGAACCAGAATCCCTGGCGTCGCAGGTATTCGGCGTCCAGCGCCACCTTTTCGGGGATCGACACCTCGTCGCGGCCGTTGATCTGCGCCCAGCCGGTGACGCCGGGCCGCAGCGCCTCCACCCCGGCCGCCGTCCGCAGCGCGATCAGGTCGTCCTGGTTGAACAGCGCCGGCCTGGGCCCGACCAGGCTCATGTCGCCGACCAGCACGCTCCACAGCTGCGGCAGCTCGTCCAGGCTGGTCCTGCGCAGGAAGGCGCCGGGCGGCGTCAGCCAGCGGTCGGCGTCCTCCAGCAGGTGGGTGGCGACCTGCGGGGTGTCGATCCGCATGGTGCGAAACTTGGGCATGGCGAACAGGACGTTGTCGCGCCCCACCCGCTTGGACCAGTGCAAGGCCGGTCCTGCCGAGGTCAGGCGCACGACCGCTGCCACCACCAGCAGCGGGATCGCCAGCAGCAGCAGCGCCGCCGCGGACACCGCCGCATCGAACAGGCGCTTCACGTCAGGTCATGCTCTTAAGCCAGGTCCCCGAAGGCGGCGTCCAGCAGCAGGTAGGCGCGGCCGGCGTCGGACGACAGCAGAGCCGCCACCAGGAAGCCTTCGCGGTCCTGCTCGGAGGCCTCGTCCATCATGCCGGCGTAGCGGCGCAGGAAGCGCTCGGCCTCGGCCCGCAGCGGCGCGTCGGAGAACAGCCGGCGGACCAGCCGGCGGATGGCGGCGGGGGCCAGCTTCTTGACCACCTCGCGCGCTCCGCCTTCGTCGTGGGTCTGGATCGTGGCTGCGATCTCGTCGATGCGGGCGCGGGGCAACAGGGCCGTCGGGTCGATGCCCATGGCCAGGATCTCGCCGGCCATCTTCTCGCCCAGAGCGGCGTCGCCCGGCGCGGCGCTTTCCAGGCCCGACAGCAGGCTGCGCCACGACAGGCCGCCGCCCGGCTGCTGCGGCTCGGCCCGTTCGGCGGGCGGCGGCGCGGGCGCGGCGTTGCGGCCGCCAGCGGCGTCGAACACCGAGCGGAACTCGTCGTCGGTGGCGGTGGGCGTCAGGCGCAGGCGTGGACGCAGGCCAGCCTCTTCGGCGCCGGGCTCGTTGGCGGGCTTCGGGGCCGGCGGCGTTACGGGCGGCGGCGGCGGCGCGGCCTGGACCTGCCGGTTCAGCGGCGGCGGTGCGCGGGTCGGCGTCGCGATCGAAGGGGCGGCGGGCGGCGCGGCGTTCATCCGGCCGACCGCCTCGCTGAGCATGTCGTAGTTGCGGCGGACCCGTTCCTGGAAGGCCTGGTCGATCGCCGCCGTCTCCTCAGCGGTCCGGCACGCCGAGTTGCGCAGGTCCTCGATGCCCTGCTCGATCTGGGCTCGAACCTCGTTGGCGCGGGCCAGGGCCTCGGCGGGCAGGTCGGCGGTGCGGCGGCCGACATCGGCCAGCATGGCCTCCATCTCGGCGATGGTGGCGCGCGCCGCCTCGACGCTCTCGGACAGCTTCTGGGCCGTGCGGGCCCCGGCCTGCTCGACCACCTGGGCCGACTGCTCAATCAGGTCACGGGCCTCGTCCATGCGCGACTCGAACACCGTGTCGGCCTTCTGGCCGGCGGCGAAGGCGATCTCGTTGAGCTGGTCGACGCGGACGCGGGCGGCCTCGACGCGCTGCTCGACGCCTTCGTTGGCCTTGCGGGCCGCCTCGGCCATCGCCTCCATGGCCTGGGTCAAGGCTCCTTCCAGGTCGGCCCGCTGACCGCCGGCGGCGCTGGCCAGGGCGGCGATGGCGCTGGAGGTCTCGGCGGCCAGGGCCTCGCGTTCGGCCCGGGCGGTCTCGGCGACCTCGCGCAGCTGCTGGGCCGCGGCCCCGATCAGGCCGCGCAGCACCTCGGCGCCCATCGCGGCCATGTCGCCCATCTCGGTGGCGCCGGCGCGGGTGTGGCCGATGAACTCGGTCAGTTGGGCTGTGCGGGTCTCGCTCTCGGCGGCGAAGTCCTCCTGGTCGGTGCGCAGCGACTGGCTGGCGGCGACCAGGGCGGCGCGCTGGGCGGCCAGGTTGCGTTCGACGGCGCTCATCTGGTCGCCCACCCCCTGGCCGGCGGTTTCCAGGCGGGCGATCTGGCGCGACAGGTCCTCGGCCCCGACTCGGGCGGCGTCGGACGCCTCAGCCGCGGCCGCGGCCAGGTCGGCGGCCCGGGCCGCCAGCGCCGCCTCGGCCTCGCGAAGTTGGGTCTCGGCCAGGTCGGACGCCTCGGCGACCATACGAGCTTGGCTGCCGATCGCGTCGACCACGGCCGTGGACTGGGCGTCCAGGGTGGTGGACAGCGCGTGCATGGCCTGGCGCTCGTGGCCCAGCCCTTCGGACAGCTGCTTGACCATCCGCGCGGACTCGCTGGTGGTCTGGGACAAGGCCAGGGTCTCTTCGGCCAGGGCCTCGCGCAGGTCCTGAACCCGGGCGCGGGCCGCCTCGGCGGCGGCCGTCGCCGCGTCGATCTGATCGCGGATGCGCTCGACCACGCCGTCGACTCCCGCCGCCGCCAGGGCGGCCGGGCTGACCAGGCGGTCGGTCATGATCCGGGTGTGCTTCAACTCGGCCGAAACCCCTAGGGCCTGGCGCAGCATGTAGGCGCCCAGCAGGGTGAAGGCGGCCGGGCCGACGGCCAGGGCGGCGAACACCATCAGGGCGAACTGATCGACCTTCAAGGCGGGCACGCCGGCGCCGTAGCCGAGCGCGAAGGCGATCGGTCCAAGCGTCCAGAGCGCCGCGGCGGCGACCGCCAGGCTCCAGAACAGCGGCGCGGGCATAGGCTTCTTGCCTTCGCGGGCTGTGGACAAAGGGGTGACGGGCGGCGAAACTGGGGCGGTCTCGCGTGGCTTGGAGACCGTCGCCTCGAACCGCTGGGACGCGGCCGGAGGCTCCGGCTCGACCACCGGCGCCGGCGGCTGGGCGGTCTGAGCCGTCGAAACGGGCGCGGTCAGGAACGAGGGCAGCGGCGCCAGCGGCTCGGCCTCGATCGGCGCGCTGCGCCGGCCTCGGGCCGGGGTGAACGGGGCGGGATCCGCCTCCGGCTCGGGCGGCTTGAAGTTCGACTTCAGCGGCGGCGCCCGTGCGATCACGGCCTCCGGTGCGGGGGCCTCGATATCGGCCTTGGGAGGCTCGACGGGTTGGAAGGTCTCGACGACAGGCTGGGGCTGCGGCTTGGGCGCGCCGAAAAAGCCGCGCCGCGCGCTGACGCGAGGCGTTTCGGGAATCGGCGCGACAAACGGCTCGGCCGCCGGTTCGGCGCCTAGATCCAGAGGCCCGCGATCAAGAGCCGGCGGGGCCGGCGCGTCGGGAACGGCGGCGATGTCCAGATCCAGGTCGGGTTCGCTGACCGGCGCGTCCGCATCGGGCTGGACGTCCGTCTCGGCGGAACGACCGGCGTCCTCGACCGGCGGCTCCATCGGAATGCCGGTGAAATCAAGCGGTTGGCGCTTCTTGGGCTTCATACGCAGCCATAGTCCCAGGGCGAAACGGCTTGGGGCCGGATGAACGTCGCCGCGCGGACGCCCCTCTCGCACGCAACGAATAAACCTAGCGGCGAAAAGCCGGCGCGCATAGCGGGTTCCGCCGGATTTCCCATCCTGGACAGGGGTTGGCGAATGGAGAGCCTAGGCGCTGATCTCGGCCGTATGCAGACGGGGACAGCGCTCGACGGCCTGCACGGCCTGTTGACGGGGGGTGCGGGCGATGACCCGCTCGGCCTTGGGCGGGGACTTGGCCCGATGCTCGACGGCCATGCCGAACTGGCAAAGGGCCATCGACGAAAGCCAGAGCATGATCGCGGCGAGGAATTCGGCCAGGGATGACATCGGGAAGCCCATTTTCCGATAGCGGCGTTATGCAATGCTTCGCCGCGTCGCGCGAATGAACTTTTGGTCATGAAACGGCGCCGCTCGCCACGCCGCGCCGCCCGGGAGGTCCATCGAAGCTCACAGCGCCTGCAGATTTCCCCGCCTTGCCCCTGGCCCCCGCGAGACCTAGGTCCACGCTCAGGATCACCGCCCCGTCGTCGCGCCTTTCGTGCGCCGGCGGAGCTTTCCATTTGCGGATACGCGCTTTGCTCCCTACCCAAGTCGCTTCGCTGTCGCACGACGCCTTTGCGGATTTGTCCATGACCGGGCCGACTTCGGCCAAGCTCAGCCCCGCGAGGCTGACGCACCTGCAGCGTCTGGAAGCCGAGAGCATCCACATTCTGCGGGAGGTGGCGGCCGAGTGCGAGAACCCGGTCATGCTGTACTCGATCGGCAAGGACAGCGCGGTGATGCTGCATCTCGCGGCCAAGGCGTTCTATCCGTCCAAGCCGCCGTTCCCGCTGCTGCATGTCGACACCACCTGGAAGTTCCGGGCCATGTACGAGCTGCGCGACACCATCGCCGCGCAGCTGGGCTTCGACCTTCTGGTCCACAAGAACCCCGACGCCGAGGCGCGGGGCATCAACCCGTTCGACCACGGCAGCGCCCTGCACACCGATCTGTGGAAGACCGAGGGCCTCAAGCAGGCCTTGGCCAAGTACGGTTTCGACGCCGCGTTCGGTGGGGCGCGGCGAGACGAGGAGAAGAGCCGGGCCAAGGAGCGGGTGTTCAGCTTCCGCACCACCGAGCAGCGCTGGGACCCCAAGGACCAGCGGCCCGAGCTGTGGAAGCTCTACAACACCCGCAAGCACCCGGGCGAGAGCCTGCGGGTGTTCCCGATTTCCAACTGGACCGAGCTGGACGTCTGGCAATACATCCACCTGGAGAACATCCCGATCGTGCCGCTGTACTTCGCCGCCGAGCGGCCGGTGGTCGAGCGCGACGGGTCGTTGATCATGGTCGACGACGACCGCTTCCGCCTGCGGCCCGGCGAGGTCCCGCAGATGCGCAGCGTGCGGTTCCGCACCCTCGGCTGCTACCCGCTGACCGGGGCGGTGGAGAGCACCGCGGCCACCCTGCCCGAAGTGATCCAGGAGATGCTGCTGACCACCACCAGCGAGCGCCAGGGCCGGGTCATCGACCATGACCAGTCCGCCTCGATGGAGAAGAAGAAGCAGGAGGGCTATTTCTAGATGACCGCCGCCGCCCCCGTCACGGCCGACAAGGCCACGGTCTACAAGCCCTCCGACCTGATCGCCGACGATATCGACGCCTATCTGCTCGCCCACCAGCACAAGTCGCTGCTGCGCTTCATCACCTGCGGGTCGGTGGACGACGGCAAGTCGACCCTGATCGGCCGGCTGCTCTACGACAGCAAGATGATCTTCGAGGACCAGATGGCCGCCCTCGAAGCCGACAGCCGGCGGGTGGGCACGCAAGGCGGGGCGATCGACTTCGCCCTGCTGGTCGACGGCCTGGCCGCCGAGCGCGAGCAGGGCATCACCATCGACGTGGCCTATCGCTTCTTCGCCACCGACAAGCGCAAGTTCATCGTCGCCGACACCCCCGGCCACGAGCAGTACACCCGCAACATGGTCACCGGCGCCTCGACCGCCGACGCGGCGGTGATCCTGATCGACGCGCGCAAGGGCGTGCTTACCCAGACCCGCCGCCACTCCTACCTGGTCAAGCTTCTGGGCATCCGCCACGTGGTGCTGGCGGTCAACAAGATGGACCTGGTCGGCTGGGACCAGGCGACCTTCGAGGCCATCGTCGCCGACTATCGCGCCTTTGCCGCCCAGATCGGCCTGGAGGTGTTCACCCCGATCCCGATCTCGGGCCTGACCGGGGCCAACATGGCCAGCCGCGGCGAGGACTCGCCATGGTATCAAGGGCCGATCCTGATGGACTGGCTGGAGGGCGTCCAGGTCGAGGACGACCTGCGAAGCCAGTCGTTCCGCATGCCCGTGCAGTGGGTCAACCGCCCCAACCTCGACTTCCGCGGCTTCTCGGGCCAGATCGCCGCGGGGACCGTCAAGCCCGGCGACCGGGTCAAGTCCCTGCCCTCGGGTCGCGAAAGCACCGTGGCCCGCATCGTCACCAAGCCCGACGATCTGGACGAGGCCTTCGCCGGCCAATCGGTGACGATCACCCTGGCCGACGAGATCGACGTCAGCCGCGGCGACATCCTGGTGGCCGCCAACGACCCGGTCGCCGTGGCCGGCCAGTTCGAGGCCACCGTGGTGTGGATGGACGACGAGCCCCTGCCGCCCGGCCGCGCCTACCTGCTGAAGATCGGCACGCGGATGGTCGGGGCCAGCGTCACGGAGATCAAGCACCGGGTGAACGTCAACACCCTGGAGCACCTGGCCGCCAAGAAGCTGGAGCTCAACGAGATCGGCCTGGTCAACCTGTCGCTGGACCAGGCCATCCCGTTCGAGCCCTATGCCAAAAACCGCGACCTGGGCGGGTTCATCCTGATCGACCGGATCAGCAACCGCACCGTCGGGGCGGGGCTGATCAACTTCGCCCTGCGCCGGGCCGACAACATCCACTGGCAGCACACCGACGTGGGCAAGGCCTCGCGGGCCGCCCTCAAGGGCCAGCGCGGCCGGGTGGTCTGGCTGACGGGCCTGTCGGGGGCGGGCAAGTCGACCATCGCCAACCTGGTGGAAAAGCGCCTGCACGCGCTTGGCCGCCACACCTATCTGCTGGACGGCGACAATGTCCGCCACGGCCTCAACCGCAACCTGGGCTTCACCGAGGAGGACCGGGTCGAGAACATCCGCCGGGTCGCCGAGGTCGCCAAGCTGATGGTCGATGCCGGCCTGATCGTGCTGACCGCCTTCATCTCCCCCTTCCGCGCCGAGCGCCGCTTGGCCCGCGAGATCCTCGACGACGGCGAGTTCGTCGAGGTCTTCGTCGACACCCCCCTGGCCGTGGCCGAACAGCGCGACGTCAAGGGCCTCTACAAGAAGGCCCGCGCCGGCCAGCTGAAGAACTTCACCGGCATCGACAGCCCCTATGAGGCCCCCGAAGCTGCCGAGTTGGTGATCGACACCACCAAGATGGACCCCGTGGCCGCCGCCGAGCGCATCGTCGCCTGGCTGGAAGGCGAGATCGACTACGAGATCTGACGCGGCGAAATCCTCGTCCTTCGACAAGTTCAGGATGAGGATTTCTTCTGCGCCCGCGTTGAATTCGTCCTCATCCTGAGCCTGTCGAAGGACGAGGACGGCCATTCAGCGCGTTCGCTTTAGAAGCTGGGTCGCCCCGATCAGGCCCAGCCCGCCCATCGCCGCCATGGCCAGGTAGCCCCGGGTTCCGAAGGCGTCGAACAGCGGACCCGAGGCCAGGGTGCCGACGCCCAGCATGAAGCCGGCCGACAGGGCCGAGTTGATCGCCTGGGCGGCCGAGGCGCTTTGCGGCGGGGCCAGGCGCTCGATCAGCCGCAGCGAGGCCATGAAGCTGGCGGCGAAGGTCAGGGCGTGCAGGGCCTGCAGCGGGAACAGCAGCCACAGCGGCGGGGCGAAGGCGTAGGCGGTCCAGCGCAGCAGGGCCGCGCCGCCGCCCAGCACCAGCAGCTTCTCCGGTCCCATCTTGCGCCGCCACGGCTCGGCGAACCACATGAAGCCGACCTCGACCGCCACCCCGACGCCCCACAGCACGCCGATCATCGGGGCCGAAATCCCCTGCTGCCGCCAGAGCAGGGCCGAGAAGCCGTAGTAGAAGGCGTGCGCCCCCTGGATCAGGCCGGCGGTGATCACGGCCAGCACGAAGGTCCGGTCGCGCAGCAGGCCGCCCAGGCCCTTCCAGCGCTCGGCCCGGCCGAGCTTGGCGACGCCCACGTCGAGGACGCGGTCGGGCGGCAGGACCAGCACCGACACCAGGGCCACGCCGACCGCCGCCGCGGTGATCCAGGCGGCGATGACGCCGGGCGCCATGACCGCCAGGATCGCCCCCATGGCCAGGTTGGCGACGATGAAGGCCGCCGAGCCCGCGCCGCGCGGCACGCCGTAGTTGAAGCCGTCCAGCCGCGAGCGCCGCAGGGTGATCACGTCGATCAGCGGCGTCAGGGTGGTCAGGCAGGTCATGCCGACCAGCCAGCAGGCCAGCAGGCCCCAGAAGCCCGAGGCGAACGTCATGGCCAGGTAGCCGGCCGCCGCCCCTAGGGCCAGCAGCGCCAGGGGCGTGCGCCGCAGGGTGAAGCCGTCGGCCCACACCGCCAGCCCCGGCCCCAGGAACGGCCTGGCCAGCAGAGGCACGGCCAGGACGGCGCCGATCTCGGCCCCGGTCAGGCCGCGCGAGCGGAAATAGGTGGCGATGTACGGCAGGCTGACGCCGGTGCCGAGATAGGAGACGACGTAGAACAGGCCCAGGCGGGCTTGGGCGGAAAAGCGCCCTGCCCCGGCCGGGCGCGTCACCCTACTCCGCCCCGCCGAACCGCGCGGTCCATTCGGCGATCTGCTCGTCCTCGATCTTCTTGAACAGCACCTCCGGCGCGCGGACCGGCAGGCCGACCGGCAGGCTCGACAGCTCGGCGGCGGCGTCCGTGGTCGGCCAGGCCGGCGGCCAGGCCAGCTGGAAGGCCTCGCCAATCTTCTCGGCGGCGAACGGGATGAACGGGGCGGAGACGCGAGCATAGAGCGCCGCCAGGTTCAGGGCGGTGCGGACGATCACGGCGGCGCGGTCGCGGTCGGTCTTGATCGCCGTCCACGGGGCGGCTTCCTGCAGGTACTCGTTGCCGACCACCCACAGGGCGCGCAGGGCCTGGGCGCTCTTGCGCACCTCGATGGCGTCCATCTGCTCGGCGAGATCGGCGAGACGCGCTGAAACGTCGGCGTAGAGCTTCTCCTCCAGCGGACCGGGCGCGCCGCCGTCGGGGATCACGCCGTCGAACTTGCTCTCCGTGAACTTCAGGATGCGGTTGACGAAATTGCCCAGTACGTCGGCCAGGTCGCGGTTCACGGCGCTGGCGAACTGCTCCCAGGTGAAGGCGGTGTCGCTGCTCTCCGGCGAATTGGAGGTCAGGTACCAGCGCCACAGGTCGGGCGGCAGGATCTCCAGGGCCGCGTCCATGAACACGCCGCGCCGGTTGCTGGTCGAGAACTTGCCGCCGTACCAGTTCAGCCAATTGAAGGCCTTGAGCATGTCGACGCTCTTCCACGGCTCTTCCGAGCCGAGGATGGTGGCCGGGAAGCTGACGGTGTGGAAGGCGACGTTGTCCTTGCCCATGAACTGGACGTAGCGGACGTCGTCCGCGCCTTCGTCGGTGCGCCACCACGACTTCCAGTCGCGGTCCGGCCCCGCCTCGGCCCATTCCTGGGTGGCGGCGATATATTCGATCGGCGCGTCAAACCAGACGTAGAAGACCTTGTCCTCAAAGCCCGGGCGCGGGAACTCGCCCTTGGTCACCGGGATGCCCCAGGAAAGGTCGCGGGTGATGCCGCGGTCGATCAGGCCCTCGTCCAGATGCTTGTAGGCGATCGACTTGGCCAGCAACTGCCAGTCGGGATGGCCGTCGATCCAGGCCCGGATGCGGTCGGCCATCTTGGTCTGCAGCAGGTAAAGGTGGCGGGTGTCGCGCACCTCCAGGTTCCGCGAGCCGGAGATCACCGAATAGGGGTTCTTCAGGTCGGTGGGATCCAGCAGGTTGCCGCAGTTGTCGCACTGGTCGCCGCGCGCCTTGTCGAAGCCGCAGTGCGGGCAGGTGCCCTCGATGTAGCGGTCGGGCAGGAAGCGGCCGTCGTCGATGGAATAGACCATCTGGTCGACGCGTTCCTCGATCAGGCCGCGGTCTTCCAGCACCTCGCAGAAGTGCTGGGTCAGGCGGTGGTTCTGCGGCGAGGACGAGCGGCCGAAATGGTCCCAGGACAGACCGAAGGCCCGGCCGACATCGTGCTGCAGCACGTGCTGCTCGGCGCAGTAGCTGGCCACGTCCTGGCCGGCGGCGGCGGCGGCCAGCTCGGCCGGGGTGCCGTGCTCGTCGGTGGCGCAGATATAGAGCGTGTCGTGTCCCCGGGCCCGCTGGAAGCGGGCGTAGACGTCGGCCGGCAGCATCGATCCCGCCAGATTGCCCAGGTGCTTGATGCCGTTGATGTACGGCAGGGCGGAGGTGATCAGGATGCGGGCCATGGGTCTTCCGGGGGAGTCGAGGAGCGGTTGGATATAGAAGGCCCGGGGCGGAAACGAAAGCGTGGTGCGGCGCTCCCTTGCCCCCTGCGAACCGACTCATCCAGATCCTCCCCCCGTGGGGGAGGCGATCGCGCAGCGATCGGTGGGGGGCGTTTTGGGGTCGAAGATCCAGGTTGCGGTCATCTGCCGATCACTCCCCCCTCCGTCGGCTGCGCCGACACCTCCCCCACAGGGGGAGGATCTTGGATGCACGGCTTCGCCGCCTCACGCGGATCACCGCTGAGCGTATGGAAAGGGACGCGGAGCGCCGGACATCGTCCGGAGTGTTTGAGTAGTAACCGTTTTCGACGAAGCCCGAACGCTCCGCGCGGTCGTTATCCGGAAGCCCGCGGCGCTGAGCCCTGTTGGGGCCTCGCCGCCTTGAAGCCTCCGACGGGCGGGCCAGGTCAACGAACCCCGGTCCCGGACCGCGGGCGCATCACCGCCCGCCTGTTGCTCCGCCAGCCCTCGCGCCACGCCGTTTTAGTGTTCCATGCCCGGCCGGCCCTGGAGACGCGAGGTTTGGTCCCAAGGGACCGCCGACGGAGCTTCCCGCTCGATCGCCCCCCGCCGCCGCATCGGTCGCTGGCCATGCGCCCTTTCCATGCGTCGAGGTGAGGTCAGGATACGGGCGGTCTGGAAGGGGGAGGATCAACTCGGGTCGAGAAAGTTCAGGGCGTTGAAATCGCGGGAGTTTGTTCGCTGAACGCCGAGCGCAAGCCGGGGACGTGCTCTCACGGCAAGGCCTCGCCGATCGATCCACGGCTTCAGGGTGAGTGCATGTCCCCAACGCCACCCACGGCGTCATCGCACTTCAGCACCAAACTCAGCGGGTCCGTTTGGGGACACGCACTCACGACCAGCGCCCTGCAACCCGGCCGGTGTGTTGCCGTGAGTGCGCGTCCCCGGCCGCGGCGAGCGGAATCCTCGGCGCCCCTAAGCTCATCGACAACTCGGCGGGAGCCCCGTGGCGTCTCCCCTTGGGGGTGGGGACATGCGACGCCGTGAACGTTCCGAGGGATAGAGCGGCCGGGCCATGTGGCGCGCCCGACGCTCCCGCCACCTCCCCGGAGGGAGGATCCCGTAAGTCAGCCGCCGATCGCGTGCAGAGCCCTGGCCTGCTTGCGCGTCAGCTTGGACTGGACCTCGTCGCGGATGTCGAGGCGGCAGGCCCGGGCCGACCAGCGGTCCAGGCGCTCGGCGCGGACCCGGGCGTCGCAGACCGTTTCGCCGGCGGCCTCGATGCGCGCCTTGAACCGACGCGCGTCGTCGGGACGGGAAAGATCCAGGTCGCCGACCGGGATCGTGGCCAGCACCGGCGGCTTGGCCGGCGCGGCCTGGGCCGCCTGGGTCAGGCCCGGCACGGGCAGGGCCGCCAGGCCCAGCACCGCGATCGTCGAAAGCCTGGCGATGAAATGGCCCATGTCGGCCTCCCCTGTCCTGGCGACGCCGTCCGCGTCGCCTTCGAGAGGTAGATTGGCCAAACTTCTCCACGAAGACCCGTTACGTCTGCTTCATGACGCCGTATTCACGAAGTGAAGGACTTGTAATCCTTTAACGCGACGAAGAGTTCAGCCGGGCTTCCTTGACCGGCGGCCGTTCCAGGGCCTGGTAGACCACCGTGCGGGTGGTGGCGTCCAGGCCCGAGCCCACGCCGCCCAGGCGCTGGATCATGCCGATGAAGAACAGGTCGTTGGCCGGGTCGATCCAGAACCAGGTGCCGGCGCTGCCGCCCCAGCTGATCGTGCCGGGCCCGACCGGCGCGCCCGACAGGTGGGGATCGACCGCCACGGCCACGTCCAGGCCATAGCCCATGCCGGCGCTGAATGGGAATGGCTTCTGGTCGGGCCGCAGCACCCCGGCCGTGCCGTTGGTGGTGACCTGGAAGCTGGGCGGCAGGTGGTTGGACCGCATCAGCGCCACGCTCTCGGGCTGCAGCACGCGGACGCCGTCCAGCTCGCCGCCGTTCAGGATCATCTGGGCGAAGCGTGCAAAGTCGCCGGCCGTGGACAGCAGCCCCCCGCCCCCGGACGGCGCGGCCGGCGGCCGGGAGACGTCGCGCCACGGTCCCTCGCTGGCCGGGATCAGCTTGCCGGTGGTGGGATCGCCGTCATACAGCGCGGCCAGGCGCGGCAGCTTCTCGGCCGGGGCCCAGAAGGCGGTGTCTTTCATCTTCAGGGGACGGAAGATCCGCTCCTCCATGAACACCGGCAGGGTCTGGCCCGTCAGGCGCTCGACGATCAGCCCCTGCAGGTCGGCGGCGACGCTGTAGCGCCACATCACGCCGGGCTGGGCGTACATCGGCAGCATGGCAACCTTGCGCACCAGGTGGTCCAGGCTGTCGGACTGCAGCACCCCGGCCCGGTAATAGGCCTGGTCGGCCAGGCTGGCCGGATCGTCGGCCAGGCCGTAGGCGAAGCCGGCCGTATGGGTCATCAGCTCGCGCATGGTCGGCGGGCGGCTGACGGGGGTCAGGATCGGCCGTCCCTGGGCGTCGACGCCCGAGGCCACGCGCAGGTCGGCCAGCTCCGGCAGGTATTCGGTGATCGGGTCGTCCAGCTTCCACCGGCCCTCCTGGTAGAGGATCAGCATCGCCACCCCGGTGACCGCCTTGGTCTCGGAGCGGATGCGGAAGATGGCGTCGGCGGGCATGGCCTCGCCGGTCTCCAGGCTGCGCTTGCCGAACGCCTTCAGCGACACGACCCGGCCGTGGCGGCCCAGCACGGTGACGCCGCCGGCGATCTGGCCCTGGTCGACCAGGGTCTGCATCGTCTCGTCCAGCCTGCGCAGCCGCTCGGCCGAGAACCCGGCGGCTTCGGGCTTGGCCATGGGCAAGGGTGCGGCGCCCGCCGTACCAGCCGCCGCCAGCCCCAGCAGGCCGGCCAGGGCGCTGGCGGTGCGCCTGAACATCCCGGTCATCACATCAACCCCCGTCATCCCGGACGAAGCAAAGCGCAGATCCAGGACCGACGGAAGCGCGGCGCTTCGGATCGGTACCGGATCGGCGCGCTGCGCGCCTGTCCAGGATGACAGAGATTGGCGACATCACTTGGGCCGGAACCGCTTGGACGTCGGGAAGCCCTTGGGCGACAGCTTGCCGGCCCCGGCCCGGCGGCCGATCCAGTCCTTCCACTCGGTCCAGTCGCGGCGACGGCCGGCCGTGTCGATCCAGAAGGCGCCGCCCTCGGTGGTGAACGAGATCGCGTCGCGCAGTCCCCCTTCACGGTAGGACTGCAGCTTGACGCCCTTGCCGCGCGGCATTTCCGGCAGTTCCTCCAGCGGGAAGATCAGGATCTTGCCGTTGTCGCCGATCACCGCGATCTGGTCGCCCGTCGCCTCCAGGCAGAAGGCGGCGCCGGCGGAGTCGACGGTCAGCACCTGCTTGCCCGCCTTGCGGTTGGCCAGGGCCTCTTCCTCCGGCATCAGGAACCCGTAGCCCTGCTTCGAGGCCAGGAAGCGTTTGCGCCCGGCCTTGAACGGGAACATGTCGATGATCTTCACCTTGTCGTCGAGCTCGATCATCATCCGCACGGGCTCGCCATGGCCACGCGCCGACGGCAGGTTGGCGCAGCTGATGGTGAAGAACCGGCCGTCGCTGGTGAACAGCAAGAGCTTGTCGGTGGTCTCGGCCGGGGCCAGGAAGCCCAGCTTGTCGCCTTCCTTGAACTTCAGCTCGGACGGGTCGTCGATCTTGCCCTTGGCGGCGCGGATCCAGCCGCGGTCCGACAGGATGACGGTGATCGGCTCGCGCACGATCATCGCCTCCAGGGCGGCGTCGGCGTCGACCACCGGCGCATCCTCGAAGATCGAGCGGCCGATCACCCCGGTCGGGCGCGGCTTGTCGTGCGGATGCTTGATCTTGACCAGGGTGGCGCGCACCTGGCGCAGGCCCGTGCCGACCAGGTCCCACTGCTTCCTGTCGCTGGCCAGCATGGCCAGGATGCCGTCGCGCTCCTCCACCAGCTCGGCGTGCTCGCGGCGGATCTCCATCTCCTCCAGCTTGGCCAGCTGGCGCAGGCGGGTGTTGAGGATGGCGTCGGCCTGGATGTCGCTGAGGGCGAAAGCGGCCATCAGCTTCTGCTTCGGCTCGTCCTCGTAGCGGACGATGCGGATCACCTCGTCCAGATTGAGGTAGGCGATCAGCAGGCCGTCCAGGATGTGCAGGCGGGCTTCGATCTTGGCCAGGCGGTGGCGGGCCCGGCGGGTCAACACGTCGCGGCGGTGGGCCAGGAAGGCGATCAGGGCCTGCTTGATGCCCATCACCCCCGGGGTGCCCTTGGCGTCCAGCACGTTGATGTTGACCGGGAAGCGGCTTTCCAGCGCCGAGAGCTTGAACAGGCTCTCCATCAGCACTTCGGGCTCGACGTTCTTGGACTTGGGCTCGAGGACAAGGCGGATGTCCTCGGCGCTTTCGTCGCGCACGTCGCCCAGCAGGGCGGCCTTCTTGCTGTCGATCAGGTCGGCCAGCTGCTCGACCAGGTCGGACTTCTTGACCTGGTACGGGATCTCGGTGACCACGATCTGGTAGGTGCCGCGGCCGGTGTCTTCCTTCTCCCATCGGGCGCGGGTGCGCACGCCGCCGCGACCGGTCTCGTAGGTCTCCAGCAGGCTCTCGCGGGACTCGACGATCACGCCGCCCGTCGGGAAGTCCGGGCCCGGCACGCGTTCCAAGATCTCGGCCGTGGTCGCCTCGGGCTTGCCCAGCAGCAGCAGGCAGGCGTCGATCAGCTCGGCCGGGTTGTGTGGCGGGATCGAGGTGGCCATGCCCACGGCGATGCCCGATGAGCCGTTGGCCAGCAGATTGGGGAAGCCCGACGGCAGGACCACCGGCTCCTCGTCCTGCCCGTCGTAGGAGGGCTTGAAGTCGACCGCGTCCTCGTCGATGCCGTCCAGCAGCAGCATGGCCGCGGCGGTCATCTTGCACTCGGTGTAGCGCATGGCGGCGGGGTTATCGCCGTCGATGTTGCCGAAATTCCCCTGGCCGTCGACCAGCGGCACCCGCTGGGCGAAGTCCTGGGCCAGGCGGACCAGGGCGTCGTAAATCGACTGGTCGCCGTGCGGGTGGAAGTTGCCCATCACCTCGCCGACCACCTTGGCGCACTTGCGCGCGGCGCCTTCGGGGTTGAGGCGCATGTTGTTCATCGCGTGCAGCACGCGACGGTGCACGGGCTTGAGGCCGTCGCGCACGTCGGGCAGAGCCCGCGAGCCGATCGTCGACAGCGCATAGGCCAGGTAGCGCTTGGACAGCGCCTCGCTCAGCGGTTCGTCGAGAATGCGATCACCGTCGCCGGGACCGCCAGGGGGAAGGACTGGTTTGTTCATCTGGGAGATTCGTTACGCGTGAAAGGCACAGTAGCAGATGTCCGGGGCTCAAATCCTCCCCCTGTGGGGGAGGTGTCGGCGCAGCCGACGGAGGGGGGAGTTGGCTGATGCGGGACCACTCCCCCCACCGGCCTTCGGCCGCCTCCCCCACAGGGGGAGGTTTCAGTCCTCACAACCGCCCCGCCTCGCCCAGCCGGTCCAGCAGCCACACCCGGGCGGGGGGCAGCGGCTTGTTCAGCGGGTGGAACACGAACTGTTCGAGGAAGTGGCCGGTGATGTCGAGCCCGGCCTTGACGTCGCCGTCGACCAGTCCGCCCTGGGCCGACAGCATGAACGGCGGCAGGGGCAGCAGTTTGTCGTGGTAGGGCGCGCCGGCCGCGCGGCTGACCGCCCGGCCGGTGCGCGGGCTGACATAGACCAGGTCGTCCAGCGCGCCGGTGGCGGCGCATCGGGACAGGTCCAGGCCAAAGCCCAGGTCCTGCAGCAGTCCGGCCTCGAACCGTACATAGACGGCGGGCCAGATGGCGGGGATGGCCAGCGCGGCGATCAGGGCCTCCAGGGCGTGGAAGGCCCCGGGATGGGCCTCGCGCTCGGGCAGGGCCCCGGCGGCGACCGCGGCGGCGGCCGACAGACCCGACAGGGCCAGCGGCTCGTCGAACAGCGACGAAGGCCCCTCGCCCATCGGCTCCAGGCTGGCCGCGCCCAGCTGGTCGCCGGTCCGGGCGCGATAGCGGGCGATGACCTTAGCCCCGGCCTGCAGGAACGGCTTCATCCGCCGTGAGGCCGCGCCCGAGACGTGGGCGGCGAACTTGCCCCGGTCCTGGGTCAACAGCTCGACGATCGCCCCGGTCTCGCCGTGGACCCGCGCCGACAGTACAAAGGCTTCGTCTTCCCACTCCATCTAGGCTTGGGTTCCCCAGCCCACGATCTGCTCGATCACTGGCCGCCACGCCGGCTGGACCGGCAGGCGGAGCACGTCGCGCAGGGCCGTCTCCAGCTCGTCGGCCGTCAGGTCGCGCTGCTCGACCAGGGCGCCCCCGGCGTCGCGGTGGGTCAGGCGGTTGTTCTTCAGGGCGTAGCGGGCGGTCGGCGTGGTGCGGCCGGCCGTCAGGCTGAAGGTGAAGTGCGAGCTGGGATGGGCGTAGGTGTAGAAGTTGGCCTGCTCGTAGTCCTGGTCGGCCCAGGCGCCCAGCGCCACCTGGTAGGTCGCCGCCCAGCGGCCCGAGAGGTTGGCCTGGACCTGCCGCTCGCCGCCCAGCTCGTCGATCGGAAGGATGCGGAAATCGCCGTTGGGGGTAGCCTGGACCGCGTCGGAGAACAGCGCCAAGGGGCCCGTCAGCACGCAGCCGCCGAAGCCGACGTCGGCCAGCCAGACCGTCTCGTCGCCGGGAACCCGCACGGCCAGCACCATGTGCGAGCGCGGGCGCGGCGGCAGGTGGTCGGGAACCATCCACAGCACCCGCGCCATCAGCCCCGTCGCCTCGAAGCCCAGCGCCGTCAGCACCCGCTTGAACAGGCCGTTCTGCTCGTAGCAATAGCCCCCTCGCCCGGCCGCGATCAGCTTGGCGTCGACTTCGGCCGGATCCAGGCTGATCGCCTTGCCCAGCAGCACGTCGAGGTTCTCGAAAGGGATGGCGTCGGGATGCTTCTGGTGCAGGGCGCGCAGCACGTCGAGCGTCGGCTCGCGCGGGCCGTCATAGCCGATGCGAGCGAAATAGGCGTCCAGGTCGACGCTGGGCGAGGCCGCCTGGGCGGGCGCGATGTCGTGCTTGCTCACGGGGCGATATTCCCTGTCTGTTCCGGTTTCAAGGACAGGGTGCGAGCGGCGAAGTCAAGGGATCTCGGTGCGTGTTTTGGGCTCGCAGGAGGTTATCATCCCGGAGAGCCCCTGCGAGGCTTCCGGGATGACAACGGAGATTTGCGGATGAAGGCTCCGCGGTCCTAAACGTCGAAATCCAGGCCCATGTCGTTGAACAGGCCGCGCTCCTCGGCCCAGTTCTCCTTGACCTTGACGTGCAGGAACAGGTGAATCTTGCGGTCGAGGATGTCTTCCAGTTCCTCGCGCGAGGACTTGCCGATCCATTTGATCACCTCGCCGCCCTTGCCCAGCACGATGGCCCGCTGGCCGTCGCGCTCGACATAGATGGTCTGCTCGATGCGGGCGCTGCCGTCGGCGCGTTCCTCGAAGGCGGTGGTCTCGACCGAAGCCGCGTAGGGCAGTTCCTCGTGGACGCGCAGGTAGATCTTCTCGCGGGTGATCTCGGCGGCCAGCAGGCGGGCCGGCAGGTCGGCGGTCTGGTCTTCCGGATAGAGCCAGGGCCCCTCCGGCATCAGCGAGGCCAGCTTGGCCATCAGGTCGTCGACCCCCGCGCCGGTGCCGGCGCTGATCATGAAGACTTCCGAATAGACGCCGGTCTCGTAGAGGTCGTGGGCGACGGCCAGCAAGGTCTCGCGCTTGACGCCGTCGATCTTGTTGAGCGCCAGGATCACCTGGCGGTTGGCGGCCTTCAGGCCCTCGATGATGGTCTGGACGTCCTGCACCGAGCGGTGCTCGCCCGGGGTGGCGCGACGCTCGCGCGCGGCCAGTTCGGCCTGGACGTCGACCAGGTGGACGACGACCTCGCTGTCCTCGGCCCCGCTCCAGGCCGAGCGGACCATGGCGCGATCGAGGCGGCGGCGCGGGGTGAAGATGCCGGGAGTGTCGACCAGCACGATCTGGGTGTCGCCGGTCATGGCCACGCCGCGCACGGGGAAACGGGTGGTCTGGACCTTCTGGGTGACGATCGAGACCTTGGCCCCGACCATGCGGTTGACCAGGGTGGACTTGCCGGCGTTCGGGGCGCCGATGATGGCGGCGAAGCCGGCGCGGGTGTTTTGGGGGGCGGTTTCAGTCATTGCGGGTGCGTGTAGCACCGATGGGCCGAAAAAGCCCTCCTCGATTGCCAGCGTGCGAGGCTGCCGGCATCCTGTGTTCGGAGGCCGTATGCGGACTGACACGATAGAAGCGATCGGTATTGATGAGCAGGGCTTGCTGTGGGTGAAGCCCGCGACAGCATCCTTCCCGTATATCTATCGCGAGGCGATGGAGGTGCGCTGGGACGCTGAGCGCCTGCGCCTTTACAGCCCAAAGCCGCGAGAATGGTCCTACGAGGCCTGGTTCAGACAGATCCGGGGAGCCGCGCGCGAACAGGGCGTCGAGTTGAAGCTTGGACAAACCACATCGTGGTTCGGGATAGACGCCGATTTGCAGCAGGCCATCGCATCCAGCGCCTGAGCAGGCCCTATCCCCCCGCCCCCTCCCGCTCCAGCAGCGCCTTGGCCGCGGCCTTCTCGGCCTCCTGGCGCGAGCGGCCCTCGGCATATACCGGGTCGATCCCGGCGACCATCACCTGCACGGTGAACACCGGCGCGTGGTCGGGGCCCTTGCGGTCCTTGACGGCGTAGGTCGGCAGCGGCTTGCCCTGGCCCTGGGCCCATTCCTGCAGGGCGGTCTTGGGGTCGCGCGGCTTGCCCTGGCCGGCCTTGTCGAACTCGCCGGACCACAGGTCGAGGAACACCCGGCGCGCCGTTTCCAGTCCGCCGTCGCGGTAGAGGGCCGCCATCAGCGCCTCGGCGGCGCCGGCCAGGATCGAGTCGGTCTCGCGGCCGCCGATCTTGCTGGACGAGGCCGACAGCCGCAGCGCCGGTCCCAGCTCGGCGGCGCGGGCCACCCGAGCACAGGTCTCGCGGCTGACCAGGGCGTTGAGGCGCGGGGCCAGCTCGCCTTCCTTGGCCTTGGGGAAGCGCTCGGCCAGGGCCTCGGCGGCCAACAGGCCCAGCACGCGGTCGCCGATGAACTCCAGCACCTCGTTGTCGCCGGCCTTCTTGGCCCCGTCGCCCACGCTGGCGTGGGTCAGGGCCAGTTCCAGCAGCTGGCGATCCTGGAAGGTATGGCCGATCCGGCGCTCCAGGTCGCCGACGGCGACGGCGCGCCTATCTGTCATTTCTTGGCCGTCATTTCAGGACGCGGAAGAAGCGGCTCGGCCGGGCCTCGGTGAACCAGGTCCACGGCTTGAACAGATGGGCGTCGGCGTTCCAGGACAGCAGGATCAGCTGAGCGCGGCCCACCAGGTTCTCGGCCGGCACGAAGCCGACGCCTTCCTGCATGCCGATGTACTGGTCGTTGGCGTAGTCCCACTTGCAGGTGCCGGGACCGGTCTTGAAGGCCGAGACGCCGGGGTCGAAGCGGCTGTCCAGCGAGTTGTCGCGGTTGTCGCCCATGAAGAAGTAGCAGCCCTGCGGCACCACATAGACGCCGGTGTTGTCGGCGTCGCTGTCGGGGCCGTAGTCCTGGGTGGCGTACTTGCGGCCTTCGGGATTGGTCTCCTCGAAGCGGCCGGCCCGGACCGTGCCGTAGCCGGTGTCGACCAGGGCCGAGGGCAGTTCCTTGCGCGGCAAGGGCTTGCCGTTGATGTAGACCACGCCGCCGCGCACCTGGACCTTGTCGCCGGGCAGGCCGATCAGGCGCTTGATGTAGTCGACATTGGGGTCGCGCGGCAGCTTGAAGACGATGATGTCGCCGCGGGTGGGCGCCTTGCCCAGGATGCGGCCGTCGAACAGCGGCGGGCTGAACGGGATCGAGTGCTTGGACCAGCCGTAGCTGTACTTCGACACGATGATGTAGTCGCCCTGGTAGAGGTTGGGCTCCATCGACGCCGAGGGAATCGTGAACGGCTGGAACAGCAGCACCCGCAGCACCAGGGCGATGCCCAGGGCGTAGGCGACCGTCTTGACGATCTCGATGAACTCCTTGACCGCCCCGGCCTTGTCGTCGGGCGTTTCGGTGTCGGCGGCTTCGGTCATGCGCTGCGGGGCTCTCGACGGAATGGACGGCGGGCGAACCCGACGCGCCTAGCTAGACGGGGTTTACGGCGGGGGCAAGCGCAGCGCCCGTTAACTCGCCTTCATGGCGCGCGCGTCCCGACGTCGCGCCCGACCGGCGCGTGGTCCAGCTTGATCCCGGAGTCCGGGGTCAAAATGTGGCGAGGATGGCCAGCAGCACCAGGGCGAAGAAGCCCCAGCCGACCACCAGCCAGGCCAGCGGCCGCTCCTGCCAGGGCTTCGGCTGGCGGCCGCGCCCCGCCCTGATCTCGGCATCGCTCCAGATGGCCATGTGCTTTCCCCGTCCCAGAACGGCGCCGTAGGCGGCGTCTGGGGATGCGGGATGCAAGGCAGGGGCCGCGATTCTAGGTCCTCCCCCTGTGGGCAGGGCTATCGCATATGGCCAAAAGCGGTTGTCATCCCGGACGAGCGCGCAGCGCGAAGATCCGGGACCGACGCGTGAACTCAGAGCTTGCGGCGGTCCCGGATCGGCGCCCGGCTTCGCCGAGCTTGTCCGGGATGACAGATTTTTTCAGAGCAAATCCATATGCGATAGCCCTCCCCCCGTGGGGGAGGCGATCGCGCAGCGATCGGTGGGGGGATACGCCTGACGCGAGATCACTCCCCCCTCCGTCGGCTGCGCCGACACCTCCCCCACAGGGGGAGGACCTAGGCTCAGGTCGCCGGCACCGCCTCGATGATCACGAAGGCCTGGGCGTAGGGGTGGTCGTCGGTCAGCGACAGGTGGACCACCGCCGTCATGCCCTCGGGGACCATCGAAGCCAGTTGGGCGGCCGCGCCGCCGGTCAGGGCCATGGTCGGCTTGCCGGACGGCAGGTTGACCACGCCCATGCCCGCCAGGTGCACGCCGCGTTTCAGGCCGGTGCCCAGGGCCTTTGAGCAGGCCTCCTTGGCGGCGAAGCGCTTGGCGTAGCTGGAGGCGCGGTCGGGCTTGCGCTCGGACCGCCTGCGCTCGATCTCGGTGAAGACCTTGTGGGTGAACCGGTCGCCGAAGCGCTCGAGGGACTTCTCGATCCGTCGGATGTCGCACAGGTCCGAGCCGATCCCGATGATCACGCGGCATGCTCCAGCCGGGCGGCGTCCATCAGGGCCCGCATGCGCTGCATGGCCTGGGGCAGGCCCACGAAAATCGCCTCCCCTATGAGAAAGTGGCCGATGTTCAGCTCGGCGACCTGGGGGATGGCGGCGATCGGCTTGACCGTGGCGTAGTCGATGCCGTGGCCGGCATGGACCTCCAGGCCCAGGCTGGCGGCCAGTTCCGCCCCGGCCTTCAGCCGTTGCAGGATGGCGGCGGCGCGGTCGGCGTGGCCCTCGCGGGCGGCGTCGCAATAGGCGCCGGTGTGCAGCTCGACCACCTGGGCGCCGGCCTCGGCCGAGGCGCGGATCTGGGCGGGGTCGGCCTCGATGAACAGCGACACCCGCGCCCCGACGGTCCGCAGGCGGGCGACAGCCTCGACGATACGGACCTTGCCGCGCACCACGTCCAGACCGCCTTCGGTGGTGACCTCCTCGCGGCGCTCGGGCACCAGGCAGGCGGCGTGCGGCCGGGCCAGCAGGGCGATGCCGACCATCTCGTCGGTGACCGCCATCTCGAAGTTCAGCGGCTTGCCCCGCTTCAGGCACAGGTCGGTCAGCAGGACGATGTCGGCGTCGCTGATGTGGCGGCGATCCTCGCGCAGGTGGGCGGTGATGCCGTCGGCGCCGGCCGCCAGGGCCAGTTCGGCGGCCCTTACCGGCTCCGGATAGCTGGCCCCGCGCGCATTGCGGATGGTGGCCACGTGGTCGATGTTGACGCCGAGCCGCAGCATGCCGGTCAGCCCTTCAGGCGCCGGCTGCCCGGGTCCTCGATCGGGACGGCCGCCAGCTCCGGCGGCAGGGCGTCGGCGGGATAGGCCGGGACCTCCAGGCTGCACAGCGACACCAACGGCACGCCGACATCGACCTTGCCGCCCGAACGGTCGACGATGCAGGCCGCGGCGATGACGTCGCCGCCGGCCGCCTGGATCGCGGCGATGCACTCGCGCGACGACAGGCCGGTGGTGACGATGTCCTCGACCATCACGACCTTCTGGCCCGGCTCCAGGTGGAAGCCGCGGCGGAACTTGAAGCCGCCGCCCTCGCGCTCGACATAGATCGAGGCGACGTTCAGCCAGCGGGCGGTCTCGTAGCCGGGGATGATGCCGCCCACGGCCGGCGAGACGGCCACGTCGGGCTGGCCCACCGTGGCCACGATCTTCTCGGCCAGGGCCTTGCAGAGGCGCGCGCAGCGCTCGGGCCGCATGAACACCAGGTTCTTCTGCAGGAAGACGGGGCTGTGCAGGCCGGAGGACAGCACGAAGTGGCCTTCGCGCAGAGCGCCGGCGGCGCGGAATTCGTCGAGGACGTCGTCGTTGGTCATGAGGGCCGGATATAGGCCGGTGGGGGCGAGTCTACAAACAGGGGACGCACACTCGCTCCAACGACGGAGCCGGACTTCGTCGAGCCGTTGGGCGAGTGTGTGTCCCCACCGCCGGCGCGATGCTATTGCGAGCCCATGAGCACCTTGGAATCAGAACCCTTGCGCCCGCGCGTCGGCTGCGGCGCGGCGATCCTCGACGGTCAGGGCCGCATCCTGCTGGTCCAGCGCCGCCGCCAGCCGGAGGCCGGCCATTGGGGCCAGCCAGGCGGCAAGCTGGACTGGGGCGAGAACGGCCGCGCCTGCGCCGAGCGCGAGATCCTCGAGGAGTTGGGGATCGCCGTCGTCGCCGGCCCGGTGCTGTGCGTCACTGACATGATCGCCGAAGACAGCCATTGGGTGGCGGTGACCTACCGCGCCGACGGCTGCGTGGGCGAGCCGGCGATCCAGGAGCCGCAGGCCCTGGCCGACTGGGGCTGGTTCGCCCTGGACGCCCTGCCCTCGCCCCTGACCGCCGCGACCCTCGACGCGGTCGCCGCGCTTAAGGCATAAGCTCGCGCCAACCGCCCGACCCAACCAGAAAGATCCGCCATGTCCGTCGTCACCCTCAAGCGCTGGAACATCTCGATGGGCGCGGGCCAGCCGCTGGCCGTGATCGCCGGGTTGAACGTGCTGGAGAACGTCGAGCTGGCCCTGGAGGTCGGGCGCGAGCTGAAGGCGATCACCGCCGAGCTGGGCCTGCCCTACGTATTCAAGGCCAGCTTCGACAAGGCCAACCGCTCGTCGATCACCAGCTATCGCGGCCCGGGCCTGAAGGACGGCCTGGCCATGCTGGCCGAGATCAAGGCCAAGCTGGACGTGCCGATCGCCACCGACATCCACGAGGTCGACCAGGCCGAGCCGGTGGCCGCCGTGGCCGACCTGGTCCAGATCCCCGCCTTCCTGTGCCGCCAGACCGACCTGATCGTCGCCGCCTCCCGCGCCACGGCGGCGGCTGGCGGCTGGCTGCACGTCAAGAAGGCCCAGTTCATCGCTCCGTGGGACTGCAAGAACATCGTCCACAAGGCCCGCGAAGCCGCCCCGGACCTGCAGATCGTGCTGTGCGAGCGCGGCGCCTCGTTCGGCTACAACAACCTGGTGGTCGACATGCTGGGCATCGCGCAGATGCAGAGCCTGGGCGTGCCGGTGACCATCGACGCCACCCACGCCGTCCAGCTGCCCGGCGCCGACCCGCGCACCGCCGGCGGCTCGACCGGCGGCCGCCGCGAGGGCGTGCCGATCATCGCCAAGGCCGCCGTGGCGGCGGGGGCGGACGGGGTGTTCCTGGAATTCCACCCCGAGCCCGACAAGGCCCTGTGCGACGGCCCCAGCTGCCTGCCGCTGAGCGACGCGGCCGGCCTGCTGCGGACCTTGAAGGCGTTGCATGGGGTGGTGCGGGGTTAGGGTTCGCAAGCCACGGGACGGGCGCCACGCCCTAATGATCAGGCCGTAACTCAGTTGTCATCCCGTAAGCCTCGCAGAGGCTGTCCGGGACCCAGGGGACTGGGCTGATGCCTTGCGGCTGTCCTGGGTCCCGGACAAGCGCTACGCGCTTTCCGGGATGACAACCAGGAAACCTGTCCGCAGCCCCTACCCCCGCGTCCCCTACCCCCGCGTCCGGTCCACCGTCTCGACCGTCGGGCACGTCCGCAGGGCCGCCGAGATGTTGGTCAGGTGCTTAGCGTCGCGGACTTCCACGTCGATGTCGACGTCGAAGAAATCGCTCTGCCGGTGGTGCATGCGCAGGTTGACGATGTTGCCGCCGGCCTCGCCGATGATCGTGCAGACCTGGCCCAGCACCCCCGGCGCATTGCCGATGGTGGCGTGCAGCCGGGCCAGGGAGACGGTCTCGCGCTCGGCCTCGGGCGTCCAGTTCAGGTCGCGCCAGAGATCCTCGCGGTCCTCGTATTCGGCCAGTTTCGGACAGTCGATGGTGTGGACGTCCAGGCCGCCTTCTTTGGTTTCAGGCCCGTCCTCGCGCAGGATGCCGACGATGCGGTCGCCCGGCACCGGGCTGCAACAGTGGGCGAAATGTAGCGACACGCCCGGCGTCAGGCCGCCGCCGCGGACATAGAGCCGCGCGGCCGTGCCGCCCTCGATCTTGCGCCGGGCCGTGGCCACGGCGACGTCGGTGTCCTTCATGCCCGGGAAGGCCGTCTCCAGCACCTGGCTGGGCGACACCCGGCCGCGGCCGACGGCGTCGAACAGGGCCTCCTCGGTGTCGAGGGCGTAGCGTTCGAGGATCGGCCGCAGCGACACCTCCTTCAGCTTCTTGCCGGCCCGCTCGAACACCTGCTCCACCGAGGCCCGGCCCAGGCGCAGGAACTCTTCCTTCTCGGTCTGGCGGATATGCCGCCGGATGGCGGATCTTGCGCGGCCGGTCACCGTCAGCGAGCGCCAGTCCGGCGGCACCACGGGCTTGGAGCCCCGCACCACCTCGACCACGTCGCCGTTGTTGAGCAGGGTGCGCAGCGGCTTGAGCTCGCCGTTGATCTTCACCCCGATGCAGGTGTCGCCGACGCTGGTGTGGACCGCATAGGCGAAGTCCAGCGGCATGGCGCCCCGCGGCAGGCTGACCAGCTTGCCCTTGGGCGTGAACACGAACACCTGGTCGAGGAACATCTCCAGCTTGGCGTGCTCGACCAGCTCCTCGGCGTCGCCGCCGTGCTCCAGCACCTGGACCAGCTGGCGCAGGTTGGCCAGCGGATCGCGGCCGCCGGCCGCCTCCATGCCTTCCAGGTCCAGGCCGTACGAGGCGTCCTTGTAGCGGAAGTGGGCGGCCACGCCCTCCTCGTTGACGCGGTCCATGGCCTCGGTGCGGATCTGCATCTCGATGCGCATGCCGCGCGGCCCCACCACCGTGGTGTGCAGCGAGCGGTAGTTGTTGCGCTTGGGGGTCGAGATGAAGTCCTTGAAGCGGTCGGGCACGCTGGACCAGGCGCGATGCACCACGCCCAGGGCGCGGTAGCAGTCCTCCTCGCTGTCGACGATCACCCGGAAGGCGTAGATGTCGGACATCTGGGAGAAGCCGATCGACTTGCGCTGCAGCTTGCGCCAGATCGAATAGGGCGACTTCTCGCGGCCGAACACCCGGGCCGGCAGGCCCGACGATTCCAGGCGGGCGGCGATCTCCTGGCTGACCAGGGCCACGGCCCCGCCCTGCTCGGCGCGCAGGGTGTCCAGCCGGCGGATGATCGCGTTGCGGGCCACCGGGTTGGTGTGCTCGAAGCTGAGTTCCTCCAGCTCGGTGCAGATCCGGTGGCAGCCGATGTTGCGGGCCAGGGGCGCGTAGATGTCGCGCGTCTCGCGGGCGATGCGCTCGCGCTTGGCCTGGCTCTTGATGAAGTGCAGCGTCCGCATGTTGTGCAGACGGTCGGCCAGCTTGACCAGCAGGACGCGGACGTCCTTGGAGATGGCCAGGATGAACTTGCGCAGGTTCTCGGCCTGGCGGGCGTGCTCGGCCTGCAGCTCCAGCTTCGACAGCTTGGTGACGCCCTCGACCAGTTCGCCGATCTCGTCGCCGAACAGCTTGGCGATCTCTTCCTTGGTGACCGGGGTGTCCTCGATCACGTCGTGCAGCAGGGCCGTGACGATGGTGGCGGTGTCCAGCCGGTATTCGGTCAGGATGCCGGCCACCTCGATCGGGTGGGCGTAGTAGGGGTCGCCGCTGGCCCGCGTCTGGCTGCCGTGCATGCGCATGGCGTAGACATAGGCGCGGTTCAGCAGGGCCTCGTCGGCCGTCGGATCGTAGGCGTGGACGCGCTCGATCAGCTCGTACTGGCGGAGGAACTTCTGGCGGGGCTTGGGGGCCGGCGCGGGGTCGTTGGCCGGAACCACGGACGAAGACGCGCCCGATTCCCCTCCAGGCGATGGAGGAGCGTCGGGCGCGCGTTCGGAAGGAGCGGCGGCGGGCGCCGCTTCGAGAATGAGAGGGTCTGCGCCGTCGGGGCTCAGTACCGCTCCTCCTGACCGCCGTCGCGGTCGCTCTGCAGGGCGCGGACCAGTTCCAGTTCGCTCATCTGCATGTGGGTGGGATCAGCCAGCAGGGCGAGGGTTTCGGCCTCTTCCTCGGCTTCGGTGTGCTCGTCCACGCGTTGGAGCGTGGTGATCAGCTGTTCCTTCAGGCCCTCGTGATCGACCACGTCGTCGGCGATCTCGCGCAGAGCGACGACGGGGTTCTTGTCGTTGTCGCGATCGACGAGCAGCGAGGCGCCGGCCGAGATGCCGCGCGCCCGGTGGGCGGACAGCAGGACCAGAGCGAAGCGGTTGGGAACCTTCTCGACGCAATCTTCGACGGTGACGCGGGCCATGAATTCCTCGGGCTATGAGCCTTGGTTATCGCAAAATAGGGTCTCGAGCGGCGTTACACAACGCCGCATCGGCAGAGTCCCGGCTTTCGCGAGGGGGCGCTTATGCCGGGTTTGGCTGGAGAAGTCCAGCGGGACGGCGCCGGAGGCAGCTTCGGAATGAGATCCGGGCCGACCGGCCGCTGTCAGGTGTTGAGCCAGGGGTGGCTTTCGACCCGTTGCGGACTCAGCGAGCCTCGGACAATCGCTGATGGGAGAAAACCTCGAAGGCAAAATTGATCCGAAGGTCAGCTATTCTAGCCAGCAACGGATATTCAAAAACGTCGCCACCACCACCGGGCTCGCTGTGCCAGCCGATGTATAATTCAGATCGCCCCCCGTCTTCAACAAAGCCCCGGAGGAAGTCCCTTTTATCGTCCAACAAGTTCAGTTGCTTTTCGACTACTTTCGACAAGCTTAGCTCATACGGCGCGCGCTCGATAAGGGTCGCCATCCAATAACTCTCTTTGTGGCGACCAGCCAGCGGTGTCCCCTGCGGCGTATTTCGAGAAGCCCCTTGGTTCCAGCACCGCTCGGGATCAATCTGCAAGGCCGTTGATATTTCGTCGGGGGACCGTCGCGGAGACCAGAAACGCAGCATAACGCTATAAGTGGTTTCGATCATTCAGGACGACCTCAGCCAAGGATGAAACAACAAGCCGGTCCATATAGGCCAGCCAAGGAAACGGGCTCAACGGCTGTTTTCGAGCTTGAGTGGACGCTGGGAAAGTCCGCTTGCGGGTGATCGCTCGCGGACTAAGTTCTCCGGGACGAGGCGTGCGAGGGTTTGGGATGCAGGATGCTGTCAGAAAGCTCGTGGCCGTTGCCCCAACCCTTGACGACAGCTTGGACGAAGGGCCTCTCAAAGCGGCGACTGATCTTCTCGATCAGCTCGTTCAACCGATCTCCGAAGACGATGTCAGAGCGTTGTTGTCGCTTTTGCCGCCGTCAGGCGACACTGCCTTTGGGCTGAATTGGACAATTCTTCATCGAATTGAAGCTGCGCCGAGTTGGCCTATTTGGACCGCCCTAACCGACACCGACAATGAGTGGACCGCCATATTTCTAACTCGGCTGGAGAACGGCGGCTACATTCAGCCCCCGTCGAGTCCGAGCAGCTAAGGTCCGCGATCCACCCCTAACGGCCATTGGCGGCGTCCGCTTTCGGCGCTTCGGGAAACGGGACGTCACTGCCCCCACGATCGGTCATTTCGCGCCGGGCAATTTGATCCCCAGGAGCACCAGCCGGTCGCCGGTGATCCCGAACCAGTGAGGTACCCCCGCGGGGATCAGGACGACGTCGCCGGGGCCGAGCGGCCGTGTCGCGCCGCCCTCGATCCGGCTTCCCTCGACCAGGTTGGCGTTGGTGACTTTCGAATCGGCCATGACGCCGCCGGAAACAAGCGTGCCGGAGCCTTCCAGCACGATGGCGTATTCCGCTTCTGCGGGGTGAACGGCGGGGCGGCCCGGCTTCTTCCAGATTTCGATCGCCGCCACGGTCGCGCCGTCGCGGACCAAGGGTCGCCACATGAACCCCTGATCGGGTTTCATCTCGGCGAGCATCTCGCGGATCTGAGCCTGGACATCCGCGCCGCTCGCGAAACCGGACGGGCCTGCCGCCTGGGCGCCGCTCGTCTGCGCGGAAGCGGGGGCGACGCCCGACGAGACGGCGAGGAGGAGCGACGTCGCGCAGATTGTTGAAGCCCAGGCCATTGTCTTCATCGCAACTCTCCCAGGTCGTGAACCCATAAACGCGAACGATCGCTTCCACCCCGACTCGGACCTTGGCGCGATCGGCTCGCGGATCCTACCGCGGCTTCTGCGGATAGATCGTTTCGCCGCGCTCCAACATCGCGACGAAGGTCTCGATCTTCTTCCTGCGCCCCGCCTCCGTTTTCATGTTGTGGACGCGGAACGCCAGGGCGAAGCGGTTCTGTTCGGTGAGCTTGCCCAGCATCGCCTTGGCCTGTGGGCTGGCGTCGATCGCGGCCTGCAGGTCGTCGGGGATCTTCAGGCCCTTGCCGCTGCCATAGGCGCGGTCCCAGCGCCCGTCGGCCTTGGCCGCCTCCACCTGGCGCAGGCCGTGCGGCGTCATCCGCCCCTCGGCGACCAGCCGCGCGACGTTGTCGACATTGATCTGGCTCCAGACGCTCTTCTTGCCGCGCGGCGTGTAGCGCTGCAGGAAGCTCTGGTCGTCGAAGCCCTTGCGCACCGCGTCGATCCAGCCCCAGCACAGCACCACGTCGATCGCCTGCTTGGGGGTGATCGAGGGCAGGCCCGAGCCGACCTTGTGGATCTTGATCCACACCTCGCCCTGCTTGTCATGGTGACGCGAGAGCCAGTCGTGGAAGGCGTCGGCATCGACGAATTCGTGGACGTGGTCGGGGTCGACCTCGATGGCGGCCATTCAACGGCTCCTCGGCATGGCCCGCCCCGCCCTACCAGACCTTCACGCGTTGCGCGGGCGGCAGGTACAGCGGATCGCCCGGCTTGATCCCGAAGGCGTCGTACCAGGCGTCGAGGTTGCGCACGGTCAAGGCGCGGTACTGAGCCGGTGCGTGGCCGTCCGTGATCAGCGCCTGGCGCAGCGAAGCGGGCCGCGAATAGGTCAGCCAGCTCTGGGCATAGGCCAGGAAGAACCGCTGGTCGCCGGTCAGGCCGTCGATCACCGGGGCCGGCTTGCCGCCCAGCGAGGCGTGGTAGGCGTCGAGCGCCGCCGACAGACCGGCGACGTCGGCGATGTTCTCGCTAAGGGTCTGCTTGCCGTTCACGGCCAGGTCGGGGAACGGCCTGTAGCCGTCGAACTGCAGGGCCAGGGCCGCGCCGGCCTTCTGGAAGTGGTCGAAGTCGGTGGGCGTCCACCAGTTGCGCAGGCGACCCTGGCTGTCGAACTGCGCGCCCTGGTCGTCGAAGCTGTGGCTGATCTCGTGGCCGATGGTGGCCCCGATCGCGCCGTAGTTGGCGGCGGCGTCGTAGCTGGAATCGAAGTTGGGAGCCTGCAGGATGGCGGCCGGGAAGTTCAGGCCGTTCAGCATCGGCAGGTTCACGGCGTTGACGGTCTGGGGCGTCATCACCCACTCGCCGCGATCCACCGGCTTGCCCAGCTTGGCCTTGGCCGTCGCGTAGTCGAAAGCCTCCGAACGCTGGAGGTTGCCCAGGGCGTCGCCGCGCACGATCGTCAGGCCCGAATAGTCGCGCCATTTGTCCGGATAGCCGACGCCGACCTTCAGCACCTCGACCTTGCGATGGGCCTCGGCCTTGGTCTCGGGCGCCATCCAGTCCAAGCCGTCGATGCGCTTTTCGAAAGCGGCCTTCATGGTGTCGACCATGGCCGAGACCTCGGCCTTGGACTGGGCCGGGAAATACTTGTCGACATAGAGCTGGCCGACCGCCTCGCCCAGCACGGCGTTGGTCGAGTTGACGCCCCGCTTCCAGCGGACCGCCAGTTGCGGCGTGCCCTGCAGGGCCGCGCCGTAGAAGGCGAAGCGCTCGTCGACGAAGGCCTTGGGCAGCAGATTGCTGTAGTGGTCCAGCAGGTGGAAGGTCAGGTAGTCCTTCCAGGTCTCCAGGCTCTCCGTCTCGACGACCTTGCCCAGGCCCACGACCATGGTCGGGTGCCAGACGATGAAGCGCGGCTGGTCGGCCAGGCCCGCGGCCGTGAAGAAGGTCTTCCAGTCCAGGCCCGGGGCCTTGGTCGCGAAATCGGCCTGGGTCCAGCTGTTGTTGGCCTTCTGGACGTCGGCGCTGTCGGCGCGGCTGCCCGAGGCCTGGGCGATCCGGGTTTCCAGGGCCATGATCCGCGCCGCCTTGGCCTCGGCGTCGGCCACGCCCCCAAGGGTCAGGATCTTGGCGACATGGGCCACGTACTTGGCGCGCGCCTCCCGCATCGCGGCGTCGTCGCCGATATAGTATTGCCGGTCTGGCATCCCCAGGCCGCCCTGCAGCAGGAACGGCGCGTACTGGCTGGTGTCGTCGAACGCCGGCGAGACCCACAGGCCCAGCACGTTGTCGGTATAGAAGTCGGTGGAGTTGAGGGCGTCGACGTCGGCGCGGACATTGCCGCCCAGCACCGCGGCCAGGGCCTTCCTGTCCTTGATCGCGGCGATGCGGGCCAGGTCGGCCTTCAGCGGCGTGATCCCCTTGGTCTCGATCGCCGCCTCGTCCATGTAGCTGGCATAGTAGTCGCCGACCTTCTGGCCGTCGCCCGCGCCGCCGGCCCCCATGCCCTTGTTTTGGGCCGCGGCCTGGATCAGGTCGACGGTCCGCTTGGCGGCTTCCTCGACCATCACCGCGCTCTTGCCGTAGCTGCTGCGGTCGGCCGGGATCGGGTGGGCCTTGATCCATTCGCCGTTGGCGTAGGTCCAGAAGTCGCTCCCCGGCGCCACCGACCTGTCGAAGCTGGTCTGGTCGACGCCGCTCTTGTCACCGGCCCAGGCGGCCGAGGTGAAGGCGGGAGCGGCGGACAGCAGCGCGCAGGCGGCGACGCAGGCGAGCAGCGAACGGGTGAAGGACATGCGAGACGTTCCCCAAGGCGCGCGCCGGGCGAGGCGGCCGCGCTCAGCGCGAAGTTTGGGGCGGACTATTGGGCCGAGGCCGGCGGGCCGCGAATTAAAGTTTGGCAATGTTGGCGGGCGACAATCCCGGCTAGGCGGCGCTCAGCGGCTTGATCGCGGCGAGCGCCTCGCGACTGGCGATCGCGTCCTTCGACAGATCGTGCTGCGCTTGCAGGTTCATCCAATATTCGGCCGAAGTTCCGAACACGCGCCCAAGGCGCAACGCCGTATCGGCCGTCACCGATCGTTGCTCGCGTACCAACTGCTCCACCCGACTGCGATCCTTGAGGCCCATGGCCTTGGCCAAGCCACCCGCCGACAAATTGAAGGCCGGCAGATAGTCCTCGCGCAAATGCTCGCCGGGGTGGGCCAGCGGCGTCTTGAAGGTCGTGTAGTCGCGGATAGTCATCCTATTGTCCCGTGTCGGTCGACATCAGTGATAGTCGACGAATTCAACGCTCTCGGGGCCGTTGACGCCCCACTCGAAGCAGATCCGGAATTGGTCGTTGACGCTGATCGACCATTGGCCCGCCCTGTCGTGAACCAGTCGATGAAGACGATTGCCGGGCGGCGTGCGCAAATCCTCGACCTGGGTCGCGGCGTCTAGCGCTTGCAGCCGTCGACGGGTCACCACGAGGAGATCGCCGGGGAAGCCCTTGGGACTTTCACCTTCGAAGACCTGCTGGATCAGCCTTCCTTTCCAACTCTGGATCATCGGCCCTCCCCGACAGATTGTAGCTCATGACGCTACACATGCAAGAACTTGTAGCGCATCGCACTACACTTTCATTGGGAGCGCGCGTCGCGTCCCACCGTCGCCGTCGCGGCCAAGTCCGCCGCCGTTCGGTCGTTGACCGGGTGACGCCAGTCGGGCGCGATCTCCGCCAGCGGTCCCATCACGAACAGACGCTCATGGGCCCGAGGGTGAGGGACGATCAATCCCGCCTCGGTCACCGTCCGACCATGGGCGATGAGGTCCAGGTCCAGGGTGCGGGGGGCGTTGGCCTCGGCGCGCACGCGGCCGAAACGGGCTTCGATGCGGTGCAAGGCCGCCAGCAGGTCGACCGCCACCAACGCCGTCTCGACCAAGGCCACGCCGTTGAGATAGGCTGGCGCGGTCGGGTCGGGCCAAGCGGCCGAGGTCCACCAGGACGAGCGGGCGGCCGCCGTCAGCCCTTCGTCCGCCAGGGCCGCGAGCGCGGCCTCCAACAGCGCCTCGCGACTCGGATAGGATCCAGGCAGACTGCAACCCAGGGCGACCACCGCGATTTCATCCAGCCATTTTTGATCGTGCTGATTTTTCAAGGAATTCCGATCACGTGACCTTCTACCCGACCGAGCGCCTGGCGCTGTTCATCGACGGGGCCAACTTCTTCTCCGCCGCCAAGGCGCTGGGCTTCGACATCGACTACCGCAAGCTGCTGGACGAGTTCCGCAAGCGCGGGATCCTGGTGCGCGCCTACTACTACACCGCCATCGCCGAGAACGAGGAGTATTCCCCGATCCGGCCCCTGGTCGACTGGCTGGACTACAATGGCTTCACCCTGGTGACCAAGCCGGCCCGCGAATTCACCGACAGCCAGGGCCGCAAGCGCTGGCGCGGTGACATGGACATCGAGATCGCCGTCGACATGCTGGAGATGGCCGCCACCGTCGACCACCTGGTGCTGTTCTCGGGCGACGGCGACTTTCGCGCCCTGGTCGAGGCGGTGCAGCGCAAGGGCCGGCGCGTCACCGTGGTCTCGACGATGAAGAGCCAGCCGCCGATGACCAGCGACGACCTGCGCCGCCAGGCCGACAACTTCGTCGACCTCGCCGACCTGGGCGCCATCATCGGCCGGCCGCAGCGGTCCAACCCCCTGCCCCGCTTCGTCACCGAGCCGGCGCGCGGTCCGGAACGGCGTGACGACGACGACGCCGACGAAGACTGAGCATGGGCCAGCACTCCAACATCCCCGGCGAGGTCGTGCCCTCGCCCGCCGAGCCGCCGCGCGACTGCCCGCGCTGCCCGCGCCTGGTGGCCTATCGCCGCGAGAACCAGGACCTGTATCCCGACTGGTTCAACGGCCCGGCCCCGTCGTTCGGCGACCATGAGGCGCGGCTGCTGGTCGTGGGCCTGGCCCCCGGCCGCAAGGGCGCCAACCGCACCGGCCGGCCGTTCACCGGCGACTATGCCGGGACCCTGCTCTACGACACCCTGATCAAGTACGGCTTCGCCACCGGCAAGTTCGAGGCCCGGCCCGACGACTCCCTGAAGCTGATCGGCAGCGCGGTGACCAACGCCGTCCGCTGCGCCCCGCCCGGCAACAAGCCCGAGACGTCCGAGGAGAACAACTGCCGGCCGTTCCTGACGGCGCGGCTGGAGATGTTCCCCAACCTCAAGGCCATCGTCACCCTGGGCGACGTCTCGCGCCGCAACCTGCTCAAGGCCCTGGGCCTGAAGGCCTCGGCCGGCCTTCCCGGCCATGGCACGGAGTTCCAGGCCGGGCCCTACCGGGTGTTCAACAGCTATCACTGCTCGCGGCTGAACACGAACACCGGCCGGCTGACGACGCCGATGTTCGAGGCGTTGTTCGAGCGGGTGAAGGCCTATCTGGACGCCAATCCGTAGCGCTTTGCGTCCTTCGAGGCCCGCTACGCGGGCGCCTCAGGATGAGGAGCGTTTTGCTGAATTCCTCATCCTGAGGTGCGAGCCGTAGGCGAGCCTCGAAGGACGCAAAGCCTTCACCACACCAGTCCCGTCGTCTTCAGCCGCACCTGCGCCAGGGTGTGGTTCGAGGCCAGGAACAGGGTGCGCCCGTCCTCGCCGAACGCGCAATTGGCGATGGCCGTGCCCGTCTCGATCACCCCGATCAGCTCGGCCCGCGGCGTCAGCACCATCACCCCGCCCGGGCCGGTGGCGTAGAGCCGGCCGTCGGTGTCCAGGCACATGCCGTCGGGCAGGCCCGGACCGCCGGCCTCACGCAACGGCCTGGCGTCGAAGAACAGCGCCTTGCTCGTCGGCAGACCGTCCGGGCCCAGGTCGTAGACCATCAGCTTGGGGTCGTCCGGGTCCGACACCGAGACATAGAGCCGGCTCTGGTCGGGCGACAGGGCGATCCCGTTCGGGAAGGTCAGCTCGGCGTCCAGCAGGACCAGCGTCCCATCGGGCGCCAGGCAATAGACGCCGTTGAAGTCCAGCTCGCGCAGCGGCGAGGCGTTACGGCCCTTCAGGCCGTAGGTCGGGTCGGTGAAATAGATCGCCCCCGTCGCCGCCACGGCCAGGTCGTTGGGGCTGTTGAACCGCTTGCCCTGCCAGCGGTCGAGCAGGAAGGTCTTCTCGAGCGTCTTCAGGTCGATCCTGGCCAGGGCGCGGTTGCCATGGTCGCAGGCCAGCAGGTGGCCGGCGGCGTCCAGCGCCATGCCGTTCTGGCCCGGTTCGGCGAAGGCGTCGGTGGGCGGGCCGTCGTAGCCCGACGGGTTCAGGACCTCGCTGACGCCGTCCGCCTCGCTCCAGCGGTACATGACGTTGCCCGGCACGTCGGAGAACACCAGGTAGCCGCCATCGCGCACCCAGACCGGCCCCTCGGCCCAGACGAAACCGTCGGCCAACTGCTGAATCTGCGCGTCCGGGGCGACAACGGCGTCGAGCTTGGGGGAAAGGCGGTGGATCTGGCCGACGGCAGGATAGGTCACGACGGGCGCCTCGCTCACGATCGCACCCTCGGCAGCGCATCCAGCCAGCGGGCATAGGCCTCCTCGCGCACATTGACGCTCACCGCCGGCGTCAGCACCTCCGCCTCCGGCCGCGCCTTCACCGCGTCCTCGACCGAGTCGTAGATCCCCGCCCCCACTCCGGCGAACAGGGCCGCGCCCAGGGCGGTGGTCTCCTGGTAGCTGGCGCGGTGCACGGGCAGGCCGGTCAGGTCGGCCAGGCGCTGGCTGAACCAGGCGCTCTTGGCCATGCCGCCGTCGATGCGCAGGGCGGCGTCCTCGAAGGCCGAGGGGGCGTCGGCGCGCATGGCCTCGATCAGGTCGCGGCCCTGGAAGACGCAGGAATCGAAAGTGGCCTGGGCGATCTCGGCCAGGCCGGCGTCACGGGTCAGGCCGAACACCGCGCCGCGCGCCTCGGCGTCCCACCAGGGCGCGCCCAGGCCGGTGAAGGCCGGAACCACCACCACCCCGTGCTCGGCCCGGGCCGAGCGGGCCAGGGCCTCGGCCCCGCGCGGGCCGCCGGTGACCCCCAGCCCCTCGTTCAGCCACTGGATCGCCGCCCCGGCCACGAAGATCGAGCCCTCCAGGGCGTAGGTCGTCCGTCCGCCCACCCGCGCCGCCACCGTGGTCAGCAGTCGCGACGCCGAATGCGGCCGGGTCTCGCCAGTGTTGACCAGCATGAAGCCGCCGGTGCCGTAGGTGACCTTCATCTCGCCCGGATGGATGCAGCCCTGCCCCATCAGCGCCGCCTGTTGGTCGCCGGCCACGCCGCGGATCGGCAGGGGCCGGCCCAGGATGTCGGGCGTCACCCGGCCGTAGTCGGCGGCGCAGTCCAGCACCGCCGGCAGCAGGGCGCGCGGCACGTCCAGCAGGGCCAGCATTTCGTCCGACCAGTCCTGGGCCTGGATGTCGAACAGCAGGGTGCGCGAGGCGTTGGTGGCGTCGGTGACGTGCGCCCCTTTTCCCGTCAGCCGCCAGATGACCCAGCTGTCGATCGTGCCGCACAGCAACTCGCCCGCCTCGGCCCGGCGGCGCGCCCCCGGAACCTTGTCGAGGATCCAGGCGATCTTGGTGCCCGAGAAATAGGGGTCCAGCAGCAAGCCGGTGGCGGCGGTGACCGCCGGCTCGTGGCCTTCGTCGCGCAGCCGGTCGCAGACATCAGCCGTGCGGCGGTCCTGCCAGACGATGGCCGGATGGATCGGGCGGCCGGTGGCCTTGTCCCAGACCACCACGGTCTCGCGCTGGTTGGTGATCCCCAGGGCGACGATGTCGGCGCTGTCGCGATCGCATTTTTCGACGGCGTCGCGCAGCACGCCCACGCAGGCGGCGTAGATCTCGTCGGCGTCATGCTCGACCCAGCCGTCGCGGGGATAGCTCTGGCGCAGCGGCCGGCTGGCGTCGCAGACCGGCTTGCCGTCGGTCTGGAACAGGATGGCCCGGGTGCTGGTGGTGCCCTGGTCGAGCGCGAGGATCAGAGGTTGGCCCATGCGTCAGCGTCTCCCTGGCGTTCTCTTTTCCGCGGCATCGCGACGCTTGTCATCGTCGGTGCGTGATTCCCCTGTTTAAGCATGTTTTCATCTGACGCCGCCAAGGTCCGACTTGGTTAGGCTTGGATTTCGAGGAGGCTGGTGAACCAGTCCGCCCAGACCGCGCAGCTTCTGTCCCTGGCCCGCAGCCGCGAGCCGGCCGACCGCGAGCGCCTGCTCGCCGGCATCGTGGAGATGTGCGACGCCGGCCAGGCCGAGGGCCGCCCGACCGCGCCCGAGGTCCAGATCCTGCTCGACTCGATCTTCATGACCTTGGTTGTCGAGGCCGAGCGCGACATCCGCGCCCGCCTGGCCCAGAGCCTGGCCGACGCCGCCTGGGCGCCGCCGGCCCTGATCAACATCCTGGCCCTGGACGAGATCGAGATCGCCCGGCCGATCATCGCCCGCAGCCCGGTCCTGCGGGACCGCGACCTGATCCGCCTGCTGGTCCAGGCCACGCTGGAGCACCAGATCGAGATCGCCCGGCGCCCGCAGCTGTCGCCGGCGGTGGTCGACGCCATCCTGGCCAAGGACGAGTCGGCCGTGCTGACCGCCCTGGCCTCCAACCCGACCGCCCAGATCTCGCCCGAGGGCCTGCGCCGCCTGGTCGACAGGGCCCGCGACGTGGTCGCCCTGCGCTCGCCCCTGGCCCGGCATCCCAACCTCTCCGGCGACCTGGCCGAGCAGCTGTACCTGTGGGTGGGCCGCGCCCTGCGCGACGCCCTGACCGCCCGCTTCCAGCTGGATCCCGACAGGATGGCCAAGGCCGTCGAAACCGCCCTGCGCGGCGCCCATTCCGGCGCGACCGCCGTCGTCGACCGCCCCGTCGTCGAGCAGGCCGAGGACCGTGAGGAAATGGAGGCCGCCCTGGTCGAGAAGCTGGACGCGGCCGGCCAACTCCGTCCTGGCTACCTGCTGCGGGTGCTGCGCGAGCGCCGCCTGCCGCTGTTCCTGTTCGCCCTGGCGCGCCTGGGCCAGTTCGACATCCGCCAGGTGCGGCGGGCGGTCGACAGCAATCGTCCTGAGCTGCTGGCCCTGGCCTGCTCGGCCGTCGGCATCGACCGCAGCGTGTTCCCGACCATTCTGGCCCATGTGCGCGAACTGAACGGCGGCCGTCCGGGCGGCGGCGCCGAAGCCGCCCGCAAGGCCAGCGGCGCCTTCGGCCCCTTCGCCCCCGACATCGCGGCCATGGCGTTTCGCCGGGCCGTCAGCGCAGCTTAAGCAGGACCGTCCACTTTCGCCCCCTTCGTTGTCATCCCGGACAAGCGCGTAGCGCGCAGATCCGGGACCGGCGCGTGAACTCAGCGCTTCCGGCGGTCCTGGATCGGCGCTTCGCTTGTCCGGGATGACAAGCTTTTGAGAGCGCCGACCACCAGGTCGCTCATACCAAAACCCAGGTTTGACAACCCGCCGCCGATCCAGCCTCTTGGCGGCATGTTCCAGCCCCTGCCCTTCGTGACTCGCCTGACCTTCAAGGCCAGTGACCGCCCCGAGGCGCAGGAGGCGATGGAGCGCCTGCGCGGCCGCTACGGCGACGTCGGCGACGAATCCGCGCAGGTGATCGTCGCCCTGGGCGGCGACGGCTTCATGCTGGAGACCCTGCACGACACCTTGCAGCGCCAGACGCCGATCTACGGCATGAACCGCGGCTCGGTCGGTTTCCTGATGAACGAGTACAGCGAGGACGGCCTGCTGGAGCGGATCAACGTCGCCGAGCGGGCCGTGATCCACCCGCTGGCCATGGTCGCCATCGACGCCAACCGCAAGCAGCACCGGGCCTTGGCCATCAACGAAGTCTCGCTGCTGCGCCAGACCCGCCAGACCGCCAAGCTGCGCATCAGCATCGACGGCAAGGTGCGGATGGGCGAGTTGGTCTGCGACGGCGCCCTGCTGGCCACCCCGGCCGGCTCCACGGCCTACAACCTGTCGGCCCACGGCCCGATCATCCCGATCGGGGCCCAGGTCCTGGCCCTGACCCCGATCAGCGCGTTCCGCCCCCGGCGCTGGCGTGGCGCGCTTTTGCCGCAGACCGCTAGGGTGACGTTCGAGATCCTGGAGTGCGATAAGAGACCGGTAAGCGCCGTGGCCGACAATTTTGAAGTTCGCGACGTCGTCGAGGTCCACATCGCCGAGGATAGCAGCGCCAGCCTCTCCATGCTCTTCGACGCAGGTCGAAGCCTAGAGGAACGGGTTTTGACGGAGCAGTTCTCGGCCTGACAACACGAAGGGTTATTGGTCTGGGCGTCCCTGCCCATTGGTCTGACAGAAACCGGCGTCTCATCTAATGTTAACGCCTTGATCCTATATTTCAGACCAATGCCCAGGGAGAAGCGTCCGTGACCAACAAGTCCGCCGCGGAAGTGATTCAGGTGCCGAACATGCTCAAGCTCAAGGTTGGGGGACGAGGCGGGATCGACATGGCGGCGATCGCCAAGGCCGAGGCCGCCCTGAAAAGCCTGTCGGGCAACTTCGCCCAGTGGCTGGACGACGAGATCGTCAAGCTGGAGGTCGCCCGCCAGGACGTCCACGCCCAGGGCCTGACCGCCCAGACGGTCGAGACCCTCTACCTGCGCGCCCACGACCTGAAGGGTCTGGGCTCCACCTACGAATTCCCGCTGATCACCCGCCTGGCCGGCTCGCTGTGCAAGCTGATCGACGATCCGGCGACGCGCCTCTCGGCCCCGATGTTCCTGGTCGACGCCCACATCGACGCCATCAAGGCCTGCGTCCGCGACGACATCAAGGTCGACACCCATCCGGTGGGCAAGGTCCTGGCCGCCGAGCTGGAAGGCCGCGTGGCGGAATATCTGGCCGGCTGATCGGCCTGCATCGAACAACCTGGGGAGCCCCGGCCAGCGCCGGGGCTTTTTCTTTGCGTCGAGCCTCGCCGATCGCGCCTGGCCTTCCCATGTCGACAACTGGACCGACCGGGGACGCCGCATGATCGAGAGAGAACCCAGCCGCACGGCCTGGATGGCGGCGACGCACCGGGCCGCGCATCAGGTGCTTGAGAGCGGCCGGATCTTCGCCGATCCGCTGGCCCTGCCGATCCTGGGCCTCGACGCCGAGACGGTCGCGCGCGACGCCCTGGCCCATCCGGAACGGCGGGGCATGCGGGCCTTCATCGCCGCCCGCGCGGCGTTTGCGGAAACCGCCCTGGCCCGCGCCGTCGAGGGGCGCGGCCTGGACCAGCTGGTCGTGCTGGGGGCGGGCCTGGACACCTTCGCCTATCGCAACCCCTTCGCCGACCGCCTCAAGGTGTTCGAGGTCGACCATCCCGCCACCCAGGCCTGGAAGCGTCGCCGACTGGGCGAGGCCGGCGTGACCGCACCGGGCGATGTGGTCTACGCCGCCGTCGATTTCGAGCGCGACACCTTGCTGGACGGTCTGCGAAACGCTGGATTCGACGACCGCCGGCCCGCGTTCTTCGTGTGGCTGGGCGTGGTTCCCTATCTGACGCCGCAAGCCGTTCGCGCCACCCTGGCGGTGATCGGCGGCCTGCCGGGCTCGGCCGTGGTGTTCGACTATGCCGACCCGCCTTCGGCGCTCTCGGACGAGGCTCGCGCCGCGCACGCCCTGAGGGCCGAGCGGGTGGCGGCGCTGGGCGAACCCTGGCTCAGCTATTTCGAGCCCGCCGTCCTGCACGCGCTGCTCCGGGACCTGGGTTTCGTCGCCATCGAGGATCTCGGACCGCCCGACCTGGCCCGGCGCTACTGGCCCGTCGTCGCGCGACATGCGCCCGAGCGGGGCGGCCATGTCCTGCTCGCCGCGACTTGATCGGGCTCGATACCCGCTAGGCGCGAACCGATCAGGCCGCTAGTCCGCGATCCCGTTCAGCCGCTTGGCGGCGGCGACCGTGTTGGCCAGCAGCATGGCGATGGTCATCGGCCCCACTCCGCCCGGCACCGGGGTGATGGCGCCGGCGACCGCCTTGGCCGCCTCGAAGTCGACGTCGCCGACCAGCCGGGTCTTGCCGTCTTCCTTGGGAATGCGGTTGATGCCGACATCGATGACCGTGGCGCCCGGCTTGATCCAGTCGCCCTTGACCATCTGCGGCCGGCCGACGGCGGCCACCAGGATGTCGGCCTCGCGGCAGACGGCGGCCAGGTCCTGGGTGCGCGAATGGGCGATGGTGACGGTGCAGTCGGCGGCCAGCAGCAACTGGGCCATCGGCTTGCCCATCAGGTTGGAGCGCCCGACCACCACGGCCCGCTTACCGCTCAGATCGCCGACCACGTCCTTCAGCAGCACCATGCAGCCGGCCGGGGTGCAGGCGGTCAGGGCCGGCAGGCCGCTGGCCAGGCGCCCGGCGTTGGTCACGGTCAGGCCGTCGACGTCCTTGTCGGGCGAGATCGCCGCGACGATGGCCGCCTGGCTCATATGGTCGGGCACAGGGAACTGCACCAGCAGCCCGTGGATGGCCGGGTCGTCGTTCAGCCGCTCGACCAGCGACAGCAGCTCGGCCTGCGAGGTCTCGGCCGGCAGGCGGTGGGTTTCGGAATGCATGCCAGCGGCCAGGGTTTGCTCGCCCTTGCTGCGCACATAGACCTGGCTGGCGGGATCCTCGCCGACCAGCACCACGGCCAGGCCCGGCGTCAGGCCATGCTGGGCCTTCAGGTCGGCGACCTCGGCGGCCACCTGCTCGCGCAACCGGGCCGCGAAGGCCTTGCCGTCGATGATTCTGGCTTGCGACATGGGCGTCTCCCGTTTGCGCGTGCCTAACGTCTCCCTGGACGCCACGCAATACGCACGGCCGCGTACAGGAAGTCGCTTGAGCTTTGTCCAATCATGCTAGAGGCGGAGCATGGTCCCCGCGTCCCCGACCCAACGCGCCGACGTCGTCCTGGTGGGCGGCGGCCTGGCCAACGGCCTGATCGCCCTGCGGCTGAAGAGCCTGCGGCCGCGGCTGCGCGTGATCCTGCTGGAACAGGGCGCGACGATCGGCGGCGAGCACACCTGGTGCCACTTCGCCACCGACGTCGACGCGGTCGAGGCCGGCTGGCTGCGGCCGCTGATCGTCCACCGCTGGTCGGGCTACGAGGTTCGCTTTCCTGGCCACCGGCGGCAGCTGCCGACCGACTACCTGGCCATCACGTCGGAGCGCCTGCACCAGGTGGTCGGCGCGGCCCTCGGCGCCGACGCCTGGCTGTCGGCGAGCGTCTCCGACGTCAATCCGCACCAGGTGACCCTGGCCGACGGCCGGACCGTCGTGGCCGGGGCGGTGATCGACGGGCGCGGCCCGCGCAGGAGCTCCAGCCTGGCCCTGGGTTACCAGAAGTTCGTCGGCCAGGGGGTGCGGCTGACCGCTCCGCACGGCCTGACCCGGCCGATCATCATGGACGCCACGGTCTCGCAGGAGGACGGCTACCGCTTCGTCTATGTCCTGCCGCTGGACGACACCCGCTTGCTGATCGAGGACACCCGTTACAGCGACGGCCCGGCCCTGGACCGGCCCGCCCTGCGCCGCGCCATCGCCGCCTACGCCGCGGACCAGGGCTGGACCATCGCCGCGATCGAGCGCGAGGAGGACGGCATCCTGCCCATCGCCCTGGGCGGCGACATCGACGCCTACTGGCGCGAAGCCCCGCCCCACGTCGCCGAGGTCGGCCTGCGCGCTGTCCTGTTCCAGCCGACCACAGGCTACTCCCTGCCCGACGCCGCCCGCCTGGCCGAAGCCGTGGCCGCCCTGCCGCGCGTCACCAGCGCCAGCGTCCGCGCCTGCGTCGAGGCCCAGTCCAAGACCGTCTGGCGGCGGCGACGCTTCCTGCGGCTGCTGAACCGCATGCTGTTCCGCGCCTGCGCGCCGCAAGACCGCTACAAGGTGCTGGAGCGCTTCTACCGCCTGTCGCCCGGCCTCATCCAGCGCTTCTACGCCGCGCGGCTGAGCCGGTGGGACAAGGCGCGGATCCTGATCGGCAAGCCGCCCGTGCCGATCTCGGCGGCCATCAAGTGCATCGACGAACGCTCGGTGTTCGGAGGACAAGACGCATGACGACGACCCCGAAGCCGAAAGCCGCCGTGATCGGCGCGGGATTTGGCGGCCTGGCCCTGGCGATCCGCCTGCAGTCCTCGGGCTTCGACGTCACCGTCTTCGAGGGCCGCGAGAAGCCGGGCGGCCGGGCCTATGTCTGGCATGACGAGGGCTTCACCTTCGACGCCGGCCCGACCGTGATCACCGACCCTGACTGCGTGAAGGAGCTGTTCGCGCTGAGCGGCCGCAAGATCGAGGACTATGTCGAGCTGCTGCCGGTCGATCCCTTTTATCGCCTGGTCTGGGAGGACGGCGACGTCTTCGACTACGTCAACGACCAGGAGAAGCTGGACGCCCAGATCGCCGCCCGCAACCCCGCCGACGTCGAGGGCTACCGCCGCTTCCATGCCTATTCCGAGGAGCTGTACCAGAAGGGCTATGTCGAGCTGGGCGCCGTGCCGTTCCTCGACTTCGGCGCCATGCTGTCCAACGCCCCTGCCCTGATGAAGCTGCAGGCCTGGCGCAGCGTCTATGACAAGGTCGCCGGCTTCGTGAAGGACGAGCACGTGCGCCAGGCGCTGTCGTTTCACAGCCTGCTGGTCGGCGGCAGCCCGTTCGCCACCTCGTCGATCTACGCCCTGATCCATGCGCTGGAGCGGCGCGGCGGCGTCTGGTTTCCGCGCGGCGGCACCCACGCCCTGATCCGGGCGCTGGTGAAATTGTTCCAGGATCTGGGAGGGACGATCCATCTGTCGGCGCCGATCCAGAAGATCACCACCAAGGCCGGTCGGGTCACCGGGGTGATCCGCGCCGACGGCCAGTTCGAGGCCTTCGACACGGTCGCCTCCAACGCCGACGTCATGCACACCTACCGCGCCCTGCTGGCCGACGATCCGCGCGGCCGCAAGGTCGGCAAGGCCCTGGAGGCCAAGCGCTGGAGCCCGTCGCTGTTCGTGGTCTATTTCGGGCTGAAGACCACCCATCCCGAGATCCGCCACCACACCATCTGCTTCGGCAACCGCTATCGCGAACTGATCGGCGAGATCTACGGCAAGGACGGCCTGGCCGACGACTTCTCGCTCTATCTGCACCACCCCACCGCCAGCGATCCGTCGATGGCCCCGGACGGCTGCTCGGCCTTCTACGCCCTGTCGCCGGTGCCCAATCTGAAGACCGCCAACATCGACTGGGCGGTCGAGGGGCCGAAATACCGCGACAAGATCCTGGCCTATCTGGAAAAGCACTACATCCCCGGCCTGACCGCCGACATGGTCACCTGCCGCTTCATCACCCCGGACGACTTCGTGACCGACCTCAACGCCTGGCAGGGCGCGGCCTTCTCGCTGGAGCCGATCCTGACCCAGAGCGCCTTCTTCCGCACCCACAACCGCGACGACGTCATTCCCAACCTCTATTTCGTCGGGGCCGGGACCCACCCGGGCGCCGGCATCCCCGGCGTGGTCGGCTCGGCCAAGGCGACGGCGGGGCTGATGATCGACGACTACGTCCCCGCATGAGCGCGCTGGAGCAACAGAGCCGCGAGGCGATCCAAAAGGGCAGCAAGAGCTTCGCAGCGGCCGCGGCCCTGTTCGACGCCCAGACCCGGGCCGACGCCGAGATGCTGTACGCCTGGTGCCGCCATTGCGACGACGTGATCGACGGCCAGACCCTGGGCCACGGCATGAGCCCGGTGGCCGACGCCCCGGCCAGACTAGAGGCGCTGTACGCCCAGACCCGAGCCGCCCTGGCCGGCGAGACCCCGACCGATCCGGTGTTCGCCGCCTTCCAGACCGTGGCCCTGCGGCGAGGCATTCCCGAACGCTACGCGCTCGACATGATCGACGGCTTCGCCATGGACGTGGCCGGCCGGTGCTACACCACCCTGGACGAGCTCCTGGAATACTGCTGGGGCGTGGCCGGCGTGGTCGGGACGATGATGGCCCTGGTCATGGGCGTGAAGCCGCACGCCCTGCCCACCCTGCGCCGCGCCCAGGACCTGGGCCTGGCCTTCCAGCTGACCAACATCGCCCGCGACATCGTCGAGGACGCCCGCAACGGCCGGGTCTATGTTCCCGGCGACTGGCTGGCCGAGCTGGGCGTGCCCAAGGACGCCGTGGCCGATCCGGCCCACCGCGGAGCCGTGGCGGCGCTGGCGCGACGCCTGGTCGACGCGGCCGAGCCCTACTACGCGTCCGCCCGCTGGGGCCTGCGCGACCTGCCGGTCCGCTGCGCCTGGGCGATCGGCGCGGCGCGCGGGGTCTATCGGCAGATCGGGCTGGACGTCGTCAAGGCCGGTTCCGGCGCCTGGGACGAGCGGGTGGTGGTCAGCGGCCGGATGAAGGCCTGGCGGGCGCTGGAAGGCGGCGTCGTGGCCCTGCGCTCGGCGACGCTGGACCGTTGGGGCGCGCCGCCCGAACGGCCGGCGATGTGGTCGCGGATATAGGTCCTCCCCCTGTGGGGGAGGTGTCGGCGCAGCCGACGGAGAGGGGCGTAATCGGCCGGTTCCGCAAACTCCCCCCACCGGCCTTCGGCCGCCTCCCCCATAGGGGGAGGATCTGGAACGGCGGCCCTACCGCAACACCCCGCGCCGGGTCATCCACCAAGCATACCCGACGAAGAACGCCAGCAGCGCCGCTATCACCGCGCTGGTGATCGCCATCTGCTGGCCCATGATCTTGCCGCCGTCGGTCAGCAGATAGGTGTAGGCCAGGCTCAGCAGGAAGGCCGCCAGCGACACCGCCAGCACCGGCCAGGCCAGCCGGTGGCGCAGCAGGATCAGCACCGAGCCCGCCAAGGCGCCGAACACCCCGACGGCCCAGTCCACCGTCATCCAGGCCGGCATCTGCTGGTAGTGGTCGATCTGCTCGGGGGTCATGCCGGCGCTGGCCATGTAGGCCGCGCCCCGCGTCATGCTCATCACGAAGTCGAAAACGCCGATGCTGTTGAACAGCACGGCGACGACGCCCACCAGCCATAGATGCCAAGGCGTCTTGATCGTTCTCTCGGTCATCGCCCCCTCCCCAGGAGCGCCGACGGACATGTTGCGCTTGTCTTGCCTAGAGCCGGTCGCGCGATATAAGAATCACGCGACCGGCTCTAGCTTTTTGTTTTCGCATCGTTTTGCGGAAAACCGGCTGCCACTTTTCCGCACGATGCCCTAGGCGTCGACACCCCGCGCCCGCAGCTTCGCCTTCAGCTCCCGCACCGGCCGGGCCAGCAGGAATCCGAACGACACCGCCCCTTCCTTGGTGTGCACCGCGTGGTGGATCCGGTGGGCCTGGATCAGCTGCTTCCAGTAGCGCGACTTGCCCACCGGCACCCTGAACCGCCGGTGCACCATGCCGTCGTGGAACACGAAATAGATCGCGCCGTACGCCGTGATCCCCAGCCCGATCGGCAGCAGCCACGGAACCCCGTTGGCGCCGAAATAGATGGCCACGATGGCCGGCGCGGCGAACACCACCGCGAACAGGTCGTTGAGTTCGAAGATCCCGGTGCGCGGCTCGTGGTGCGAGCGATGCCAGGCCCACAGCCAGCCGTGCATCACGTAGCGGTGCATGACCCAGGCGAAGCCCTCCATGAAGGCCAGGGCCGCCAGGAACAGGGCCAGGTGCAGACCAAGGGTCGCCATCGTCTTCCCGTCTATCGCCGGATGCGGCGCGCCAGCACGTGCGCCAGCGCCAGGCCGGCCAGGCCGGCGGCGGTCAGCACGCACCAGGCCTTATACACCGCCCCGACCCCGGCGTCGCGCCAGAGGATCGCCTGGTAGGCCTCGATGGCCCAGGCGTGCGGGGTGAACCAGCCCACCGCCTGCAGCCACGGCGGCATCAGGAAGCGCGGCACCATGCTGCCGCCGATCGCCGCCAGGACCAGGATCACGAAGGTCGACAGCATCTGGGCCTGCTCGCGCGTGCGGCACACCGACACCAGCCCCAGGGCCACGCCCGCCGCGCAGGCGCTGGCCGCCAGGGTGGTCGGCAGCCACAGGCCCGCGCGCTGGATCGCCGTCACGCCGTAGACGACCTGGGCGGTGGCGAAGATCAGCAGGGCCTGCACGGTCCCCTGCCCGACCAGGAACAGGAATTTGCCGCTGACCACTGGCCCCATGCCCGCCGTGCCGGCCAGCAGGCGGTCGGCCACGCCCGTGCTCTGTTCGTCCATCAGGCCCAGCGCCCCCTGCATGGCCGAGAACAGGGCGAACAGGATCATCACCGCCCCGGCGTAATAGGCGATCACCCCGCCGCCGACCTTGGCGTCCTTGACCGCCTCGCGTTCGAAGAAGCCGCCGTCGTCGTGGGTCGGGTCCTGGCGCATCAGGGCCGCGGCGCTGTCGGCGTTCTCGACCTGCTCGTCGGTGAAGCCGCCCAGGGCGGGCTCCAGCTGGGTGATCGTCCGGCGCAGGGTGACGTCCGGCAGGGCGTCGGCCAGCACCTGCTGCACGCGGGCCTGGGCCAGGGGCGCGGCCACCGCGCGGCTGGGATCGGCGACGATCAGGAACGGCTTGTCGGCCGAGGCCGGGTCGGCGCGGATCACCAGGCCGGCGTCGGCCTGGCCGGCCTTGACCCGCCGCCGCACCTCAGCCGCCGTCGGCGCGATCTCGGCGCGGACCTCGGCCGAGCGAACCAGCGCCGCCGCCAGCCGGGCCGAATCCGCCGTACGGGCCGTGTCGGCCACCGCCAGCTTCAGCTGGATGGCGTCGCCCGTCGTCCCGGCGAACACCGAGGCGAAGATCAGGAACACCAGCGGCGGCAGCAGGAAAGTCATCAGCAGGGCGCCGCGGTCGCGCCACAGGTCCAGCGCCATCACCCGCACCATGGCGGCGATCTTCCAGGCCGACCGCCTCACGCCGCCTGCTTCCGGTCGGCGACCAGGGCGAACAGGTTGGCCAGCGAGGGTTCGCGCACCCGGATCTCGCGCGGGATCAGCCCCGCCTGGCGCAGGCGCTTGTCCAGCCGGCCCGCCGCCGCATAGCCGTCGGCGTCCAGCCGCGTCCAGACGGTCGGCCGGTGGGTGGGCTCCAGCCCCTCGGCGGTCAGGTGGACCTCGTCATCGGCGGCGACCGCCTCGGCCAGATGGACCAGGATCTCCATCCGGGCGCCGAACGCCTCGGCGACCAGGGTCCGGGGCGCGCCCTCCAGCACCAGTTCGCCCTCGCGCAGGAAGCCCACCCGGTCGGCCAGGGCTCCGGCCTGGTCCAGGTCGTGGGTGGTCATAAGCACCGCCACGCCCAGGTCGCGCAGCCCGCGGATCACGGCGTCCAACGCCTCGCGGGCGTCCTGGTCGACCCCGACCGTCGGCTCGTCGAGGATCAGCAGGCTGGGCTGGTGGACGATGGCGGCGGCGATGTTGGCCCGGCGCTGATAGCCGCCCGACAGATGCCTGACCTGGACCTGGGCGCGATCGGTCGTGCGGGTCAGGGCCAGGGCGCGGGCCACGGCCGACGCCAGGCCGGCGCGCGGCACATCGGCCAGCACCGCGAAGGTCTCGACGTTCTCGGCCACCGTCAGGTTCGGATAGAGGGCGATCTCCTGCGGGACCAGGCCCAGTCCGGCGCGGGCGGCGGGGATCCGGGCGGGGTCGCGGCCGTTCAGCCGCACCGCGCCGCCGTCGGGCCGAATGCGGCCGCAGATCGCGCGGATCAGGGTGGTCTTGCCGGCCCCGTTCGGACCCAGCAGGGCGTAGATCTCGCCGGGGCGCAGCGCCAGGTCGACACCGCGCAGCACGGGCTGGCCGCCATAGGCGTGGACCACGCCGCCGACCGTCACGATGGGGGCCGGCGAAACCGTTTCGGCGGTCACGCCGCCGCCTTGCGGCGGGCGAACAGCTCGCCGACATAGCGGCCCAGCAGGTCGCCGCAGCCGACCTGGGCCAGGGCGGCGGAGGCCTTGGCCAGGTGCTCCTCCATGACTTGGCGGGCGCCCGCCGGACCCAGGGTCGAGACCACGGTGGCCATGGCCGCGTCCTTGCCGACGTCCTTGCCGGCCGCCTCGGGCGAGCCCTGGACGTCGATCAGGTCGTCGCGGATCTGGAAGGCCAGGCCGACATGGCGGGCGAAGACGCCCATCGCCTCGACCGCCGCCTCGGGAGCCCCCACGGTCGCCTGGGCCACCAGCGCCCCGCCCTGGGCGGCGGCGATGATCAGCACGCCGGTCTTTTCGTGGTTCAGCCGGTCCAGCGCCGCGGGGTCGCGCAGCTGGTCGCGGTCGAACAGGTCGCGGGCCTGGCCGGCGATCAGGCCGGAGAACCCCACGGCCTGGGCCGCGCGGCCGGCCAGATCGGCGCGCAACGGCGCCGGCAAACCCTGGTCGGCGGCGATCACCGCATAGGCCTGGTTCAGCAGCCCGACCCCGGCCAGGATCGCCGTGGCCTCGTCGAAGGCCCGGTGGATGGTCGGCAGGCCCCGGCGCAGACCCGCGTCGTCCATCGACGGCAGGTCGTCCAGGATCAGCGAAGCGGCGTGGATCATCTCGAACGCGCAGGCCGCGTCCAGCGCCGCCCCTTCGGGCGCGCCCAACTCGGCGGCGGCCAGCAGGGTCATCATCGGGCGGAAGCGCTTGCCCGGAGCCAGCAGCGAATAGCGCACCGCCTCGACCAGGCGGTCGGGCGCCGAGCCCACGGCCGGCGCCAGTTCGGCCAGCCGCCGGTCCACCCCGGCGCGCAGGGCCTCGACTCTCTGCAAAAATGCGGCGTGGTCGTCCATTTCGCGGGTCGCGACCTGCTGTCCACCCCGACGCGGGCGGGGGCATTTGAAGTGCGCCCCCGGCGGGCGTCAACCGAAAGCTCCGCGCCCGGCCCCGGATGGCGCCATCGGCGTCGGTCAGCCCCGGCAGAAGCCGAAGAAGCGCTTGATGTCCGCCCGTTCGGCCGGCGTGCGCGCGTCCTGTGGATAGGCCTTGTCCTCGACCTGGCTGATCAGGCCAGTCTTTTCGAACGCGGCCAGCACCGGATCGGCCAGGGGGATTCGCCCGATCGCGTCCAGGCCGTCGGTGATCTCGGAGGCCGTCAGCGTGGCGGCGTACCGTCCCTGGGCCTTGCCGGACCGAAAGCGCACCGTCCCGGACCCCGGCTTGCCGTCGGCCAGGTTGGTGAAGAAGCCGACGCTCGTCGTGTTGCGGCGGCACGAGAAGATGATGCCGACCACGTCGCTGTCGGGAAGGCCGTAGGCCAGTCGCTGCTCGGCGTCGGGTGTGGCGAACGCGTTCCATTTCATGCCAACCGGCGCCGTCGCCGGTTCCTGCGCCGGACCCAGGGTCGAGCAAGCGCCCAGCAACACGGCGCTCGTCGCCAGCAACAACCATGATCCCCGCTGCTTCATGCTCCGTCCCTCGCCTGGTCCGCCGTCGATCTAACCCTGTTCGCGCCGGATGGCGACGGGGGCCGGGCCAGGCAAAGCGCGCATGGACGGCTCGGGTTGTGCCAGGCAGGGTGGAGCCAGCCGGCGAGGGCGGCGTTCAGGAGGGATGTCCATGCTGTCCATGAAAGCCTTCGCCGTCCTCGGCCTGGTCGTCGCGCTGGCGGCCTGCGAGCGCAAACCCGCCACGCCGCCGAAGGCGCCCGTCGAAGCGTCCGTCACCACGCCGAAGGCCGCGGCGCCCGCGCCGATGGCGCGGCCCCTGAGCTTCGACCAGTCCGACGAGGCGGCCAAGGTCGCCCTGCGCCTGCCGGCCGAGATCGCCAGCCATCCCGCCCTGCACGCCCTGCTCTACGACCGCGAAACCGCCGGCCTGAAAACCTTCGCCGCCAAGGCCGCGGCCGACCGCAAGGCTTCGGACGGCAAGTTCCCCTGGCGGCCCTACGCCCGTCAGAGCCAGTGGTTCCTGGCCGCCGACAGCGCGCCGCTGGTGGGCCTGCGCGCCCTGTGGTTCGAGGACACCGGCGGCGCCCACCCCAACCACGGCGGCTCGGCCCTGATCTGGGACGGCGCCGCCAACCGCGAGATCCAGCCCAACGCGCTGTTCCGGCCGGACGCCGATATGGCCATCCTCGACAAAGCGATCTGCGACGCCGTGGTCCAGGCCAAGACCCATCGCGCCGGCGCCACGCCCCTCAACGACATGTTCGCCTGCCCCAAGTGGAACCAGACGGTGCTGGTCCTGGCCCCCTCGACGATTTCCGGCAGGATCGGCGGGCTGACGGCGCTGATCGACCCCTATGTGGTCGGCCCCTATTCCGAGGGCGACTACGAGGTCGTCGTCCCGGCTTCGACGTTCCAGGCCTTGCTGGCCCCAGCCTATGCCGGCGCGTTCGGCGGCGCCCCCAAGTCGCCGGGCAATCCGGACGGCACGCTGAGCGTGAGGATGGACCTGAAGTAAGGCCAAGCCTCTCCCGCCAGACGAGGCCTCACAGCGGGATGTTGTCGTGCTTCTTCCACGGGTTGGACAGCTGCTTGCCCTTGAGGCTCTTCAGCGCGCGCACGATGCGCTTGCGGGTGCCGTGGGGCATGATGACGTCGTCGATATAGCCGCGGGAGGCGGCTACGAACGGGTTGGCGAAGCGGTCCTTGTACTCGGCCTCGCGGGCGGCCAGGGCCTGCGGGTCCTTGGCCTCCTGGCGGAAGATGATCTCCACCGCCCCCTTGGCGCCCATGACCGCGATCTCGGCGGTGGGCCAGGCGTAGTTGAAATCGCCGCGCAGGTGCTTGGAGCTCATCACGTCATAGGCCCCGCCATAGGCCTTGCGGGTGATCAGGGTGATCTTCGGAACCGTGGCCTCGGCGTAGGCGAACAGCAGCTTGGCGCCGTGCTTGATCAGCCCGCCGTACTCCTGCTTGGTGCCGGGCATGAAGCCGGGCACGTCCACCAGGGTGATGATCGGGATGTTGAAGGCGTCGCAGAACCGCACGAAGCGGGCGGCCTTGCGCGAGGAGTCGATGTCCAACACCCCGGCCAGCACCTGGGGCTGGTTGGCGACGACGCCGACGCTGGTCCCGTCCATGCGGGCGAAACCGCAGACGATGTTCCTGGCCCACTCGCTGGAGATCTCGAAGAAGTCGGCCTCGTCGACGATCTTCAGGATCAGCTCCTTGATGTCGTAGGGCTTGCCCGGATCGGAGGGGATCAGGCTGTCGAGGCTGGGCTCGGCGCGATAGGGATCGTCGAAGCTCTGGCGCTCGGGGGCGGGCTGGCGGTTGGACGCGGGCAGGAAGTCGACCAGCCGGCGCACCTGGGTCAGGGCCTCCAGGTCGTTGTCGAACGCCCCCTCGGCCACGCCCGACTTGGCCGCATGCACCCGCGCCCCGCCCAGCTCCTCGGCTGTGACCACCTCGTTGGTGACGGTCTTGACCACGTCCGGCCCGGTCACGAACATGTAGCTGGTGTCGCGGACCATGAAGATGAAGTCGGTCATGGCCGGCGAATAGACGTCGCCGCCGGCGCAGGGGCCCATGATCACGCTGATCTGCGGGATCACGCCCGACGCCATGACGTTCTCCAGGAAGATGTCGGCATAGCCGGCCAGGCTGTCGACGCCCTCCTGGATGCGCGCTCCGCCCGCGTCGAACAGGCCGATGATCGGCGCGCCCACCTTCATGGCCTGGCGCTGGACCTTGACGATCTTGGCCGCGTGCGCCCCGCTCAGCGAGCCGCCGAACACCGTGAAGTCCTTGGAGAAGACGTAGACGACCTTGCCGTTGATCGTGCCCCAGCCGGTGACCACCCCGTCGCCGGGCACCTTCTGCTCGGCCATGCCGAACTCGGTGCCCCGGTGCTCGACGAACATGTCGAACTCCTCGAACGAGCCTTCGTCCAACAGCAGGTCGATCCGTTCCCGCGCCGTCAGCTTGCCCTTGGCGTGCTGGGCCGCCACCCGCCCCTCGCCGCCGCCGGCCCGGGCGTGATCGCGACGACGATCCAGTTCCTCGAGAATATGCTGCACGCGGACGCTCCCCTGCTCTTTCACTGGGCGGTTTTTCCACCTTATGGGCCGAGCCCTAATGGCGCGAGCTTTCCGTGGCAAGGCTCCCTTGGACGCCCTGAGCGCGTTCGACCTTCACCTAGGCGGCGCGCGGACCGCAGAGAATGATTCCGGCCCCGAGCAGGCACACGGCCGCCCCGGCCAGATCCCAGCGGTCCGGCCGCAGGCCTTCCACCACCCGCATCCAGACCAGGGAGGCCGCGATATAGAGACCGCCATAGGCCGCGAAGGTCCGCCCCGCCGCCGGGCTGTCGACCCGGGTCAGCAGCCAGGCGAACACGGCCAAGACCACGATCCCGACCACCGCCCACCGCATCGATTGGCCCTGCTTGAGCCAGCGCCAGAAGGCGTAGCACCCGCCGATCTCGCAGGCGGCGGCCAGGACGTAGAGGACCAGGGTTCTCATCGCGCCCCTCAGCGCCGCAGCGCGGCGAACCAGCGCTCCAGCACCTGGGCCTCGACCGCCAGGGCCTCGGCGCGGGCGGCGGCCTCTGCGTCCTGTCCCCAGGTCTGCGCCTGGAAGATCTCCTCCAGCCGCGACAGGTCCAGGGCCTTGCGGCCGGTGACCTTGCCCGCGCGCAGGGCCAGGGCCAGGACCGTCGAGCCGAACAGGCCCGCGCCGTAGGCGACGCCGGCCAGGGCGAAGTCGTCCAGGGTCAGGGCCAGGGCCTCGACGGTGGCCAGGGCGGCCGGCGGTTGCGGCGTGTGGATCACGCCTGAGGCTGGCTTGAGGTGAACGTCCAGTTCGGCCCTGGCCCAGTCCAGCAGGGCGCCCCAGTCGCGCTTCTGAAGCTCGACCAGGGGCGTGGGATGGTCGGCCCAGTAGCACAGCAGGTCCGAACCGGCGTAGGCCGCGACCTCGGCCGCCACCTCGGCGCGGGTTTCGCGGATCCGGTCGATGGCGGTGAAGGCCAGGCGGGTGGCGGGCATGGCGGTGGAATCGATCACCCCGACCTGGGCCTCCCATTCGGCCGCGACCAGTTGGGCGAGGGCTTGGTTCGGCAGGACCAGGGGCGACTTGGCCGGCGACTTGGGCGTGCGGCCGTCCAGCAGCACGGCGAAACCACCGTCCACGGCCCCCGCCGTGGCGATCTTGTAGAAGCGGCGGGGACGTTGCAGCAGATCGGGCTTGTCGACCAAGGCGGAACTTCTTTTCAGTCCAGACATCAAAACATCGGTTTCAGGCCGTTGAATGAGCAATCAACGCGCCCAAGGCAAGAGCGGGCGATGCAAGGGAGAGTAGCGGCGTGAGCCTGCCTTCCAACGACATGATGGCGGCCATCGCCGCGACCCGGTTCGGCCTGGGCGCGCGCCCCGGCGAGATCGACGCGGCGCGGGACGACCCGCGCGGCTTCCTGACCGCCCAGATCCGCTCCGAAGGCGCCGACCAGCCGCAGGGCGGCGAAGGCTCGGCCCAGCGCCTGGCCGAGGTCGCCGACTATCAGATGCAGAAGCGCGACGCCAAGGCGATGGGGGATCCCAAGAGCCCGCCGGTCAAAGACCTCCAGAAGGACCTGCGCGACCAGGCCGGCGACGACTTCCTGGCCCGGGCCCGGCTGGCCGCCACGACCGACGCCGCGTTCCGCGAGCGCTGGGCCCTGTTCTGGGCCAACCATTTCACCGTCTCGTCCACCAGCCTGGCCGTCACCTCGGTGGCCGGACCGTTCGAGCAGGAGGCCATCCGACCGCACGTCTTCGGCCGGTTCGAGGACCTGCTGATCGCCTCCTCCACCCATCCGGCCATGCTGCTCTATCTCGACCAGGCCCAATCGGTCGGTCCCGACAGCAGGGCCGCGGCCTACCAGCGCAAGAACGGCAAGAAGGCCGGCGGGCTGAACGAGAACCTGGCCCGCGAAATCATGGAGCTGCACACGGTGGGGGTCGACGCCGGCTACAGGCAGGCCGACGTCACTGAGTTCGCCCGGGCCATGACCGGCTTCAGCGTCGGCCGGCCGCAGGATCCGGTCCCGCACCAGTTCCTGTTCCGCGACAACGCCCACGAGCCCGGCGCGCGGACGGTGATGGGCCGGCGCTATCCGCAGGAGGGGCAGGCCCAGGCCCTGGCGGTGATGCGCGACCTGGCCGCCAGCCCTCATACCGCCCACCACGTCTCGATCAAGCTGGCCGCCCACTTCGTCAGCGACACGCCGCCGCCAGCCCTAGTGGCCCGGCTGCAAAAGACCTATCTCGACAGCGGCGGTCGTCTGGACGAGCTGGCCCGCGCCCTGGTCGCCGCCCCGGAGGCCTGGGAGCCCGCGGCCGCCAAGTTCAAGACCCCCTACGAGTTCGCCATCTCGACCTGGCGGGCCGTGGACGCCCAACCGTCGGGGATCGACAAGCTGGCGCCGGTGCTGACCGGGCTGGGCCAGAAGCCGTTCTCGGCCCCCTCCCCCAAGGGCTGGGCCGACGAGGCTCAGGTCTGGTGCGCGCCCGACGCCCTGATCAAGCGTCTGAGGTTCAGCGAGGGCTTCGCCGCCGTGGTCGCCGACCGCCTGGATCCCAACCTGCTGGCCCAGACCGCCCTGGGCGCGCGCCTGAGCCCGTCGGTCGCCAAGGCCGTGGCCCGGGCCGAGACCCGCCGCGAGGCCATGGCCCTGCTGTTGATGAGCCCGGAGTTCCAACGCCGATGAACGCCCCGATTTCGCGTCGCTCGCTCCTGGCCCAGGCCGCCGGCCTGGGCGTTTCCGTCAGCTTCCTGGGCGGCTCGGCCTTCGCCGCCGAAGACGGGCCGATGGCCAGACGCAAGATGGTGGTGGTCATCTGCCGGGGCGGCATGGATGGCCTGACCGTCAGCCCGCCGGTCGGCGATCCCGACTACGCGGCCCTGCGCGGCGCGGTGGCGGTGACACCGGACCAGGCCCTGAAGCTGGACGGGACCTTCGGCCTGCACCCGGCCCTGGAGTCGGTGCATGCCCTGGCGCTGAAGGGCCAGGCCCGCATCGCCCCGGCCATCGCCAGTCCCGACCGGGCCCGCTCGCACTTCGAGGCCCAGGACGTGCTGGAGACCGGCGCGGCCCAGGTCTACGGCGTCAATACCGGCTGGTTGAACCGCACGCTGGAGGTCATGGGGCCGTCGAAGGTCGAGGGCCTGTCGGTGGGCGCCACCGCGCCGCTGATCCTGCGCGGCAAGGTCCAGGCCGCCAGCTGGTCGCCGGGCAAGGGCGTCGACGAGACCGCCCGCCTACCCACCCTGCTGCAGGACATCTACAAGGCCGACCCGCTGATGGGTCCGGCCTTCGCACGCGGCCTGGAGACCGAGGCCATGGCCCAGGCGGCGATGACCGCGCTCAATCCCACGCCCACGCCGGTGTCGGCCGACGCCGCATCGATGGCGCCCAAGGCGATGTGGAAAAACGCGGTGAACACCTCCGGGACGCCGCAGGTCATGGCGCCGCCGGCCGTGGCCCCCGGCGCCCAAGCCATCGCCGGCCAGCGCCAGGCGCGCGAGGCGGCGCGCAAGCTGGGCTCGACCCTGGCCGGGTTCATGGTCCAGCCGGGCGGGCCGCGCATCGCCGCCATCTCGCTGGACGGCTGGGACACCCACGCCGGCCAGGTCGGCCAGCTCAACAGCCGCCTGTCCTATCTGGACGCCGTGCTCGACGGGCTGAACACCGGCCTCGGCGACGAATGGCGCAACACCGTCGTGGTGGCCGCCACCGAGTTCGGCCGCACCGCCCGGGTCAACGGCACGGGCGGCACCGACCACGGCACCGGCTCGACCGCCCTGGTCCTCGGCGGCGGCCTCAAGCCGGGCGGGATCATCGGCGACTGGCCCAGCCTGAAGCAGGAGGCCCTGTTCGAGAACCGCGACGTGCGCCCCACCCTCGACATGCGCGGCCTGTTCAAGGGCGTGCTGGCCGATCACATGGGCGTCGACCGCGGGGCCCTGGAGACCAGGGTCTTCCCCGACAGCGCCGACGCCAAGCCCGTGACGGGCCTGGTCTGATCGTTCTTCCTCCGGCGCCGAGCCGAGGCCGCCTCAGCGACGCCGGGTCTGGCGCCGCGCGAACGGGTCGTATTCGGCCTCGTCCTCCGAGAAGCCGAACTTGGCGAAGCCGGCCTTCATCTCGGGGCTGAGCGGGGCCTCGATGGCCAGGGTGCCGACCGTCGGGTGCGGCAGGATGATCGAGCGGGCGTGCAGCTGCAGCTTCAGGCCTTCCGACAGCGGCGTGGACTTGTCGTCGCTGTACTTGGGGTCGCCCAGGATCGGGTGGCCGATGGCCTTCATGTGGGCGCGCAGCTGGTGGGTGCGGCCGGTGTGCGGGCGCAGGGCCATCCAGGTGACGCGCGGCCCGGCCCGGCTGATCGAGACGTACTCGGTCTCGGCCGGCTGGGCGTCCTGATCCTTCGGCTCGGCCGGCACCACCAGTTCGCGGTCGCCGACGCCCCGCTTGGCCAGATGCAGCTCGATCACCCCCTCGGTGGGGTGCGGATTGCCGGCGACGATGGCCCAGTAGGTCTTCTGGGCCCGGCGTTTGGCGAAGGCGCCGGACAGCCGCGCGGCGGCGCCGGGGGTCTTGCCCAGCAGCAGCACGCCGGAGGTGTCGCGGTCCAGGCGGTGGACCAGCTTGGGGCGGTCCACGCCCTCGCCCCAGGCGCTCAGCAGCTTGTCGATGTGGTGGGTGGTCTTGGTCCCGCCCTGCACGGCCAGGCCCGCCGGCTTGTTCAGGGCCAGGACTTCCTCGTCCTCGTACAGCACCAGCGACTTGGCGAAGGCGATGTCGCGCGGCGACAGCTTGCCCTTGTCGGCCGGATCGGGCGCGTCGGGCAACGGCGGCACGCGGATCTGGCTGCCGGCCGCCAGCTTGGTGTCGGCCTTGGCGCGCGAACCATCGACCCGCACCTGGCCGGAGCGGAACAGCTTGTTCAGCTGAATATGGTTCAGGTGCGGCCAGCGGCGCTTGAACCAGCGGTCCAGGCGGACGCCGTCTTCACCGGCGTCCACATAGATCGTACGTACTTCTTTCATGCCGAAAAGATCCTGCGGGCGATCAAGAGGCCCGCGAAAACGGCCGTCACGGACAGGATCACGCTGGCGGTCGTATAGGTAAAGGCCTGGGCGTAGGCGCGCTTCTCGATCATCAGCGCGGTCTCCAGCGAAAAGGCCGAAAAGGTGGTGAAGCCGCCCATGACGCCGACACCGAGCATGACGCGCCATTGCTCCTGGTTGGCGTCGCCACGATGGGCCAGCCAGCCGACCAGCATCCCCATCAGCAGGCCGCCCGCCAGGTTGACGATGAAGGTGCCGTACGGCCAGTTCGACCCGAACAGGCGCAAGGCCTGGATTCCCACGAGATAGCGAGCGACGGAGCCCAAGGCGCCGCCGGCGGCGACAAGGAGGAGTTTGGTCATCGCGCCCTTATGCGCCGCGCGGCCGCGAACGCCAAGCCGCGCCGCAAACCGGTTTCGCCAGCAAGTTCAGCGAAGGGTTAACGCCGATCCGCCGTCATCATGGTTTACGCTGCCCCGGAGGGCCTTAAAGCGGCCTTCGAATGTCGGCAAAAGGCCCGGAAAATGGGCATCTTAACGTTTGAGCGCGTTACGGTAACCTCGTTTGCACACCGTGTTCCTGCACCGACCATTAAGGCTGTAAAATGCATCCTATGGGCTCCTCCCGCGCCAAGGCGAACATGCCCTTCGATTCGATGCATAGTGACGACCGAAACGAGCATCTGGCTCTCAGCGGCCCCGTACTCCAGCGCCTGGCGGGGTCGGAGCTGATCGCCCGCGGCTCGGTGAACGTCATCAGCGTCAAGGCCATCCGCCGCTGGGCCGGCGACTGGTGGGACAAGAAGCGCGTCGACGTCTGGACCTATGTCGAGCGCAAGCTGGCCGAGCACCTGGACCGCAGCGACCTGCGGGCCCGGATCGGCGAGGAAGACTTCCTGATCGCCATGAACAACGACCACGGCTTGGCGGCCCAGGCGACCAGCGTGCGGATCCTGGAAGACGTGCTGACCCACCTGCTGGGCGCGGCCGAGCCCACCGACCTGGGCGTGCGGTCGGTGATCGGCCTGGAGGCCGGCGGCCTGGTCTGCCGGCCAGTGGACGCGGCCGTGGTGCTGGCCGCGCGGGCCCGTCGCGACTCGACCCGCTCGCCCATCCGCTTCGACATCGATCCGCTGGAAGAGACCCGACGCACGCCCGTGGCCTTCACCACCGCCGGCGGCGCGGCCCTGCGCGTCGATTTCACGCTCGAGCACGTGATCAGCCTCAAGCGCAACATCGCCACCGCCGTGCGCATCGAGCCGGTGGTCACCCACCTGGGCTCGGGCAAGCAGATCAGCGCCCGCGCCGTCTCGCGCCTGCCCGACCGCGACGCCGCCTTCATCGACGAGGCGGCCCTGAAGTACGCCGCCGTCTTCGCCCGCGCCTCGCAGGGCCACGACCGGCCCGACCTGATCGTGCCGGCCTCGTTCCGCACCCTGGGCACCCAGCGCGGCCGCGACATGCTGACCGGCACCTCCGGCCTGTCCCTGGCGCTGCTGCGCGGCGGGGTGATGATGGAGTTGGTCGACGTCACGCGCGGCACGCCCGCCGGCCGCCTGCTGGAAGTGGTCGGCCTGCTCAAGGCCCTGACCCGGGGCGTCATCGCCCGCGTGCCGCCCGAGAAGGAAGCGCTGCGGGTGCTGCGCGACGCCCGCCTGCACGGCCTGACCCTGGACGCCAGCGACCTGGCCGGCCCGGCCGAGAAGATCGCCGCCGACATCATGGCCTTCGGACGCGACGCCCGGGGCCTGGCCCCGATGGTCGCCCTGCAGGGCCTGCCGGCCGAGGGCTACTTCGCCGCCGCCGAGACCGCCGGCCTGACCCACGCGGCCCTGCGCGCGGCCTATCCGGTCGCGGCGACCGGGACGAAGAAGGCGGCGGGCTAAACCGCCGCCCGTCCCTGCCCCACCGTGCGGACGATGGCGCGGGCGTCGTAGACGTCGGCCCCGCTCGGCGGCTTGCCCTTGCCGAACACCACCTCCATCGAGCTGCTGACCGCCGGGCCCGGGCCCAGGTTGAAGCTGGTGCCGACGCCCAGCCCTACCCCGCTGCGCCGGCCATAGCTGCCCGAGCCGCCGCCGATCGACAGGCTCGAGCCGCCGCCCGACCCGGTCTGCTGGGTCACGCGGTCGGCCACCCGGAACCAGTCGTAGCCATCGCGCAGGGCCAGCTCGGCCGAGCGCAGCAGGGCGTAATCGGAGACCTGGTTGACCGGCGCGCCGGGATTGCCCTGGAAAGTGACGCGGTAGCGGCCGGCCTCCAGGCGATACTCCGAATAGCCGGCCCCGCGCGGCCCCGTCTGCGGCGCGTAGAGCGTCGGCGTGGTGGCGCAGGCGGCCAGCAGGACGGCGGAAAAGGCGAGTGCGATCAACCCCTTGGTCTTGTGGCGCTTCATGGCGAATTCTCCTGCCAGGCTTAACGGCTTTCCGGGCGCCCCTGTTCCGGAACGGCCCGGTCGGGAAGCTCAAGGCCCAGCTTATCCAAAACCGCGCGCATGTCGTCAGGGATCGGCGCGCTGATCCGCCGCTCGCCGCCTTCGGGATGCGGGAAGACCAGCTGGACGGCGTGCAGCATCAGGCGCGGCACGGGCGCTCCGCCCAGCATCAGCGCCCCGCCATAGCGGCTGTCGCCGGCGATCGGCCGGCCGATCGAGGCCATGTGGACCCGCAGCTGGTGCATGCGGCCGGTGTCTGGCGAGAGCTCGACCAGGGCCGCGCCCTGCGTCGAGGCCAGGGTGCGATAACGGCTACGGGCGGCCTCGGCGTCGGGATGGTCGGCCGCGCAGACCCGCATATAGGCCTCGCGGCCGATCGACTCTCGGCGCAGGGGCGCGTCGATCTGGCCGCCGCGCGGCTCGGGCGCGCCTGGCGTGACCACGGCCAGGTAGGTCTTGCGGAACCGCTTGCCCATCAGGGCCTTGCCGAGGAAGGTAGCGGCCGGCTTGGTGCGGGCGGTCAGGATCACGCCCGAAGTGTCGCGGTCCAGGCGATGGATCAAGCGCGGCCGCGGGCGGTCGCGCCGGGCCAGGGCCCACAGCAGGTCGTCCAGCGTATGGGCCCGGATGCGCCCGCCCTGGCTGGACAGGCCGGCCGGCTTGTTCAGCACGAAGACGCTGTCGTCCTCGTGGATCACCAGCGACTTGGTGAATTCGATCTCTTCGGGGGTCAGGGCGACCGGTGTGTCGGACGCCTTGGGCTTGGCGACGCCGGGCGGGCGCCTGTCGGGTTTGCCGGGGGGCGGACGGCTCATGCGGCCTCTCCTTTCGGCGCGATCCACAGCGCCCGGCCATTCAGGAACAGCCACAGCAGCATCAGCCCCGCCGGAGCCAGGGCCCAGCCGCCGCGCGAGGCGAAACTGGTCAGCAGGAACACCGCGAAGGCCAATGGCAGGGCGTAGACCGCGTTGGCGACGATCGACGGCCAGTGCGGCGGTCGGGTGAAGACCAGCAGCGGCCCGCTGGCCCGGCGGCGGAAGATCAGCGGCGGCAGGACCAACAGCAGGGTGATCGTCGCGATCGGGATCATCGCCACCAGCGCCCCGGCCAGCGGGATCTCCAGGGCGTCGGACCATTCGGGCAACTGCTCGCGGTAGAACCGGTGCAGCGGGTCGGCCGCCAGCCCGGCCAGGGTGGCGATCAGGGCCAACAGTGTAACGCCCAGCACGACCCACGCGCTCTTCTGGGTCCGCAGCAGCCGCGCCCCGAACCGCATCGCCAGACCGGCGACGACGGCCGTGCAAACGCCAAGGCTGAAGCAGGCGTAGGCCAGGTCGGCGTACAGCCATTTGCGGGTCGCGTACTGGCTCTGCAGCGCCCCGAACCGAAGGGTGGCCGCCTTGAACGCCTCGGCGTCGGGCTGGCCGAAATAGAGCGTGGCGCGCAGCTTCCGCAGGTCGGCGAAATAGGCGCTGGAGTCCGTATGCCAGGGCGTCGCCGCCGCCAGCCACAGCAGCACCGCCCCGGCCAGCAGCAGGACCAGGGCGATCGCGGCGGTCACGCGGACCGCGGGGGTAAGCTTCACTTGCCGTCTCTCCGCAGGCGGTTCCAGGCGTCCAGCCGTTCCTTGACCTTGGCCTCGGCCCCGACCGGCTTGGGGTCGTAGAGGGTCGGACGCTCGATGCCGTCGGGGAAATAGTTCTGGCCCGACACCCCGCCTTCGACGTCGTGGTCGTAGGCGTAGCCGTCGCCATAGCCCAGCGATTTCATCAGCTTGGTCGGGGCGTTGAGGATGTGGGCCGGCGGCGTCAGGCTGCCGGTCTCCTTGGCCAGCCGGCGGGCGGCCTTGTAGGCGTTGTAGACGGCGTTGGACTTGGGCGCGCTGGCCATGTGCACCACCGCCTGGGCCAGGGCCAGCTCGCCCTCGGGGCTGCCCAGGAAGTCGTAGGCGTCCTTGGCGGCCGTGGTCAGCAGCAGGCTCAGGGGATCGGCCGCGCCGATGTCCTCGCTGGCCATGCGCACCAGGCGCCGGGCGATGAACAGCGGGTCCTCGCCGCCCTCCAGCATCCGCGCCAGCCAGTAGAGCGCCGCGTCCGGATCGCTGCCGCGCACCGATTTGTGCAGGGCCGAGATCAGGTTGTAGTGCTCCTCGCGGTTCTTGTCGTAGGCCGGGCGGCGCTTCTGCAGGAACTGGCCCAGCTGGGCGGGGTTCAGCGGCGTGTCCGTGCCGATGGCCAGCAGGGTCTCGGTCAGGGTCAGCAGGTAGCGGCCGTCGCCGTCGGCCATCGCGATCAGGGTCGAGCGGGCGTCGCCGTCCAGCGGCAGCTTGCGGTTCTCGGCGGCCTCGGCCTTGACCAGCAGGGCCTCCAGCGCGTCCTCGTCCAGCCGCTTGAGCACGAAGACCTGGCAGCGCGACAGCAAGGCGCCGTTCAGCTCGAAGGACGGGTTTTCGGTGGTGGCCCCCACCAGGGTGACGATCCCCTCCTCCACGAACGGCAGGAAGCCGTCCTGCTGGGCGCGGTTGAAGCGGTGGATCTCGTCGACGAACAGCAGGGTGCTCTGGCCGGCCGAACGGCGCACGCGGGCCTGCTCGAAGGCCTTCTTCAGGTCGGCGACGCCGGAGAACACCGCCGAGATCTGCATGAACTCGTAGCCGCCGGCCTTGGCCAGTAGCCGGGCGATGGTGGTCTTGCCGGTGCCGGGCGGCCCCCACAGGATCATCGAGGCCAGGCGGCGGGCGGTCGCCATCCGGCCGATCGGGCCGTCGGGGCCCAGCAAGTGCTCCTGGCCCACCACCTCGTCGAGGTTCTGGGGTCGCAGGCGGTCGGCCAGCGGCGACGGCGCGTGGGGCGTCAGGCCAGCGGCTTGGAAAAGATCGGACATGGGGTAGGTTTACTTAATCGTGGGAGGAACCACCATGACCAACGAAGGCGATCCCGCCCGGGGTCCGACCAGCGGCGTCACCCCCTATCTTTCCGTCGTCGGCGGCAAGGCGGCCGTGGACTTCTACAAGCGGGCGTTCGCCGCCGAGGAGGTGTTCCGCAACACCGCCGACGACGGCGAGCGCCTGCTGCATTCGCGGCTGCTGATCAACGGCGACTGGGTAATGCTGTCGGACCACTTCAGCGAAATGGCGCACGGCGACTATGTTCCACCCTCGGCCGTCACGCTGCACCTGGAAGTCGATGACGCCGACGCCTGGTGGAACCGGGCCGTCGAGGCCGGGGCGACGGTGCGCTTCCCGCTGGCCGACCAGTTCTGGGGCGACCGCTACGGCCAGCTCGTCGACCCGTTCGGCCACACATGGTCGGTGGCGTCGAAGATCAAGGGTTAGGGGCGTATCTACATTCTACGCTCCGGGAGTCGAACCGCCCGCGACCTAATCTCTCTCAACTGTCATTCCTGCCCTTGGCCAGCGCTCCACACCATATAATCGTCGGGTTAGCGCCACCTTTCAGACACTGGAGGCCTCCAGCTTCACCTTAGGATGCGGGAGGGGCTATGCACCGGACTTTGGCGACATGCTTGTCGATCGTCGTTGCCGCGCTGGCGTCAACGGCGGTCGCCGATCCCCTGACGGTCGTCTCGGAAGCGCCCATAACCCAGCAGGGCGCAACGAGGTTCGTCGTCCACTCTGACCGCCTGGGGCGAGACTACGAGGTTACCGTCCAACTCCCTGAGGCCAAGGTCTTCCTGCCCGGCCAGAAGCTCGCAGCGATATATGCGCTGGACGGCGGCTACGGGCTGGCCGGGTCGAACAGCGTCTTTCTCGGCGGGCGGGCCATGATGGCGCCGGCGATCGTCGTCAGCCTGCGCCTCGCCCCCGGCCAGCCGTCCTCCCGCAACCAGGACTTCACGCACCATCCCTTCACCGTGGACGGGAAAACCTTGGGCGGCGGCGGCGCGGTCTTCGAGGCGTTTCTGCTTCAGGACCTGAAACCGTTCATCGAGGCGAAGTACCCGGCCGATCCTGCGAGCGCCGTGCTGTTTGGTCATTCGCTGGGCGGCGTGTTCGCCGCCAACGTCTTCGCGGACAATCCCAACGCCTTCGCCGGCTATATCATCGGCAGCGTGGTGGTTCCGCGAGATCCCGGCCTCGTGGACCGGATCGCCAAGGCAACAGCCAGGGCGCATGGCCAGAGGGTCTTCCTGGCCGTCGGCGGCGCAGAGGATTCCACGGTCTCCGAGAAGCGCTTCATGGGGCAGGGCTTCACCGCCTTGACCGCTGCGTTCAAGGCAAGTCCGGGCGTCACATTGCAAGCCAAGTCCTATGCGGGCGAGAACCATCTCTCCTACTATCCGAACCTGATGCTCGACGGCTTCCGCTTCGTGTTGCCGCCCACCGTACCGGTCGACTTGCCTTACGTGCCGTTGTCGCAAAGCGCGCTTGCGCGCTACGTCGGGGCATATGCACTGCCGGATGGCCGCACCCTGACCGTCAAGCCAGGGTTCGACAATCTTTTGGCGGCCCAGGTCGATGACCAGCCATCAGTCTATTGGCTGCCGAACGGCACGGACCGCTTCTACGCCTTTACGGGCGACCTCGACGTCACCTTCGACCCGAGCGGACTGACTCTGACCGGGCGCGGCGCGAAAGTCCGTGCGGAGCGCAAGCCGGCGCAGTAGGCGTCTCCGGGGCTTCAAATTGCCAAGGCCAACAACTGTCGGTCTCGCGTGACCATGCCCTTGTGGCGGGAACACCCGATTCAACCGACGATGAAGAGCCTTGGCGATCAGGCTTGAATGTCGACGCGCCCCAAGCGCCGCCTACTCCGCCATCGCCTCGCCGGAACCGCCGAACTCGGCCGGGAAGTCCTTCAGCTTGGGCAGGCCGTCGCGCATCGGCAGCACGGTTTCGGCGTAGTTCACGTGCACGCCCGGCGCGAAGGCCAGGGTCGGGAGCGTGGCGGCGAACACGTCGACCAGTCCCAGGGTTGGATGATCGGTCATCAGGTGGCCGCCGCACTTGGCGCAGTATCGCCGCTGGCTGAACGCGGTCTTCTGGTAGGTCGCCAGCTCGTCGGAGCCCGACGTGACCCGCACGGCGTCCGGTTTCCACAGGCTGAAGGCGTTGACCGGCCCACCCGACCACGCTCGGCACGAGCGGCAATGGCAGTAGCCCATGGCCTCGGGCTCGCCGACGGCCTCCAGTTGGACCGCGCCGCAGAAGCAGCTTCCGACATAGGTCATGACACGTTCCAGGGTTCGCGTGACCAGCCGGGAGACGGTAACGCTTCCGCCGGCCCGCAACAAGCGTCGTGACGGCCGCCCTCGCGGCCGCCGCGCTCGCCTAAGCCCTGAGCCGCGCCGTAATCCGCTGGCCGTTGCGCTCGATGGTGATGGTCCAGGTCGCGGCCCCGGCGTTGGACGCCGCCGCCAGGTCGGCGGTGGTGTTGATGGCCCGACCGCTGACCTCGCGGATGAAGTCGCCCGGACGCAGGCCCGCGTTCAGCGCGAAGCCCTGGCCGATCTTGGTGACCAGCACGCCGCGCCCGGCGAACGGGTCGACGCCCAGCTCCTGGGCCACGGCGGGCGACAGGTTGACCACGGTGGCGCCGTCGAACGGATTGCGGCCCTTGATCACCCGCTCGTCGCGGGGGGGACTTTCCGGTGCGGCCTCGGCGCGCAGGGTCAGGGTCTGTTCCTTGCCGTTGCGATTGATCAGCACCTGGACCCGGTCGCCGATCTTGTGGGTGCCGATGGCGAAGGCGCCGCCGCCCTCATCGTTCACCGCCCGGCCGTCGATGGACAGGATCACGTCGCCGTCGCGGATGCCGGCCCGCTCGGCCGAGCCGCCGGGATAGACGTCGGAGATCACCAGGCCGCGGGGCGTGGCCAGGCCCAGGCTGCGGGCGATGTCGCCGGTCACCGGCTGGCCCTTCACGTCCAGCCAGGGCCGCACCACGCTGTGGCCGCCGCCCAGGGCCGCGTTGACCACCTGGCGCACCACGGCGGCGGGAATGGCGAAGCCGACGCCGCTGGACGAGCCCGAGCGCGAGATGATGAAGGTGTTCACCCCGATCAGGTCGCCGTCCATGTCGACCAGAGGACCGCCGGAATTGCCTGGATTGATCGCCGCGTCGGTCTGGATGTAGCTGCCGAACTCGGCCGCCCCGACGTCGGTGCGGGCCAGGGCCGAGACGATGCCGTTGGTCACCGTCTGGCCGACCCCGAACGGGTTGCCCATGGCCAGGACCAGGTCGCCGACCTCCAGTTGCTCCTGGTCGTCGATGGCGATCACCGGCAGGCGCTCGCCCTTGGTGTCGATCTTCAGCACCGCCAGGTCCGAGCGCGGGTCGTCCAGCAGCACCGTGGCCGGGAACTCCCGGCGGTCGGCCAGCTGGACGGTGACGTCGCTCATGTTCTCGATATTGTGGTGGTTGGTGATGATCACCCCGTCGGCGCGGACGATGGCGCCCGAGCCCAGCGAGCCCTGCACCTGCTCGCGCGGCGCCCCGCCGCCGCCGCCCATGAAGAAGTCCCAGAACGGGTCGGCCTGCTGGCGCACCACGCGCTTGCTGGCGACGTTGACGATGGCCGGGGCGGTCTTCTTCACCACCGGCGAGAACGAGGCCTTCATCGACCCCGGGTCGGTGGGGACCCGGCGGGTCGGCTGGGCCAGGTCGGGGAGGGTCTGGGCCTTCGACGGCCCCTGCGGCGAGCAGGCGGCCAGCAGGGCCAGGGCGGGAAGCACGACGCGATAGGATCGCATGGTTGTTGGGCGACTCCGTGAATTGCAGCCCGCGAGATCAGCCGAGCTTTCGGGCGCATTGATGGCGGCCAAGGTCCGGGATTTCGACGTCAGGCCCTTCCCGCCGCTATTCAAAGACGATCAGGCGACGCTCGGTTCCACCGCCACGGGCCGCGCCACGCGGATGGCCAGCACCGTGGCCGCCAGCAGCAGGGCCGCGGCGATCAGGGCCGGCAGGCCGGGCAGGTGCACAGTGGCGTCGTGACGGACCGCCCAGGAGAACGGCAGCAGGTAGAGCGAGGGCCCGACGATGGCTGTGACGCCCATCATGGCCGAGTTCGCCCCCTGCAGCTGGCCCTGCTCCCATGGCTGGACCCGGCGGGTCATCAGCCCTTGCAGCCCCGGCTGGATCAGGCCCGTGAAGGCGAAGATCGGCAGGCCGCACAGATAGAGCCACCCCGTCGGCGCCAGGCCGTAGATCATGAAGCCGACGCAGCCGCTGAACAGGCCGATCAGCAGGGCCCCGCGCTCGCCCACCCGCTTGACCACCGGCCCGACGACGAAGCTCTGCAACAGGATGCCGGCCACGCCGCTGCCCATCAGGGTCAGGCCGATCACCGCCGTCGACCAGTGGTAGCGGAAGCCCATGTACAGCACGAAGACGCTGGGCAGCACGTTGTGCGACAGCTGGAACAGGAAGCCCACGCCGGCCAGGCCCAGCAGGTCCGGCTTGCTCCGCAGCAGGTTCAGCGAGCCCAGCGGGTTGGCCTTGCTCCAGTCGAAGCGATCGACGCGCTTCTCGGGCGGCAGCGATTCCGGCAGCACGAAGAAGCCGTACAGCCAGTTGCACAGGGCCAGGCCCGCGCAGACCAGGAACGGCAGCCGGTGATCGAACTGCCAGAGCCAGCCGCCCAGGGCCGGGCCGAAGGTGAAGCCCACCCCGAACGCCGCGCCCATCAGGCCAAAGCCCTTGGCCCGCTCCTCCGGCTTGGTGACGTCGGCGACATAGGCTCCGGCCGTCGAGAAGCTGGCCGCGGTCATGCCGTTGAACACCCGGCCGACGAACAGCCACCACAGGGTCGGAGCGAAGGCCATGAACAGGAAATCCACCCCCAGGCCGAAGATCGAGGTCAGGATCACCGGGCGGCGGCCCCAGCGGTCGGACATCAGCCCCAGGATCGGCGAACAGAAGAACTGCATCACGCCCCAGGTGGTGGCGAACAGCACCACCCACAGGGCCGTGGAGGCGGTGTCGCCACCGTTGAAGCGCTTCATCAGCTCGGGCAGCACGGGGATCATCACCCCCAGCGACAGCACGTCCAGGCAGGCGGTGACGAAGATGAAGCCGAGCGCGGCCTGTCGGTGGTTTCGGCTGATGGCCTTGGTCATGACGCTTCCCCTTGAACCTTGTTTTGCCGCCTGGCGTGGAGCCGGGCAAGCCGTGCGTCCTTCGAGGCCCGCTCCGCGGGCGCCTTAGGATGAGGAATTCTGTGCGCGGGCTTCCTCATCCTGAGGTGCGAGCCGCAGGCGAAGCCTCGAAGGACGCAAGGCTTTGCAGCAATCCCCGCCACCATTCGGCGTGGCGTTGCAGGAACACCGCGTCCGGGAAGCGATGCCGGGCCACGTGCTCGATCGGCACGGTGTCCCAGCCGCGATGCTCGACCGTGACCCGGGTCTCGTCTCCCACAGCTTCGAAGCGGACCTCGACCTCGGTGTCCATACCCGGCGCGAAGCTGGCCTGGCGCCAGCCGAACACCAGCCGCTCGCCGGGCGCCCAGACGCGGACAGGGCCGATCTCGAACACCTTGCCCGACGGCAGGCGCTCGACCAGGCGGGCGCCCTGGCCGGTCCCCTCGAACGCCAGCACGCCGGGCGAGCGCGGGGTGAACGAGAACAGGGGGTTGGGCTTCCACCAGGCGCCGATGTCGGCGGTGAAGGCGTCGAACACTCGAGACGGCGCGGCCTTGATGCGCAGGGCGACCAGGATCTTGGAACTCACCCGCCGCCTCCCTCGACATGCGCTTTCAGCGCCAGCATTTGGTCGCTCCACAGGCCCTCGGCGGCCTCGGCCCAGGCCTTGAGCTCGGCCATCGGCGCGGCGCGCAGGGCGTAGACCCGCACCCGGGCGTCGAACGGGGGATGGCTCTCCTCCACCAGGCCCGCCTGGCGCAGGGCGCGCAGATGACGGCTCATGGCCGGGGCCGACAGGCCGGCGGCCTGGGCCAACTCGCCCGCCCGGCGCGGTCCCTGGCGCAGCAGGTCGACGGTCGCCCGCCGATGCGGGTCGGCCAGGGCCGCCAGAGTGGCGTCGAGCGAGGCGCTCATGCCGAGGTCGCCTCCAGGCGGCGGAAATCGTCGGGGTTCACGCCCAGCCCTTCACCACCTTCAGGCCGGACTCCGCCTCGGCCTCTTCCACGCTGACCGCGCGGACCGGCGCGCCGACCGTCCAGAAATGGCCCTCGGGGTCGCGGCAGCGATAGGTGCGGTCGCCGTAGAACTGGTCGGCTGGCTCCATCAGGATCTCGGCCCCCGCCGCCCGCGCCCGCTCGCAGTGGGCGTCGATGTCGCCCTCCAGGTGGATGTGGACGCTCTGGGTGTTGAACCCGTCGATCGAGACCGGGCTCTTGTGCTGCGCGGTCCACTCATTGCCGATCATCACCAGGCCGTCGCCGAAGCTCATCTCGGCATGGGCCAGGTTTCCGTCGTTGTCCTCGATCAGCATCGCCAGATCGAAGCCGAAGGCGGCTTCGAGGAACTTCAGCGCGGCCTTGGGGTCGCGATAGCAGAGGGCCGAGGTCAGGGCGCTGCGGATCATGGCGGAGCTCCGTTTTCCGATTTCCGCAATATTTAACGCATATTGAAACTATTTGCGCAAGCGGCGCCACAATCCTGCCGAGAGCACGCCCCAAGGTTGTTTGGATCAGGAGGTTGCCATCATGATGCTCACTGACGCGCCCGCCGCTTCGCCAGCCGTTTGCCAACTGATCGCCGGCGCGGAACCGATCGCCGATCTGGCTGGCCTGCCGCCAGCGATGACGCGCGCGCTCGACGCGCGCCAGATCCAGCTTTCACCCGCCGGCGGCTCGTTCAACGCGTCCGACATTGGTCCGGGCCCCTGGCGGCGTTTCGCCTCGGCCGCCCGTCTGTCGGACCGCTATGTGATGATCTACGAGCACGGCGGCCGCGGCTATCACCTCGACGTTCTGACCTATGACGGCTCGCCTCGCGCCCCGCGTCCGGATGCGGTGGTCCACGACGTCAGCATGGGGAAACCTCCTTGTGAGGTCTTGAACCTGGCCCTGACCATCGCCCTGCCCAGCCGGGCGCCCGACAAGATCGAGTGGTGATCGCCTACCGCAGCGCCGCCTTCACCGGGCCCAGCTCGCCGTCGCCCTTGTCGCCCTTCACGCCGATCAGCCGGGTCAGCAGCGGATAGACGTCGACATTGTCGAACACCGGCAACACCACGCCCCTCCGAAAGGCCGGACCGCGGGCCACGAAAACCGCGCGCATGGTGGGGTCGAACGGGTCGTAGCCATGGGCCCCGCCGTCGCGCGGGTGCTCCTCCAGCCGCTTCTTCAGGGCGCTGGCGGTGACGAAGTACCAGCCCAAGTCGGCCAGGCAGACGATCGGCGGCACGCGCGGATTGGTCCCGTAGCCGTAGCGGGCCGGGATCTTACCCTTCTCCCAGCAGGTCAGATGCGGATGGGCCTTCAGCATCGCCGCCGCGACCTCGGCCTCGAACCCGGGCAAGGGGCGCACGCCGACGATCGAGCCGGTGCTGACGAACTTGACCTTGGCCGGATCGACCAGGGTCGAGACCTCGACCAGGCCGCTCAGCGGCTGGGGCGCCATGCCGTGGTCGGCGACGACGACGAGGTTGGTGGTCCGGTACAGTCCCCTCGCCTTCAGCCCCGCCACCAGCCGGCCGATCGCGGCGTCGACTTCGGCGGCGGCGGCGTTCACCTGCGGCGAATCCGGGCCGTAGTGGTGGCCTTCGGTGTCGGTGCGGTCGAAATAGAGGGTGGCCAAACCCAGCGGCGGGGCCTTAGCGTCGATCCACGACAGCAGGGTGTCGACCCTGTCGTTGGACGAGACCTTCATGTCGAAGACCTTCCAGCGGCTGGGCCGCACGCCGTCGATCCGCGCTTCCGAGCCCGGCCAGAACAGGATGCCGGCGTGCACGCCCTGTTGCTCGGCGCTGACCCAGATCGGCTTGGCCTGGTCCCACCAGCGCCCGTCGCCGACCGCCGCGTGGTTGGACATGCTGAAGCTGACGCCGGGGATGGCCTCGTCCTCCAGCGTGTTGTTGACCATGCCGTGGTGGTCGGGCCGCTTGCCGGTGACCAGGGTGTAGTGGCTCGGATAGGTCAGGGACGGGAACGACGGCCGCATGGCCCCGCGCGCGCCGTCGGCCGCCAGGGCGTTGAGGACCGGAGTGTTCCCCCGGTCCAGATAGTCGGGCCGGAAGCCGTCCAGCGAGATCAGGATGGTCAGCCCCGGCTTCGACGGCCTCTTGGCCGCCTCGGCCCGCGAGGACGTGGCGAAGGTCGCCAGCATCAGGGCCGCGGCCAGGACCATCCACCGACACACAATGACCATCACGCACACCTCGTACTGGGACGCTCGCCTATAGCCCAGGCTTGTGACGGCTCGCCATGTCTGTCGGCGACTTAACTTGGCGAGGGAGGCCCGCCCGGCCATAGTCGCCGCAACTTTCAGGGAGTCGCCCCGCATGATCGCCGCCGGAACCTGTCGCGCATGAGCTTCGCCCTGGAGGCCGAGAGTCTCGTCAAGACCTATGGCGCGGTGCGCGCGCTGGACGGCCTGTCGCTGCGCATCCCGGCCGGCGGGGTGTTCGGCGTGCTGGGTCCGAACGGCGCGGGCAAGAGCACCCTGTTCCGGATCGCCCTGGGCCTGGTGCGGCCGACCAGCGGGACGGCGCGGCTGTTCGGCGCTCCGGCCGGCCAGGCCTCGTCCCTGCGCCGGGTCGGGGCGATGATCGAGACCCCGCGCTATCCGCCCTACCTGACCGCCCGCGACGTGTTGCGGATGCTGGCCATGGAAAGTGGCGCGATAGGCTCGGCCGACGTCAACTACTGGCTCGAACGGGTCGGGCTGGGCGGCGCCGCCGACCGCAAGGCGGGCACCTTCTCGGTGGGCATGAAGCAGCGCTTGGGCCTGGCCGCGGCGTTCTTCACGCGGCCGGAGCTGGTGATCCTGGACGAGCCGACCAGCGGCATGGACCCGGCCGGCATCCAGGAGATCCGCGCCCTGATCCGCGACCTGGCCGCCAAGGAGGGCGTGACGATCATCCTGGCCAGCCATCAGCTGGACGAGGTCCGCCGGGTCTGCGACCGGGTGGCGATCTTCTCCAAGGGCAAGCTGGCGGCGGAGGGCGACGTCGAGGCCCTGACCGGGGGCAAGCCGCGCCTGCGCCTGACCGTCTCGCCGGTCGCCAAGGCCCTGGCGGTGCTGGGCGCCAAGGGCGAGGCCGACGGCCAGAACGCCGTGCTGGCCGACGTGCTGCGCGCCGAGACCCCCGCCCTGATCCGCGCCCTGGTCGAGGCGGGCGTCGAGATCACCGAGGCCCGCTGGCGCGAGGGCGACCTGGAAAGCGCCTATCTGGGCGCCCTCGAACCGAAGGATCTGGTCGATGCTCGCTGACGCCATCGCCGCCGAGCGCTTCCGCTTGTCGCGCGACCGGACCGCCCTGTTCTGGGGTTTCGGCTTCGCGCCCCTGGTCGCCATGCTGTTCAGCATGGGGATCGACGTCTTCACCCGCGCGGTCCTGCACCGGACCATTCCCGGCGAGACGACCGACCTGGCCAACCGGGCCATGGGCGCTGTGGCCGGGGCCTCGGGGCCGTTCACCGCCCTGTTCCTGCTGATCGGCGCGGCGGCGATCTTCGCCGGCGACTATCGCTGGGAGACCTGGCGCCTGCTCACCCCGCGCAACAGCCGCGTCAATCTGCTGGCCGCCAAGCTGATCGTCTTCGCCGAGGTCGCGGCCTGGAGCCTGCTGCTGACCGCCTTCACCTCGGTGCTGGCGGGCCTGTTCGGCAGTGTCGTCAACCACGCGACCCTGGTCGCCCCGCCCAACGGCTCGGCCTTCCTGGGCCACTTCGCCGGCGTCTTCGTGATCACCTGGCTGGAGGTGATGCTGATCGGCGCCTTGGCCGGCCTGATCGGCGTCGTCACCCGCTCGACGATGGGCGCTGTGATCGCCGGCCTGGTGGTGGTGTTCGTGCAGTCGACCCTGGCCGCCACGATGCAGGCCACGACCTGGAAGAGCCTGGCGATCCCGGCCTATGCGGGGCGTATCCTCAAGGGCTTCGTCGCCGCCCCCGACGAGGTGCGGCCCGAGGCGGGCCCCGCGGGCCTGGCGCTGGTGCTGGTGCTGGCCTGGCTGATCGTGCTGGCAGCCGGCGCGGTGGCGCTGTTCCGCCGCCAGGACCTGACCAAGGAATAGGTCGTCCTCGGCGACGGGTCGGCCTAAGCCGCCGCCCAGGCCTCCTGCCCGCCCGACACCTGGAAGTGCTCGACCTGGGCCTCCAGGCGCACGGCGTCGTCGGCCAAGCCGCGGCTGGCGGCGGTGGCCTGCTCGGCCATGGCGGCGTTCTGCTGGATCACCTGGTCCATCTGGCCGACCGCCTGGTCGATCTCGGCCAGGCCCGCGGCCTGCTCGCGGCTGGACTGGGCGATCTGCTCCATCAGGCCGCCGATCAGCCCCACCCGCTCGACGATATCGCCGAGCGCCTCGCCAGCCTGGCCGACCAGGGTCACGCCGCAACGGACATGGTCTGAGGACTCCGAGATCAGCCCCTTGATCTCCTTGGCCGCCTCGGCCGAGCGCTGGGCCAGCGCCCGGACTTCCTGGGCCACGACCGCGAAGCCGCGGCCGGCGTCGCCCGCGCGCGCGGCCTCGACCCCGGCGTTCAGGGCCAGCAGGTTGGTCTGGAAGGCGATCTCGTCGATCACGCCCAGAATCTGCGAGACCTTGGCCGACGAGCTTTCGATCTGGCTCATGGCCTGGGCCGCGCGGCCGACCACCTGGCTGGAGCGGTCTGCGACCGCGCGGCTGTCGGTCACGGCGGCGTTGGCCTCGGTCGCGCCCTCGGCGGTGCGCCTGACGCTGGCGCTGACCTGGCCCACGGCGGCGGCGGTCTCGGCCAGGCTGGCGGCCTGGCGTTCGGTGCGGGCCGACAGGTCTTCGATCGCGCCCCGGATCTCGCCGGCTCCGGCCCGCAGGCCGCCCGCGCCCTCGACCACCTCGACCATCGCCGCCTCGAGCCCGGCGATCGCCCGGTTGAAGTCGCCGCGCAGCCTCTCATAGGCGCTGGGGAACATCGTCTCCAGGCGCGCCGTCAGGTCACCGGCCTTCAGCCGGGTCACCGCCGCGCCCAGGGCTTCGACAACCTGCAGGCGCCCTGTCTCCTCGGTCCGCCGCTCGGCGTCGTGCCGGGTCTTGGCGATCTCGGTCTCGTCGCGTTCGACCGCGATCCGGTCCTCGGCCGCTTGCCGCGCGACGATCGCTTCGCGGAACACGGCCACCGAATTGGCCATCTCGCCGATCTCGTCGCCTCGCCCGGCGAACGGCACGGCCCGATCGTAGTCGCCGGCCGCCAGCCGGCCCATGAAGCCGGTCATGGCCTGGATCGGCTTGACGATGCGGCGGCTCATCAGGACGATCCCGCCGCCGACCACCACCAGCATCAGCGCGCCCGCCCCGGCCAGCAGGGCGAAGGCCAGACGGGTCTGGGCCGCGGCGCGCGCCTCGACCGCCGCGGCGTCGTGGTTGGCCATGACCACCACCTTGTCGATCACGGCGCGATGGGCCTCATAGGCGGTGTCGGCCCGGGCCAGGCCCCGCCGAGCGCGCTCCAGGTCGCCGGACCGGACGGCGGGCAGGATCTCCTGGTCGATCTCGCGCCAGAATTCCATGGCCGGGGCCGCGGACTGGTCGACCAGAAGCGCGCGCATGGCCGGATCGATCGGCGCGGTCGTCCAATAGGCGCGGCGGTTGTCGTAGTCCTTGCGCAGGGCCGCCAGCTTGTCGGCGGCGGCGTCCACCGTCTCGGGATGGGCGACCAGCTTGGTGGCCACCAGGTCGGCCTCGACCACGTAGAGGGGCGGCGGCAGGATGTCGGCGACGATGTCCTTGTTGTCGACGATCTGGCGGAACAGCGGCCCGCCGACCCTCAGGCCCTCGATCGCGAACAGGGCCAGCCCACCGGCCAGGATCAGGCCCGCGGCGAGCGCGCCGCCGAACGTGCGCATGACGCCGGAAATTTTCATCGTGATCCCTCCCCCGAGAGCCTTAACGGCGAAGGATGGGGCGACGAGGTGAACAAACCTCTACCGGAAGCGACAACGGAGCCCGCTGCAACCTGGCGCGGCGGCCCGGGCGCAAAAAAGGCCCCGGATCGCTCCGGGGCCTTTTCCGTCAGCCGAGGCTGAAAATCCTAGTCGTCCGAGTCGTTCGAGAACACCGGGCCGGAGTCCTTGCCCTTGGCCGAGACGTCGCGATCGACGAACTCGATGACGGCCAGCGGAGCGTTGTCGCCGTAGCGGAAGCCGGCCTTCAGGACGCGGATGTAGCCGCCCTGGCGGTCCTTGTAGCGGGGACCGATGGTGGCGAACAGCTTGCCGACTTGCTCGACGTCGCGGACGGTCGAGATGGCTTGGCGGCGAGCGTGCAGGTCGCCGCGCTTGGCCAGGGTGACCAGCTTTTCGACGAACGGACGCAGTTCCTTGGCCTTGGGCAGGGTGGTGACGATCTGCTCGTGCTTGATCAGCGAGGCCGACATGTTGGCGAACATGGCGGTGCGGTGAGCGGACGTACGACCGAGTTTACGGTGAGCCTTACCGTGACGCATTGTAGTGTCTCCTGGGCCGTGGCCCGCTGAAGCGCGGAAAAGTGCGCTGATTGTCACCAATCCCAGCGGCGTCCCGGCCGGGTTCAGAACGAAGCGCCGGGGCCCTCCACCGCTGTTGCGGCTTCAAAAGGCCCAGGCCGCCCCCAAAATTCCGAGGAAAATGGGAGAGCGGCCCGGATTAAGCGCGGTACTTAGGTACTAGATCTGGTCTTCGAACTTCTTGGCCAGGTCTTCGATGTTTTCGGGCGGCCAGTTCGGCACGTCCATGCCCAGGTGCAGGCCCATGCCGGCCAGCACTTCCTTGATCTCGTTCAAGGACTTGCGGCCGAAGTTCGGCGTGCGCAGCATCTCGGCTTCGGTCTTCTGGATCAGGTCGCCGATATAGACGATGTTGTCGTTCTTCAGGCAGTTGGCCGAGCGGACCGACAGTTCCAGTTCGTCCACCTTCTTCAGCAGGGCCGGGTTGAACGGCAGTTCCGGCTTGGCCTCGTCGGCGGTCTTGGCCTTGGGCTCTTCGAAGGTGATGAAGATCTGCAGCTGGTCTTGCAGGATGCGGGCGGCGTAGGCCACCGCGTCCACCGGCGTGACCGCGCCGTTGGTTTCCACTTCCAGGATCAGCTTGTCGTAGTCCAGCGACTGACCCTGGCGGGTCGGCTCGACGCGATAGGCGACGCGCTTGACCGGCGAGTACAGGGCATCGACGGCGATCAGGCCGATCGGCGCGTCTTCCGGACGGTTCTTGTCGGCCGGGACGTAGCCCTTGCCGGTGTTGACCGTGAACTCCATGCGCACCGAGGCGCCGTCGTCCAGCGTGCAGAGCACGTGGTCGGGGTTCAGGATCTCGATGTCGGCCGGGGTTTCGATCTGACCCGCGGTCACCGGGCCGGGGCCCGTGGCGCGCAGGGTCATGCGCTTGGGGCCTTCGGCGTGCATGCGCACGGCCAGCTGCTTGATGTTCAGAACGATGTCGACGACGTCTTCGCGGACGCCTTCGAGCGAGGAGAATTCGTGTACGACGCCATCGATCTGGATGGCGGTGACGGCGGCGCCCTGAAGCGAGGAGAGCAGGACGCGGCGGAGAGCGTTGCCGAGCGTCACACCGAAGCCGCGTTCGAGCGGCTCAGCCACGATGCGAGCCTTGCGGGTCGCGTCGGCGCCAGTCTCGATTTGCGGCTTCTCAGGACGGATCAGCTCGTTCCAGTTTCTTTCGATCACGTGGTCGATCCCTTGAACGCGGCTCGCCGGCCGCGAATCTCGCAGCCGGCGATGGAGAATTGGGTCTTGATAGTACTAGACGCGACGACGCTTGGGCGGACGGCAGCCGTTGTGCGGGATCGGCGTCACGTCGCGGATCGTCGTGATGGTCATGCCCGCGGCCTGGAGAGCGCGCAGGGCCGACTCACGGCCCGAACCCGGACCCGACACGTTGACCTCGAGGGTCTTCACACCGTGTTCGGCGGCCTTCTTGCCCGCGTCTTCCGCAGCCATCTGAGCGGCGTACGGGGTCGACTTGCGCGAGCCCTTGAAGCCCATCGCGCCGGCGCTGGACCAGGAGATGGTGTTCCCTTGCGCGTCGGTGATGGTGATCATGGTGTTGTTGAACGAGGCGTTCACATGCGCCACGCCCGAGGTGATGTTCTTGCGTTCGCGCTTTTTAACGCGAGCCGGTTCCTTGGCCATCGTCAGGCTACCTTATTTCTTCTTGCCGGCGATCGGCTTGGCCGGACCCTTGCGGGTACGAGCATTCGTGTGCGTGCGCTGACCGCGGACCGGCAGGCCCTTACGGTGACGCAGGCCGCGATAGCAGGCCAGGTCCATCAGGCGCTTGATGTTCATCGAATTTTCGCGGCGCAGGTCGCCTTCGACGGTGAAGTCCTTGTCGATCGTTTCACGGATCGCGAGCACTTCGGCGTCGGTCAGCTGGTTGACCCGGCGGGCGTCATCGATGCCCACCTTCGTGACGATGTCACGAGCGGACTTCTGGCCAATGCCATGAATGTACTGAAGCGCGATCAAAACGCGCTTGTTCGTCGGGATGTTGACGCCTGCGATACGGGCCACGTCTAATGTTCTCCTAGTCACGCACTAAAGACGCGAACGGCGCGCCCGGCCCGGTCTTTCGACCCAGTCCGGCGCGCACAGATCGCGCCCTTTCGCGGAAGCGCCCCGTTATAGGGATAGTTGCGCATCCGTCAATGGCGGAATCCGCTCAATCGAGAGGATTCCAACGAAGTCTCAAGCCACGACCGAAAGCGCGGCGTCGATGGAGCCGGCCACCGCTTCCACGGTGCCCATGCCGTCGACTTCCGACAACTTGCCCTGCTCCCGATAGTACGGAAGCAGCGGCGCGGTGTCGGCGTTGTAGCGGTCCAGGCGATTCACGAAGGTTTCGGGATTGTCGTCCGACCGTCCCTGCTCGGCGTATCGCTTGGTGATGCGTTCGATCAGGGCGGGCTCGTCTACCTTGAGTCGGAGAACAGAGTCGATCTTCTGACCCCGCTTGGCCAACATGGTGTCCAAGGCCTGGGCCTGGGCGATGGTGCGCGGGAAGCCGTCGAAGATCGCGCCGCCGGCCGCCTCGGCCTCGGGCAGGCGCTCCTCGATCAGGGCGATGACGATCTCGTCGGTGACTAGGTCGCCGCGGTCCAGGACACCCTTGACCTTCTGGCCCAGGTCCGAGCCCGAGGCGATGGCGGCGCGCAGCATGTCGCCGGTCGACAGCTGGACCATGCCCCGCTGCTCGACCAGGCGCTTGGCCTGGGTCCCCTTGCCCGCCCCAGGCGGCCCGAACAGGATCAAGTTCATCAATGCGCTTCCTGCGTTTCCGCGGGTCTGCCGCCCGCGTCCGCCCAGACCTAGAGTGGGTTCGACGAAAACGGAAGCCGGATTGTGACAAACCGGCTTCCGTGTTCCTGCCTTACGTCGCGCCGGAAGGGGTTAGCGCCCCTTGCCGCCGCGAAGCTTCGATTTCTTGATCAGGCCTTCGTACTGGTGGGCCAGCAGGTGGGACTGGATCTGGGCGACGGTGTCCATGGTCACGGTCACGACGATCAGGATCGAGGTGCCGCCCAAGGCGAACTTGGTCGGCCCCATGCTGCTCATCAGCAGTTCGGGCAGGATACAGACGGCGGTGATGTAGGCCGCGCCGATCACCGTCAGGCGGGTCAGGACGTAGTCCAGATACTCCGCCGTCCGCTTGCCCGGACGGATGCCCGGCATGAAGCCGCCGTACTTGCGCAGGTTCTCGGCCGTCTCGTCGGGATTGAACACAACCGAGGTGTAGAAGAACGAGAAGAAGATGATCAGGGCCGCGTACAGCACCATGAACAGCGGCTGGCCGTGCTGCAGGGCGCCCACGACGCTGGGCAGCCATTGCAGCCAGTTGGGCAGGTTGGCGGTGGCCAGGAAGCCCATGGCCGTGGTCGGCAGCAGCAGCAGGCTGGAGGCGAAGATCGGCGGGATGACGCCGGCGGTGTTCAGCTTCAGCGGGATGAACGAGGTGTCGCCGCCGATCATCCGGTTGCCCTGCTGGCGCTTGGGATAGTGGACCAGCAGCCGGCGTTGCGAGCGCTCGATGAACACGATGAAGAAGATCACGGCCACGGCCAGCACGGCCACGGCGAACAGGGCGAAGCCCGACATCGCGCCAGTCTGCACCTGGGTGAACATCTGCACCACGCCCAGCGGCAGAGCGGCCACGATGCCGGCGAAGATGATCAGCGACACGCCGTTGCCGACGCCGCGGCTGGTGATCTGCTCGCCCAGCCACATCAGGAACAGGGTGCCGCCCGTCAGGGCCACCACGGTCGACAGGATGAAGAAGGCCGGGGCGATGCCGCCGACGATCATGTTGGGCTGGCTCTGCAGGCCCACGGCGATCGAGAACGACTGCACAATGGCCAGGATGACCGCCAGGTAGCGGGTGTACTGGTTGAGGGTCTTGCGGCCGGCTTCGCCGCCTTCCTTCTTCAGCTTCTCCCACGGCGGATACACCGAGCCCATCAGCTGCACGATGATCGAGGCGCTGATGTAGGGCATCACGTTCAGCGAGAACACGGCCATGCGCTGCACGGCCCCGCCCGAGAACATGTTGAACATCCCCAGGATGCCCTTCGACTGCTGCGAGAACGCCGCGGCGAAGGCTTCCGGATTGATCCCCGGGATCGGCACATAGGTGCCGAGCCGGTAGACGATCAGGGCGATGAGCGTGAACCAGATGCGCTTGTGAAGTTCGGTGGCCTTCTGGAAGGACCCGAAGTTCATGTTGGCTGCGAGTTGTTCGGCGGCCGAGGCCATTCAAATCCCCACGTCGAGAGCGCGCGCCGCATCCGCGGCCTTGGTCGCGCTCCAAGCATAAATCCGAGCCAGGTCCGGTCGGCGGTGAATCGCCGGGGCTGGACAAGGCCCGAGTACGGAGCCGTACATAGGTGAGGCTCGCCGCGATGTCACGGCGAGCCTCGTTATTCTGTCATCCCGATGGGAAACTGCGCACCTGGCGGGGTCTCCCCTGCCCTGTCCGCGATCCCGGCGACGGCGTCCAAGAGCTTGGCGCGCCGGATTCGGGATGACGCTATGGACTTAGGCTTCGGCTTGCGCCTTGGCCTTCTTGGTCACGGTCACCGAACCGCCGGCGGCTTCCACGGCCTTGATGGCGGCTTCGGTCGCCGAATAGACGGTCAGCTTCAGGGCGGTCTTGATCTCGCCCTTGCCCAGCAGCTTCACGCCGTCCAGTTCGCGGCGGATCACGCCGGCGGCGACTAGGTCAGCCGGAGCCAGCTCGGCGCCGGCCTTGAACTTGCCAGCGGCCACGGCCTGCTCCAGGCGCCACAGGTTCACTTCGGCGAACTCCAGGCGGAAGGGGTTGTTGAAGCCGCGCTTGGGCATGCGCATGTGCAGCGGCATCTGGCCGCCTTCGAAGCCGGCGATGGCGACGCCCGAGCGCGCCTTCTGGCCCTTCACGCCGCGACCACCGGTCTTGCCCTTGCCCGAACCCGGGCCGCGGCCGATGCGCATGCGGCCCTTGGTCGAGCCGGGAGCCGGAGCCAGTTCATTCAGCTTGGTCATGTGTGCCTCTCCTTGGAGATCTGCGCCCGGCCAGCGGCCGGACTCGGCTTTTGAAAACAAAGAAACTTCAAACGAAAACCACCCCGGCTTTCACCGGGGGTGGCGATTTCGACGTCTCGTAGCAGACCTACTCGACGATTTCCAGCAGGTGCTGGACCTTGCGGATCATGCCGCGCACCGAGGGGGTGTCTTCCAGCTCGGACTCGCGGCCCAGCTTGTTGAGACCCAGGCCAGCGAGCGTGGCGCGCTGGACGGCGTTGCGGCGGATCGGGCTGCCGGTCTGGCGAACCTTCACGGTCTTGGTTTGCGTAGCCATGTCTTAGCCCTCGATGGCGTCCGGAGCCGAGGCTCCGTCGGCGCGGCGGCCGAGAATGTCGCCGACCTTCTTGCCGCGCTTGGCGGCGATCTGGCGGGGCGACGATTGAACCTTCAGGGCTTCGAACGTAGCGCGGACCATGTTGTACGGGTTCGAAGAACCCGTCGACTTGGCCACGACGTCCTGGACGCCCAGGGTTTCCAGAACCGCGCGCATCGGACCACCGGCGATGACGCCCGTGCCGGGAGGGGCGGCGCGCATCATGACCTTGCCAGCGCCCCAACGGCCGTAGCCGTCGTGGTGCAGGGTGCGCGACTCGCGGAGCGGGACGCGGACCATGGTCTTCTTGGCTTCTTCGGTCGCCTTGCGGATGGCTTCGGGCACTTCACGCGCCTTGCCATGACCGTAGCCGACGCGGCCCTTCTGGTCGCCGACGACCATCAGAGCGGCGAAGCTGAAGCGACGGCCGCCCTTAACGGTGGCGGCGACGCGGTTGATGTGGACGAGCTTTTCGACGATGTCGCTGTCGACCCGCTCTTCGGGGGCGTTGCGGTCGCGACGGTCCCGGCGTTGGCCGCCTTCTCCGCGCTGTTGGTCACCACGAGCCATGATGTTTCCCTTAGAAGTTCAGGCCGGCTTCGCGCGCGGCGTCGGCCAGGGCTTTCACCCGTCCGTGGAAGATGTAGCCGCCGCGATCGAAGACGACGTCCTTGACGCCCTTTTCGATGGCGCGTTCGGCGACGAGCTTGCCGACCAGGGCGGCCGCGTCCTTGTCCGCGCCCTTGGCCGAACCTTCACCCTCGAGGGTGGAGGCCGAAGCCAGGGTCACGCCGCGTTCATCATCGATGACCTGGGCGTAGATGTTCTTGGACGAACGGAAGACCGACAGACGCGGGCGACCGTTGGACAGGGCCTTGAGGCGGGTGCGGGTGCGTTGGGCACGACGCACGGCGGATTCGCGAGGTGAGAGCGCCATGGCTTACTTCTTCTTGCCTTCCTTGCGGCGAACCTTCTCGCCAGCATACCGCACGCCCTTGCCCTTGTAGGGCTCCGGCGGACGAATGCGACGGATCTTCGCGGCAATCTCGCCAACCGCCTGCTTGTCAGCGCCGGCGATCTTGATTTCGGTCTGCTTGGGCACCGCGAAGGTGACGCCGGCCGGAGCCTCGACGTCCACATCGTGGGAGAAACCGAGCTGGATGGAGAGCGCGGTGCCCTTCATCGCGGCGCGGTAACCGACGCCCACCAGCTCGAGGGTTTCCTCGAAGCCCGTGGTGACGCCTTGCACCATGTTGGCCACCAGCGTGCGGGACAGGCCCCACATCGACTTGGCGCGCTTGCTCTCATCGCGCGCCGCCAGCAGGAGGTCGGAACCTTCCTGCGAAACGGCGATCTCTTCGGCGATGGTCCAGGCGAGTTGCCCCTTGGGGCCCTTCACCGTGACCGTCTGCCCGTCGATCGTGACTTGCACGTTCGAGGGGATCGCGACGGCCTTCTTACCGATACGTGACATGCTCTGTTCCCTCCCGCGCCTAGTAGACGCGGCAGAGGACTTCGCCACCGACGTTAGCGTCGCGTGCGGCGGAGTCCGACATGACGCCCTTCGGCGTCGAAAGGATCGAGATGCCCAGGCCGTTCTTGATCGGCTTCAGGTCCTTGATCGACGAATAGACGCGACGGCCAGGCTTGGACACGCGGCTGATCTCGGCGATCACGGGCTCACCGTCAAAATACTTGAGCTCGATCTCGAATTCGGGGAACGCGCCGGGCTTCTCGACCAGCGAGTAGCCGCGGATGTAGCCTTCGTCGGCCAGCACGTCCAGGACGCGGGCGCGCAGCTTGGAAGCCGGCGTCGCGACCTTGGCGCGCTTGCGCGTGGCGGCGTTCTTGATGCGAGCGATCATATCGCTCAGGGGATCGTTCATCGACATCTGATCGTCCTCACCAGCTCGACTTGACGAGGCCGGGGATCTGCCCTTGCGAACCCAGTTCGCGCAGAGCAATCCGGCTCATCTTCAGCTTGCGATAGTAGGCGCGCGGGCGGCCGGTCACTTCGCAGCGGTTGCGAATGCGAACGGCCGACGAGCTGCGCGGAAGCTTCGCGAGCTTCAGGCGGGCTTCGAAGCGTTCTTCCAGCGGCAGGCTTTCGTCGTTGGCGATCGCCTTCAGCGCGGCGCGCTTGTCGGCGTATTGCTTGACGAGGGCCTTGACCGCGAGATTACGGTTAACGGCGCTTTTCTTGGCCATGGTGTGTTTCCCTGCCCGCTCTTAATTCGTGAACGGGAACTGGAATTCCTTCAGGAGAGCCTTGGCTTCCTGATCGGTCTTCGCAGTGGTGCAGACGATGATGTCCATGCCCCAGATCTGTTCGATCTGGTCATAGTTGATTTCCGGGAACACCAGGTGCTCCTTCAGGCCCATGGCGTAGTTGCCACGGCCGTCGAAGCTCTTGCCGTTCAGGCCGCGGAAGTCCTTCACGCGCGGCAGCGCGATCGTGACCAGGCGGTCGAGGAATTCGTACATCCGGTCCTTGCGGAGGGTCACCTTGGCGCCGACCACCATGCCCTCGCGCAGCTTGAAGCCGGCGATCGACTTGCGGGCCTTCGTGGCGACCGGCTTCTGGCCGGCGATGGCCATCAGATCCTTCAGCGCGGTCTGGGCCTTCTTGGAGTCGGCCACCGCCTCGCCGATGCCCATGTTCAGGACGATCTTGTCCAGCTTGGGGATCTGCATTTCGTTGGTGTACGCGAACTGCTCCTTCATCGCGGCGCGGATGCGCGCGCGATATTCGGTCTTCAGCCGCGGCTCGTAAGCTTGATCAACCATTGATCACCTCGCCCGTCGTCTTGGCGACGCGCACCTTCTTGTCGCCTTCGATCTTGAAGCCGACGCGGGTGGGCTTGCCGTTGGAATCGACCAGAGCCACGTTCGAGACGTGCAGGGTCGCTTCCTTGCTCTTGATGCCGCCTTGCGGATCAGCCTGGGTGGCCTTGGTGTGGCGTTGAACCAGGTTCACGCCTTGCACCAGGACGCGGTTCTCCTTGGGGAGAACCTGGGTCACGGCGCCTTGCTTGCCCTTGTCCTTGCCGGCCAGGACGACAACGCGGTCGCCCTTCTTAATCTTGGCAGCCATTACAGCACCTCGGGGGCGAGGGAGATGATCTTCATGTGGTTCTTGGCGCGCAGTTCGCGGGGAACCGGGCCGAAGATCCGCGTGCCGACCGGCTCGCTCTGCTTGTTGACGATGACCGCGGCGTTCTTGTCGAAACGGATCAGCGACCCGTCCTTACGCTTCATGCCTTGGTTCACGCGAACGACGACGGCGCGAAGCACGTCGCCCTTCTTCACGCGGCCGCGCGGAATGGCTTCCTTCACGGACACGACGATCACGTCACCGACGCTGGCGTAGCGACGACCTGCGCCACCCAGCACCTTGATGCACATGACCCGGCGGGCGCCGGAGTTGTCGGCGACTTCCAGGTTAGTTTGCATCTGGATCATGGTTCAAACCTTCCAGATTAAGCTGAAGCCTTGGGAAGGACTTCCCAGGTCTTCAGCTTGGACTTCGGAGCGCACTCAACGATGCGAGCAATCTCGCCCGCCTTGTACGCATTGCTCTCATCATGCGCGTGGTACTTCTTGGACCGACGCACGATCTTCTTCAGCAGCGGGTGAACGATGGTCCGTTCAACCTTGACCACTACGGTCTTGTCGCCCTTATCGGAGACGACAACCCCTTCGAGGATACGCTTGGGCATATCGTTCTCCTTAAGCCGCAGCCTTGGCGCGCAGCACGGTCTTGATGCGGGCGATTTCCTTGCGGATCTCGCCGACGCGGTGGGTCTTTTCCACCTGACCGGTCGCCGCCTGGAAGCGCAGATTGAACTGCTCCTTCTTCAGGTTGAGCAGCTGCTCGGCGAGTTGGTCGGGAGTCATGCCCCGGATGTCTTGGATCTTGGTCATGCCGCTTCGGCCTCCAGAGCCGCACCAGCGTCGATGCGGGTGACGACGCGGGTACGGATCGGCAGCTTGGCGGCGCCAAGGCGCAGGGCTTCGCGCGCGATATCGTCCGGCACGCCGTCGATTTCGAACATGATGCGGCCCGGAGCCACGCGAGCGGCCCAGTGGTCCACGGCGCCCTTGCCCTTACCCATCCGCACTTCGGCCGGCTTGCCGGTGACCGGCACGTCCGGGAAGATACGGATCCAGACGCGGCCTTGACGCTTCATCTGGCGGGTGATGGCGCGACGAGCAGCTTCGATCTGGCGAGCCGTGATGCGCTCCGGCTCGACGGCCTTCAGGCCGTACGAACCGAAGTTCAGCAGGGTGCCGCCCTTCGAGGTGCCGTGGATACGGCCCTTGAACTGCTTGCGATACTTGGTTTTTTTCGGTGACAGCATAGCGCTCTATCCTTAGCCCCGATCGCGACGGCCGCGGTCGCCCCGGTCGGGACGATCGCCGCGCTCGCGTCCGCCACCTTCGCCGGCCGGGCCGGATTCAGTGGCCAGACGCTTGTCGAGCGCCATCGGGTCATGCTCCAGCACTTCGCCTTTGAAGATCCAGGTCTTCACGCCGATGATGCCGTAGGTGGTCTTGGCTTCCGCGAAACCGTAGTCGATGTCGGCGCGCAGGGTGTGGAGCGGCACGCGACCTTCGCGATACCATTCCATCCGCGCGATTTCCGCGCCGCCGAGGCGGCCCGACACGTTGATGCGGATGCCCTTGGCGCCGAGACGGACGGCCGATTGGATCGACCGCTTCATGGCGCGACGGAACGCGATACGACGCTCGAGCTGCTGGGCGATGGACTCGGCCACCAGCTGCGCATCGGTTTCGGGCTTGCGGATTTCGACGATGTTCAGGTGAACCTCGCCTTCCGTCATCACCGACAGGTCCTTGCGGAGCTTGTCGATGTCAGCGCCCTTCTTGCCGATGATGACGCCCGGGCGGGCGGCATAGATCGTCACGCGGCACTTCTTGTGCGGACGCTCGATGATGATGCGCGAGACGCCGGCTTGATACAGGCGCTTCTTCAGCATCGCACGGACCGCGAGGTCCTGGTGCAGGAGCTTGCCGTACTGCTCGCCGTCGGCGAACCAACGGCTGTCCCAGGTACGGTTTACGCCGAGCCGCAGCCCGACCGGATTGACTTTCTGACCCATCAGGCGGCCTCACCCAGTTCGCGGACCACGATGGTGATCTCGGAGAACGGCTTTTCAACGCGCGTGGCCCGACCGCGAGCACGCGGCGAGAAGCGCTTCATCACCAGGTTCTTGCCCACATAGGCCTCGGCGACGACCAGCGAGTCGATGTCGAGGTTGTGGTTGTTCTCGGCGTTGGAGATGGCCGAGTACAGCGCCTTGCGGACGTCCTGAGCGATACGCTTGTGGCTGAATTCGAGCTCGTTCAGAGCGCGCTGGACGTTCAGGCCACGGATGGACTGAGCGACCAGGTTCAGCTTGCGGGCGCTGGTGCGCAAGGTGCGAACCTTGCACATCGCTTCATTGGCCGGCAGGCGGCGAGGTTGTTTAGCTTGGCTCATGGCCTACTTCCTCTTCGCCTTCTTGTCGGCGGCGTGGCCGGGGAAGTTGCGGGTGGGTGCGAACTCACCGAACTTCATGCCGACCATGTCTTCCGACACGGAGACGGGAACGTGCTTTTGACCGTTGTGCACGCCGAACACCAGGCCGACGAACTGCGGCATGATGGTCGAGCGGCGCGACCAGGTCTTGATGACGTCCTTGCGGCCCGACGCGAGAGCGGCGTCGGCCTTCTTCAGGAGGTACCCGTCGACGAACGGGCCTTTCCAGACGGAGCGGGTCATGGCTTAGCGGCCCTTTTTCGCTTTGTGGCGCGAACGGATGATGAACTTATCCGTGGCCTTGTTGACGCGGGTCTTGGCGCCCTTGGTCGGCTTACCAGCCGGGGTCACCGGGTGACGGCCGCCCGAGGTGCGGCCTTCACCACCGCCGTGCGGGTGGTCGACCGGGTTCATGGCGACGCCGCGGACGTGAGGACGACGGCCCATGTGACGAACGCGCCCGGCCTTGCCGAGGTTTTCGTTCATGTGGTCCGGGTTCGACACGGCGCCGACGGTGGCCATGCAGCTGTCCAGCACCATGCGCAGCTCGCCCGAGTTCAGGCGGATCTGGGCGTAGCCGGCGTCACGACCCACCAGCTGGGCGTAGGCGCCAGCCGAACGCGCGATCTGACCACCCTTGGCGGGCTTCAGCTCGACGTTGTGGATGATCGTGCCGATCGGCAGGGTGCGCAGCGGCGAGGCGTTGCCCGGCTTCACGTCGACCTTGTCGGCGGTGACGACTTCGTCGCCGGCCTTCAGGCGTTGCGGGGCCAGGATGTAGGCCAGCTCGCCGTCCTGATACTTGATCAGGGCGATGAAGGCGGTGCGGTTCGGGTCGTACTCGAGGCGGACGACCGTGGCCGTGCCTTGCTTACGACGCTTGAAGTCGACCAGACGGTAGAGGCGCTTGGCGCCGCCGCCGCGGAAGCGGACCGCGATGCGGCCGTTGCCGCCGCGACCGCCCGACTTGGTCAGACCTTCGACCAGCTTCTTTTCCGGGCGGCCCTTGTGGAGCTCGCTGCGGTCGATCAGCACCAGGCCGCGCTGGCCGGGGCTGGTCGGGTTAAAGTGCTTCAAGGCCATCTGATTAGAGCCCCGTCGTGATGTCGATCGACTGGCCTTCGGCCAGGGTCACGATGGCTTTTTTGACATCGGAACGGCGTCCGATGATGCCACGGAAGCGCTTGGTCTTGCCCTTGGTGACCAGGGTGTTGACCTTGGTGACCTTGACCTTGAACAGCTCTTCGACGGCGGCGGCGATTTCGTCCTTCGACGCATCGGCGGACACGCGGAAGACAACCTTGTTCTGCTCGCTGAGCAGGGTGGCCTTCTCGGTGATCACCGGCGACAGGATCGTGTCGTAGTGGCGGGCGGTTGCGGCCATCAGGCGGCTTCCTTCTCAGCGAAACGGGCCGAGATCGCCTCGATCGCGTCCTTGGTCAGGACGAGCGTTTGGCGACGCAGCACGTCATAGACGTTCAGGCCGGCGTTCGGCAGCACGTCGATGTTCGGAATGTTGCGGGCGGCGAGCTTGAAGTTGCCGTCCACTTCCGGACCCGCGATGACCAGGGCGTTCTTCAGGCCGATCTTCTCGAAGTTGGCGCGCAGGGCGGCCGTCTTCGGATCGGTCAGAACGGCGCTGTCCAGCACGACCAGCGAACCGGACTTGGCCTTCGACGAGAGCGCGTGGCGCAGAGCCATGGCGCGGATCTTCTTGGGAAGATCGAACGCGTGGCTACGGACGACAGGGCCGTGGGCCTTGGCGCCGCCGACGAACTGAGCCGCACGGCGCGAACCGTGACGAGCCGAGCCGGTGCCCTTTTGCTTGTACATCTTCTTGCCCGTACGAGAGACCTCGTTGCGGACCTGAATCTTGTGGTTCCCGGAGCGGCGCTTGGCCAGCTGCCAGGTGACGACGCGCTGCAGGATGTCGCCGCGGATGTCGGCGATGCCAAAGATGGCGTCGTCGAGATCAACGGAACCGGCCTTGCCGCCGTCCAGTTTGATGACGTCGAGTTTCATTAGCCTTCGCCCTCTTCGGTGGTCACCGCGGGGGCTTCCTCAGCGGGGGTTTCAGCGGCGGCGGCCGGAGCCTCGCCAGCCTTGCGGAAGGCGCCCGGACGCGGCAGGTCGGCCGGAGCGGCCTTCTTGATCGCGTCGCGAACCTTGACGTAGCTGCCTTCCGAGCCGGGGACGGCGCCCTTGACCAGGATCAGGCCGCGTTCGACGTCCACTTTCCAAACGGTGACGTTCAGGGTGGTGACGGTTTCCTGACCCAGGTGACCGGCCATCTTCTTGCCCGGGAACGTACGGCCCGGATCCTGGCGGTTGCCGGTCGAGCCGTGCGAACGGTGCGAGACCGAGACGCCGTGGGTGGCGCGCAGACCGCCGAAGTTCCAGCGCTTCATGGCGCCGGCGAAACCCTTGCCGACGGTGATGCCTTGGATGTCCACCTTCTGGCCAGGAACGTAGTGGTCGGCGGTGAATTCCGCGCCCACATCGATCAGAGCGGCTTCATCGACGCGGAATTCGGCGACGATCCGCTTGGGCTCGACCGAGTTCTTGGCGAAGTGGCCGCGCAGGGCCTTGGAGGTGTTCTTGGGCTTCTTGGCGCCGGCGCCGAGTTGCAGGGCGGTGTAACCGTCCTTCTCGACCGTGCGCTGGCCCGTGACCTGGCAACCATCCAGCGACAGGACGGTGACCGGGACGTGCTGTCCGGTTTCATCGAAGAAGCGGGTCATGCCCAGCTTCTTGGCGATCACGCCAGTACGATTAGCGGGGAGAGTCATCTGTTCGGCCCTCCTTACAGCTTGATTTCGACGTCGACGCCGGCCGACAGGTCGAGCTTCATCAGCGCGTCCACGGTCTGCGGAGTCGGATCAACGATGTCGAGGACGCGCTTGTGCGTGCGGATCTCGAACTGCTCGCGCGACTTCTTGTCGACGTGCGGCGAGCGGTTGACCGTGAATTTCTCGATAAGCGTGGGCAGGGGGATCGGGCCCCGTACCGTCGCACCCGTGCGCTTGGCCGTATTGACGATCTCGCGCGTGGAATGATCCAACACGCGGTGATCGAAGGCCTTGAGCCGGATGCGGATGTTCTGACGATCCATATCGCTCGGTTTCCTAGTGGGCTGCGCCCGCGTCTCGAACCATTTCAAAGACCAACTCGGTCCCCGCGAGGGGTCCGAACGCAGCGTCCGCAAAACAAATTGGCCCGCCCGGTCTCCCGAGAGGGCCTGTGACTGAAAACTGCGCCCCAAAAGGCGCGATCGGCAGTCGTTCGCGAACCGCGTCTGAGCTCGAAAGCTCACAGCCGGTCCAACAGAGGGGGGCTTTTACGTGCGGGAATCGGTTTCGTCAAGCGGTTCGGCGCGGGTTTCGGACGGGCCGCCGGACCTCCTCGCCCTCCCCTGTCGATCCGCTCGTCCCGGTCGAAGCCCGGCGCCGGCCGCGCCTGATCCCGCGCCCGAGGCGGCGCCCACTTCCTCGGCTTTCACCGGATGAGCGGAGTTGGCAGAGCTTAGTCGAATATAACACCGTCATGCGAAACAAGCTCAAAACACGGCGCATGAACATGATCGGGCGAGTGCGCGCGGTAGGCACGTTAACCCGGTCGCGCAAGTGTCATAAAACTGCATCAATGCTCTAGCGACCGTTCCGTCCGGTCTTGCCGCCTTGGCCGAAGCTCCATAGATCCGCCGCTCCTCGACGGACAGGCGGCCCTCCCCAAAACGACCGCCCGCCGATCGAGGCCACACAGTAAGGGGATTACCCACTATGAAGACCCAACTCTTTGCCGCCGCCGCCGTCCTGGCGCTGGCCGTCTCGGCTCCCGCCTTCGCCCAGAACGTCGGCTCGATCGGCGCCGCGGTGAACTACAGCGACGTCAAGGCCACCGGCATCGACGCCGACGGCACCTCGGTGAAGGTCGACGGCAACGTCGCCATCCCGACCGGCGCCTGGACCGTCACCCTGAACGGCAACGTCTCGGTGAACGACAACGACCTGAGCGACGAAACCGTCGCCTCGACCGCCGCTCACGCCACGACCCTGGTCGCCGGCGACACCGTGCGCGTCGGCGGCTTCGCCGCCCTGTCGCGTCCGTCGAACGACACCCTGTGGGCCGTCGGCGCCGAAGCCTCCAAGTACTTCGACAAGGTCACCCTGAACGGCCTGGTCGCCTACGGCCAGTCGAACGACCTGGACGCCGACCTGTACGCCGTGCGCGGCGAAGCCCGCTACTTCGTCTCGGACGACTTCCGTCTGGACGCCGGCGCCGGCTACTCGAAGCTGGACGCTGACGCCGGTCTGGAAGCCGACATCTGGGACATCAATGTCGGCGGCGAATACAAGTTCGCCAACACCGGCTGGTCGACCTTCGGCAAGTACACCCACACCGAGTCCAAGGACCTGGCCGACCTGAACGCCGAAGCCGTGAAGGTTGGCTTCCGCTACACCTTCGGCGGCAGCCTGAAGACCCGCGACCGTTCGGGCGCCGACCTGATCGACGCCGACACCCTGTTCGGCTTCGGCGTCCGCTAAGCGGCCGCCGTTCGCCCTAGGGTGAACAAAGGAACGCCCCGGAGCTCAGGCTTCGGGGCGTTTCACTTTATATATATGGCGTAGGCACGGTTCGCCGAACCCGGCTCACTTCGGCGCGACCAGCCCCTGCTCGACCAGCGCCTCGCGGTCGACCGACAGCACGCCGTCCGCTTCCTTCAGCTCCGCCACCTGGATGACGGTCCGCTGGCCGTAATAGGGGTCGGTCTTGGCCCGCGGTTCATTGGATTGGTGGACGAAGTAGTAGAGGAAGGCCCTGCCCCCGCTGACCACCACGTCGGGGTGCTGGCCCATGGCGGTATCGGTGGCCTGGGTTCCCGGCTGCTCCAGCAGGCGGGCCGGCTGCAGGGTCCAGGTCTTGGCGTCGTCCGAGCGCAGGACGATCAGGCCCTTCCAGGCGTCGGCGACCATCCACCAGGCGTTCTTCCAGCGGAACACCTTGGGCCCCTCGGCGCCCATGTCGACCACAGGCTTGTCGCCAAGCGGCGCCCAATGGACGAGGTCGGGGCTTTCGGCCGCCACGATCCGGCTGCCCTTGTGTTCGTCCTTGTACCAAAGGCGATAGCGGTCGCCGACCTTGACCACACTGGCGTCGATCACCCGGTCCGAGCCCAGGTCCAGCGTGTCGCCGCAGGTCCAGGCCTTCAGGTCCTTGCTGGTCAGGTGGACGATCCGCGCGGTCGCCCCGGCCTCGCCCCAGCGGTGGAAGACACCGGGCACCACGGTCAGCCACATGTGGTAGACGCCAGCTTCGGCGTACAGCTCCGGCGCCCACAGGGTCTGGCCCGTGCAGGCGGCGGGAATCTTCGCCACGCCCTTGTAGGCCCAGGCCAGGCCGTCCTTCGACACCGCCATGCCGATCGGCGTGGCGTGGACCCAGGCCACGTCCTTGGGGTCGGGGCTCTTCATCGTGGCGCGGCGGTTGGTGTAGAACATCACCCATTCGCGGTGGGCCTGGTCGAACACGATCGACACGTCGGCGGCGCCGTCGGTGACGGGATCGCGATAGAGCGGCTTGGGGGCCGCGGCCTGCGCGACCGCCGGCAGCGCCAGCGCGCCGATCAACACCAACGTCCGCAGGATCATGCCGCTTCCCCATCAACACGGCGGCCAGCCTAGCCCGGAGAGGCCAGGCCGATCCACCATGTTGACGAGGCCGGGCGCCGCCCTAGCGGCCGATGTTCACCTCGCCGGAGCCGGCGACCGACTTGTGGACCGGACCGTTGACCTTGGCGATGCTCACGTCGCCGGAGCCGGCGACCGACACCTCGGCCGTGTCGGCCTCGCCGCCGAAGTCGACATTGCCCGAGCCCATGATGCTGACCTCGACCGACCGCGAGCGGCCGCCGTTGACGGTCACGTCGCCGGAGCCGGCGATATTGGCCTCCAGCTTGCCGTTGACGCTGGCGGCGGTGACGCCGCCCGAGCCGGCGATGTTGACCTCCAGGTCGCCGCCGATCTCCTGGGTCTTCACGTCGCCGGAGCCGGCGATGTTGATCTCGGCCGAGCCGGCGCTGCCGGTCTTGGTGTCGCCCGAGCCGGCCTGGCTCAGCTCGAGCTTGCCCCTGACATTGGCCACGGTCCAGTCGCCGCAACCGGCGTTGGACAGCTCCAGGTGGTCGGTGCGGCCGACGCTGCCGAACACCGCGCCGGCGGCGCCCACTTCGGCGTCCATCGGCACGCGGACCACGATCTGCGGGATGTCCTCCCATTTCACGTCGCCGATGCCACGCACGTGGACGACGGTCTTGCCCATCACCGTGTTGCAGCCGTTGATGCGGTTGCGGCGCAGGCGGCCGTCGACCGTCACCTCCGAGCCGTTCTTGCGGATGTCCAGCGGCAGGCTCTTGTTGGTGGTCAGGAATTCAACCTTCACGTCGCCACGCGCCTCGGGCACCACGACCACACGGGCCACGGCGTCCTTGATCTTCACGGACGGATCGGCGGCGGCGGTTCCGGCGAAGCCCAGGGCGGCGGCCGCGGAGGCCAGGAGCAGAAGAGCGCGCATCGGTATTCCCTCGAAGCAAAGCGTTTGTTGAGGGAAAGCTAGCCGCGCCCTTATCGAGAAACGACTTAATTCGAGGTCATGACCCGGTTGTCATGATCCGGCCGCAATCGAAGCGGCGCCGTCGACGTCCGCCGCTTTCAACCCGCGTGGGCGGCCAGCCGCACGGGAACCGACTTGTAGGCCGGCGTGCCGCTGCGATGGTCATGGTCCTCCAGCGCCACCAGCACGTTGGCCTCCGGATAGTAGGCCGCCAGGCAGCCGCGCGGGATGTCGCGCTCAATCAGGGTGAAGCCGCGCACCGCCCTGCGGCCGGTGTCGTCGAAGGCCGCCGTCAGGTCGATGCGGTCGCCGGCCCTCAGGCCGCGGGCGGCGATGTCGTCGGGATGGGCGAACACCACGTCGCGGCGGCCGAACACCCCGCGATAGCGGTCGTTCGTCCCATAGATGGTGGTGTTGTACTGGTCGTGGCTGCGCAGGGTGGTCAGCAGCAGGACGTCGGCCTGGCCACGCCGGGCGTCCTGGCCGTCGTGGCGATGGGCCAGGAACTGGGCCTTGCCGCTGGGCGTCTTCCAGACCCGGTCGGACGGCGGGACCGGCAGGCGGAAGCCGCCGGGCTGGCGCACCCGCTGGTTATAGTTGGCGAAGGCCTCGGGAAAGACCGCCTCGATCAGGTCGCGGATCCGGTCGTAGTCGGCGGCCAGGCCCGGCCAGTCGACGATGTCGTCCGGCCCGAACAGCGCCGCCCCGATCCCCGCGACGATGGCCGGCTCCGACTTCAGCTGGTCCGAAGCCGGGGCGTTCAGGCCGCGCGAGGCGTGGACCATCGACATCGAGTCCTCGACCGTCACCGCCTGGCGGCCGCCGGCCTGGACGTCGATCTCGGTGCGGCCCAGGCACGGCAGCAGCAGGCTCTCGCCGCCGTGCAGCAGGTGGGTGCGGTTGAGCTTGGTGGCGACGTGGACCGCCAGTCCGACCTTCCGGATCGCCGCGAAGGTGCGGGTCGGATCGGGGGCGGCGACCGCGAAATTGCCGCCCAGGCCGACGAACACCTTGGTCCGCCCAGCCTCCATGGCCGCGATCGTCTCGACGACGGTATGCCCGTGCTCGCGCGGCGACTTGAAGGCGAACACCCGGTCCATGGCGTCCAGGAACACCGCCGAGGGCTTCTCCCAGATCCCGACCGTCCGGTCGCCCTGAACGTTGGAATGGCCCCGCAGCGGACAGATCCCCGCCCCCGGCCGGCCGATATTGCCCTTCAGCAGCAGCAGGTTGACCAACTGCTGCACGGTGCTGGACGAGGAGCGATGCTGGGTCAGACCCATGCCGTAGCAGAGGATCGTGGCCTTGGCGCCGGCGTAGGCCCGGGCCGCGTCCTCGATCTGGGCGCGCGACAGGCCGGAACCCGCCTCGATCCCGTCCCAGTCCAGCGCCTCGACCACGGCCCTGACCGTCTCGAAGCCTTCGGTGTGCTCGGCGATGAAGGCGCGGTCCAGGACCGTACCCTGGCTCGCCGCGTCCAGGGCCAGCACGGCCTTCATCATCCCCTGCACCGCCAGGGCGTCGCCGCCGATGGCCACCTGGTAATAGGCCGAGGCGATCGGGGTCGAGGACAGGGTGGCCATCTCGACGGGGTCCTGCGGCGCGGCGAACTTCTCCAGCGCCCGCTCCTTCAGCGGATTGAACGCCAGGATCGTCGCCCCGCGCCGCGAGGCGTCGCGCAGGGTGGTCATCATCCGCGGATGGTTGGTGCCGGGGTTGTGGCCGAAGCACAGGATCAGGTCGGCGTGGTCGAAATCCTCCAGCGTCACCGAACCCTTGCCCATGCCGATCGAGTCCGGCAGGCCGACGCTGGTCGGCTCGTGACACATGTTGGAGCAGTCGGGGAAATTGTTGGTCCCCACCCGCCGTCCCAGCAGCTGGAACAGGAACGCCGCCTCGTTCGAGGCCCGGCCCGAGGCGTAGAACTCCGCCTGGTCGGGATGGTCGAGGGCCCGTAGCGCGTCGGCCGTGCGCTGGAAGGCTTCGTCCCAGGCGATGGGGAGGTAGCGGTCCGTCGCCTGGTCATAGGCCATGGGGTGGGTCAGCCGGCCCAGGTCCTCCAGGGCGTGGTCGCTCCAGGTCAGGAGCTCGGTGACCGTGTGGGCCGCGAACACCTCGGGCGTGGCGCGCTTGGACGTCGCCTCCCAGGCCACGGCCTTGGCCCCGTTCTCGCAGAATTCGAACGAGGAGGTGTGCTTGGGATCGGGCCAGGCGCAGCCGGGACAGTCGAAGCCTTCCGGCTGGTTGGCGCGCAGCAGGGCCTTGCCGCCCTCGATCACCGTGGCCTGGTCGCTCAGCGCCCCGGCCACCGCCTTCAGCGCCCCCCAGCCGCCGGCGGCGTTGTCGTAGCGATGGATGCCGGGCACGCCCGCATTGGGGTTGCGGTCGGTCATCACGCGAGCTCCGGAACGATGTCGAGCAGGCGCTCGGCATGGGTGAAGACGGCGTGGCCGTCGGCGCGGGCCAGGGCTGCCAGGGTCAGGCCGGACTCCTCGGCCCGGCGGATCGCCAGGTCGGTGGGCGCGGAAACCGCCACCAGGATCGAACAGCCCATCCGCACGGTCTTCTCGACCATCTCGAACGAGCAGCGGCTGGTAACCAGCACGAAGCCACCCGACGCCTCGCGCCCCTCGCGCGCCATCGCCCCGGCCAGCTTGTCCAGGGCGTTGTGGCGGCCGACGTCCTCGCGGACCAGGACCAGCGCCCCCTCCCCATCGGCGAACGCCGCCGCGTGGGTGGCGCGGGTCAAGCGGCCCAGGGCCTGGACGTCGTCCAGGGCGTCGACGGCCCGCTGCACGGCCTGGTGCGACACTCTTGCGCCGCCGTCCAGGCGCGGCAGCGGCCGCACCGCGTCGGCCAGCCGCTGCACGCCGCACAATCCGCAGCTGGACCGTCCTTCCAGCGTGCGCGGCCGTGCCTTGCGCTGGAGCGTCCCGGGCTTGAGCCTGACATCGGCCAGGACGCCCAGATCCGTCTCGGTGACCTCGATCTCGAGGATGTCCTCGGCGCGGGCCACGGCCTCGGTCAGGGTGAAGCCTCGCGCCAGGTCCGCGACGTCGTCGGGCGTGGCCATCAGCACGGTGTGCGGCCGGCCGTCGAACGACAGGCCCACGGCGACTTCCTGGGGCGTGGCGCGGGCGATGATCCCGGACCCGGCCCCGACCCGCCATTGGACGGCGGAACGGCGTTGAGCGGCGGCTTTCGACATGGCCGAAGTCTACCGCCTGGCCATGCGCATCTCCAACCCTGATGCTCAGGCCCCGATGCTCGGGATGGACTCATGACGACATGAACGTTCAAATTCCGTCACGCAGGGCGGATGACCGCGCGGCGATCCTGACGCACTCTAGGGCCATGGCCATCATCGACACCCGCCGCGACCAGATGTTTCCCATCCTCAAGCCGGAGGAGATCGACCGCATCCGCCGCTTCGGCGACATCGCCCACGCCAGGGCCGGCGCCGTGCTGGCCAAGGCCGGCGAGGTCTCGCCCGGAGTCATGGTGGTGCTGGAAGGCGGCGCCCGGGTCACCCGTCGCGACGCGATGGAGGAGACCCACCTGGTCGCCGAGCATGGTCCGGGCGCCTTCATCGGCGAACTGGCCCAGCTGTCCAACCGCCCGTCGCTGGTCGACGTCCACGCCCTGACCGACCTGGAGGTGCTGCGGATCAAGCCCGAGCGGCTGCGCGCGGTGCTGGTCGCCGAGGCCGAGCTGGGCGAGCGGATCATGCGGGCCCTGATCCTGCGCCGGGTCGGGTTGCTGGAAACCGGAGCCGGAGGCCCGGTGATCATCGGCCGCGCCGCCGACGGCGAGGTCATCCGCCTGTCCGGCTTCCTGGGCCGCAACGGCCATCCCTACAAGCACCTGGACCCCGACACCGTCGACTGCGCCAAGGTGTTGATCGAGCGGTTCTCGGTCGACGAGGCCGAGCTCCCGATCGTGCTCTGCCCCGGCGGCCAGCTGCTGCGCCATCCGTCCAACGCCGAGCTGGCCCGTTGTATCGGCATGGTCGGCGACCTGGATCCGGACCGGGTCTACGACGTGGCCGTGGTCGGCGCGGGCCCCGCGGGGCTGGCGACCGCGGTCTACGCCGCCTCCGAGGGCCTGTCGGTGCTGGTGCTCGACACCCGGGCGTTCGGCGGCCAGGCCGGAGCCTCGGCCCGGATCGAGAACTATCTGGGCTTCCCCACCGGCGTCTCGGGCATGGCCCTGATGGCCCGGGCCTACAACCAGGCCCAGAAGTTCGGCGCCAACCTGGCCATCCCCGACGAGGTGGCCAGCCTGGACTGCGATGGTGATGCCAAAGAAAACGGGAGCCTCAGCGGCTATCACCTGAAACTGGTCAGCGGCGAGACCACCCAGGCCAAGACCGTGGTGATCGCCAGCGGCGCCCGCTATCGGCGGCTGGAGGTGTCCAACCTGGACCAGTTCGAGGGCAGCAGCGTCCATTACTGGGCCTCGCCGCTCGAGGCCAAGCTGTGCGCCGGCCAGGAGGTGGCCCTGGTCGGAGCCGGCAACTCCGCGGGCCAGGCGGCGGTCTACCTGGCCAGCCAGGTGGCCAAGGTCTGGCTGCTGATCCGCGGCAAGAGCCTGGACGCCAGCATGTCGCGCTACCTGATCGACCGCATCAAGAGCCTGCCCAACATCGAGATCGTCACCCGCAACGAGATCGTCGAGCTGGAAGGCGAGGACGGCCAGCTGCGCGCGATCCGCCACCGCGACCTCGACACCGGCGAGGAGGCCCGCCGCGAGATCAGCCACCTGTTCCTGTTCATCGGCGCCGCGCCCAACACCACCTGGCTGAACGAATGCCGGGTCGAGCTGGACAACCACGGCTTCGTGCGGACCGGCCAGGACCTGGCCCCAGGCCATCCGCCCTTGCAGACCAGCCGCCACGGCGTGTTCGCGATCGGCGACGTGCGGGCCGGCTCGGTCAAGCGCGTGGCGGCGGCGGTCGGCGAAGGCGCCCAGGTGGTGGCGGCGATCCACGCCTATCTGGCCGAACCGGTGACGACGGCGTGAAAGTCAGGAAATGATGACGCCCTGGGCGGCGTTGAGGATCGCCGCATACTGACGCGGAAATCGTGCAAGATCCCGCTCGATCTCCGTCCGGCGGCGGTGGAGAAACCCAGGAACCTCGCGCAGGGTCTCCGGATAAGGGTCATTGTGCGAATAGAAGAGACAGCCGCCCAGAACCAAGGCGTGCACCTTTTTCCATTGGGCGATGTCGTCCCGCCGAGGCGCCTTGAACTTGCGTGACAGGCCTATCGCCGCGCCGCCGCAATGCGGACAGGCCAGAACGGCCGCGCGCTCAAGAAAGTTGGAAGAAACGGTTCGCTTGAATGACCGCCGGCAACCAAAGCAGGCATAGGGAAAGCTCGCACTTCCCCAACCTTGATACTTCATCCAGGACATCGGCGGCGCCTCGTCGTTCCACTTTTGATTATTGTCGACCCGATGAGCGCCGACAAGCGGGCGCCCGAAGCGCTGCCTTGCGGTCGTCTCAAAAGCTATGCCTAGTAGGTCTCAAATCAACCTGAGGCGCCCATGAAGACCTTGATCCCCACGGGCCTAGCGGCCGCCCTTCTGCTGTCGACGTCATCGGCCTGGGCCGCCCAGCCGACCTGCGCTGTCGCCGACTACGCCCAGCAGGCGCGCGACCTGATCGCGCCTTACCTGGAAGCCCAGAGCTTCAGCGGCTCGATCCTGGTGGCCAAGGACGGCGCACCGGTCTGGCGCGAGAGCTTCGGCGCGGCCGACCGCGAATGGGATGTCCCCAACACCGCCGACACCAAGTTCCGCCTCGGCTCGATCACCAAGCAGTTCACCGCCACGGCGATCCTGCAACTGGTCGACCAGGGCAAGCTGTCGGTCGACGATCCGATCTCGAAATACTATGTCGACGCCCCGGCCGCCTGGTCGAAGGTGACGATCAAGCACCTACTGACCCACACCTCGGGGATCCCCAGCTACACCGCCCTGCCCGGCTTCTTCGAAAAGAATTCGATGTCGCCGCTGAGCCCGGACGGGATCATCAAGCTGACACGCGACATGCCGCTCGAGTTCGAGCCAGGCACGAAATACAACTACGACAACACCGGCTACATCCTGCTCGGCTATGTGATCGAGAAGGTGTCCGGTGAGACCTATGCCGATTACGTGGCCAAGCACATCTTCACGCCCCTGGGCATGAAGGACACCGGCTACGACGTCTCCGGCGTGATCCTGCGCCACCGCGCCTCTGGCTATAAGCCCACGAAGGACGGCTGGAAGAACGCCGACTATCTGGACATGACCCTGCCCTACGCGGCCGGTTCGCTCTATTCGACGACGGGCGATCTGCTGATCTGGGACCGGGCCCTGACCGAGCGCGAGATCCTGACGCCGGCGTCGCGGCAGGCGATGTTCACCGACTATGGCAACCACTACGGCTTCGGCTGGGGGATCAAACCGGTCGCCGGGCATGACCAGGTCTCTCATGGCGGCGGCATCAACGGTTTCAGCACCGGCATCAGCCGCTATCCCAAGGACGGCGTCGTCGCCATCGTCCTGGCCAACTACGGCGGCTCGCCGTCGAACAGCATAGCCGAGAACCTGGCCGGGCTATGCGTGGGAACCTGGCGACCGCCGAAGGCGATCACCCTGCCGACAGCGACGCTCGATCGCTATGTCGGCGCCTATGTCCTGTCGCCGACCTTCACCCTGACGATCACGCGCCAGGGCGACCAACTGATCAGCCAGGGGACGAACCAGGGTCCCGCCCCGATCTATCCCAGCGCGCCGGGCGAGTTCTTCCTCAAGATCGTCGATGCCCAGATCAGCTTCACCCAGACCGGCGACGCCGTGGCTACCGCGCTGGTGCTGCACCAGGGCGGCCGCGACACGACCGCGCCGAGAGCGGCGAAGCCTTGAAGGCACCCAATAGCAAAAGGCCCCGGAGTTTCCTCCGGGGCCTTCGCTTAGTCAGCTAGTCGCTGAGACCGATCGATTACTCGACGATCTTGGCCACGACGCCGGCGCCGACGGTGCGGCCGCCTTCACGGATGGCGAAGCGCAGCTTCTCTTCCATGGCGATCGGGGTGATCAGCTCGACGTCCAGCTCGGCGTTGTCGCCCGGCATGATCATTTCCACGCCTTCGCGCAGCTTGATGATCCCGGTGACGTCCGTCGTGCGGAAGTAGAACTGCGGGCGGTAGTTGGTGAAGAACGGGGTGTGACGGCCGCCTTCTTCCTTGGTCAGGATGTAGGCCTCGGCCACGAACTTGGTGTGCGGGGTGATCGAACCCGGCTTGCACAGCACCTGGCCACGCTCGACGTCTTCGCGCTTGGTGCCGCGCAGCAGCACGCCGACGTTGTCGCCCGCTTGACCCTGGTCCAGCAGCTTGCGGAACATTTCCACGCCCGTGCAGGTGGTCTTCTGGACCGGACGGATGCCGACGATCTCGACTTCCTCGCCGACCTTGACGATGCCGCGCTCGACCCGGCCCGTGACCACGGTGCCGCGGCCCGAGATCGAGAACACGTCTTCGACCGGCATCAGGAAGGGCAGGTCGACCGGACGGTCGGGCTGCGGGATGTAGGTGTCGACCGTCTGCATCAGCTCCAGGATCGACTGCTCGCCGATGATCGGGTCGCCGCCGTCGATGGCCACCTTGGCCGAACCCTTGGTGATCGGGATGTCGTCGCCCGGGAAGTCGTACGAGCTGAGCAGCTCGCGCACTTCCATCTCGACCAGCTCCAGCAGCTCGGCGTCGTCGACCAGGTCGACCTTGTTCATGTAGACCACCAGGGCCGGCACGCCGACCTGACGGGCCAGCAGGATGTGCTCGCGGGTCTGGGGCATCGGGCCGTCGGCGGCCGACACCACCAGGATCGCGCCGTCCATCTGGGCCGCGCCGGTGATCATGTTCTTCACATAGTCGGCGTGGCCGGGGCAGTCGACGTGGGCGTAGTGACGGTTGGCCGTCTCATATTCCACGTGCGCGGTGTTGATGGTGATGCCGCGGGCCTTCTCTTCCGGCGCGGCGTCGATGTCGGCGTAGTTCTTCGCCGTGGCGCCACCGCTCTTGGCCAGAATGATGGTGATCGCCGCCGTCAGCGTCGTCTTGCCATGGTCAACGTGACCAATGGTGCCGATGTTGCAGTGCGGCTTGTTACGTTCGAACTTTTCCTTGGCCATCGTCTCTACCTTCGCGCCGGCGGGCTTGTTTCAGGGTCATTAGTCTAGGGGGAGCTGGAGCGGGTAGCGGGAATCGAACCCGCATCCTCAGCTTGGAAGGCTGCTGCACTACCACTGTGCTATACCCGCCTAGCTAGCGGGGTCGCGTCGGCTCCCGGTCTCTGGCTTTGGGGACCAAGCCTCGTCGGAGCTCTCGTCGCGCGTGGTGGGGGAAGTAGGACTCGAACCTACGAAGGCGTACGCCAGGGGATTTACAGTCCCCCCCCTTTGCCACTCGGGACATTCCCCCAGCGCGCGACAGAGTTCCTTCAAAGCGGCCTTCCCCTCCTCGAAACCGGCGGCGGACCGCCCGTCACGAAAAAGGAACAAAAGCTTCCTCGAGACCGGTGAGACGGTGCTAAAGCAGCGCCGCCCTGGCTCTTGGAAACCCTCAGGGCCCCAAATCGGAGCGCGTCTTATAGTGTCCTCTCATTCCGAACGCAACGACCGGAAAAAGCCTTCTTCGCCCGGCCGTGATTTTCGTTCCAAGCCTCGGGAAAACAACAAGTTTTCCAAAGGCCAGGGCGACGCCAAGGACTGGATCTGGGGGACTCACGCCGTCGAGGCCGCGCTTTCCAACCCCGCCAGGCCCGTTCCGAAACGTCTTCTGGCCACCCCGGATCGCGCCAAGCGACTCGCGCCGAATCTGAGCCGCGCCCCCTTCCTGCAGATCATGGAGGGGGCCGACATCGCCCGCCAGCTGCCGGCCGGCGCCGTGCACCAGGGGATCGCCCTGAAGATCGACGAGCCCGAGATGCTCGGCGTCCACGACCTGGGCACGCCGGCCCAGGGCCTGCTGGTGATGCTGGACCAGATCACCGACCCGCAGAACATCGGCGCGATCTTCCGCTCGGCCGCCGCGTTCGGCGCCAGGGGGGTGATCCTGCAGGACCGCCACGCCCCGGCCCTGACCGGCGTGCTGGCCAAGACCGCCGTCGGGGCGGTGGACAAGATCCCGCATGCGCGCGTGGTCAACCTCTCCCGCGCCCTGGAGGAGCTGGCCGAGCTGGGCTGGCGGGCGGTGGGGCTGGCCGGCGAGGCCGAGGGCACGCTGGACCAGGTGCTGGACGATCGTCCCACGGTGCTGGTGCTTGGTTCGGAGGGCGAAGGCGTGCGCCGGCTGGTGGCCGAGCACTGCGACGCGATGGGCAGGATCGCCATGCCCGGCGGCTTCGAAAGCCTGAACGTGTCCGCCGCGGCGGCGGTGGCGCTCTATGAGGCGTCGAAAGTTCGCCCCAAGGAAGAAACCGGTTCGTGAATCCGCGTTAACGGTTTTGATTTCGCCGCGACGACGTGATTTTCTCGGGTTTGAAACGCGAGGCCCTGCTTGGCGGAGAGTTCGTATGGGATCGGGGGACCCGGTGTTGCATAGCAAAGTCCGCGCGGCGGCCCTGGCCGGCTGCGCGGTCGGCGTCCTGTTGATCACCGGCTGCGGCGCGCGCGAGCCGGTCGAGACGCCGCCCGCCGGCGCGGAGCCGGGCTACGGTGAAACCCGGACGCCAGACCTGATGGGCGCGCCGCCCTCCGCCCAGGCCGCGCCGGACGACGGCCTGCTGGGCGGGCCGCCCGGCGCCGCGGAGCCGCCGATCCCGGTCGCCACGACCGAGTCGTCCCTGAAGACCTGGCGCCGTCCCGACGGAACCCTGGTGACCGCCATGGCGCCGATCGCCAACCCGGACCTCGAGCCTCGTCCGGAGATCGAGCCTCGTCCGGTCCGCCACCCGTCCGCACGGGTCGCTCCGGCCCGCCGGGTGCATGTCGCGGCGGCCCCGGTCGCTGCCCCGATCATCCACTCCGCCGCTCGCCCCGCAGTCCAACCCGCGGCGAAGCCCACGCTGGTCGCCAAGCCGCCGTCCCGGCCGGCTACGGTAACGCCCGCCCCGGCTCCGCTGAAGCCGATCACCGCCGCCGCGCCGGCCGTGGCCCCGACCCGGGCGCCGGTCGTCGCGCCGATCGCTCCGGCCACCGCGCCCACGACATCCTCCGCTGCTCCGGCCAAGCCGCGGACCAAGCTGCAGGCCCTGCAGGCGGCGGTCGCGCCGGAAGCGACCAGGGGCGCGACCCTGGCCACCGCGCCGAGCCTGGCCCAGGGCCAGGCGGGCCAGGTCACCCTGTCCCTGCCCGCCACGCTGGGCGAGGCGATCAAGACGCAAGCCGCGAAGCTGGGCCTGGCCAAGGCGGCCAGCAAGACCAGCGCCTACGCCGACCTGCGGGGCCAGGGCTACGAGATCACGCCGAGCGGCCGCCAGACCGCCGTGGTCAAGGCTGGCCAGCCGGCGACCTTCGCCTGGCAGGTCAAGCCGACCGACGCCGCCAAGGGACCGTTGAAGACCGAGTTCGGCGTCGCCCTGAACGGGACCCACCCGGCCCAGGCCTTCACCCTGGGCTCGATCGCCCGGCAGGCCGCCCCGCTCCAGGACGCTGTGACGGAAAAGGCCCGGGGCCTCAAGGCCGCCCTGCCCGACCTGGGCCGCTACGAGACGATCGACGTGCCGGGGGTGGGCCGGATGCCGACCAAGTCGCTGCTGGGCGCCGCCCTGGTGCTGCTGGCCCTGCTGATCCTGGTGGCGATCTCGCGCAACGCCTCGGTCGCCAAGGCCAGGGCCGAGCGACGCCGCAAGGTCCGCACCCAGGCCGATTACGGCCGCAACGCGCTGCTGTACGATACGCCGGAGACCACCGACGCCACCCCGGCGGCCGCGGCCACCGGCGGCGCGACGGCGATCCATGGCCGGCCGGAACACAATCCATTCGAAACTCCGACGCACGAAGGCGCCGCTCAGGCCCCGCGCAAGGAACTCGATCGGGTCGATTAAGGGAGACTTGCCAGACCCGCCCGCCTGACGCATTGAGGCCGCATGTTTGACGCGCTCCTCGCCCAGGTGGGCGGACTGAACGGTCCGTTCGCGGCCTTCCTGTCCGTCCTGATGATCGACCTCGTCCTGGCGGGCGACAACGCCGTGGCCGTAGGCCTGGCGGCCGGCGGCCTGCCGGCCAAGGACCGCAAGAAGGTCATCCTCTACGGTTTGGGCGCGGCCGTGGTGCTGCGCATCAGCTTCGCCCTGATCACCACCTGGCTGCTGGGCGTGATCGGCCTGCTGCTGGCCGGCGGCGTGCTGCTGCTGTGGGTGTGCTGGAAGATGTGGCGCGAGCTGCGCGAGCAGATGACCCACGACCAGGAGGACGCGATCGCCTCCATCGACGGCAATCCAGCCACCGAGCCGCGCGTCAAGCCGGCCAAGACCTTCAAGCAGGCTTTCCTGCAGGTGCTGATCGCCGACGTCTCGATGTCGCTGGACAATGTGCTGGCCGTGGCCGGCGCGGCCCGCGAGCACCCGGCCATCCTGGTTTTCGGCCTGCTGCTGTCGATCATCCTGATGGGCGTGGCCGCCACCGCCATCGCCAACCTGCTGCACAAGCACCGCTGGATCGGCTTCATCGGCCTGGCCATCGTGCTGTACGTCGCCGTGCACATGATCTGGGAAGGCCACCGCAGCGTGGTCATCGACCTGCACAAGACCGACGCCTACAACGCCGCCGCCCCCTCGTTCCTCGACATCAAGCCGGACGAACTGGCCGCGCATAACAAGCACAAGAAGTGATGCGCGGCCCGGCGCTCGTCGTCCGCCTGGCCGCCCTCAGCGGCTTCCTGGCCGTGGCGTTCGGCGCCTTCGCCGCCCACGGCGCGAAGGACGCCCGGGCCGCCGAGTTGCTGCACACCGGATCGCTGTACCAGATGACCCACGCCCTGGCGGTGTTCGGCTGGCTGGCGGTCCGCAAGGTCGGCGGCAAGGTCGATGTGACAACGCCGACCCTGTTCCTGGCCGGAACCGTACTGTTCTCCGGTTCGCTCTACGCCCTGGCGTTCGGCGCGCCGCGCGTGCTGGGCATGGTCACGCCGTTCGGCGGCCTGTGCTTCCTGGCCGGTTGGCTAGTGCTGGCCTGGCGAGCGGGAACGATCGCGGATCGGGAGGCTTAGAGTCTTCGCTCAATGGAGCGACGGCTTTCCGAAAGTATAGGAGACCCAAGATTGGTTGTCCTCCCGGAAGCCTCGCAGAGGCTGTCCGGGATCCAGGTGACTGGGCAGGGGCGTTGCGGTTCACCTGGATCCCGGCCCTCCGCTTCGCTACGGCCGGGATGACAACGTCAGGCGTTCTTCGATCGAGTCCGGATCTTAAGCCGCCATCTTGCCGCGCCGGTCCTTCGGGACCGCCAGGCCGAAGATCGCCAGGCTGGAGCCCACCAGGCAGGCGAACATCACCGCCGCCACGGGCTTGGGCGTGCCGTCGTGCAGCAGGCCGCCCACCCACGAGGCCAGGGCCCCCGCTCCGAACGAGATGCCGCCCATCAGGGCCGAGGTCGAGCCCGCCCGGCTGGGATCGACGCTCAACGCCCCGGCCATGGTGTTGCCGCTCATCAGGCCGTAGGTCGACAGGGCCGCGAACAGCAGCGGCAGGACCGTGAACTGCCCGCCTGCCCCGCTCCAGGCGGCGGCGGCCAGCAGCAGGGCGGCGACGATCGAGGCGACGCTGGCCCGCACCAGCACCCGGTCGGGCGTCGAGCGGCGCAGCAGCAGGCGGTTGACCTGACTGGCCCCGATGATGCCCACGGCGTTGAAGGCGAAGACGATGTTGAACACCAGCGGCGAGTGACCGTAGGTCCCCATCACAAGGTCCGGCGCGGTCGAGATGTAGGTGAACAGGGTCGCGCCGTTCAGGGCCCCGGCCACGCCGTAGCCGACCAGGCGCTTCTGGCGCAGCAGGGCCAGGTAGGCGCGGAACGGGTTCTCCGAGCGCGCCTGGACCGCCGTGGCTTCCGACCGCGACTCCGCCAGGCTCAGCGCGGCCCACAGGCCGATCAGCAGGCCGAAGACCACCAGGGTCCAGAACACGCCGCGCCAGCCGGCGAAGAACTGCACGACGCCACCGAACTGCGGAGCCAGCACCGGCGCCAGGCCCATGATCAGGGTCATCAGCGACAGCACCCGCGCCGTGTCGGCGTGATTGAACTTGTCGCGCACCACCGCCCGGGCGATCACCGCCCCCGCGCAGCCGCCCAGGGCCTGGACGAAGCGGGCGGCGATCAGCAGGTGGATCGACGCCGCCGTGGCGCAGACCACCGAGGCGACGACATAGATGCCGATGCCCAGCAGCAGCGGAAGACGACGCCCGAACCGGTCCGAGGCCGGGCCGTACAGGAACTGGCCGATCGCCATGCCGGCGAAGAACGCCGCCAGGGTGGCCTGAACGTCGTCGGCGCCCGCGTGCAGGCTCCGGCCGATGTCCGGCATGCTGGACAGATACATGTCGATGGACATCGGCGCGAAGGCCGTCAGCGCGCCCAGCATCAGGACGAGCCGCCAGGGCGTGGCGGCGGGCTTGGGCTGTACGGCGTCGGTCATGGACGCGCTTTTACGCTTGTTTTCCGCAGGGGTAAGTCCTTGACCGTACGAATCGCGGCCTTGCCCGGCGCGGCGTGGGCCGGCAAGGTGATCACCAATAACATAAGCAGGAAGCGCCATGACCCAGCTTGCGCCGCCGATGCCCGAGCCTTCGTTCGCGCGGATCAACGGGATCCGTATGGCCTATTACGAGGCCGGGCCCCGCGTCGGCGTCCCCATCGTGCTGTGTCACGGCTTCCCCGAATTCTCCTATTCCTGGCGCTGGCAGATCGCGGCCGTGGCGGCGGCGGGGCGCTGGGTGATCGTCCCCGACCAGCGCGGCTATGGCCTGACCGATCGTCCCGAGGCGGTCGAGGACTACGACATGGCCCACCTGACCGGCGACCTGGTCGGGCTGCTGGACCACCTGGGCGTCGAGAAGGCGGTGTTCTGCGGCCATGACTGGGGCGGCCTGGTCGTCTGGCAGCTGCCGCTGATGCATCCGGGCCGGGTAGCGGGGGTCGTGGGCCTCAACACCCCGTTCCTGCCGCGCCTGCCCGTCGACCCGATCACCATGTTCCGCCACGCGTTCGGCGAGGACATGTACATCGTCCACTTCCAGAAGCCCGGGGTGGCCGACGCCCAGCTGGCCGCCGACGTCGACAGGACCATGCGCTATTTCATGCGCAAGCCGACCGGCGTGCAGGCCGCCTTCACCAGCGGCGAGACCGGCGGCCGCTCGCTGGCCCTGCAGGACGGCCTGGCCCGTTACGACGTCGCCGACGACTCCAGCCAGTTGCTGGCCCCCGAGGAACTGAAGGTCTTCGTCGAGACGTTCCAGCGCACCGGCTTCACCGGCGGCATCAACTGGTACCGCAACTTCGTGCGCAACTGGGAACGGGCCGAACACCTGCCGACCCGGATCGACGGGATCCCATGCCTGATGATCATGGCCGAGCACGACGTGGTGCTGCCGCCCTCCCTGGCCGACCGCATGGGCGACCAGATCTCGGACCTGGAGAAGGTTCTGGTCGAGGGCAGCGGCCACTGGACCCAGCAGGAAAAGCCCGACCAGGTGAACGCGATCCTGGTCGACTGGCTGGGCCGACGGTTTCCGAACTGAACTCTCGGCCCTAACCTTTTTCCGCCGCCAGGATCTCGGCGCGCCGCCGCATCGCCGCCGCCATCTGCAGCATGGCCAGGGCCGAGGTCTCGTCGCGCTCGGCGGCGCGGACCGTGTAGAGCTGGGCCATCACCTGCAGCGAGATGACCTTGTCCAGGCCCTCGGGGCCCATCATCTCGGCGATCGCGCGGTCCAGCTCGGCCAGCTGGCGCGGCGTCAGCATCTCCAGCAGTTCGTCGTCGCTGAGGTCTTCGGGGTTGTTCATGACTCGGGAGAATACGGAAAAGCGGGGCGGGTTGCGACGGTCCTGGCCAGGGTTCGCCGGGCGGCGACGCCAGACGCGCGACCGGCGCGGGCAAATGAACCCCTCGCGGCGTTCCCTCCCGGCCCGAAACCGGTTTAGGGTTGCGCCATGGATCGTAACGCTTCCACCCAGCCCATGTCCGCCAACGGCCGCCGCGGCCTGTTTCGCGACATCGAGCCCTTTTCCTTCGGCTGGCTGAGCACCGACGGTCCGCACGAGATCTATTACGAGGAATGCGGCGCGCCGCGCGGCAAGCCGGCGGTGATCCTGCACGGCGGCCCCGGCGGGGCGGTCAACCCCACCATGCGGCGGTTCTTCGATCCCAGCCGATGGCGCATGGCCCTGTTCGACCAGCGCGGCTGCGGCCGCTCGCGTCCCAACGCCAGCCTCGAGGACAACACCACCTGGAGCCTGATCGCCGACATCGAGCGACTGCGCGTGCATCTGGGCATCGAGAAGTGGACCGTGTTCGGCGGGTCGTGGGGATCGACCCTGGCCCTGGCCTACGCCATCGCCCATCCCGACCGGGTCGAGGGTCTGGTGCTGCGCGGCATCTTCCTGCTCACCCAGAGGGAGCTGCGCTGGTTCTACCAGGACGGCGCCTCGATGCTCTTCCCCGACGCCTGGGAGCGGTTCCTGGCCCCGATCCCGCCCGAGGAGCGCGGCGACCTGATGGCCGCCTACCACAAGCGCCTGACCCACCCCGACCGCCGCGTCCAGGCCGAGGCGGCCGGGGCCTGGAGCCAGTGGGAAGGCGACACCATCTCGCTCAGAGGTCCCGAGGCCCGCCCGCCGAAATTCAACGAAGAAGACTTCGCCGTCGCCTTCGCCCGGATCGAATGCCACTTCTTCGCCAATGGCGGCTTCTTCGACGAGGACGGCTGGATCCTGAAGAACATCGATCGGATCCGGCACATCCCGGCCTGGATCGTCCAGGGCCGCTTCGACGTGGTCACGCCGCTGGACAGCGCCTGGTCGCTGCACCGGGCCTGGCCCGAGGCCCGGTTCGAGATCGTCTGGGACGCCGGCCACGCCTCGACCGAGCCCGGCGTCATCGACGGCCTGGTGCGCGCGACGGATGCGGCGCTGGGTGTCTAGGTTGGGGTCTTCGCCCGGCGCGCCAGGCCCTCGCGAACCGACACGCCCAGCAGGACCGCTGTCGTGGCGATCGACAGCGCCAGCGGACTGACCGCCAGGCTGACCGGGGCCAGGGCGACCAGCGCCAGCAGGCCGACGACCTGGGCCCGCGCCCAGGCCCGGAACACCGCCCGCTTGAACAGCACCCCGCCCAGCAGGAACAGGAACGGCCCGCCGATCAGGGCCAGCGCCGTCTTCAGGTCGGTGTGGCCCAGCGGATGGTGGATCGTCCACTCGTCGGCCACGGCGGTGACGATGACGCCGGCGATCGGCAAAAGGTGGATGTAGGTATAGGCCTCGCGCGCCACTCGGCCGGGCTCCTTGGCGTGGCTGATCGCTTCGCTGGCGGCCTCGGCGGTGAACGCGAAATAGATCCACCACATGGCCAGGCTGCCGGCGAACGAGGCCAGGAAGGCGGCGATGACCATCGGCGTCCAGGCCAGGGTCGCGGTGGTCGCGCCCATGACCAGGATCGACTCGCCCAGGGCGATGATCGTGAAAAGCGCGCAGCGCTCGGCCAGGTGACCGCCCTCGACGTCCCACTCCTCGGCGCGGGCCCGGCCCAGGCCGGGAACCCAGAAGCCCAAGGCCGGCGAGACATATTCCAGGGCCAGCGCCCCGCCCCAGAGCGCCAGTCGCGCGCTGCCCTCGGCCAGGCCGCCGGCGATCCACAGCACGCCCGAGGTCGCGAACCAGATGGAAATCCGGATGAAGTTGCGGCTCTGGAACGGATGGTCCCGCATCGCCCAGGCGGTGAACAGGCTGCGGCCCAGCTGAATCGCCACGAAGGCCAGGCCGAAGACCAGGCCGCGGTCGCCGAACGCCTCGGGGATCGACATGGTCATGACCATGCCCACCACCATGGCCGCGAACAGCATGATCCGTACGGGCGCCCGTTCGGGATCCAGCCAGTTGGTGACCCAGGCCATGAAGATCCAGGCCCACCAGACCGCCATCAGCAGCAAACCGGTCTCGACCAGGCCCAGAAGACTTGGATGGGCCAGCAGGCCGTGCGACAGCTGGGTGACCGCGAACACGAACACCAGGTCGAAGAACAGCTCGACATAGGTGACCCGCGCATGGCCGCCCGAGGCGCGGTCGCGGAGCATGTGGCGGCGTGACATGACGGATTTTCCCCTGGCTGAGTCGGGAGCGTAAAGCGTGACAGCCGAAAATCGAGGCCGGCGCCGGTCGCGCCGCCGAAGAAGGGGTCGCACGACCTGGATCGAACGTTTTGCCATTGGGCGCGCTCTTGTCAGCATGGACGCTTCGGATTTCCTTGCCCATCGCGCCGCGCTGATCGGCGCCGGCGTCGCCCTGGCGATCGGGACGACGGGCGGGCTGATCCTCAGGATCGGCTCCCAGACCGAAGCGCCCATCATGACCGCCTTCGCGTTCGCGTCCGAGCCCGCCTACACCGAGGACCAGCCTGTCGCGCGACCCAGCGGCAAGGTTCCCGACTACGTGGTCGGCACCGACTATGTCGTCCCCAAAACGCCTCCGCAGCCGCCAGTCGCCGCGTCATACGAGGTTCCGGAATACGTCCCGACCGTCTGGAACAGGCCGAAGCCCAAGGCCGAACCCATCCGGGTGGTCGAGCCGACGGAGCGAACCTGGCCGTCGACCGGCGGCGACATCCTGAACACCCGCCTGCCCGGCGATCCGCCCGAAACGCCCGTAGCCCCCGCCGCGCCGCAAGCGCCGCAGGCGATCGACGCGCCGGCGGCGCCCAGCGCCTCCACGACCGTCGCCACGGCGCACTAGTCACGACGCATCGCGGCCGAGCAGGCCCTAGGCCAAGCTTGGCCTCGCCCTTGCTGCCAACAGCTCCAACCCAAGGCGCGTGTTCCATTTCGCGCCAGGACGTGGATCGGAATGGTGGACGCGGAACAGCGGCGCGACGATGGGCCCGACCTCTGGCGCAAGCTGGAGGTGCTGGCCTGCGGCTTCCTGCTGTTCATGCTGTCCAACGCCCTGATCGGTCCGCTGCTGGATCCCCTGCAGGCGGGCGGCGAGAACATCCCGATCCTGCGGCTGATGTGGCTGCCGGTCTATGCCCTGACCCTGGGCCTGGCCATCTGGCGGGCCCCGCGCCTGATGCGGTTCTGGCTGCCCGCCGTGCTGCTGAGCCTGCTGGTCTTGTGGGTGTACGCCTCGGCCTCCTGGTCGCTGAATCCCGGCACGACCAACCGCCGGGCCATGGCGGCGGCCTTCACCACCCTGTTCGGGCTCTATTTCGCCGCCAGCTTCGACGGCAAGCGGATGGCCGAGATCATCGCCGTCACCTTCCTGTTCCTGGCTGCCGGCGGCCTGCTGGCCGTGGTCGCCTATCCCAAGATGGGCGTGCAGCACGACATCAACGCCGGCGACTGGCGGGGCCTCTGGTACGAGAAGAACCAGATGGGGGCGATGATGGTCTACGGCGCCCTGGCGGCCATGGCCGCGCTACTGGCCGGCTCGGCCAAACGCAAGCAGATGGTCCTCACCATCGTCCTGTGCGCGGCGATGCTGGTAATGAGCAAGTCCAAGACCTCGCTGCTGGCCCTGCTGATCGGCCTGTGCGGCTCGATGCTGCTGGCGGCCATGCGCCGCGGCCCCGCCACGGCGGTGATCGTCGTCTGGCTGGGGGTCACGGTCGCGGTGACCGCCGCCATGGTCATGTGGCTGGCCCCGGACCTGCTGTTCAAGGCCCTGGGCAAGGATCCGTCCCTGACCGGCCGCACCGACATCTGGGCCGGGCTGCTGCGCCAGTCGGCCAAGCATCCGCTGACGGGATACGGTTACGGCGTGTTCTGGACCCTGGACTCCGTTCCCGCCAACTGGATCCGCAAGGAGACCGGTTGGCTGGTGCCCAGCGCCCACAACGGCTGGTTGGACATCCTGGCCCAGTTGGGCTGGATCGGGGTGGGCCTGTGCGCCCTGGTCTTGGGCGGCGCGCTGCTGGTCTCCCTCTTCCGGTTCCGCCAGGTGCGGGACGGCTATTGGGCCACCCTGTTCCTGGCCATCTTCCTGATGACCACCTTCTCCGAAAGCTTCATCCTGGAGCGCAACGGCATCGTCTGGGCCCTGGCCTGCGCGGCGGTGACGCGCCTGCTGGGACCGGTCTGGACGCCGGCGGGCGAACGCGAGGCCGCCGCCCGCCGCCCGCTGTTCGCCACCCCGACCCTGGCCTGGAGCCTAGCCCCGCCGGAGCCCGCGCCCGAGATCTGGACGCCCGCGCCGGCCGGCCCCGCGGCCTTCAAGCCGATATTTGGCAAGCGCGCGGTCTCGCCTTTCGGCGCTTAGCCCGCTACTGGAGCGCCATGACCGACTACACGCCCCAGCAGATCGTCGCCCGCGGCGCGCGCGCCGACGCCGAAGCCGCCGCCGACGCCATCGACAACCACCCCGGCCTCGAAGGCGCGACCTACTCGATCCTGGAAGAGGACGAGGACAAGGGGATCTGGCGCATCGACGCCTTCCCGACCACCGACGAGGAAGACGCGGGCCTGCTGGAGGTCTTGGCCGGCCATCCGCTGAAGGTGGTGCGCGAGCAGCTGGCCGACGCCGACTGGCTGGCCATGGCGCTGTCGGGCCTGCCCCCGGTGCGCGCCGGCCGGTTCTTCGTCTACGGCATGCACGACCGCGGCCGCCTGCCGGCCAGCACCGTCAACCTGCGCATCGAAGCCGGCGCGGCCTTCGGCACCGGCCACCACGGCACCACCGTCGGCTGCCTGCTGGCCTATGACCGGCTGATCAAGGCGCGGAAGTTCAACAAGGTGCTCGATGTCGGGGCCGGCACCGGGCTCCTCGCCATCGCCGCCGCGCGGACTGGATCACGGATCGCCGTCGGCACCGACATCGACAAGCCCAGCGTGCGGATCTCCAAGGAGAACGCCAAGGTCAACCGCGCCAACGCCCGCTTCGTCCACGCCTCGGGCCTGTCCAACCGCCTGGTCACCGACAACGCCCCCTACGACCTGGTGTTCGCCAACATCCTGGCCCGGCCGCTGGTCAGCCTGGCCCAGGACATCAAGAACGCCCTGGTCCCCGGCGGCACGGTGATCCTCTCGGGCCTGCTGCGCACCCAGGAGCGCATGGTCAAGGCCGCCTACGTCTCGCGCGGCTTCAAGGTGGTCAACCGCATCCACCGCGACGCCTGGGCGGCGCTGGTGCTGCAGCGGCCGTAGGGTAAAACACCCTCTCCCTTGGGAGAGGGAGGGGCCCGCCGCGTAGCGGTGGGAGGGAGAGGGAGTACGCCGCCAGAAATTGCGGTTACTTCACTTGCCTCCTTTCACAACACGGCCACGCTTCGGAATGGATCGAACCGCCAACGCCCGCCGCCTGCGCAGCGCCCAAACCCTCGCCGAATCCAAGCTCTGGGCCATCGTCCGAGCCGGCCGACTCCAAGGCTTCAAGTTCAAGCGCCAGGTTCCGATCGACCGCTACTTCGTCGATTTCCTGTGTAGCGAAAGGCGTCTGGTCGTCGAACTCGATGGCAAGGCCCATGACGGACAGGACCTCTACGACCTTGAGCGGACCGAAGTGCTGGAAGGCTGCGGGTTTCTCGTCATGCGTTTTCCGAACGAGCACGTTCTGACCGATCCGGGCGGCGTCGCGGAGGCTATTCTGGCGGTGCTCAAAACGGCGAGGCCCTAAACCCTCTCCCTCCCACGCCTGGCGGCGCGGGCCCCTCCCTCTCCCAAGGGAGAGGGTTCTGGAATGCGGAACACCTCCGCCTCCACTCACGTTTCTCCAGGCGGGACATTCTCGCTCGAGGAGCAACGTCATGACCTATGTCGATCCCCAAGGCCCGCCGCCTGAACGCGTCGTGCATGTCCGTCGCGAAGGCGGCGCCACCGGCTGGTTCGTGGCCGGGGCCGTGGCCATCGTCGCGGTGGTCGCCATCGCCTTCATGCTGACGGTCGGGGCGCGCACGCCCAGCGACGACCAGATCGCCCAGGCCCAGGAACAGGGCCGCGCCGCCAGCGCGATCGAAAGCGCCCAGACCGGGGCCGCCCAGGCCACGATCGTCGCCCAGCAGGCCGCCCGCGACGCCAGCGCCGCCGCCGACAGCGCCCGCCGCTCGACCGAGAGCACGGCCGCCAACGCCGCCCAGGCCGCCCACGACGCCGCGACCAACGCCGCCCTGTCGCGCGACGACACCATCGCCCCGTCGGCCGATCCCAACCTGACCCCGCCGCCGGTCCCGCAGCAGCGGCAGCAGCCCCAGCCGGCGAACTAGGCCCGCCTTCCGCCCCTTCCCTGCGCGGCGGGGGCGGATTACATCGTTGGGATGCGCCAGACCTTCGATGAATCCACCGATCCGGGCTTCGGCCCCCGCCACGTTCCCCTGATCCGCGCCGCCATGGCGCGCCAGGGCCTGGACGGCTTCCTCGTGCCGCACGAGGACGAGCACCAGAACGAATATCTGCCCGCCGCCAACGATCGCCTGGCCTGGGCCAGCGGCTTCACCGGCTCGGCCGGGGCCGGGGTGATCCTCCAGGACCGGGCCGCCGTATTCGTTGATGGCCGCTACACCTTGCAGGTGCGCGACCAGGTCGATCAGGGCGTGTTCGAAATCCGCGATCTGGTCGAGGGCGGCGTGCCGGCCTATCTGGAGACCGCCTCCAGGGGCGCGGTGATCGGCTACGACGCCCGGCTGCACAGCCCCCAAGCGCTGGACGGCCTGAAGGCCGCCGCCGCCCGGGCCGGCGCGGCGCTCAAGCCCGTGGCCGTCAACCCGATCGACGAGGCCTGGGGCGCGGCGCGTCCCGCCCAGCCGGCCGCGCCCGTCGTGCCGCATCCGGTCCAATACGCCGGCGAGGAGTCGGCCTCCAAGCGCGCCCGGGTCGGGTCGGCCGTCGCGGCCCTGGGCGCCGACGCCGCGGTGATCACCGCCCCTGCCTCGATCGCCTGGCTGTTCAACATCCGCGGCGGCGACGTCATCCGCTCGCCCCTGCCGCTGTCCCAGGCCGTGCTGCGCGCCGACGGCACGGCGCGGCTGTTCCTGGATCCCGCCAAGGTCACCGACGACCTGCCGGCCTGGCTGGGCAACCAGGTGTCGCTGGAAGCGCCGGAAACGCTCGACGCCGCCCTGGCCGAACTGGCAGGCCAAAAGGTGCTCGTCGACCCGGCCCAGTCCTCGGCCTGGTACTTCGACACCCTGGCCGCCGCCGGCGCCGCGGTGGTCCGCGCCATGGACCCCTGCACCCTGCCCCGCGCCTGCAAGAACGCCGTCGAGATCGCCGGCACGATCGAGGCCCACAAGCGCGACGGCGCGGCCCTGACCCGGTTCCTGCACTGGCTGGCCACCGAGGGCCAGGTCAATCCGCCGGACGAGAAGGAGGCCGTGGCCAAGCTGGAGGCCTTCCGCGAGGCGACGGGCCTGCTCAAGGATCTCAGCTTCGACACCATCGGCGCGGCCAACGGCCACGGCGCCCTGCCCCACTACCGCCCGACCGAGCGCAGCAACGAGCGCGCCGCCCCGGGCTCGCTGCTGCTGGTCGACAGTGGCGGCCAGTACCTGGACGGCACCACCGACGTCACCCGCACGGTCGCCATCGGCCAGCCGACCGCCGAGATGGTCACCCGCAACACCCTGGTCCTCAAGGGTCACCTGGCCATCGCCCGCCTGCGCTTTCCGGCCGGCACCACGGGCTCGGCCATCGACGCCTTCGCCCGCGCCGCGCTCTGGAGCCACGGCCTGGACTACGACCACGGCACCGGCCACGGGGTCGGCGTCTATCTGGGCGTCCACGAAGGCCCGCAGCGGATCAGCAAGGCCCCCAACACCATCGCCCTGCAGCCGGGGATGATCGTCTCCAACGAGCCCGGCTACTACAAGGACGGCGAATACGGCATCCGCATCGAGAACCTTGAGGTGGTCATGCCCGCCGAAACCGTGGGCGACGGCGACCGGCCGATGCACCGCTTCCACGCCCTGACCCTGGCCCCGATCGACCGGCGGCTGGTGGACAAGAGCCTGCTGTCGCCCGAGGAGATCGCCCAGTTCGACGCTTATCATGCGCGGGTGGTGGCGGAGATCGGGCCACGCGTTGAGCCGGAGATCCGGGCCTGGCTGGAAGCGGTCTGCGCGCCGCTTTAAGCGGCCACGGACGCGGACGCACGCATGCGTGCGTCCGCGTCGGGCGTCCATGCCCGGCGGATAGCGAACAGAGTCTAGAGATTTCAACGCTCTAATTTACTTCGACCGAACTTATCCCCCTCCTCCCGGCGTGCCGTATCCTGCTTGCACCTGAAAGCACGGGAAGGGCGTCCGGCCGGCGACCGAGCGGCTTTCAGGGGTGGTCGAGCGGGAAGCGCTCGCCGGTGGTCTTGAATGACAGCCTTCGCGACGGTCCTGGGCAGGTTCCCCTTAGTCGGGACGAAACCCAGGCGGCGAGGGATCGGCGGACGCGGCGGGCATGGGCTGAAACCGCCCATGCGGTCCGGAGAGCGCCAACTCTCCGCCCGTCGGGGGCCTCCATCGGAGCGGGTTAAAAATCCGCGATCCGAAGGCTTCTGGAAAACGGTCCACGCGAAGCGCTCGTCTTCGTCGAAACGGTACTCATAACTGCAAATCATCCGGGCGAGGCCCGGGCGCTTCGCACCCTTCCCATCAAGCTCAGCGGCGATCCGCGTGAGGGCGAGAGATCGTGCCTACCAGATCCTCCCCCCGTGGGGGAGGTGTCGGCGAAGCCGACGGAGGGGGGAGTCATCGGCCGATGGCCACAACCCGGATCGACGATCCCAAACCTCCCCCCACCGATCGCTTCGCGATCGCCTCCCCCACGGGGGGAGGACCTAGGTCCCCCGAGGCTTGGCCCGCGTCGTCGGCGCCGCGCCAGCCGGATCCTCCGGCCAGACATGTCGGGGATAGCGCCCCTTCATCTCCGTGCGCACCTCGCGCCAGGAGCCCTTCCAGAACCCCGGCAGGTCCCGGGTGATCTGGATCGGCTTGTGCCCCGGCGACAGCAAGGCCAGCACCAGGGGCGCGCCGCCGACCGTCGGGTGGACCGTCAGCCCGAACAGCTCCTGCACCCGCACGTCGACGCGCGGCCCGCCGTCGGCGGCGTAGTCGATGGCGAAGCTGGAGCCGGTCGGGGCGGTGAACCGGGCCGGGGCCTCGGCGTCGAGGCGGCGGTGCAGGTCCCAGGGGACCAGGGTCCGGATGGCGTCGGCCAGCGCCCCGTCGCCCAGCTGGCTCAGGGCCGAGCGGCCGGCCAGCAACGGCTCCAGCCATTCCGGCAGCCGTTCCAGCAGGGCCGCGTCCGACAGGTCGGGCCAGGTCTCGGTGTCGCGGTTCCGCAGGAAGGCCACCCGGCGACGCAGGGCCTGAGCGCCCTCCCCTAACGGCACGGCCGACAGGCCCTCGCGCGCCACTTGGTCCAGCAGCGCCTTGGTCACCAGGCCCGGATCGATCTTGTCGAGCAGCCGCTCCTCCACCACCAGCTTGCCCAGGCGCAGCAGGCGGCGGGCGCGGACCTTGCCCCTGGCGTCGGGCTCCAGCCGGTCCTCGGCGACCAGTCGGTCGGCGAAGGCCGAGCGCAGGCCGGCCTCGTCCAGCGGCGCGGCCAGCAGGATGCGGTCGCGGGCCTCGCCGCCGCCCAGTTCGCCGACCGACAGCCAGGTCTCGCGGGCCAGGGCGTCGGTCGGTTCCAGATAGACGCCGCGCCCGCCGGCCAGCTGGTATTCGCCCGGCTTGCCCCGGGCCCGGGCCACCCGTTCCGGATAGGCCTCGGCCAGCATCAGGGCGTCGTCCAGCGGCGCGGCGCCCGTGGCCCGGCCGGCGGCCCCCTGCGCTTGGCGAGCCCAGCGCTCCGACAGGGTCCGGGCGTCGCGGGCTCTTGGCGAGCGGTCGCGGTCGAAGCTTTCCAGCCGGTGGCGCAGGTCGACGTCGCGGCCGCCCAGGCCCTGCTCGCTGAGCACGGCGGCGATCTTGGCGCCACGCTCGGCCTGGCCGGACGCGGCGGCGCGCACCACCATGTGAGCCAGGCGCGGGGCCAGCGGCATGTCGGCCAGGGCGCGGCCGTGGGCGGTCAGGCCGCCCTGGCCGTCCAGGGCTTGCAGGCGGTTGAGCAGAACCCGCGCCTCGTTGAACGCGGCGGTCGGCGGCTTGTCGAGGAAGGCCAGGTCGCCCACGTCCCGCGCCCCCCAGCGGGCCAGGTTCAGGGCCAGGTTCGACAGGTCGGCCTCGAGGATTTCCGGTCGGGCGAAGGCCGGCAGGGCCCGGGTCTCGGGCTCGTCCCACAGGCGGTAGCAGACGCCCGGCTCGGTGCGCCCGGCCCGGCCCCGGCGCTGGTCGGCGGCGGCGCGGCTGACGCGCACGGTCTCCAGCCGGGTCAGGCCGCTGGACGGGTCGAAGCGCGGCACGCGGGCCAGGCCGCAGTCGATCACCACCCGTACGCCCTCGAGGGTCAGGCTGGTCTCGGCGATCGAGGTCGCCAGCACCACCTTGCGGCGGCCTGGCGCGGCGGGGGCGACGGCGCGGTCCTGTTCGGCCGGATCCAGCGCGCCGTACAGAGGCGCGACATCGACCTCCGGCCGCCGCAGCCGCTCGCGCAGCAGGGTCTCGGTCCGGCGGATTTCGCCCTGGCCCGGCAGGAAGACCAGCAGGCCGCCTCTCTCCTCGGCCAAGGCGCGTTCGACGGCGCGGGCTGCCCGCTCCTCAAGCCGCATTCCTGTTGCTTGGGGGCGCTCGTCGCGGCCCAGATAGCGGGTGTCGATCGGGAACATCCGACCCTGGCTCTCGACCACCGGCGCGTCGCCCAGCAGGGTCGAGATCCGCGCTCCGTCGAGGGTTGCCGACATCACCAGGATCTTGAGGTCCTCGCGGACCAGGCCTTGCGCGTCGCGGGCCAGGGCCAGGCCCAGGTCGGCGTCGAGGCTGCGCTCGTGGAACTCGTCGAAGATCACCGCCGCCACGCCGTCCAGGCCCGGATCGTCGAGAATCATCCGGGTGAAGACGCCCTCGGTGACCACCTCGACCCTCGTGCGGGCCGAGACCTTGGACTGCAGCCTCACCCGGAAGCCCACCGTCTCGCCGACGCCCTCGCCCAGGCTCTGGGCCATGCGCGACGCGGCGGCCCGGGCGGCCAGGCGGCGCGGCTCCAGCATGACGATCTTGCCGCCGGCGACCCAAACCTCGTCCAGCAGGGCCAGCGGCACGATCGTGGTCTTGCCCGCCCCGGGCGGCGCGACCAGCACGGCGGCTTCGCGCCTAGTGAGCGCGGATTTCAAGGCCGGCAAGGCTTCGTGGATGGGAAGGGTCACGCGGCGTGGTTTAAGGGCGCGGGCCGAAATCACCAAGCGCCGGCCGCCGCTCCCTGGTCTTTCCCCAAACGCCCAACGCGAAGGCAATCAAGGCCAAGAAGCGTGCTGCAACGCAACATCGTCCCGGCAGAGCATGGCTCATATTGCGCACAGCGGGGCGAACAATTACGCACGCCCTCCGCTTTACCTTGACCGCGTCCCGCTAACCGGGCCACGGTCCGCAAAATTTGTCTACGCGGCCCCCGGGGGGAGCCGCGGGTCTCTGGAGGAAATATGTGGCGCGTTAAGTCACTGGATGCGATTCTAGCAACGGCCAAGAAGAAGTCGTTGCATCGCTCTCTCGGCCCCATTCAGCTGACCCTGCTGGGCGTGGGCGCGATCATCGGCACGGGGATCTTCGTGCTGACCGCCGCCGCCGCCCAGAAGGCCGGCCCGGGCATGATGTGGAGCTTCGTGATCGCCGGCGCCGTCTGCGCCATCGCCGCGCTCTGCTACTCGGAATTGGCGTCGATGCTGCCCGTCTCGGGCTCGGCCTACACCTACACCTACGCCGTGATGGGCGAACTGCTGGCCTGGATGGTCGGCTGGGCCCTGATCCTGGAATACGCCGTCGCCGCCAGCGCCGTCTCGGTCGGATGGTCGGGCTACTTCCTGGGATTGATCGAGAACGCCCTCCACTTCCATTGGCCCGACGCCTTGCGATCCGGCCCAGCCTGGTCGATGAACGGCTTCATGCCGGTCGCCGACTTCAGCGCCGGCGTCGTCAACATCCCGGCCATCCTGGTGGCCCTGACCGTGACCGCCTTGCTGGTTCGCGGCACGACCGAAAGCGCCCGCGTCAACGCCATCCTGGTGGTGATCAAGGTTACGGCCCTGACCGCGTTCGTCATTCTGACCCTTCCGGTGATCAAGACCGGCAACTTCTCGCCCTTCACCCCCAACGGCTGGTTCGGCCCGCACGGGACAACGGGCATGGGCGTAGTCGGCGCGGCCGCCTCGATCTTCTTCGCCTATGTCGGCTTCGACGCGGTTTCCACCGCCGCCGAAGAAACCAAGAACCCGCAGCGCAACGTGCCGATCGGCCTGATCGGCAGCCTGGGGATCTGCACCATCTTCTACCTGCTGGTCGCCGCCGGCGCGGTCGGCGCGATCGGCGCCCAGCCCGTGCTGGCCCTCGACGGCTCGGTCGTCCAGCCCGGCTCGGCCGCCTTCCAGGCCGCCTGCGCCACCGCCGCCAACGCCGACCGCCTGGTCTGCTCCAACGAGGCCCTCGCCCACGTGCTGCGCGAGATCAACTGGCCCGTCGTCGGCAACCTGCTGGGCCTGGCGGCCAACCTGGCCCTGCCCTCGGTCATCCTGATGATGATCTACGGCCAGACCCGGATCTTCTTCGTCATGGCCCGCGACGGCCTGCTGCCGCAAAGCCTGGCCAACATCCACCCGAAGTGGAAGACGCCCTACATCGTGACGATCTTCACGGGGGTCTGCGTCGCGATCGCCGCGGCCTTCTTCCCGGTGGGCCAACTGGCCGACATCTCCAACTCCGGCACCCTGTTCGCCTTCTTCATGGTGGCGATCGCGGTGATGGTGCTGCGGGTGAAGGATCCGAACCGTCCGCGTCCGTTCAAGACGCCAGCCGTCTGGATCGTGGCCCCGGTGGCCATGGTCGGTTGCGCGGGCCTCTACTTCAACCTGCCGCTGGAATCGATGCTGGTGCTGCCGATCTGGGGCGCCCTGGGCCTGGTGGTCTATTTCGCCTACGGCTTCCGCAAGAGCCACGTCGGCCGCGGCCTCACCGACGAGGTCCACGAACTGGACCCCGACGCGCCGCCCACCGGCGTGCCCGGCCTGGACTGAGATTAGGACTTGAACGGGCGTTCGTAACGCTTAGTTCGGGCGGGCGGGGATCTTCGGGTCCCCGCCCGTTTTCGTTGGGACCCGACTGAAAGGGACTTGAGCATGGCCGAGATGCCGATCCGCGCCGTCATCGCGCCGGTCACGCCGCTGCAGCAGAACTGCACGATCGTCTGGTGCGCCAAGACCCTGAAGGCCGCGGTGATCGATCCCGGCGGCGAGGTCCCGCGCCTGATGAAGGCGATCGAGGATCAGGGCCTGACGCTGGAGAAGATCTGGATCACCCACGGCCACATGGACCACGCCGGCGGCGCGGCCGAGCTCAAGCGCCTGACCGGCGTCCCGATCGAGGGGCCGCACAAGGACGACCAGTTCTGGATCGACCGCATCCAGGAGAGCGGCGAGATGTACGGGATCCCCGAGGCGCGGATCTTCGTCACCGACCGCTGGCTGGATGACGGCGACGTGGTCACTCTGGGGGACACGGCGTTCGAGGTGCTGCACTGCCCCGGCCACACCCCCGGCCATGTGATCTTCTTCCACCGCCAGGCGCGCTTCGCCCAGGTGGGGGACGTGCTGTTCAAGGGCTCGATCGGCCGCACCGACTTCCCGCGCGGCAACCACCAGGACCTGCTGGACGCCATCACCGGCAAACTGTGGCCGCTGGGCGACGACGTGCAGTTCGTGCCGGGCCATGGCCCGATGTCGACCTTCGGGGCCGAGCGGCGGTCCAACCCGTTCGTCGGTGACCGGGCGATCGAGGCGATGAACGCCCAGGGCAAGGCCTACGAGACGCCGGTCAACCGCTCGCCGGGCTAGTCGCCTAGTTCGGCGGCCCGCGCCGGGCGGGCGGCTCGGCAGGGCTCAGCACGCCGTCCTTGTCGGCGTCCAAGGCGGCGAAGCGCGTTTTGGCGGCGGCCAGGGCCTCGGCCTCGGTGATCCTGCCGTCATGGTCGGCGTCCATCGCCGCCCAGCCGCCGCCGCCCGCTCCCTTGCCCGCATCGGGACGTTCGGCGCGGCGCGCTTCCATTCGCTGCTGGATCGCGGCCAGTTCGGCGGCGTCGATCACGCCGTCATGATTGGCGTCCATGCGCTGAAAACGCGCCTTCGCGGCGTCCTCGAATTCCTGGGCGCTGACCGCGCCGTCGCCGTTGGCGTCCTGATTTCCGCGCGGCCCCTGGGCATGGGCCAGACCCGAAACGGCGGCGAGGGATAGGGCGGCGAGGGCCGCCGGCAAGAGGCGCGACATGGACTGTCTCCAGGCAACAATTGCGGGGATTGGTCGCATGCGCGGGTTGCGTCCCTGTTGCAGGCGTGAAATCTGCTGGAGACGGGGGCGTGGAAAGAGCAAGTCATGGAAAGTTCGCAAGATCCCGCGACGGCTTCCGCCGCCGCCTCCACGCCCGGCCAGAACGCCCTTGGCCAGAACACCGACCCGGCGCGCGGCGCCCGCATCCTGATCGTCGATGACGACCCTGGCATCCGCGACGTCGTGGCCGACTTCCTCGGCCGCCACGGCTACACCATCGACACCGCCTCCGACTCCCGGACCATGGAGCAGGCCCTGGCCCGCGGCCCGGTCGACCTGGTGGTGCTGGACATCATGCTGCCGGGCGAGGACGGCCTGGCCATCTGCCGCCGCCTGTCGGCCACCGACGGTCCGGCGATCATCATGCTGTCGGCCATGGGTGAGGAAACCGACCGCATCGTCGGCCTGGAGCTCGGCGCCGACGACTACCTGCCCAAGCCGTGCAATCCGCGCGAGCTGCTGGCCCGCATTCGCGCCGTGCTGCGCCGCCGCCAGGAGCCACGCGCGGTCGACGACGGCATGGGCGCGGCCTGCGAGTTCGCCGGCTGGCGCCTGGACCTGGTGCGCCGCGAGCTGCGCTCGCCGCAGTCGGTGGTCGTCAACCTGTCCAGCGGCGAGTTCTCGCTGCTGCGCGCCTTCGTCGAGCGTCCGCAACGGGTGCTGACCCGCGATCAGCTGCTGGACCTGGCCCGGGGCCGCGAAAGCGACGCCTATGATCGCGCCATCGACGTCCAGATCAGCCGCCTGCGCCGCAAGCTCGACGACGGCGGCGGCGGCGAGTTGATCCGCACCATCCGCAGCGAAGGCTACATGTTCACCTCGAAGGTGACCCGCACCCCATGATCGAACGCGTGCCGGTGAAGGGGCCCGGCAGCGCGCCGCTGTTCGTCCAGGCCCTGGGCCTGGTCATCGTGACCCTGGTGGCGGCTCAGTTGATCGCCATCGCCGTGGTCTTCAACCTGCCGCCGCCGCCGCCCGAGATCTATCGACTGAGCGAGATCGCCCGCGCCGTGAAGAGCGGCGCCACGGTCCAGCCCCGCGACGGACGCGCCCTGCTGATCCGGCGCCATGCCGGCGCGATCCGGGGGCTGGTCGACAACCGTCGCCGCGCCGAGTTCAAGACCGCCCTGGCCCGCGACATCGGGGTCGATCCGGCGCGGATCGAGATGGACGTCGACACTGGCCCGCGCTTCTTCGTCCGGGCGCAGAAGCGCACTTTCGTCCAGGATCTGCCGCGCGAGCGCCGACCGCAGGACGGATTTGGCGGCCCCGGCGGGCCGCGCGGCGACCACGACCCTGCACACCCAGGCGGTCCGCCCGAAGGCTTTGGCGGCCCGCCTCGTGGGCCACGCCTCGACGGCCTACGCGACGAGCCGTTCATCGTCGGCGATTTCAAGCTGGCCATTCATCAAGACAATGGCCGCTGGACAATCATCGAGCCGAAGCCGGCCATTCGTTTCGACAGCTGGCAGCAGCGGATCCTGCTGATTCTGGGCCTGTCGGTGCTGTGCGTCTCGCCCCTGGCCTGGCTGTTCGCCCGCCGGCTGTCGGGTCCGATCAGCGCCTTCGCCGGCGCCGCCGAGCGACTGGGCCGCGATCCGCGGGCCGCGCCGCTGGACCTGAAGGGCTCGGCCGAAGTGATCGCCGCCGCCAACGCTTTCAACATGATGCAGGAGCGCCTGCGTCGCTATGTCGAGGACCGCACCGCGATGATCGGCGCGGTGGCCCACGACCTTCGCACCCCCCTGACCCGCCTGCGCTTCCGCATCGAGGCGGTGCCGGACGACGTCCGCGCCAAGCTGGCGTCCGACATCGACCAGATGGAGGCGATGATCGCCGCCACCATGGCCTTCGTGCGCGACACCACGCGCCCGGCCGAACGCACCCGGCTGGAACTGGCCTCGCTGCTGGAGAGCATCATCGACGAGGCGGCCGAGACCGGCGGCCAGGCGTCGGTGGAACTGGGCGAGAAGATCATCATCGACGGCGATCCGGTCGCGCTTCGCCGCCTGCTGACCAACCTGGTCGAGAACGGCCTCAAGTACGGCGGCGCCGTGCAGGGCCGGGTCCGCGCGGAGGGCCGGCTGGCGGTGATCGAGATCGACGACAACGGCCCCGGCATCGTCCCGGCCGAGCTGGACCGGGTGTTCGAGCCGTTCTTCCGCGGCGAGCCGTCGCGCAACCGCGAGACAGGGGGGATCGGGCTGGGCCTGGCCGTCGTCCGTTCGGTGGCCCGCGCCCACGGCGGCGACGCCACCCTGTACAATCGCCCCGAGGGCGGCTTGCGCGCCCGGGTCGAGCTGCCGTTCTAGAGCGAGCCGCGTGAGCGGATACGCCACCGACAAGCAGGCCGCCGGTTTGTTGCGGGCCGGCAAAAGCTGCGCCATACGCGCGACATGTGGGCGGGGTTGATCAGGGGATGCACACGTTCAGCCGCCTCCGCGCCACCTGCATCCTGATGTTCGCCGCCCTGTGCCTGGGCGCCTGCGCCTCCGGTCCGCCGCAGGACGGCCCGCGCGGCGACTGGGGCCGAGCGCCGCGTCTCCGCCCGCCCGGCGAGGGCGAGGCAGGCGGGCCGCCGCGCCAGCCGCGCCGCAGCCTGTTCATCAGTCCGGCGGGCGAGCCGTTCCGCGCCGAGCCCGGCGCGCCCTACCCCGTCGCCGTCTGGTTCGCCGGCGCCGACGCCGACCACGACGGGGTCCTGACGCGCGAGGAGTTCGTCGCAGACTCCTTGCGGTTCTTCGAGAAGATCGACGGCGACCACAACGGCGTCGTCGACGGCTTCGAGGTCTCGGCCTACGAGACCCAGATCGCGCCGGAGATCCTGCAGGGCTTCCAGGGCGGCGGCGACGGGCCAGGCGCTCGCGGCCAAGGCGGCCCGCGCGGCCAGGGCGGCGGCCACCGTGGCGGCGGCCCTCCTCGCGGTGGCGGCGGCCTGATGGGCGGCATGCTGCAAGGCGCCACGCCCTACAGCCTGCTGGCCGAGCCCGAACCGGTCATGGCGTCCGACGGTGACTTCGACCGTCGCATCACCCGGGCCGAGGCGGCCAAGGCGGCCAAGGCCCGCTTCGCCCTGCTCGACAAGGACGGCGACGGCAAGCTGCGCCTGGCCGAGCTGCCCCAGACCCCGCTCCAGGCCCGGCTGGAAGGCCCGCGCGGCGCCGGATCGAGTTAGCCCACCAGGCTGGCGATGATGTTGATACCCAGGGCCAGCACCGCGGTGTTGTAGAAATAGGCGCAGACAGCCTGGGCCGTGACGAGGTTGCGCAGCTTGGCCGTCAGCACGTTGTTGTCCGACACCTGGAACGTCGCCCCGATGCTGAAGGCCAGATAGACGAAGTCGAGATAGGTTCGGGCCGGCTCGCCCGGGAACAGAAAGCCGGGCTTGTCCGTTCCGTCGCCGAAGTGGCGATGGGCGTAGTGCAACGTGAACACTGAATGCAGAACCACCCAGGACAGCACCAGGGTGACTCCCGCGCAGGCGGCCGTGATCGTCTTGATGTCCGGCCCGGCCGACCGCGCGTTCAACATGGCGACGACAACCGCGACCAGGCTGGACAGGATCGCGGCCAGGACCACCAGCAGGATGCCGGACGGCTTTTCGTCCTCGGCGGCGGCCCGGCGGCGCACCTCCGCCTCGTCCGCCGTCAGGAACAGACGCCAGGTGGTGACGACATAGACCAAGGCGCAGGCGTCCCAGCCGATCAGGATATGGCTGCTGACCGGCGCATTTAGATGACGGGCCGCCAGCCATCCCAAAACTCCGCCCCCGCCAGCGGCCATCAGTCGCCAATGGCGTGATATTGCTGAGCTTTCACGTTTTTTCACGCGGGTCTTGGTCATGCCGTCCACCTTGCCCGCAGAGGCTTAGCACCAAACTCTGCAATTTTGTGTCGCCTGTTGGGTGAACCGATCGCGACTTCACCGGTTACTTCACTGGAACACGTGAAAGACGCCATGACCGACCCCGACGCCCCGCCTCCGATCGAGCCGACGCAACCCGACTACGACCCGGGCTCCACGCCCGACGAAGAGCCGATGCGCCAGCCGCCGGTGCAACCGGGCGACGACCGGCCCTATGACCGCTCGGCCACGCCGTTCCCCCCCGTGACCAGTCCCGATTAGGAGCAACCTATGGACCTCGACACCGAACGGCCCCGCGGCCGCCGAGGCTTCGCCGCCATGGACCCCGAACGCCGCCGCGAGATCGCGCGCAAAGGGGGGGCCAGTGTTCCCAGCGAAAAGCGCAGCTTCGCCAAGGACCGCGACCTCGCGGCCAATGCGGGCCGCAAGGGCGGCTCCTCGTCGCGCGGCGGTGGGCGGATGCCCGGCCGCGACGCCTGATACCAAGCGCGCCGCGGCCTACGGGCGGCGGCGCGCTTTCTTCTTCGTAGTGAGAACCGCCCGCCTCAGCCGGCCAGGGCGAAGACGCCGAAGCTCGGGCGGTCGCTGATCCAGCGCGCCGCGACCTTCCAGCCCGCCCGGCGGGCCAGTTCAACGAACATTTCCGGCGCGTACTTGTAAGAATTCTCGGTGTGGATCGTCTCGCCGGCTTTGAAGCGAATTTCCCGGCCCGCCAGATGCGCCGTCTGGTCGATGCGGCTGACCAGGTGCATTTCCATACGGCTTTCCTCGGCGTTCCAGACCGCGCGGTGATCGAAGGCGTCCAGCTCGAAGTCGCCGCCCAGTTCGCCATTGATCCGCGCCAGGACGTTCTTGTTGAACGCCGCCGTCACCCCCTGGGCGTCGTCATAGGCCGGCACCAGCACGTCCGGGCTCTTGGCGATGTCGACCCCGACCACGAACATCGCGCCGTCGCCCAGCAGACCATGGGCGCCGCGCAGGAACGCCTCGGCGTCGGCCGGCGCGAAATTGCCGATCGTCGAGCCCGGGAAGAAGCCGGTCACCGGCCGTCCCCGCGCCGCGGCCGGCAGCCGCACCGCGCGCGTGAAATCATCGACCAGCGGGGCGACGATCAGGCCGGGATAGTCCCGGCGCAGCGCCTGGCTGGCCTCGTCCAGGGCCGACCGGCTGATGTCGATCGGGACATAGACCGCCAGCTGCGGCATGGCGTCGAGCAGGATCCGGGTCTTGGTGCTGGCCCCGCTGCCGAACTCCACAAGAGCAGCGCCCTCCATCACCCGGGCGGCGATCTCCGGCGCGATCCGGCGCAGCAGCGCCGTCTCGGTGCGGGTGGGATAGTATTCCGGCAGCTCGCAGATCGCCTCGAACAGTCGCGAGCCCTCTGCGTCGTAGAAGTACTTGGCGGGCAGCGTCTTGCGCTCGGCCGTCAGGCCGGCGAGGGCGTCGTCCAGGAAGGTCGAGGCCGGCGTCGCCGCCTCGCGATCCAGCGCGCTCATGTCGTCGGCCAAGCGGACCCCCGTGAAAGCCCAGCGCTGGGCCGGGTGGAAGAAGTTGCGATAGGACGGTCGCGTGTGGCCAGGCGGCGTCTCGGCCGCCCCGCCCCGCAGGACCATCTGATTGATCATGAACTTGCCGTTGTACTCGCCCAGGGCGCCGGCCCCCGGCTTGAACCCCGGATAGGCGACATAGGGACTGGCGGTCCATTGCCAGGCCTCGTCGGACGTCTGGCGCAGCCCCTGCCCTTCCGGAGCCCTGGCGGCGGCTTCCCATTCGGCCTCGGTCGGCAGGCGGCGTCCGGACCAGGCGGCGAAGGCGGCGGCCTCGTAATAGCTGACATGACCCACCGGCGCGTGAGGATCGATGGGACGCCGGCCCGACAGGGTCATGATCGTCCAGGCGCCGTTCTCTTCCCGCCGCCAGTAGAGCGGCGCGTCCCAACCGTGCTCGTTAACGGCCGCCCAGCCGTCTGAAAGCCAGAGGTCCGGCCGGCGGTAGCCGCCGTCCTCGATGAAGGCCAGCCACTCGGCGTTGGTGACTAGGCGATCGGCCAGGCGATAGGGCTCGAGATAGACCTTGTGGCGCGGCCGCTCGTTGTCGAAGGCGAATCCCGGGCCGTCGTCTCCGATCTCGACCAGACCGCCCGCGAAGGCGAGGTAGCGGGCGTCGGCGGCGGCCGGGCGCTCCAACGGCGCGGCGGCGCGATAGGCCGGCTGCAGCGGCGATTGGGCGAACAGGTGGAGCAGGTCCATCAGGATCAGTTCCTGGTGCTGCTCCTCGTGGGCCAGGCCGAGGTCCAGGCGCTCGATCACCTCGGCGGTGGGCGAGGTGGTCAGCAGACGGACTAGGGCCGCGTCGATATGGGCCCGATAGGCGCCGACCTCATCGGCCGACGGACGGGTGATCAGCCCGCGCAGGGGGCGCGGCTGGCGAGGCCCGACGGCCTCATAATAGGAATTGAACAGATAGGCGAAGGCCGGGTCGAACACCCGGTAGCCCGGCAGGAACGGCGTCAGCAGGAAGGTTTCGAAGAACCAGGCGGTGTGGGCCCGATGCCACTTGACCGGACTGGCGTCCGGCATCGACTGGGCGCCCTGGTCCTCGGGCGAAAGCGGCTTGGCCAGCGCCTCGGTGCGACGCCGGACCGCCAGATAGCGATCGACGAGGGCGATGGCGCGGGCCTCTGAGGCCTCCCGTGCGGGGGTGTCGTCGGGACTCATGCGCTCTCCTGGCGGCCCTGCGTCGGGGAGCCTGCCGCCCCGATGAGCTCAACGAATAAGCAACTTGAGTGTTCCCCCCGCCGGGTTCAAGCGGCGCCGAGAATAAAAAGTGAACGCCGCACGAACAACCTCGAGGCCCTCTTTCGTTCAGAGCAGGAAGGGCTGAGGGCCGTCGTCGATTGGCGGTCGGACGGCAGGCGGGCTTTCCACCGGAAGCGAGGCCTTGGTCGGTCGGACGGGCGCCCGACGCAGCAGCCTTCCGACCCTCTGCAACAGCTGTTCGTCCTTGAACGGCTTGGCCAGGAAGTCGCGGGCGCCCAGGGTTATGGCCTGCTGGACGTCATCGGGCTGGTTGCGGGCGGTCAGCACCATGGTCGGGACGTTCAGTCCCTCCTGGCGCATCTTGCGCAGCAGGCCGAAGCCGTCGAGGCGTGGCATGTTGAGGTCCAGCACCAGGGCCGACGGTCGCAACTCGTGCAGGCGCTTGAGGCCTTCGAAGCCGTCGCGGGCGAAATAGGTGTCATAGCCCGCGATGTCGAGGCGGGTAGTGATCAGGTCCAGGATGATCTGGTCGTCCTCGACGACCAGGACGCGCGTACGCCCCACCTCAAGCCTCCGCGCGGTCGAGGGGGTCGCCGTCGCCGACTGCGCCGTCCCAGCGCGTGCAGCGGTCCACGGCGTCGATGAGATCCACGGCCATGATCGGTTTGGACACCATTCCATCGAACCGGTGATCGCCGTCCAGAAGCCCGAGGTCCGAATCCGCCGTGAAGGCCAGGATAGGCACATCCTGGTTGGGGCCCGGCGTGTCCCGGATCTCGCCCAGCGCGTCCAGTCCCGAAACCCCAGGCATACGCAGGTCCATCAGGATGCAGTCGAAAGGCTCGACGGCGGCGGCTTCGACCGCCGCCCGACCGCCGCTGGCCTCGGCCACCTCCGCGCCCACGTGCTCCAGCACGGTGCGCGCCAGTTCGCGGTTGACGGCATTATCGTCGACCACCAGCACCCGAAGTCCGTCCAGGCTTCGGCCACGTGGTTCGGGCGCGAGCGGGGACAGTTCGCCCGACGGACCGACGGCGATCGGGGCCGCGATATCGAAACTGAACACCGTCCCCACGCCCGGGAGACTGCTGACCGCGATTCCGCCGCCCATCGCCTCGGTCAGGCCCTTGCTGATCGCCAGGCCCAGGCCCGTGCCGCCGTGCTTGCGCGTCGATGAAGCGTCGACCTGGGAGAAGCGCTGGAAAAGCTTGGCCTGCTGCTCGACGCTGATGCCCGCGCCGGTATCCTCCACCCGCATGCGCAACCTGGCCGCCGCGGGATCGTAGCTGACGAACAACCGCACCGCGCCCTGCTCGGTGAATTTGATGGCGTTGCCCACCAGGTTGAGCAGGATCTGCCGGACGCGGTCCGGATCGATCATGACCCGCTCGGGCAGGTCGCCTTCGGCCTGGCATTCCAGCCACAGCCCCTTGGCGTCGGCCTGAGGAGCGAACAGGGCCAGCGCGTCCTCGGCGACGGCCAGGGGCGAGACGGCGCGCGGCGTGATCTCGACCTGGCCCGCCTCGAGCTTGGAAAAGTCGAGTACGTCATTGACGATCGCCAGCAACGCCTGGCCGGCGCTCGACACCCGCTGGACGTACCGGTGCGAGATCTCGTCGAGTTCCGGGCGCTGGGCCAGCAGCCCGGAGAAGCCGATCACCGCCGTCAGGGGCGTGCGGATCTCGTGGCTCATATTGGCCATGAACTCGCCCTTCACCGCCGCGGCCGCCTCGGCCTCGGCGCGAGCGGCGGCCAGGGCCTCCTCCTGGCCGACCTGGGCGGTCACATCGCGGATCACGTCCAGGAAGCCCGTGGGGGCCTCGGTCGCCGGGTCGCGCAGCAGGGAGGGGTTGGATTCCAGCCAGACATCGCGCTTGCCCGACCTGTGCGGCACCCGCCAGCGCACCCGCTCGGGCCGCTTGCCCTTGGTCAGGTTGCGATAGACCCGCCTGACCCTCAGGCGATCCTCGGGATAGGCCAGCTCCAGCGCGCTGCGGCCCATGATCTCGTCCGGCGTATAGCCCAGCAAGACGCCGGACGACGCGGCGCAGAACGTGACCTTTCCGCTCAGATCGGCGGTCAGGATCATGTCGGTGGTGTTTTCGGCCATCAGCCGATAGCGGGCCTCGCTGTCCTTCAGCGCGGTCTCGGCCGCCCGGCGGGCGGTCAGGTCCTCGATCTGCGAGATGAAATAGCGCGGCGAGCCGTCGGGATTGTCGACCCGCGAGACCGCCAGTTGGCTCCAGACGATCGAGCCGTCCTTGCGGATATATCGCTTGTCCATCCGGTAGGTGGAGATGCGGCCATTGTAGAGATCGGCCAGTAGGCCAAGATCGGCGTCCAGGTCGTCAGGATGGGTGATCGCCTGGAAGTTCAGGGCCAGCAGTTCCTCGTGGCTATAGCCGACCATCCGGCAGAGCGTGGGATTGACCTTCAGGAACGCCCCGTCGAGGCCGACCAGACACTTGCCGATCGGCGCATGCTCGAAGGCGGTTTCGAACAACTCCTGCTGCTCCTTGCGCGCGCTGATGTCCTGCATCAGCGCGGTCAGCTCCCAGCCGGCCGCGTCGCGCACCGCGCTGACCGCCAGTTCGATCGGTATCTCGACGCCATCCTTGCGCCGCGCGGTCGTCTCGATGCCCTGGTCGATGTCGTCGCCAAAGCCGCCGCCCAGGAACGCCGTCATGCCCGCCTGGCCCGCGGGCAGGATCATCGCCAGGTCGGCGCCGATCGCCTCCGCCGTCGTCCAGCCGAAAGTCAGTTCGGCATGGCGGTTCCAGCCGGTGATCCGGCCGGCCTCGTCGGCCGTGACGATGGCCTGGTGGGCGTTGGCGATCATATTGCGCGCCCGGTCCTCGCTGGCGCGCAGGGAGCGTTCGAGATTACGCACGTCGGTGACGTCCCAGTTGACGCCCACCAGCCGCATCGGCGCGCCGTCGGCGTCTCGCACGACCGTGGCCTGGGCGCGAACATGCCGCACCGCCCCATCAGGTCGCACGATCCTGAATTCGGTGTCGTACGGCTTGTCGCCGGACAACGTGGTCCGCGCCTGAGCCTGTTCCTCCGCGCGATCGTCGGGGTGCACGCAGGCATAGAACCGGTCGGCGGTCAGGGGCTCGCCGTGGACCAGGCCATAGAGAGCGTACATCCGGTCGTCCCAGGCCAGCGCGCCGGTCTGGACATTCCATTCCCAGATCCCGATCTGACCAGCTTGGGTGGCCAGCAGCACGCGCTCGGACATCGCCCGATAGCGCGCCGCGTCCTCGGCGCGCGAAGCCTCGGCCGTGACCCGGGCGGTGACGTCCATCACTGTGCCGAAGAGCGCGACCACCTGACCGGCTTCGTCGCGCTCGCAATTGCCGTGGCCTTCCAGATAGCGCAGCCCGCCGTCGGACAAGATGATGCGGGTGATGGCCAGCTTCCAGCCGATCCCGTCCTCGCGAGCCGCCGCGAGCCGCGCCTGCAAGTTTGGTCGGTCGTCGGGGTGAACGGCCTGAACGAACTGCTCCAGCCTCAGGTCGAGACTGGGATTCAGGCCATACAGTCTGGCGACGTGCGGCGACCAGGTCGTCTCGCCGGTCTTCAGGTCGACGCGCCAATAGCCGATGCCGGCGACCTGCTCGGCCAGGGCGGTCATGCGCGCCATGCGCTCGGCGCGTTCCTGCAGCTCCCGCCGTTCGGTGACGTCCCGGAAGACGTTGACGATCTCGGTCGCCTTGCCCTCTGCGTCCCGGACAAGCTGGGGATTGCCCTCGAACCAGACCCAGCGTCCGTCGCCAGTGAGATAGCGGTGCTGTCGATTGGCGGAAAGGTCGGGCGGCTCGCCGGCATAGAGCTTGGCGCAGTTGACCAGGAAACGTTCGCGGTCTTCCGGGTGGACCAGGCGGTCGGCCGGCGTGCCGATCAGGTCCTCGGGCTCATAGCCCATCGCCCGACAGGCGGGCGACACGTAGAGCAGCGTGCCGTCCAGCGAACAGCGGACGATGACGTCGGAGGTGTTCTCGGCCAGCAGCCGGTAGCGGGCCTCGCTGGCGGTCTGGTTCTCGAGATTGCGGACCTGGTCGGTCACGTCCTGAAACAGGCCGATCAGCGCGATGACCTGGCCTTGCTCGTCCACCTCGCAACCCGCCTTGGACTGGACCAGCCGAACCTCGCCGTCAGGGCGGATCATCCGCGCCTGGAAGCTGATCGACGTCTTGGTCGTGATCGCCGTGTTCAGCAGGCCCGAGATCCTGTCGCGATCGTCGGGATGAAAGGACTCCAGGCCGGTTCGATAGCTCGGGACGTGGGTTCCACGATCCGCGCCCCGGATCTCGTACAGCAGGTCCGACCAGTAGACCTCGCCGGTGACGACATCGTAGCGCCAGTGCGCGACCCCCGACATGGCCTCGGCCAATTTCAGCAGGCGGGCCTGTTCCCAGCGCACCCGGTCCAGGCGGGTCCGCTCCAGTTCGTCGCGGACGATGCGCGCCAGGGCGCGCAGACGGTTAAGCTCGCGATCGGTCGGACCTGGACGCGGCTTGGTGTCGATGACGCAGAGCGTGCCCAGGTTGTAGCCGTCCGAGGAGGTCAGCACGGCGCCGGCATAGAAGCGGATCCCCGGCTCGCCGACCACAAGCGGATTGGCGACGAACCGAGGGTCGAGGGTCGCATCCTCGACGACCATCACGGCATCGGACTCCAGCTCGATCGCATGGCTGCAGAACGCGTATTCCCGCGCCGTCGAACAGAGCTCCAGACCCTGCCGAGACTTGAACCACTGCCGCGTCTCGTCGACCAGCGAAACCAGGGCGATCGGCGTATCGAACAGATCACAGGCCAGCTGGGTCACGCGATCGAACGCGGCGTCAGGCGAGGTGTCGAGGACGCCGTAGCCTTGCAGCGCACGGATCCGCCTCGCTTCGTCGTGGTTCATCAGGACCTCCCGTCTGGAGGATGGCCCATAAGGTCCGCAAAACGGGTTAAGGCTGGCTGCGACAAATCGCGCGCGAGAGACGCGCCCCCACCGCCAGGGCCGGGTTCGAGCGAGTCGAAACCCGGCCCTGGCGGTGGGCGGCCCTTAGGGACGCCTGGGAATCTCCAGTCCACGCTGGACGGCCGGACGGGCCAGGCCTCGCTCCAGCCAGGCCGGCACGTGCTTGAGGCTGGCGTAGTCGACCAGATCGCCCGCGTCGTAGAAGCCGACCAGGTTGCGCACCCAGCCCAGGGTGGCGATGTCGGCGATGGTGTAGGCCTCGCCCATGATCCAGTCGCGATCCGCCAGCCGGCTTTCCAGCACGCCCAGCAGGCGCTTGGATTCGGCGACATAGCGATCACGGGGGCGCTTGTCCTCGTACTCCCGGCCCGCGAACTTGTGGAAGAAGCCGACCTGGCCGAACATCGGGCCGATCGCGGCCATCTGGAAGAACACCCAGGCCAGGGTCTCATAGCGTTGGGCCGGATCCTTGGGCAGGAACTTGCCGGTCTTCTCCGCCAGGTAGACCAGGATCGCGCCGGACTCGAACAAGCCGATCGGCTTTCCGTCCGGACCGTTCGGATCGATGATGGCCGGGATCTTGCCGTTGGGATTCAGCGACAGGAACTCGGGCGTCCAGGTCTCGTTCTGGCCGATGTCGATCATATGCGGCTCGTAGGCCAGGCCGATCTCCTCCAGCATGATCGACACCTTCACCCCGTTGGGCGTGGGCAGGCTGTAAAGCTGCAGCCGGTCGGGATGCTGGGCCGGCCAGCGCCGGGTGATCGGGAAGGCTGAAAGATCGGTCATGGTCGGCTCCGAAAGCAAAAGGCCGCTCCTGCCGGCGCGGCCGAGCTTGTCAGATGGTCTTGGCGGGCGCGGCGACAAGACGGGCCGAGGCGGAAACTCGCCCCGCTCTAGCCTTGCCGGGCCCTGGGCTGCTGCGCCGCCGGAGCTTCGGCCTCCAGCACCACGCGGACCTTGGCCGCCAGGGCCGGGCCCAGATAGGGCTTGTCGATCATCGGGAACTCGTTGGCCCAGGACGCCGCCTCGTCGCCCACATAGCCGGAGGTCAGCAACACCTTGAGCCCTGGCCGCTCCTGCAGCGCCAGGTGCGCCAGCTGGACGCCGTTGACGCCGCCCGGCATGACCACGTCGGAGAACAGCAGGTCGAACCCCTTGCGGCCCTTGAGGCGTTTCAGCGCGGCCGCGGCCGAGTCGGCGGTGGTGACTTGGTACCCCAGTCCCTCCAGCGTCTCGACGGCCATGGCCAGCACCGCCGGATCGTCCTCCACCACCAGCACCCGCTCGGAGCCGCGCACGACCTCGCCCGTCCCGCCACCCGCGCCGCGAGCGCTCAGCGCCGCCTGACTCCGGGGCAGATAGATCTCGAAGGCCGCGCCCTGCCCCGGGACGCTGCTCACCGAAATCTCCCCGCCCGACTGCCGCACGAAGCCGTAGACCTGCGACAGGCCCAGGCCCGACCCCTTGCCGATCTCCTTGGTCGTGAAGAACGGTTCGAAGATGCGCGAGGCGACGTCGGTGTCCATGCCCTGGCCGGTGTCGCGCACGGTCACCAGGATCCTGGGATCATCCTCGCCGACCGTCCTGGCGGCGATCGACAGGACGCCGCCGCCCTCCATCGCGTCGCGGGCGTTGACCGCCAGGTTCAGCAGGGCGCTCTCGAACTGAGCCGGGTCGAGGTGGGCCGGCAGCGCCTCGGCCGCCAGCTCCAGCTCGATGCTCACCGCCTCGCCGACGGCCTGGCGCAGCAGCGGCGCGAAGTCGGCGATCAGCCCGGTGAGATCGACGGTCAGTGGGTTCAGGCGCTGGCGACGCGAGAAGGCCAGCAACTGGCGGGTCAGGGCCCCGCCCTTCTCGGCCGCCAAGCGCACCGCCTCGATCTGGCGGGCCAGTTCGTGCTGGTCGCCGGTCCGCCGCTTGATCAGCTCGATATTGCCCAGCACCACGGTCAGCAGGTTGTTGAAGTCGTGGGCGACGCCGCCGGTCAGCTGGCCCACGGCTTCCATCTTGCGAGCGTGGCTAAGCTGCTCTTCCAGGCCCCGGCGCTCGGTGTTGTCCAGCAAGGTGCCGAACACCACCGGGCGACCGCTCTCCTCATCCTGGGCCAGCACGCCCTGGTCGATCAGCGAGCGATAAGAGCCGTCGGCGCGCCGCCATCGGTATTCGCAGGCATAGGCTCCAGACTTGCGGGCCTCGGCCTGGGCGCGCGCGACGATGTCGACGTCGTCGGGATGGACCCGGCTGATGCCAAAGTCGGCCGTGGCCAGGAAGTCGTCGGCGGAGAACCCGGTCAGCTCCATGACGTTGCCGCCCACGAACAGCGGCTCGTAGGGCGGGTCGGCTGTGCGCGAGTGGAACACCACCGGCAGGGCCCGCAGGATCGCCTCCTGGCGCTCCTGGGTTCGGCGAAGCGCCCGTTCGGCGGCCAGCTTCTCGGCGTGGATCCGGGCGTTCTCCTCGATCAGCAGGCGCCGGCTCTCCGACTGTTGCTCGAATTCAAGCGTCTTGATGTGCAGGTCGACCAGCACCTGCACCTTGGAGCGCAGGATGAACGGGTCCACGGGCTTGAACACCACATCGACCGCTCCGGCGGAATAGGCCTTGAAGATATGGGCCTCGTCCCGGAACACGGCCGTCAGGAAGACGATGGGCACGTCGCGGTTGCGGCGGCGCTGACGGATCAGCTCGGCGGTCTCGTAGCCGTCCATGCCCGGCATGTGCAGATCCAGCAGGATCACCGCGAAGTCGTCGGTGAGCAGATGGCGCAAGGCCTCCTCACCCGAACGGGCCACCACCAGTTCCTGGCCCAGGGTTTCCAGGGCCTGGATCGCGGCGAAGGCGTTGCGCTCGTCGTCGTCGACGATGAGGATCCTCGTCCTGGGCCGGTCCTCGGGCGGCGGGACCGCCTGATGCTTGACGGCGGGTACGCTCATTGGGCTGCGGCGCTATGGATGGTGACGACGTTGTCGCCGGCCAGGCGCTGGGCGTCTGTACGCTGGACCGAAACCCGCAGAACCGAGATCAACTGATCGATATCCACCGGCTTGGACACATAGTCCGAAGCGCCGGCCTGGATGCACTTCTGCCGGTCGCCCTTCATCGCCTTGGCGGTGACGGCGATCACCGGCAGGTCGGAAAACTGCGGTCTGGCCCGGATCTCGCGCATGGTTTCATAGCCGTCCATGTCGGGCATCATGATGTCGACCAGCACCATATCCACCGAGGGCAGGCTGTCGAGCAGCTCCAGGCCCGCCCGGCCGCTTTCTGCATAGCGCAGCTCTATTCCGTACTCCTCAAGAGCACTGGCCAGCGAGAAGATGTTGCGGATGTCGTCGTCAATCACCACCGCGGTCAGGCCGGTCAGCACGGCGTCGGCGTGGCGGCTGTGGGCGATCATCGCCTTGGCCGGCGTGGACAGGCGGTCCAGCGGCGCGTGCAGCGACATAGTGACGTGGTCGATCAACTGCTCGGGCGTACGGGCCAGGCGGGCCAGGCCGGAGAACACCGCCAAACGCAGCCGCCGGTCCTCTTCGGCGTCCAGGTCGTCGGGCGCATAGAGCACCGCCACGCCCGACGCTGTGCCGCGTTGCTTGAGCGTGTCGATGATCGATCCGACCGGTTCCCCCCCGACGTCGATCACCAAGCAGCCGCCCTCGCCGGTGAAGGCATCGTCCGGCAGGTCGGCCAATGCGGCCACCACCTTCACCGCGCCGATCGTGTCGCGCAGCGTGTCGGCGGCGGAGCCCTCGCCGCCGACGAGGATCGGCGCGCGGCCGGTCTCGGCCACCAGCTTCTTGACCTTTTCCAGGGTGGAGGCGACCGCCTCGCGTTCCACTGGCTTGCTGGTGAAGCCGAAGGCGCCCATCGACAGGCCCAGCCCGCCATGGTCGTCGGCCGAGATCACCTGGACCGGGATATGGCGGGTGTCCGGCGTGCGCTTGAGCAGGTCCAGCAGGGCCAGGCCGTCCATGTCGGGCAGGCCGATGTCGAGCATGATGGCGTCGGGCGTGAAGCGCCGGGCCAGGGACGGCACGGCCGAGCCCTCGCCGGTGACCACGCCCTTGAAGCCGCTGTCGCGCACCAGCGACAACAGGATCGAGGCGAAACGGGTGTCGTCCTCGACGATCAGCACCACCGCGTCGCCGGGCTCGATCTGCTCGCGGTCGTCGACCACGGTCTCGGCCGGCTCGACCGTTCCGGCTTCCGTTGTCGACAGGCGGAAGGTCTGGACCGGTGAGGTGGCCGGGCGAAACGGCTGGGCCGGCTGAGGCTGGGCCGCCGGGCTGAAGTTCAGCGGCAGATAGAGGGTGAAGGTGCTGCCCTGCCCCGGCGTCGAGACGACCCGCAGTTCGCCGCCCAGCAGGCGGGTGATCTCGCGGCTGATCGACAGGCCCAGGCCCGTGCCGCCGTACTTGCGGCTGGTGGTGCCGTCGGCCTGCTGGAAGGCCTCGAAGATGATCCGCTGCTTGTCCTCGGGAATGCCGATGCCGGTGTCCTCGACCGAGAAGGCCAACACCTGGCCGGCCTTGTTCAGGTGATCGTTGCCCAGCGCCCAGCCGTCCTCGGCCCGGGCGATCGACAGGCGCACCGAACCGGTCTGGGTGAACTTGAAGGCGTTGGACAGCAAGTTCTTGATCACCTGCTGCAGGCGCTTGTCGTCGGTGTACATCGAGCGCGGCAGGGCCGGGTCGATGTTGACGAAGAAGTCCAGCTTCTTGTCCTGGGCTAGCTGCGAGAAGGTGCGGTCGGTCTGGTCGCGCAGGGACGCGAACGACATCTCGCCGATGTCGAGGGTGACCGTGCCGCTCTCGATCTTCGACAGGTCCAGGATGTCGTTGATCAGGCCCAGCAGGTCGGCGCCGGCGCTGTGGATGTTGCGGGCGAACTCCACCTGCTTGGCGCTCAGATTGCCCTGCGCGTTCTCGCTGAGCATCTTGGACAGGATCAGCAGGCTGTTGAGCGGCGTGCGTAGCTCGTGGCTCATATTGGCCAGGAACTCGGACTTGTACTTCGAGGTCAGGGCCAGCTGCTCGGCCTTTTCCTCCAGCGCCGCCTTGGCCTGCTCGACCTCGGTGTTCTTGGCTTCCACCTGCTTGTTCTGGGCCGACAGCAGGACCGCCTTGTCCTCCAGTTCGGCGTTGGTCTGCTGCAGCTCGTCCTGCTTGGAGCGCAGCAGTTCCTCCGACTGCCGCAGGGACGCGGCCTGCTGCTCCAGGCGGTCGTTGGTCTTCTTCAGCTCTTCCTGCTGGGCCTGGAGTTCGGCGGTCAGCAGTTGGGACTGTTCGAGCAGACCTTCGGTGCGCATGTTGGCGGCGATGGTCGACAGCACGATGCCGATGGATTCCATCAGCTGGTCGAGGAAGGCCTGCTGGGTCTCGTTGAACGTCCCGAAGGTGGCCAGCTCGATCACCGCCTTCAGCTCGCCCTCGAACAGGGCGGGCAGGACGATGATGTTCTGCGGCGCGGCCTCGCCCAGGCCCGAGCTGATCTTGATATATTCCGACGGGACATTGGTCAGCAGGATGCGCTGGCGCTCGGCCGCGCACTGGCCGATCAGGCCTTCGCGCTGGCGCAGGCGGGCCGGCGGCCGGTCGCCGGGATTGGCGGCGTAGCTGGCGGCCAGGTTCAGCACCGGCTCGCCGTTCACGTCGTGGTCGGAGACGTAGAACACCCCGTGCTGGGCGTTGATCAGCGGGGCCAGTTCCGACAGCACCAGGTTCGACACGGTCGACAGGTCGCGCTCGCCCTGCAGCATACGGCTGAACCGGGCCAGGTTGGTCTTCAGCCAGTCCTGCTCGGTGTTCTTCAACGTCTGATCCTTCAGGTTGCGGATCATCTCGTTGATGTTGTCCTTCAGGGCCGCGACCTCCCCCGACGCCTCGACGGTGATCGAGCGGGTGAGGTCGCCCTTGGTCACGGCGGTGGACACCTCGGCGATGGCGCGGACCTGGGTGGTCAGGTTGGCGGCCAGTTCGTTGACGTTGTCGGTCAGGTCGCGCCATAGGCCGGCGGCCCCGGGCACCCGGGCCTGGCCGCCCAGCTTGCCTTCCGAACCCACCTCGCGCGCCACGTTGGTCACCTGGTCGGCGAAGGTGGCAAGGGTCTCGATCATGCCGTTGATTGTGTCGGCCAGCGAGGCGATCTCGCCCTTGGCGTCCAGGGTCAGCTTGCGCTTCAGGTTGCCCTGGGCCACCGCGGTCACGACGTCGGCGATGTTCCGCACCTGGCCGGTCAGGTTGGCGGCCATCATGTTGACGTTGTCGGTCAGGTCCTTCCAGGTCCCGGCCACGCCGGGCACCTGGGCCTGGCCGCCCAGCTTGCCCTCGGTGCCGACTTCCCGCGCCACCCGGGTTACTTCCGAGGCGAAGCCGTTCAACTGGTCGACCATGACGTTGATGGTCGACTTCAGCTCCAGGATCTCGCCCTTCACGTCGACGGTGATCTTCTTGCTGAGGTCGCCCTTGGCGACGGCGGTCGTCACGTCGGCGATGTTGCGGACCTGGCCCGTCAGGTTGGCGGCCATGAAGTTGACGTTGTCGGTCAGGTCCTTCCAGGTCCCGGCCACGCCCTTCACCTGGGCCTGACCACCCAGCTTGCCCTCGGTGCCCACTTCGCGCGCCACGCGGGTGACTTCCGAGCTGAACGAGTTCAGCTGGTCGACCATGACGTTGATGGTGTTCTTCAGCTCCAGGATCTCGCCGCGCACGTCGACGGTGATCTTCTTGGACAAATCGCCCATGGCGACGGCGGTCGTCACCTCGGCGATGTTCCGCACCTGGCCGGTCAGGTTGGCGGCCATCAGATTGACGTTGTCGGTCAGGTCCTTCCAGGTGCCGGCCACGCCCTTCACCTGGGCCTGACCGCCCAGCTTGCCTTCGGTGCCCACTTCCCGCGCCACCCGGGTCACTTCCGAGGCGAAGCCGTTCAACTGGTCCACCATGACGTTGATGGTGTTCTTCAGCTCCAGGATCTCGCCGCGCACGTCGACTGTGATCTTCTTGCTGAGGTCGCCGTTGGCGACGGCGGTGGTCACCTCGGCGATGTTGCGGACCTGGCCGGTCAGGTTACCAGCCATGAAGTTGACGTTGTCGGTCAGGTCCTTCCAGGTGCCGGCCACGCCCTTGACCTGGGCCTGACCGCCCAGCTTGCCTTCGGTGCCCACTTCGCGGGCCACCCGGGTGACTTCGGACGAGAACGAGTTCAGCTGGTCCACCATGGTGTTGATGGTGTTCTTCAGCTCCAGGATCTCGCCGCGCACGTCGACGGTGATCTTCTTGGAAAGGTCGCCCATGGCGACGGCGGTGGTCACCTCGGCGATGTTGCGGACCTGGCCGGTCAGGTTGCCCGCCATCAGGTTGACGTTGTCGGTCAGCTCCTTCCAGGTGCCGCCGACCCCGGTGACGTTGGCCTGGCCGCCCAACTTGCCCTCGGTGCCCACTTCCCGCGCCACCCGGGTGACTTCCGAGGCGAAGGCGTTCAACTGGTCCACCATGACGTTGATGGTGTTCTTCAGCTCCAGCACCTCGCCCTTCACGTCGACGGTGATCTTCTTGGAAAGGTCGCCCATGGCGACGGCGGTGGTCACCTCGGCGATGTTGCGGACCTGGCCGGTCAGGTTGCCCGCCATCAGGTTGACGTTGTCGGTCAGCTCCTTCCAGGTGCCGGCCACGCCTTCCACCCGGGCCTGGCCGCCCAGCTTGCCTTCCGTACCCACTTCCCGCGCCACCCGGGTCACTTCCGAGGCGAAGCTGTTGAGCTGGTCCACCATGGTGTTGATGGTGTTCTTCAGCTCCAGCACCTCGCCCTTCACGTCGACGGTGATCTTGCGCGAGAGGTCGCCGCGGGCCACGGCGGTGGTCACCTCGGCGATGTTCCGCACCTGGCCGGTCAGGTTGCCGGCCATCAGGTTGACGTTGTCGGTCAGGTCCTTCCAGGTCCCCGCCACGCCGCGGACATTGGCCTGGCCGCCGAGCTTGCCTTCCGTACCCACTTCCCGCGCCACCCGGGTCACTTCGGAGGCGAAGCTGTTGAGCTGGTCGACCATGGTGTTGATGGTGTTCTTCAGCTCCAGAACCTCGCCCTTCACGTCGACGGTGATCTTGCGCGAGAGGTCGCCGTTGGCGACGGCCGTGGTCACCTCGGCGATGTTACGGACCTGGCCGGTCAGGTTGGCCGCCATCAGGTTGACGTTGTCGGTCAGGTCCTTCCAGGTGCCGGCCACGCCCTTGACCTGGGCCTGACCGCCCAGCTTGCCCTCGGTGCCCACTTCCCGCGCCACGCGGGTCACTTCCGAGGCGAACGAGCCCAACTGGCCCACCATGGTGTTGACCACCTTGCCGATGCGCAGGAACTCGCCGCGCAGCGGGCGCTCCTCGTTCTCCAGGTCCATGGTCTGGCTAAGGTCGCCCTTGGCGGTGGCGCCGATCACCCGGGCCATTTCGGCGGTCGGGTGGACCATGTCGGTGATCAGGTTGTTGACCGCGTCGACGCTGGCGGCCCACGAGCCGGTGGCGCCCGGCAGGCGGGCGCGATGGTTGATCTTGCCCTGCTTGCCGACGACATCGCCGAGGCGCTCGAACTCTTTCGACATTTGATCGTTCAGATTGACGGCGTCGTTGAACGCCTCGGCCAATTCACCGTCCAGGCCGGACAGGTCGGTCGGCAACCGCACCGAGAAGTCGCCGCGTCGAAAGGCGCGCAAGGCGGCCAAAAGCTGGTGGTTGTCGAGCCCGCGCTGCTGCGCCTTGGACTGTGCCGCCGGCATAGGAATACTCCACGTCGAAACCGTTCGATCTACGTGGGCGGCGCTTGTGGGAAAGCCGATACCGGCGTTCAAAGCGCTCTATCGCGCTCGACGTCCTGACCCGAATTCCCTTGCCCCTCCCCGAATGGGTCCAACGCAGTTCAAATTCTTTGGTTCCGCTTTTACGGTGAAGCTCATTCACCGGCGGCGGCTGTGGTCGTTATCGCGCCATTTTCGCGCGGGCCGAGGCCTCGACGCGTTCGACTCCGCGCAGGGCGTCGCCGGACGCCTCCAGCTGGCCCTTGAAGGCGCGCAGGTCGCCCGTGTCGATCCGGCGGATCTTCTTGTCGCGCGCCCATTCCAGCCCGATCATCTGGCCCAGCCGGCAGGCCTTGGGCAGCAGGGCCGTCCGCTCGGCCGCGCCGCCGCGGACCAGAAGCTTGCCGACGATGTCGTTCCAGTTGGGCGAGCCGGCGAAACAGAGCGGCAGGTGATCGCAATCACCGGTCCAGAACCGCCTGTACCAGCGCTGGTGCAGCGCCGTGTCGAACCGCAGCGCGGCGGGATCGAACTGGGTCCGGCAGTCGGCGCGGACATAGTCCTGCGCCTGAGCCGCGCTCGCCAGACCACAGGCCAAAACGAGCGCCATCAGCGCCGTTCTCGTTCCTCTCGCCGTCATGGCTCAGACCGCGCTGGCCATCGGCCCGTCCGCTCGCCCATCGACGAACTGACGCACATAGGGATTGTCCGTGCGGTCCAGTTCGGCCGGGGCGCCGCGCCAGACGATCTTGCCGCCGTGCAGCATGGCGATTTCATCGCCGATCGTCCGCGCCGAGGCGAGATCATGAGTGATCGACACGGCGGTGCAGCCCAGCCCCTTCACCTGGTCGACGATCAGCTCGTTGATCGCCGCCGAGGTGATCGGGTCCAGTCCGGTGGTCGGCTCGTCGAAGAAGATGATCTCCGGATTGGCCACCACCGCGCGGGCCAGGCCGACGCGCTTCTGCATGCCGCCCGACAGCTCGGACGGATAGGAGTCGGCGACATGGGCGCCCAGATGGACGCGACCGAGGGCCTCGACCGCCCGCGCCTTGGCCTCCTTGCGGGGCACGCCGTCGGCGTTGATCAGGCGGAAGGCGACGTTCTCCCAGACGCTGAGGCTGTCGAACAGCGCCGCGCCCTGGAACAGGACGCCGATGCGCTCGAACAGCTTGCGACGCGCCGCGCCGCCGCCCTTCTGGTTTGAGCCGATCAGGTCCTCGCCGTCGACCAGCACCTGGCCGGCGTCCGGACGCACCAAGCCCATGGCCACCTTGATGGTCACCGACTTGCCCTGGCCCGAGCCGCCGATGATCACCAGCGACCGTCCGGCCGCGACGCTGAGGTCCAGCCCGTCCAGGACCGGCCCGTCGAAGCGCTTGCTGACGCGCCTCCATTCAAGCTTAGGGATGTCGGTCATGCGTGGGTGAACAGCGTTGTGAGGAAGTAGTCGGACGCGAAGATCAGGATCGCCGAGGACACCACGGCATGGGTGGTCGCCCGGCCCACGCCGCGCGCGCCGCCCTTGGCGTTGTAGCCGTGGTAGCAGCCCATCAGGGCGACGATGAAGCCGAAGACGGCCGCCTTGATCAGACCCGATCCGACGTCCCAGCCCTGGATGAAGTTCATGGTGTTGCGGACGTAGATCGTCGAATTGAAGTCCAGGATCCGCACCGCCACCAGCCAGCCGCCGGCCACGCCGATGATGTCGGCCACCAAGGTCAGCAGCGGCAGCACCAGGGTCGCGGCCAGCAGGCGGGGCGCGACCAGATAGCGGAACGGGTCGGTCGACAGCGTGCGCATGGCGTCGATCTGCTCGGTGGCGCGCATGGCCCCGATCTCGGCGGCGATGGCGGCTGACACCCGGCCCGCCAGCATCAGGGCCGCCAGCACCGGTCCCAGTTCGCGGGTGATGCCCAGGGCGACGATCTGCGGCATCACCTGCTCGGCGTTGAACCGCCCGCCGCCGGTATAGATGTTCAGCCCCAGGGCCGCGCCGGTGAAGATCGCCGTCAGGCCCACCACCGGCAGCGAGAAGAAGCCGATGGCGACCAGCTGGCGCAGCAGCTGACCGGGGAACCACGGCGGCGTGAACACCGAGGTCACGCCGCGCAGGGCGAACACCCCGACCCCGCCCACCATGCGCAGGGCGCCCAGCGTCGAGCGGCCGATGGTGCGCAACGGCTTGAAGACCGCGGGGATCGCCGCGTCGACCGCGGCCATCTCAGTAGCTGTCCGGAGCCGTGGCGGCGGGGTTCGCCGCGGGCGCGGCGCCGGCCGTCGGCGCGGCGTCTCCGGCCCCGCTTCCGCCCTGCGGTCGCATCACCGAGCCGATCAGGCCGAACAGGTCGACCGCGCCCTGGGTGTTGTCTATCTCGCCGCCTGGCTTGATGTCGTCGGCCGCGCCGCCGGGCGCGATGGCCACGTGGACGCCGCCCAGCAGGCTGTCGCTGGTGATCTTGGCGGTGGAGTCGGAAGGCAGCTTGACGTCCGGATCCAGACTGAGCTTGGTCACCGCCAGGAAGGTCTTCGGGTCCAGGCTGATCTGCGAGACCGTGCCGACCTTGACCCCCGCGACGCTGACCGCCGCGCCCGGCGCCAGAGAGCCGACCTGACCGAACTTGGCCGTGACGTCGTAGCCGCCCGGCTTGCTGCCGACGCCGCCGACGGTCAGCGAATAGACCAGGAAACCCGCCGCCAGGACGAGAACGAGGAAACCCATCAGGGTCTCGGCCCATTGTTCGCGCAACCCGTTATCCTTTCGAAGCCCTGCGAGGCTGGCCGCCCGAACGGTCGCCTCGCCCCTTGTTTGTTATCGCGAGGCGGTACGCTGGGCGTCCCGCTGCAATTGGCTGATCAACACGTCGATATTGCCGCCGGCGTTATCGATGGTCGAAACGAAGTCCTGCTGCTGGGTGATCGCCAGCCACACGCCCTTGAACTGGACGTCGACTACCTTCCACGAGGTCCCGCCGCCCATCACCCGCCACGCCACCGGCAGCGGCTGGCCGACCTGGCCGCCCGAGATGGTGGTGTTGACGATCACGTCGCCCGGCTTGCGAACGGTCGAGCCCGTCACCTTCAGCACTTCGCCGTGATAGTCGCTGATCCGATTCTGGTACACGCTTTCGGCATAGACGCGGAACGCCGCCGCGAACCGCTGGCGCTGGTCCGGCGTGACGGTGCGGGCGTACTTGCCGAGCACGAAATTGGTGATCTTCGGCACGTCGGCCAATTGATCGATCGCCTGATGGAAAGTCGCCTTCTTCTGGGTGAGGCTTTCGTTCTTGTCGGCCAGCACCGTGATCACCCGTTGGGCGCGGCTCTGCACGAACTGCTCGGCCTGGGGATCGCGCGCCGCCTGGGCGAAGGCGGGCGCGGCCTGGCTCACGGCGCCGAGGCCGACCAGGGCGACCAGGGCGACCAGGGCCAGTTGCGCGAAGCGACGGGTGGGACGGGGGTCAATCATGGTCGTTTCCGGTGAAGTCATTGCGTTGTGCTCGGGGCGGGCGCCGTCGCGGGCGGCGCGGACGCGGGCTCGGCGGCCGAGTCGGCCGGGTAGTCGTTGTCGAAGTCCGGCAAGGCCTGCACTTCGCCAGTGGCTTCCCGAATGAAGGCCTCGCGGTACTGACCATAGGCCGAACGCGCCGTCACGTAGGGATCGGTGGCGTCGTCCAGCGCGCGGAAGGCGGTGTCCGCTCGCGCCCGGGTGTCGACCGTCTGCACGCCCAGGCGCGTGGCGCCGAACGTGGTCGTATAGCCGCCGCCGACGATACCGACCGGATCGGTGAAGAAGTCCAGCACCCGGCCAACGCCGTCGCGGAAGTTCGACGGGCCGATCACCGGCACATAGAGATAGGGACCGGGCCGGGCGCCGTAGCGGCCGAAGGTCTGGCCGAAATCGGCGTCGTGGGCCTTCAGCCCCATGCCGGTGGCCACGTCCCAGATGCCCAGGACGCCGATCGTGGAATTGATCAGGAAGCGCGCCGAAGAGCGCCCCGCCCGCTTGGGTTTGCCCTGCAGGATGTCGTTCACCGTCGTGCTGGGCTCGCCCAGATTGTAGACCACCGCGCTGACGCGACGGCGCAGCGGGCTGGGCGTCACCGCCATGTAGCCGTGGGCGACGGGACGGAGCACGGCGCGGTCCAGCCCCATGCTGAAACCGAAGCTGCCCCGGTTGAAGCCTTGCAGCGGGTCGTATCCCGTATCGACGGACTCAGCGCTGGCGGCCGGCGCGGCCACCAAAGGCGGCGACGGCTCCACGCCGGCGCTCTGGGCGTGAGCGCTCGCCGCGCTCACCGCCAGACCGCCGGCGGCGATCAGGGCCAGGGTTCTCGCGCGCAAGCGCGGCGTGTTCGTCGAAGTTCTGCTTGGCGCGCCGTTCATTCCAGCCTCCTGCCGGGTCCCGGCGTCAGGCATGTAGGCGCCTGCGAAAGCTAAGCAAGGTCTGCAACGCCTATTGGATGTCATCCGGGTACGGAAGCGTCGCATCGGTTCAAACAGGATGCTCTCGGTCAAACCCCGGAGCATGGGCCTTCGGAGGCCAAACAGCCATGGGACGAACGCCTCGCCACGGCTTGGAAAATAACAACCCAGGGGCCGCAAAATCCCTTCTCCAGCACAAACGCTCGGCACTTCTGTCATCCACCGAGAGGACCGCGCATCAACGCAAGGCGCATCCCATGACCCCTTCAGCGCAAACGCTTTCCCGACAAAGCCGGCGATTGCGACCCGCCGTGACACGGCGCTCGATCTCCCGCCTCCTAAACCTGGACAGGAAGCTTCAGGAACGCCTCCGGACTCAGCGCGTGCGGCGTGAAGCGGGCCTGGCGGATCGCGCCCTTGAAGTAGTTCATCCGGTTCATCCGCGCGCCCACCGAAGCCCGGCCGGGCCCTTGCGGCGTGAAGGCGATCTTCGCCTCGCCCTGCAGCTGGCCATTGACGTATGCGCGATAGGTCTGGCCGTCATAGGTCTGGGCCACGTGATGCCAGCGGCCGATCGGGTACAGCTTGTCGGGAAAGACCAGGGTCTGCTTGTAGCCCGGTCCGTTGACGAAGGCGTCGAGATACCACTGGCCCCCAACCACCCGCAGCTCGAACAGGAACCGGGTGTTGGCCGGCGTGGCGGGCGCGGGGACCGGCTCGTCGGAGGCCAGGTGGAACCATCGCTGGGCGAAGTCGCCGCCGTCAGGCCGGATCAGGGCCTCGAAGGTGAAGGTCGCGGCGCCGGCCAGAGGGTGGCGGTCGATGAACAGGGCATCGTCGACCCCGTCGAACAACACCGCCTTGCCTAGCGGCGTGTCGATGACGCTCGGCGCGCCCTCGATGTGGGTGACCTCGCCGCCGATGCTGTCGAGCCGGTCGAACGTCCAGACGATGGCCGACGGCTTGGCGGTCGCCACGGCCGGGCCGGCGACCAGGCCGGCGGCGGCGCCCAGCAAGAGGTCGCGGCGGCGGAGCAGGCTGGCCATGCTCACGCCCCCGTCCAGCCGTCGAGCACGGTCGGGATCGTATAGGCTCGCGCCTGCGCGGCTGTCAGCGGCCGGCGGCGCCTGGACGCCCTGCCCGCGCCTGGTCCACGGCTGGCGTATTCGAACAGTCGGGCGTCCTCGGGCTCCAGCATCGTCCGGCGTCCGTCCTTGAGATTGTAGTGCATCGGGTACCAGCCCTCGGGCACGATGTGGCTGTCCATCCAGCAGCGAACGAACGCGACGTGCCCCACCGCGTCGGGATTGCCGTACCGCCCGTCGGGGAAGGTCATGGTGTGTCGCCACGGCCGGCCCAGGGCCATGGTGTGGTTGGGCATGTCGGCGTCGCGGGTCAGGCGGCAGTCCAGGAACACCAGGCCGAACGGCTGGCGGCGGTCGGTGTCGGGCGCGGCGATGAAGCCGTGGAAATCCTTGCCCGGCCGGGTGCGCGCGCGGATCTCGCAACGGTCGAACACCGCCCGGCCCGCGCCATAGATGAAGTCGACGCAGCCGCTGACATAGCAGCGCCGGAACAGGCTGCGACCGGCGTCGGTGAACAGGGTGTCCTGCCAGCCGGTCAGGGCCACGTCCTCGAAATAGGCCTTGTCCGAACCCTTGCCCAGCTTCAGGGCCGTGGCCTGGGCGCCGCTGGCGCCGGTGCGGTCGTAGCCGACTTCTGGCGGCATGTGGCCCGGATAGTCGAAGTCGTTGGCGATCGTCAGCCGCTCGGCGCGAAAGCCCGGCGCGACGACCGTGACCGTGGCGATCTCGGCCGGCCCGCCCGGACGGTTTCGACCGGCGGCGTATTCGTCGAAAACGATGACGCTGGACGCCCGCCCCTCGCCCACCAGGTGGATGTTCGGTTTGGTCACGGCGACCTGTTCGCGCCAGGTTCCGGCCGGGACCAGGATGCGGAACGGGCGCTCGCCGTCGGCCGGCGCGGCGTCGAGCGCGGCCGCCAGAGTGCGGAACCCCCTGGCGCCGTTGCGGCCGCGGCGGTCACGGTCGAGCACCGCGTCGAAGGCTGAGCCCGGCGCGGCGCGGACCGGGCCGGCGGCCAGGACGGCGAAGGCTCCGCCGGCCGACAGCACGGTCCTGCGATCATGAAGCAGCGACATGGGCGATCCCCAGGGAACGCCGGGGCGCGGACCAAGCCGCGCCCCGGATCGTCATCAGAACGTGTAGCGGAAGCCGACGAAGAACTCGCGGCCGGTCTCGTGGTAGAACGACACCAGCTGGCTGGAGTCATAGTACTGATCCTGGATCTCGTTGGTCAGGTTCACCGCCTCGAAGGTGAAGGCCAGGTTCTTGGTCCAGTTGTAGGTGGCCGAAGCGTCGATGTTCATCGTCGCCTTGGTGCCTTCGACGTCGGAGCCGTTCCGCCCCGGGATCTGCGTCAGGTACTTGCTGCGATAGGCCGCCGAGACCCGGCTGCTGAACTTGGAGTCCTCGTAATAGAGCGTGGCGTTGTACGAGGTCTTCGACAGGTTGGTCAGCTGGCCCTTAGCCGCCACCGCGCCGGTCGAGGTCAGGTAGGTGACCTCGGACGTCACCCGCGTGATGTTGCCCAGGAAGCCGAACTTGTCGAACGGGGCCGGCAGGAAGGTGAAGGGCTGCTGGTAGTTCAGCTCGATCCCCTTCAGCGGACCGCCGGGGGTGTTGATCGAGGTGCTGAACTGCCAGACCGGCAGGTCGGGCGAGCAGCCCGGCGTGGTGCCGCAGGCCGCGACCGCGGCGCTGTCGGGCAGGCCGAACGGGTTCTTGTCGAAGGTCGATAGGGCCGAGGTGTAGTTCTGCACGAAGGTCGAGATGTCCTTGTAGAAGAACGCCGCCGACAGCAAGGCCTGGGGCTGGAAGTACCATTCGAACGCCAGGTCGTAGGTCTTGGCGCGATACGGGTCCAGGAAGGGGTTGCCCGAGCTGACGGTCTTGGTGCTGCCCGTGCTGATGTTGACCCCCGGGGTCAGCGAGCCGAGGTTCGGCCGCGACATGACCTTGGCCGCGCCGAAGCGGATCAGGAAGTCTTCGGCGGGCTCGATCACCAGGTTCAGGGCCGGCAGGAAGTCGTTGTAGCTGCGTGTGGCGGTCGAGGCCGATATCGTCTGGTAGTTCACGCCGCTGACCGTGGACGGCACCACGCCGTAGCCCAGCGACTTCTGGCGGGTCTGCACGTAGCGGAAGCCCAGGTCGCCACGCACCGGCACGCCCCAGGCGCTGAAGTTGAAGTCGCCCTGCAGATAGCCCGTCGTGTCCCACTCGTTGACGGTGTAGTTGCTGCCCAGGCTGGGCTCGACGCCCAGATTGTACATGCCGCAGCCGGTGGTGAAGCAGGTGGTGGCGAACGGGCTGCGCCACACCGTGCCCGGAGTCGTGGTGACGGCGCTGTTGTAGCTGGGATCGTTCATGTGCAGCGCGGTGATCGCCGCGTTCAGGTCGGGCGTGATCCATGAGCTGACATTGCCGGCCGGCAGGCTCAGGCTCGAGAAGTCGATGGTCTGGGCGTAGGATGAGCGCGGGATGTTGCGCAGCGCCGCCAGGGTGACCGGATTGACGTTCGCCGTGGTGCCGTTCGAGCGGGCCAGGGCGACGCTGTCGGTCTCGTAGGCCTTGTAGGCCAGACCGCCCTTGATCTTCAGGTTGTCGTTCCAGTCATAGGCGCCGTCCAGCTGAGCGGTCTTGTAGCTGTTGTCGACGAAGCCCTGGACCATGCGGATCTCCGCCAGGGTCCAGGCGTCGGGGTTGGCGGTGTCGCCCGTGCCGTAGGTGATGGTCGGATAGCCGTCGCCGCGGCTGTAGTCGTAGCTGTAGCCCTGGACGTTGTACTGGTCCCACTGGACGGTGTTCTGGACCGGGTTCTTGAACTCCGACTTGGAATAGCCCAGCACGCCGTGGATCTTGAACCGGTCGGTCAGTTGGTGCTCGCCGTCGAGGGTGAACTGCTTGAACTCCGTCTCCAGCTCGTCGTGGCGTTGCTCGGTCTTCAGGTCGATGTTGTTGAACGTGCCCTTGGTCATCACCGGAAAGCCGGTGCGCGGCGTGGCGATGGTGTAGTCCACCACGTCGACCTGGTTGATGCCGCACGAGGCGGGCGAACTGGCCGTGCAGGCGCCGGCGGTCTGAGGCGTGAAGGTCTCCAGGAAGTCCTCGTTCCGCTCGCCCTTGAAGTCGGCGTACAGCACGTCGAACGTGAACAGCGTCTTGGCGCTCGGGGCCCATTGCAGCGAGCCGGTGGCGCCCAGGCGGTCCTGCTTGTTCTTGTACCAGTCGAAGCGCGGGATGCGGGGGTGGACGGCGGCGTTGGCCTCGGCGCAGGCGGCGGCGTTGGTCGCGCAGGTCACCCCCTTCACGCTGCGAAAGCCGGGCGCGGCGGCCGTGCCGGTCTGCCAGCGTACGGTGCTCGTGCCCTCGTCCAGCAACTCGCGCTTGGAATAGGCGATCGAGAACAGCGCCCCGAGGGTGTCGTCGCGCCAGGTGTTGGAGATCAGGGCCGCGGCGCGCGGATTGTATTTGTCGGCCAGGTCGTTGTAGCCCTCCTTGCCCGACAGCGCGAAGTTGAAGCCGCGCTTGTCGAACGGATGGGCGGTGCGCAGGTCGACCGTGGCGCCCAGCGAGCCTTCCTCGGTCTCGGCCGAGGCGGTCTTCTGCACCGTAATGCGGTTGAACAGGTCCGAGGCGAAGACGTTGAAGTCGAACGAGCGGCCACGGTTCGTGCCGCCCGAGGCGTCGGTGCCGCCGGAGGTGCTCAGCGCCTCCATGCCGTTGATCCGCACGCGGGTGAACTGAGCCCCCAGGCCACGCACCGAGATCTGCCGCCCCTCGCCGGCGTCGCGCGTGATCGCCACGCCCGGGATGCGCTGGATGGATTCGGACAGGTTCAGGTCCGGGAACTTGGCCATGTCCTCGGCATAGATGGCGTCGACCGCCGCCGCCGAGGTGCGCTTGACGTTCAGCGCCTGGGCCAGGCTGTTGCGAAAGCCGGTGACGACGACGGCCTCGACCGTGCTCTCGTCCGCGGGAGGCGGCGGGGTCTGGGCCTGGGCCTGGGCCGCGCCGCCGATCGCCAGCAGCAGGCCAAGGCTGGCGCCACCGCAAAACAGGCGCGCGCGCAAGGAGCCGGATGATTTCCGCATGGTCGTCCCTCCCAGGGTTTGGTGTTCTTTATGACACCGGTATCATTGTTCCCGCATGTTGCGACCGGATTCCATTTTTCTCAAGACTGAAAGAGTGGGCGGATAGGATTGTCGGCAGGCTCCGCCTCGCCGGATAGCCCGGCGCCCGGACGCAGCTTGATTGCCTTTGCAAATACCATTTTATGGCATAGAAACCCATATAATGAAAATGACACCGGTTGCAGTGGCGTTTCGCGGAGGAAAATCGTGATGTTCCAGCCCCCTTCGCTCCCGGCCTGCCTAGTGGCGGCGACCTTGGCCGGCGTCACGTTGGGGTCGGGATTCGCCGCTCACGCCGCCGCTGTGACGCCCAGGCCAGCGACGACCGCCACGGCCGCCGCTGTTCCCTCACCCGACGCGGTGCTGACGGTCCTGAACCGCGCCAACGCCGCCCAGATCCAGGCCATGCGCGCCGAGCCGATCCCCGTCTCGACGGGCGGAGCGGTGCGCGAGATGTCGTCCAACTGGGTGTCGGCCACCTACTATGTCGGCGCGGCCCGCCTGGCCCGCGTCACCAACGACCGTGACACCCTTATCTTCCTCAGCGAGGCGGCCGAGCACTTCAACTACGGCCTGCGCGGCTCGCGCTCGCCCAAGCTGATGCTGAACGCCGACGAGTGGGCGATCGGCGACCTCTACGAAGAGCTCTACGCCCGCCGAAGACAGCCCGGCGTGATCATGCCGCTGCGCCAGCGGCTGGACTGGTCGGTCCCGCACCTGACCCGCACGCCGATCCCCCAGCACCTGGTCTGGTGGTGGAGCGACGCCCTGTTCATGGCCCCGCCGGTCCTGGCGCGGATGAGCGCCCAGACCGGCGACAAGACCTATCTGGACGCCATGGACAAGCAGTGGTGGCGCACCTTCGCCCGCCTCTACGATCCGGACGAGAGCCTGTACTTCCGCGACGAGCGCTTCATCGAGCGGCGCGACGACAAGGGCCGCAAGCTGTTCTGGTCGCGCGGCAACGGCTGGGTCATGGCCGGCATGGCCAGGGTTCTGGAGTCCATGCCCGCCGACTACGGCTCGCGCCAGCGCTATCTGACGACCTTCCAGGCCATGGCCAAGCAGGTGGCCAGCCTGCAGCGGGCCGACGGCCTGTGGGCCTCCAGCCTGATGCAGCCCGAACAGTTCCCGGAAGCCGAGACCTCAGGTTCGGCGTTCTTCGTCTACGCCCTGGCCTGGGGGATCAATCACGGCGTGCTCGATCGGTCGACCTACCTGCCCCATGTGGTCAAGGGCTGGGCGGCGCTGGAGGCCCAGGTCCTGCCGAGCGGCATGATCGGCGCGGTCCAGAAGACCGGCGACCAGCCGGTCACCACCGCCCCCGGCGACATCGGACCCTATGGCACGGGCGCCTTCCTCCTCGCGGGCCTTGAGGTCATGAACCTGGGCAAGCCCGCCACCGTCCTGCCCCTGGCCGAGCCCGCCCCGGACGCGCCCGACTTCGTGGTCGCCACAACCCCAACGCCCGCCCTGCCCCGGACCGTGCAAGGCTCGCCCGAGGAGACCGCCCGGCACGCCGCCGAGATGAAGGCCGTGGCCGCCCTGGCCTACGACCCGGCCATCGAGGGACCGGGCCTGTCGCCCGCCACCGTCCCGCCCGCCGCCCCGGGCCAGCCGACGCCGCCGAAGATGATCTACCGGATGGCCCCGCCGCCGGCCGGCCAGGACAGGCCGCGCGCCACCGTCCGCTACGCCCCCGAGCGGCTGGACGACATCCTGTGGGAGAATGACCGTACGGCCCACCGGGTCTACGGTCCGGCCCTGGAACTGGCCGAGCCGCCCTCGACCTCGGGGATCGACGCCTGGGGCAAGAGCGTCCGCTACCCGTTCATGACCCGCCAGCTGCGGACCGGCGACCAGCACGCCTATCACGGCGAAGGCATCGACTATTACAATGTCGGAACCTTCCGCGGCGCGGGCGGACTGGGCGTCTGGGACGGCGGCAAGCTGTGGGTGTCGCGCAACTGGACGTCCTACAAGATCCTCAAGGACGGGCCGGACGTCGCGTCGTTCAAGATCGACTACGCCCCTTGGCAGGCGGGGGCGGATCGCAAGGTCTGGGAAAGCCGCACCTTCACCCTGCCGATGGGGACGAACTTCACGCGCCTGGTCTCGACCTTCCAGTCCGACAGGAAAAATCCCCTGACCGTGGCGGTCGGGATCACCAAGAAGCCCACCGCCAAGACACCGGGGACCTTCAGCGTCGACAAGGCCAGGGGTGTCGTGACCTTCTGGGACGTCACCGATCCGGACAAGGGGACCATGGGCCTGGCCCTGCTGCTGGATCCACGGCAGATCGTCGACGTGGTCGAGACCGACAGCGACTGGCTGGTGCTGCTGAAGGTCAATCCCGGCAAGCCGTTCGTCTACTATATGGGCGCGGCCTGGGACAAAGGCCTGGACTTTCACTCGCGCGCCGAGTGGGAGGTCTATGTCCGGGGCCAGAAGCCGTCGTTCGACCCGGCGAAATAACCGATGGCCGCCGCTCGCTCCCAGTCTGGCCTGGACCGCCGTCAGGTGCTGACGGCCGCCGGCCTGGGTGCGGGCGTGTCGGCGACCTCGGCCCAGGCCGCGACGCCGCAGGTCCGGGTTGCGGCGCCGCGTGTCGACTACCTGGAAAACCCGTTGGGCCTGGACAATCGAAAGCCCCGGTTCTCTTGGACTCTCGAAGCCGGCGCGGCCCGCGACGTCCGTCAGACCGCCTATCGTCTGACCGTGGCGATCGGTCTCGAAGCCCTGCGCGTCGGCGGTCCGTTGCTGTGGGACAGCGGCAAGGTCGCTTCGGATCGTTCGTTCGACATCGCCTATGAAGGTCCGCCCCTGATCTCCGGCCAGCGCTGCTGGTGGCGAGTCGAAGCCTGGGTCCAGGGCGATCGGCCAGCGCGGCCCAGCGCCCCGGCCTGGTGGGAGATGGGCCTGCTGGCCCCCGCCGACTGGACTGCCGGCTGGCTGGAGGCCGAACCCGAGGCCATGCGCCAGGAACGGCTGGAAGGCGTCCACTGGGTCTGGGGCGACACCGACGACGCGGGCCCCCGCCGGTTCCGTTGGCGTTTCGACCTGCCCGAAGGGGTGAAGGCGGCGCGAGTCACGGTGTCGGCCAAGGACAGCCTGGCGGGCCTGTGGCTCGACGGCGCGGCGCTGATCCAGCCCGGCGACCGCACCGCCTGGGGTCAAGGACCTAGCTTCGTCCTGCCCGACCTGTCGCCCGGTCCGCATGTGCTGGCCGCGGAGGTCGGCCTGCGCCTGGACGAGCCGCGCCCGGTGATCGGCGGCGCCCTGGCGGCCATGCTGCGCCTGACCCTGGCCGATGGCCGCGAGGTCCGCGTCCACGCCAAGGACGGTTGGCGCACGACCCTGGATGCGCCCGAGGTCTGGCAGGCAAGGACCTATGACGACTCCGCCTGGCCCAGGGCCGTTCCGGCGCAGGTCGTCCCGCCCTGCCATCCTTGGGTGACCGGACCGGCGGTGCAGTTGCGCCGCGCCTTTCGGCTGGACAAGCCCGTGGCCCGAGCGCGGCTCTACGCCACGGCCCTGGGCGGCTACGAGGCGCGGCTGAACGGTCGCAAGGTCGACGACGGCGTGCTGGCGCCGGAATCCACCGACTTCCGCACCCGTGCGCTTTACCGGACCTATGACGTCACCGGCCTGCTGCGGGCGGGCGACAACGTGCTGGGCGCGATCGTCGGCGACGGCTGGTTCGCCAGCCCGTTCGGCTTCCTGGACATGCGCTACGCCTTCGGCCCGCCGCCGCGTCGGTTCTCGGCCCTGCTCGATGTCGAGCACACGGACGGGACGCGAACGCGGATCCAGACCGACGGCCAGGGCTGGCGCCTGGCGCCCTCGCCGATCGTGCTGTCCGAGATCTATGACGGCGAGACCCACGACGCGCGCCTCGAACAGGCCGGCTGGGACGCACCGGGTTTCGACGACGAAGGTTGGTCCGCCGCGCGGTTGGGCGAGACGCCGCCCTGCCGCCTGGCCGCCCATGCCGCCCCGCCGATCCGTGCGATCCAGACCCTCAAGGTCTGGAAGATCGGCGAGCCCGCGCTCGGCGTGCGCATCCTCGACTTTGGCCAGAACTTCAGCGGCTGGTGCCGGATCAAGGTCAGGGGACCGGCCGGGACCGCCGTCACGCTGCGCTTCGCCGAGGCCCTGCGGCCGGACGGGACGCTGAACACCACCTCCAACCGCCGGGCCCTGCAGACCGACACCTATGTCCTGCGCGGCGATCCGGCCGGCGAGACCTTCGCGCCGCGGTTCACCTTCCACGGCTTCCGCTATGTGGAGGTCGCCGGCTGGCCCGGCGCGTTCTCGGCCGACGCCGTCGAGGGCGTGGTGCTGCACAGCGACGCCCCCCTGACCGGCGCGGCGCGGATCGACCATCCGCTGATCCAGGCCATCTGGCGCAACACGCTGTGGAGCCAGCGCGGCAACTTCCTCGGCGTCCCCACCGACTGCCCGCAGCGCGACGAGCGCATGGGCTGGACCGGCGACGCCCAGATCTTCTGGGACGCGGCGGCCTTCAACATGGACGTCGACGCCTTCACCCGGCGGTTCATGGGCGACATCCGGGCCGGCCAGTCGGCGACCGGCGAGATGCCCGACACCGCGCCGTTCTGGGCCCTGGGCCAGAACACCCCCGGCTGGGCCGACGCGGCGGTGATCCTGCCCTGGACGCTCTGGCGACGGTACGGCGACACCGCCGTGATCGACGAGAACTGGGCGGCCATGGACCGCTGGAGCCGCCGGCTGCTGGAGACCAATCCCGACCACGTCTGGCGCAACGGCCGCGGCATGGACTACGGCGACTGGCTGTCGGTGGACGCCAGGAGCCGGGCCGACGTCACCACGCCCAAGACCCTGGTCTCGACCGCCTACTGGGCCTGGTCCACCGACCTGCTGGCCCAGATGGCCGAGGCTACTGGCCGGACCGCCGACGCCGCTCGTCTCCAGGCCTTGCGCGCCGCGATCGGCGCGGCCTTCGTCCGTGAGTTCGTGCGGCCCGACGGCGGCGTGGGCAATGACAGCCAGACCAGCCACATCCTGGCCCTGCGCTTCGGCCTGGTCCCGCCCGCCCTGCGCGCCGCCTCGGTCGGCCGGCTGGCGGCCGACATCCGGCGGCGCGGCGACAAGCTGTCCACCGGCTTCATCGGCACGCCCTACATCCTCGACGCCTTGGCCGACCACGGCCACGCCGACCTGGCCTACAGCCTGCTGCTGCAGACCGGCCTGCCCTCGTGGGGCTATCAGGTGGGCCAGGGGGCGACGACGGTGTTCGAGCGCTGGGACGGGCTGAAGGACGGCGTGGTGACCGGCTCGCTGAACCACTACGCCTTCGGCGCGGTGTGCGGCTTCATCTTGCGGCGGGTGGTCGGCATCGACGCCCTGGAACCCGGCTTCAAGGCCATCGCCTTCCGGCCGCTGGTCGATCCGCGCCTGCCTGGCGCGGCGGGGACTTACGAGTCGACGATGGGCCGGATCGCCTGCGCCTGGCGCCGCATCGCCGGCGGTGTGACCGTCGATGTCACAGTGCCCGCCAACGCGACGGCTCGGGTCCACCTGCCCGTGACGTCCGGCGCGACCGTTCGCGAGGGCGGACGGGCAGTGCGAGTCGCCGAGCGAACGGACGAGGTCGCCGTGATCGAGATCGGATCCGGCGCGTACGGTTTCACGGTGAAGGGATGACTTTTCCCGGCCTGTCATCCCGGACGAAGCGCAGCGAAGATCCGGGACCGGGGCCTGAGCGCCGCGCTTGCGGCGGTCCCGGATCTTCGCGCTACGCACTCGTCCGGGATGACACTCCTTTTTGGCTCAAGCGTCTTTAGAAAGTCCTCGACATGCACCGACGCGCCCTCCTTCAGCTTGGCCTGGTCTCCACCGTCGCCCCGACCCTGGCCTTGGCCGCCTCACGCGCGGTCGACGCCAATGCTTACGGCGCGGTCGGCGACGGCAAGACGCTGAACACCCGGGCCATCCAGGCCGCCATCGACGAGGCGGCCAAGACCGGCGGCGCGGTCGCCTTCAAACCCGGCGCCTATCGGACCGGATCGCTGTTCCTGAAGTCCGGCGTCACCCTGCGGCTGGACAAGGGCGTGACGATCCTCGGCTCGCAAGACCTGGCCGACTATCCCGAGACGCCGACGCGCGTGGCCGGGATCGAGCTGACCTGGCCGGCGGCCCTGATCAATGTCTACAAGCAGAAGAACGTCCGCATCGTTGGCGACGGGACGATCGATGGCGACGGCAAGGTCTATTGGGACAGCTACTGGGCTCTGCGCCGCCGGTACGATCCCAAGGGCCTGCGCTGGGCCGCCGACTACGACTGCAAGCGGCCGCGCCTGATCCAGATCTTCGACTCCGAGACGGTCGAGTTGGCCGGACCGCGCCTGCGCCGCGCCGGCTTCTGGACCGTCCATGTCTGCTACTCGCACGACGTCCACATCGCCGACCTGAACATCCGCAACAACGAGGGCGGGCGCGGCCCGTCGACCGACGGTGTCGACATCGATTCCTCGCACGACGTGCTGGTCGAGCGGATCGACGTGGCCTGCAACGACGACGCCCTGTGCCTCAAGGCCGGCCGCGACGCCGACGGCCTGCGCGTGGCGCGGCCCACCTACAATGTCACGATCCGCGACTGCGTGATCCGCGACGCCTCGGCCGGGATCACCTTCGGCAGCGAAACCTCGGGCGGCTTCCACGACATCAAGGTCTCGGGCCTGACGGTGATGCACCCCACGCCGGTCGGCATCCTGTTCAAGTCGGCCCACACCCGCGGCGGGGTGATCCGCGACATCGACATCCGCGACCTGCGCCTGCAGGACGTGTTCACGGTGTTCCGCGTCAACCTGAACTGGAACCCCAGCTACAGCTACGCGACCATCCCCGAGGGCATGACTGGCGTGCCCGACTACTGGCGGGTGATGACCCAGCCCGTGTCGCCCGAGCGCGGCCGGGCTCATCTCAGCGATGTGCGGGTCAGCGACATCACGGCGATCGGCGCCAAGACCGCCTTCGAGGTGGCCGCCTTCCCCGAGGCGCCGCTCGAGCGCTTCGCGTTCGACAACCTGGACCTCGACGCCCAGGCCGGCGGCCGCATCGCCAACGCCAAGGACTGGACGTTCAAGCGCACCCTGGTCGACACCCTGGACGGCAAGGCGCCGGAGGTGGCGGACTCGTCCGGCGTCGTGGGGCTGGAGCCTCGTCCGGCGGCCTGAGACCGCTCTTGGCGGACACGGCTCTTCGACCTCAGGCTTTCGCTGGCGAGTGGATGGGGAGGCGCGGAGCGGTCCGGGCCTGGCCCGGATGACCGTGGGTTTAAAGTTTGCGTTTCGGCTAGACCTGACCGCTCCGCGGAACCGTTTGTCTCGAGGGACGGCGATTGAGGGCTTGTTTCATCCCGATCGACGTTTCCCCTCAGGCGGGCAGGATCAAAGTCGCCCGGAAGGGGCCGTCGGCGACTCCGACTGATCCTCGAACAGGCCGGTTCGAACCTCCCGGCCCCGTCGACCCGCCTGTCCCGCCATCGTCCCCGACCAGCCTTGGAGCCTTCTGAGCCCCGCCGCCCGCCGCGGTCCGATCGCCAGGCCCAGGCGGCCCCGCTCGGTTCCATCTCCATCGCCTGCTTGGGCCGGTACCAAGAGCCCTCCCCCGCGATGGAGACAGCGATGATTGTGCGGGAGGTTTCAGGTCCGAGGACTGGTGACGCTGATTATTTTTTAGGGCGTTGAGATCGTTGAGGTTCGTAGCGCCGACGACGGGGATAGAGCGCCGTCTATCCCCATAGCCGTCGTCATTCCCGCCCGGAAACCACGAGGATGCGCCGTCGCCGGCAAACCCAGTCGCCGGTGCAGCCAGCGGACATGCCGATGGTCCGCAAGGGGTGGTTAGCGGACCTTATCTCGTTGCCATTTTCCCTTGGCGTTTGAGGTCCGCGTAGATGCAATTTCCCTTCGGCCCGCGATCCGGGTCCTCGCCTTCTACATAGGCCGCCCACGCAGCGCCGGCCTTCGTCGGGCGGAAGTTGGGAACACCGCACCGCGCTGCCGCATCGACGATCTCGCGCCGACTTGCCCACTTCCCCGCGTTCTCGTCGCCTACAAAACAAGCCGTGAGAATGAGGCTCGCGAACGGGGCGACAAGTACGAAGGACTTTTTCATGCCTCCACAGACTGCGCTTCCGATCAGCCGTCAATGTGAGGCTGGTTAAGGTCCGCAGTGGGTCGAAAGCGCCTCTGGGGGCACTACCAGAAAGTTGACCTTGGCGACGGCGCTCCAGGCGCGATTTCAGACAGGTCGTGCGTCCTTCGAGGCCCGCTGCGCGGGCGCCTCAGGATGAGGAGCGTTGTGCTGAATTCCTCATCCTGAGGTGCGCGCTCCTGAGCGCGCCTCGAAGGACGCAAGGCGCTTGAGAAGTCAGCAACGGGTCGAAATTCACCATCATCGTCCCGCCGACAAGCTGACCTTCAGATCGCCACCGCGAGTGATTGTCGGTCTCGGGTGACACCGGCCCTCGTGGCGGGAATGGTGACGCTGGACGGGGTCAGGCCTTGGCGACCTGCACGGCATAGACGTGGTTGGCGCCGTGCATGTTGGAGGTGAACACGATCCATTTCTGGTCGGGCGTGAACGTCAGGTTCGGCTCGAGGCGGTAGTCGTGGGCCGACATGTCGACCAGCTTCTCGCTGGCCATCTTCTCCACCGTGATCAGGTCCTCGGTGTAGTACTGGGTCGCCGCGTCGCGGATGGTCTCGGGGCGGAAGGCGTAGATCCACTTGCCGTCCTTGGCGTGGGCGACCATGTCCTCGTCGCCGCCGTCGCCGGCGAACAGCTGACCGTCCCGGGCGACGTTGTAGTGCACCGACCACTCGTTCTGCTCGACCCGGCGATAGAGCTTCCTGCCGGTGGCGATCTCGTGCCCGGCGATCCAGAACACCTGACCGCGCGGGGTCTGCAGGTCGTACCAGATCCATTGGCCGTCGGCCGAGAAGAACTCGTGGCCGGCGATCTCGAAGTTCATGGTCCGGGTGTGGATCTTGGTCAGGCCCGTGCCGTCGGTGCGGATCGTCCAGATGCGGTCGACCCGGTGCCAGGGCCCCTCGTGGCAGAACATCACCAGGGCGGGATCGGTCGGCGAGAACTGGGCGTGGCCCAGCCAGCGGACGGACTTGTGGATCACCGTGCGCGCGCCGGTCTTCAGGTCGATGGTGAAGATCTCGGCCGGCACGTCGGTCTCGAACCGCTCAGTCATCCGCACGCCCTTGGCCTTGGCGAAGGACAGCGGCTTGCCGTCCGGCCCGAGGGCCGCGTACTCGGCCTGGCCGAAGCGCTTGCGGTCGTCCTCGGTCTTGGGCTGCAGCGGCTTGGCGCCGTAGGCCACCGAGCCCAGCAGCAGGGTCCCGTCGGCGCTGATCGAATTGATCGCCCCGGCCGGGATCTGGGCGATCTTGCGGGTCTTCTTCGTATCGACGTCGATGGCGTAGATGGTCTTGGGCCGGTCGGTCGCCAGGCCCTCGCTCCCGTCGGCCATCTTGGGCGCGGTGACCGAATAGAGCACCTCACGCGAATGGCGGGTGGTGAACAGCAGGTCGGCGTCGGGCCCCTTGACCAGCAGGGTCAGCTTGAAGGTCTTCAGGTCGCACAGCCAGATGCCGCCGGCGCTCTTGAGCACCAGCTTGTCGCCCTGCGGCGTATAGCCGTTCTGGTGGAAATAGAGGTTCTGCGTGCCCGGCTCGTTGGACAGCCGCACGATGCGGTGGCCGGTCTTCGGGTCGAACCAGTCGCGCGGCGGCTCGGCGGCGGAGGGCGCGGCCGGCGCGGCCTGGCTCAGCGCCTGGCCCAGCGTGGCCATGGCGGTCGCCAGGGCCAGAACGCCACCGCCGAGGAACTGGCGGCGATGGGCCGAGATGGTCGCGTTCGACATGAAGCTGCTCCCGAGAAACTGGGCCGAAAGAAAAGGACCTGGAGCGGAGGTCAATCCGCCCCAGGCCAAACGAGGAAGTGGGGGGAAGACTTCCTCAGTAGGTCCAGCGGACGCCGAGAATGATCTCGCGGCCGGTGTGGCGGTAGTCGTTCACGCGGTCGGCCACGTCGACATAGGCGTCGGTGTATTCGTCCGACAGGTTGATGCCCTCCAGCGTGACCGTGAGGTTGTCGCGGATCTTGTAGCTGGTGGAGAAGTCGTAATAGGTGCTGCCGTGGGTGCCGCCCTCGCTGTTGCCGTTCGAGCCCGGATAGCCGGTCAGGAAGCCCGAGCGCTTGGCGGCCGAGACGCGGGCGCTGAGCTTGTCGCGCTCGAAGTAGAGCGTGGCGTTGGCCGTGGTCTTCGACTGGCCGGTCAGCTTGTTGTAGTTCGGCGCGGCCTGGGTGCCGTAGTTCACGTTCGAGTCGACATAGGTGAAGTTGCCGATGAAGCCGAAGCCCTTCAGGGCCTCGGGCAGGAAGGTGAAGGGCTGCTGATATTGCAGCTCGACGCCCTTCAGGGTGCCCCCCGTGCCGTTGTAGGGGGTGGTGACGTCGAAGATGTCGCTGGGCACGGCGCCCGCGCTGGTGATCAGGCTGGTGGGCAGGTTCAGCGAGCTGTAGACGGCCTGGGTCGTCTTGCTGGCGATGAAGCTGTCGATCTTCTTGTAGAACACCGCCACCGAGACCAGGGATTCCGGCGCGAAGTACCATTCGGCCGCCAGGTCGTAGTTGGTGGCGCGGAACGGCTCCAGGTCGGGATTGCCGAAATTGACCGTGCGGGTGGTGGCGCTGACCGAGCCGCCCGGCGTCAGGCTGCCCAGGGTGGGACGGGCCATGACCTTGGCGACGCCCAGGCGCAGCATCACGCCGTCGGTCGGCTCCAGCGACAGGTTCATCGACGGCAGCACGTCGGTGTAGTCGTTCTTGGCGGTGATGTAGGTGGTGTTGACGAAGCCCTTCGACACCAGCTTGGTCCGGGCCACCCGGGCGCCGAAGTCGGCCTTCAGCGGCATGCCGCCCAGCACCGTGGCGTTGACGATCGCCTGGCCAAAGCCGCTGAGGTCGTCCTCGGCCACGTCACGGGTGTCGCCGGACTGGACGATCAGCGGGTAGCTGAGCAGCTTGGTGTAGGCCAGGGCCTTGTCGATGTCGGCCACCACGTACGAGCGGTCGCCGCCCGGGAACGGGAAGTCGCGGCCGAAGCGGACGACCTTGGCGAAGGCGCCGACGCCGACCACCTGGTTGGCGCCGGTCAGGGTCTGGTTGCGGCTCTTGTCGCGATACTTGACCACGTACTGCTGGGCGTTGATGCCGCCGCGCAGGGTCAGGTATTCGTCGACGTCGTACTCCACCTCGCCGGTCGCGGTGCGCACGATGTTCAGCGCCGTGCTCTCGCGCGAGCGCATCTCGGTCAGGGTGAACAGCGCCGGATTGGTGACGTCGAAGCCGTAGTTGATGATCGGCGTGCGGTCGTTGGCGCGGGCGTCGTAGGTGTAGCCGTTGACGTCGTTGCGATCGAGCTGGAACGAGATCTGCTCGGGCATCGAATAGGCGGAGTTGGCCACGCCGATCCGACCCTTGACCCGCAGGCGGTCGCTGAACTCGTGCTTTCCGGCCAGGCTCACCTGGGTGAACTTGGTGTGGTCGCGCTGGATGCCGTTCTCCGAGCGAACGTCGACCTTGTCGAACACGCCATAGGTGAAGGTGTTGCGGTCGTTGAGCGCATAGTCGCGGACGATCGTGCTGCCCACGCCGGCGGCGTTGGAGCGGCTGAACGAGATGGCTTCGAGGTTGGGGCTCTCGGTGAACTGGTCCAGGTCCGAGTACAGGACGTCCAGGTCGAACCGGGTCTTGTCCGACGGCTGCCACTGGGTCGAGAAGGTCAGGCCCAGGCGCTCGGAGTCGATCTTCGAGGCGGTGTAGCGCGGGATGCGCGGATAGAAGGCGTTCTGCACCTTGGCCAGCTCGGCCGGGCTGGTGCAGATCGTGCAGCCGGCGAAGTTGTCGGTGGCGTCACGACCCTGCCAGCGGGTGGTGTTGAAGCCTTCGGCCACCGGCTGGCGCTTGGAATAGGCCACCGAGGCCAACACGCCGAAGGTCTGGTCCTCGTTGGCCCAGCTGACTAGGCCCGCCACGCGCGGCAGGATGCGATCGGTGATGCTGTTGAGGCTGCCCTCGGCCGAGCCGGCCGCCTTGAAGCCCGTGTAGTCGAACGGGCGGCCGGTCTGCAGGTCGACCGTCGCGCCCAGCGAGCCTTCCGGCGTGTCGGCGGACTGGGTCTTGCGCACGGTGATGCTGTTGAAGAGTTCCGAGGCGAAGACGTTGAAGTCGAAGCCGCGGCTGCGGTTGCCGCCGCCGGTGGCGATGGCGTCGACGCCGTTGATGCGCACGCGGGTGAAGTCGGCGTTCAGGCCGCGCACCGTGATCTGGTGGCCCTCGCCGCCGACCCGGTCGATGGTGACGCCGGGCAGGCGCTGGATGGCCTCGGCCAGGTTCTGGTCCGGGAAGGCCGCGATGTCCTCGGCCATGATGGCGTCGACCGCGCCGATGCTGTCGCGCTTGAGGTCGAGGGCCTTGCTGAGGCTGCTGCGGAAGCCGGTCACCACCAGCTCCTCGACCTGCGAGGCCTCGTCGGCGGCGGGGGCGGCCGGGGGCGCGCCTTGCGGCGCTGGCGAGGTCTGGGCGATGGCCGCGCTGGCCATGGCCAGGGCGAAGGCGGAGGCGCCGGAGGCCAGCAGACGGATTTTCAGGGTGGTCGAGATCATGCGGTTTCTCCCCGTACAAACCGGTTTGACACCGGTGTCTTGGTTGGAACCACAACTCTCAAAATGTGGAACCACTTTCCACACCTTGCAACATCCAGCGAAAGTCTGCAACTCTGGTATTACCAATTCGACGCAGGATGCAGCGTCCGGACAACTAAGTGGGAGCGAGACCGCAATCATGCGACAAATGAAAGCCTTTGTATTTTCTGGACTTATTCTAAGTTTGATGACGTCCACCGCCCTCGCCGCCCCCACATCCGACATGACCGCTTTTCCGGGCGCGGAGGGTTTCGGCCAATTCTCGAAGGGCGGTCGCGGCGGTCGCGTGATCAAGGTGACCAATCTGAACGACGCCGGTCCCGGCTCGCTGCGCGCCGCGGTCGAGGCCGAGGGACCGCGCATCGTGGTGTTCGATGTCGGCGGCGTGATCCGCCTGAAGAGCGACCTGAAGATCGCCAACGACTTCATCACCATCGCCGGCCAGACCGCCCCGGGCTACGGGATCACCCTGCGCGATGGCCAGTTCCTGATCCACGCCAACCACGTGATCGTCCGCTACCTGCGCTCGCGGGTCGGCGACGAGGCCGGCAAGGAATATGATTCGATCTCGATCGGCGGCGGCTCGGACATCATCCTCGACCACATCTCGTCGGGCTGGTCGATCGACGAGAGCCTATCGGTGACCCAGAAGGTCACGCCCGAGGTCAAGCGCCTGACCAATGTCACCGTGCAGTGGTCGCTGATTTCCGAAAGCCTGAACCACTCGATCCACGAGAAGGGCGAGCACGGCTATGGCAGCCTGATCCAGGGCTCCTACGGCGCCAAGTACAGCTTCCACCACAATCTGTGGGCCCACCACGAGGCCCGGATGCCGCGCATCGGCAACTACGCCGGAGCCAAGGACGACGCCGAGGGCATCGTCCTCGATTTCCGCGACAACGTTTTCTACAACTGGGGCCAGGGCGCCACGACGGACTTCTACAACTGGGAGCCGGGCGTCAGCCGCGGCTACGCCATGGACCCGTTCTACGGCCGTCCCGACAACGCCTCGCGGTTCGCGGCGGGCGAGGACCTCAACACCAACGCCAACACCCGCTCCAACTTCGTCAACAACTCCTACATCCAGGGCGCCAACACCGGCGGCCCGCTGGCCCTCTACATCCGCAACAAGAGCGGCAAGACCTACTTCTCGGGCAATTGGATGGACGGCAAGCTGGTGGCCGACCAGGCGAGCCTGGTCCTGGCCTCGACCGCGGCGCCGGGCGAACACGTCGTCGACCAGCCCTTCCCGTTCGGACCGGTCGCGACCCAGCCCGCCGACGTGGCCTATCGCCTGGTGCTGGACAAGGCTGGCGCCTCCAAGGCCCGCGACCCGATCGACGCCCGGGTGGTCAAGAGCGTGCGCGACCGCACCGGCAAGATCATCAACAGCCAGAAGGAGGTCGGCGGCTGGTTCACGGCGTCCTCGACCGCCGCGCCCAAGGACGGCGACGGCGACGGCATGCCCGACGCCTGGGAGAAGGCCCGCAAGCTAAATCCCAGGGATCCGTCCGACGCCGCCAAGGACCGCGACGGCGACGGCTACACCAACATCGAGGAGTACGTGAACGGACTGGTGAAGTAGGGCCAAGGCTCAGAGCGCGGATCGCTTAGCCTTACGACGAACACAAGGTCCGCTCCGGGTCGTGACCCACAAGGGCCTGAGGTTCATATCCAGAATGGCTTCCACTCAGTCTTCTGGCTGGGGCGGTCGGAATACAGGGTGCGCGCCTCGCTCAGGTCATCAAGCGTCCGGTTGTCGACATGGGCGAATGCGGCCTCCATCGCCGCATCCCGGCCGGCAGCCCAGTCCGCGAATCGGAGCGGGACCAGGACGTCGGGCATGGTCCAGATGCGCTTGTCCAAGGGGTCGGAGTCGAACCAGGGGAGGGTCGAGACATAGGCCGGGAACCCGTCCGCCTGGAACGGCATGGCGTCGCCGTAGTGGTTGGGCGCGCCGCCGCTGGGTTCGCCCACGAATACCGCCCAGGTCTCCCGCTCAATCCGCGAGGTCAGGTTCTGGGCTGCGGAAAAGGTCTTCCCGCTGGTGAGCACGTAAAGGCCGCCCGGCCGGTTGAACCGGGACCGCTCGAGGCGCCGCCTCAGGCCCTCGCCCATGAAGTTGTTGCCGCCGTCGTTACGGCGCAGGTCCAGCACGACACGTTCGATCTCAGGGGTTTCCATCGCCGCAAAGGCGTCGCGCACGAAAGCCAAGATCGAGTCGCGCTTGTCGCTCAGGCGATCGAAGGCGATGACCAGCACCTTGCCGTCTGCATGGACGAAGTTGGCCTGGGCGCCCGGCCGCCAGGTCTCGACCGGCCAGAGCTTGCGTGAAAGTGCGACCAGCGCATCGCCGCCATCCGGACGCGGCGTCAGCGCGACCTTGACGACGGCCCCCTCGACCTCCGCTTCGAGGGTGACCGGCGCTGACGCGGCCGCCGGCCCGGCCAGTCGCGCCCCTCGCAGGACCGCGGGCTTCAGGGCGAGGCCGGCGTGGTGATAGGCCCCGGCCGCGTTGTTGGCAGGCCATACGGCTGCGAAGGCGCGCAGGACCTGCTCGACGGCGACCCCGTCGACCCGCACGATCCGGCCGCCCAGCAACGCCGCGCCCTCCGCCTTGGCGGCGGTGACGTAGAGGCCGTCGAAGAAGGGGCTGGCTGTGATCGGCAGGTCGAGGTCGAAGCCCGGGAACTTGACCATGTGCGTGTAGATGGTCGTGTGTCCGTCGCGGAACCAAGCCAACCGAGCCATGAGGCCCATGACCCAGGCCTCCGTCGTCAGGTCATCCGCTTCGGCCGCGAGCCTGTCCCAACCGGACCGCCACGCCGGATCCACGGCGGCTTCCCAACCGCGCGGGTGGGTCGTCTCGGCGTACTTTTGCAATCGACGAGCCTCCGCGCGGCGGAGTGCGGGGACCGGGGCCGCCGCCAGCGCTGCCGGAGCCGCCAGGCCGCCGGATAGCAGAAGGGAGAAATCACGCCGTGTAACCATTTGATCAGCCTAAGCACGAGCGGCTTGGGCGCGATACTTAAGGTTCGTTAACGATCAGCAAACACCTTGAGGATGCTTCCCGCCCTTCTCAGCCTTTCGGAACGCCCGCATTCGAGCGGGCGACAGCTGGCTCCGAGCGTACAATCGGCGGCTCGGGCATGACGAACTTTGTGGGAGGTTCTCGGCCGCGCCGCACCTCACGGCAGAGGTTTGAAGCCCTCGGCCCGCACCCTCCACTTGCCGTTCTTGGGAAAGCCCGGCGCCGGTCCGGTCGAGCCGTCCCAGCCGCCGGCCATCATCGCCACGGCCGCCAGCAGCGAACCGTTGGACGGGAAATAGGTCTCGGCCGCCCGCAAATAGCCCGGTCCGTCCTGCCCAACGGGAGCGCCCGCCGGCGCGCCGGCTCCCGCCGACGTCGGCACGAAGGCCTGGGCATGGGCGTCCAGGTGCACGCGCGGCGTCATGCCGCTGACGCCGAACTTGTTGTTCTTGGCGTCGAAGAACAGCCAGTCAACCGCCTTGTCCGGCTCGCCCAGGCGCGCCGCGGTCATGGCCACCATCGGATAGTCCCAGCCCCAGGTCTGGCGCAGGTCCCAGTCGCTTTCGACGGCCCGCAGGGTGCGCCGCATGGTCTCCTTGTCGACGCCCTTTCCCGGCAGCAGGCCATAGGCCATCAGGAACGAGGGGTGGTCGCGGTTCAGGCACTTTTCCTCAACCGCGTGGCGCGAGCATTCGGCGCTTTTGGCCACGTCCCAGAAGTCGGGCGTCGACTCGGTCGGCAGGTAGAGGCCGTCCTTGGTGGCCAGGGGCGCCAGGCCCTTGATCACCGCGTCCCATTCAGGCTTGCGCGCCAGGCCTCGACGCTCGCGCCAAGCCTGGGCCGTCTCCAGCCCCCAGCGGTAGTATTCCAGCTCGAAGGCGGGGTTGAAGGTGGTCAGGGGGTCGTAGTTCTCCTGCACCGGGATGATCGGCGGGCCCAGCACGAAGCGGCCCTTGTCGTCGCGGTGCGGGAAGCTGGCCAGCAGGTCGGCCGACTGCTCGACCAGTTCGCCGTACCGGGCCAGGGTCGCCTTGGTCGGCTTGTCGCGCCAGACCAGCTCGGACATCCAGATCGGGTGCGGCTGCTGCCACATGATGAACGGCGAGACCTTGCTGGGACTGTCCACCCCGTCGGGCCCGACCATCTTGGGCCACCATGCGCCCTTCAGGCCATGGCTGGCGGCGCGAGCCTGGGCTTCTTTCAGGTGGCCCAGGTACCAGGGCAGGCTGCGCTCCAGATATTCGGGCCGGTTCCACAGCGCGAAATGCCCAGCGTGCCAGGGGTGCATCTCGAGATGGAACTTGCCGTTCCAGCTGTTGGAGAACAATCCCTCCTCCTGCGGCGGGACCTCGCCGGCGGCGTTCAGGGCCATCAGGTACTGCGATAGCACCACCCGGCGCTCCAGTTCGGCCGCGCGGGGATCGGTGCTGCCGCTGAAGTCGACCGCCGCCCCTTGCGTCCAGTAGACCTTCCAGTGGTCGCGCACGGCCTGGTCGGCCGTCGCCAGCGCCGGCAAGGCCGGCAGGGCGGCGCGGGAAAAGGCGACCTCCAGGCCCAGAGTCGTGCTCTTGGCCCGAGGCGCGACCTTGAACCCGTGCGGCCCGTCGGGCGTGAAACTGACGGCCTGGTCGGCCTGCAGCGCCGCGAAATAACGGGTCTGGTCGATCTGGCGGGCGAGGCTCAGCGTCTTGCTCCCCTCCCCCGTCACCTTGGTCTCGTGGCCGCCAGGATTGGACCAGTCGGACGGATCGGGATTGAGCGACTTCGAGACACCGGGGAACTTCACCGACAAGCCCAGCCGCCCCTGCGACACCAGGGCCGAATCGACATCGACCACGATCATGTCCAGCGTCGGATGCACGCGGGTGCGCACCGTCACCGCCTCGCCGTCATAGACGAACTTGCTGGTTAGCACGCCGGTCCAAAGGTTCAGGTCCTGCCTCGTCTGGGTGATGTCCTCGAACCGCGCCGGCTGGCCGGCCTTCGAGCGCAGGTCCAGCGCCACGCGGCCCAGCGAGAAGCGGTGCGGATTCTCCCGCAACCAGGCCAGGGCCGGCCGGGTCGCGGCCTCGTTCCAGTCCTTCATGTAGGCGTAGGGCTGTTTCGTCCCGCGCACGTCGATCGGCGTGGTCCCGTCGGCATAGGTGTAGCCGTCGGGATTGGGAAAGCTATGCCAGGCCCACTGGGCCTCGGTCAGCAGCGGCGCGATCTTGGAATAGGCCTCTGGAAAGGTCTGCAGGCCGGTGATGTCGGCCGTGAAGCCGATCTGGCCGTTGCCGACCATCAGCGGCGCGGAGGGATCGACCCTGGTCAGCCGGATGTCGTGACGGCTGACCAAGGCGTGGCGGTCGATCGGCTGGGCCAGTACGGGGCCGCCCAGGGCCAGGACAGCCAGGCCGGCCAGTAGCGCGCGTCGCATCGTTTCTCTCCCAAACTGAAAGCGGAGACCATCGGCGCCGACCCGAACGCCGCTCCAGCGCGTCGGCCGGACGGTTCGGTTCGCGCGCTCGATTGACGCTCATGGTTCCATTCTGTAGGAATGTTTCTCATATTGTGAAAGTCCACCGCAAGCCTTCTTGTGCCTGGACGGGCGTTCAGCGTCGGGGGAATCATCGTCATGGCCGGATCGAGCGTCGCGTGAGCGCCTACGCCAATCCCTATCTTGGCCGCTTCTCCGGCCGCGCGGCGGTGGTCACCGGCGGGGCCTCGGGCCTGGGCAAGGCCGTGGCCGCGCGGATCGTCGCCGAGGGCGGCCAGGTCAGCCTGTGGGACCTGGACGCCGAGGGCCTGAAAGCCGCCGCCGCCGAGGTCGGGGCTCTGCACACGGTCGCCCTGGACGTCTCCGACGAAGCCGCCGTCCTGGCCGCCGGTCACGCCGCCAACGAAGCGCTGGGCCGCATCGACATCCTGGTCGCCTCGGCCGGCATCACCGGCGCCACGGCTCCGGTCCACGACTACCCCACCGACAGCTGGAAGCGGGTCTTCGACATCAACGTCAACGGCGTCTTCTACTGCTGCAAGGCCGTGGTCCCGTTCATGCTGGCCAACGGCTATGGCCGGATCGTCAACGTCGCCTCGGTGGCCGGCAAGGAAGGCAACCCCAACGCCGGCGCCTATTCGGCGTCGAAGGCCGCGGTGATCGGCCTGACCAAGTCGCTGGGCAAGGAACTGGCCACCCAGGGCGTGATCGCCAACAGCCTGACCCCGGCCACCTTCGAAAGCCCGATCCTGGAGCAGCTGCCGCCCAGCCAGGTCGCGTACATGAAGGGCAAGATCCCCATGGGTCGCCTCGGCGAAATCCACGAGAGCGCGGCCATGGTCTGCTTCATGGCGTCCGAGGAATGCAGCTTCACCACCGGCGCCACCTTCGACACCTCCGGCGGCCGCACCACGTTCTGACCGGTCGCGACCTGGAAGACCAGGCGATCCAAAAGGGAGACGACACCATGGGCGATCAGCCGATCCGCCGGACGCGAACCGCGAAGGGATCCCGCGCATGACCCCCAATCCCCTGCTCGGCGTCCTCTTCCACTGGCTGGGCGGCCTGTCGTCGGCCAGCTTCTACGTGCCCTATCGCGGCGTGCGCCGCTGGTCGTGGGAGATCTTCTGGCTGACGGGCGGCCTCTTCTCCTGGCTGCTGGCGCCCTGGCTGTTCGCGTCCATACAGACCGAAAACCTGATGGGCGTGATGGCCCAGGTTCCACCCAAGGTCGCGGGCCTGTGCATCCTGTTCGGCGTGCTCTGGGGCTTCGGCGGCCTGACCTACGGCCTGACCATGCGTTATCTGGGCCTGTCGCTGGGCATGGCCGTGGTGCTGGGCCTGTGCACGGTGTTCGGCACCCTGATCCCGCCGCTAGTGCAGGGCGACTTCGCCGACAAGCTTTTGGCCACCCCTTCGGGCCGGATCATCCTGCTGGGCCTGATCGTCACCCTGGCCGGCATCGTCGTCGTCGCCTGGGCCGGCGCCAAGAAGGACGGCGACCTGTCGCCGGAGCAGAAGAAGAAGGCTGTCGCCGAGTTCGACTTCAAGAAGGGCATCGCCGTGGCGGTGTTCTCGGGGATCATGTCGGCCTGCTTCGCCTTCGGCCTCTCGGCCGGCGAGCCGGTCAAGGTCCTGTCGGCCGCGGCCGGCACCGGCCCGCTGTGGACCGGCCTGCCGACCCTGTGCCTGGTGATGTTCGGCGGCCTGATCACCAACGGCCTGTGGTGCGCCTGGCTGATCTTCAGGAACCGCAGCGCCGGCCAATGGCTGGGCGCCGCCAGCCTGGCCGAGGCGGCCGACAAGCCTCGGACGGCGACCCTGAAGCGCTCGCCCCTGCTGGCCAACTACCTGCTGTGCGCCGTGGCCGGCACCGCCTGGTACTTCCAGTTCTTCTTCTACACCATGGGCGAAAGCCAGATGGGCCGGTTCGGCTTCTCCAGCTGGACCCTGCACATGGCCTCGATCATCATCTTCGGCACCCTGTGGGGCTTCGCCTTCCGCGAATGGAAGGACGCCCGGCCCAGGGTCAAGGCCATGGTCTGGACCGGCGTCGCTCTGCTGGTCGGAGCGACCGTGATCATCGGCTATGGCAACCGACTGGGCGCCTGAGCTCGGCGGATCGAAGAACGACCGGCCCGCGCCTTTGAGGCGCGGGCCGGTTTCGTTTACGCAGGCCGTCAGTCGACGATCGCGCTGGCCTCGCGCACCGGAGCGACGTCGACGCCGCGCGCCAGCAGGCTGGTGCGGCGGCTATAGGCCAGATAGACGACCAGACCGATCACGTTCCAGATCACGAACCGGATCAGGGTCGCGGACGGCAGGCTGATCATGAAATAGAGGCAGCCGACCACCGCCAGCGGGCCGACGACCCAGGCCGCCGGGCAACGGAACAGTCGTGGCAGGTCCGGCCGGCGCACGCGCAGCACCATCAGGCACACCGCCACGCAGATGAAGGCCAGCAGCGTGCCGGCGTTGGATAGCTCGGCGATCTGGTCCAGCGGCAGGAACCCGCCGACCGCCGCCACGACGGCGCCGGTGATCAGGGTCAGGGTGACGGGCGCGCCGCTCTTGGGATGCAACCGGCCCATGCCGCGCGGCAGCAGGCCGTCGCGCGCCATGACGAAGAACACCCGCGTCTGGCCGAACATCATCACCAGGATGACGCTGGGCAGGGCGATGATGGCCGCGGCGGCGATGCCGAAGGCGGCGGCGGGATGGCCCAGGCCGCGCAGGATGAAGGCCAGCGGCTCGCTCGACCGGGCGAACTCGGCATAGGGCCAGGCCCCAACCGCGCAGGCGGCGACCAGCATGTAGATCGCCGTGCAGATCACCATCGAGCCGATGATGCCGATGGTCAGGTCGCGCTTGGGGTTCTTGACCTCCTCGGCCGAGGTCGAGACCGCGTCGAAACCGAAGAAAGCGAAGAACACGATGGCGGCGGCGGCCATCACGCCGCGCGGATGGCCCGCCTCGGTGTGGGCGGCGAAACCATAGGGCATGAACGGCGTGAAGTTGTGGCCCTTGATGACCGTGAAGGTCAGGCCGACGAACACCGCCAGGGCGACGATCTTGATCACCACCAGGCCGATGTTGAGCGTGGCGCTCTCGCGCGCGCCCTTGGCCAGCAGGGCGGTGACGGCGACGGTGATCAGCACGGCCGGCAGGTTGATGATCCCGCCGGCGTGCGGGCCCGCCAGGATTTCGGGCGGCAGATTGATCCCGACGCTCTTGAGCAGGCCGACCATGTAGCCCGACCAGCCGACGGCCACGGCCGCGCAGGTGACGGCGTATTCCAGCACCAGGCTCCAGCCGACGATCCAGGCCAGGCCCTCGCCGAGCACGGCATAGGCGTAGGTATAGGCGCTGCCGGCGGCGGGGATCAGGGTCGCGACCTCGGCATAGGCCAGGGCCGCGAACACGCACAGGACGCCGCAGGCGGCGAAGGCCAGGATCACCGCCGGGCCGGCCCGCTCGGCGCCGATGCCGGTCAAGGTGTAGATGCCCGTGCCGATGATGGCGCCGATGCCCAGGGCCAGCAGGTGCGGCCACGACAGGGTCGGCTTCAGCCGACGGTCGGCCTCCACCGAGACGATCGCGTCGAGCGCCTTGCGGCGGGTCCAGAAGTTCATGCGATTACCCCCAGGGTGGTCTTTGACGGGCCGGAGACGACCGGCCGGGATGATGAGGAAACGGACCTCACGACGAACCGAACGGCGCGTCGATCGACGGCGAGGGCTCGGTGAACCACGCCGCCCCGTCCTCGGTGACGTGGAAATGGTCCTCCAGCCGCACGCCGAAGCGGTCGGGGATGACGATCATCGGCTCGTTGGAAAAGCACATGCCCGGCGCCAGGAGCGTCGTGTCGCCGCGCACCAGATAGGGTCCTTCGTGAATCGACAGACCGATGCCATGGCCGGTGCGATGGGGCAGCCCCGGCAGGACGTAGTCAGGGCCCAGGCCGTGGCGTTGCAGAACCTGGCGCGCGGTCTCGTCGATGACCTCGCAGGGCACGCCCGGCCGCACAGCGGCGAAGGCGGCGGCCTGGGCCTCGTGCTCGATGTCCCAGATCCGGCGATGCTCGTCGCCTGGTTCGCCAAACACATAGGTGCGGGTGATGTCGGCGTTGTAACCCTCGACCTGGCAGCCGGTGTCGATCAGCACCAGCTCGCCCTCCGCCAGCGCCTGGTCGCCCGGCAGGCCGTGCGGATAGGCGGTGGCGCGGCCGAACTGCACGGCGCAGAAGGTCGAGCCGCCGTCGGCGCCCGCCGTGCGGTGGGCGGTGTCGATGAACCGCTTGACCGCGCTGGCGGCGATCCCCGGCGCCAGGATCGCCGCGGCACGCCGGTGGACGTCCAGGGTGATGGCCTTGGCGTAGTGCATCAGAGCCAGCTCCGCCGGCGACTTGAGGGCGCGACAGCCGTCGATCACCGGCGTGGCGTCGATCGCCCGCAGCGACGGCGCGGCCTTGCCCAGGGCGCTGAACAGCAAGAACGGCGCGGCCGGGTCCAGCGCCAGGACGTCGGCGCCGATTTCAGCCAGCGCCCGAGCCGTCAGGGCGGCGGGGCTGTCGTGCTCCTGCCAGAGGCGGATGTCGGCCTCGATCTTCAGGTCGGCTTGCAGCGATCCCAGCTCGAAGGCCGGGCAGATCATGATCGGCCGTCCCTTGCGCGGCAGCAGCAGGGCCACCAGGCGCTCGGTCGCGCCCCACGGCACGCCGGTGAAGTAGCGCAGGCTGGCTCCGGCCCCGATCAGGAGCGCGCCGGCGCCCAGGGCGGCGGCGAGCCCCCTCGCCCGCTCCAGCCTCGCCTCGTATTCGGCGGCGGCGATGGCCGGCGGCCGTCCGGGGCGAGGCGACAAGCCCGCCAGCTGCAGGTCCATGGTCGAGCCGCCGACGCCCAGGGTCATGCCGCGTTCCTCTTGCGTAGGTCGCGCCCTCGCGCGAACCGGTCCAGGTCAAAGGGGGTCAGGTCGACCGCCGGGGTCGCGCCGCCCATCAGGGCCGCGACCAGCTCCCCGGTCACCGCCGCCAGGGTCAGGCCCAGATGCTGGTGACCAAAGGCGTAGTAAAGATTGTCGGCCCGCCGGCTGGCGGCGATGGCCGGAAGATAGTCAGGCAAGGTCGGCCGGGCGCCCATCCATTCGGCGATGGGGCCCTCCATCCGCACGCCCAGCTCGGCCAGATGGCGACGCAGGCGCGCCCACTTGCGAGGATCGGGGGGCGAGGATTCGCGGCCGAACTCCACGAAGCTGGCGGCCCGCAGCCGGTCGCCGAACCGGGTAAGGATCAGCGAGCGGTCCTCGAACACCACCGGCGGCAGGTCGCCCCAATGGTCCGCCCCGCCTTCCAGGTGATAGCCGCGCTCGGCGATCACCGGCGCCGCATGGCCCAGATCGCGCAGCAGCACCCCCGACCCCACGCCGCCGGCGACCAGCACCCGCTCCGGCGCCAGCCATTCGCCGTCCTCGAGCAGGACCTGGACACGCCCCTCGACGGTTCGCAGCCGTACGGCGCGACCGGTCCGCCGCTGTCCGCCGAGGGCCGTGAAAGCCTCGTCCAGCAAGTTCAGGACCAGGGCGGGATCGCGGACCTGCCCAGTGTTTTCGAATTGCACCCCACCGGCGATCGGCGCCCTGACCGATTGGCGCAGACGGTCCGCCAGGGAATCGGACAACACCCTCAGGCGCGCCTGGCCGATGTCGGCGGCGCGCCACGTCTCAAGACCGGCGCGCGCGGTGTCCGGCCGCTCCCAGACGACGACGTGACCGTGCTCAACAAGCAGGTCGGGACGGCCCAGGCTGGCGGCCAGGCGCCGCCAAGCCGGCAGGGCGTCCTGGAGCAGGCTGCCCAGGGCCCGCTTGCCGTGGGCCGCGCCTTCCGGGGTCGAAGCCCTGACAAAGCGCGCCGCCCAGGGTCCCCAGGCGGCGATGTCGGCCAGGCGAAAATCCAGCGCGCCGCCCAGCGGGAACAGGCGGCGGAACGCCGAGGCCAAGGCGGCGGGCGAAGCCAAGGGCTCGACCTGTTCCAGCGCGATATGGCCGGCGTTGCCGTAGGAAGCGGGCCGTGACGGGCTTTGCGGATCGAGCGCCAGCACCGTCTCGCCGGCGCGACGCAGCGCCAGGGCGCAGGCCTTGCCAACAATCCCACCGCCAATCACCAATGTTCCGGCCGCCTGTCCCACCTGGGCTTTACCTCCGTATCGCCATTTCGTATACCGTAGACGAAGCAGTTAGAGGTGCAAGCCGTATGAGCTCCATGAATTGGTCGGGCGTGTTCCCGGCCGCGACGACCCAGTTCAAGACCGACCTGTCGATCGACATCGACGCCAGCCAGCAGGTGCTCGACGCCCTCGTCCGCGACGGCGTACACGGCCTGGTGGTCCTGGGCACCTGCGGCGAGAACAATTCGCTTGAGGCCGACGAAAAGCGCCGGGCTCTCCAGGCCGCGGTCGAAGTGGTGGCCGGTCGGGTCCCGATCATCGTCGGCGTCTCGGAATTGACCACCTCACGCGCCGCCCTGTTCGCCAAGGACGCCGAAACGCTGGGCGCCGACGCTCTGATGGTCCTGCCCGCCATGGTCTATGTGCCCACCGAGGCCGAACTGGAGGCCCACTTCCGCACCGTCGCCCAAGCGTCCGGTCTGCCGATCATGCTCTACAACAATCCGCCGGCCTATCGCGCCGCGATCACCTTGGACGTGCTGGCGGGCCTGGCCAACGAGCCGACCATCGTGGCGGTCAAGGAAAGCGCGCCCGATACGCGCCGCTTCACCGACCTGGCCCGCGCCTTCGGCGACCGCTTCATCCTGATGGCCGGTCTCGACGACGTCGCCCTGGAGGGCCTGCTGATGGGCGCCCGCGGCTGGGTCTCGGGCCTGACCAGCGCCTTCCCGCAGGAATCGGTGGCCCTGGTCGCGGCCGTCGATCGCGGCGACCTGGAGGAAGCCCGCCGCATCTATCGCTGGTTCATGCCGCTCCTGCACCTGGACGCCGAGCACGACCTGGTCCAGTCGATCAAGCTGGCCGAGCAGATCATGGGTCGCGGATCGGAACGGGTGCGTATGCCCCGCCTGCCCCTGGCCGGCGCCCGCCGCGCCCAGGTGATCGCCATGGTCGAGGAAGCCGCCGCCACCCGGCCGCTCCTGACCCAGGCAGCCGCCTAGTCGTCAGCGTTCAAGCGTAGGAGGAAGTCCATGCGTCACACGTTCTTCTGCATCGACGGCCACACGGCGGGCAATCCCGTGCGTCTGGTAGCCGGCGGCGCCCCGCTGCTGCGCGGCGATACGATGAGCGCGCGACGGCAGGACTTCCTCGCCCGCTTCGACTGGATCCGCACCGGCCTGATGTTCGAGCCGCGTGGCCACGACATGATGTCGGGCGGCTTCCTCTATCCGCCCACCCAGCCCGACTGCGACGCCGGCGTCCTGTTCATCGAGACCAGCGGCTGCCTGCCGATGTGCGGCCATGGCACGATCGGCATCGTCACCTTCGCCCTGGAGAACGGCCTGATCACCCCGCGCGAGCCGGGCAAGCTGCGGCTGGAGGTGCCGGCGGGGGTCATCGACATCGCCTATGAGACGACGGGCGACAGGGTCACGGCGGTGAAGATCCGCAACGTCCCGGCCTATCTGGCCGAGGAAGGGATCGCCATCGACGTGCCGGGTTTCGGCCCGCTGATGGTCGACGTGGCCTATGGCGGCAATTTCTACGCCATCATCGAACCGCAAGGCGCCTACGCCGGCATCGACGCCCTGGGGGCGGCCGAGATCCTGCGGCTCAGCCCGATCGTCAGGACCCTGGTCCGCGACAAGGTCGAGCCGGTTCATCCGCTGGACCCGACCATCCGCGGCGTCAGCCACGTGCTGTGGGCCGACGCGCCCCGTGCTCCGGACGCCGACGGCCGCAACGCGGTGTTCTATGGCGACCGCGCCATCGATCGCAGCCCCTGCGGCACGGGCACCTCGGCCCGCCTGGCCCACCTGGCGGCCAAGGGCCGGCTCAAGGTCGGCGACGCCTTCGTGCACGAGAGCATCATCGGCAGCCGCTTCGTCGGTCGCGTCGAGGCCCAGGTCGAACTGGGCGGACGGGCCGCGATCGTCCCCTCGATCCAGGGGTCGGCGATCGCCACCGGCCACAACATCCTCTGGATCGACCGCGCCGACCCGTTCTGGGCCGGCTTTCAGGTGATCTAGACTCCCGCCGACCGGCGGCGTCTAGTATACGATAAGGCTCGCACCGCACGGGGGCGGTCCGCCAAGAGGTTCAGCCTGCGCCCATGAACATCGTCGTCCGCACGCTGTCCGATCAGACCTACGAGATCGTCAGGCGCCGCATTCTGGTCGGCGCGATGCAGCCCGGGACCGCCGTTCGCCAGGATGTCATCGCCGCCGAACTCGGCGTCAGCAAGATTCCGCTGCGCGAGGCCCTGGGCCGCCTGGAGCAGGATGGCCTGCTCAGCTCCTACCCCAACCGCGGCTACGTGGTTCGCGACCTGTCCACCGACGAGGCCAGCGAGGTCTTCGCCCTGCGCCTGAAGCTCGAGCCGGGCGCGGTCGCCGAGGCCTGCCTGCGCGCCACGCCCGCCGACCACGCCGCCGCCGAGAAGGCGCTGTCGGCGCTCGAGGCCGAACTGGCCAAGCCGGACGGCGACCATGTCAGCTTCAACCGCGCCTTCCACCTGGCGCTGGTGCGGCCGGGCGGGCACATCACCTTCCAGCTGATGGAGCGGCTGCAGATCCTGGCCGAACGCTATGTGCGGGTGCACCTGGAGCCGATGGGGCGCGACGAGCGGGCCAGCCAGGAGCATCGCGAGATCCTCGCCGCCTGGACGCGTGGCGACGCCAAGGCTGTCGAGGCGCTGACCGTCAACCATATCCTCGGCACGCTGGCGGACCTGAAGCAGCAGCTGTCGGTCTGACGACTCGCAAATCTCTGATTTCAGACGGTGACCCGGGGATTTTTCGGGGCGTCGACGCGCGCCCTCTTTCCGATAGGGACGCAAGGCTCGTCGCGAGCGCCTAAATTGTCCGACTTATCAGAAGGATAACGTCGGTCTCCTTTGCAGGACAAGCGCAAGGAAAGGCGTTTTCTCCCTGCCCCTGACCGGAATTGGTCACGCTGCGCCTATTCCCAGAATGACGCGCTCCAGCCGTGCCCATAATGCTCGCAGTCCCTCGCGCGGGCTTCTAAATCCACAAAAACTCTACAAAAACAACTTACTGCATGGACACCAGTTCGGCATCTCGGGTTTGCGGCAGGACCGGTACCCGCCGCGGCATTTGTCAGATCGTCGAATGTATATTGTATAATCTTTTTGACGCGACCTCGCGGATATGTCCAATTTGCGACCTGGTAATTGTCAGGGGAGAGGACAGTCCATGAGCAGCAGGCACGCCATGATGGCGGCGACGGCCCTAATCGCGATCACCCTGTGTTCGCCGGCCGTCGCACAGGACATCAAGTCAACCGAGGCGCCGGCCAACGCGACCGCCAACGACGACGCCAAGACCGACGATGCGACGCAGGTCGACACCGTCATCGTCAAGGGCATCCGGGGCAGCCTGGACGCGGCCACGAAGAGAAAGAAGAATTCGGCCCAGATCGTCGAATCCATCGAATCCGAGGACGTCGGCAAACTGCCCGACAACAACGTTCCCGAAGCCCTGTCGCGCGTCACCGGCGTCCAGATCGAGCGCATCCATGGCGAAGGCACGAACATCACCATCCGCGGGATGCAGGGTGTCTCGACCACCATCAACGGCAACAGCAACAGTGTCGGCGAAGGCCGGTCGGCCAATCTGGCCGACATCCCCGCCGAACTGCTGAAATCGGTCCAGGTCTACAAGACCCGGACGGCCGACCAGGTCGAAGGCGGCATCGCCGGCACCGTCAATGTCGAACTACGCCGTCCGCTAGATCTGAAGAACGGCCTGACGGTCGCCGGCAGCCTCAAGAACGTCTACGGCAGCACCGGCGACACCAAGAGCCCTTACGCCAGCCTGCTGGTCGGCGACCATTTCGACACCGGGATCGGCGAGATGGGCTTCCTGATCAACGGCTCCTACACCAAGAACAACTACGAAGAAGACTTCGTCGAGAGCGAGTCGCCCAATACGTTCTTCGGCACGACTCAGGCGTCCCTGCCCGCCAATCAGCAGAACATCATCGCGCCCTATGCGGTGAACTACGGCGTCGAGACGGGCAAGATCACCCGCCCGTCGATCAACTTGGTGGGCCAATGGCGCGCCAACGAACACCTGGATTTCGTCATCGAGGGTTCGTACTTCGGCAGCAAGGAAAAGCGCGCACGCGACCGCCTGCACGTCACCACCCGACAGGACGGCCACACGGTGTCGAACGTGGTCCTGGCCGACGACGACCGCACCGTGCAGTCCTTGACCCTCAGCCGCGCGGCCGGCGTCGACGCCAGCGCCCAGTCCTACTATGAGGAAGTCACATCCAACAACTACACGACCAATGCCGAGATGCATTGGCACAATGACAGGCTCCAGATCAACGCCTCGACGCAGTACAACTGGAGCGATACAAAATATTACGGCGTTCTGACCCTGTCGCACTTCCTGGACGCCGGCGGTAATCCGATAAACACCATCAATGTCGATTTGAACTCCGACAAGGTGCCGGGCCGCGGCCCCTATATCACCTTCCCCACCACCGACCTGTCGAAGATCAACAACTACCAGCTCTTCCAGACGCACGACGAGCGGACCTACGCCAAGAGCCATGAATTCGTCGCCGCCACGGACGCGACCTACCGCCTGAGCGAGGACAAGTTCTTCCGCAGCGCGATGGTGGGTCTGCGCTACAATGATCGCCATACCACCCGCGACTACGGCTATCGCGACACCTTCCCAACCAGCGGCCTGGCCAATTTCGCACAGGGCGTCGGTGTCGAGCGGTCGAAGCTCGAGGTCGGAGACTTCTCGCCGTCCTGGTACCACCTGTCCGGCAAGGACATCATGGCCAACCTGCCCGCGTTCCGCACCGCCGCGGGCTGGGACACCGAAAAGCCGCCCAGCAACCTGGGTCAGAGCTATGTCGATGACGAGAAGTCCCTGGCCGGCTTCTTCAACCTGAACTACGGGGTCAAGAGCCGCTTCCCGATCGACGGCGTGTTCGGTGTCCGCGTTGTCAAGACGAAGGGCACGATCGAGAGCACCAAATACTCGATCGAGAAGTCGCCGACGCCGGAAGACCCCGGTCGCGTCGTGGTCATCACCACACCGACCACTGGGGGCGGCGACTATGTCGACGTGCTGCCCAGCCTGAACGGCGTCATTCACTTCACGCCCAAGGTCCAGTTGCGCCTAGCCTACACCTACAACATCCAGCGCCCTGACTTCCTGCAGATGTCCTCCTGGAAGACGATCGACACGCTCGCTGGCCGGGTCGACTCCGGCAATCCGGACCTCAAGCCGAACCGCTCGCAGAACTACGACGCCTCGCTGGAATACTATTTCGGTCGCGGCGGAATCGTCTCGCTCGGCGCCTTCCTCAAGAAGCCCGACGCCTACATCTATTGGGCCTCGCGCACCGAGTTCGTCCCGGAACTGGGCAAAGACGCGATCGTCTCCAAGGTTCGCAACGCGGGCCCGGGAACGTTCCAGGGCTACGAATTCAACACCTCCGGCTTCTTCGATTTCCTGCCGGGCAAGCTGCATAACTTCGGCGCCAGCGCCAACTTCACCTACATGGCCAAAGCCACGATCGAATACACCGACTTCACGCCGGAACAGCGGCTGATCCCGGGCGTCTTCGATGCCGACAGCACCTCGAAATATACCTACAATCTGGCGTTCTATTACGACACGCCGCAGTTCAGCGCCCGGGTCGCCTACAACTACCGTGATCGCTACAAGATCACGGTCTATCAGGACAATCCCGAATACTCACCGTACAACAACGCGACCTCGCGCCTTGATGCGGCTGTCAACTGGACGCCGCTCAAGCAACTGACGCTCAGCGTCGAGGGCACCAACCTGACCAAGGAAAACAACAACGTCTATTGGGGCCAGAACCGCATGCTGCCCCTGGGCGCCAGGGTTCAGGCTCGGACCGTGCAGATCAGCGCCCGCTTCCGGTACTAGGTTTAAATATAGGTGTCTCGTATCGATACGTACGGGCGCTTGTAAAACTCAATTTTATACAATTCATCCGCCCGATCTCCATTTTGAGTTCGGGCGGATTTTTGTTGACTCAATTTAAGATTGAATTGTAGTTTTAAGTGGTGACGAACAGTCACTCTTTCCGATGGGATGATTAGAATGAAGAAGCTTGCTCTTCCGCTTCTATTGCTGACGCTCGCATCGTCGGCGGCAAATGCTCGTGATCCGGTGTCAGACGCGATGTCGGCTTGCATGAACAGCGCCAACACCACGTTCATGTTGGAAGACAACATTTGCATGAGCCGCTTCGGGAACGCGACAAGCCCCAACGTTCCGGAGTTGATGAAATGCAAAGACTATGCGAGAGCTAAATATCTGAACGCGCAATTGAATTGCCAGAAAATCATCGGCTAATCTCGCTAATGACTTCACGGCAGCCCTCCACGGGGCTGCCGTTTTCACAGAGAAGATATCGCGCTCGCGAACGGCTCGCTCAGGCTGGAGGAGCACGCGTTGGCTGCAAAAAGACGGAGCGGCTTAACGCCCCTTTACCTTCAGCAACACCACGCCGTGCGCCGGAACGGCAAAGACCTTCAGCGACGCTTCAAGGTCGAATCCAGCCCATAGATCGCGAACGGCTTGCACAGTCTCCAAGCCCGCATCCGCGGGCGCCAGCTCCATCGTCGCCGCCGCCTCGCCCCGGTTGAACAGGGCCACCGCCACCGCGCCGTCGGCCAGGGGCTTGGTCCAGACCTCGGTCGAACCCTCGCGCCGCACCGCCTTGCCCTGGACGCCCAGGGCGTCCTGGTCCACGGCGATCACCTCGCGGTTCTCGAGCATCTTCAGCACCTCGGGGCTGCTCTGGCGCAGGTCGTGCCCCATCATCAGCGGCGCGGCGGACATCGCCCACAAGCTCATGTGGGTGGCGTACTCGTCATGGCTCATGCCGCCGTTGCCGATCTCCAGCATGTCCGGATCGTTCCAGCCGCCGGGGCCGGCGTGCTCGGCGCGGCCATTCTTGTCGAAGCCGATCCTGGCCATGGTCGGATAGTCGTCGGTGATGTCGCCGGTCGTCCGCCACAGATGGCCGCCGACCTTGCGCCCCCACGCCCCGACCTCGAACCGGCCGTACTCGCACAGCGAATAGACGATCGGCCGCCCGGTCGCCCGCAACGCCGCGCCCATCTCGTAATAGGTGCGCTGGACCTTGTCGGCGTCGTCATAGAACCATTCGCCCGAACACAGGTCGTACTTCAGATAGTCGACGCCCCAGTCGGCGAAGGTCTTGGCGTCCTGCTGGACGTGGCCGTAGCTGCCCTCGAAGCCGGCGCAGGTCTTGGGACCTGGCGCGCTGTAGAGGCCGAACTTCAACCCCCTGGCGTGGACGTAGTCGGCCAGGGCCTTCATGTCCGGGAACTTCTCGTTCGGCCGGATGGCGCCGTCCGGTCCGCGCGTCCCCTGCCAGCCGTCGTCGATGTTGACATAGACGTAGCCGGCGTCGCGCAGGCCGGTGGACACAAGGGCGTCGGCCATGGCGCGGACCGTCCTGTCGTCGATCTTCTCGGCGAACTTGTTCCAGCTGCTCCAACCCATCGGCGGGGCTTTGGCCAGACCGTCGGCCGCCAAGGTTCCCAAGGGCGGCAAGGTGGTGGTCTTGAACGCCCTCGCCCGGGCGTCGCCAGTGGTCCCGGGACGCCCCGCCTGCTCGACATGGGCGTACCAGATGTCGCCCGACAGCTTCAGGGTCTGGCCGGTCAGCACCGCCGTCCATTGCCGGGTGGCGTGATCCTTGTCGTTGAGATTGCGCAGCTCGAAGGTGGCCTTGCCGCCCTGGACCACCAGGTTGCGCATCTCCATCGGGCCGTACCAGGCGGTCGTCACCGAGCCCCTGACCTTGCCGCCCTCGCTGGACAGCTGCACCATGGTGACGCCGGGATAGGACGGCGCGTCGTCGAACAGCCACACACCGTCCAGCGGCGTCGCCGCCTGGACCGCGCCGGCGGCCAAGACCGTGGCCCCGAGTGAAAGCGTCATCAGGCCGCGCAGCATGGCGTTCTCCAGTTCAAGGCGGCGAGCGGGAAGCCGCGCGCCCGAGGCGGGCGTTGGTGGGTCTAGGGGGTAGGGTCGCAGGCCGGGGCCGAGCCGCTGCCGGAGCGCGGCGTCTGGGCCGTCGGGGCCAGGACTTCCCACTCCTGTACGGCCAGGCCGGCATAGGTTCCCTGGGCGCTGGAAGCGTCGAACACCGCGCGGACGCACCGAGCGGTCACCGCCGCGAAGGCGGCGGACTGGAAGCTGTCGACGTCCGTCCCGAAGCCCTTGGGCTGGCGCACCGGCTTCCAGCCGCCGTCCCAATATTCCATCCGCCAGGCCTTCGGCGGGGCGACGCCCACGCCGGACCCGGCCGGCTGGTCGGCCCAGAACCGGATGCGGGCGCCGTTCAGGGTCACCGGCTGGTCGAAGCGGTACTCGATCCACTGGCTGGCGGGATTGTGCGGCGTCCAGCTGCCCCACAGGTCGGGCGGCAGGGGCGCGTTGCGGACGAGGCCGTCGTTCAGCGCCTTGATCCAGTACTGCACCGGCACGGGCGCGTTGGATGCCGTGGGCGTGGCCATCGCCGCGATGTTGCGGGTCGGCGCCGGCGGCGGCGCGGGACGGCGGGTGGGCGTGACCGGCAGGATGGCCGGCGGGCTGACGCTGTCGTCCCAGTCCATCCTGTCGATCGCCACGCTGCGGCGGAAGTGCCCGCCGCCCGCCGCGTCAGCCGTGTGATAGGCCAGCCACCACTGGCCCTTGAACGCCACCGCGCCCGCGTGGGAGGTGGTCGAGGACACCGGCCGCAGGATCACCCCGCGATAGGTCCAGGGCCCGAGCGGAGACGGCGCGGTCCCGTAGGCGATGCAGGCATGGTAGACGGCCGGCGTGCAGTCGGACGACGGTCCAGCCCGGTTGCCGGCGTAGAGCATGTAGTAGACGCCCTTGCGCTTCATCAGCCACGGGGCCTCGAAGAAGCCGTCCAGGCTGTCGACCTTCACCTCCGCCCCCTTGGGCGTGATCATGTCGGCCGCCAGCTCCATGCCGCGAAGTTGGCCGAACGTGCCCCAATAGAGATAGACCCGGCCGTCGTCGTCGACGATCGCCGTGGGATCGATGTTCTGGATGTCGTTGGCGACCGGCGTGGTCTGCGAGACGATCGGCCCGGCCGGGTGGGCGTCGGCCCAGGGTCCCGCGGGGCTGTCGGCCACGGCGACACCGATGGCGAACCGGTCCTTGGCGTTGCTCACCGCCTGCAGGACGGGCGCGTAGAGATAGAACCTGCCGTCGCGGCCCGGGACGATCTGGCCGGCATAGGCCCGCCCCGGCTCGGCCCACCGGAACACCGCCTCGGGCCGCGCGATCGCCGGATAGTGCAGCCAGTCGCCCGACGCCGGATCGCGGGTCGAAAGCGCCTGCCACGCGTTCATGATGAAGTCGTTGACGTCGGGCGGCGCCTCGTCGCGGCCGGCCAGGATCCACAGGGTGTCGCCGACCACCACCGGAGCGGGGTCGGTCGAATAGTACCGCCCGTCCGCGAGGATCGGGTTGCCGGCGGCGTGCACGGCCACCGGCTGGGCGGCGGCCGGCGCCAGCGTCGCCAGGGCGCAGGCCAGGCCGGCGCTCCAGGCGACCGGGGCCAGGTCATTCCTCATCGGGATAGGGCCCCTTGCCGCCGTCGGCGATCAGCTGGTCGACGCGGGCGTCGATCACCGGCAGCGGGACCGACCCCAGCTCCAGGACGGCGTCGTGGAAGGCGCGGATGTTGAACTTCGGCCCCAGCGCCTGCTCGGCCCGCTTGCGCGCATCGATGAAGGCCAGCATGCCCATGTAGTAGGACAGCGCCTGGCCCGGCCAGGCGATGTAGCGGTCGACCTCGGTCTGGATCTCGTGGTCGGCCATGGCGGTGTTGTCGTGCAGGTACTGCTGGGCCCGCTCGCGGCTCCAGCCCTGGGTGTGGATGCCGGTGTCGACCACCAGCCGCGCCGCGCGCCACATCTGGTAGCTGAGCATGCCGAACCGGTCATAGGGCGTTTCGTACAGGCCCATGTCCTCGCCCAGCGCCTCGGAATACAGCGCCCAGCCCTCGCCATAGGCCGACAGGTAGGTGTCGCGGCGATAGGCCGGCAGGTCCTTGTTCTCGGCGGCCAGCGGCATCTGGAAGGCGTGCCCCGGCGCGCTCTCGTGCAGGGTCAGCGCCATCAGCGAGTAGAGAGGACGGGACGGCAGGTTGTAGGTGTTGACCAGGTAGATGCCCGGGCCGCCGCGGCCGCCGGTGTAGAAGGGCGCGATCTCGTCGGGCACCGGGCGGATGGCGAAGCGGCTGCGCGGCAGGTGGCCGAACCACTGCGAGGCCTTGCCGTCGAAGCTCTTGGCGTCCCAGGCCGCGCGGTCCAGCAGGTCCTGGGGCGTCTTGGCGTAGAAGCGCGGATCGGTCCGCAGATAGGTCAGGAAGGCCGGAAGGTCGCCCTCGAACTTCACCTCCTTCATCACGTCCAGCATCCGCGCGCGGATCTTGGCGACCTCGGCCAGGCCGATCTGGTGGATCTGGTCCGGCGTCAGGTCGGTGGTGGTGAACTCGCGGACCTTGGACTGGTAATAGGCCTTGCCGTCCGGCAGGTCGTAGGCCGCCAGGCTGCGCCGCGCGCCGGGGATGTACTCGTCGCGCAGGAAGGCCCGCAGGCGGGCGTGGGCGGGAACCACCGCCTGGGTGATCGCGTCGGCCGCCTCGCGGCGCAGCGCGGCTTGGACAGCCGGCGGGATGTTGGCCGGCAGGGTCTTGAACGGCGCGTAGAAGGGCGAGGCCTCGGGCGTGACGGCTTCGGCCACCAGGGCCACGCCAGCGTCGCGCCCCTGCAAGGTCACCTGGGCCGGGGTGAACCCTCGCGCCAGCCCGGTGCGCATGTTGACGATCTGCTGGTCGTAGTAGCGCGGGATGTCGCGCATCATCGCGATGTAGCCGCGATAGTCCGCCTCGGTCCTGAAGCTGCCGCGCGCCGATTCCGCGACGTCGCCCCAGAAGCTGCTGTCGGCGTTCAGCGGCTTTTCGTATTCGCGGTACTGCTGCTCGGCCAGCAGGGCGTCGATCTGGCCCTTGTAGACGGCGTAGTTGACCTGGTTCTTCTTCGACAGCTTGGCGACGGGCAGATCGGCCAACTGCCGGGCTGCCGTGGTCCAGCGGGCCAGTCGTGCGGCCTGGATCGCCGGGCCGACATCGGGAAGCTTGAACGCGTCGGTCTTGGGGCCGTCTTCGCTGGGTCCGGTCTGGGCCAGGCGCCAGGCGTATTCCTCGCCGGAGATCGCCTCGAAGCGCTTGTCCGCCGAACCGGCCTTCGCGGTCGGCGGACTGGCCAGGGCCGTGGAAGCGGCCAGTATCGGCGCGGTCATCGCCACGCACACGACCGCCGTATCGAAAAGCCCGGTTCGCCGCATCTTCAGCCCTTCTGCTCAATCAACATCATGATGTCCCGGTGGAGCGCGCCGGGGATCACCACGCCCTCGCGCAGGCTGCGGGCCCGCGCGGCGTAGCGGCGCTGCGACGGCAGCCGCGCGCCCTGGGCCTCGATCGCCTCGAACATCGCCTCGGCCCGCGCCAAGTGGTCAGCCAGCGCGCCGCCGAGAAAGCCTGCCGGATCCAGGGCGATGATCAACTCTCCCCCGATCGGCGAGCCGCCGCGTCCCGCGTCGACGGCCAGGGATTCCTGGCTGGTCATGTCGCCGATCAGGGGTCCAGCCAGCAGTTCCACCATTGCGGCCAGGGCTGAGCCCTTGTGGCCGCCGAAGGTGCGCATGGCGCCGCCCAGCACCTCCTCGGCCACGGTCGTGGCGGCCCCGTCGGCGTCGTAACCCCAGTGGTCCGGCACGGGTCGGCCGGCGCGTCGATGCAGCTCGATCTCGCCCCGGGCCACCGCACTGGTGGCGAAGTCGAAGACGAACGGGTCCCGGCCCGGCCGCGGCCAGCCGAAGGCGATGGGATTGGTGCCGAACACCGGGCGCGTCCCACCCTCCGGCGCGACCCAGGCGTGGCTAGGGGTGAAGGCCAGCGCGGCCAAGCCCTCACGGGCCAGCGCCTCGACCTCGGGCCAGAGGGCCGCGAAATGCACGACGTTGTTCAGGGCCAGGGCGGCGATCCCGAAGCGCCGGGCCTTGTCGACCAGCACGGGGCGCCCGCGCTCGAAGGCCAGTTGCGCGAAGCCGCCGTCACCGTCGACCCTCGCCAGGGCCGGCGCCGGTTCGTCCAGCACCGGTTCGGCGTCGACCGAAACCACGCCCTTGGCGATGCTGTTGGCAGCCACCAGCAGGCGATAGACACCATGCGAGGCGCAGCCGTCACGCTCGCCGGCCACCATCGTCTCGGCGACGGCATCGACATGGGCCGCTGACAGGCCCGTGGCGCTCAGGACCTGATGCGCCAGCGCCCGGACGTCATCGAGCGAAAGCCTGACGCCGTCCGGTCCATCGCCCGGGCTCACGCCGTGGACGCGGGCTTGGCGGCGAACAGCTGCACGCCGAACACCGGCCCCGCCGTGCTGCGCTCACGCGGTACGAACCGCACCCGGACCTTGGTCTTGCCCTTGGTCAGCGCCTCGGGCAGCGGATATTCGACGTCGAAGAACTTGCCCGGACGGTCGGCTTCCAGGTGCTGGGAAGCGATCTTGACGTTGTCGACCAAGATGTCGAAGTCGCGCTTGCGCTCGTCGCCCCAGTAGGTCGCCTGCAGGATCAGCGGGCCGGGCCGCAGCTTCATGTCGAACTCGAAGAAGCCACCCGAGCGGGCGTCGCGGCCGTTGCGGTTGCGATAGGCCACCGGATAGGACAGTTCGGAGGTCAGGTTGTGATCGCGCTCGGGCTGCATCTCGCCCAGGTGCATGATGTCGACCGAGCGTGCGCTGATGTCCTTGGCCCGGGCCTGGTCAGCCAGGAACGCGGCCTCCTCGGTCTTCCAGGCGTCCTCGGTGAAGCGCTTGAAATAGACCGCGCTGCGGCGCTCGTACTGGCTGTAGAACGGCACGAAGTTCAGGTCGCCGGGCCGGCCGACGCCCCGGGCGACATAGAGGGCCTTTTCCGGCGCCGTGGGCTGGAAGCCCGCCAGCACCGCCTCGCCGACCAGGGCCGGATCCACGCCCTTCCAGGGTTCGCTGCTCGGACCCAGGTCGGCCGCCAGCACCATCGGTCCGCGCACCACCGCCACCGTGGACTCGTCGCCCGGCGTCGCCTCCAGGCGCAGGTCGAGCGGCAGGGTGATGGCCACCACGTCGCCGGTCCGCCAGCGGCGGTCCACAAGGGCGTAGCCGCCCGCCATCTCGGCCGTGACGGCTTGGCCGTTGACGCTGACCTTGGCCTGACCCTTCGCCCAACCCGGAACGCGCAGGGCGATCGTGAAGCGTCCCGGCCTGGCCAACTTGGTCAGGGTCAGGCGCGATTCCGGTTCGTAGGGATAGCGGGTCTCGAGCTTCAGGCCCGCGCCGCGCGCCTTCCACTGGGCCTCGGCCGGGATGTAGAGGTTGACCAGCAGCGTCCCCTCGCCTTCCCAGAAGATCGACTCCCCGTGCTTGGCGTGGCTTTCCATGCCGGTGCCGACGCAGCACCAGAAGGCGTCGTCGTCATTGGTCGAATAGCCCCGGTCCGCGCCGGTCAGCAGCGGCGTCATGTAGGTGAAGCCGCCGGTCTTGGGGTTCTGCGCCGCCATCACGTGGTTGAGGTGGGCGCGCTCATAATAGTCGAACAGCCCGCCGTCCGGCCGCCAGCTATAGAGCTGCCGGGTCAGCTTGAGCATGTTGTAGGTGTTGCAGTGCTCGCAGGTCTGCTCGCTGATGTGGGCCGCGATGGTGTCGGGCGCGGCGAAGTACTCGCGGTCGGCGTTGCCGCCGATCACGTAGCTGTGGTGCTGGGTGACCGTCGTCCAGAAGAACCGCGCGGCCGCCGCGTCCTGCGGCTTGCCGGTCAGCTCGTAGAGCCGCCCCAGGCCGATCAGCTTGGGCACCTGGGTGTTGGCGTGGAAATTGGCCAATTGATCCTGCTGGGCGACCAGGGGGTCCAGCACCTTGCGGTCGTAGATCCGCTCGGCCACGACCAGCCACCGGCGATCGCCGGTGCGGGCGTAGAGCTCGGCGTAGCTCTCGTTGAGGCCGCCATATTCGCAGCCCAGCAGGGTCTGCATCTGCTCGTCGTTCAGCGCTGCGAACACGCGCTCGAAATAGCCGCCCAGGCCCACCGCCACGTCCAGCGCCTGCGGGTTTCCCCAGGCGCGATGCACGTCCAGTAGGCCGGCGAAGGTCTTGTGCACGGTATAGAGCGGCGACCAGGAGCCGTTCAGGTCGAACCCGCCCGAGCGGATGTCGCCCTTCATCACCTCGCCGAAGATCTCCTCGCCATCGACGACCGTGCCGTCCTTGCGCTTGCGCTGCAGGGCGCCGACATAGCCCGTGCCGCGCTTGGCCTGGGCCCTGGCCAGCTCGCCGACGATATAGTCGGCCCGCCGCCGGCATTCGGCGTCGCCGGTCTGCTCGTACATGACCACCAGGGCCGACATGTAGTGGCCAAGAGTGTGGCCGGCGATGGTGTCGGATTCCCAGCCGCCGTAGATCTCGCCCTTGGCGGGCAGGCCCGCGAAGGTCATGAAGTTGTGCAGGAAGCGGTCGGGGCTGAGGCGCAGCAGATAGGCCCGATTGACCTCTACGGCGGTCGCATAGTCGGACGGCAGCAGCCGCACCGACGACAGCGGCAGGGGCGCGGCCCTGGCGGGAAGGGACGCGCCGCGGGCCTTGGCCAGGGCGCTGATCGGCTGGGCCATGCCGGCGAACGCCGCGGCCGTCAGCATCAGATCACGGCGTGTCGCCATCGGTCTTCCCCCAATATTTGATACCGTATACGATCTTACGGTCACACCCTTTGCTCGTCAATCTGGCGGTGCCGGAAAGGCGACGAGCCGAACCCTTATGAGGGATTGCGCCGGGATTCCCCCGTCTAGCGGAGCGGCGAAGACGCAACCGTTCCGGCTCTAAGCCAAGTGGTGACCCTCTCCCAGCGAATGTCCAAATCGTCGGATTATATATCGTATAATCTTCTTGACGCCGCAGCGACGAACCGGTTTGTGACAGGATGGGAATTGGGGGCGCGGCATGCCGTTAGGCGGAACATCCACGGTCAGGCGCGGCGGCGTCCACCTCGGACTCTCGGCGTTCGCCCTGGGTCTCTTGACCGCTTCGGCCGCCGGCGGCCAGCCCCTGTCTCCCGCCTCCGCGACGACGACCAGGCCCGCGCCCCTGCCGCCGATCGCCGAGCGCTATGCACGCGCGGACCTGTTCATGCGCGGCGGCCTGGGCCAGTTCATCGTCGACGACAACCTGCAAGCCCGGTTCGTCGCCGACGGCCGTGGCGTGCTCTATCGCCACGGCAAATCCGGCCAGCGTGTCATCACCTATCTGAACCTGGCCGACCGCAAGCAGAAGACGGTCGCGGTCGAGGCAGACCTGATCCGCCAGGTCTCGGCCGCCTTGCCGACGCCGCCTACCTCCCCGCCGCGAATCGAGATCGTCGATTTCGACCCGGACGCCGACGCCCTGACCTTCACCGCCGCCGACAAGCCGTGGAAATCGACCCGCGGCGACGTGGTGGAACACCCGGTCCAGGCCGTCGATCCGGCCTTGTCGCCGGACGGGCGCTTCAAGCTGATCGCCCGCGACTTCAACCTGTTCGCGGTCGACACCAAGAGCGGCCGGGAAGCCGCCCTGACCGCCGACGGCTCGCGCGAGCGGCCCTATGGCCGCGACATTCCGCAGCTGCCGCAGATCCTCAAGGCCGGCGTCGAAGAGCCCGACATGCCGGTCTCGGCCCAGTGGTCGCCGGACAGCCGGCGGATCCTGACCTGGCGGCTCGACACCCGAGGGGTCAAGCGGCTGTCGATCACCCAGCAGAACCCCGGCGGCCTCTATCCGCGCAGCTTCTCCTACATCTACCCGCTGGCCGGCGCGGCCACGCTGCCCCAGGCTCAGCGGCTGGTGATCGACGTCGAGCAGGCCTTCCGCGACGGGGCCGGCAAGATCGTGCCGCTGGCCATTCCGTCCGAGTCCCTGCTCTACCCCGCGGCGCCGGAGATGAGCTGGGACGGCGACCATGTCCGGGCGCAATGGACCCAGCGCGGCTATGGCCAGCTGGTCGTCTATTCGGCCGATCCGGTCAGCGGCGCGGCCAAGATCGTGGCCCGCGAGAAGGTCGCGCCGCTGGTCACCGTCACCTCGTCCAGCCTGCAGCCGGCCCCCGCCCTGGGCGGCGAGCTGGCGATCTCCGAGCGCAGCGGCTGGGCCCAGCTCTATCTGGTCAAGCCCGACGCCCCCGACGGCGGCAAGGCCCTGACCACCGGGACCTGGGAAGTGCTGTCGGTCGACCGCGTGGACGCCCGCGACGGACTGCTGGTGACCGGAGTCGGGCGCGAGAAGGACCGCAACCCCTATTACAAGGCGCTCTACCATGTCGGCCTCGACGGCGAGCCTCCAAGGCTCCTGACCCCCGAGCCACTCGACCACGAGACCACGGTGTCTCCCGACGGCCGCTGGATCCTCGACGAGATGTCGAGCCCGACTGAACCGACCCGCACCGTGCTGCGCGACGCGAGGGACGGACGCCTGGTGCTGGAACTGGGCCGGGCCGACCCCAGCGCGCTGTGGGCAACAGGGTTCCTGCCGCCCGAACCCTTCACCGGCCTGGCCGCCGACGGGGTGACCCCGCTGTACGGCATGATCTTCCGTCCGGTCGGCTATGACCCGACCCGGCGCTACCCGGTGATCGACAACGTCTATACCGGCCCGACTACCACCCAGACCCCGACCTCCTGGCGCGACTCGGTCTCGGCCGCAGGCAACAGCGTCGCCCAGATCGGCGCGGTGGTGGTGATGATCGACGGCCGGGGAACCTCGCGGCGGGGCCAGGCCTTCCGCCTGCCGGCCTACCAGAACCTGGGCGAGGTGGGGCTGGACGACCATATCGCCATGATCCGGCAGATGGCCGCGAAGGATCCAGGGCTCGACCTCACCCGGGTGGGCGTGTTCGGCGGCTCGGCCGGCGGCTACGACGCCGCGCGGTTCGTGCTGCGCCGGCCGGAGTTCTTCAAGGTCGCAGTCGCCTCGTCAGGCAACCACGACCTGCGGCTCGACAAGGCCTGGTGGCCCGAGGTGTCGATGGGCCTGGCGGACGAGGCCACCTGGGAGCGCAACTCCAACATGTCGGTGGCCGGCGCCCTGCAGGGCAAGCTGCTGCTGGTGCACGGCGATATCGACGACAACGTCCCGGTCACCGAAAGCGTCCGCCTGGCCAATGCGATCATCCAGGCTGGCAAGGACGTCGATTTGGTGATCCTGCCCAACACCACTCACGCGGTCTATCAGCCGTTCTTCTGGCGCAAGCTGCGCGACTACTTCACCCGCAACCTGCTCGACGAAGCGCCGCCGGCCGCCCAGCCGCCCGTGCGCCTCGCCGCCGCCACCGCGAAATGACGAGGCTCCGATGACGAACCTTCGCCCCCTGGCCCTGACGGCCCTGCTGCTGGCCACCACGCCGCTGGGCCTGAGCGCGACCAGCCTGGCCCGCGCCGAGGAGTCCGCGCCCGCTCCGGCGCCGGCCAAGAAGGTCTTCGCGCCGATCGCCCGGACCACCTATCGCACCGCCCAGTTCCGCCTGGAGCTGCGCGCCGACACCCAGACCTTGGCGCGGCTGTCGCCGACCGCAGACGCCGGCTTCGATTTCACGCCTGGCGCTCGGGAAGCCGAGCGCCAGGGCGACGGCTACGTCCATGTCGGCGACATCCACCTGCGCCTGCGCACCGAGGGCGGGGCCTGGCGCGACTTCAGCTCGGCCCATCAGCGCAAGCCCATCCGCCGCCTGCCGGCCGGCGGCGCGACCCTGGCGGCGGCCGACATCACCGCCTCCCTGGGCGCGGACTCGCCCCTTCGCGTCGAACGCCGCTGGGTCGCCGAGGGCGGAGCCCTGGCCCTGCGCTTCGTCCTGACCAATACGTCCAAGCAGGCCGTCGAGGTCGGCGGCCTGGGCCTGCCGATGGTGTTCGACAACATCATCACCGACCGTTCGCTGGAGGAGGCCCACGCCCAGGCCAGCTTCGTCGATCCCTATATCGGCCGCGACGCCGGCCACCTGCAGGTGACCCGCCTGAACGGCAAGGGTCCCGCCCTGCTGGTCCTGCCGGAGAAGGCCACGCCGCTGGAGGCGTACAGGCCGATCCAGCAGGCCGGCCGCGGCGCCAAGCCCGGCGACATCTTCACCGACCGCAGCGAGCGGGGCCAGACCTCGGAAGGCTTCTACGACTGGACGGTCGCCAGCAAGGGCTTCGCCGAGCAGGACTGGAAGACCGCCGGCGAGCAGTGGAACACGCCCACCAGCTTCTCCCTCGCCCCCGGCGCCAGCCGCACGATCGGCGTGCGCCTGGTCACCTCGCCGTCGATCCGCGCGATCGAGGACACCCTGGTCGCCAACGGCCGCCCCGTCGCCGTGGGCGTCCCCGGCTATGTCGTGCCCACCGACCAGGAGGCGGCGCTGTTCCTGAAGTCGCCCAAGCCGGTGGCGAAGATCGAGAGCTATCCGGCCGGGGCGCTGGCCGCCACGCCGGTCAAGTCCGGTTCGGGATGGTCGCGCTACGCCGTCCGAGCCTCGGGCTGGGGCCGGGCCACCCTGTCGATCACCTATGCCGACGACACCGTCCAGACCGTCTCCTACTTCATCACCAAGCCGCTCGACCAGACCATGGCCGACCTCGGCCGCTTCTCGACGACCAGGCAGTGGTTCGAGGACCCGTCGGACCCGTTCAAGCGCTCGCCGGGCATCCTCACCTACGACCGCCAAGCCGACAAGATCGTCACCCAGGATCCGCGGGTCTGGATCTCGGGCATGAGCGACGAAGGCGGCGCGGGCAGCTGGGTCGCGGCGATCATGAAGCAGCTGGACAATCCCGACGCCGGCGAGGTGGCCAAGCTGGAGCGGGTGGTCAACGAGACCATCGTCGGCGGGCTGCAGGTGGCCGAGGGCGAGCACGCCGGGGCGGTCAAGAAGAGCTTGTTCTACTACGCCCCCGACGAATTCCCGACCTATTACGACCCCAAGACCAACTGGAAGTCCTGGACCTCGTGGTCGAAGAAGGACGCCGGCGACCTGGGCCGGTCCTACAACTATCCGCACGTGGCGATCGGCCACTGGGTGCTCTATCGCCTGGCCCGCAACCACGACGGCCTGGTCAAGACCCACGACTGGCGCTGGTACCTCGACCACGCCCAGACGACCGCCGTGGCGATGATGCGCGACGCGCCCTACTACGCCCAGTTCGGCCAGATGGAAGGCGACGTGTTCGTCGACATCCTGAAGGATCTTCGCCGCGAGGGCCTGACCGCCAAGGCCGACGAGCTCGAGACCCTGATGAAGGGCCGGGCCGACCACTGGAAGACCCTGCCCTACCCGTTCGGCAGCGAAATGGCCTGGGACTCCACGGGCCAGGCCGAGGTCTATGCCTGGATGCGCTTCTTCGGCCACCAGAAGCAGGCCGACGAGACCCGCGAGGTGATCCTCGCCTATGACCCGACGATCCCCAGCTGGGGCTATAACGGCAACGCCCGGCGCTACTGGGACTTCCTCTACGGCGGCAAGGTCCCGCGCATCGAGCGGCAGATCCACCACTACGGCTCGACCCTGAACGCCGTGCCGCTGTTCGACGCCTACCGCGCCGACCCCGGCGACCTGCACCTGCTGCGGGTGGCCTATGGCGGCCTGATGGGCGGCGTCACCAACATCGACCAGGAAGGCTTCTCGTCGGCCGCCTTCCACTCGGCGCCGGACATGATGTCCTGGGACCCCTACAGCGGCGACTACGGCATGGGCTTCTTCGGCCATGCCTATGCGGCGGCGACCTACCTGGTCAACGATCCGACGTTCGGCTGGCTGGGCTTCGGCGGCAATGTCAGCCAGGCCGACGGCGTGGTGCGGATCGAGCCCAAGGACGGGGCGCGCACCCGCCTGTTCGTGGCCCCGATCGGCGCCTGGCTGACCCTGGAGGCCGGCAAGATCGAGGCCGCCGCCTACACCCCGGCCACCGGTAAGCTGACCCTGACCCTGGCGGCGCGGGACGCGGCGACGCCGGCGGCCCGGCTGCTGGTCGAGGCCACCACCAAGGGCGCCCGCCCCTATCGCCCGGCCGGGGCGGCCTTCGAGCGGGGGGCCTACACCCTGCCCCTGAAGGATGGGCCAAGCACGATCGAGCTGACCCCGAACTGATCGGCGAGGACCAGGCGACATGACCAGGATCGAACAGCGCAAGGCTCGTCCATGAACATCGTCATCGTCATGGGCGTCCTGGTCACGATCCTGACCGGCGTCCCCGTGCTGATCCAGCTGCTGCGGGATCACCCCCGGGGGCTGCTGATCCTGTTCTTCGCCGAGATGTGGGAGCGCTTTTCCTACTACGGCATGCGCAGCATCCTGATCTTCTACCTGACCCAGCACTTCCTGTTCGACCCGAAGACGGCCAGCGCCCACTACGGGTCGTACACCTCGCTGGTCTATCTGCTGCCGCTGATCGGCGGCTTCCTGGCCGACCGCTATCTGGGGGCGCGCAAGGCGGTGATCTTCGGCGCCCTCCTGCTGATCGCCGGCCACCTGACCATGGCGATCGAGGGCGCGCCGGCCACCCAGACCCTGACCTATGGCGGCCACACCTACGAGTTCGTGTCGGAAGGCCGCGGCGAAGGCCGGGTTTCGAAGCTGGTCGTCGAGGCCAGGCCCTACGCCGTGGCGGCCTCCAAGTCCGGCGACTTCGCCGTGCGGGGCCTGCCGGCCGACGCCCCGATCCCGGCCGTGCTGGCCAAGGGCCAGTACCAGCTGGGCGTGACGGGGCGGGACCCGCTCTATCTGAACGTCTTCTGGTTCGCCCTGGCCCTGATCATCGTCGGCGTCGGCTTCCTCAAGCCCAACATCTCGACCATCGTCGGCCAACTCTATCCGGCGGGCGATCGCCGGCGGGATCCGGGCTTCACCCTCTATTATTACGGCATCAATCTCGGCTCGTTCTGGGCCTCGATCCTCTGCGGCTTCCTGGGGGTGACAGTCGGCTGGTGGGCGGGCTTCGGCCTGGCGGGCCTGGGCATGATCGCGGGCTTCGTGGTCTTCGTGCTGGGCAAGCCGCTGCTGCGGGGCAAGGGCGAGCCGCCGGTCCCGCGGCAGCTGGACAAGCCGCTGCTGAGTCCGCTGAACCGCGAAGGCCTGATCTACGCCCTGTCCCTGGTCGGCGTCGCGGCGGTGTGCCTGCTGGTGCGCTACACGGTGATGGTCAACTGGACCCTGATCGCCGGCATGCTGGCCTCGCTGGGCTACATCCTGTGGTTCATGATCGCCCAGTGCGACAAGGTCGAGCGCGAACGCCTGGGCCTGGCGGTGTTCCTGATCTTCGGCGCGGTGGTGTTCTGGACCCTGTTCGACCAGGCCGGCTCGTCGCTGAACCTGTTCGCGGCCACCAATGTCGACCTGGACCTGGTCGCCCGGCCGGTGCGGCTGCTGAACGGCGCGATTACCCTGGCCGCCCCCGAACAGCTGGCGGCGGCGGGGATCGACCGGGCCTCGACCTTCTGGATCAACACCAGCTTCAACGCCGCCCAGACCCAGGCCCTGGGCTCGGGCTGGCTGCTGATCTTCGCTCCCGTCTTCGCCTTCCTGTGGACCTGGCTGGGCCAGCGCGGCAAGGACCCCAACCCGGTCATCAAGTTCGGCCTGGCCCTGCTGCAGGTCGGCGCGGGCTTCCTGCTGCTGCAACTGGGCGCGCACCTGGTCGACGGCGCCTTCCGCATGCCGCTGATCTTCCTGCTGCTGATGTACATGCTGCACACTACCGGCGAGCTGTGCCTGTCGCCCGTCGGCCTGTCGCAGATGACCAAGCTGTCGCCGGCGGCCATGGTGTCGTTCGTCATGGCCGTGTGGTTCATGGCCGTGTCGATCGCCGGCAAGGTGGGCGGCTTCATCGCCGGCCTGACGGCCACCGAGACGGTCGGCGGCCAGGTGCTCGACCCGAGCGCGGCCCTGGCCCGGTCGCTGGTGGTGTTCAACTGGATCGGCGGGATCGCCATGGTGATCGGCCTGGGCTTCCTGGCCCTGGCGCCGGTCCTCAAGAGATGGTCGCACGGCTCGGACGAGACCGACCATCATGCGCCGGTGGACACCGCGACGAACGCTGGCTGAACCGCTGGGCGGCCCGTTCGTTGGCGACTTGCCGCTCAGAGGATCAAGACCCTCCCCCGTGGGGGAGGCGATCGCGCAGCGATCGGTGGGGGGAGTCTTAGGATCGTCGATCCGGGTTGCGGTCGCCTGCCGATCACTCCCCCCACCGTCGGCTTCGCCGACACCTCCCCCACAGGGGGAGGATCTTGGATGCACGGCTTCGCCGCCTCACGCGATCTCTCGCTGAGCGAATGGGAAGGGTGCGAAGCGCCCGGGCCTCGCCCGGATGATTTGCAGTTATGAGTACCGTTTCGACGAAGACGAGCGCTTCGCGTGGAACCGTTATCCGGAAGCCTTCGGGTCGCGGATTTTTAACCCGCTCCGATGGAGGCCCCCGACGGGCGGAGCGTTGGCTAACACTCCGGACCGCATGGGCGATTTCAGCCCGTGCCTGTGGCGACCGTCTTTCGGCTCCGCGAGGATGTTCCCGCCGTCCGACCGGAAAGCCGAAGGTCCATCCGGATCCTCCCGCCTTCCGCGCCGGCCCGACGGGCCCCGCGCAACCGGCCGACGGACACGTCCCGCTCGACCACCCCCGAAAGCCGCATCGGTCGCCGTACGTGCGCCCTTCCCGTGCTTTCAGGTGGGATCAGGATACGGGCGGTCGGGGAGGGTGAGGATCGAGAAAAGCGAGAAAATCGCAGGGCCTTGAAATCGTTGAGCTCGCCCCTCGGCTATCCCCGTGAAGCGCGGGGATGGAGGCCACAAAAAAGACAGCCACCGGCGCTGGGCGCGGTGGCTGCTGAGTTCACCTAGGGGAGAATGGCCCGAGGACCCGCGACGCCGTCGCCGATCCTCGGGAGAAGTGAAAGCCTCAGAAGTCCATGGTCAGGCCCACGAACAGGGTCCGGCCCATCGGGTCGTAGACGCCCGGATAGGTGTTGCCGTTGCCGAACGAGCTAAGCAGGCCGGCCGCGATCACCGGCGGATCCTTGTCGAAGGCGTTGTTCATGCCCGCGCGCAGCGACAGCTGCTCGCGCACCTTCCAGTTGGCCGCCAGGTCGAAGTAGCTGTAGGCCTTGATCTTGCGATTGATCTCGACGTAGTCGCCCTGCAGGAACGGGTTGCTGTTGTTGCTCGACAGGTCGGTCCCGCCGAAATAGCGCCAGTTGACCGAGACCGTGGCCGGGATCCACGGCAGGCTCCAGGTGGTCCGCAGTTGGTGGCGCCAGGCCGGGTTGGGCTGGCCGCAGGTCGGGCCGAACAGGCCCTTGCAGTTATAGGCGCCCAGGCCCGGCAGCTGCTCGATCTTGCGGCTGTTGAGGTAGGTGCCCACGAAGCTGAAATCGAGGCTGCCCCAGTCGCCGCCCTTGGTCAGGGACGAAAGGTCCAGGCGATAGTTGCCGGTCACGTCCAGGCCCGAGGTCTGCAGGAAGCCGGTGTTCTGGTTGGTGGCGACGATGTAGCCGCGATCGCCGAACAGCACGCCCGAGGTCGGGTCGCGGTGGAACAGGCTGCAGAAGTACGGATTGCTGGTCTGGACGCACTGGTTGATCACGGTCGGCGCATCGACCGAGCCGATGTACTGGTCGACATAGATGTCGAAATAGTCGAGCGACATCGAGAAGCCCGGCAGGAAGCGCGGGGTCAGGACGACGCCGGCCGTGCGGGTGTCGGCCACTTCCGGCTTCAGGTCCGGATTGCCGCCGCCCTGGGTGACGCAGGTCTCGGCCGGGCATTCGGGGATCTTGCCGTACTGGGCGGCGGTGACGCCGGTCAGGGCGCAGGCCGCGGCCGACGCCGTCGGCGTAGCGCCGGCGCAAGGGTCCACCGCCGAGACATTGCCCAGGCCCTGGGCCGCGAACAGCTCGCTGATGTTGGCCGCCCGCACCGCGCGGTTGTAGCTGGCGCGGAACCGAATGTCCGAGGTCGGCGCATATTGCAGCTCGACCTTGTAGGTCGAGACCCGCTTGTCGAGGTAGTCGTACTTGGAGGTCCGATAGCCGGCGTTGACCGACAGGCTCTTGATGAACGGCGCGTCCTGGACCAGGGGCAGGTCCACCTCGCCATAGGCCTCGTTGACGCTGAAGGCGCCGGCGTTTTCCTTGGTGCCGGCGGCCTGGGCCAGGGCGTCGGCCTCGAACTTCAGCTCCTCGCGGCGATGCTCGACGCCCAGGGCCACGGCCGCGCCGTCGTCGGCCCACGGGCTCTTGATCCCGTACTGGCCCAGGTCGCCGTTCACGTTCGCGCTCAGCACCTTCTCGCGCTGGACGCCGTGGGTGTAGGTCGGGGCGTAGAGGTACTTGTAGGCCGCCGCGCTGAGGCCCTGGTACTTGAAGACGTCGATCGGCACGCAGCTCGGATCGCTGCCGTCGACCACCGACTTGCAGGTCGGCGTCCCGTTGACATTGACCACCTGCAGGGCCTTGGCGGCCTTGGCGTTGTCGACGTTGTTCTTGTAGCTCTCGTCGAGCACGACCTGCGAGTAGAGGAAGCCGGCGTCATAGGTCCAGCCCGGCGCGATCTCGCCGCGCGAGCCGAGGTTGATCCGGTAGTCGGTGTGGCGCAGGTCGTCCCGGCGCGGCGAGCTGCCGGGCCCGGTCAGCCGGTAGCCGATGAAGGTGTCCTGGTTGACGTCCGTGCCCGCGGCCGACCCGCACAGGGTCGCGGCCTGGGACGCCGACATCAGCGGATTGTTGCAGTTGATCTTGAACGTCGTCCCCTGGAACAGGGCGGACGGCGCCGCCTGCGAGAAGGTGTGGTCGTCCATGAACATGAAGCTGCCGTAGACCTCGGCCGCCTTGCTGATCTCGTAGTGCGCGAACGCCCCGGCCGTGTAGCGGCTGTCGGAGCGCTGGATGTAGTTGGTGGGCGCGTAGTTGTAGAGGAACGAGCTGTCGTACGGGACCCAGGTCTTGTTCCCGTCCTTGGTGTTGTTCAGCGTCGACCCGGCGTTGGGGCCGCTGAGCAGGGTGAACAGGCCGTACTCGTTGTTGCTGGAGCCGCCGCAGACCAGGGCGTTGCTCTGGGGTCCGGTCAGGTTCAGGCCGCAGGCCGAGTAGTCGCGGCTGTCCTGGGTGACCGGCTTGAGCTCGCGATAGCCGGCATAGAAGGTGACATTGCCCTTGCCGTCCGGCGCATTGATCCCGAAGGCCAGGTTGACGTCGGTCCGCGCCCCGTCGGTGACCGAGCTGTCCGGCAGCTTGTAGCCCGCCGCTGTGATCAGCGACCGGGGATAGCCGTTGTCGTTCTTGTGCTGGGCGATGCCGTACTGGGCGTCCAGCCGCAGGCCGTTGAGGTCCTTCTTGAGGATGAAGTTGACCACGCCGGACACCGCGTCCGACCCGTAGACCGCCGACGCGCCGCCCGTCACCACGTCCACCCGGTCGACCAGGGCGCTGGGGATGAAGTTCACGTCCGCCGTCTCGGCCGGCAGCATCCGCTGGCCGTCGACCAGCACCAGCACGCGGCTGGAGCCCATGTTGCGCAGGTTGACCCGGGCCGTGCCGTCCGAGCCGTTCGAGCCGTTCTCGTTGGAATCGGCGGTGAACTGCGGCAGGCGGTTCAGCACGCTCTCGATCGAGGTGGCGCCCTGGTACTTGATCTCGTCGTCGCCGACCACGGTCATCGGGCTGGCCGAGACCAGGTTGGGCCGCTTGATGCGCGATCCGGTCACCACCACCGCGTCCAGGGTCGCCGGCTCTTCGGCCGTGGCGACCTGCTGGGCGAAGGCGGCGGGGGGCCCGGCGACCGACAGGACCGCAACGGCCGCGGCTCCCGCCATCAGATCAAGGCGCGCCAGTCTGCTGCGCATGGAAATTCCCCTCCAGAACGACCGCGCCTCCCACAGGCGCGTCTCGGCCAGAAGGAAGGCACGATAATATTATTTATGTCAAATATCTTATACGATATACATATAACAGTGGGCGAGCGGCCTGATCCGGCGGCAGTTGGAAGCCACGGCGCGAGCGGAATCGCGGAGCGCGGAGGACGTTGCCGCCCTCGTCGCCCCGCGAAACTGGCCGTGCTTGACAACGGGAGGCGCGGTGGCGTGATGCCCTCATGTTCGGATCGCCGCGCGGCAAGCCGCTGAAACTCGTCCCGTTCAGCGAGGCGAAGCCCCGGACCTTCAGCCCGCTGCTGTGCGACGGCCTGACGGCGCGCGGTCTTTCGTCGTTCGCGGACCTGCTCGCCCTGCACGCCCGCCTGCAGCGGGACCATCCGGACCACCGAGTGCTCGCCTCGCTCGACGACCTGAGCCAGGCCTCGTACACCTCGGGCCACGGTACCGACTATCACGGGCTGGACGAGGTCGAGGGCCACGACCTGTCCGGGCTCGGCCCCGAGGTGTTCGAGAACGGCCAGCACCAGGGCTATCTCAGCACGCCCGCCGAATTCCCCATCCGCCTGGCCAACCTCCTGGCGCGCGCCCGCGACATCCGGCTCGAGGCGGTTTTCGGACTTCTGGATTGGGAGACGTCCGGGGACGCCAACGACCTGGTCACGATCAACACCGACCCCGAGGCCGCCCTGGGGATCGCGCGGGAGCAGGAGGTCCTTTTTCAATTCGCGCCGGTCCAGTCCGCCGCCGAGGCGATCGCCGCCTTTCCCAACGGCTATTTCCAGTCCGACCTCAGCCCGATGCAGAACCTCGTCCTGGCGCGGCGCCTGGAGGCGGAACACGGCCTGTCGCTGTTCGGGATCGGCGCGCGCCTGCTCGGGTTTCGCCGCGCGGCCGCCCTGGACGAAGGCAAGGCGCGAGCCCTCGCGACGGAGCTCGCCGCCCTCTACGCCAAGACCCCGCCGACCGCGGCCGATCAGCTGGCGAGGCTGCTCACCGGCCTCGACTGGCTCCTGCTCCGCTACACGGAAAGCTGAACAGGCCCCCGCCTACTGCACCTCGGTGGCCCGAGCGGGACGCGCCTTGTCCGCTAGCGTCCCCTCGCCACTGAACGGCTCCAGGCGGAAGGCGACGCGGGTCGGCTCCAGCCTGGTGCGGTACTTCATGTGCGGCAGGCCGACATGGCTCCAGGCCGTGTCGCCGCCCACGCCCCATTGGGCCGAGTCGACCAGCAGGGTGACCTCGCCGTGCGGGACGATGTCGGTGGACTTCCACGCTCCCGGCGGGCGGCGGTAGAGGTCCTGGTAGGGGAAGGCCAGGGCGTTCATCATCAGCGGTTTTTCGCCGGTGACCTTCAGGCCTGTCCCGCCGCCGCTCAGTTCCATCCAGCGCACGTCGATCTTGTTGCCAGTGTCCTGGGGCCGCATGTAGTCGTGGTTCTGGTCGGCGACGGCCCCGCGCCACAGGCCGATCGGGGCGGAGGTGTAGCGGTCGACATAGGTCTCGTGCGGCCCGCGGCCGTACCATTCGACCGTCTTCAGGCTGGTCGGGGCGGTGAACCACAGGCCCACGCGCACGGGGGGCGGCAGGTCGTCCTTCAGCGGCGTCAGCTCCCCGGCCACGGCCACCGAGCCGTCGCCGGCCATGGTGTAGGTGGTCACGAAACGGGCCGCCCCCGCCCCCAGGGCGTAGTCGACGACGATCTCGACCCCGCCGTCGGTCTTGCGCGTGGTCAGCCCGCGCAGTTGCCGCGTATTGGTCATCGCCTGCCAGGGCCGCTGCTGGGAGACGATGCCGTTCAGGGTGTCGTTGTCGGTCTCGGCGCGGAAGAAGTTGGGCTGGCCGCCCTTGGCCAGGACGACGCCGTCCTTGGCGTAGCCCGCGACCAGGCCGGTGGCCTTGTCGATGGTCAGGGTCGCGCCGGCGGCCGAGGCGGTGATCGCCGCGCCGCTCTCGGCCAGCGACACCGGGCCCGAGCGGGCGACCGCCGAGGCCGGCGTCGCGGCCAGCGCGAACTGCTCCCAGCCCACGACATAGCCGGCCGGGGTCAGCGGCACGGCGCCGGCCTTGGCCTTGGCGCGCACGGTGACGAAGTACTCCGCGCCGGGCTTGCGCGGCGGGGCGGGCAGCGGCAGGGCGATCGTCTGGCTGGCGCGAGCGGCGGTCGCCAGGGCCGGCAGCTGGCCCGAGGCGATCACCACGCCGTTCTCCTCCAGCGTCCAGTCGAAGTCGAAACCCGACAGGTCGCGGAAGTCGTGGCGGTTGGTCACCGTCACACGGCCGGTCGCCGGGTCGAAGCCGCCGAACTGGATCGGCGAGAGCACCTTCTGCACCTCGTAGAGATGCGGGTTGGGCGTACGGTCCGGCTGGTTGAGGCCGTCGCCGAACTCGACGTCGCCGCCGGGATTGGGTCCGTATTCGCCGCCATCGCCCCAGTAGCGGCGGCCGTCCTTGGTGTAGCGGTACATCGACTGGTCCACCCAGTCCCAGATGAAGCCGCCCTGCAGCTTGTCGTACTGGTAGATGGTGTCCCAGTAGTCCTTGAAGTTGCCGCCGGAATTGCCCTGCATGTGCGAATATTCGCACTGGATCATCGGCTGGGTGCGGGTCGGATCCTTGGCCCAGTCGACCATCTTCTCGATGTCGTCGTACATGGGGGCATAGATGTCGACGAAGGCGTTGGGCTCGTGCTCCCAGTCCAGCGTGCCCCAGCCCAGGTATGAGATCAGGCGGCTGGGATCGCGCTTGCGGGCGGCCGCGGCGGCCTTCTCGAAATTGGGACCGATGCCGGCCTCGTTGCCCAGCGACCAGAAGATCACCGAGGGATGGTTCTTGTCGCGCTCGACCATGTTCATGACGCGGCTGACATGGGCCTGTTCCCACGCCGGGTCGAAGCCGATCTGCAGCTTGGGCCGCAGCTCTGGATGCTTGTTGGCGTAGTCCATGTAGGCGTGGCTCTCGATGTCGGCCTCGTCCATGACATAGAGGCCGTACTCGTCGGCCAGGGCGTACCAGAGCTCGGCGTTGGGATAGTGCGAGGTGCGCACGGCGTTGATGTTGTTGCGCTTCATCAATTCGATGTCGCGGCGCATCGAGGCCTCGGAGATCACGTGGAAGGTCTCGGGGTCATGCTCGTGGCGATTGACGCCGCGGATGACGATCGGCTTGCCGTTGACCGCCACCCGGCCGTTCCTGATCTCCACGGTGCGGAAGCCGATGCGCTGCGGCGTGGCCTGGATGACGCCGCCCTGGGCGTCCAGCACCTCGACCAGCAGGGTGTAGAGGTTGGGCGTCTCGGCCGTCCATTGGCGCACGCCGGGAACCGTGGCCGCCAGGGTCTCCGTCCTGGCCGCGCCGGCCGCGACCTTGCTTTCTCGGGTCAGGACGGTGTTGTCGCCGTCCAGCAGGGTCATGCGCACGGTCACCGGCTTGTCGCGCGCGGCCAGGGCCACGTCGGTCGACAGCACCCCGTCGCTATAGGCCTTGTCCAGGCCGGCATGGACGAACAGGTCGCTGGCCGACGCCCTGGGGACAGCCTTCAGATAGACCGACCGCTCGATGCCCGACACCCGCCAGAAATCCTGGTCCTCCAGGTAGGAGCCGTCCGACCAGCGGTGGATCTGGATGGCGACGATGTTCTTCTGCCCCGGCTTCAGCAGCTTGGTGACGTCGAACTCGCTGGGCAGCTTGGAGTCCTCCGAATAGCCGGCCTCCACGCCGTTGACCCACACCTGATAGGCCGAACCGGCCGCGCCGATGTGCAGGATCACGTCCTGGCCGCTCCAGCCGGCCGGGATCTCGAAGGTCCGCCGATACGACCCCACCGGATTGGTGGCGTGGGGGATCAGCGGCCGGTTGGCCGGAAAGGGATAGGTGATGTTGTTATAGCGGGCCTGGTCGTAACCCTCGGTCTGCCACAGGGCCGGGACCTTGATGGTCTTCCAGGCCGAGGCGTCATAGTCCGGCTTCTCGAAGCCCTCGGGAACCGCGTCCGACGACGGCGAGAAGCTGAACGACCACAGCCCGTCCAGCGACTGGTAGCGGGCCGAGCGGGTCATGTCCCCGGCCAGGGCCGCCTCCCGGCTCTCGAACGCAAAGTGCGTGGCGCTGGCCGCCAGCTTGCCGCGCGCGAACACCGCCGGGTTCTCCCAGTCCGGACGCGAGGCGTCCACCTGCACGGGTTGGACCCGCGGGCCCTCGTCGGCGTGGGCCGCGGTCAGCAGTCCGAACGAGGCGAAACCCGCCAATAGAATCCGTCGCATACGAACCTCTTCTCATGGGGCGGCTCGCCCCGTCTGTCGGTCTAAATCTGGATCAAACCGCGATCAGCGATGCGGCCTGGCAATGGGCGCGGATGAACTCGGCCTGGGACGGCATCTGCTGGACGGCCTGGGCCGTCGCGGCGGCGATCCGCGCCAGCCGCGCCCCGGCCTGGTCGAGCGGCAAACCCTCGGCCAGAGGCTCGTGGCCGTCGACCGCGGGCCCCTGCCCGTTCAGCACCGCCAGCCAGCTGGTCTTGGTGAAGAGCTCGTCGCTCTCGCGGAACACCCGGCCGGTCGCGCGGTAGATTCGTAGGCGCTCGCGCAGGGTGTCAGGTACCGACATCGTACGCAGCTGGTCCCAGTACGGCGTGTCGTTCCGTTCGGTGGCGTGGAAGTGCAGGATCAGGAAGTCGCGCACGCTGTCGAACTCGGTCGCCATCAGCCGGTTGTAGCGGCGGGCGTCGGCGGGCTCGAAGGCGCGGGTCGGCAGCATCTCGAGCAGCCGGGCGATCCCGACCTGGATCAGGTGGATGCTGGTGGATTCCAGCGGCTCCAGAAAGCCGCTGGCCAGGCCCAGGGCCACGACGTTCTTGACCCAGCCGGCAGGGCGCCGACCAGCCTGGAACCGCAGCACGCGGGGCTCGGCCAGGGGCTCGCCGTCGAGATGGGCCAGCAGGGTGGCGGTCGCCTCGTCCTCGGAGACATGGCGGCTGGAAAACACGTAGCCGTTGCCGGTGCGGTGCTGCAGCGGGATGCGCCACTGCCAGCCGGCCTCCCGGGCGGTCGAGCGGGTGAAGGGCGTCGGCGGGCCGGCGTTGGCCGAGGGCACGGCCACGGCCCGGTCGTTGGGCAGCCAGCGCGACCAGTCCTCGAACGGGCTCTCCAGCGTCTGGCCGATCAGCAGGGCGCGAAACCCCGTGCAGTCCAGGAACAGGTCGGCCGCGATCCGCTCGCCGTCCTCCATGGTCACCGACTCGACGAAGCCGTCGCCGCCCCGCAGGTTGACGGCGGCCACCTTGCCTTCGCGGCGGACGACCCCGGCCGCCTCGGCGTGGGCGCGCAGCAGCTTGGCGTAGAGGGCCGCGTCGAAATGGAAGGCGTAGGCCAGCTGGGACAGCGGTCCCGCGCCCGGCTGGGGCCTCGCGAAGCGTCCGGCCGCCGCGGCCTGGGCGCAGATCGAATAGGCTTCCAGCGGCTCGGCTTGGCTCGCCTGACGCAGCCGTCGCCAGGCGCCCTCGAACGGCGTGGGGCCGAAGTCGGGGCCATAGACGCCGAACGGATGGAAATAGCGGTGGCCGGGCCGGCGCCAGTCGACGAACTCGATGCCCAGCTTGAACGTGCCCTTGGTCTCGCGGACGAAGACGTCCTCGTCCAGGCCGATCATGGCGTTGAAGGCGCGGATCGGCGGGATGGTCGCCTCCCCCACCCCGACGATGCCGATCTCCTCGGATTCGATCAGGGTGATCGCCGGTCCATGGGGACCCAGCACGCGGGCGAGGGCCGCGGCGGCCATCCAGCCGGCCGCCCCGCCCCCGACGATGGCGATGCGGGTCAGCGGCCCGTCTTCACGCGAGGTTTCGGTCAGCATCGGATCGATCGAACCATGTCTTGCGTGCGGACCGAAGGTGTTTTGTCGAAAAAAGCGCCGACGTGGCGCGCCGCGCGCCACGTCGGCTAGCAGGGGAGGTCAGTAGGTGATGCGCAGGGCGACGCCGAAGCGGCGGTCGTTGAGCTGGTACTGCAGCGGCGCGGCGGGCGTGCCGATGTAGAGCACGTTCATGCGGTTGTTCAGGTTCACAGCATCCACCGAGAACGCCACGTGGTCGTTGATGTCGACGCTGAGCGACGCATCCAGCGAGGCGTAGGGCTTGGCGTATTGCGCCTGGCCGTTCGCGCCGCTGCCGGAGGTCTGGTCCAGATAGCTGGAGCGCCAGTTGTAGGCCAGGCGCCCGGACACCGGCCCCTTCTGGTAGAGACCGATCAGGTTGTAGCTGTTCTTCGACAGCTTCTCGAGCGGCAGTTGCTCGGACGAATCCGACCCGGCCGAGAAGAACGGGTTGGTCACACTGCTGTCGACATAGGTGTAGTTGGCCTGGACGCCCAGCCCGCTCAGAAGTCCGGGCAGGAAGTCGAAGAACTGCTGATAGCCCAGTTCCAAGCCTTTCACGGTTCCCTTGCCCGTGTTCACCACGGTGCTGACGTCGTAGATCTTGCCATTATAGGTGCCTTCAACGGTGCCGCCGGCCAAGAAACCATCGACCTTCTTGTAGAAAACGCCGGCGGTCAGTGAGCCCGTATCGTTGAAGTACCACTCGGCCGTCAGGTCGTAGTTGTCGGACTCGATGGGACGCAGCATCGGATTGCCCGAGCTGGCGCTGGGATGGCCTGTCTTTGGATTGACCTGGTTGGGGTTGTTGAGCGTCAGGTTGGTCGAAAGCTGGTCGAAATTCGGGCGCGCCAAGCCCTTGGAGAAGGCGAAACGCGCCTGCAGCGTGTCGGTCAGCTTGGCGCGCAGGTTGAAGCTGGGCAGGACGCGCGTATAGCTGTTGTCCACGTCGATCGGCGCGCTGGTGCCGTCGTTGTTGAACTGGGTGCCCTTAGAGGTGGCCTCGGTCTTGATCACCCGCACGCCTAGGCCGCCGTCGATCTGCACGCCGGCCACTTCGCTGGCATAATCCGCGATCGCCCAGCCGGTATAGGTTTTCTCGGTCTGGCTGTTGAGATCGCTCGGCGTGAAGGCGTCCTTGGTTTGGGCGCCGAACAGGGCGTAGAGCGCCTTGGTCTGGGCCCAGACGCCGTCGCCCGTGGGGAAGGCTGGATAGAGAATCCCGCCCTTGACGGTGTTGCCGTCGAACCAGTGCATCGACGGACCCGGCATCGACAGTTCCGGATGGGCCGACAGCGGCACCAGCGGCGTGCCGTTTGGAGCCGAACAGCTCGCGTCCGGGCCCAGGGCCGTGATGCAGACGCCGTGCCAGGTGCCCCGCAGGTCGATGCTGTTGTCGGAATACCGCGCGCCGCCGCGCAGCTTGTCGAAGAAGCCGCCTTCCAGGTCGTACTCGACGTCGCCCGCCAGAGAGAAGGTGTCGGCGTCGTTCCGCTGCAGCGAGTCGGCGATGAAGGGCGTGGTATAGTTGGCCGGATTGTTCAGAACCGAGGCGTCGCGCACCTCCCACCGGGGATATTTTCCGGTCAGGTCGAAATCGACGATCGACTTGTGGGGCGCGGTCAGCCCCGTCTGGCCCGACTGGCTGTAGAGCGACAGCACGTGGCCGTTGCGGTCGGCGTCGTAGTAGGACTTCAGGTACTGGGCGTCGAAATTGGCCTTGAAGCGCTCGGTCGGCGTCCAGGCGGCGTTTAGCGTGAAATTCTGACTCTGGCTCCACAGCTGCTGGTCGAACCGTCCGGTCTCGAAGGTCTGGTTCTGCAACGAACCCTTGGTCGCATAGCCTTCATCGTTGAACGCAAAGCTCGCGCCGGGCAGCGGGTCCGTACCGTACTCAATAACATTTCCGGCCGCATCCTTCTTGTTGGAGCGGTTATTGAAGTCGTAGTAGTAGGCGCCGGTTCGATTGAACCAGTATTTTGTCCGCTGGTACTGCGCGGTCAGCAGCAGATTGTCGCTGGGCCGCCACTGCACCGCCGCGGCGATGCCCAGGCGCTTGCGGTCGCCGGTGTCGTCATAGATCTCGAAGCCGTAGGGCACCTGGGCGTTGGCCGGCGCATTGGCGATCGAACCGGGTTGAACCGTGTCGAACGGGCCAGCCAGGAAACCGTCCTGGCGATAGCGGCTCTTGCTCAGGACGGCGTTGACCAGAACGCCGATCTCGCCGATCGAGGTGTCGAAACGGTCGCTGTAGAGGCCCGAGATCGAGCCGCCGTTCTTCCGGACCCGATCGTAATAGTTGCCGCGGAAGGTGGCGCTGAGGACCCGCTTGGGCGAATCGAACGGCAGCCGGGTGCGCAGGTTCACGGCCCCGCCGACGCCGCCTTCGATGATGTTGGCGGGCGCGTTCTTGTAGACATCGATGCCAGCCAGCAGTTCGGGCGGCACGCCTTCGAGGTCGAAGGCCCGGCCGCCGGACGCCGAATAGACCGCGCGCCCGTCGAGGAAGTTCTGCACCTGGGTCAGGCCGCGCACGGCGATCGCCGGCTGGGTGCGGTGGTCGAAGTCGGTCGCGCCTTCGCCGTAGCGGCGCTGGATCTGGACGCCGGTCACGCGCTGCAGGGCCTCGGTGGTGTTGGCGTCGGGCAACTTGCCGATGTCCTGGGCCTGAATCGAATCGACGACCTGGTCGGCGTTGCGCTTGATCGCCTGGGCCGACCGCAGGCTGGCGCGCACCCCGGTGACGACGATCTCGGAAACGGCGGCCGTGTCGGCCGGCGCCTGGGCCGTTGACCCTGCCGTCTGGGCCGTGGCCGAGCCGGCCGTCGCGCAGACCCCCAGGGCCGCCACCGACGCGCTCACCATCAGCCTGAACTGAACACCCCTCATCTCGTCATCCTCCTGGTTTCGATTCGTCACGCTCTCGTACGGCGTGATTTCATGTCAGACATATGCCGCTCTCATTTGTACGACAAGTACGATTTTATCCAGCCAGACCTGTAAATGATATTTTTGTGCGACCTACAGCCTGGAACAGGAGTTCCGCAGGACGCGTGACGCCATCAGGCGCGGCTTTCCTGGCGAAGCCATCGGCGCGCCACCCCGATCGGAAGGGCCGATCCGCGCGATCGATGGCCGCCGGTCGATCGAGGGCCGGACCTGAATGGTCAAGCTTGTTAGGGAAAACAGGACTTTAGCGGCGAACCGTGCTCGACGACCAGGGATTCGGCCGCCTTCACGTCCGAGGTTTCGCGCACAACCGTCCCACCGCATTTCGCACCCTGACCGCGCCCAAGGCGCCCAGGCCAGCCCCGAATCGCGCCATCGCTCCGGACGCGAGAGAGCGCAGGACGGCTGGTTTTGTCAGGCGGTCCGGGTTGTCGCGACGTATCAATTGTCATACAAATTTGGCGCCGAAACTTTTATAAGAACACGAGGGCTTCATGGCGTTGTCGCGACGCGGGATCTTCGGCCTTCTGGCCGGACTGGCGATCAGCCCCAGGGCCCTGGCCGCCCCGCCCGCGTCGACGCCGGCGGTCAGGATCACCCTGCGCCCGGCCCTCGACCGCGCGGGGCCGGCGTTCGAAGGCTGGGGCACGGCCCTGGCCTGGTTCGCCAACGTCACCGGCGGCTGGCCCGACGCCGAACGCCGGCGGCTGGCCGACCTGTTCTATGGTCCGGGCGGCCTGGGCTGGACGATCGGGCGCTACAATATCGGCGGCGGCGCCAGGCCGGGCGACCCGCCCCACCTGCGGACCGGCGCGGCGGTCCCCGGCTTCTGGCGGCAGCCGGCCGGCGCCGAGGGCCAGGACTGGTGGCGCGCCGAGGACGAGTCGATGTGGGACTGGTCGGCCGACGCCAACCAGCGCTGGTGGCTGGACGCGATCAAGGCCCGCGTGGACCAGCCGATCCTGGAGGCCTTCTCCAACTCGCCGCCCTGGTTCATGACCGTCAGCGGCAAGGTGTCGGGCGCCCTCAAGGGAACGGACGACAACCTGCGGCCGGGCCTGGAGCCGCTGTTCGCCGCCTATCTCGCCCGCGTCGTCGACGAGCTCCAGCGGCGCCACGGGATTACCTTCCGGACCCTGTCCCCGGTCAACGAGCCCAACACCGACTATTGGTTCGCGGCCAACACCCAGGAGGGCGCCCACTGGTCGCCCGCCCGCCAGGCCGCCATGATCGTCGCCTCGGCCGCCGCGCTCCGCGCCCGGGGCCTGAAGACGGTGGTCAGCGCGCCCGACGAGACCAATTCGCACCTGTTCCTGGCCGACTGGGAGGCCTATCCGCCCGCAGCCCGCGCGGCGATCGGCCAGTTGAACGTCCACAGCTACGGCGTCGTCAACCAGACCGGCGTTCGCGACATCGCCGCGGCCTCGGGGATCCGGCTGTGGATGTCGGAGAACGACACGCCCCTGGATAAGGAGCCCGAGACCTTCGACGGCATGGGCTCGCCGCTGGCCCTGGCCGAACACGTGGTCATGGACCTCAAGCGGCTGGAGCCGTCGGCCTGGGTCTTCTGGCAGGCGGTCGAGGACCTGAGCACGCGCGAGGGCAAGCCCGGCTCGAACTGGGGCCTGGTCAAGGCCGACCTGCGCGGCCCTCCCCAGGGACCGCACGCGATCCATGTCACGGCCAAGTACCACGCCATGGCGCACTTCAGCCGCTACATCCGGCCCGGCTACCGGCTGACCCCCGTCGACGACCTGGACACGGTCGGCGCCCTGTCGCCCGACGGGGCCGAGCTGGTGCTGGTGCATGTCAACGGCGGGATCACCCCGCGCGACCTGGCCACGCCGCTGGCGGGCTGGTCGAGCCGGATGGTCGTCACCGATGCGACGCGGCGGTTGCAGCCGATCGCCGGAACCGTCGCCCCGCCCCGCTCGATCGTCACCCTGGTCCTGCGGCGCGGTTAGTCGTGCCGTAGCGCCCTGCCCGGCTCAGCCGAGGCCGCGGACCACGCCAGGCCTCCGACCGCCGCCAGGCCGATGGCGATCGCCGCCGTCGCGCCGGCGATGAAGATCAGCGGACCGACGGCGACGGGGTCGTCGAACTGCGACAGCCAGCGCCGCAGCATCCAGTAGGCAAGGGGCCAGGCGAGCAGGCAGGCGACGGCCACCGGACGCAGGAACTGGCTGACCAGCAGCCGGGCCACCTGGGCGCGGGTCGCCCCCAGCACCTTGCGCACGCCAATCTCCCGCGTCCGCCGCGAGGCGTTGAACGCCGCCAGGCCGTAGAGCCCGATGCAGCCGATCCCCGCCCCCACCATGGCGCCCAGACTGAACAGGTTGGTGCGGTCGCGCTGGGGCTTGTAGTAGCGGTCCAGATTGGTCAGGGCGGTCTTGCCCTCGAACGGGACGTCCGGCGCCGCCTGGCGCCAGGCGGCCTCCAGGCGCGCGCGAACCTCGGCCTCGCTCAGGCCCGAATAGCGCACCAGCGTGATCGGCCAGCCCGCCGGCCACCAGGCGGGATAGCCGTTGAACGTATAGAGCTTGGCCGGCGTCTTTTCGGTGGGACTGTAGAAGCGGGCGTCCTCCACGACACCGACGATGCGGGTTTTCCGCTTGTTGAAATCGATCAGCTTGTCCAGGGCCGCCTCGGGCGAGGCGTAGCCCAGCTGGCGCACCGCCCCGCGGCTGATCACGGCGTTGGTCACGGTCTCGGGCCCCGCATTGGGCACGTACTGTTCGTCACCGCCATGGGCGAGGTCGAGCAACCGCCCGGCGACCAGACGGATCCCCAGCGTCTGGAAATAGTCCGGACCAACCCCGGACCAACTAAGCGTCGGCAGGAGTTCGGGACCCGCGGGGCGGTCCAGCCGTATGGCCGTCGAATTGATGTACATGGCGTCGTCGGCCGGGGCCGTCGTGCTGGCTGTTACACCGCTCACACCCGGAATCCGCTGGGCGGCGCTCCAGAAGGCCTGGCGCTGTTGCGGCGTGACGCCGACGCCGCGCGTGGCGGTGACCAGATAGAGGCCGTCGCGCCGGAACCCGAAATCCAGGCTCTGCATGTGATGGACCTGGCCCAGAAAGCCGAGCATCAGCACGAAGGCGGCGACTACGGCGGCGAACTGGACCATGATCAGCCCCTCCCTCAGCCGCGCCCCGAACCGGCCGCCCGACGGCGTGCGGCTCGACGCCAGGACCTGGGCCGGCTGATAGGCCGAGAGCATGAAGGCCGGATAGATCGCGGCCGCCAAGCCGACCGCCAGCACCAGGGCGAAGACCCCCGCCACCCACGCGCCGTCCGCGCGATAGTCCAGGCCCAGCGACAGCCCTCCGGCGGCGTTGATCAGCGGCAGCGCCAGCTCGACCGCCGCCAGGCCGATCAGGAAGGCCAGGGCGATGGTCAGGGCCGCCTCGCCCAGGAACTGCAGGCGCAGGACGGCGGCCCCGGCGCCAAGGGCCTTGCGCACGGCCACTTCCCGAGCCCTCAGTCCCGCCCGGGCGGTCGCCAGGTTCACGTAGTTGATCAGGGCCAAGCCCAAGGCCACCCAGCCGACCAGTCTCAGGGTCTCGATCGCGGCGCGTTGCTTGGGGTCGACCAGATGAACGTCGCCCAGCGGCACGAAGCTTAGCCTCAGCACCTCGTGCGGCGTGACGGCGTCGCCGAACGACTTGCCCACCCGGCGATCGACGAAGGCCGGCAGTTGCGCCTCCAGGGCGGAGACCGCTGCGGGATCGTCGAACTTGAAATAGGTCTGCAGAACAAGGCCGCCCCAGCCGTGCCAAGAGCTCTCCAACGCGCTGTCGCGCGGCGTGAGCAGGCGAACAAAATCCAGCTTCAGATTGCTGTTCTTGGGCAGGTCCTTGAGCACCGCGGTGACGGTGTAGGCGTTTCGGCCAGCCAGATCGCTGATCTCAAGACGGCGGCCGACGACGTCGACGGCGCCGAAATACTTGCGGGCCATGGTTTCCGACAGCACCAGGCTCGCCGGATCCCGCAAGGCCGAGGCGCGGTCGCCGGCGACCAGCGGGACCTGGAAGAAGACCAGGAAGTCGGCGTCGACCAGCTCGATCTGTTCGCCCGAAACCGTCGCGCCCCTGTGGATCACCGCTGCCTGACCCCAGTCCCGCACGCCGCGCACCTGCGGATAGTCGACTTTCATCTCCTCCAGCAGCCCGCCCATGGCCCCGACCCGCGCGCCCGGCGTGATGCCCGGGACGTTGAAGGCGATGCCGGCGGCGTAGATCTTGTCTCGCTCCGGCGTCCAGCTGTCGTAGCCGGTCTCGAAACGGTGCAGCAGGCTGAGCGTGACGAAGGTCGCCACGCCGAGGCTGAGGCCCAGCAGGTTGAGCGCGGCGTAGAGCGGGCGCCGGGTGAAGGATCGCCAGAAGGCGGTCAGGATGGACTGCAGCATGGCGCGCCTCACAAGGCCTGAGCGACGGAAGCCACCAGCCGGCCGTCCAGCATGTCGATGCGCCGGTTGGCCTGGTCGGCGTGGCTGGGCGAGTGGGTGACCATGACGATGGTGGCGCCGGCCGCGTTCAGACCCTTGAGGATGTCCATCACCTGGGCGCCGTTCTCGGTGTCGAGATTGCCGGTGGGCTCGTCGGCCAGGATCAGGTCGGGGTCGCCGACGATGGCGCGCGCTATGGCCGCCCGCTGCTGCTGTCCGCCCGAAAGCTGGTGGGGAAAATGCCGGGCGCGATGGCCGATGCCGACCCGGTCCATGGCCGCCTCGACCAGCGCCCGGCGCGATCCCGCCAGGCCCTTGCGATAGATCAGGCCCAGCTCGATGTTCTCGGCGATGGTCAGGTCGTCGACCAGGTTGAAGCTCTGGAAGATGAAGCCCAGGTGGCGGGCGCGGTGCTGGGCCAGGGCGCCCTCGCCGCGCTTGGCCAGGTCCACGCCCTCGAACAGGTACTGACCCGAGGTCGGGCGATCGACCACGCCGAGAATGTTCAGCAGGGTGGACTTGCCGCACCCCGACGGCCCCATCACCGCCGCGAATTCCCCGCGCCGGATCGACAGGGAGATCCCGTGGAGCGCGGCGGTCTCGATCTCGTCCGACCGATAGAGGCGCGAAATGGACTGCAGTTCGATCATGGTCATCCCTTCGATCGGATTCGGAGAATCTTCGCCTTGGCGACGTCCTGCGCGCCGGCGGTGACGATGCGCTCGCCCGGCTTGAGGCCGCTCAGCACCTCGGCCTGCTCGGGGTTGCGCCGTCCCAGCACGATCGCCCGCCGCTCGGCCCGCGCGCCGTCGGCCGACAGCACGAAGGCCCAGGCCCCGCCGGTGTCGTTCAGCCATCCGCCCGACGGCGCGACGACGGCGGCCTGGGGTCGTCCGAGCGACAGGCGCAGATCGATGGCCTCGCCTCGCCGAAGCCCCTGGGGCGCGACGCCTTCGAACGCCAGCTCCAGGGTCGCCCGCCCTTCGGCGATCTGTGGAAACACCTTCGTCACCCGCGCCGAGACGGGACGATCGCGGACCGTCGCCGTGGCGCTCTGTCCCGCCGACAACCGCGGCAGGTAGAATTCGTCCAGCTTGGCGCGCAGCTTGTAGGCGCCCTCGGCGTCGACCTGGCCCAGCGGATCCCCCATCCGCACGGCCTGGCCGGGCTTGAGGTCGAACGCGGTGAGCCGGCCGGCCGTCGGCGCGCGAACCACCAGGGCCGAACGGCCGGCGCGGGTCTCTTCGAGGCTGCGGCGCAGGTCCTGGGCGCTGCGGGCCGCCTGGGCGCGCTGCTCGGCGTAAAAGGCCGCATCCGAACGCTGCGCCGCCTTCAAGGTGGCCAGGCGGTCCTTCTGGTAGTCGACCTCCTCGAGATAGGGCTGCACGGCCGAGGGGCTCAGCATCGCCTTGGCCAGCAGGATCTGCCGCCGGTCCAGGTCCTGGCGGGCCCGGCTCAGGGCGTGGGCGGTGTCGGCCAGGGCCTGTTCCCGGTTCTCCTCGGCGCCCTTGAGGCTCATCAGCCGGCCGGTGTTCTCGCTGAGCCGCGCGGCGATGTCGGCCTCGCGCGAGGTCACCTCCAGGCTCAGTTGCGGATTGGACAGGCGGGCCAGTTCCTGTCCGGCCGCGACCAGGTCCCCGTCGGCGGCCAGGACGGCCTCGACCCGGCCGGCGGTTTCAGCGGCGATGAAGGTGGTCTGGGCGGGCGCGACCTCGGCGCGCAGCGGCGCGTAGTCCAGGTAAGGGGCGCGGATCACCGTGCCGAACGAAAGGCCCGCCGCGTCGACATCGACCGTGCCGGCCCGGGGCGAAAACGCCCAGGCCAGCAGCCCGGCGGCGGCCAAGGCGGCGACGCCGGCCGCCCAGCGCTGCGCGGGGGTCATCCGCCACCGCCGTTCGACGCGGCGATCCATGCCGCCGGCGCTGGTTGGGGAAGTCGAGGCGAGCCTGCTCATGCTTACAGGCTAATACAGGTCGTGCAATTCCAATAAGCCTCTGGTTTTATTTGACTTATGGCGCATTACACGGGATTCTCGGCGCTGATGACATCGCCAATGTGTCCGATTCCGAACATGACCGACCGCCGTCCGTGCGCGCTTTTTCTCGACGACGATCGGGACATCCTGGCCTCGGCCGAGCTGATCCTGGTGCGCGGCGGGTTCGATTTCGTGGGGTCGGAGACGCCGGAGGCCGCCCACGAGCGCCTCGACCACGACGCCGTCGACGTCCTGCTGCTGGACCTCAACTTCCGGCGGGGCGACACCTCGGGTGAGGCGGGGCTGGCGTTCCTGCAAAGGCGCCTGGCGACCCGGCAGGACCTGCCGGTGGTCGTGGTCACCGGTCATTCGGGCATGGCTATCGCCGTGCAGGCCATGCGGCTGGGCGCCCAGGACTTCGTGGTCAAGCCGTGGAACAACGAGCGCCTGCTGGCGTCGGTGCGCGCCGCCATCGACACGCCCCGGCGCGTGCCGGCCAACCTGCCGCCCCAGGACCTCAACCTCGAACGCTCGGAGAAGGCGCTCATCCAGGCGGCGTTGACCCGCCGCCAGTTCAACGTCTCGCAGGCGGCCAAGGACCTGGGCCTGACCCGCGCGGCCCTCTATCGCAGGATGGAGAAGCATGGGCTCTAAGGCCTTGGCCCTGCGCCTGCTCGCCCAGGCCTCGATCTTCGCGCTCGGCGTCCTGGCCTGGCTGTCGGTGACGCGCGGGCTGTACGCGACGGCGCTGCTCTGCGCGCTGGCCGGCGCGGCCCTGGCGGTGGACCTGGTCCAGAAGCTCGGCGCCTGGCGGGCCGCGCGGCTGGTCCCGGTCCAGGCCGGAAGCGGTTTCGCGGCCGAGCTGACCCGCCGTCGGCTGGAGCTTTTGCTGGACCAGACTCCCTCCCCGATCCTGCTGGGGACGGGCGACCACCGGATCATCGCCGCCAATCGCGCCGCGCGCCGAGCGTTCGACACCCCGCACCTGCTGTCGGACGCCGCGCGCCTGGCCCTGACGGGCGGCCGGCCCCTGTCGGACCTGACCTCGCCCCTGCGCTGGCGCGACGCCAGTTACGCCGTCAGCCGCGCCGAGCTCGTCGACGAGGCGGGCCAGGCCGACCTGGTCGTGCTGACCGACATGACGGCCGACGTCCGCGCCGCCGAAGCCGCGGCGCTGCGCGACCTGCTGCGGGTGTTGAACCATGAGCTGATGAACGCCCTGACGCCCGTGGCGTCCATGAGCCGCAGCGCCCTGGACCTGCTGCGCGACGGCGGTCCGGCCGCGACCGGCCAGGCGATTTCGGCGCTCGAACGGGCGGTGGCCCGCACCGAAGGCCTGCGGGATTTCATCGACGCCTACCGGACCTTGACCCGCCTTCCGCCGCCCTCGCCCCGCGTCGTCGACCTGGCGGCCTGGCTGGACGTGGCGCGGGAGAGCTTCCGGGCGCAGTGGGCCGCCCGGGGCGTGGCGCTCGACAGCCCGGCGCCGCCGCCCGTCGAGGTCCGGATCGACGCGGACCAGATGTGGTTGGCGATCGGCAACCTGCTCAACAACGCCGCCGAGGCGGCGCTGGAGCGCCCCGATCCGCGCGTCCGCCTGAGCGTCGCGCGGGTCGAAGCCGAGATCCGGTTCCTGGTCGAGGATTCCGGGCCGGGCGTGCCGCAGAACCAGGCCGACCAGGTCTGCCTGCCGTTCTTCACCACCAAGGCGACGGGATCGGGCGTCGGGCTGAGCCTGGCGCGCCAGATCGCCCAGGGCCATGGCGGCGCGCTGGCGCTTCTGCCTCCGGACGCGCCCAGCGATCATCCCCCGCTCGGCGGCGCGCGATTCCGCCTGTCCGTTCCGACCTGAGGGTTCGCCGCTGTCAGCCTTCGACCCTGGCCAGGGCGTCGGCGCCGGTCGACCTCACGGCCTGGGTCAGGTGATCCAGCAACCGCGCGGTCAGCCGCGTGCGCTGCCAGTAGAGCGTCACGCCGATGCGCAGGCGCGGCGGCAGCTCCACCAGGCGGCCGGCGGCGAGGTGCGGCGCGGCCAGCACCACGGGCGTCATCGCCCAGCCCAGGCCCGCCAGGGTCATGTCCAGCATGCCCGGCGTGGAGGGCGTCCAGTGGGTGGGCGGCCGGATCGACGCGCTCCAGGCCTCCCTGGCCCATCGCGCCTGCAGTTGGTCGCGGCGATCGAAGCGAAGGATCGGCGCGACCGCCAAGCTCTCGGCGTCCAGCCCGCCTGGGAAGAAGCGAGCGATGAAGCCGGGGCTGGCGACGGCGGCGTAGTCCAGGACGCCCAGCGGATAGGTCTTGCAGCCCGGAACCGGCGCGGGATCGGCGGTGACCGCGGCGAGAACCTCGCCCGAGCGCAGGCGATCGGCGGTGTGGGCCTCGTCCTCGAGGACTAGGTCGAGCATGGCGCCCGTCTGCGCGGCGAACAGCGCCGCGGCCCGGGGAAACCAGGTGCTGACGCTGTCGGCGTTGACCGCGACCCGGATCGTGGGCGGTCCCGGCGCCGGGCCGGCCAGTCCCGGCAGGTCGTGGACGACCTCGCCTTCGAGCAGCCGGACCCGCTCGACATGGGCGCACAGCTTGGCCCCGATCTGCGTCGCCTGGCACGGAGCGCCTCGCGTCAACAGGGTCGCGCCAACCCGCTCTTCCAGCCCCTTGACGCGCTGGGACACCGCCGACGGCGTCACCCCCAGCGCGGCGGCGGCCTTGTCGAAACTGCCTTCGCGCACGACGGCGGCCAGGGCGGCGAGCGACGCATAGTCGAGCATTAGAACACCTTAATCAGCATAAGGAATCTTAGCTATACTACATCACGTGCCGCCGTCATCAAAGGCGACATGACCGCCTCCCTCCTCCCCGCCTTCCTCAAGGGCTTCGCCCTGTCCGCCGGCCTGATCATCGCCATCGGCGCCCAGAACATGTTCGTCCTCCGCCAGGGCCTGAAGCGCGAGCATGTCGTGCCGATCGTGCTGTTCTGCGCGGCCGCCGACGCCACGCTGATCGTGGCCGGGGTCAACGGCCTGGGCGGGGTCCTGGCCTTGCTCCCGGGACTGTCGCTGGCCCTGAGCCTGGGCGGCGCGGCCTTCCTAAGCTGGTATGGAGTTTCCGCGCTGCGCCGGGCCGCCCGTCCCTCGGCCCTGGTCGTCGAACACCAGGCCTCGATGACCTTGAGCGCCGCCCTGGCCGGAACCGCCGCCTTCACCTTCCTCAACCCGCACGTCTATATCGACACCGTCATGCTGATGGGCGCGGTGGGCGCGGCGCTTCCGCCAATGGAGCGACCGCTGTTCATGGCCGGCGCCGCCCTGGCCAGCCTGACCTGGTTCTCGTCGCTGGGCCTAGGCGCGCGGTTCCTGGCCCCGCTGTTTTCCCGCCCGGCCGCCTGGCGCGTCCTGGATCTGGGCATCGGCGTCATGATGCTGGCGCTGGCCGCCAGCCTCGTCCACGGCGCCGTGGCCGCCGGCTAGGCCGCGGCGCGGCTTGGCGGACCGAACCGCGCGGACAATAGCGATGGCGAGGGGATGGCGGAGACGGAGGGATTCGAACCCTCGATACCCTTTTGGGGTATGCCGCTTTAGCAAAGCGGTGCCTTCAGCCTCTCGGCCACGTCTCCTCCTGAGAGGGAGCGGTTCGATAGCCTGTTCGCGGCGGCATGACAACGCGCTGTCTCGAAAAATCCGCGTTAACGCGAAGCTCAGACCGCGAGGCTAGGTTGAACCCTGTTCTACAAGGGGTCGGAGCTTCATGTCGTCTGCTATCGCACATACGGAACTCGAGGCGGCCATCGCGACGGGCGGCTCGGCGGCGTCCGGTGTCGTGATCGGAAACGACTCGGCCGAGGCCATGGCCCGGCGCGGTCCGTTCCGCCCCGGCCGGCTGGTTCCGACCCGGGCCCGGATGCAGGTGCGCAGCCTGTCGCGGCTGTTCCGCGTAATCGACGGCCTGGCCTTCGCCGCGATCACCGCCGCCGCGATCGCCATCGCCCGCCCGGCTCCCGCGGTCTATGTCCCGCTGGTCCTGGGCGCCCTGGCCCTGCTGCCCGCCCTCTACATGCTGGAGGCCTATACCTTCGACCGTCGCGAAACCCTGGGCCGCCAGGCGCTGCGCGTATCGGCAGCCTTCGGCGCGGTCGCCGTGGTGGTGACGCTGGCGAGCCTGATCTTCGAACGCGGCCAGGCGGACACCGCCCTGACGGCCGGCTGGGCCGCGGCCATGGCCGTCGCCACCGCCGGGCTGCACCTGGCCTGGTGGCGCGCCGTCGACCACGGTCGCCGCGAAGGCCGCCTGACGCCGAACGTCGTGGTGGTGGGCGCGACCGCCAACGCCGAGCACTTCATCACCGCCGCCCTGGCCACCAGCGACGTCAACGTGCTGGGCGTGTTCGACGACCGCGCCCACCGCGCCCCGGCGCAGGTGCTGGGCGTGCCGGTGCTGGGCGACACCGACGCCCTGATCGGCCACCGCATCATGCCCTATGTCGATCGCGTGATCATCGCGGTGACCTCCACGGCCCAGATCCGCGTCGCCCAGTTGGTCGAGCGCCTGGAGGTCCTGCCCAACCCGGTCAGCCTGTTCGTCGATCTGGATCGCGAGGCCCAGCGCAACGCCTCCCTGGCCCGCTTCGTCGACCTGTCGGGCGCGACCACCGACGCCCGCCGCGCCTTCGTCAAGCGCGCCCAGGACCTGGCGATCGGCTCGGCCGGCCTGCTGGTCGCCGCGCCGGTGATGCTGCTGGTCGCTCTGGCCATCAAGCTGGACACCCCCGGCCCGGTGTTCTTCCGCCAGCGCCGCCACGGCTTCAACAACGAGGCCATTCGGGTCTGGAAGTTCCGCTCGATGCGCCACGAGGCCGCCGACGCCAAGGCCGCCCGCCAGGTCACCGCCGACGACGACCGCGTCACCAAGGTGGGCAAGTTCATCCGCAAGACCAGCCTCGACGAACTGCCGCAGCTGTTCAACGTGCTGCGCGGCGAGATGTCGATGGTCGGTCCCCGCCCCCACGCCATCGGCATGAAGAGCGGCGACGTGGAATCGGAGACGCTGGTCGCCCGCTACGCCCATCGCCATCGCATGAAGCCTGGGGTCACCGGCTGGGCGGCGATCAACGGCTCGCGCGGCCCGGTCGACACCGCCGAGCAGGTGCAGGAGCGCGTGGCCCTGGACATCGAATATATCGAGCGCCAGTCATTCTGGCTGGACCTCTACATCATCGCCATGACCATCCCCTGCCTGCTCGGGGACCGGTCGGCGGTGCGCTGAGGACGAAACATGTTCTGGCGTGGCGTACTCGGATATCTGCCGGTCAACATCGCCCAGGGGGTGGTGGGGCTGCTCACCATCGTCCTGTTCACCCGGGTCCTGACGCCCGAGCAGTACGGCGTCTACGCCCTGGCCTTCTCGGCCTTGAGCCTGACCCAGACCGTCCTGCTGACCTGGACCGAGGCGGCGATGGCCCGCTTCCATGCGCGCCAGGACGCCGACGGCCGCCTGCCCGACCATTTCGCCACCCTCTACCGCCTGTGGTTCGCCCTGGCCCTGGCCGTGCCGGTCGTCGCCGCCGGCGTGCTGCGCTTCGCCCCCCTCTCCGCGCCGCTCAAGGTCGCCGTCGCCGCGGCCTTCGCCGCCGTGGTGGTCAGGAGCCTGACCAAGCTGTCACAGGAACGGCGCCGGGCGGCCGGCGAGGTGTCGGGCGCGGCCCTGCTGGACATCGTCCAGACCGTGGGCGGCTTCCTGCTGGGCCTGGTCCTGGCCCTGGTCGGCCTGGGCGGCGCGGCCCCGCTGCTGGGCATGGGCGCGATCTCGCTGCTGTGCCTGGTGTTCGTCCTACCCGCCGACCTGGGCCGCGCCAGGGGCGGCCGCTACGATCCGGCCATGGCCAAGGCCTACGCCGCCTACGGCCTGCCGGTGGCCCTGTCGCTGATCCTGGCCCTGGTGCTGTCGACCACCGACCGCTTCCTGCTGGCCGCCTTCCTGAACGAGCAGGCGGTCGGCGTCTATCACGCCGGCTATTCCCTGGGCTCGCGCACCCTGGACGTGGTGTTCATCTGGCTGGGCATGGCCGGCGGACCGGCCCTGGTCGCGGCGCTGGAGCGCGGCGGCCACCCCGCCCTGAAGGACGCCGCCCACGAGCAGGCCGGATTCATGGTGCTGCTGACCCTGCCCGCCGCCGTCGGCCTGGCCCTGGTCGGCCGGCCCCTGGCCCAGGTGATGGTCGGGGCCGATCTCAGCGCCGGCGCCGGCCGGGTCGTGCCCTGGATCGCCGTGGCCGGCTGGCTGTCGGGCATGACCACCTATTACCTGCTGCAGGCCTTCACCCTGGGCAAGAAGACCATGATGCTGATCGCCTGCATGGCCGTTCCGGCCGGCGCCAACGTGATCCTGAACCTGGCCCTGATCCCGCGCTTCGGCCTGGACGGCGCCCTGTGGTCGACCGCCGCCAGCTACGGCGTCGGCGCGGTGGGCGCGACGATCCTGGGCCGCCGGGCCTGCCCCCTGCCCGTGCCTTGGGCGGTCCTGGCCAAATCCGGTCTGGCCTGCGCCCTGATGGCCGCCGCGGTCTCGGTCGTGCCGGCCTTCGGCGGCGTGGTCGAGCTGGTCCTGAAGGCGTCGGCCGGCGCCGTGGTCTATGGCGTCGCGGCCCTGGCGCTCGACGCCGGCGGCCTGCGCGGCCGGGCCCTGGACATCCTCCAACGCCGACTGAAGCCCGCATGACCGCCGTGACCGAAACCCTGACCGACAACGCCGCCTGGGCCGCCTTGGACCTAAAGGGCGCCGCGCCGCGCTTGTCGGTATTGATCCCGACCTATCGCGACGACCCCTGCGCCCTGCTCAAGGCCCTGGACGAGCCCGGGGCCGACGCCGAGATCGTGCTGCTGGACGACGGCGGCGGCGACGAGCCCCTGACCCGGCGCATGGCCGCCCGCATCGAGAAGCTGAAGCTGCCGGCCCGGCTGATCGCGCTGTCGCCCAACGAAGGGCGCGCCAAGGGCCGCAACCGCCTGGCCCGCCACGCCCGGGGCCGCCACCTGCTGTTCCTCGACAGCGACATGCTGCCCGATCCGATCGGCTTCCTGGCGCGTTGGTCGGCCGTCGCGGCGGACGATACGCCCGTGGCCTTCGGCGGCTTCACCCTGGACCAGACCCCGCGCCGTCCCGAGCACGAACTGCACCGCTCCATGGCCCTGAAGAGCGACTGCACCCCGGCCCCGGAGCGGGCCAGGGAACCGGAAAAGCACGTTTTCACCTCCAACCTGCTGGTCCGGCGCGACGTTTTCGAAGCCATCGGATTCGACGAAGGCTTCGCCGGCTGGGGCTGGGAGGACGTCGAGTGGGCCATGCGCGTCGCAAAGGTCCATCCGATCCTGCATATCGACAACTCGGCCACCCATCTGGGCCTCGACACCGCCGCGACCCTGGCCGCCAAGTACGAGCAGTCGGCCGGCAACTTCGCACGGGTGGTGGCCACGCACCGCGAGGTGGTCAGCGCCTATCCCAGCTACAAGGTCGCCAGGAGGCTGAAGGCCTTGCCGCTGCGACGGGCCTGGCGGCCGATGCTGAAGACCTTCGCCCTCAACGAGGCGGCCCCGACGCCGCTTCGCGCCTTCGCCCTGCGGCTCTACCGCGCCGCGCTCTATTCGGACGCCGTCTGATGCAGATCTCTCACGAGAAAGTCGACGCCTACGAGCCCGACCGCAGCCTGAAGGGCAAGGTCCGCCGCCGGCTGATCCGCCTGGCCCACCGCCGTCCGGCCCGGGTGAAGCTGGAGCGGCCGATGGTGTCGTTCAGCTTCGACGACGCCCCAGCCACCGCTTGCGAGGCCGGGGCCCAGGTGCTGGAAGCGCGCGGCCTGCGCGGCACCTACTATTTCGCGGCGGGCCTGACCGGACGCGACGGGCCGATGGGCCGGTTCGCCACCGGCGACGACGCCGCCCGCCTGCACGCCGCCGGCCACGAGATCGCCTGCCACACCTTCTCGCACCTGGACTGCGGCCAGGCCTCGCGAGCCGCGACCCTGGCCGACATCGATCTCAACGCCCGGCATCTGGCCGACTGGGGCGTGGGCCAGCCGGTCAGCTTCGCCTACCCCTATGGGGACGTCGCCGCGCCCGCCAAGACGGCGCTGGCCGGCCGCTTCAAGACCCTGCGCGCCCTGCACCATGGCCTGGTCGCCGACGGCGCCGACCTCAACCAGGCGCCGGCCGTCGGCATCGAGGGCGCGGACGGCGAGCAGGTCGCCCTGGACTGGCTGGACAAGGCCCACCAGCGCAAGGCCTGGCTGATCCTCTACACCCACGACGTCTCGCCCGCACCGTCGCAATGGGGCTGCACGACCTCGGCCCTGGAGCGGCTGGTCGACGGCGTCCTGGCGGCGGGCTTCGACGTGGTGACCGTGGCCGAAGGCGCGCGTCGGATCGGGCTGTAGAGGCGACAGCAGATGCTCCCCCTCTGGGGGAGCTGTCGGCGAAGCCGACTGAGGGGGTTTTCCGCCTATGCTCCGCCCGTCGTCACGAAGCCATGCGCCTCGGCCAGGCCGGCCTGGCCCGCCGCGATCCGCGCGGAAGGGTTGGGGCGAGGCTCGGCGACCTTGGTCAGGGTGTTGCGGTCGACGTGGCGGAACGGCGCGGTGCGGCCGCGCACCTGGAGCATGGTGGTGGACACGTACGACCAGCCGCCCTCGGCGTCGAAGCGCACGTCCAGCTCATACGAATCCGTCCGGAACGCCCATTCCAGGAAGTCGGTCGAACAGATGCCGTAGCCGGGCCCGCCGCGCTCGGCCCGGACCACCAGGCCGGAGCCATCCGGCGTCGCGCGGCCGCTGGCCAGGGCCACCTGGCCGCGCGGGATGGCCAGGGTCTGCATGATCAGGCCGGTGGCCGGTTCCCACAGCCAGTAACCGACCTGGTCGTGGAAGGTGGTGTCCTCGTCCGACGCGACGATATGGACGTGATAGCGCAAGCCGTAGAGCAGCTGCGGGCCGTTCGCCTGGGGATCGATGGGCTGGATCTCGATGCGTTCGAGATAGTCGCGCCGCTCGGGCCCGTCGGCCTTCGGGTTCAGGTCGACGCCCTTGCGCCCCTCCCACACGCCGGCCAGCGGCCGCAGCGGACCCAGATTGGCCAGGGTGTCCGGATCCACGTCCTCCGGTTCGGTGAAGATGTCGTCGGAGAAGTTGATCATCGCGTCCCTGCCAGGCCAAAGCTGGGCACTGCCTCTAGCGAGATGGCTCTTGGCGTCAAGCTATCCTGGCCGACAGGTACGAGAGCTCCCTAGAGCAAACCGCGCGATATAGGAATCGCGCGGTTTGCTCTAGACTTTTGTTTTCGCATCACTTTTGCGGAAAACCGGCGTCCACTTTTCCGCGCGATGCTCTAGACCATCCACCATAATGCCAGCCCCATCGCCGCCGGCACGGTCTGGATCAGCAGGATCGAGCGCTTGACGGTCAGGCCGCCCCAGACGCCGGCCACGGCCACGCAGGCCAGGCCGAAGAAGGCGAACGCCTTGGCCGTCACCTCGTCGGGCCAGAACAGCCCCAGCGCCAGGGCCGCGACCAGGAAGCCGTTGTAGCAGCCCTGGTTCGACAGGGCCGGCTTGACGATCGCCGCCGCCTGGTCGGTCAGGCCGAACACCCGCTTGCCCCGGGTGTCGAACAGCACCGTCTCCAGGAGGACGATGTAGACGTGGATCAGCGCGACGATCCCGGTGACGATCTGGGCGGCCAGCAGCATGGGATTGTCCCTCCAAAGGCGGGAGTGAGACCCGGTTCGTCTTCCAAAGCAACGCTTAGGCCTGGACCTCGCGGTCCGGGAAGGCCAGCTTGGCGGCGAAGGCGACGAACAGCACCCAGCGGAAATCGTTGTAGACCACCGCGATGCTCTCGGTCAGGGAAACCAGGCTGTAGACGACCAGGAACGGGAAGGCCAGCAGACCGCCGCCGCGGTCGCGGAAGACCGAGATCACCGCCAGGGTCATGGTCTGCAGGTAGAACAGCCCCCAGGCGATCAGGCCCACCAGGCCCAGGCCCAGCCACTGCTCCAGCCAGCTGTTGTGGGCGTGCTGGGCCTGGAAGCCGGCGTTCTTGCTGATCCAGGCGAACGGGCTCCAGCCGCTCTTGTCGCCCCATACGGCGGAGTAGCCATAGCCCTGCCAGGGGCGGTCCTGGATCTCGCGCATCACCGCGCTCCAGATCTTGGTGCGGCCGGTCAGGGTGGCGTCCTTGCCGAGGATGGCGAAGAACACGTCGGCGGCGAATAGGGAGAAGGCGACCAGCAAGACGACGCCGGTCACCCCCGCCCAGGTGGCCGCCGTGCCGACGGCCGGGCCGCGGCGGGCCACCAGCACGAAGCCGACCGCGCCCGCGCCCAACACCAGCGAGACCAGGGAGGTCTTGGAGGTCGACATCAGCACCAGCACCACCGCCAGCCCCGCGAAGGCCCACCACAGCCGGGCGCGCCGGGGGTTGAGCAGGGCCGCCGCCGACAGGATGCAGAAACCGAAGGCCATCAGGCCGCCCAGGCCGTTCTTCTCGCGCCACAGGCCGCGCCAGGCGCCGGGGAACAGCTCGGTCATCACCCCGATGCGCGGCACGGCCAGGCAGACGACGAAACAGGCGACGATCAGCACCGCGAAGGCCGCGCCCACCACCTCGGCCAGCTGCGGCCAGCGGAATCGCGCCGCCAGGGCCACGCCGCCCAGGGTGGTGCAGACCAGAGCGAAACAGCGCCGCACCGTCTGGTCGGGGTTCACCGACCAGAACATCGAGGCGACGGCCACCGTCAGCAGGACAACCAGGAACGGCTGACGGATCACCACCCGCAGGGTCGAGCCCGGCCGCATAGCGATCAGGGCGAAACCGGCGGCGTAGGCGGGCAGATAGCCGACCCGCAGGATGGCCGAGCCGCTCTCGGTGGCGTTCTCGCCGACCGCCGGCAGCTCCCAGCCGCCGCTGAACACCAGCAAGGCGAAGACGGCCAGGCCAAACAGCGCGATCTGCGAGAACATCAGCCGGGCTGGCGCGACGGGCGCCGCGCCACGCACGACGCTCACGGCCCAACCCTCACAGCAAAGTCCTCACGGCAGGATGGCCTTCAGGAACTTCGGCGGCTGGACCGAGGCCTGGTTGAAAAACACGCCGGCGGTGCGTCCGCCCGCCGAGGCCAGGGCGTCGCGCAGCAGGCCCGGCGGCCGCACGTCCGGCTGCTGGGCGCTGACCACGAGCACCGTCTGGTCCATGTGCTGGGCCAGGGTCAGGCCGGCCTGCGAGACCTCGGCCGACGGGCTGTCGACGACGACGATCTCGGCGTGCCGGCGCAGGGCCGCCCAGTATTCGACGCCGGGCAGGATGTGCACCTTCTGGCGGCCGCGCAGGGCCTCGCGGTTGAAGCGCGTCACCCAGAAGCGTGGCCCGCCCACGCTGTGGGCCGTCAGGTACTTGGCGTCCGGCCACACGCCGCCGCCGGGCTTGGGGGCCGGCGGCTGGACGGTGAAGAAGGCCGAGCCGTCCGGTGAGGCCGGGGCCCCGCTCCCGAGTTGGCCATAGCGTTCGGGATCGGCGGCGATGGCCTGGTATTGCGGCGAGGTGACCAGGTCCAGGTCGATCAGCCAGGTCTTGCGGCCGGCCCGCTTGGCGGCGAAGCGGGCGAATTCGCGGGCGGCCGTCGAGGTTCCCTCCCCGCGCCGGGCGGCCACGAACTGGACGACGTGCGCGCGGCCGGGCGCTGGGGCGCCCAAGGACCCCCACAGCTCCGCCATTTCGACGTTCAAATCCACCATTCGCCGAATCGCCGCGCGTTGAAGTCCATTTACCTTAAGGCCCAAACGCGCTCGCGCGAAAGGCGACGAAAGCGCTCAGGGTGAAGGGCCTCAGCGCTTGTAGCTAGCCGTGGCCAGCACCGGCAGGCCCAGGGTGCGCGAGGCGGACGCCGGGGTCTGCAGGCCGGGGCGCAGCAGCATGCGCACCAGGCCGGCGCAGGCAGCGGTGAAGGCCGCGAACAGGAAGGCCAGCACGATGATCGGCTTCTGCAGGCTCTTGCCGGTCGACGGGGCCACGGCGCGTTGGACGATGCGGATGTTGTCGCTGCCCTCGGCCGACATCTGACGCTGGGCCTGGTCCTGCTGTTCCTTGACCGTGAAATCCTTGACGCTGGACGACAGCACGTCGCGGTCGCGCGACAGCTGGTTGAAGGTCGGCTCCAGCTCGGACAGCCGCAGCAGGCGCTGGTTCACGTCCTGGACCTGCTGGGTGTAGGCGTTCAGCGCCTGCTGCAGCGCGGCGACCTCGGCGGTCAGGTCGTTGCGCGTGGACTGCAGGGTCTGCCAGATCGGGTTGGGGCCGCTGCGGCGCGCGCCCTCGCCGTTGGTGCGGCCCGACGAGACGCCCTGCTCCAGCTGGGCGATCTGCGCCTCGATGTCGCGGACCGGCTGGGCGTCCGGACGATAGCGGGCCAGCAGGCCTTCGCGGTCCAGCTTCAGCTGGGCCAGCTTTCCGGACGCCGACATGTCGCTGTCGCGGTACAGCACCATGTCGGTCGGCGTCCGGGCCAACTCGGCCTGGACGGCGGCCAGGCGGCCCCGGCGGTCCTGCAGCTGGGCCTCGGTGGCGTATTTCTGCGACTCGGCCTGGGCCTGAAGTTGGGTCAAAGCCGTCTTCTGGGCGGTGAAGTCGCCGATGTCGTTGCCCGACAGGAAGGCCTGGTAGGCCGCGTCGGTCTGGGCCAGCTTCTCGGTGAACAGCTCGCGCTGGCGCTCCAGCCCATTGCCGTCGCCGCCGATCAGCAGGCTGCGACGATAGATCAGATATTCCTCGAGCAGGGTGTTGAGCACCTTCTCGGCGACTTCCGGATCCTGGTTGGAATAGGACAGGCGAATGATCGAGTTGTCGGGGGCGGTCTCGATCTTCAGGTTGCGGGCCAGGCTTTCGCGGCCCTCGGCCATCAGCTTGCGCTTTCCCTCGGGCGAGGCGACCGCGTACTTGGCGGCGCTGCCGGGAAAGACCCGGCCGAAGCCGACCTTGCGGATCACCCGCTCGCGCAGCTCGCCGCTGCCCAGGATCTCGGATTCCGACTGGGTCACCTGGTCGACGTCGGGCACCGCGCCGCGGGCGGCGTCGCCGGCCCGAGGCTCGTAGACATATTCCTGGCCCAGGCGGACGAAGAGGCTGGAGCTGGCCGTGTAGGTCTTCTTCTGGGTGAAGGCGAAGCCGGCCCCTAGCGCGAAGATCACCACGAAGACCAGGAGCATCAGCCAGCGCTCGCGCCACAGCAGGGTGACGAAGTCGGTCGGCGCATAGCGGGCGCGCGCCGCCCAGTCGCTGCGCGACGGCGGATCATGCGGCACACTCGTCCAGGCGCTCGTCGTCGACATGCGAATCCGATGGGTTCAATCTCAGCCTCACCCTGGTCGGAGCGCGCTTAAGGAGTCGTTACCCATTCCTGTTAAGACTTGTCGCATGCACAGGCGCACCATTCTCTCGGCGGCTTTCGCCCTGCCCTTCGCGGCCACCGGGCTCTCGCTCGGCTTGGCCGGCTGCGGCCACGTGGACCGCGAACCGATCACGCCCACGGCCCGTCCGACGGCGACTTTTTCCGATATCGGCTATGCCGACTGGTCGGACCAGGAGCCCGACTACCGGTTCTATCCGGGCGACGAGCTGGAAGTCAGCGTGCCGTCGGCGGTCGAGCTGAACAAGTCCGTGGTGGTGCAGCCGGACGGCCGCGTCGCTTTGCCGCTGATCGCGCCGGTCATGGCGGCCGACCGCACGATCGGCGAACTGGAAGCCTCGATCACCCAGGCCTATTCCAGCCAGTTGCTGCGGCCGCAGGTGCAGGTGTCGATCAAGGCGACGGCGCCGCTGAAGGTGTTCGTGGGGGGCGAGGTCGGCAATCCGGGCGCCTTCGACATGGCCGGCGACAGCGACGCGCTGCGGGCCATCATCCAGGCCGGCGGGTTCAAGACCTCGGCCAAGCGCACATCTGTGGTGATCATTCGCCGCGGACCCAACGGCCGGGCCATGCTGCGCACGGCCAACCTGCTGTCGGGGATGACCAACGGCCGGGCGGACCTGGTGCCGCTGCGCCGTTTCGACGTGGTCTACGTGCCGCGCAGCGGGGTGTCCGAGGCGGGCCTGTTCATGCAGCAGTATTTCCGAGACCTGCTGCCGATCAGCTTCAGCTACGCGATCAACGGCTTCAGCGGAAACTGAAGCGGATCAACGCTCAGGCCGGCCGCTGCGCGCCGTGCTTGATGTGTAGGATCTCGACACGATCGCCCTTGACCTCATAGACCACCAGGTAGGGCCTCACCACGACCAGCTCGCGAACGCCATCGCCTATCGGCCGACCTCGGTTTGGATGGTCGGCCAGGCTGCGAACCGTCGAGACCAGCCGAGCCGTAAAGCGTCGGGCCGCGAGAGGCGCGAACTGACTGATGTAGCTGTCGATACCGGCGAGATCCCGAACAGCTCTCGGAGACCAGATCACGCGAAGGGCAGACGTGTCGGCCATCCGTTCAGTCTCGCCCAGAGCTAAATCACGGCGCGTAGGGCGTTAGTCGCCAGCCCCGGGAGGAGGCAACTTGTTCGGCGTTCCCCATGACAAGAGCCAAGCCTCGACAGCCTCGTTGCTCACGAACTGGCCCGCCGCGATCTCGGCGCGGGCCTCGGCGATCGCTGCGACGTCGCTGGCTTCATCCAGGTCGTCGAAGATAGCGGGTTCCAACTTCATGCCATCAATCTAGCACAACCGCGATCACGATGGCAGGGATGCCGGCTTCAGCCGTGGGCCAGCCATTCGCGCGCCTGGCGCTGGGCTTCGGCGACATCCTCGCTGGCCATCTCCTGCGAGATTTCCTTGCGATAGACCTTGGCTTCGACCGAACCGCGCATGGCGGCCAGGTTGAACAGCATGTGGGCCGACACGTAGTCCAGCGGCGCGCCGCCCTGGCCGGTCGAATAGAGCATGCCCATGCGGAACAGCTCGTCACCCGAGGCGTCGGCGGTCGGCAGCGGGATCCCGTGGATCGCGGTCGGCGGTTCGATACTCATCATCATGGCTTCAAGTCCCCTTCCCAGCCCGCCTCGCCGTTCCGGCTCCGCTTGGCTCGAGAACAGAAAAGTCCCTCGCCACTGAACATATAGTTAAAGGCGCCGACATCATAAATCTTACCCATGAATACAGAAACCATTCATAGGTATTACGCTGCATTCACGGGTGTTACTGAATGTAAACTCCCGTCTACAAGGCGTTAACGGGCACGCTGACCGAACAGCACCTTTCGGGCCTCTGCCTGCGCCTTTCCGGGCGCTTGCAGGCCCTGGCGGCGCAGTTCCGCGCCCAGCTTGAAGCCCCGGTCGACGGCGTCGCGGGCGCCCATGCGCTCGAACCAGGCCTTCAGATGCGGAAACTCGTCCAGCACGATGCCCTGGTTTTTCCACGGCACAACCCATCCCCAGCACGCGAAGTCGGCGATGGACAATTGGCCGCAGATGAAATCCTTCCCGTCCAGCTGCTTGTTCAGCACGCCGTACAGCCGGTGGGTCTCGTTGGTGTAGCGGATGGCGCCATAGGCGATCTGGCGCTGGTCGCTGACGATGGCCGCGGCATATTGGCGGAAATGGTGGGTCTGGCCGGCCATGGGCCCCAGCCCGCCCATCTGCCACATCAGCCACTGGTCGATCTCGACCCGCTCGCGCTCGCTGGTCCCGTAGAACCGGCCGGTCTTGCGGCCCAGGTACTGCAGGATGGCCCCGGACTCGAACACCGAGATCGGCTGGCCGTCGGGACCGTCGGGATCGACGATGGCCGGCATGCGGTTGTTGGGGCTGATGGCCAGGAAGTCCGGCTTGAACTGTTCGCCCGCCCCGATGTTCACCGGGATCATCGTGTAGGGCAGGCCCATCTCCTCCAGGGCGATGGAGATCTTCCAGCCGTTGGGCGTGGGCCAGTAGTACAGGTCGATCGGGCGGCTCATCGACGCACTCCCTGAAGCGTTTTGTCTGAAGACGTTGTGTTTGACCGCCAACATGGTCTCGCCGGACGCCCGCGCCAAGGCCGCCCATGCCGCAGCCTGACGGCGCCGTTCAGATCAGGTTCAGCCAGCGCGGCGGAAACTGTCTTCAAGATCGAGGGATCAGGCGGTTCGGAGAACCGCCGACCGAAGAAGGAGACGTCGGACATGAAGCGCTTGTTGCTCACCATCGCCGCCGTGGCCGCCGTGGCGGGCCCCATGGCCATGGCCGGCGACGCTTCGGCCCAGGATCGCGGCCGCGGCCATGGCGATCGCCACGGCGACCGGGATTACGGCCGCCATGACGGCGGTCGCTGGGACGGCGGACGCTGGGACGGCGATCGTCACGATGGCCGCGGCGATGGCCGCTGGGACGGCCGTTGGGAGGGCCGTCACGACAACGGCCGCCACAACGGCTGGGATCGCGGCGACCGCTGGGATGGCCGCCGCTACAACGGCTACTATTACAACAACCGCTGGAGCTATGGCGCGCCGCCCGCCCATTACTACGGCCATCCGGGCTATCGTCCCGGCTACAACGCCTGGCGTCGCGGCGGTTATCTGCCGCCCTATTATCGCGGCAACGGCTATATCATCCACGACTACGGATACTATCGCCTGCGCCCGCCGCCCCGCGGTTACTACTGGTACCGGGCCGGCAACGACTACGTCCTGGCGGCGATCGCCACCGGACTGATCTTCGACATCATCGACAATTAGGCATGTCGACCTGACGCGTTTGGCGATGCTTTCCAAAACTCTTGGTAAGCGTCGCCATTCGCCACATCCTGGCCGCGTATGCGGCCAAAAGGCCCGATTGGCGAGTTATTCCCACCGCATTCGCAGGTCAGCGTGGCGGCCGTGTCACTTTCCGACGCGACAGTAACGAGACGCTTCCATGACCAAGCTCCGCCTCACGGCCGCCGTCGCTGCACTGACCCTCGCCGGCTATGCCGGGTCGGCCCTGGCTCAGCAAACCGCGCCCACCGATCCGACCGCGCAGACCACCCAGAGCGCGCCCTCCTCGTCCACGACCTCGCCGTCCTACGGCACCGACCCGGCGGCCACGCCGGCCCAGGATCCGGCGGCCGACGCCAGCGCCAGCGGCACGCCAAGCTCGGCGACCGCCTCCGACACCTCGACCGACTCCTCGGCCCCCGCCGCCGACTCCAAGGCCCAGAAAAAGGCCAAGAAGCACCACAAGCCGGCGGAAAGCTCCGACCCGGCCGGCGCTTCGACCACGGACACGCCCAAGCCGTAAGACCCGTTCCGAGACCAGATCAGGCCCGTCGCGCTCGCGCGGCGGGCCTTTCTTCGCGCACGCTGAACGAGCAAAGGGCAAATCGCGATACTTTCTGTTGCACTCCACTCGGAGTTCGCGCCATGCTGGCGATGCGCCTGACACGGCGGGCCGGCCCGGCCCGTCGCCCGGCGCGAGGGTCGGGACATGGGGCAGGCCGCGCAGCAGAACTGGACGATCAACGACGCCCCCGCCGCGGAGCCCATCGACGCACACGCCGACGCGGCTTTTCGCGCCACGCTGGACCTGCTCGCGCTGATGCATGATCGCCCTAGCCAGGCTCGGCGACTGCCGGCCATCGCCCGCTTTCCTTATGAAAATCACGCGACCTCCGCCTGGCGCGAGGAGCAACAGCGCTTCCAGCGTATCTGCGGCTGCGCGACCAGCGCCGTCAGCGCCCTGACGGCCATGGGCCTGGCCGCGATCTGGAGCCTGACCCACGGCGACGGCGTGCAGCCCCTTGGCCTGGCGCTCCGCACGCTGGCCCTGGCCCTGGCCGCCGGACTCGCCGCGGGCGTGGCGGGCAAGCTGACCGGCCTGGCGCTGGGCGCCGCCCGCTTCCGCCGCGCCACGGTCCGCGCCATCGCCGAACTCGGCCGTACGACGGCCGCCCTTCTCTAGTCCGCGTCCCTAAAAGTCACTCTTCGGGAGACTTTAGATGTCGAAGTGCACCCAGGTCGTCGACGGCGCCGTGATGGACTGTCACGAGGTTCTGGACGAGGCCAAGTCAGGTTGCGTGTCGTGGGCCGACGAGGGCTCGAAGAAATGCGGAACCTGGGCTGACGAAGGCTCGAAGAAATGCGGGACCTGGGCCGACGAAGGCTCGAAGGAATGCGGGACCTGGGCTGACGAGGGCTCCAAGCACTGTTGCACCTGGTGGCCGTGCAGCTGGTTCTGCAAGGCTTGGTACTGGGTCGCCAAGTGGGTCTGCAAAGCCTGGTACTGGGTCGCCAAGTGGGTCTGCAAGGCCTGGTACTGGGTGGCCAAATGGGTCTGCAAGGCCTGGTACTGGGTGGCCAAGTGGGTCTGCAAGATCTTCCTGTGGATCTTCAAGGCCGTGTGCACGATCGTCGGCTGGATCTTCCGGACGGTGTGCACGGCCTGGAACGGGATCGTCTGCACCTTCAAGGCCGGCGGCAAATCGTCGATGCCGCGCAAGATCGAGAAGGTCTTCGTGCTGATGCTCGAGAACCGCTCCTACGACCACCTTCTGGGCTTCGCCGCCCTGACCGGGATCGACCCCGCCGGCCAGCCCACGCGGGCCGACGACTTCGCCGGCAAGGACCTGACCCAGCCGCCCTTCGTCAACCTGACGCGCGGCGGCGTCGCCGTCAGCCCCACGCCGACCGCCGTCTTCAAGATCGCCGACGAGGACAAGGACCCACCGCACGAGTTCATCGACATCCTGCTGCAGATGACCGGATCGACGGCCTGGGACAACAACACCGTCCATCCCTACCCGGCTCCGCAGAACAACGGCTTCGTCTTCAACTACGAGGACGCGGGATCGGCGCATCCGGCCAACGTCATGAACTGTTTCGACCCGGCCAACGTGCCGATCATCACCACCCTGGCCCGGGAGTTCGCCGTCTGCGACGCCTGGTTCGCCTCCCTGCCCGGCCCCACCTGGCCCAACCGCTTCTTCGTCCACGCCGCCAGTTCCGGCGGGCTGGACGATAGCCCCAGCGGCCTGGAAAGCGCGGCGGCCGAGCTGATCGACGGCTTCAGCTTCCAGCACGGCACGGTGTTCGACGCCCTGGACAGCAACTGCGTCGACTGGCGGGTCTTCGAGGGCGACGAGCTGCCGCAATGCTTCGCCCTCAAGGGTATGACCCTGGCGGCGCTGGGCGGTTGCTTCACCGACATGGACGAGTTCGCCGAGGAGGTGAACAAGGCCGACTTCGAGCCGTCCTACATCTTCATCGAACCCAGCTACGGCAACATCCTGCCGACCACGGCGGGCGACTATACCTGTGGCACGTCCCAGCACCCGCTGGACGACGTCACCCGGGGCGAGCGGCTGATCAAGGCGGTCTACGAGACCATCCGCAACTCGCCGCACTGGGAACGCAGCGCGCTGATCATCACCTATGACGAGCACGGCGGCTTCTTCGACCACGTCAAGCCGCCGACGGCCCCCGCGCCCGGCGACAAGCTGGCGGCGGCGTCCAACAACCACCACAACTTCGACTTCAAGCAGTTGGGCGTCAGGGTGCCGGCGGTGATCGTCTCGCCATGGGTCAATCGCGGGGTCATCGACCACACGGTCTACGACCACAGCTCGCTGGTCCGGTCCCTGGGCCTGTTGTTCAAGTTTTCACCCCTGACCCGCCGCGACGGCATGGCCAAGGACTTCCTGCACCTGTTCAATCGCAGCGCGCCGCGCACCGACGCACCCACCACCCTGCCCGAAGTTCCGGACTCCGGATTCGAGTGCACTCGGGCGGCCCTGACCTGGGCGCTGGACAACGGCCTGCCCGAGGCCCGCGAACCGGAGACCGGGGAAAGCAGCTCGCCCCTGACCGGCGCGCCCGGCGTCCCGCCCTCGACCCATCACGGCGATCCGCCCCTCACTCACGGCGGCGCCCGGCCGCCGGTGATCGGCGAAGGCCGGCCGGTGCCGGCCTCGTTCTGGGGCTTCATGCACGTGGCCTACCGCAAGGCCACCTCCTACGGTCCCGGCCGGCTGAAGGCCAGGCGCGAGCTGACCCCGCAATATCGCGCGGTCCGCACAGAGGCCGACGCCCGGCGGTTCATCCACGAAGCGCGGCTGCGGGTCCGCAAGCTGACCCGTCCGGGCCGTCCGTTCGAGCCCCTGACGCTGCATGGCGGGCCGCCGCCCCAGACGCCGGCGCCCAAGCCGAAACCGCCGACCCGGCGACCGCCCAAGACCCAGGCCTAGAGCATCACTCGGAAAAGTGGACGCCGGTTTTCCGCAAAAGCGATGCGAAGACAGAAACCTAGAGCAAGACGCGCGATTTCTATATCGCGCGGCTTGCTCTAGCGGCACGAAGAAGGGCCCGCCGCTCGCGCGACGGGCCCTTGTCATGACGACTCTCGCCAACGCGGGAGAGGGGCTACAGCCCCAGCTTGCTCCGCAGCAGTTCGTTGACTGTGGCCGGATTGGCCTTGCCGCCGGTCTCCTTCATCACCTGGCCGACGAACCAGCCGATGGCCTGGGGCTTTTCCTTCACCGCCGCGGCCTTGTCGGGATTGGCCGCGATCAGTGCGTCGATCGCCGCCTCGATGGCGCCGGTGTCGTTGATCTGCACCAGGCCGCGCTTCTCGACGATCTGCGCCGGACGTCCCTCGCCGGCCCACATGTGCTCGAAGACCTCCTTGGCGATCTTGGAGCTGATGACGCCGGTCTCGATCAATTCGACCAGTTGGGCGATGTCTTGCGGCGGCAAGGGCGAACTGGCGATCTCGTGGCCGCCGGCCGACAGCTTCGACAGCAGCTCGTTGGTCACCCAGTTGGACACCAGCTTGGCGTCGCGGCCTTTCGCAGCGGCCTCGAAATAGTCGGCGCGGTCGGCCTCGATGATCAGCACGCCGGCGTCATAGGCCGACAGGCCGTACTGGCTCTGCAGGCGCTGCTTCTTGGCGTCCGGCAGTTCCGGCAGGGTGTCCTCGATCGCCTTCACCCAGGCCGGGTCGAGGACCAGCGGCAACAGGTCGGGATCGGGGAAGTAGCGGTAGTCGTGCGCCTCTTCCTTGCTCCGCATCGAGCGGGTCTCCAGCTTGTTCGGATCGAACAGCCGGGTCTCCTGGTCGATCTTGCCGCCGTCCTCCAGGATCTCGATCTGGCGGCGGGCCTCGTACTCGATGGCCTGCTGGATGTAGCGGTAGGAATTGACGTTCTTGATCTCGCAGCGCGTGCCCAGGTGGCTGAAGCTGCCGGTGGCGCGATACTTCTCGTAGTCGCCGGGGCGGCAGACCGAGACGTTGACGTCGGCGCGCAGGTTGCCCTTCTCCATGTCGCCGTCGCAGGTGCCCAGATAGACCAGGATCGTCCGCAGCTTCTTGACGTAGGCGGCGGCCTCTTCCGAGGTGCGCATGTCGGGCCGGGAGACGATCTCCATCAGCGCCGTGCCCGCGCGGTTCAGGTCGACATAGGTGGCGTTCGGGTCCTGGTCGTGCAGCGACTTGCCGGCGTCCTGCTCCAGGTGCAGGCGCTCGATGCGCACGTCGAAGGTCGTGCCGTCGTCCCGCTCGACGGTCACCACGCCCTCGCCGACGATCGGCTGGTCGAACTGGCTGATCTGATAGCCCTGCGGCAGGTCGGGATAGAAGTAGTTCTTGCGGTCGAACCGGCTCTTCAGGTTGATCTGGGCCTTCAGGCCCAGGCCCGTCTTGACCGCCTGCTCGACGCAGAACCGGTTCAGCACGGGCAGCATGCCGGGCATGGCCGCGTCCACCAGGCTGACCTGCTGGTTCGGCCCCGCGCCGAAGCCGACGGCGGCGCCGGAGAACAGCTTGGACACGCTGGCGACCTGGGCGTGGACCTCGAGGCCGAGAACGATTTCCCAGGGGCCGGTGCGGCCTTGGATCACTTTGGAAGAGGCGGTTTCGGTCATGTCTCAATTCCTGGCCACATCGGGTGGCCATCAACTTAGATCCCTTCCCTCTCCCTTGTGGGGAGGGTGGCCCCGAAGGGGTCGGGTGGGGCTCGCTGCGCTCAGGGCCTGACAAATCACGCCCACGACCGCGTCGATATCCTCATGCACCGCACGCGTCGGAAAGCGCAAGGTTTGGAAGCCCGAGCGACCGAAAACTTGGTCGCGATACACGTCGTGAGCAGCCTGTTCCAGTTCCCGGTGGTGAGGCCCGTCCACTTCCACGACGAGGCGTCGGCTGAGGCAGATGAAGTCCGGATAATACCCCAGCAATGGCGCCTGTCTCCGAAAGTGGAAGCCTTCCGTCCTCGGGGCCGGAGCCTCACCCACAGGCGCACTTCCTGAACGCCCATCACCTTCCGCAACGCTCTTGCGCGGTTCACGCTCATGGCTTGCCCCCCACCCGACCCCTTCGGGGCCACCCTCCCCGCAAGGGGGAGGGACGGCCATTTGGATAGGCGGCGCTGAAATGGAGCTTTCGGGCAATCTGAAAAATGACCGCTTCTTGTCAAACTAGAGGTCATTCCTGGCCAACCGGAACCGCTAGCGTCACCTCCCGTTGACTCCTCGAACGCGAATAACTCGCCGGAGGAAATCATGGCTGTTCTGAACCTCGATGCTGGAGAACCTTATGTCGCTCCCGCGACTAACGCGGATTCTTCGGCTCTCTTTCCGAGCGCGCCCGTCTATGCTCGCACGCCGACCAAAAAGTCTTCGTCCAACCTGCCGCTGATGATCGGCCTGCCGGTGCTGGCCATCGCGGTCGGCGGGTTGGCCTGGGGCCTGATGAGCCGTCCGGCCCAGACCCCGACCGTCGACGAGGCGCCGCCCGCCAAGGTGGCCGAGGCCCAGCCCCTGCCCACGACCCAGCCGCCGGCCCCGATGCCGACCCCGGTTCCGGCCGCCGCGCCTGCCGCGACCCCGGCCCCGACCCCAGCCCCGACCCAGATGGCCCGCGCCGAGACGGCTCCGCCGCCACGGGTGACCCAGCCCGCCCGTCGCGCCGCTCCGGCCCGCCGCGCGGCCCCGCAGACCGCGCCCGACGCCGGCTCGGCCTCGGAGAACGTCAGCGCCACGGTCCCGGCGCCCGCCGCCGCCCCGGCCCCGACGCCGGTGATCGCCGCCCCGGTCGCCTCGGCTCCGACGCCCGCGCCGGCCCCGGCGCCTGCTCCGGCAACCGTCCCGGCCACGCCGGACACCCCGATGTAGTTGTCAGTAGCGTAGCGTAAAAAAGGGCGGCTCCCCGCGGGGCCGCCCTTTTCCTGTCCGGTCGGTTAGCGGCCGATCACCACCAGCGGTCGGCCTTGGCCTTGAAGCCGGCGGCCTTTTCGATGGCCCCGGCCACCGAGAACACCGTGCCCTCGTCCAGCGGCTTGCCGATGATCTGCAGGCCCAGCGGCAGGCCGTTGGCGTCCAGGCCGGCCGGCAAGCTGAGGCCCGGCAGGCCCGCCAGGTTGGTCGTCACAGTGAACACGTCGTTCAGATACATGGCGATCGGGTCGCTCGAGTTCTCGCCCAGGCCGAAGGCCGCCGACGGCGCGGTCGGGGTCAGGATGGCGTCGACCTTTTCCCAGGCGCTGTCGAAGTCCTCGGCGATGCGGCGACGCACCTTCAGCGCCTTCAGATAGTAGGCGTCGTAATAGCCGGCCGACAGCACGTAGGTGCCGATCAGGATGCGGCGCTTGACCTCGTCGCCGAAGCCCTCGGCGCGGGTGTTCTCGTAGACCTCGGTGAGGTTGCCGCCCTCGGCCCGCAGGCCGTAGCGCATGCCGTCGTAGCGGGCCAGGTTCGACGACGCCTCAGCCGGGGCCACGATGTAATAGGCCGGCAGGGCGTACTTGGTGTGCGGCAGCGAGATCTCGACGATCTCGCAGCCTGCTTCCTTCAGCCAGGCGACGCCGTCGGCCCACAGCTTCTCGATCTCGGCGGGCATGTTGTCGACGCGGTATTCCTTGGGGATGCCGATCCGCAGCCCCTTGACTGACTTGCCGACGAAGCCCGCGAAATCGGGAACCGGCACGTCCAGGCTGGTGGAGTCCTTGGGGTCGTGGCCCGACATCGAGGTCAGCAGGATCGCCGCGTCCTCGACGGTCTTGGCGATCGGCCCGGCCTGGTCCAGCGAACTGGCGAAGGCTACCGTGCCCCAGCGCGAGCAGCGGCCATAGGTCGGCTTGATGCCCACGGTGCCGGTGAAGGCGGCCGGCTGGCGGATCGAGCCGCCGGTGTCGGTGGCGGTGGCGCCCAGGCACAGGTCGGCGGCCACGGCCGCGGCGCTGCCGCCCGAGCTGCCGCCGGGGGTCAGGGCCTGGTTCGAGCCGGCCTTGCGCCAGGGATTGATCACCGGGCCATAGGCGCTGGTCTCGTTCGACGAGCCCATGGCGAACTCGTCCAGGTTCAGCTTGCCCAGCATCACCGCCCCGTCACGCCACAGCTGGCTGGTGACGGTCGACTCGTAGGATGGGACGAACGGCTCAAGGATCTTCGAGGCGGCCGTGGTCGGCACGCCCTGCGTGCAGAACAGGTCCTTGATGCCCAGCGGGATCCCGTCCAGCGGACGGGCGGCGCCAAGCGCTCTGCGGGCGTCCGAGGCGGCGGCCATCGACAGCGCCCGCTCGGGCGTCTCGACCAGGAAGGCGTTCAGGCCGCGCGCGGCCTCGACGGCCTGGATATGGGCCTTCGTCAGCTCCACCGAGGTGAAGTCCCCGGCGGCCAGCCCGTCCAGCGCGCCCTTCAGGGTGAGAGAGGTCAGCGCGCTCATTATTCGACCACCTTGGGGACCACGAAGAAGCCGCCCACCGACTTGGGGGCGTTGCCGGTGACCATGTCGGCGTCGCCGCCCATGGTCACCACGTCATCGCGCAGCGGCAGGCCGGCGTGCACGACGCTGGTCAGCGGCTCGACGCCGTCGGTGTCGACCTCGGCCAGCTGCTCGATCCACGTCATGATGCCGTTGAGCTCCTGGGCCAGCGGCTCCAGGCGATCTTCGGGCGTGGCGATCCGCGCGAGCCGCGCGACCTTCCGCACGGTGGCGGCGTCAATGGCCATGGGGGCCTCCTGAAATTCGAGCGTGTGGGTTAGCCGTGCGAGGGGCGCTTTGACAAGCTGTTCCCCGTGTTATGAGGACTAATGCCCGTTCTAGACATCACCGAATTCGCCGCCGCCCTCCCCGATTTCCTGCCGATCGTCGGCCTGGATCCGGGCGAGAAGACCATCGGCGTGGCCGTTTCGGACGTCACCCTGACCGTCGCCAGCCCCCTGGCCCTGATCAAGAAGACCAAGTTCAGCGAGGACGCCGAGGTGCTGTTCAAGCTGATGGGCAGCCGCAAGGCGGCGGGGATCGTCATCGGCCTGCCCATGAACATGGACGGCACCGAGGGCGTGCGCTGCCAGTCCAACCGGGCGTTCGGCCGCAACCTGCTGCGCCTGCAACCCCACCTGCCGATCACCTTCTGGGACGAGCGGCTGTCGACGGCGGCCGTGACCCGGGTGCTGATCGACGAGCACGACGTCAACCGCAAGCGCCGCGCCGAGGTCGTCGACAAGATGGCCGCTGCCTGGATCCTGCAGGGAGCGCTGGAGCGGATCCGGGGGATCAACGAGGCGGCCGGCAAGGGGTTCTGACCAGATCCTCCCCCCCGTGGGGGAGGTGTCGGCGAAGCCGACGGAGGGGGGAATGATTGGCCGCCAGCTAGATCCAGGATCGACCTTCCTAAAACTCCCCCCACCGGTCGCTGCGCGACCGCCTCCCCCACAGGGGGAGGTTACAGGGGGAGGTTCTTGCGAGCACCGCCCTTCCCCGCGACGCCAAAGCCGCCTATGACGCCCACTCATGACGGCCAAGCCCCCGCCCCATGAGCCCGCCGACCCGATCGAGACGATCCGTCAGCGCATCTTCTCGTTCCCGCGCCGCCACTTCCTGTCGGCCGGCGACCTGAACGCTCCGCAGGCCACCGACCTGCTGGACCTGGCCGACGCCTTCGTCGCCCTCAATCGCCAGACGACCAAGTCCCTCGATATCCTCAAGGGCCGGACGCTGATGAACCTGTTCTTCGAGAACAGCACCCGCACCCAGTCCAGCTTCGAGATCGCCGGCAAGCGCCTGGGCGCCGACGTCGTCAACATGAGCCCACGCACCTCGTCGATCACCAAGGGCGAGACCCTGGTCGACACCGCCGTGACTCTGAACGCCATGCGCCCGGACCTGCTGGTGGTGCGCCACGCCTCGTCCGGCGCCGCGTCGCTGCTCAGCCAGAAGGTCAGCGGCAGCGTGATCAACGCCGGCGACGGCCAGCACGAGCATCCGACCCAGGCGGTGCTGGACGCCCTGTCGATCCGCCGCGCCTTCGGCCGGGTCTCGGGCCTGACTGTGGCGATCTGCGGCGACGTGCTGCACAGCCGCGTGGCCCGCTCCAACGTCGCCCTGCTCCACACGCTGGGCGCCAGCGTCCGGCTGGTCGGCCCGCCCACCCTGATGCCGGCCCAGGCCGAGCGCTGGGGCGTCACCGTCCATCACGACATGAAGGCCGGCATCGCCGGGGCCGACGTGGTGATGATGCTGCGCCTGCAGCTGGAGCGCATGCAGGGGGCCTTCGTGCCCTCGACCCGGGAATATTTCCGCTTCTATGGCCTGGACCGCGAGAAGCTGGCCAAGGCCGCGCCGCGGGCCAAGGTCATGCACCCCGGACCGATGAACCGGGGCGTCGAGATCGATTCCGACGTCGCCGACGATCCGGAGATCAGCCTGATCCAGGACCAGGTCGAGATGGGCGTGGCGGCGCGGATGGCGGTGCTGGCGAGCCTGGCTCATCGGCTTGAGGAGCATGGGAAGTGAGGCTCCTCCCTTTATTTTCCGCTCATCCCGGCGAATGCCGGGACCTAGATCCCAAGGCTGAAGGGATGATTGGAAGAACTCGGCGTTCATGGACCCCGCCTCAAAGCCATTCCATCTGGGTCCCGGCGTTCGCCGGGATGAGCGGAGTTTTTGAATGAACGGCCCCACGCCTCCCCTCGCCCTGATCAACGCCCGTCTGGTCGATCCCGAGAGCGGCTATGACGGCCCCGGCGGCGTGATCGTCTCCGAGGGGGTCATCGCCGACGTCGCCAAGGGCCGCGAGTTCGGCAAGCTCAGCAAGGCCGTCCGGGTCGTCGACTGCGGCGGGGCCATGCTGGCTCCCGGCCTGATCGATCTGCGGGTCAAGACCGGCGAGCCCGGGGCCGAGACCAAGGAGACCCTGGCCAGCGCCGCCCGCGCCGCGGCGGCTGGCGGGGTGACCAGCTTCGTCGTCCAGCCCGACACCGACCCGGCCGTCGACGATCCCAGCGTCGTCGACTTCATCCTGCGCCGCGCCCGCGACATCGACGCCGCCCGCATCCTGTGCGCCGGGGCGGCGACCAAGGGGCTGAAGGGCGAGCAGATGGCCGAGATCGGCCTGATGCGCGAGGCCGGCTGCGTCTATGTCACCGACGCCGACCGGCCGATCGTCGACAGCAAGGTCATGCAGCGCATCCTGACCTACGCCCGCGGCTTCGACACCCTGCTGGCCCACCGGCCGATGGACCCCTGGCTGGCCAAGGGCGGCGCGGCGACCGGCGGCGAGTTCGCCGGCCGCATGGGCCTGCCCTCGATCTCGCCGATGGCCGAGCGGATCATGCTTGAGCGCGACGTCGCGCTCCTGGAAGCGACGGGCGGTCGCCTGCTGGTCGACCAGGTCACCAGCGCTCAGGCCCTGGAGACCCTGGCCCGCGCCAAGGCCAAGGGCCTGCGGATCCATGCCAGCGTCTCGATCAACCACCTGTCGTTCAACGAGCTGGACATCGGCGACTATCGCAGCTTCGCCAAGGTCACCCCGCCCCTGCGCGGCGAGGACGACCGCCAGGCCCTGATCGAGGCCCTGGCCTCGGGCCTGATCGACATCGTCGTCAGCGCCCACGCCCCGGCCCCGGCCGAGGACAAGCGCCTGCCGTTCGACGAGGCGGCCCCCGGCGCCGTGGGGCTGGAGACCCTGCTGCCGGCCCTGCTGAGCCTCTATCACGAGGAGCGCCTGCCGCTGGTCGACCTGATCCGCGCCGTCACCCTGGCTCCGGCCGCCCTGATCGGCCTGCAGTCGGGCCGCATCGCCCCCGGCGCCCCGGCCGACCTGGTGCTGTGCGACCTGGACGCCCCGCTGATCATCGACGCCGGCAAGCTGCTGTCCAAGTCCAAGAACTCGCCGTTCGACGGCCGCCGGCTGCAGGGCCAGGTGCTGATGACGATCGTCGACGGCCGCGTGGTGCATCGGGCCGAGGGGTAGGGCCCTCCGGCCATCCCTTCCCAAACCCTCCCTGTGGGGAGGATCTGGGCCGCGGACGGGGACAGGCGCATGCGCCTGTCCCCAGCCATGAGGCGGCGACCTCGGCCTTTCGCGGCCGAGCTTGATGGGAAGGGTGCGAAGCGCCCGGGCCTCGCCCGGATGATTTGCAGTTTTGAATACCGTTTCGACGAAGTGCAGGCGCTTCGCGCGGCCGTTATCCGGAAGCCTTCGGGTCGCGGATTTTTAACCCGCTCCGATGGAGGCCCCCGACGGGCAGGACGTTGGCGCATCCTGGACCGCATGGGCGATTTCAGCCCGTGCCTGCTGCGCTTACCCGCCACCGCGGCGCCGAGGTTTCGGCTCCTTGCATCGGAGCGCCTGCCTCGAACCAACCGCGGCGTCCAGTAAAGGACCACCGACAAACGCTTCCCGCTCGACCACCCCCGAAAGCCGCATCGGTCGCCGTACGTGCGCCCTCCCCATGCTTTCAGGTGAGATCAGGATACGGGTGGTCTTGAAGGGTGAGGATCAAATCGGGTCGAGAAAGTTCAAGGCATTGAAATTTCTAGACTTTGATTCCTGAGCGCCGAGCATAGAACCCTTCCCTCCCCCTCGCGGGGAGGGGGGGCCCTGGCAGCGCCAGGGTCGGGTGGGGGGCTGCTGACTCAGCCAGCAAACCCACAGACGCCCTGCACCGCTCCCCACCCGACCCGCTACGCGGGCCACCCTCCCCGCAAGGGGGAGGGAAGGACAAGTCAGTCTTTGCCCCGACGTCATCCGCCAACGGCGAGCCGCGCCTTGGTCTCTAGGCGCAGGCCCTCGCCTCGCCCCCAATGAAAGCACGAACATAATTTAATTCTCCGAAGGCCTTGCCTCGCGATCGCCCAACCTTCATTATAATACGATCGTAATTCAAACTTCAGGAACCCCCGATGACGGCCACTGCGCAGGTCGCGCTCGTAACGGGCGCCTCTTCAGGCATCGGCAAGGCCACGGCGATCGCCTTGGCCGCCGCGGGTTTTCAGGTGATCGGAACCGGCCGCGACACCGCGCGGCTCACCGCGCCCGCCGGGGTGACCTATCTCGACCTCGACGTCACCAGAGACGACTCCGTCGCCTCGGCGGTCCAGCAGGTGATCGACCGGTTCGGGCGCATCGACGTCCTGGTCAACAACGCCGGCGTCGGCACGACCGGCGCGGCCGAGGAGTTCTCGATCGCCCAGACCCAGGCCATCTTCGACATCAACGTCTTCGGCGTCATCCGGACGACCAAGGCGGTCCTGCCGCACATGCGCGCCCAGGGCCGCGGCCGGATCATCAATGTCTCGTCCCTCAGCGGGTTCGTCCCCAGCCCGTTCATGGCCCTCTACGTCTCGACCAAGCACGCGGTCGAGGGCTACTCCCAGTCGCTGGACCACGAGGTTCGCGATTACGGCGTCCGGGTCCTGCTGGTCGAGCCCGGCCCGATCAACACGCCGTTCGCGGGCCACAGCGTGGTGGCCGACACCCCCATGCCGCTCTACGCGGCGGGCCGGCGCAACTACGACGACCTGCTGGAGCAGAATCTCAGCAGCGGCGACGACCCCGCCGTCGTCGCCAAGGTGATCGTCGCGGCGACCATCGACCGGAACCCGAAACTGCGGCGCACCGCCGGCGCGACCGCCCGGACCATCAGCGCGGTGCACCGCCTCGCCCCGGCCCGCACCTTCGACCGCGTGATCCGCAAGTTCAACCGGATGCCGAGCTGATGGCGCGCTACACGAACGAACATAAGCAGGAGACCCGGCGGCGGATCGTCGCGACGGCCGGTCGGCGGCTCAAGCGCGACGGCATCGACGGCTCCGGTGTCGCGACCCTGATGAAGGACGCGGGCCTGACCAACGGCGCCTTCTACGCCCACTTCGACTCCAAGGACGACCTCGTCGCGGAGGCTGTCAGCGACCAACTTCAGACCCTGCACGCCAGCATCGTCGCGCTGACGGAGCCCGGCCCGGCCGGACTGGAACAGATCATCCGCTGGTACCTGTCGCCCCAACATCGGGACGACCCGGCCGACGGCTGCCCCAACGCCGCCCTGCTTGACGAGATCGGGCGCAGCGCCGACGCCATCAAGCAGGCCTACACCGACGGCGTGCTGGTGGTCATCGACGGCCTGGCGGCCCGCATGGCGCCTGAGGATCCGCCCTCGGCCCGCGTGAAGGCGCTCGGCCTGCTGGGCCTGATGGCCGGGACGCTGCAACTGGCCCGCGCCCTGACCGACCGACAGCTCTCCGACGACCTCCTCGAGCAGGGCCTCCGCAACGCCCTGGCCCTGTGGCCGCCGAACTCCGGCCATGAGCCGCATTTCCGCGACAAGCCCGGCGCACCCTCGCAGTAGGTTTCAGATGCGCCTTGCGTCCTTCGAGGCGCGCTCAGGAGCGCGCACCTCAGGATGAGGACGTCAGCAAAAGGCTCCTCCTCCTGAGGCGCCCGCGCAGCGGGCCTCGAAGGACGCACCGCTCGAAGAGTCCAACCCGCCCGCTCCCCGCCATCATCGGACTGTCACGCACCGCTCCTAACCTCGCCTGACCCCAAGCGAAGGTGTGCAGCATGACCGCGATCGATGCGTCCGTTCCCACCACGGCCCCTTCCACCACGGCCTCGGGCCGGCCCGACCTGGACAAGGGGCTGGGGTCCGCCGGCCTGCTGGGCATGGGGGCGGCGATCCTCGTCGCCCTGCTCTATGTCGCCTACAGCGTCTATGCCGACGCCACCTCGGCCGGGGTCAGCGTCGTCGCCTTCCTGCCGTTCGCCCTGCTGTTCATCGCCCTGCTGATCGCCCTGGGCTTCGAGTTCGTGAACGGCTTCCACGACACGGCCAACGCCGTGGCCACGGTGATCTACACCAACTCGCTGCCGGCCAACGTGGCCGTGGTGTGGTCCGGCTTCTTCAACTTCCTGGGCGTGCTGCTGTCGACCGGCGCGGTGGCGTTCGGGATCGTCTCGCTGCTGCCCGTGGAGCTGATCCTGCAGGTCGGTTCCAGCTCGGGCTACGCCATGGTGTTCTCGCTGCTGCTGGCGGCGATCGCCTGGAACCTGGCGACCTGGTTCTTCGGCATCCCCTCGTCCAGCTCCCACACCCTGATCGGCTCGATCATCGGCGTCGGGGTGGCCAACGCCCTGATGCACGGGCGCAGCGGCACGGCCGGGGTCGACTGGACCAAGGCGACGGACATCGGCAAGGCCCTGCTGCTGTCGCCGCTGATCGGCTTCGGCGTCGCGGCGCTGCTGTTCCTGGCCGCCAAGCTGCTGATCCGCAACAAGGCGCTGTACAGCGAGCCGACGCCCGGCGTGCCGCCGCCGCTTTGGATCCGCGCCCTGCTGGTGTTCACCTGCACCGGCGTGTCGTTCGCCCACGGCTCCAACGACGGGCAGAAGGGCATGGGCCTGATCATGCTGATCCTGATCGGCACCGTGCCCACGGCCTATGCGCTGAACCGCGCGGTGCCGCCGGCCTACACCGCCCAGTTCGAGACCGCCTCGGCGGCCGCCGCCGGCGCGCTGGCCCCGCACGGCGCCGGACCGGCTCCCGGCGTGTCGCCGGCCGCCGCGCGGACCTCGGTCACCCGCTACATCGCCGAAAAGACCCTGGCGCCCGACACCGTCCCGGCGCTCGCCGTGCTGATCACCGACATCAACCGCCAGGTCCAGGACTACGGCTCACTGGCCAAGATCCCGGCCAGCGCCGTCGGCAACGTCCGCAACGACATGTACCTGGCGTCGGAGGGCCTCAAGCGCATCGGCAAGGAGCCCTCCCTGCACCTGGCCGGCCTGGAGAAGAAGGCGCTCGACGCCTATCGCGCCGCCCTGGACAAGGGCACGCGCTTCATCCCCACCTGGGTGAAGGTGGCCGTGGCCTTCGCCCTGGGCCTGGGCACCATGGTCGGCTGGAAGCGGATCGTGATCACCGTCGGCGAGAAGATCGGCAAGACTCACATGACCTACGCCCAGGGGGCCTCGGCCGAGCTGGTGGCCATGGGCACGATCTTCGCCGCCGACCATCTGGGCCTGCCGGTCTCGACCACCCACGTCCTGTCGTCGGGGGTGGCGGGGACCATGGCCGCCAACGGATCGGGCCTGCAGATGTCGACCCTGCGCAACATGCTGGCCGCCTGGGTGCTGACCCTGCCGGTGTCGATCCTGCTGGCGGGCGGGCTGTACTGGCTGCTCTCGCAGGTCTTCTAGGGCTGGCGGCGGGCGTCAAGGCGCCGGAAAGGTGACAGCTGGGCGAGGCGGCCCCGCGGGTGAGCTTGGGAAAACGGTGTGGTCGCGACCGACGGCTCCGCTATAAATGCCGAAACAGGCGTTTTCGCCCTTGCCATGCGCCCGTTTCGCCGGGCAGCTTCACCACATCCATAGGTCGCATTCCGTGCAAGATCTCGCCCAAGCCATCTACCTGTCCCTCGGTCTCGCCCTGCTCGGCGGCTATCTGCTGGGCTCGATCCCGTTCGGCCTGATCGCCACGCGGCTGGGCGGGGCCGGCGACATCCGCCAGATCGGCTCGGGCAACATCGGCGCGACCAACGTGCTGCGCTCGGGCCGCAAGGACCTGGCGGCCATCACCCTGCTGGGCGACGCCGGCAAGGGCGCGCTAGCTGTTGGGCTTGCCTATTGGCTGACGCATAACAACCAAGCCGTCATGGCCCTGGCCGGCGGCGCGGCCTTCACCGGCCACCTGTTCCCTGTCTGGCTGAAGTTCAAGGGCGGCAAGGGCGTGGCCACCTTCTACGGCGTGCTGCTGGCCGCCTGCTGGCCGGTGGGCCTGCTGGCCGCCGTGACCTGGCTGGCCGTGGCCGCCCTGTTCCGCATCAGCTCGCTGGCCGCCCTGGTCGCCGCCGCCTTCGCCGCGCCGTTCGCCCTGGCCACCGACCAGGCAGCGCCGTTCACGGTGCTGTGCCTGTTCACGGCGGTGCTGATCTTCATCCGCCACAAGGACAATATCGGCCGGCTGCTGAAGGGCCAGGAGCCCCGCATCGGCAAGAAGAAGACGGCCGACGCGCCGCCGACCCAAAGCACAGACGGGGCCGCGTGACGCCGCGCCGCCTCTCGGACAGCGAGCGCCTGGCCTGGCTTCGCCTGGCGCGCACCGAGACGGTCGGCCCTGTCGCCTTCGACCATCTGCTCCAGCGGTTCGGCTCGGCCGAGCGGGCCCTGGTCGCCCTGCCCGACCTGGCCCGCCGCGCCGGCCGCGCCTCGACCCTGCGACCGCCGCCCGAGGACGAGATCCTACGGGAACTGGACAGCGGCCAGCGCCTGGGCGCGCGGCTGATCTGCGCCTGCGAGCCGGACTTTCCCCCGCGCCTGGCCGCCCTGGATCCGCCGCCGCCGGTGCTGTGGGCCCTGGGCCATGCCGAACTGCTGTCCCAGCCCAGCCTGGCCATCGTCGGGGCGCGGATCGCCTCGGCCGGCGGCCAGCGCTTCGCCCGCCAGCTGGCCGCGGAGCTGGGCCGGCACGGCTATGTGGTGGTGTCGGGCCTGGCGCGCGGCGTCGACGGCGCGGCCCACGAAGGCGCCCTGGCGACCGGCACGGTGGCCGTGCTGGGCGGCGGCGTCAGCGACGTCTATCCGCCCGAGCACGCCGCCCTGCACGCCCGCATCGCCCATGAGGGCGGCTGCATCGTCAGCGAAAGCGCGCCCGACCGGCGGGCCCAGGCCAAGGACTTCCCCCGCCGCAACCGCATCATCTCGGGCCTGTCGCTGGGCGTGATCGTGGTCGAGGCCGAACTGAAGTCCGGCTCGCTGATCACCGCCCGCCTGGCCGCCGAGCAGGGCCGCGACGTGTTCGCCGTGCCCGGCTCGCCGCTCGACCCGCGCGCCAAGGGTCCCAACGACCTGATCCGCCAGGGCGCGATCCTCTGCGAGGGCGTCGAGGACGTGCTGCGTTCGCTGTCGGGCCAGGCCCATCTGCGCGAGCGCGAGCGGCCCTACACGGCCGAGGACGACGGCGTGGCGGTCGACCACGACGCCCTGCGCGAGGAGATCGCCCGCCTGCTCTCCCCCACGCCGGTCTCCCGCGACGAACTGGTCCGCGCCACCCACGCCCCGACCGCGGCGGTGATGGCGGCCTTGGTCGAGCTGGCCCTGGCCGAGCGGGCGGAGCTGCTGCCGGGCGGGATGGTGGCGGGGGTTTAAAAACCGAACACGATGGGTTAAATTGAGATGGTCACCGTCCATCGAGCTTCAGGGATGAGTGTCGTCATCTATCTGGACGATCATCCTCCGGCTCATGTTCACGTGTTCGGAGACGGAGAAGCGAAGATCGAACTCCTGGGTCCCGATGAAGAGCCAAGAGTGGTTTGGACCAAGGGTATGAACCGAGCCGAGGCCCGCCGAGCCTTGGCGATCGTCCGGACGCGGCGGGACGATCTGCTCCTGCGATGGAACGAACTTCATGGCTGACCCGACCGACGCTGAACTCGATGCGGCCGCCGCGCTTGGTGAGCAGCTTGCCTTGACCGAACCCAGAGCCGCCTCCGCCCGTTACGATCGGACGACGGGACGTATCCTCGTCGAGCTGAGGAACGGTTCTGCCTTCGCATTCCCCGCGCGCCTGGGCCAGGGGCTTGAAGACGCCACCGACGATCAGTTGGCCCAAGTCGCCATTCGCGGCACAGGCTACGGCCTTCACTGGGAAGCCCTGGACGTTGACCTTTCCATCCCAGGCCTGGCCGCCGGCATCTTCGGCACGAAGGCCCACATGGCCCGGATCGCCGGCCAGGCGACTTCCCCCGCCAAGTCCGCCGCGGCGCGCGCCAATGGCGCAAAAGGCGGGCGCCCCCGCAAGACCGCGGGCACCTGAGCGGAAGCCCAAATATTCCTCTCTCTATAGAGAGAGCCGCCGGCCAAATGCGCCGCTCGCCACGGCCGCCGTTGACAGACCCCTGGCGCCGCCCCCACTTTCCGGCCCTCGCCGCCTCGGTTCGCCTTGGGGACGAACCCAATTCCCAGGCATCCAAGGTCCTAATGAACGTCGTCGTCGTCGAGAGCCCGGCCAAGGCCAAGACCATCAACAAGTATCTCGGGTCCGACTACAAGGTTCTGGCCTCGTACGGCCACATCCGCGACCTGCCGTCCAAGGACGGCTCGGTGGAGCCCGACAACGACTTCGCCATGAGCTGGGAAGTGGACGGCAAGGCCGCCAAGCGGGTGTCCGACATCGTCGACGCCCTGAAGGGCGCCGACCGCCTGATCCTGGCCACCGACCCCGACCGCGAAGGGGAAGCCATCAGCTGGCACGTGCTGGAGGTGCTGCAGAAGAAGAAGGCGATCAAGGACAAGACCGTCCAGCGCGTCACCTTCAACGCCATCACCAAGTCGAGCGTGCTGGAGGCCATGGCCAATCCGCGCGACATCGACATGGAGCTGGTCGAGGCCTACCTGGCCCGCCGCGCCCTGGACTATCTGGTCGGCTTTACCCTCTCGCCCGTCCTGTGGCGCAAGCTGCCGGGCAGCCGCTCGGCCGGCCGCGTTCAGTCGGTCTGCCTGCGGCTGATCGTCGACCGCGAACTGGAGATCGAGCGCTTCAAGACCCAGGAATACTGGACCGTCGAAGCCGACGTCACGGCCGGCGCCGAGCCGTTCCTGGCCCGCCTGGTCAAGCACGAGAACAAGAAGCTCACCAAGTTCGACCTGGGCAACGAGACCTCGGCCCTGGCCGCCCGCGCCGCCGTGCAGAAGGCGGTCTTCAAGGTGGCCGCCGTCGAGAAGAAGCCCGGCAAGCGCTCGCCCGCCCCGCCCTTCACCACCTCGACCCTGCAGCAGGAAGCCGCCCGCAAGCTGGGCTTCTCGGCCCAGCGCACCATGCAGGCGGCCCAGAAGCTGTACGAGGGCATCGACATCGGCGGCGAGACCGTCGGCCTGATCACCTACATGCGGACCGACGGCGTGTCGGTCGAGCCCGAGGGCATCGCCGAGGCGCGCAGCGTGATCGGCAATGTCTACGGCGCGTCGTACGTCCCCGAGACCCCCCGCTACTACAAGGCCAAGGCCAAGAACGCCCAGGAAGCCCACGAGGCCATCCGCCCGACCAGCCTGGGCCGCAACCCCGGCTCCCTGCGCCTGGAGCCGGACCTGGGGCGCCTGTACGAGCTGATCTGGAAGCGGATGATCGCCTCGCAGATGGAAAGCGCCCGCATCGAGCGCACCACCGTCGACCTGGAGAGCGCCGACGGCCAGACTGGAATGCGCGCCACCGGCCAGGTGGTGCTGTTCCCCGGCTACCTGGCCGTCTACGAGGAAGGCCGCGACGACGAGGGCGACGAGGACAGCGCCCGCCTGCCGATGATCGAGGAGGGCGCCGCCGCCAAGGTGCTGGACGCCCGCGCCGACCAGCACTTCACCGAGCCGCCCCCGCGCTATTCGGAAGCCAGCCTGGTCAAGAAGATGGAAGAGCTGGGCATCGGCCGCCCCTCGACCTACGCCTCGGTGCTGACCGTGCTGCGCGACCGCGAATATGTCCGCATGGACAAGCAACGCTTCATCCCCGAGGACAAGGGCCGCCTGGTCACCGCCTTCCTGGAGCAGTTCTTCCGCCGCTACGTGGAGTACGACTTCACCGCCGCCCTGGAAGAGCAGCTGGACCTGGTGTCGGACGGCAAGCTGGACTGGAAGCAGTTCCTGCGCGACTTCTGGAAGGACTTCGCGGCCGCCGTCGGCGAGATCGCCGAGCTGCGCACCACCAACGTGCTCGACGCGCTCAACGAGGCCCTGGGCCCGCACATCTTCCCCGACAAGGGCGACGGCTCCGATCCACGCCTGTGCCCGACCTGCGGCACGGGACAGCTGTCGCTGAAGACCGGCAAGTTCGGGGCCTTCATCGGCTGCAGCAACTATCCCGAATGCCGCTACACCCGCCAGCTGGCCACCGCCGAGGGCGACGGCGAGGCCGAGGCGGCCGACAAGGAGCTGGGGATCAACCCGGCGACCGGCCGCGCGGTGTGGCTGAAGAACGGGCGCTTCGGTCCCTATGTCGAGGAACTGGCGGCGGCCGACAGCGGCGACAAGCCCAAGCGCTCCAGCCTGCCCAAGGGTTGGACGGCGGCGGCGGTCGACCTGGAGAAGGCCCTGCGCCTGCTGTCCCTGCCCCGCGAGGTCGGCGCCCACCCGGACGACGGCAAGACCATCACCGCGGGCCTGGGCCGCTTCGGGCCGTTCGTGCTGCACGACGGCACCTACGCCAACCTGGAGAACCCCGAAGACGTCTTCGACATCGGCCTGAACCGCGCCGTGGCCCTGCTGGCCGACAAGCGGGCCGGCGGCGGGCGTCCGCAGCGCGGCCAAGCCGCGGCCCTGGCCGAACTGGGCAATCACCCGGAGGACGGCAAGCCGATCCGTGTGCTGTCGGGCCGCTTCGGGCCCTATATCAAGCACGGCGACACCAACGCCAACGTCCCCAAGGGCGCCGATCCGGCCGCCCTGACCCTGGACGAGGCCGTGGCCCTGCTGGCCGACCGGGTCGCCAAGGGCGGCGGCAAGAAGCCGGTCAAGAAGGCGGCCGCCAAGAAAGCGCCGACCAAGGCGAAAGCCGTGGCGGCCGACGGCGCAGCGCCGGCGAAGAAGGCTCCGGCCAGGAAGCCGGCCGCCAGGAAACCGGCGGCCAAGAAACCCGCCCCGAAGAAGGTCAAGGCCGAGGCGTGACGCGCCTCGGCGGTGGGATTAAGCTGGCCCCATGACGTCGCTCGAACGCCCCCTGCCGCTGCCTGTCGTGGTCGTGATCCTGTCGGCGATCAGCGTCGGCGGCTTCGCGTTCGGCCTGAAGAACGCCCTGGTGAAGACCGACCGCCAGGCCGCCTCGACCGCGCCCTTGGCCGAGGTCTCGGGCGTGCCGGTGCGCGAGGCCACCCCGACGGTCGCCGAGGCCGCCCCGCCGCCGCCCGTCGAGGCCCCCAAGCCCAAGCCGGTCGAAGAGGTCGAGGACGCGCCGGTGGTCGCCGCGCCGGTCGTCGAGACCCCGCCCGCCGCGCCGGTCGAGCCGGAAAAAAAGAAGCCCGAACCGGCGCCCCAGACCCCGCCGCAAGGGATCGAGGACTTGTACTAGGGCTACGGCCAAGGCCTTCTTTCCCAAAGGTTGTCATCCCGGAAGCCTCGCAGAGGCTGTCCGGGACCCAGGGGACTGGGCTGATGCCTTGCGGTTCACCTGGGTCCCGGACAAGCGCTGCGCGCTTTCCGGGATGACAACTTTTCAGGGCGGGATCGGCGAGCAGAAGCCGCCCAACGCCCATTTCCCTTTCCCATCGCCCCCTTCGGCGCGTTAGACGAGGAGAATGGCCAAACCCCGCTCGCCCAAGTCGTCCAAGTTCCCCGCCGCCTCGCTGAAAGCCAAGGGGACGGCCAAGCCGCCCGCCGGCCTGCCGGATCGCGAGACCCTGCTGGCCTTCCTGCGCGACGCCGGCGAGAGCGGCAAGGCCGATATCGCCCGCCATTTCGGCCTCAAGGGCGCCGATCGCCGGGCCCTGCGCGAGATGCTGCGAGCGCTCGAGGCCGACGGCTCTCTGGGCAAGCGCGGACGCCGGGGCTTCGCCGAGGCCGGCGCCCTGCCCCCCGTCGGCGTGGTCGACGTGGTGGAACGCGACGCGGACGGCGACCTCTATGTCCGCCTGACCAAGGGCGGCGAGGACCTGCCGCAGGTGCGCCTGGCCCCCGGCAAGGGCGACGCCGCGGCCGGCGGCGCCCCGGGCATGGGCGACCGCCTGCTGGTCCGCTTCGAGCAGCTGGAGAGCGGCGAGACCGAGGCGCGGCTGATCAAGCGGCTGGGCCAGAGCGCCCACAAGGTGCTGGGCGTGATCCGCAAGCACCGCCGCGAGACGCGCGTCGAGCCGGTCGACCGCAAGTCCAAGGAAAGCCTGCTGCTCAACGAGCAGGAGGCCAAGGACCTCAAGGAGGGCGACCTGGTCCTGGCCCAGGTGGGCACGGCCTCGGGCCGCTACGGCCCCAAGTTCGGCAAGGTGCTGGAGGTGGTCGGCAGCGAGGACGACCCGCGCGCCGCCTCGCTGATCGCCATCCACAGCCACGGCATCCCCACCGGTTTCTCGGAAGAGGCCGAGGCGGAGGCCGGCGCGGCCCAGCCGCCGACCCTGGAGGGCCGCGACGACCTGCGCGACCTGCCGTTCGTGACCATCGATCCGGTGGACGCCCGCGACCACGACGACGCCGTCTACGCCCATCCCGACCCGGAGGCGGGCAATGTCGGCGGCTGGATCGTCTGGGTGGCCATCGCCGACGTCGCCGCCTATGTGCGCCCGGGCTCGGCCCTGGACCGCGACGCCCGCGAGAAGGGCAACAGCGTCTACTTCCCCGACCGGGTGGAGCCGATGCTGCCCGAGACCCTGTCCAACGGCCTGTGCTCGCTGCGCGAGGGCGAGAGCCGGGCCACCCTGGCGGTGCGGATGGTGTTCGACGCCACCGGCCGCAGGAAGAGCCACAAGTTCGTGCGCGGCCTGATGCGTTCCGCCGCCAAGCTCTCCTACGAGCAGGCCCAGGCCGCCATCGACGGCGTCGCCCCGCCCGACGGCCAGGACGCCGACAAGGCCGGGCCTCTGCTGGACCCGATCCTGAGGCCCCTGTGGGCCGCCTTCCGCCTGATGGGCAAGGGCCGCGAAGCCCGCTCGCCCCTGGCGATCGAGAGCGACGAGCGCCGGATCATCATCAAGGAGGGCGAGATCCAGTCGATCACTCGCCGCGCCAGCCTCGAGGCCCACAAGCTGATCGAGGAGATGATGATCCAGGCCAATGTCTCGGCCGCCGAGACCCTGGAAGCCAAGCGCCTGCCGCTGATCTATCGGGTGCACGACACGCCCAGCCAGGAAAAGGTCATGAGCCTGGTCGAGTTCCTGCAGACGCTGGAGGTGAAATGGTCCAAGGGCGAGGCCCCGACCACGGCGCGCTTCAACAAGCTGCTGGACGACACCCGCGAGAGCCCGCACGCGGCGATCATCAACGAGGTGGTCCTGCGCACCCAGATGCAGGCCCACTATTCCAGCGACAACCTGGGCCACTTCGGCCTGAACCTGGCCCGCTACGCCCACTTCACCAGCCCGATCCGCCGCTATGCCGACCTGATCGTCCACCGGGCCCTGATCCGGGCCCTGAACCTGGGGACCGACGGTCTCACCGACCAGGACATCAGCCAGATCAAGGATACCGCCGAGGTCATCACCCACGCCGAGCGCCGGGCCATGGCCGCCGAGCGCGACGCCACCGACCGCTACATCGCCGCCTTCCTGGCCGACCGGGTGGGCGCGACCTTCAGCGGACGGATCACCGGCGTCACCCGGTTCGGCCTGTTCGTGAAGCTGGACGAGACCGGGGCCGACGGCCTGGTGCCGGTGTCGACCCTGGGCGAGGAATATTTCGTCCATGACGATCGCATGCACGCCCTGGTCGGCGAGCGCACCGGCAAGCGCTTCCCGCTGGGCCTGGCGGTCGAGGTGCGGCTGCGCGAGGCGACGCCCGTGACCGGAGGCCTGCTGTTCGAGATGCTGACGGACGCCCTGCCCGCCGATCCGAAAGCCCCGCGGCCGAGACTGGGCGTACGGGCGCGGACGCCGGTCAAGCCGCGGGGCGGATTGCCGAAGGGCGTGCGGCGCGGGAAGCGGAAGTAGTTTCGGGAGTCCGCCCCCTTCCAGTTGTCATCCCGGAAAGCGCGCAGCGCTTGTCCGGGATCCAGGGCGGCTGCACGGCCTGCGCCCAGTCACCTGGATCCCGGACAGCCTCTGCGAGGCTTCCGGGATGACAACGGATTAGTGCGTCGAGAATACCGGCAACGTCCGCGCCGCCGCTTCCAGCCGATCGGCCATCATCGTCTGGTCCGCGATCGACGGGTGCCAGTCGCAGGCGCCCAGGTCCATGCCGGTGATCCGCACGGGGGTCGCCAGGCCGGGGGTCTCGGCGTCGACCGCCTGCACCACCTGCTCGACATCGGCCGCGAAACTGTCGCCGGCGATCAACAGGAACCGGGCCTGCGGCTGACGACGGGCCAGGTCGCGGATGAAGCCGGCATAGGTCTTGCGGTAGTCGGCGTGCAGGGCGGCCTCGTCGGCCCACGCCTCGCCCGGGGCCACAGGGGTGGAGAAGTCGTTGGTGCCCAGGCCGATGACGATCAGGTCGGGCCGCCAGGGGTCGGCCGGGTCGACGGCGGGCGCGGCCTGGCCGGGGATCAGCCGCGAATAGAGCACCGGCAGGGGCTGGCCCGGCGACGAGCCGCCATAGTTGCGCACCACGCCCCGGCCGGAGAAGGCGACGATCCGGTAGTCGGCGTCCAGCCGGCGCGACAGGATCGGGCCGAAGGTCAGGCTGGTGTCGGTCAGGTCGTGGATCTCGGCCTGGGTGCAGCTTCGCTTGGTCGCGCGCACGCCGTAGCCGACCGTATGGGAGTCGCCGATGAACTCGATCCTACGCGGACGGCTGGCCGGCGGCAGGGCCTGGCCGCCGGCGCCGACGAAGAAGCCGAGGAACTGGGCCGAGCCGCTCTGGCTTTCGGTCAGCTTGTCGACCCGCACGACATGCTCGCCGGGGCCCAGGTCCTTGAACGTCAGGCGAGCGACGCCCGGCTTGGCCAGCTCGGTGCGGACCTGACCGTCGATGCTGATCGCCAGGTGCTCGGCCTGCGGATCGGCGGACACCTCGACCGAGGGGCCGGTGAAGCGCCCTTCGAAATAGACCCCCGGCCAGCCGAACTCCGCCGCGCCGTTCGGCAGCGGTACGACGCGGCCGCCGATATTGGGCGTCAGGGCGGTCTGGGCCGGCGCCGGGCTCGACAGCGCCAGGACCGCGACGGCGGCGAGAAGCAACGATCGCAAGCAGGTCTCCTTCAGGCGGGCGAGGCGCGCTACTTCTTGGCCAGATAATCCAGCGCCAGCAAGACCTCGGCCTTCACGCCCGTCTCGAACACCGCCTCGTCGACGTCGAAATAGGGCGAGTGGTTGGCCGGGGCCGTGGCGGCGGGCACGCTGGCCGGGCGACCGCCCAGCTGGATGAACACCGCCTGGGCCTTGGCCGCGGCGGCCACCTGGGCCGTGGACGGGGCGGCCAAGGCCGGCGCGCCCGATAGCGCGGCGATCAAGACCAGCGCCGAAACCCTTGCGAACATGCCGTCCCTCGATTCCCAAATCCCCGGCGCGAGCTTGGGCGGGCGGGCGCATGGCGGTCAAGCGCTGGCTCAGCCTGCCCCCAGGAGTTGTCATCCCGGAAAGCGCGCAGCGCTTGTCCGGGACCCAGAGGACTGGACGAAGGCCTTGCGGCTCACCTGGATCCCGGACAGCCTCTGCGAGGCTTCCGGGATGACAACGGTTTAAGCGCTGGACCCCGTTGCCGCCACGGACGGCTGGCGTTGTCGCGAGTCGGGTCTAAGCTCTGCGCATGGACGAACCCATCGACGCCCAATTCGACACCCGCAACGACGGCGACGTCCGTGATCCGAACGCCGGCGTGCTGAAGCCGCGCCACGCCGCCACCCTGATCGTGGTCCGCGACGACGGCGACCGGCCCCGCCTGCTGATGGGCCGCCGCAACCGGGGCCTGGCGTTCATGGCCGACAAGTGGGTGTTTCCCGGCGGCCGGGTCGACCGGGCCGACTACGCCGCCCCCTCGGCCAGCGAGCTGTCGCCCGACACCGCCGCGCGCCTGGCCCTGGAGCCTCGCCACCCCAGCCCCGCGCGCCTGGCCCGCGCCCTGGCCCTGGCGGCGGTGCGCGAGACCTTCGAGGAGACCGGCCTGCTGCTGGCCAAGGCCGCGCCCGTCCGACCCGGCGCCGGGGCCTGGCGGCCGTTCCTGGCCCAGGGCGCCCTGCCCGACCTGGCGCCTCTGGCCTTCGTGGCCCGGGCCGTCACCCCGCCCTACCGCACCCGCCGCTTCGACGCCCGGTTCTTCATGGCCCCCGCCAGCGCCCTTCTGAGCCTTGAGCGCCAGCCCGACTGCGGCGAGCTGGACGAGATCGGCTGGTTCGACTTCGACCAGGCCCGCGCCCTGGACCTGCCCAACATCACCCGCTTCGTCGTCCACGAGGCGGCCCAGCGCCTGGCCGACCCTGGACGCCCGGCCCCGTTCATGCGCTTCCTGCACGGGGCGCGGCAGTTGAGCTATCTGTAGAGCGCGAGCTTAGACCCTCCCCCTGTGGGGGAGGCGGCCGAAGGCCGGTGGGGGGAGTTTCAGGATCGACGATCGCAGATCCGACATCCATCGATCACTCCCCCCTCCGTCGGCTTCGCCGACACCTCCCCCACAGGGAGGATCTGTTAGCCTCGACCCGCGCCGAACGAGGCCGCCCATGCTCGCCCTGATCCTCGCCGCCCAGCTGTCCGGCCCGCCCGCCGGCATCGACCAGATGGCCTGGCTGAAGGGCTGCTGGATCCAGGTCAAGCCGAACGGCGCGGTGGAAGAGCTGTGGATGGCCCCCGGCGGCGGCGTGATGCTGGGCCTGGGCCGCACGGTGCGCGACGGCAAGCTGCGCGAATACGAGTTCGTCCGCATCATCGAGGCCGACGGATCGCTGGCCTATGTCGCCGAGCCGTCCGGCCAGGCCAGGGCCACCTTCCCGCTCAAGAGCCTGACGGCGGACGAGGCGGTGTTCGAGGATCCGGCCCACGACTTCCCCCAGCGGGTGATCTATCGCCGGCTGGGACCCGACGCCGTGACCGGCCGGATCGAGGGCCAGATCGGCGGCCAGGCCAAGGCCGTCGAATTCCCCTATAAACGATGCGCGACCGGCAATTGACTTTGCGCCGCCGGTGAGTATGTTCCGCGCCTCTTATTTCGACCGCGTAGGGACCTGCGCGACCATCGCAGGGATTCGACCATGGCCAAACCGGCTTCCATCAAGATCCGCCTGAACTCGACGGCGGACACCGGCTTCTTCTACGTGACCAAGAAGAACGCCCGCACCAAGACCGAAAAGATGGTGCTGAAGAAGTACGATCCGGTCATCCGCAAGCACGTCGAATTCCGCGAAGGCAAGATCAAGTAGGTCCGCCTACCCTTCGTGATGCGACAAGACGCCCGGCCGCCAGGTCGGGCGTTTTTCTTTGCCTGGCGCTCCCGCGGCCATTCTTTCGGCGCACGCGGCGGGCTAAGGCTTTGCGGATGATGCGCCGCACCCTGCTGATCGCCCTCGTGAGCCTGCTGGCGGCCTGCGCGCCCCCCGGCCACGCCGCCACGCCGATCTATGGCTACCAGGTGGTCCGCACCTATCCCCACGACCCCAACGCCTTCACCGAGGGCCTCTTCCTGCGCGACGGCTTCCTGTACGAGAGCACGGGCCTGGAGGGCGCCTCGTCGATCCGCAAGATCGTGCTGGAGACCGGAAGCGTCGAGAATGAGCGCTCGATCTCCAGCCAATTCTTCGGCGAAGGAATCATCGACTGGAAGGACCGGCTGATCCAGTTGACCTGGAAGAACCAGGTCGGCTTCGTCTACGGGATCGACGACTTCGAGACGAAGGGCGATTTCAGCTATCCCGGCGAGGGCTGGGCGCTGACCCGCGACGACAGGCGGATCATCATGAGCGACGGAACGTCGCGCCTGCGGTTCCTGGACCCCGAGACCCTGAAGGAGACCGGCGGGATCACCGTCACCGACGAAGGGCGGCCGGTGGACCAGCTGAACGAGTTGGAATGGGTCAAGGGCGAGATCCTGGCCAATGTCTGGCAGACCGACCGCATCGCGCGCATCGACCCGGCGACAGGCAAGGTGACGGGCTGGATCGACCTGGCGGGCCTGCTGCCGGCCGCCGACCGGGCCCGGGCCGACGTGCTGAACGGCATCGCCTACGACGCCAAGGCCGACCGGCTGATCGTCACGGGCAAGCTGTGGCCGCGGCTTTATGAGATCAAGGTGGTGCCCGAGCGCTGAGCCACGCTCCCTTTCACCCGCTCATCCCGGCGAATGCCGGGACCCAGATGGAAAAGCGGTGTGGTGGGTTCCAAGAACGCCGAGCCGTTCCAATCAGCCACTCCGCCATGGGATCTGGGTCCCGGCATTCGCCGGGATGAGCGGAGTTTTTGGAAGTTTGCGCGGCTGAAAAAGCGCCCCCTAAGCCGCCTTGCCCACCACGGCGTTGCGCCCCGACTTCTTGGCCTCGTAGACCGCCTCGTCGGCGCGCTTGAGCAGGGTCTCGGGGGTGTCCCCCGCACCGCCGGTGGCGGAGACGCCGATCGAGATGGTCACCGTCAGCAGCTCGCTGCCGTGGGCCACGCGGAACGGCGAGCCGGAGACGTGCATGCGGATCCGCTCGGCGATGCGCAGGGCGTCGGCCAGCTGAGTGTCGGGCATGATCACCGTGAACTCCTCGCCGCCGTAGCGACAAGGCAGGTCGATGGCGCGGACGTTCGACGCCAGGCGCAGGGCGAACTCGCGCAGCACCTCGTCGCCGACGTCGTGGCCGAAGCCGTCATTGATCTTCTTGAAGTGGTCGATGTCGATCAGCAGGGCCGCGACCGGGTCGCCGCCCAGGCCCGCGCGCTTGACCAGCGAATCGAGCTGGCCGGCCATGTAGCGGCGGTTGTGCAGGCCCGTCAGCTGGTCGGTGACCGCCAGCTCCAGGCTGTGGTCGAGGTTCTGGCGCAGATAGTCGGTGTAGCGCTTGCGCTGGATCTGGGTCTTGACCCGGGCGGCCAGCTCCTGCGGGTCGATCGGCCGCGGCAGGATGTCGTTGATGCCGATCTCCAGCGCCTTGACCAGGCGCGGGCGCTCGTCGGGATCGACCATGGCCAGGATCGGCAGGTGCCGGGTGCGCTCGTCCGAACGCAGGCTGGCGGCGAAGCGCAGGCCGTCGAAGCCCTTGGCCGCGGCGTTGATGATCACCAGGTCGACCGGGCCGCCGGCGCTGATCTGGGCCTTGATCGGATCCGATTCGATGACGGGACGGTGCTCGACCGCCAACTCGGCCGCCACGCGCTGGGCCTGGCGCTCGTTGTCGTCGACCACCAGCACCCGGCCGCCCAGGCCGTCCAGCCGCGAAGCGGCGCCGGCGATCACGCCCATGCGCCGGCCCGAAGCCTCGCGCTGGCGCAGTTCGTCGATCACCAGCTTGAAGCGGGTCAGGCTGCGCACGCGGGCGAACAGCATGACGTCGTCGATCGGCTTGGTCAGGAAGTCCGCCGCGCCCGCCTCCAGCCCCTGGATGCGGTCGGCCCTGCCGTCCAGGGCCGTGACCAGCACCACCGGGATGTGGCGGGTGGCGGGATCTTCCTTGAGCTTGCGGCAGACGGTGAAGCCGTCCATGCCGGGCATCATCACGTCCAGCAGGATGACGTCGGGCAGTTCGTCCGCCGCCAGGGCCAGGGCGGTCGGGCCGTCATAAGCGACGGAGACTTGGTAATATTCGGCCGAAAGCTTGGCCTCGAGCAGGCGGACATTGGCCTCGATGTCGTCGACGACCAGGATACGCGCGCTCACGGGCCTACCTTTCCAGCAACCGGGTGATGGTGTCCAGGAAGTGTGACACCGAGATCGGCTTGGAGATATAGGCCTCGCAGCCGCCCTCGCGAATCCGCTCCTCGTCGCCCTTCATGGCGAAGGCCGTGACGGCGACGACGGGGATGTGCGACAGGTCGTCGTCCTCCTTCAGCCACTTGGTGACTTCCAGGCCGGAGATCTCGGGCAGCTGGATATCCATCAGGATCAGGTCGGGACGATGCTCACGGGCGATCGACAGAGCCTGCAAGCCCTCGCGGGTCTGCAGGATCTCGTAACCCTGGGCTTCGAGCAGATCATGAAACAGCTTCATGTTCAGCTCATTATCCTCCACGATGAGGACCTTCTTCGTCATCCTGACCCCGACCATTCCGGTCCGTGGCGATGCGTGAGGGATTCGCGCCGCTTCTGGGTTCCAGATCGCACGAATATCCTTAAGCCCGCGCTAATCGCGTTTACCTCGACCTATCGTAGATCATGGAACCCAGTTTTTCCGACCTTCAGGCCTGCACCGTGCGCCCCGACGCGCCGCTGGTCATCGTCGATGTCGACGAGGTCCTCGCGCGCTTCATGCATGGCTTCGGAACGTTCATCGGGCGCCACGGTTTCGAGCTGCGGATCGACCGCTTCGCCCTGTTCCAGAACATCTATCGCCCGGGCGAGACCGAGCACCTGGACCTGATCGCCGGCCGGGCCCTGTTCGACGACTTCTTCCGCGACGGGGCCGACGACCTGCCGCCCGCCGAGGGCGCGGCCGACGCCCTGGCCGACCTGTCGACCCGGGCCGACGTGGTGATCCTGACCAACGCCCCCGAGCATGGCCGTCAGTCGCGCGGCCGCTGGTTGAAGACCCACGGCTTCGACTATCCCCTGGTGATCAACAGCGGCCCCAAGGGCCCGTCGGCGGCGCACCTGGCCGAGCGCACGGCCTCGCCGTCGGTGTTCGTCGACGACCTGCTGCCGCAGCTGGATTCGGTGGCGCAGAGCGCGCCGCGGGTGGGCCGCTTCCAGATGGTGGCCGACGAGCGCCTGCGCCCCCTGGCCCCTTCCGACCCCGAGCGGCATCCGCGGATCGACCTGTGGCCGGACCTGAAGGCGGCCATCGAGCGCAAGCTGTTCCCATGAGGGTCGGGACTGTCGCCTATGGCCTAAAACGACTGTCATCCCGGACGAGCGCGCAGCGCGAAGATCCGGGACCGGGGCCTGAGCGCCGGCGCTTCCGGCGGTCCCGGATCTGCGCTTCGCTTGTCCGGGATGACAACCGTTTTGGCGGCAGTCGTTCGGCCGCGAAGGCTCTCCTCCCATGAGATCCCTCTGCCGCGACTGCTTGGCGACCGGCGAGGCCAAGGTCGCGCGCTGTCCGGCCTGCGGCTCGCCCCGCGTGGTGTTCCACGAGGAGCTGGGCCGGCTGAGCATGGCCCACATGGACTGCGACGCCTTCTACGCCTCGGTCGAGAAGCGCGACGATCCGTCGCTGCGCGACAAGCCGGTGATCGTCGGCGGCGGCAAGCGCGGGGTGGTGACCACCGCCTGCTACATCGCCCGCATGAGCGGCCCGCGCTCGGCCATGCCGATGTACAAGGCGCTGAAGCTGTGCCCGGACGCGGTGGTCATCAAGCCCAACTTCGCCAAGTACAAGCACGAGAGCCGGCGGATCATGGCCAAGCTGGAGGCCCTGACGCCGCTGGTGCAGCCGCTGTCGCTGGACGAGGCCTGGATCGACCTGGCCGGGACCGAGCGCCTGCACGGCGCGCCGCCGGCGGTGATGCTGGCCCGGGTCCAGCGCGAGATCGAGGCCGAGGTGGGCATCACCGTCTCGATCGGCCTGGCGCCCAACAAGTTCCTGGCCAAGATCGCCTCGGAGCTGGACAAGCCGCGCGGCTTCTCGGTGATCGGGGCGGCCGGCATCGAGGCGTTCCTGGCCCCGCGGCCGGTGTCGATCCTGCCCGGCGTCGGCCCCGCCACGGTCACCGCCCTGGCCTCGGAGGGCCTGCGGACGGTGGGCGACATCGCCGGCGCCGACCTCAAATGGCTGGTCAAGGTGCTGGGCTCGGGGGGCCTGCGGCTGCACCACCTGGCCCATGGCCGCGACACGCGGGTGGTCGATCCCGACCAGGAACGCAAGACGATCAGCGCCGAGACCACGTTCAACGACGACCTCTACAGGGCCGAGGACCTGGAGGACGAGCTGTGGCCGCTGTGCGAGAAGGTCGCCCGCCAGGCGCGGGCCGGCGGCGTGGCGGGCCGGGTGGCGACCCTGAAGCTGCGCACGCCCGACTTCAGGATCCACACCCGCCGCCGCACCCTGGCCGTGCCGACCCAGACGGCCCGCACCCTGTTCCAGGTGGCGCGCGAGCTGCTGGCGGCCGAGCCGCGCGGCCTGCACTACCGCCTGATCGGCGCGGGCCTGACCGACTTCGTCCCCGCCGAGGGCGCGGCCGACGACTTCTTCGCCGGCGACGAGCGCAAGGCCCTGAAGAGCGAGACGGTGATCGACGGGCTGCGGGGGAAGTTCGGGGCGGGCGCGGTGGTCACGGGGCGGGCGTTGAAGGGGAAGTGATCCAAGCGCCCTTCCCTCCCCTTTACGGGGAGGGTGGCCCCGAAGGGGTCGGGTGGGGCTTGATGAGTCAGCGGACCCCACCCACCAGCTTCGCTGGTCCCCCCTCCCCATAAAGGGGAGGGAAAGACACAGGACTACATCAGCGAGCCCTTGCCGCTGGTCACCTCGGTATAGCGGTGCACCCGCACCGCCTGGACCAGCCCGAAGCCGACCATCACGGTCAGCATGACGGTGCCGCCGTACGACAGCATCGGCATCGGCACGCCCACCACCGGGGCCATGCCCATGACCATCGCGCCGTTGATCAGCACATAAAGAGCGAAGGTCGCCGTCACCCCGGCGGCCGACAGGCGTCCGAAGTGGCTGTGGCTGATCGAGGCGATGCGCAGGGCCATGAAGATCGCCACGCCGTACAGGAACAGCACGCTGACGCAGCCGACGAAGCCGAACTCCTCGGCCAGGGTGGCGAAGATGAAGTCGGTCTGTTTCTCGGGCAGGAAGTTCAGCTGGCTCTGCGAGCCCAGGCCCCAGCCCTTGCCCAGCAACCCGCCCGAGCCCAGGGCGATCTTCGACTGCATGATGTGGTAGCCGTTGCCCGAAGGATCCTTCTCCGGATCCATGAAGGTCAGGATGCGGTTGCGCTGGTAGTCGTGCAGCACGAAGAAGATGAACGGCGGCAGCGCGGCCAGCACGCCGACAGCCCCCACAGCGATCAGCCTCAGCGACAGCCCCGCCAGCACCATCACCGCCAGGCCCGGCAGGGCGATCAGCATCGCCGTGCCCAGGTCGGGCTGGTGGGCCACCAGCAGCACCGGCGCGCCGATCAGGGCGGCGGGGATCAGCAGCTTCCACGACAGTCGAGCGCTGTCGGCCGACAGGCCGTGATAGTAGCGGGCCAGGGCCAGGACCACGCCGATCTTCATGATCTCGGACGGTTGGAACCGCACCGGCCCCACGGCCAGCCAGCGCTGGGCGCCCAGCGAGGAGTCGCCGACCAGAGCGACGGCCACCAGCAGCAGCAGGCCGACGCCATAGATCGGATAGGCCAGGCTGAACCAGACGCGCAGGTCGACCAGGGCCAGGACGATCATCAGGATGAAATAGATGCCGAACCGCAGCAGGTGCTTGTCGGCCCAGGGCTCCCACGAGCCGCCGGCGATCGAGAACAGCATCAAGGCGCCGGCCCCTGCGATCAGGGCCAGGACCAGACACAGGGTCCAGTCGATCTCCGAGAACTTGATGATCGGCCGGTCGCGTTCGCCAGGCCGGCTGAGGCCGCCGCTGAGGGTCATCGGGGAACTCCGGGGGCGGGAGGCGCAGGAACAGTCGGGGCGGCGGTCGTCGGCGCCGCGCCCAGGGTCGGGTCGTCAGGCGCGGCGCCTTCGACCGAGCCGTCGGGGGCGGCCTCGACCGGCTCCGCCGGCAAGGGCATGGGCCGCTCGATGCGGGCCCGGACCTCGGGGTCCTTCAGCAGGGCCACGCGCATCACCTCGCGGGCCCGCGGGGCGCCGGCGGTGGCGCCGCCCAGGCCGCCATGCTCGACGATCACGACCACGGCGTAGCGCGGGTCGTCATAGGGAGCGAAGGCGATGAACAGATTGTGGTCCTTCAGCTTCCAGGCGACGCTGTCGCTCTTGCGGTTGGCGACCTTGTCGTAGCTGCGCACCTGGGCGGTGCCGGTCTTGCCGGCCATCTTGACGTCGCCCAGGCCCAGCTGGCTCTGGCGATAGGCGGTGCCGCGCACGTCGTTGGCCACCGCCTCCATGCCGCCGCGCACATAGGCCAGGTGCTCCATCGTGAACGGGAGGTCGGGCACGGCCGCGCCGCTGGGCTGCTCGACCCCGCCCACCGACTTGATCAGCCGCGGATTGAGCGCCTTCCTGCCGTTGGCCAGCCGCGAGGTCATCACCGCCAGCTGCAGGGCGTTGACGCTGAGAGCCCCCTGCCCGATGCCATAGCTGGGGGTCTCGCCCGGAAACCAGATCTGGTTGGCGGGATTCTTCTTGAAGGCCCGCTTCTTCCATTCGCGGTCAGGGACCAGGCCCTTCTTCTGGCCCGGAATGCCGATGTCGAAGGTGCTGCCGAAGCCCATGGCCCGCGCGGCGCTGGCGATGGCGTCCGGACCGATCTTCAGCGAGGTCTGGTAGAAATAGATGTCGCACGAGTTCTTGATCGCCTCGTGCAGGTTCTGCGAGCCGTGGCCGTTCTTCTGCCAACAGCGCCAGGTCCGGCCGCCATAGTACCAGCTGCCGCCGCAGCTTACGCGGACCTCGGGATCGACGCCGGCGGTCAGGGCCGCCAGGCCGACGGTCGGCTTGAAGGTCGAACCCGGCGGGAAGGTGCCGTTCAGCACCTTGTCCAGCAGCGGCTTGCGCTCGTACTCGGCCAGGGCCTTGTACTCCGGACCCGACAGGCCCTTGACGAAGCGGTTGGCGTCGAAGCTGGGGGCCGAGACCATGGCCAGCAGGTCGCCATTGCGGATGTCCATCACCACGATGGCGCCGCTCTCGTCGCCCATCACCTCCAGGGCGCGGTTCTGGATGTCGGCGTCCAGGGTCAGGCGCACTTCCTTGCCGGGGGTCGCGGGGATGTCACCCTCGGGATCCAGGCGCACCACGCGGCCCTGGGCGTCGACCTCGGCCTTGGTGGCCCCCGGACGGCCGCGCAGGTCGCGGTCCAGGGACTTCTCGATACCGGCCTTGCCGATCCGGAAGCCCGGATGGTGCAGCAGGTCCTGGTCCTGGGTGGGATCGTCCTTGGCCCTGTCGAGATCGCGGTCCGAGACCTTTGCCACGTAGCCGATCACGTGGGCGAACGCGCCGCCGAACGGATAGACCCGAACCTCGCCCATGTCGGCGGTCACGCCCGGCAGCTCCGGGGCGCGGATGTTGACGCGGGAGAACTCCTCCCAGGTCATGTCCTCCATCACCGCCACCGGGGCCTTCTTGGGGGCGCGGGCGATGTCCTTGAGCAGGCGGGCGCGGCGCGCGGCGTCGATCGGCACCAGCAGGGCCAGGTCGTCGAGGGCGGTCTCGACGTCGAAGTCCTTGGAATCCTTGCTGACCATCAGCCGGAAGTTCGGCCGGTTCGACGCCAGGGCCACGCCGTTGCGGTCCAGGATCAAGCCGCGCGGCGGCGGCGTCAGGCGGTAGTTGAACTGGTTGCCGGCCGAAAGCTTCTGGTAGCGCTGGGCCTCGACCAACTGCAGTTGGGCCAAGCGGCCGCCCAGGGCCAGCAGGCCGCCGCCGGCCAGACCGCCCATCAGGAACGCGCGGCGATGGAACACCCCCTGCCGCTCGTTCACCTCGAAGAACATGATGGACGGTTCGCTCATGGCGTCACCGGAACCGAACGTCCGCGTCCTCGAACCGGTCGATCAGCCGGTGGGCGAACGGGAACAACAGGGTCGTCACCAGGAACTGCCAGAACACGGCCAGCAGGCTGGGCATGGCCAGGCTGTCGAGCATGCTGAACAGGAAACCGGCGGCCATGGCCACGACGGTGACGCCGGCGAACCAGCCCCACATGATCGGCAGGCTCTGGCCGGTCATCATGCTGCGGCCGGCCAGGGCCGTGGCGTAGGCGACCAGCAGCGACAGGCCCCACAGGCCGGTCGGACCGCCCCAGAACACGTCCAGGAACAGGCCCAGGGCCAGCAGGGCGAACGGGGCCAGGATCGACGGCCGGATCAGCGCCCAGGCGAAGGCCGGGACCATGGCGAACACCGGCTCGGGCAGCTGCAGGCCGAAGATGCGGATCGGCGCGGCGAAGACGACCGTCGCGAGCACGCACAGCACGGCGGGCACGCCCAGCCAGAGGCCGGGGTGCAGGGGCCGCGCGCCGCCCACGCTAGAGCTCCCCGCCGGCCCGCTGGGCCGTGGTCGGTCCAGAGGTCACGGGCTTGGGCGCGGCCGGCTTCGGCGCCGCGGGCTTCGGGGCCGCCGCGGCTGGCGGCTTGGGCGGCGTCGCGGCCGGGGTCGCCGAGGCGCCTTGCGCCGTCGGTGTCGCGCCGGGACCCGTCGGCGTCGCACCGGCCTGGGCCGGCGGCTTGGGTGTGGCGGCGACCGGGCCCAGGATCGAGACGTCGGGGTCCTCGGTGGTCACTGGCGGCAGGCTGCGGGTCAGCAAGGCCTTCTGGTCGGCCAGTTGGGCGAAGTCCTTGAACAGCAGGATGCGGACATAGTCGATGGCGGCGTCGTCGGCGAACAGCACCACCCGCCAGCGGCCGTCCAGGCCCTTGACGGCCGCGCCCACCGGCAGGCCGCGCGGCACCACGCCGCCGTCGCCCGAGGTGACGACCCGGTCGCCCTCCTTGATCGGATCGGCGCCGCGCAGATAGTCCAGCTTGGGATTGGGGCCGCCGTCGCCGGTCAGGATGGCGCGGGCGTTGGTGCGGTCGATCATCACCGGGGTGCGCGAGGCGATGTCGGTCAGCAGCAGCACCCGGCTGGCCCCGTTGGCGACGCCGACCACCCGGCCGACCAGGCCGCGCTCGTTCATCACCGGATTGCCGACCACCACGCCCTTTTCCGAGCCGGAATCGGCCAGGCGGGTGTTGGCGAATGGACCGCGGGTGTCGGCGACCACGCGGGCGGCGACCATGGGGATCGGCGGATCGGTGCGCAGGCCCAGCAGCGAGCGGTAGCTCTGGTTCTTGTCGACCTCGGCCAGGTACATGTCGCGATAGCCGCGCATCTCCTTCAGCTCGGCCTTCAGCCGGCGGTTCTCGGACGCGGTGAAGAAGTAGCTGCTGACGAAGTCGACGCCCAGGCCGGTCCAGCGTCCCGGCGCGGCGATCACGCCGCTGACCGGCTTGGACACCGTGTCGACCGTCTGGCGGGTGACACCATAGGCCTGTTGCTGCAGGGTCTCGCGCCGGTCGGCCAGCAGGAACGCCACCGCGATCACGATCGCGACGATCAACGCCACGGCCGCCGTCCAGGTAAGCGGCACCTTCAGGTCGCCGAGCGGACCTTCGCGAAAGGGCACGAACTGTTCTCCCGACGCTCCCCGCAGCGTCCGACTTGGATGGGCGACCTAGATTTGGCGCCTAGGCGAGAGTCGATTCAAGCACGCCCTTCATCCACTTGGGATGTTCGAGCACCTTGCCGCAGCCCAGGGCCACGCACGACAGCGGATCGTCGGCCACGGTGACCGGCAGGCCGGTATGGTCGCGGATCTCGGCGTCCAAGCCGCGCAGCAGGGCGCCGCCGCCGGTCAGCATGATACCCTTGTCGGCGATGTCGCTGGCTAGTTCCGGCGGGGTGGCTTCCAGCGCCACCTTCACCGCCTCGACGATCTGCCCGACTGGTTCGGCCAGGGCGTCGGCAGCCTGCTTCTCGCTGATGCGGACTTCGCGCGGCACGCCCTGCATCAGGTCGCGGCCCTTGACGTCGATCGACAGGCCCTCGCCGTCGGCCGGGGCGCGAGCGGTGCCGATTTCCTTCTTGATGCGCTCGGCGGTGGTCTCGCCGATCAGCAGGTTATGGTGGCGACGCATGTAGCTGATGATCGCCTCGTCCATCTTGTCGCCGCCGACCCGGACGCTGCGCGAATAGACGATGCCCGACAGCGACAGCACGGCCACCTCGGTGGTGCCGCCGCCGATGTCGACGACCATCGAGCCGGTCGGCTCGTGGATCGGCAGGCCGGCGCCGATCGCCGCGGCCATCGGCTCGTCGATCAGGCCCACGCGGCGGGCGCCGGCGTTCAGACAGGAATCGTTGATGGCCCGGCGCTCGACGGCGGTGGCCCCCGACGGCACGCAGACGATGACCTTGGGGTTCACGAAGCCCTTGCGGTTGTGAACCTTGCGGATGAAGTACTTGATCATCTCCTCGGCGACTTCGAAGTCGGCGATGACCCCGTCGCGCATCGGGCGGATGGCTTCCATGTGGCCCGGCGTGCGGCCCAGCATCTGCTTGGCCTCGATCCCGACGGCGTGAACGATCTTCCGGCCGCCGACATTGCGCAGCGCCACCACCGACGGTTCATTCAGCACGATGCCCTTACCCTTTTGATAAATCAGGGTATTGGCGGTGCCGAGGTCGATGGCGATATCGCTGGAGATGGCGCCGAAAAGGGAAGAAAACATTGAAAGCCCTGACTGAGGGATAGGGGGGCGAAGGCGGCGGGTCGGTAGGGAAGCAGAAGGCGGCGGGTAGGCGAAACGGAACCGTTTGCGCCGGTGAACCGACGAAGGCGAAGGGGAAATACGGCTCCTACTTCAATTCCAAACGAGGACAACATGATTCCCGCGAAATGCGGGTTTTGTCCCTTTGACGAGCGCCTGCCGCACGACGGGAGCGCTGGCTCCCGCCGCGCCGTCGCCTGACTGCCACAAAGCTGTCGACGAAGCCCGTTTGCCCTGCGAAAGCGTTGAATTCAAGGTCTATTGCAGACCCCGCCTCACCTGTTTTCGCAGAACGGCGGCGTCGGGGGTTTCATCCCAGAAACATGGCCTTTTCTAGCCGAGCGCCGCCGTGGCCACGCCGGCCGCCGCGATCAGGCCGAAGATCATCTGAACGGCGCTCAGCCTTTCCGCGAACAGGCGTCGTCCGGCGATGGCGGCGATCGGCGCCTCGACCACCCCGACCGCCCTCACCTGCCCCGCCGGGGCCAGGGCCAGGGCGATGAACCAGCCAGCCGAGGCGGCCGCGCCCCAGAAGCCCGCGCCCAGCGACGGCCGCCAGGCCTTGGCCACGGCGACCAGGGTCGCCCGGCTGGTGATCGCCAGGAACAGGGTCAAGGCCAAGGTCTGGACCGCCTGGACCACGATCAGGGTGAACACCGCCGCGAAGATCGGGTGGGCCGGCTCCAGGGCGTGGCCCGCCTGGCGGAAAGCATTCAGCGAGATGCCGAAGGCCAGGCCCGACAGCAGGCCGAACAGCCCGCCGCTGACCGGCTGGTCGCCCGACGCCCCGGTCCGGGGCCAGGTGACCACCAGCAGGGCGACGCTGGTCAGGGCCACGCCCGTCCAGCCGACGGCGCTCAACCGCTCGCCATAGACCAGCCAGCCCAGCAGGGCGGCCAGGGGGATGGAGCTTTGCTGCACGGCCGTGGCCACGGCGAAGCCGGCGCGCTTCATGGCGGTCAGCAGGGCGGCCGTGGCGCCGATCTGGGCCGCGCCGCCCAGCAGGGCCGGAATCCAGAACGCCACGTCGGCCCGCGGATGCTCGCCCCGGGTCAGGGCGAAAGCGATGGCCACGAACACCGCCGTGAACGGCAGGCCGAACAGGAACCGCACCAGGGTCGCGCCCCAGGGCCCCGTGCCGCCCATCACCGAGCGCTGGGCGGCGTTGCGGGCCACCTGGGCGAACGAGGCGGCGATGGTGATGGGGATCCAGATCATGGCCGTCTCGCCGCGATGATAAGGCCCGACGCCCAGTCCAGGGCGACCGTCGCCAGGTCGGGATGGGATTTCAGGCGCGTGACCAGGGCGTCGATGCGAGGCTGGTGGCCGGGCGGCCAGTTGGGCTGGGGCGACATGTCGTCGACCACGTAGAGCCCGCCCGGACCCAGCAGCGCCAGGGTCTCGTCCAGGCCCTCGTACTTGCCCGGCCAGGCGTCGGCGAAGATCAGGTCGAACGAGGCCGGCCGCTGGGCGCGAACATAGTCCAGGCCATCCTCGATAACGAAGGTGACGCGCGGGTCGCCGGCGAGCACGGCGCGCGCCACCGCCTGGACACCCATGTCGGTGTCGATGCTGACCAGACTGGCGTCAGGCGCCATGCCGTCCAGCAGCCAGGCCGTGGCTAGGCCCGTGCCCGTGCCCAGTTCCAGAAATCGCCCGCCGGCCTTCGTGGCGGTCAGCAGACGGAGCATGGCGCCGGTTCCAGCTTCGGAGGGCATGTCGAACCCCAGGACGCGGCTACGGGCGTCGATCTCGCGCCAGGTCGCGGGCGTCGTGGCGGTGTTGTCGTCGAACATCGGCTCGTCCTTATGCCCCCCCTATGCGGGCGGCGGGTTTCCGAATGGAGGTCTTAGGCCGCTCGGGCGCACACCTTGATCGTCGGCCTGTCCGGTGACGGTTCCGACCAGAACGAGGTCTCGACCATGTCGTCCCATCCTTTCCGTCAGGCCGCGCGGTTCCTGCTCGGCGTTCCGACCGACGGGATCCACCACGCGCTCGGGCGGATGCTCGCCCTGGCCCAGGCCACGCCGCTGTGTTTCGTGGCGGTGACCGGGCCCGACGCCGGCGAGGCGATGAGCGTGCTGTGGCGACGCGGCTACGACCGGGTGGAAGCGGCCCGCCGGGCCACCTGCCGGGCGGCCGACGAGCAGAGCGACGTGCTGCTGGTCGTGGGCTGCGCGACGGCGGCCGACGCGCGCGCCGCGGCGGCCTCGACGATGGCCATGCTCCGCCCGGGCGGGGCGATGGTCATCGACGCCGGCGCGGTCCTGGACCAGGCGGCGCGCCGGGCGCTGTGCGACGACCTGCGGACCCTGGGGCTGGAGGTGGAGGCCCAGGCGCACCTATCGGCGGAACTGCTGGCGACACGGCCTTTCAGCAAGCGAGCGGCGGCTTAGGGTTGGATTGGGGACAGGCACATGTGCCTGTCCCCGTCCGTTGCAAACCCTAGAACCCGCTGGCGATCGCCGCTTCCGGCCGGCCCTTTTCCTTGCGCGCCATGAGGTTGTTCAGGGCGTTGACATAGGCCTTGGCCGAGGCGGTCAGGGTGTCGGTGTCGGCGGCCTGGCCGGTGGCGATGCGGCCGTCCTCTTCGAGGCGGACCGAGACCTGGGCCTGGGCGTCGGTGCCTTCGGTCACCGCATGCACCTGGAACAGGCGCAGGGCGGCGTTGTGCGGCACGATCTGCTGGATGGCGTTGAACACCGCGTCCACCGGACCATCGCCCGAGGCCTCGGAGGTCTTGATCTCGCCGTCGACTTCCAGGGTCAGCTCGGCCGACTGGCCATCGGTGCCGGCCACCACCCGCAGGCGCTGAACGCGGATGCGTTCGGAGCCGCGGGCCAGGGCGTCGTCGACCAGGGCGATGATGTCGTCGTCATAGACGTGCTTCTTGCGGTCGGCCAGGTCCTTGAAGCGGCCGAAGGCCTCCTTCAGGGCGTTCTGGCCCAGCTCGTAGCCCAGGTCCTTCAGCTTGGCGCGGAAGGCGTGGCTGCCCGAGTGCTTGCCCATGACCAGGCTGGACGGCGCCTGGCCGACCGATTCCGGGGTCATGATCTCGTAGGTCTCGCGGTTCTTCAGCATCCCGTCCTGGTGGATGCCGCTCTCGTGCGCGAAGGCGTTCTTGCCGACGATGGCCTTGTTGTACTGCACCGGGAAGCCGGTGATGGCCGAGACGTAGCGGCTGGCGCGGGTGATGTGGGTGGTGTCGATCTTGGTCTCGAAGGGCAGCTTGTCGCCGCGCACCTTCAGGGCCATCACGATCTCTTCCAGCGCCGCGTTGCCGGCCCGCTCGCCCAGGCCGTTGATCGCGCACTCGATCTGGCGCGCCCCGCCCTGCACCCCGGCCAGGCTGTTGGCCACGGCCAGGCCCAGGTCGTTGTGGCAGTGGGTCGAGAAGATCACCTTGTCGGCGCCCTCGACGTTCTGGGTCATCCAGCTGAACAGGTCGGCGTATTCGGACGGATAGGTGTAGCCCACCGTGTCGGGCAGGTTGATCGTCGTGGCCCCGGCCTTGATGGCGGTCTCGATGGCCCGGCGCAGGAACTGGCGGTCGCTGCGGGTGGCGTCCTCGGCCGACCATTCGACGTCGTCGCGCAGGTTGCGGGCGTGGCCGACCGAGCGGGCGATCACGTCGATGACGGCGTCCGGCTCCATCTGCAGCTTGTGCTTCATGTGCAGGTCGCTGGTGGCGATGACCACGTGGATACGGCCGCGTTGCGTGCCCTTCAGGGCCTCAGCGCAACGGTCGATGTCGACCTGATGGGCTCGGCACAGGCCGGCGATGGTGGAGTTCTTGACGATCTTGGCGATCTCGCGGACCGCCTCGAAGTCGCCGTTCGAGGCGATCGGGAAGCCGGCCTCGATGACGTCGACCCCCATCTCCTCGAGGATCTTGGCCAGTTCCAGCTTTTCGTCGTGCGACATCGAGGCGCCGGGCGACTGCTCGCCGTCGCGCATGGTGGTGTCGAAAATGACGACGTTGTCGCGCTTGTCGAAGGCGCCGGCGGATACGCCAGAAGAAGGGGGGGTCATGGGTCTACTCGTCGGAAGGTGTCTGCGTGGGGCCAGGTCTGACCTTTGGGGCGGCGGGTTCAGTCATCCCCTGCGCGCCCGGCCGCGACGAAGCGCGGCCCCTAGAGCGCCCAGGGGGTGGTAAGCCGAAGCGAAAGCAGTTGGCGCGCGACGTTCATGAGTTGCTTTCTACACAGCGACCCAAAAGCCAGCAAGCATTTTGCGCGGATCGCGCTATTGGCCGCACGCGAAGCAAGTTTCAACCAGGAGCAGCCCTCGGTTGAGAGACGTCGTGCGAGGGAGCGGCCGATCGCAGCGTCAAACGACCCGTTGAACGCGTTCAGGCGACCCGAACCCGCCCCGCCTACTCCGCCGTCTCGCGCTTCTTCAGCCAGTTGCGGGCCACCAGGCCGGCGGCGATCCAGACCAGCACGGCCACCACCAGCATGACGATGTGCCGCTGGCCGCCGCCCTTCAGGGTCTGGACGATGGAATTGCCGGCGAAGGCGGTCAGGGCGATCTTGGGGATGATGCCGACCGCCGTGCCGGCCGTGAAGTCGAGCAGCCTCATCGGCGTGACGCCGGCCGCCATGTTGACCACGATGAACGGCGCCGACGGCACCAGCCGGACGATCAGGCTGGCCAGGAAGCCGTTCTTGCCGATCAGCTTCATGAACTTGGCCACCCCGTCGCCGGCCAGGTCCCGCAGCAGGCGGCCGCCGAACGTCCGTCCCAGCCAGAACCCGACCAGGGACGAGACCAGGGTGCCGATCCAGCTGTAGGCGAAGCCGGTCCACGGCCCGAAGGCGACCACCGCCGCGGCGATCAGCACGAACTGCGGCACGCCGATGAAGGCCAGGACCGCGAAGGCGCCGACCGCGACCGGCAGGGCCCAGGGCCCGTGCGCGGCGCTCAGCCACTGCTCGACCGTGACCTCGCCGTTCAGCCCCAGCATCTGGGCCCCGAACAGGAAGACCACGCCCACGCCGCCGAACAGCACGAACGACACCGCGACCGTCCGCCAGGCCCGGGCGTCCATGTTGGTGAAGAAGTGGATCAGGCGACGAAGCATCCGCCTGCCTCGCCCATGCCCAAGGCGCGGTCAAGAGCCTGGCCGAGCGCGGTCCAGACGCAAGTCGCCCGGCGATCGCTCATTTTATTGTCAAGCTTCCCAAGGTATGGCGCGGCGGCGTGGTTAAGATTCCCCAAATACGACATTTCCGTTGCGAACCCGTCGTAACAGGCGGCTAAGTTATCCACAGGCCTCCGGTTGTGGACGGAAGGCGTTGGGGAGAGTGTCGGACGTGAAGACCCTGGCTGTCATTTCGCGCAAGGGCGGAGCCGGCAAGACGACTCTGGCGATCAACCTGACCCTGAGCGCCCACCTGGCGGGGTGGAAGACCCTGCTGGCCGATCTCGATCCGCAGCGCTCGGCCTCCGACGCCCTGCGGGCGCGCGGCGGGACCGGCCCCACCCTGGCCGAGATCAATGCCGGCAAGCTGTTCCAGGCCCGTTCGCAAGCGGTGCACGACGGCTATGACGTGATGCTGATCGACACGCCGGCCGCGCCGGACGCCGACGTGGCCGTGGCGGTCAATTCCGCCGACCTGTGCGTGCTGGTCTGCCGCCCCACCTTCCTGGACATCGCCTCGGTGGCGCGTTCGGCCGAGATGGTCCGGCGGCTGGGCAAGGCCGGACTGATCGTGCTGAACCAGGCGCCCTCCAAGCGCGGCGGCGTCGAACCCGCCAGCGTGCAGCAGGCCATCGAGGCGCTGCGGTTCTGCGGCCTGCCGATCGCGCCGGTCGGCCTGCGCTCGCGGGCCGTCTACCAGCAGGCGATCGCCCGCGGCCTGTCGGTCGGCGAATGGGACGCCCAGGCTCCGGCCGCCCAGGAGATCGAGCGCCTGTGGAGCCATGTCGCCGCCCTGCTGGCCCTGGACGGCCACGGACGCGACGTCCGCGCGGGCTGAGCCCATCGCCGCGACGCGGTTTCTCCAGGTTACGCAACGGCTTGCCAGGAAAACTGACTCCGCCGTCAAATACCCCGCAGGTTGAAGGTTCTGTTCATACCTTGGCCATAACAGTGTTCCACCTTGGGAAACCTTGCGGCCGCCTGAACCGGCCGCTCGGTCTGGGCGAAGAGTGCACGTCGTGAAGACAATTACTGTGCTTTCCCGGAAGGGCGGATCGGGCAAGACGACCCTGGCCGTGAACCTGGCGCTGATGGCCTTCCTGCGAGGTCACAAGGTGCTGCTGGCCGATATCGACCCGCAGCGGTCCGCGTCGGACGCCTTGCGGGCCCGCGGCGAGCCTGGGCCTGTCCTGGCCGACATCAACGCCGGCAAGCTGTTCATGACCAAGTCCAACGCGATGCGCGACCGCTTCGACTATCTGTTCGTCGACACCCCGGCCATGCCCGAGGCGGATGTCGCCCAGGCGGTGAACATCGCCGACCTCTGCCTGGTGGCGGGCCGGCCCTCGTTCCTCGACCTGGCCCCGATCGTCCGCACGGCCGAAGCCGTCCGCCGCCTGGGCAAGGGCGGCATGGTGGTGCTCAACCAGGCCCACACCAGCCGATCGGACGTCGCCCCGGTGGCCTTTCCGGACATCATGGAGGCCCTGCGGTTCTGCGGCCTGCCGTTAGCGCCGCACGGCCTGCGCTCGCGCGAGGCCTTCCAGAAGGCGATGGCGCACGGGCTCTGCGTCGCCGAGTTCGAGCCCAGCGGCCCGGCCGCCCGCGACCTGGAGCGCCTCTGGGCCCATGTCGAGGCGGGACTGGGCGGCCTTGGTCGCGGCTTGGGCGAAACGCCGATGAAGACCGCCCTCACCGCCTGATCCGGCTTTCACCCAGAGCCGACGCCGACTAGGTTCACCGCTCCAACGGCGGAGCCTCGCGCATGAAACTTCTCGGCGTCTCCGGCAGCCTGCGGGCCGCCTCGTTCAACACCGCCCTGCTGCGCGCCGCCCAGGAGTGCGCGCCGCAGGGCGTGACGATCGAAATCTTTCGCCTGCACGACCTGCCGCTGTTCAACCAGGACGTCGAGGACCAGGGCGACCCGGAGCCGGTCACGGCCTGGAAGGACGCTGTCCGCGGCGCCGACGCCCTGCTGCTGGCCTGCCCCGAATACAACGGCGGGGTCACCGGCGTGCTGAAGAACGCCATCGACTGGGCTTCGCGCGGCAGCCCCTCGGCGCTGTCGGGCAAGACCGCCTGCATCATCGGCGCCTCGCCCGGCGTCACCGGCACGGTCCGCGCCCAGGACGCCCTGCGCCAGTCGCTGCGCAAGGTCTCGGCCCAGTACTGGCCGCTCGGCGAGATGCTGGTCGGCCAGGCCCACACCAAGATCGAGAACGGCCAAGTGATCGACGAGAAGACCCTGGCCTATCTGGGCAGGCACCTGACGGCGTTCATCGAGCACATGCGGGGATAGCCTGGGTTCGCGCCAAGCGAGCCGTCAAGCCCGAGACTTCCCCTACTTCGTCATCGACGGGTCGTAGTTCGGGCCGAAATCCAGCACGAACAGCGGCCCCAACACCACGGTCTGCTTGGCGCCGCCCAGCTGGAGGCTGACCCCCGCCGCGCCCTTCTCGGCGTCCATGCCGGCCCGGCCGCTGAAGGTGTACATCTTCCAATCGCCGCCGATGGTCCCGACCTGGCCGTTGACGATCCCGCTCCACGGCGCGGTCGACTGATGGACCCCCACCGAACTGAGCGTCGCCGTGGCCGGCCCGCCGTCGACCGGCTCGGCCTTGGCCCAGAAGGCGACGGTGATGATGTCGCCCTTGGCGATCTTTCCGTCGACGCCCTGGCCGGCGGCGATGGCCCAGGGCTGGTCGGGCGTCGGCGCCGTAACCTGGACCCGCACCGCGGCCCCGCCGGTCACCGCCTTGTCCTTGACCGGAGCGTTGCTCTGGCCCGGCCCATAGACGTTCCAGACTACGGACGGCTTGTTGATCGCGTATTTCATGACGCCCGTGGCGGCCGGCTCGGCGGCCTTGGCCGTCATTGGCGCGACGGCTGCAAGGCCAAGCGCGGCCACCGCCGCCAGGATGGCGATCTTGCTCATGGTTTCCCCCTTCAAGAGACGTCGTTGCGTCGATCGTCCGCCATCGGCGGCCGATATGGTCGTTCCTCCGGGGCCGCCTTTCACGCGGCGGCTCTCGTCTTTACGATGATAGCGGTACCGCTCCTCTTCCGTCCGCGCAAGAACCCCGTGGCTCGCGGCCTTTGTTGCGTTGCACCGGGGCAAGCACGGGCGTAAAGACCGCCGCAATCCTGAAACCGGTCTTTCGAGTCCACGTCCTCCCAGGGGAGTCCTGAACCATGTCGCTCGAGTCCGCCGCCCTGCGGCGCATCGCCCCGTCCGCCACCATCGCGATCAGCGCCAAGGCGCGCGCCCTGAAAGCGGCCGGCCGGGACGTGATCGCCCTCTCCGCCGGCGAACCGGACTTCGACACCCCCGACAACATCAAGGACGCCGCCATCGCCGCCATCAAGGCCGGCAAGACCAAGTACACCGACCCCGACGGCATGCCCGAGCTGAAGGCCGCCATCTGCGCCAAGTTCAAGCGCGAGAACGGCCTGGACTACAAGCCGAGCCAAGTCCACGTCGCCCCGGGCGGCAAGCCGGTGATCTACAACGCCTTCGTCGCCACCCTGAACCCCGGCGACGAGGTGATCATCCCCGCGCCGTACTGGGTGTCGTATCCGGACATGACCCTGCTGGCCGGCGGCACGCCGGTGTCGGTGGAGACCACCGCCGAGAGCGGCTTCAAGATCACCCCGGCCGCCCTGGAAGCGGCGATCACGCCGAAGTCCAAGTGGCTGATCATCAACAGCCCGTCCAACCCGTCGGGCGGCGCCTATACCCGCGCCGAGCTGCAGGCCATCGCCGACGTCCTGCTGCGCCACCCGCAGGTCTGGGTGCTGACCGACGACATGTACGAGCACCTGGTGTTCGACGACTTCGAGTTCACCACCATCGCCCAGGTCGAGCCCCGGCTCTATGACCGCACCCTGACGATGAACGGCGTCTCCAAGGGCTATTCGATGACCGGCTGGCGCATCGGCTACGCCGCCGGCCCGGAAGCGCTGATCAAGGCCATGGGCAAGATGATCAGCCAGACCACGTCGAACCCCTGCTCGATCTCGCAGTGGGCGGCGCTGGAGGCCCTGAACGGCCCGCAGGACTTCATCAAGCCGAACGCCAAGCTGTTCCAGGAGCGGCGCGACCTGGTGGTGTCGATGCTGAACCAGGCTTCCGGCCTGCAATGCCCGACGCCGGAAGGAGCATTCTACGTCTATCCGTCCTGCGCCGGCCTGATCGGCAAGACCGCGCCCTCGGGCAAGGTCATCGAGACCGACGAGGACTTCGCCGGCGAACTGCTGGAAGCCGAGGGCGTCGCCGTGGTCCACGGCGCGGCCTTCGGTCTGTCGCCGTTCTTCCGCATCAGCTACGCCACCGCCAACGACGTGCTGGAGGACGCCTGCCAGCGCATCCAGCGCTTCTGCGCCAGCGTGAAATAGCCTTTCTTCCCGGCTTTGGCCGTCATTCTGGCCCTTTTGGCGAGGATGACGGCTGTAAGTCGGCCGCGAACCGCGCTACGGCTCCTTTTTGCCGCGTCCCGCGGCCAGGAGATCGTCATGGCCCGCACCCCGAACTATTCCTTCGAACGCCAGGAACGCGAACGCCTGAAGGCCCAGAAGGCCGCGCAGAAGGCCGCCGAAAAGGCCGCCGCCAAGCAGGCGGCCGAAGACGCCGCGCCACCCAAGCCCCCAACCGACGATCAGTGAAAGACGGCGCATGCCCAGCTCGACGAGCTTCAACCACGAAACTGTCTCTCTGGACGGCGAGCACTTCTCCGACTGCGAGTTTCGCGACTGCCGCCTGACCTTCGCCGGCGGCGAGGCTCCGGTGTTCAAGAACTGCAAGATCGTCGACTGCGAGTGGAAGTTCGAGGGCGCCGCCGAGCAGACCCTGGCGCACCTGAAGGCCGTGTGGAACGCCGGCGGCAAGGCCCCGGTCCAGGCGCTGATCAAGGAAATCACCGGCGGCGGCCGCTGATCCTCTCGGAGCCTTGTGCGCCGCGCCGGGTTAGTACCTTGGGGCGCAAGGCACGGGATTGAAGGATCGGCCCATGCGCGACGCCAAGGACTGCCTCGCCCGAGCCAGCGAGATGGAGCGACGCGCCGGGGCCTGCGGCCCGGGAAGTCTCGCGATGGAACTGCTGTCGATGGCCCAGACCTGGCGTTATCTGGCGCAACAGGCCCTGTGGCAGGATGCATTCGTCGCTCAGACGCTTCAGGACTCCGACCTGAAATAGGCCTAAGGTCGAGCTATCGGCGCCCATCCGTCGCCGTCCGCGAGCGTTCCTGCGCCTAGGATCGGGTTCCAAATTGCCCATGAAGCGTCCGATCCCAGGGATTGAAGACGCACAGACGCTGGCCCAGGCGATCGTGGACACCATCCATGAGCCGTTGCTGGTGCTCGACTCCGCGTTTTCCGTGCTGGCCGCCAGCCGGTCGTTCTACGAGACCTTCAAGGTCAACCCCGAGCACACCGTGGGCTGCTTGCTCTATGCCCTAGGCGACGGGCAATGGGACATCCCCGCCCTGCGCGAGCTGCTGGAAACCATCATCCCCGAGCGCGTGGCCATGAACGGCTTCGAGGTCAATCACGACTTCCCCGGCCTGGGCCGGCGGATCATGCTGCTGAACGCCCGCAAGGTGATCTACGAGACCAGCGCCAACTCGACGATCCTGCTGGCCTTCACCGACATCACGGCGCGCCGGGCGATCGAACGCGAAAAAGAGAGCCTGCTCGCCCGCACGCGCGACCTGTTGTACCAGAAGGAGGTGCTGTTGCAGGAGATGCAGCACCGGGTCGCCAACAGCCTGCAGATCATCGCCAGCATCCTGATGCTCAAGGCCCGGGCCGTCACCTCCGACGAAACCCGCTTTCACCTGAAGGACGCCCATCAGCGGGTGATCTCCGTGGCCGAGGTGCAGTCGCACCTGCACGCCTCGGGCGGCGTCGACCAGATCGAGGTCGGCCCCTATCTGACAAAGCTGTGCGCCAGCTTGGCGGCCTCGATGATCGGCGACAGCCAGCCGATCGCCCTGAAGGTGGTCGCCGACCATGGCGCGATCGGTTCGGACAAGGCCGTCAGCATCGGCCTGATCGTCACCGAACTGCTGATCAACGCCGTCAAATACGCGTTCCCGGTGTTCAAGGACGACGCCCGCATCACGGTGACCTTCGCCAGCGACGACCAGGCCTGGACGTTGACGGTCGCCGACAACGGCGTCGGCAAGGCCGCAAAACCGGCCCCGACCAGGGCTGGCGGCCTGGGCACGGTGATTGTCGATGCGCTGGTCAAGCAACTGGACGGTCACATGACGGTGGCCTCCACCGGCGGCATGACGGTGACGATCCGGCACGCCCATGTCGGGGCGTCGACTCCCGTCGCCGCCTGAGGCGGCGCGGTTCTGGCCGCGACATTCCGCGCGACTGCACGCTTCGTCCGGAGCGTGCTAGGTCAAGCCTGGGGCGTCTGATTCTCGGGAGCGCGCATGCGCATTTCCGGCCGTATGGCCTTGGCTCCGGCGTTCGCCGGCTTGCTTTTCCTCGCCCTGGCGCCCGCCGCCCAAGCCGCTCGTCTCGACGACGCCGTCCTGGACGAGCTGAACTTCGCCCGCGCCCGTCCGGCGCAATACGCCGACGAACTGCGCCGCGAGCTGAACCGCAGCGACGATCCCGCCGCCGTCGAGGAGGCGATCGACTTCCTGGATCGCCAGGCCTCGCTGCCGCCCCTGGGGCCGGATCGGCGCGTCGCCGCCGCGGCCCGCCAGCACGCCCAGGCCCAAGGACCGCGCGGCGACGTCGGCCACGGCCCGGCCGGCTCGCTGGGCCAGCGGCTGCGCGGCCAGGGCGTCTGGGCCGGCCTCTCGGCCGAGAACATCTCCTATGGTTTCGAGGACCCTCGCGACATCGTCCGCCAACTGATCGTCGACAGCGGCGTTCCCGGCCGGGGCCATCGCCGCAACATCTTCGGCGCGGGCTACCAGCTGGCCGGCGTGGCCTGCGGCCCGCACCGCGCCTACGGCTACATGTGCGTGATCGACTTCGCCGGGGCCCTGCCCCCGCGCTAGAGCAAGCCGCGCGATATGGGAATCGCTCGGCTTGCTCTAGATTTTTGTTTTCGCATCGCTTTTGCGGAAAAACCGGCATCCACTTTTCCGCGCGATGCTCTAGCCGTCGATCCAGTCCGTCAGCCCTTCGCGGGCGTGGACCTCGCGCAGCGAGGGCATGGCCCGCATCCGGGCCAGGTAGCGGGCGATGTTGGGCCAGGCCGTGGCCTGCCGGGGCAGGTTGCGCGACCAGCGCATCAGCATGGTGGCCAGGAAGTCCACCGCCGACAGCCGCTCGCCCAGCATGTAGGGGCCCTTGGCCGCCAGCTGCGCGTCGACGCGGTCCCAAACCGCCTCGACCCGCGCCCGCGCCACCGCCTGGGCGGCCTCGGCGTTGGCCTCGCCGGCCGGCTCGTGCGGATAGTACCAGGCGCGGAAGCTGGGCAGCAGGGCGTTGGCCAGATAGACCATCCACTGGAAATAGGCCGCGCGCTCCGGCGTCCCGGCCGCCGGCGCCAGGCCCTTGTCGGCGTGGCGTTCGGCCAGCAGCATCAGGATCGCCGCGCTCTCCAGCACCGGCGCGCCGTCGACGATCAGGGTGGGCACCACCCCGCTGGGATTGAGCTTCAGATAGTCGGGGGTCTTGTTGGCGCCGGTCGCGATGTCGGTCAGGACCAGCTCGAACGGCGCGCCGATCTCGATCAGCATCCAGTGCACCGCCAGGCTGGCCGTGCTGGGGCTGTAGTAGAGCTGGTACATGCGAAGGATCCCTCACCCGTTGGCGGGCGAGGGATCGGTCAGCACGGCGGAGCTGTCAATCGCCCCGCGAGCGGCGTCAGTGCTTTTCGCGCCAGCGCGCCTTGGCGTCGTCCTTGGTCAGGGTCAGGTGCACGCCGTCGTCGTCGACATGGTCGACCCAGGTGATCGGGATCAGGTGATGCTTGAAGCCGCCGCCCAGGTCCAGCTTGGCCAGTTCGATCTCGCCGCCGACCACGTGGTCGACCCGGCCGACGTGGCCGCCGTCCGAGCCGACCACTTCCAGGTGTTCGCGGATTTGCGAGGCGTCGATCATGGTGTTCCTCCTTATGATGGACGTTCGGCAAAGCAACGGCTGGGGCTGCGGCGCAGTTTCCTGGCGGCTTGCGAGTCCGCGATGTTCGCTCTACGTTCTAGCCAAGGTTGCGACTTTGCGGATGTCGCGTTCCTGACTATCACTCGGCGACCACCGCAGGGGAGACACCGATGATCCGATCGCTCGCCGCCGTCCTGACCCTGCTGACCGCCGCCCCGCCCACGGCGGGAACGGCATGGGCCCAGGCGGAAGCGCCGCCCGCGGCCGTCGCCCAGCCGGCGCCCGAGGCGGCGACGCCGGCCCCCTCGCCCGCCCCGCCCGCCACGCCGCCGCCCAGGGTCGACGCGGCGTTCGCCGACGACGGCGTCACCATCACCGACGGCGGCAAGAGCGTTCTGTTCTACCGCACCGCCCCGGCCGACCCGCGCGAGGCCGGCCGGCTGAACTACGTCCACCCGATCTGGGCGCCCGACGGCACGGTGCTGACCGAGGATCGCCCCGCCGACCACCTGCACCAGCGCGGGGCGTTCTGGAGCTGGCACCAGGTGCTGGTCGACGGCAGGAACCTGGCCGACGGCTGGTTCATGAAGGGCCTGACCTTCCACGTCCGCGAAAAGCGCTTCAAGGGCGACAGCGGCGGCGGCGGGACCCTGGTGGTCAACGCCGACTGGATCGTCAATTCGACGCCCGAGGTGACCTATGTGGCGCGCGAGACCACCAAGGTCCGCGTCTATGCGCTGAAGGCCGGCGCCCGGCGCATCGACTTCGACACGGTGATCACCGCGCGGTCCGACACCCTGGCCCTGGGCGGCAGCGACGACGCCAAGGGCTATGGCGGCTTCTCCGTGCGGCTGGTCAGGCCCGACCGCCTGACCTTCGGCTCCGGCGGCAAGGCCGTGACCCCGGCCGTCGGGCCGGTGGAGGCCGGCAAGGCCATGGGCTTCGCCTGGGCGCCGGGCGACGGGTCGCCCGCCTGGACCGTGGGCCTGGCCTGCAAGGCCAACGGCGCGCCGATCACCCGCTGGATCCTGCGCCGGGAACTATCGATGCAGAACTGCGTCTTTCCCGGGCGGGCGCCGTTCGTGCTGAAAAAGGGCGAGACCCTGCGCCTGCAGTCGACGCTGATCCTGCGGCCGGCGACGCCCGCCCCCGCTGGACCGAAGAAGAAGGGCTAGGCCATGGCCGAGATCCTCAACCTGAACCAGGCCCGCAAGGCCAAGGCCAAGACCGACGCCAAGACCAAGGCCGCCGAGAACCGCGCCAGGTTCGGCCGCACCAAGGCCGACAAGGCCCTGGACGCGGCTCGGGTCGACAAGCTGCAACGCGACCTGGACGGCGCCAAGCGCGAGGACTGAAACGGCCGGCCAGATCAGAGCCGTCCCCTGAGACCTCCGCTGCCGGCCAGTTCGCTCATCCACGGGGCATTTTTGATCAAAGGAGCGCTAGGGCCAGCGCCTTGGATGCTCCCGAAGGGCGAACATCAAGCTCTGCTCTACCTGCGCCAATCCGCCACACACGGCGTTAGCCTTTTCGCCGCGTCACCCCCGTAAGGTCGGAAAAACGACGGACGGGGAGAGACATGGGCGATCACGAGGCGCTCAGGCTGGACGCCTTGCGGTCCTTCGGCGTCCTGGACACCCAGGCGGACCCGGCGATCGACCGATTGGCTGGCCTGGCCGCGAACCTGTTCGACACCCCGATCGCCGTGGTCTCCCTCGTCGACGAGCAACGCCTGTGGTTCAAGGCCAGGGTCGGCGTCGAAGCCACCGAAACGCCGCGCGACAAGGCCTTTTGCGGTTACGCCATAGAGCAGGGGCCGGAGTCCGTCATGGTGGTCGAGGACGCCTCGACCGACCCGCGCTTCGTCGACAATCCCCTGGTCACGGGCCCGCCCGAACTGCGCTTCTACGCCGGCGCCGCCCTGACCACCAAGGACGGCCATAACCTGGGAACGCTGTGCGTCCTCGACCACAGGCCACGCCCCCGGCCCGACGACGCGGCGCTGGAGCGGCTGAGGCTGCTGGCCCGGATCGTGGTCGACGAATTCGAACTGGCCAAGGCCCACCGGAAGACCCGCGAAAAGCAGCGCCTGCTCGAGATCGCCGAGACCATGGCCGGCGTCGGCCATTGGCGCCTGGACCTGTCCACCGGCGCTGTCGCCTGGTCGGACGCGGTGTACGATATCTACGGGGTCGATCGGGAGACCTTCGATCCCAATATCGATGACGCGGTCGCCTTCTATCACCCGAAGGACCGCGAACTGGTCCGGCGTCACGTCGTCTCGACAGTGAAGACGCGGACAGGTTTCGACTTCCAGCTTCGCCTCATCCGCGCGGACGGCGCCCTGCGGCATGTGGTCAGCCGCGGCGTCTGCGAGCAGGACGATCAGGGGCGGCCGACGGCCGTTTTCGGGCTCTTCCAGGACATCACCGACACGGTCGAGACGATCGACACCCTTCGCAGCAGCGAGCGGCGCTACCGCCTCGTCACGGAACGGGCGGGCGACGTCATCACCTGCTATGACTTTTCGGGAGGCGGCAAGTTCATCTCGCCGGCCATCCAGCGCCTCCTTGGCTACACCGTGGCCGAGACCATAGGACTGACCGTTCCCAGCATCCTGCACCCAGAGGACCGGGACGCGGTCATGACGGTCTTCGGCGAGATGTCGCGGGGCCTGGACCACAAGACGATCCAGCACCGGTCGCGGCACAGGCTCGGCCACTATGTCTGGGTCGAATCCAACCTGCAGCTGGTGCGGGACGAAACCGGCGCGCCCGAGGAGATCGTCAGCGTTTCCCGCGACATCTCCGACCGCAAGGCCCTGGAGCTGGAACTGATCGCGGCGCGTGACGACGCTCGCGAACAGGCCCAGCGCGCGCTGCTAGCCGAAGACATCGGCGGTCTTGGCTATTGGCGATACGACCTGCGCACGCGGCGCCTCGACGTCTCGCGCAAGATGTTCGAGATCTATGGCCTGGACTACGTCGAACGCCCTGAAATCGACCTCTTCAACGACCGGCTCCATCCCGGCGACCGGGCCTGGACGCTGGCGCGGATCGCCGAACGCCTGCGCACCGGCGAGGACGACCACAACGTGCCGACCCGCATCATCCGCCCCGACGGCGAGGAGCGCTGCGTCTCGGGCAGCTCGATCACCGTCAAGGCCGCCGACGGCCTGCCCGCGTTCATGATGGGCACGGTTCGCGACATCACCGAAGACCGCAGGGCTCAAGCCGCCCTCGCCGAGAACGAGGCGCGCTATCGCCTGCTGGCCGACAACGCCAGCGACATGATCGCCACCTTCAATCCCGCCGGGGAGATCTGCTTCATCTCGCCGGCCTGTCGCACCATCCTGGGCCGCGAGCCGGAAGAGCTGGTCGGCCGGCGCGTCGTCGACCTGACCCATCCCGACGACCGGGATCACATGATCAACTACTATATGGCCCTGATCCGTCGCGGTCCTTCCGCGATCTCGGAACCTTACGAGTTCAGGGCGCAACATAGGGACGGTCGGTGGATCTGGCTGGAAGGCCAGCCGAAGCTGTCCTTCGACGAAGCCGGCGTGCTGGTCGCCATCCAGGACGTCGCCCGCGAGATCACCGCGCGCAAGGCGATGGAGGCGGCGCTGATGGAGGCTCGCGCCGCAGCCGAGGCCGCCGCCGCGGTCAAGTCCGAGTTCCTGTCGAACATGAGCCACGAACTGCGCACGCCGCTGACGGCCGTGCTCGGCTTCTCACGCCTGATCGAGGGCCAGCCCGAGCTGTCGCCCACCACCCGGCGGTTCGTCGACCGGGTCGCCAACGCCGGCCAGGCCCTGATGTCGACCGTCAACGACATTCTCGACTTCTCCAAGCTGGAAGCCGGCCAGGTCGAGATCCGGAGCGCCGTCTGCGACCCTGGCCGCCTGGTCGAGGACGCGCTGGACCTCTTCACCTGCCAGGCCCAGGAAAAGGGGATCGTGCTCGCCATCGTCGGCGCCGAGACCCTGCCCCCCGCCCTGTTCATCGCGCCCGATCGGGTGCGCCAGGTGTTGCTCAACCTGATCGGCAACGCCGTCAAGTTCACCGACCACGGCGGCGTCACGGTCGAGGTCGCGTGGCGCCAGGGCCCGAAGAGCCTGCTGATCTCGGTGCGCGACACCGGCGGCGGCGTTCCGGCCGATCGGCTGGACCAGCTGTTCAAGCGCTTCTCGCAGATCGACGGCTCCTCCACGCGCCGACATGGCGGCACGGGCCTGGGCCTGGCCATCTGCAAGGGCCTGGTCGAGGCCATGGGCGGCCAGATCGGCGTCGAGAGCGTCCTTGGCCAGGGCAGCCGCTTCTGGTTCGAGCTGCCCGTCGGCGAGGTCGAGCCCGCGACCCTGGCCAGCGCCTCGAACCAGGCGGTCGACCTTCCCGTCGCCTGCCGCGTGCTGGTGGTCGACGACAATCCCGTCAACCGCGACCTGGTCCGCACGGTGTTGGACGCTCTCGGCGCCGAAACCAGCGAAGCCGTCGACGGCGAAGCGGCGGTGGCCCGGGCGGGGGCCGAGCCGTTCGACATCATCCTGATGGACCTGCGGATGCCGGGCATGGGCGGGGTGGCCGCGGCGCGGGCCATTCGCCAAGGCCGCCTCAACGACAATGTTCCGATCATCGCCTTCTCCGCTGACGCAACGGAGGCGCCCGCCGGCGTGTTCGACGGCGTCGTCGCAAAGCCGCTCGAAACCCGCGCCTTGATCCACGAGATCAATCGCGCGCTTCAGTTCGAAACGGTCGACCATGCGGCCTGAAGCCAGCCACAGACGAATCTTCATCGCCGAGGATGACCGCAGTGTCCTGGAACTGCTGACCACGAGGTTTGTCGCAGCGCATTTTCTGACGACGCGCCGATGTCCACTTGGTCGAAAAAGGCCCTAGCGTGGCGCGAGATGGCGCCCGGGCTTGGCCCGGGCCTCCCGCATCGCCTGGGCCGCCTGCTCGCTGGCGAGCCGAGCCAGCCGGACCTTGCGCGCGGCGATCCACTCCTGAACCAGCAGCACCCAGCCGAACGTGGTTTCCTTATGGGTCTTCAACGCTTGGTCCATCATGATCACCCTTCCTGGCGTTTCATGACTGGAAAATCGCCTTTCACACCGGAGATGACAAACGCGGTCTCCTTGCGTAAGCATAAGCCCTACTTATGCCTGACATCCTCGCCAGCCTGCCGCTCAGCGCCATCCGGATCTTCGAGGCCGCCGCGCGCCTGAAGAGCTTCACCCGCGCCGCCGACGAGCTGGGCGTCAGCCAGGCCGCGGTCAGCTGGCAGGTGAAGGCCCTGGAACAGCGCCTGGACCAGCCGCTGTTCACCCGCCTGCCGCGCGAGGTGGCCCTGACCCCGGCGGGCGAGCGCCTGTCGCGGGCGGCGAGCGAAGCGATGAGCATCCTGCGCACGGCGGTGTCCGACCTGGTCGACACCGAGGAGGGCGTGCTGTCGATCACCACGGTGCAGAGCGTGGGCGGCCACTGGCTGGCGCCGCGCCTGGGCGGCTTCCAGATCGCCCATCCGCGCATCGCCGTGCGGCTGGACGCCTCCAGCCGGCTGGTCGACCTGCAACGCGAGCCGTTCGACCTGGCCCTGCGGGCCGGCGGCGGCGATTGGCCGGGCATGGAGGCCCACTTCCTGATCCCCTCGGCCCAGACGGTGCTCTGCACGCCGGACTTGCTGGCCCGTCTCGGCGGCCCGGCGACGCCCGCCGACCTGCTGCAGGCGCCGCGCATCGGCGCGCCGGAATTCTGGTCGGCCTGGTTCGACGCCGCCGGCGTCGACGCCGCCGGGGACCACGCGCCGCCGCGCCTGTCGGCCGACGCCCAGGCGCTGGAGGTGGCCACCGCCCTGGCCGGCCAGGGCGTGGCGCTGGGCTCGCCGATCTTCTTCGCCCAGGAGATCGCTCAAGGTCGACTGGTCGCCCCGTTCGACATCACCGCCAGCTATGGCGGCGGCTATTGGGTGGTCTATCCCGCCGAGCGCCGCCGGGTGCGCAAGATCGTGGCCTTCCGCGACTGGATCCTGGCCCAGGCGGCCGCCGACCCGCTGGTCGCGCGCTATGGCCGATCCTAGCGGACCTCGTAGCCGTAGCGCTTGATGATGGCCACGGCGGCCGGCGACTTCAGGAAGGTCATGAACGCCCGGGCGGCGGGGTTCTTCTCGCCCGTCCGGAGCAGCACCACCTGCTGCTGGATCGGGGCGTGGTCGGCGGCCGGGACCAGCCAGCGCGACCCGCCCGGCTGGTCGATCACCTGCGACAGGGCGACGAAGCCCAGCTCGGCGTTGCCGGTCGCCACGTACTGATAGGCCTGGGCGATCGAAGCGCCCTTGACGATCTTCGGGGCCACGGCGTCGTAGACCTTCAGCCTCCGCATCGTCTCCACCGCCGCCTCGCCATAGGGCGCGGCCGTCGGGTCGGCGATGGCCAGCTTTTCGAACTTGCCCGACCCCAGCACCGCGCCCTTGGCGTCGACCAAGCCCGGGGTCTTCGAATAGAGCACCAGGCGGCCGACGGCGTAGGTGAACCGCGCGCCGGGGACGCTAAGCCCTTCCTGCTCGGCCTTCAGGGGCCGCTCGGCGTCGGCCGACAGGAACACCTCGTACGGCGCCCCATGGGCGATCTGGGTGTAGAACTGGCCCGAGGCGCCGAAGCTCAGCGTCGCCGTATGGCCGGTCCTGGCCTTGAAGGCGGCGGCGATCGCCTTGGCCGGCTCGGTGAAGTTGGCGGCCACCGCCACCTGCGTGTCCGCCGCCAGGGCCGGCGCGGCGGCGAGCGCGAGCACGGCCCCGAACAAGGCCAAGCTGGCCAGCTTGAAGCAACGGGTGATCATGCGGACTCTCTCGGGAAGCGGGCGCTTGGCGTTATGTAGTTGAACTACCGAACGCTGGAAAAGGTCAAGCCTCGCCGGCCCGCCACGCCTGGGCATAGCGCTTGTAGTTGGCGACCTCGGTCACGCGGGTCGGTTGAAGCGGTCGCGGTGCTGGGGCGGGATGGCCTGGTAGGCGGCGTTGGGCGCTAGCCCGAGAATCCGGCGCGCCTCGTCCAGCGGCAGGGCGAACAGCGCCGGGTAATCGACCGCCGGCAGCCAGGCCGCCGCCCGGCCGTTGCGCCAGGCCTCGCGCACCGCCCGGCCGTAGGGCTGGCCCCGTCCGGCCTTCCGCAGTTGGCGCGCCCCGGCCAGGGCGATCACGGCGAAGCCCAGGCTGCGGGTCTGGGCGTAGGAAAAGGCCACCACGCAGACCTCGCCAAGCGCGTCCGTGCCGTAGCCGGTCAGCACGTGCCAGACGTCATGCACGTCGCGCATGCGCCGCGCGTACCAGGCCAGGGGATGGGCGGCGTCGACATCGGCCTCTGGAATCTTGCGGCTTTCTTCGGCCAGGCCTTCGGCGGACAGGCCGCGCGGGGCGATGAAGTCGCGATAGGCGGCGCCGACCGTGCCGGGACTGAACTGGGCCAGCCAAGCCGGATCCGACAGCCGCTCGGCGAACTCGTCGCGCTCGTAGGCGATGCGGCCGCCCTCGGGCGTGCTCATCAGCCGGCGATAACCTCTCGGGATCGCGTCGCCTGACAAGGCGCGCATGATCTCGAACACCTGGGCGGTGTCCTCCTTGTCGGCGATCAGGCGCCGGACGGCCCGGAACGCCCGCAAAGGCTGCAGGTTGAAGGTGTCGCGGGTCCGCGTCATCGGTTGACGTGGCCTTGGCCCACCGAGCACTTGCGTGGCGGTGATCATGAGGCATGCTCCTGCTGAACCCGACAAAGATGACATGGCGTCATTTTTATTCAAGAGGGTTCAGCGACCCCGATCCGGGAACCTTGGCGGACCGCCAAATGGGCAAATGGGGATTGGCGAGATGGGCAGTTTGAAAAAGCGTTCGATCAACCTGGCCGGCCACGCGACATCTCTGGCCCTGGAGCCCGAGTTCTGGGCCGTGCTGCAGGCGGCGGCCGGCGCCGACAAGATCAGCATCGCCGGCCTGATCCAGCGCATCGACGCCGGGCGCGGCGAGCGACCCTTGGCCTCGGCCTGCCGGGTGTTCGCCCTGCACTACAATGCGGCGGGTCCGAAGGGCTGAGCCTAGCCGTTGGTCACGCCTGGCCCCGGCTTGGGCAGGGGCGGCGGGTTCGGGTTGGGGGTAGTGTCGCGCCGCGGCAGGACGGGGGCGGCCGGCACGCGCATCGACAGGTCGCCCGGCCGCACGGCCAGCACGCCCGCACGCCAGCCGCTCCACACCAGCGCCGCGATCAGCGTCAGCAGCACCGCCAACAGGGCCGCGCCGATCCATCCGGTGTGGTGGCGGGGATGGACGCCAGGGTCATGGGTCATCGTCGTCTCTCCTAGCCGCCGGGCTGCGGCGCGTTCGGAGGCCTGGGCGCCTCGGGCGCCTTGGGCGCGGCGGGCAGTTGCGGGGCCGAGGCGGTGATGTCGACGTCGACCTTCTTCTTCTGGGTGAAGCCGCCGCCGCTGAACATCGGGAAGGCCAGCACCGCGACGACGACCACCAGGGCGCCGATCACGAAAGCCATGCCGGCGTTGCCCCCGCCCGTACTGGAACCTTCGGCCATGTTCGGCCTCCTTGTCGCTTCCGTTCCGCAAGAGAAACGGCAGGGCGGAGTCGAGGTTCCGACGCCCCTGCGGGAGGAAGGCCGCCATGCGACGGGGCTTCGTCCGAACCCCTAGGGAGTATGCGCCCGCCTTCTGCTCTCCCTTTCTTTAGATAGCACTAAGTGCTACATATGTGTCATGACCAAGACCAATGAAGTCGCGCGGGTCTTCAAGACGGCTTGGTTCACCAAGGCGGCCCAAAAGGCGCTGATCAAGGACGACGAGCTTTGCGCGGCCATTGCGGCGGTCATGGCGGGCCAGGCCGATGATCTGGGCGGCGGGGTGTTCAAGAAACGCCTCGATAAGAACCGAAGTCGCAGCGTCATCCTGGCCAAGGGTCGAAGATATTGGGTTTACACCTATCTGTTCGCGAAGAAGGACAGGGCGAATATCGAAGACGACGAATTGAAGGCCTTTCGCAAACTGGCCGACCTCTACGCCGAGAAGACCGATGTGGAGATCGACAAGGAGCTAAAGGCCAAGGTGATTGTGGAGATCTGTCATGACCAAGCGCAAGTCTAAGAGCGACGCCTTCGAGGCGATCCATGACACCGTCGCCGGAATGTACCGAGCCGGCACGATCGACAAGGCCACGATGCGCGATTTCGACGCAACTTGCCTAGCCGTGCCGCCGATGATCGAGCCCGCGCAGATCAAGCAGCTTCGCGAGGACAACCATGTCAGCCAGCCGGTCTTCGCCCGTTATCTCAACACGAGCGAAAGCACCGTGGAGAAGTGGGAGGCCGGCGCCAAGAAACCCAGCGGGGTGGCGCTCAAGCTACTGGCGATCGTGCAGAAGCACGGGTTGCAGATTCTGACATAGAAGCTCCGAGAGCGAGGCCATCACGCGAAACTGGACACCCTGTTCGAGCCACTTGAAGAGTATGTATCCCTCGTTCGGCGAGGAATGGCTGGATTGCTGCCACGAACAGGGCGGAATAGGGATCGTGCCATGAAGCGTCTTTTGCCTTTCCTGCTTCTGGTTCCGCTGGCGGCTTGTGGACAGCAACCTTCGTCCGCGAACAACCAGAGAGCTGAAGCCTTGGCTCAGAATGCGGCTGTGCCGGTGGACAATTCACAGTTTTGGCAGCCGCCAACCGATGCCTCGCAGGCCGACAAGGCTCTGATACTCGACTGGTCAAACGCCAACGAAGGGTGCCAAGGCGGTAGCGGCGTCACGCCCAATGACCCGATTTGCAAGAAGCGCGACGCTTTCCAAGATCGTCTGAGAAAGCATGGTTTGTGTTGGGGCGCGCCAATGGAAAAATCGGCGGCGAACAATGACTGGCATCGCTGCGGCACCTACGACACTGATAATCTGACCAATGTCGATGCCGATATTCAACGAGGACTTGCGATTCTGGGCGAGGGCAACGATGTCCAACCGGACGTGACCTCTGATCCGCAGGCGGACGACTGGTATAATGAAAAGCAGCGGCCGAAATCGCCCTTGCTGCAAGCCTACGAAAACGCAGTAGAGCCCATCGATCAGAAGATTGCGCTGGCGAACATCTTGGCTGAATGCGGTATCCGTGGGCCGGAGTGGCACCAGCAGATGCTCGCGGCCCTTAACGATCGGAAGCTCCAGCCATCGATCGAGGAGATGCGGCAACGCCTGTTACCGAGCGATCTAGCGGCGGCCAAGCGCTTCGACCAAATAGTTATCGACGGCGCGATGAAGTTCAATCTCGGCGGCCGGTCGAAGGAGGCGGCCTGCCGCGCGATCGCGAACATGCCCTTCGCTTCGAATGAAACGGCTTTTCAGCGATAGCCAGATGGACAACCAGAGTATCTGCCTTGAGGGACACACCCTGCCTCGAGGGACACACACTCATTTCTGCGCCGGCTTCGCGGCCGACAGGTGCGTTGGGGAAATGAGTGTGCGTCCCTCACCCGCGCTCACCCGCGTTCTCTCCCCCGCGAGGGCTTAAGTCGGGCGAGGTTTGTGCTACATATGTTCCATGTCTCAAGGCTTCGACTCGTCCCCCTCCCCCGACGACTTCCCCGGCGATCTTCCCGCCCCCCGCATCTCCGACCTGGCCCGCCCGCGCGCGCCGGACGGCCCCGCTCCGAACTATCTGGAGGGGCTGAACCCCGAGCAGCGCGCCGCCGTCGAGGCCACCGAGGGCCCGGTGCTGGTGCTGGCCGGCGCGGGCACGGGCAAGACGCGGGTGCTGACCACCCGCCTGGCCCACATCCTGGCCACCGGCCGCGCCCGGCCGTGGGAGCTGCTGGTCGTCACCTTCACCAACAAGGCCGCCCGCGAGATGCGCGAGCGGATCACCCACATCATCGGCGACGAGGCCGAGGGCCTGCGCTGGCTGGGCACGTTCCACTCCGTGGCGGCCCAGATCCTGCGCCGCCACGCCGAGCTGGTGGGGCTGAAGTCCAGCTACACGATCATCGACACCGACGACCAGGAACGTCTGCTCAAGCAGCTGATCGAGGCCGCCGACATCGACGCCAAGCGCTGGACGCCCCGCGCCTTGGCCGGCCTGATCGACACCTGGAAGAACCGCGGCTGGACGCCCGACCGCGTGCCGCAGAGCGAGGCCGGCGAGTTCGCCAACGGCCGGGGGATCACGCTGTACCGCCAGTATCAGGAGCGGCTGCGCATCCTCAACGCCTGCGACTTCGGCGACCTGCTGCTGCACAACATCACCATCTTCACCGCCAATCCGGACGTGCTGGCCGACTTCCAACGGCGCTTCCAGTACGTGATGGTCGACGAGTACCAGGACACCAACGTCGCCCAGTACCTTTGGCTGCGCCTGCTGGCCCAAGGGCGTCAGAACGTCTGCTGCGTGGGCGACGACGACCAGTCGATCTATGGCTGGCGGGGGGCCGAGGTCGACAACATCCTGCGCTTCGAGCGCGACTTCCCGGGCGCCAAGGTCGTCAAGCTGGAGCGCAACTACCGCTCCACCGAGCACATCCTGGCCGCCGCCTCGGGCCTGATCGACGCCAACAAGAGCCGGCTGGGCAAGACCCTGTGGACCGAGGCGGCCGGCGGCGAGAAGGTCAAGGTCAGCGGCGTCTGGGACGGCGAGGCCGAGAGCCGGATGGTCGCCGACGAGATCGAGAAGGCCAAGCGGGCCGGCCGCAAGTACAGCCACATGGCCATACTGGTCCGCGCCTCGTTCCAGATGCGGGCCTTCGAAGAGCGCTTCGTGATGCTGCAGATCCCCTACAAGGTGGTGGGCGGCCCGCGGTTCTTCGAGCGGGCCGAGATCCGCGACGCCCACGCTTACCTCAGGCTGATCCAATCGCCCGACGACGACCTGGCCTTCGAGCGCATCGTCAACACCCCCAAGCGCGGCATCGGCGATACCTCGGTGCAGAAGCTGCTGCAGATCGCCCGGCTTGAGGGCATCTCCACGGTCGACGCCGCTCGGGTGATCATCGGCGGCGACGACCTGCCGGCCCGCACCCGCACGGCGCTGAGCAACTTCCTGCGCGACCTGGACCGCTGGCGGGCCCTGGCCGCCACCACCCCACACCAGCGGGTGATGGAGGCGGTGCTGGAGGAGAGCGGCTATACCGACGCGCTTCGCCTCGACAAGGGCCCCACCAGCCAGACGCGGCTGGAGAACCTGAAGGAACTGGTCCAGTCGATGAGCGCCTTCGACACGCTCGAGGGCTATCTGGAGCACGTGTCGCTGGTCATGGACCTGGACAAGGGGGCCGGCGACGACGCGGTCTGGATCATGACCCTGCACTCGGCCAAGGGGCTGGAGTTCCCGCTGGTGTTCCTGCCCGGCTGGGAGGAAGGCGTGTTCCCCAGCCAGCGCAGCATGGACGACAAGGGCGAGAAGGGCCTCGAGGAAGAGCGCCGCCTGGCCTATGTCGGCATCACGCGGGCCCGCGAGGAGGCCCGGATCAGCTTCGTCGCCAACCGCCAGGTCTATGGACGCTGGACCAGCCAGCTGCCGTCGCGCTTCGTCGACGAACTGCCCCTGGCCCACGTCGATGCCGCCTCGGAGACCGGCTATTACGGCGGTGGACCGGGCATGCAGCAGACGGTCTCGTCGCGCTGGGACGATCCGGGGACCAGCACGTTCACGGCCGGCAGTTATGACAGTCCCGGCTGGAAACGCGCCCAGGAACGGACGGCCCATTCCGAAAGAGGGGGTTTCAGCGAGCGCGGGTCGACCTGGCGCAGCGGCGGCTCGGCCGCCCGCTCAGCCCCGATCGAGGGCGAGGGCCGGCTGGTGGCGGTCTCGGCAAGCTCGGCCGCCAGCGCCTACACGCGCGGCGATCGGGTGTTCCACGTCAAGTTCGGCTACGGCAAGGTCACCGGCGTCGAGGGCAACAAGCTCAGCGTGTCGTTCGACAAAGCGGGCGACAAGAAGGTGATCGACAGCTTCGTGGAGAAGGCGTGAGGCGACGGGCGTGGGCTCGGGCGCCGCGGCTCCTGCATTTGGATCGCGGGCCGCCGGCGCCCATATTCCCCTCATGCTTCCTCCCCACGTCCGCGTCGTCGATCTGGAGACCGCCGGAAATGGCCCGCACGACGTCTGCGAGATCGGCTGGCAGGACGTCACGCTCGGCTCGGACGGCCTCTGGCGGGTCGACGAGGGGCGCGGGTCGCGACTGGTCAATCCCGGACGCCCGATCACGCCCGAGACCATGGCCGTCCACCACATCATCGACGCCGACGTCGCCGACGCGCCGTTCTGGAAGGACGTGGCGGCCGGCGTCCTGAAGCCCGAGGGCGAGATCCTGGCGCTGGCCGCCCACCGCGCGGCCTTCGAGCAACGATACTGCACGCCCCGGTTCACGGGCGGCGCGCCCTGGATCTGCACCTGGAAGTGCGCCCTGCGGCTCTGGCCGCACCTGGCGAGCTTTTCCAACCAGATGCTGCGCTACCAGCGCATGCCCGAGGGCCTGGTTCGCGAGCTTGGCCTGCCGGCCCATCGGGCTCTGCCAGACGCCTATGTCACCGCGCATCACCTGCGCGACATGCTCAACGAGGCCTCGCTGGAGCAGCTTCTGGCCTGGAGCCGCGAGCCCGGCCTGCTGCCGCGCGTGCCGGCCGGCCCTGAACGCGGCAAGCCCTGGGACCGCCTGGCCGCCGAAACCCTGCGAACGCTGGCCCAGGATCGCGACCCCAACATCCGCTTCAGCGCCGAGACCGAACTGCGCCGTCGGGGCGACGCGCTCGAACCGCCGGCGATCGAGCCGGCCCAACGGACTTTGCTGTGAGCGCAATACCGATCAAATAGCCCTTCGAGGCCCGCGCTATCCAGACGCACGCTTCGTCACGAGACCCGCTCATGAACCCCGTCCAACAGGCCATCTGGTTCATCGAGAACCACTTCACCCAACCGATCTGTTTGGACGACGTGGCTCTGGCCGGCGGCGTTTCGCGCTTCCACATGTCCCGCGCCTTCGTGGTCGCCACCGGTCGCCCGGTGATCGGCTATCTGCGCGCGCGGCGGCTGACGGAGGCGGCGCGGCAGCTGGCCGAGGGGGCGCCCGACATCCTGTCGGTGGCCCTGGAGCACGGCTATGGCTCGCACGAGGCGTTCACCCGCGCGTTCCGCGACCAGTTCGGGGTCACCCCCGAGCAGGTGCGCGCGGCGCGTGACCTGGAAACCCTGAAGCTCGTGGAGCCCATCATGCTCGACAACACCCCGCGTACCGACCTGCCCCCGCCCCGCTTCGAGGACGGCCGCCCCCTGCTGATCGCCGGCGTTCTGCAGCACTATGGATGCGAGGACAGCGGCGCCGGCATTCCCAGCCAATGGCGCCGCCTGGTCCCCCATCTGGGCCATATCCCGAACCAGGTCGGCGGAGCGCTCGCGGACGTCACCTACGGGGTCTGCGCCAACAGCGACGATCACGGCAATTTTGACTATCTGGCCGGGGTGGAAGTCACTGAATTCTCCGACCTGCCCGCGGATTTCGCGACGCTGCGCATCCCGGCCCAGTCCTACGCCGTGTTCCGCCACGCCGAGCATATCTCGCAGATCCGTACGACGATGCGCGCCATCTGGAACGTCTGGCTGCCCGCCTCGCCCTACGAGGCCGCGGACGCGCCGCTGTTCGAGCGCTATGGGCCAGAATTCGACCCGCGCACCGGCGAAGGCGGGCTGGAGATCTGGCTGCCGGTGAAGGCGAAGACCTAGCCCCGAACCCGCGCCGGGTTGCCCACCACCGTCGCGCCCTTCGGCACCCCGCGGGTGACCACGCTCCCGGCCCCGATGATGGCGTCGTCGCCGACGGTCACGCCCGGCAGGATGATCGCCCCGCCGCCGATCCAGACGTTTTCGCCGATGCTGACCGGGCGGGCGTATTCGACGCCCGTCCGGCGCTCGACCGGGTCGCGGGGGTGTTCGGCGGTGTAGATCTGGACGTGCGGTCCGATCGTCGTGGCCGCCCCGATGGTCACCTGGGTGACGTCCAGGATCACGCAATTGAAATTGAGGAACGCGCCCTCGCCGATGGTGATGTTGTAGCCGTAATCGCAGTGGAACGGCGGCCGGATGCTGACGCGGTCACCGACCTCGGCCAGCCGCTCGCGCAGCAGGGCGTGGCGCTCCGACGGCGGCAGGTCCAGGGCGTTGTAGCGGCCCATCCAGGCCACCGCCGCCTCGTGGTCGGCCATGATCTCGGGGTCGATCGGGCTGTAGAGGTCGCCGGCCAGCATGCGCTGCTTGTGGGTGCGAACGTCGGTCACGAGGCGAAGGCTCCTTGCTCGCGCCCTCCATGCCAGACGCCGGACGCCGGGACAAATCTGGCGGTCGGCCGCCCTAGAACCGCTCCAGCGCCTCGCGCACCACGTCCGGCGCGTGATCTATGACCCGCAGATAGGCCGTCAGGGCCGCGTCCGACCGGGCCTGGCCCAGTTCCAGGGCGGCCAGCTGGGCCAGCGGAATCTGGAACGCCCGCGCGAACTCCTCCTGCGACAGGCCGCTGCGCCACCGCACGCCCTGCACCAGCGCCCGCGCCGACCGCGCATGGCCAGGGTCGGCCTGGTCGTCGATGGCCATATCGGCGGTGATCTGGGATCTGGTCATGCAACGCTCCTCGCACTGGCCCCGTGCGGGGTGTGTAGGCGCGTTCCGTTGCAGGAATTCGACCCCTTTGCGTCGGCAGGGCGACTCTATCAGGGCTTTTTGGGCGTGATCACCTTCACCGGTTGCGCCGCCATGGTCCGGGCCTTGGCCTCGACCGCCTCCACGCCCTTCAGCGGGTCGCCGGCCGCTTCCAGCATGCCGTTGAACACCTTCAGGTCCTTGGTGCTGATCTTCTGGATGTCCTTGTCCTTGGCCCATTCCAGGCCGATCAGCTGGCCCAGGCGGCAGGCCTTGGGCAGCAGCGCCGGCTGCTCGCCGGGACCGCCCTTGGCCAGCAGCTTGCCGACGATGTCGTTCCAGTTGGGCGAGCCGGAAAAGCAGAACGACAGGTGATCGCAGGTTCCCGTCCAGAACCGCTTGTACCAGCGCAGGTGCTCGTCGGTGTCGAAGCGGATGGCGTCGGTGGGTCTGACCACGGACCGGCAATCGGCGCGCACGAACTCGCCGGCCCGAGCGGCCGGCGCGAGTCCAAGCAACACAATGGCCGCCAGGGCCGTCCAACCTCTACGCAACGCCAACAGCGACTTCCCCGAAACGCGACCGAACACGTCCTTTTTCCGGACGCCCATACAAACCTTGTATCGCGCTGACTAAGAACGATCTTCCGACAAAAATGCGGCGGTCGCCTCGATCGCTTCCACCAAGCTGACCCGTTCGATCGTCACGCCCTCCGGCAAGCTGGAGAACAGGCGCGTCGGCGCGGCGGCGTCCAGCATCACGAACACCCCTCGGTCGTCGGCCCGGCGGATCAGGCGGCCGAAGGCCTGGCTGATGCGGGCGCGCGCCGTCGAGTCATCATATCCTTTTCCGCCAAATCTCGCGCGGCGGGCCTTGTGCAGCACGTCGGGGCGCGGCCAGGGCACGCGGTCGAACACCAGCAGGCGCAGGGACCGGCCCGGCACGTCGATGCCGTCGCGGATGGCGTCGGTGCCCAGCAGGCACGCGTCCTCCTCGGCCCGGAAGATGTCGACCAGGGCGCCGGCTTCCAGCGGATCGACGTGCTGGGCGTAGAGGGCCAGGCCCTGGTCGGCCAGGGGCGCGGCGATCCGCTCGTGCACGGCCTTCAGCCGGCGGATGGCGGTGAACAGGCCCAGGCCCCCGCCGCCGGCCGCCAGGAACAGTTCGCGCATGGCCGCCGACACCTGGCGCGGATCGTCCTTACCCACGTCGGTGACCACGAAGGCCCGGGCGTTGTTGGCGTAGTCGAACGGCGAGACCAGGCGCAGCACCTTGGGCGACTGCGGCAGGCGCGCGGCCCCGGTACGCATCTCGGCCAGGGCGAACGGATCCTCCAACGCCGGGTCGGTCAGGGTGGCGCTGGTCACCAGCACGCCATGGGCCGGCGACAGCACCGCCGCGCGCAGCGGCTCGGTCGGGTCCACCCAGTGGCGGCGACAGGCGGCGTCGACCACGCGGCCGTACAGGAAGGTGGCCTCGAACCAGTCGACGAACTCCGGGTCGTCTTCCGCGTCCTCGTCGATGGCCTTCAGGATCGAGCGCCAGGCCGGCAGGGTCATGCGGGCGCGGCGGTCCAGGCCGCGCAGCGCGCCCTCGATCCGCGCCCGTTCCGAGGTTGGCAGGGTGTCGGCCTCCTCGTCCAGCACGTCCTCCAGGTGCCGGGCCAGGGCCAGCAGCGGCGCCTCGATGGCCGCCAACGCCTTGGCCGCCTCGCCGGCCCGCTCGCGCACCAGGTCGATGGCCGGGCGGGCGGCGCATTGCAGCCCCTGCTCGGCCGCGCCGGGACGGTCGCTGACCCGGGCCCGCAGCTGCTCGATCACCGAGACCAGGTAGGTTTCAATAGGCCCGATCGGATTGACCTGGCCGTCCGGCGGCGCGATCCTCCCCGACCAGCCCTCGCCCGGCAGGGCGGCGGCGGCGTGCAGGGCGGCGTTCAGGGCCGCGCGGGCGCCCTCGCGCTCGCCGATGATGTCCAGCAGCCGGGCCTCCAGCCCCCTGCCCCGTCTACCGCGGCCCTCCGGCCCGCGCAGCCAGCGCCGCAGCTCGGCCGCCTCGGCCCCAGACAGGGCGGCCGAAAAGGCGCTGTCGGCGGCGTCGAAGAGGTGGTGGCCCTCGTCGAAGACGATGCGCTTGAGCGAGGTGGTCTCGTTGTCGCCCTTCAGGCCGCGCGCCGCCCGGGCGCCGTCGAAGGCCGCCTGGCTCAGCACCAGGGCGTGGTTGGCGATGACGATGTCGGCCCGCTTGCTGGCCCGCACGGCCTTTTCGATGAAGCAGACGCGATAGTGCTGGCAGCCGGCGTGGATGCACTCGCCGCGCCGGTCGACCAGGTTGGCGGGGCCGGCCTGCACCGAGGGCGGGATGGCGAACAGGGTCGGCAGCCAGGCTGGGAAATCGCCGCCGGTCATGTCGCCGTCGCGGCTGGCGCGCGCCCAGCGGGCGGCCAGGCCCAGGCCGATCAGGTCACCATTGCCCAGCTGGGCGGTGTTGACCTGTTCCTGGAAGTTCAGCAGGCACAGGTAGTTCTCCCGTCCCTTGCGGACCACCGCCTTGCGGGCCCGGACTAGCGGGTCGGGATAGATCGAATGGCTCTCGCGCTCGATCTGGCGCTGCAGGGCGCGGGTATAGGTGCTGATCCACACCGCCGGGCCGTTCATCTCGGCCCACACCGAAGCCGGCGCCAGATAGCCCAGGGTCTTGCCGACCCCGGTGCCGGCCTCGGCCAGCATCATCTGCGGCTCGCCCTCGCGCTCGCGCGGGGCGAAGGCGTAGGCGGCTTCGCGGGCGAAGATGTCCTGGGCCTCGCGCACCTCGTCCAGGCCGGAGCGGTGCAGCAGCTCCTTCAGCCGCTCGCTGGCGCGCTCGGGGTCGACGGGGCGCGAGCCGGGCTCGCCGGGCGGAGCCTGATCTTCCCACTCCATGGCGCGGGCCCAGACGTCGAGGCCGGAGCTGCGGAACTGGTTGCCGACCGGGGCCGAGCGCAGGGCGCCGACCACCGCCGGCCCCCAGGCCCAGCCGGCCCGGGCCAGGGTCTCGGCGACCGCCAGGGCCTCCTCGCGCGACGGCCTGGGCGTCATCGCCAGCTCGTGCAGCAAGGCGGCCGCCGCCTCGCGCAAGGTCTGGGCCTGGGCCGGCGCGCCCTTGGGCTCGGGCAGGCCCAGCGCCGTGGCCAGCCCCACCGCCGACGGCGCGCAGAAGGTGGCCGGCCGGGTGAACGCGTAGAGCTCCAGCACGTCGAACAGCCCGCGGCCCCGCGTCGGGGCCTGCAGGTTCAGCCGCTTGGCCGTCATCGCGGCGTGGGCGACCAGGACGGGACCGTGTTCGAACAGGTCGCGAGCGTCAGGCGTGCGCAGCGCTCGCCCGCCGCCATCGTCGCCCGGCCGGCCCACGCCGCCATCGGCATAGCCGGCGCGCGGCCCGGGCAGAACCACCAGGGCGGGAGCAAGATCGAGGGCGGGAATCTGTACGGTCACCCATTCTTTTTAGCGGATCAGCGCTCGAAACGGAACGGGAACATATTCAGGCTTGGCGGGATCGCGACGGCCTGCCACCTTCGCAACCTCAAATGGAGAAGTTCATGCGCCCCGCCCTGCTCGCCTGCCTTTTCTCGGCTGTCTCGTCGTTCGCCCTGGCCCAGACCCCCGAACAGCCCACCCCGGCCCCGATGGTCACGGTGATCGGCAACGGCCGCGCCGAGGCTCCGGCCGACTTCGCCTGGCTGAACTTCAACCTGCGCGGCGAGGGAGCCGCCGCGCCTGACGCCGTCACCGCCCTGACAACGAGCCGCGGCAAACTGGAGGCCAGCCTGAAGGCCCTGCCCGGCAAGCCGACCCTGGAGGTGCGCGGCGGCACGCTGTCCATCCGCGAAGTCCGTCCGAAGTCCTGCGTGGTCAACTACGCCGCGCCCAATCTCAGCACCGGCGAATGCGCGGTGATCGGCAGCGTCGCCACGGTCGGCCTGCAGGTGAAGGTGACGCCGGCCAAGCAGGTCGGCGACGTGGCGTCCCTCGCGGCCCAACTCGGCGGGGCCGAGGTCAATCTCAACGGCGGCGGCCTCGCCGACGACCAGGCGCTCGAGGACAAGGCGATGCGCGAAGCCGTCGCCGACGCTCAGCGCCAGGCGCGGCTGATCGCCGAGTCCTCGGGGCGCCACCTCGGCCCGATCCTGCGCATCCAGGACTCCCAGGCCAACGTGGTCAACGGCTTCCCGCCCCCGCCGCCACCTCCGCCTCCGCCTCCGGTCGCCTACGCGGCGCGCGAGGAGTTCGCGTTTTCGGCCGCCAAGCTGGCCGCGCCATTGGCCATGACGCCCCCGCCGATCATGCGCAACGCACGGGTGACCGTCACCTACAGCCTGTTGCCGTAGCCTAGGCGATCGGCGTCTCCGAGGAGCCGCTCTCCAGGCGCTCGACGGCGTCCGACGCGGCTTGCGCCACCTCGACGTCGTCGCTCTCGGCGGCCATGCGATAGAGTTGCGCCGCCTTGGCGCGGCTGGCCTTCACGCCCTCGCCGTCCTCGTACATCTGAGCCAGCTCGTAATAGGCCGTCAGATTGCCGGCGTTTGCCGACAGGGCGTAGAGCCGCAAGGCCTTTTCCAGGTCGACCGCGACGCCCTCGCCGTCGTGATAGGCGGCGGCGATATTGGCCAGGGCCACCGCCGAGCCTCGCTGGGCCGCGTCCGCATAGAGCTCGAGCGCCCGGGTCTCGTCGACCGGCATGCCGTAGCCCTGCGAGGCGTAGGCGCCCAGGTCGTTGGTCGCGTCGACCGAGCCGGCGGCGGCGGCCTTGCGCATCCAGGCGACGGCCTGGGTCTCGTCGGCGGCCACGCCGCGTCCCAGCTGATAGGCCAGGGCCAGCTTGTACATGCCGCCCTCGTCGCCGCCGGCGGCCGCGCGCCAGTACCAGCCCAGGGCTTGGGTCAGATCCTCGGAACTCGTCTCATAGACCAGGCCGGCGTTGTAGGCGCCCAGGGCGTCGCCCTTGGCGGCGGCGGCCTTGTACAGCGACAGCGCCTTGGCCTCGTCCTGGTCCAGGTCCTGGCCGGCGAAATAGAGATTGCCCAGGGCGATCATGCAGCCGGTGTCGCCGGCCTTGACCCCGGCGTTCAGCCAGCGCACCGCGGCCTCGACGTCACGCTGGTCGCCCTCGGCGTTCAGATAGCTGTCGGCCAGCAGGTCGTAGGCGGCGACGTCGCCGGCCTGGGCGCGGCGCAGCAGCTCGGCCCGGGCGGGCGCAGCGGGCGCGGCGGATGCGGCCAGGGACGGCGCGCCGAGCACCAGCATCGTCGCCAAAGCCAAGCCTGCAAGGCTGTTCCGAGCCATCCGTCCCATGCGCGCCACGCCCTCACGATCCTGACCTTCCGGTAGACTCGCCTACCATCCTTGTCAAAAGGCCGGACTTAGGCAGGTTGACGCATGGAAACGGAACGAGAACATGCTATAGGCCGGTCAATGGCCGAGGCGACCGCCCTTCCTCCCCGCTTTCAGCAGTGGTTCGCCTCGCGCGGCTGGGCGCCGCGACCCCACCAACTGGCCATGGTCGAGAAGGGCCGGCTGGGCCGCGACGCCTTGCTGATCGCTCCCACCGGCGGCGGCAAGACCCTGGCCGGCTTCCTGCCCAGCCTGATCGAGTTGGCCGAACGCCCGCCGCGCAACACCCCGGCCGGGGTGCACACCCTCTACATCTCGCCGCTGAAGGCCCTGGCGGTCGACATCGAGCGCAACCTGGCCACGCCGATCCGCGAGATGGGCCTGGGCGTCGTGGCCGAGAGCCGCACCGGCGACACCGGCGAGGCCCGCAAGCAGCGCCAGCGCCTGCGGCCGCCCGACATCCTGCTGACCACGCCCGAACAGCTGGCGCTGTTCTGCGCCTGGGAGGGCGCGCGGACCTATTTCGCTGACCTGTCCTGCGTGATCATCGACGAGGCCCACGCCATCTGGCCGTCAAAGCGCGGCGACCTTCTGTCGCTAGGCCTGGCGCGGCTGCAGCTGTTCGCGCCGAGGATGCGGCGAGTGGGACTGTCGGCGACGGTGGACGACCCAGACCTGGTGCGGCGGTGGTTGGGGGTGAATGAACCCCCTCCCCCTTGTGGGGAGGGGGCAGGGGGTGGGGGCGCCGCGCTCACGGCGTCGGGCGCTCTGCCGGCCGCCCCCCACCCCCAACCCCTCCCCACAAGGGGGAGGGGGGCAAGCAAAGTCGACCTCGTCCTCGGCTCGGGCGGCGCGCAGCCGATCGTCGAGGTGCTGGTCTCCGGCGGCCGCGTGCCGTGGGCCGGCCACACGGCCGAGCACGCCATGGCCGAGATCTACGAGATCATCAAAGGGGCCAAGACCGCCCTGGTCTTCGTCAACACGCGCTTTCAAGCGGAATTCGCCTTCCAGGAACTCTGGAAGCTGAACGACGACGGCCTGGCCATCGCCCTGCACCACGGCAGCCTGGCGGCCGAACAGCGGCGCAAGGTCGAAGCCGCCATGGCGCGCGGCGAGATCCGCGCCGTGGTCTGCACCTCGACCCTGGACATGGGGATCGACTGGGGCGACGTCGACCTGGTCATCCAGCTGGCCGCCCCAAAGGGCGCCTCGCGGATGGTCCAGCGCATCGGCCGCGCCAACCACCGCCTCGACGAGCCCTCGCGCGCCATCCTGGCTCCGGCCAACCGCTTCGAATATCTGGAGTGCCGCGCCGCCGCCGACGCCATCCTGGGCGGCCACCTGGACGGCGAGCCGGCCCGGATCGGCACGCTGGACACCCTGGCCCAGCACATCATGGGCTGCGCCTGCTCCGAGCCCTTCGCCCTGACCGACCTCTATGACGAGGTCCGCACCGCCGGCCCCTATGCCGACCTGTCGTGGGAGGATTTCGAGACCGTCGTCGATTTCGTCTCGACCGGCGGCTACGCGCTTCGCACCTACGACAAGTTCCGCCGCATCGTGCCCGGCCAAGACGGCCTCTGGCGGGCCCGCAACGCCCAGGCCGTGCTGCAGCACCGGATGAACGTCGGGACTATCGTCACCGCCGCCACGGTCAATGTGCGGATCGGCGGCGGCAAGCGGCCGATGGGGGGCAGGAAAGTCGGCGAGGCCGAGGAAGGCTTCTTCGAACAGATGAAGCCGGGCGACACCTTCATCTTCGCCGGCCAGGTCTGGCGGTTCAACAGCCTGGTGGGCGTCGATGCCTTCGTCACCCCCGCGCCGGACAAGGACCCGATGATGCCCAGCTGGGGCGGGTCGAAGTTCCCGTTGTCGACCTATCTGGCCGGCCGCGTGCGGGCGATGATGCACGACGAGGCCGAGTGGCCCGCCCTGCCCCCGGACGTCCAGGAATGGTTGGGCTACCAGAAGGTCCGCTCGATCATCCCCGAGCGCGACGAGATGCTGCTGGAGACCTTTCCGCACGGCAAGCGCTTCCACCTGGTCTGCTACCCGTTCGAGGGCCGCCTGGCCCACACCACCCTGGCCATGCTGCTGACCCGGCGACTGGACCGGCTGGGCATCGGCCCGCTGGGCTTCGCGGCCAACGACTATGCGGTCAACATCTGGGCGCTGAAACCAATGGACCAGCTGGACCTGGACGAGCTGTTCGCCCAGGACATGCTGGGCGACGACCTGGAGGCCTGGCTGGCGGAAAGCTTCCTGATGAAGCGCGCCTTCAAGGCCTGCGCCCTGATCTCCGGCCTGATCGAGCGCCGCCATCCGGGCCAGGAGAAGTCCGGCCGCCAGGTGACGTTCTCGACCGACCTGATCTACGATGTGCTGCGCCGCCACCAGCCCGACCACCTGCTGCTGCGCTGCGCCCGCGCCGACGCGGCGACCGGCTCGCTGGACGTGGCGCGGCTGGGCGAGATGCTGGCGCGGGTCCACGGCCGCATCCGCCATGCGGCGCTGGACCGCGTGTCGCCGATCGCCGTGCCGATTATGCTGGAGATCGGCCGCGAGCGCGCGCCGGGCGACGCGGCCGGCGAAATGATCCTGGCCGAGGCCGAGGAAGACCTGATCGCCGAGGCGATGGCTTGATGAGAGTATGCGCGTGACCAGCCTGGCGTTCCAGATCGGCGATTGCGGCGGCCTGCGGCTCGAGATCGCGGGGACGCGCGCCGTGCTGCGCCACTCCGGGGCCCTGTGGCTGGAGGCCGAGCGCACGATGGTCGTGGCCGACCTGCACTTCGAGAAGGGCAGCAGCTACGCCGCCCGCTTCGGCCAGATGCTGCCGCCCTACGACACCCGCGAGACCCTCGACCGGCTGGAGCGCGAACTGGCCGCCCTGTCGCCCGCCACCCTGGTCTTCCTGGGCGACAGCTTCCACGACGGGGCCGGCGAGGACCGGCTGCCGGGCGAGGACCGGGCCCGCATCGCCGCCTTGGCCCTGGGCCGCCGGCTGGTCTGGGCGGTGGGCAACCATGACGAGGACGGCCCCCGTACCCAGCCCGGCGAGGTGGTCGACGAGGCCGAGATCGCCGGCCTGACCTTCCGGCACGAGCCCCTGCCCGGCGCCCAGGCCGGCGAGGTGGCCGGCCACCTGCATCCGGCCGCCAGGGTGACCAGCGGCCGGGCGACGATCCGGCGCCGCTGCTTCGTCACCGACGGCGCGCGCCTGGTGCTGCCGGCCTTCGGGGCGTTCACCGGCGGGCTGAACATCCTGGACCAGGCCTTCGCCCCCCTGTTCGGCGGACCGGCCCTGGCCGCCGCCCTGGGCCCCCGCCGCGTCCACGCGGTGGGCTGGAAGTCACTACGCCCGGACTGAGGCTCCGCGAGACGGATCACCCTTCCCGCCCGGGCGTTTGATCCCCGGGACGTTGGAAGGAGTATCGTCATGCGACCGATCCTGATCGGCGTCGGCGCCGTTCTGGTCCTGTCGGGCGCGCCCGCGGCCGCCCTGGCCGGCGAAGCCCCGGTCAAGACCGTGGCCAAGCTCGACGCCAAGGACCCGAAGTACGACACCGAAGCCTGCAAGGCCCTGCGCGCCAAGGCGATCGATTACGAAGAGCCAGGGCTGGTCAAGAAGGCGCTGAAGATGGGCGGCAACGCCGTCGTGCCGCTCGCCGGCACGGTGGCCTCGGCGGCCCTGGGCATGAAGCAGGACGGCAAGGCGGAAAAGCTGAGCAAGCAGGTGGCGGCGGCCTGCGTGTCCGACCCACTCAACGAGCCGACCCCGCTGATCAACGCGCCGAAGGCCGAGGCGGGCGCGGCCGTGATCGCGGTCCAGGCGCCGGTGGCCGATGTCGTTACGGCTACGGCGGTGAACGCGGCGGCGACGGAAACGGTGGCCGTCACCCAGTAGGTTTCTAGAGGTGGAGGGCCTGTTCCAGGGCGAAGGCCAGCGAGATGGCCGCGCCGGAGGTCAGCAGGGTGCGCAGGCGCGGGCGCCAGGCCGGCCCCTCGTGGTTGGTCACGTCCCACAGCCATTGCAGGATGAAGACCAGCAGGAAGCCGGAAAGCTGCCAGGCCGGCTCGAACTTCAGCCCGCCCAGCAGCAGGCCGAAGCCGGCCAGGGGAAACAGCAGGGACAGGCCCAGGGTCAGCCAGCGCGGACTGGCGCGCTCGATCTCCAGGCCGCAGCGTATGCCGCCCAGGTACGACATCATGGCCGTCGAATAGGCCAGCAGGCTGATCAGCGCCACCTGGCGCATGTCGATCGGGCCGTAGCAGAACAGCGCCGAGCAGACCACGAACGGAACCAGCGTCGCCAGGCCGCAGACCCATACGGCCAGAGGAACCGGCACGCGATCCTGCGGATGATCGGCCGCTGCTGCTTCGAACGCCATGCCTACTCCTTCGGGCGCGAATTCCGACGCACGCCCTTCCCCCCGGAAGGGACCGACTATTACCGAGGTCAGCCCATAGGTCCACGGACGATATTTGGCCACAGGACACAGTTTTTGAGCGAGCGCCATGGGACGCTCGCTCAAAAAGGCTTCGGAAGCTCGGCTTCGAGGGCTGGAAAGGCCGTCCGGATCAGCGCGCCCAGGCCGACAGGCGGCTCAGGGTCTCGCCGTCCAGGGCGCCGGAGCCCTGCAGGTTCTGGTCGCGCTGATAGGCGGCGATGGCCATCTGCAGGGCCGGCGAGGTGACGCCGTCCTGGGGTCCCTGGTAGTAGCCCAGCTTGGACAGGGCCCGCTGGGCGGTGGCCAGGCCGGCGCTGGGCGCGGCGGCCGAGGCGACGGCCTGCACGGGCGCGGCCGCCTGGGAGCGGAAGCCGCTGGCCGAGCGTTCGGCGATCCGCTGGCCTTCGGCGGTCAGTTGGGCGCGCAGGGCCGTGGCCCGGGCGCGGGACGCCGTGTCGCCCGACCGCGCCGCGATCAGGTACCACTTGTAGGCCTCGGTCGGGTTCTGGCTGACGCCCCAACCGCCTTCATAGAGCTGGGCCAGGTTGAACTGGCTGTCGACCAGGCCCAGGTCCGACGCCTTGCGGAACCAGCTGGCGGCCTTGGTCGAGTTCCGTTCGCCGCCCTCGCCCTTGTAGTAGTAGAGGGCCAGGTTGTGCATGGCGCGGGCTTCGCCGGCCGTGGCGGCGCGCTCGGTCCAGCGGCGGGCCTCGACCAGGTTCTTCTTCACCCCGCCCTCGCCGACCTCGTACATCTTGGCTAGGTAGAACTGGGCGCGCGGCAGGCCCAGGTTGGCCGCCTTGCGCAGGCTTTCCAGCCCGGTGCGGTCCTTGGCCTCGATACGGCGCACGCCGTCGTCATAGAGGGCCTGGGCGTTCTCGCCGGGCGGCGTGACGGCCGGCGCGGCCTCGGGCGAGAGCGCCCCGACGGGAACCTGGGACGTCAGGGCCACGGCGGCGCGGGCGCCAGCCGGGCTGGTGTCGGTCTCGGCGGCGCGGATCTCGCCGGTGGACTTGTTGGAGGTCCCCTCTGCCACGCGTTCGGGCAGCGGGCCCGAACCTTGAGCCAAGCTCATAATGGCGCCGGCCGAGAGCATGCCCAGGCAAGCGGCGGTGGCCGAAACCATCAGGGCGGTCTTCACCGCGTCCTTCTTGGCCTTCTTCTCCGACTTCTTGGCGCCGAAGCCGGCGAACAGCGAGGTTCCGGCCTTCTTCGGCTTGTCCTTGCCCCTGGCGTCGCCGGACAGGGCGGCCTGGCGGGCCGCGGCCCGGGCCTGCTCGATCACTTCGCGGGTCGACAACGGGCGCGACGGCGCGACCGGCTCTTCGGGGGCGGCGAAGTCGGGCGTGGCGAACTCGGGAGTCGAGAAGTCGCCGTCGTATTCGGCGTCGGGCTCGAACGCCGTTTCCGGCTCCAGGGCCGACACGAAGCCGTCGGCGGCCTCGAAATCCTCGTCGCCGAACTCCAGCGTCGGCGGTTCGCTGGCCGGGAAGGCCGGCGCCTCGAACACCGGGGCCTCGAAGGCGGCCGGCGCGGCGGTGCGGGCCGGCGTGGAGACCGGGAGCGGCGCGTGGGGCGGAATGAACGCGGCCGGCTGGTGGAAGACGTCCTCGGGAACGGCCTCACCGCCGAACGAGAAGCGCTCGCCGTCGTCGTCGAACGGCGACAGGGCCGGACGCGCGGGCGGCGGGGACGTGGCGGCCGCCTGCTCGGCGGCCCGGCGGTGAGCCTCCGCCAGCTTGGTGTCGATCTTCTCGCGGGCTTCCTCCAGCAGGCGCGCGGTGCGCTCCTCGCTCTGGCGGATGCGGTCGACCAGCTCCTGCGAGGTGCGCTCGTGGCGCTGGTTCAGGCGGTCGGTGACGCGGGTGACCTGGTCGCCGACATCGTCGATGGCCAGGGCGTTGCGGCGCTCGGCGTTGCTGATCCGCTCGGCCAGCTTCTCGGTGATCCGGGCGATCTCCGTGCCCAGCTTCTCGAGGGCCTGGGCCTGGACGCTGTCGGCGCGGTTCAGCTTCTGGTCGATGCTGGCGGCGACCTGCTCGATGGCGGCGGTGTTGCGGGCTTCCGAGGTCTGGACGCGGCGGTTCAGGGCGTCGGCCATGCCGACCACCTCGCGGCCCATGCGCTCGATGGCCTGGGCCGAGCGCTGCTCGGCGGCCTGCACGTGGGCGGTCATCTCGCCCAGCTTGCGCTCCATGCGGTCGAAGCGGCCATCGGCGGATTCACGCAGCTTGGCGGCCATCTCCAGGCGGGCGGCCTCCATGCGCTGGGTCAGGCTGCCGGCCAGGTCGTCGAGGCGCTTTTGGACGCCTTCGCCGGGATTGCTGCTCTCGACGGTCCGCAGGCGGCCGTCCAGGGCGCCGAACGAGGCGTTGAGCGCCTGCAGGGCTTCGGACGTGCGGGCCTCGGCGGCTTCCAGGCGCTGGCCCAGGCGAGCCACGACCTCTTCGACCAGCGCCGAGGGATCGCCGACGCCGGCGCCGGCCTGGCCGTCCAGGCGTTGTTCGAGGTGGGCGATGGTCTCGCGTGTGCGGGCCTCGCCCTCATAGAGGTGGCCGGCGACCTTGCCGAGCGCGCCTTCCAGGGCGCGCAGGGCCTCGGCCGACCGCGGACCGACGGACTCGGCCTCGATGCGGCGCAGCCGTTCGGCGGCGCGGGTCTGTTCGGACTTGATCTCGTCCACCGCGCCCTCGAAGCGGGCTGCGACGGCGACCTGCTCGCGTTCGGCGGCGACCAGGCGCTGCAGCGCGCCGCGCACGGACTCGTCAATGCCGGAAATGGCCTGGGCCGAACGCTTCTCGGCCGCCTCGATGCGGTCGGTCAGGCGATCCAGGGCGATGGCCACGCGACCGACCTCGTCGGCCGGATGTTCGCGGGCCTCGATGCGCGACGGCGAGCCGCCGCGGGCGGTCTCGTAATAGGAAGGATTGGCGCGGTCGTTGTTGACCGCCAGGGAGGGGCGGCTGGGCTCGCCGAAGGCTTCCAGGGACGCGGCGTCGAAGCCCTCGCCCTCGATGATCATGCGATTGAGCCATTCGCCCAACGTCATGCCGGAGCGACGCGCGAGGTCCTTGGCGACCTCCCGTGCCTTGGGGTCTATCCCCTTAACGCTCCATGGCGCCGCGGCCGTCATGCGAATCGTTCCCTCTGCACCTGGGAACCAACGCTAGTCACCGATTCCTAGCGTGTAAACGCGACCCATACCGCTACATATAGCAATGGTCTAGATTAACTGTGGATGGTTAACAGGCGCACCTTCCCAACGTGTGTACCTAAGATTCGGCTCCTTGTGGTTAATGAACGTTAACCATTTGCACGGCCGATTGTCGCAGGCCATGAGAGGCGCATGGACCTCCCCACGACCCTCGCCGTCGCCCTCGCCGCCCTGATGTTCGCCGTGTTCTGCGGCTGGCGCGGCGCGCGTCCGATCAATGTTTTAAAGGGTCCGCGCATGATGCCGTGGCGTCCGCTGATGGTGATCGGCGCCGTCGTGGCCCTGCTCATGGCGGCTCATCTGCTCAACCTGCTGGGGCTGAAGACGGGCGACCCGCGCTACTAGGTCGCGGCCTTTTCGTCAGGCCGGAGACGCCGCCGGACGACAACAGGCCGATGTCGGCGAGCAGAAAAGGGATCGCCCACTTGTGAGGCGCGGCAATGTAGCGCGGCTGCCAGACCGGATCGTACTTGTCCTTGTAGCGCCGGACGCCCTGGAAATTGTAGATTTCCTCGCCACGCTCGTAGAGCAGGCGGCCCACGCGCGACATGATCGGCGCCAGGGGACGGTCTTCCAGGCCGGCCAGCGGCGCGACGCCGAACTCGAACGCCTGGTAGCCCTGCTCCTTGCCCCAGCCCAGCAGCTCGACGAACAGGTAGTCCATGACGTTCTTGGGCGCGTCGTCGGAATAGCGCATCAGGTCCATCGAGAACGAGACCTTGCCGGCCGTGGTCCACAGGGTGGCGAAGGCCACGATCCGGTCCTCGACCCGCACCAGGGCGACCGGGAACTCGGCCACGTAGCGCTCGTCAAAGCCGCCCATCGAGAAGCTCTTCTCGCCGCCGGCGTGGTGGGCCAGCCAGGCGTCGGAGATCGCCTTCAGCTGCGGCATGACCGTGTGGACCTGGTCGGCGGGCAGGACCTCGAAGGCCGCCCCGCCCTCCCCGGCCTTGCGCCAGTTGCGGCGCAGGACCTCGCGCCGGCGGCCGGCCAGGGAGAACGCCTCCAGCGGCACCGCGGCGCTCTCGCCGGTCTTCTGGATAGCCAGGCCCAGGTCGACGCTGTCGGGCAGGTCGGCCGGCCCCAGGGCGTAGAAGCCGGCGCGGGCGGCGTGGGCGTCGGCCAGTTCGCGGAACCGCCAGAACAGCTCCATGCGCTCGTCGTCGCGCCCGACCGGCGGGCCCATGGCGATCCACGAGCGGCCGCGCACGCCGAACATCAGGAAACTCTCGCCCGAGGCCGAGAACAGGAAGCGCTTGTCGCCCAGCAGGGCCAGGTTGGACGGCGGCTCGGCGTTCTCGGCCTTGGCCAGGATGGCGCGGACCCGGTCGAACTCTGGGTCGGTGTCGTCGACCACCGGCGGCGTGGCCGGGGTGGCGATCAGCCGCCAGACGCCGATGGCCATCAGCACGATGGCGGCGGCGGCCGACGAGCGGATGGCGCGGGCCACTTCCCGGTCGCCGATCGTCTTCATCACCGACTGGTCGGCGTATTCGGTGTGGGCGAAGGTCCACCAGCCGCACAGGGCCACCCCGATCAATGCTGCGGCCGCCGACAGCAGCCAGCCGGGCGTGATCTCCATCCGCGACAGGGCCGCCTTGCGGGGAAAGGCCTCGTGGAACGGCAGCATGGCCAGCATGATGGCCGTCAGGATGACGGTCTCTTCCCAGTTCAGACCCTTGAACAGGGCCAGGATCGCCCCGCCCGCCAGGGTGAACAGCGCCGCCCACCAGGCCGCGTCCAGGCGCGAGCGCAGGCCGAAGGCCAGCAGCACCAGGACCAGGCCCAGGATCGACGAGACGAAGTGGCTGACCTCGATCAGCGGCCCCGGGGCTACGGCCACCCAGATCGCGAAACGGGTCGGCTCGGACGGGGTCGCGCCCGAGGCCAGCAGCAGGATCCCGGCGCACGCCGCCAGGATGGCCGACAGCGTCGGCGCGACGGCGAGGAAGGCAGGCCTCAGTTGCGGCGCGGACATCAAGACCCCTGATCGGCGAATCCCGGCGGGACACGTCATCGGAGTCCTCTATAGCGCGGCTTGTCCGCAGCGGGCGCCCGTCGCGTGACGAACGGCCGTTTGAATCAACTTGCCCCCGGCGTTCCATGGCGTAGTCTGCCGGCCGACGACGCCCATAAGCGTCGCGAAACGATGCGATTGCGGTAGGGAGAACGGCCATGGCGGATTTCGGCGGCGGCGGCGACCTGGAGGCTTTCCGGGCCGAGACGCGGGCCTGGCTGGAGGCCAACTACCCGCCATCGCTGAATGCGCCGATGAGCGAGGACGACGCGCCCTGGGGCGGCAAGCGCTTCCAGTGGAAGAACCCCGAGGCCAAGCTGTGGCTTGACCGCATGGCCGAGCGCGGCTGGACCGCGCCGATGTGGCCCAAGGCCTACGGCGGCGGCGGCCTGTCCAAGGCCGAGAACAAGGTGCTGGAGCAGGAATTGCGCCGCCTGAAGGCCCGCCCCGCCCTGATGAGCTTCGGCGTCTGGATGCTGGGTCCGGTGCTGCTGGAATACGCCACCGAGGAACAGAAGCAGCGGTTCCTCCCCGAAATCGTGCGCGGCGAGACCCGCTGGTGCCAGGGCTATAGCGAGCCGGGCGCGGGCTCGGATCTCGCCTCACTCCAGACCAAGTGTGAAGACAAGGGCGACCACTGGCTGATCAACGGCCAGAAGGTGTGGACCAGCTACGCCGACCAGGCCGACTGGATCTTCTGCCTGGTGCGCACCGACACCACCAAGAAGCACGAGGGCATCTCGTTCGTGCTGTTCGACATGGCCTCGCCCGGCGTCGAGGCCCGGCCGATCAAGCTGATCAGCGGCTCCTCCCCGTTCTGCGAGACCTTCTTCGACAATGTGAAGGTCCCCAAGGACCAGCTGGTCGGCAAGGTCAACGGCGGCTGGGACATCGCCAAGCGGCTGCTCCAGTACGAGCGCCAGAACATCTCGGCCTCGGGCTTCGGCGGCGGCGGGGGGCTGGACCTGGTGGAGGCGGCCAAGACGGAGGTCGGGGTCGATGCTTCCGGCAAGCTGGCCGACGGCGACCTGCGGGCCCGCATCGCCCACCACCGCATGGACGCCCACGCCTTCATGCTGACCGTGCGCCGGGCGGAAGCCGAGTCCAAGCAGGGCTCGGGCCCTAGCGCCGCCGTCTCGATCATCAAGTACGCCGCCGCCAAGATGAACCAGGAGCGCACCGAGCTGCTGGTCGAGGCCCTGGGCCTGCAAGGCCTGGGCTGGGAGGGCGAAGGCTTCACCCAGGACGAACTGGCGGCGCCGCGCGCCATGCTGCGCGCCAAGGGCAACTCGATCGAAGGCGGCACCAGCGAGGTCAACCTCAACGTCGTCGCCAAGCGGGTGCTAGGCTTGCGGGATCACCAGTAGGGGCGCCGAGGGACCATGATCGAGTTCTGGCCATGATCGAGTTCTGGTACGAGTTTGGATCCACCTACAGCTACCCCGCCGCCATGCGCGTCGAGCGCCTGGCCCAGGCCGCCGGCGTGACCGTGGCGTGGCGGCCGTTCCTGCTAGGGCCGCTGTTTCACGAGCAGCAGGGCCTGACCGACAGCCCGTTCAACGCCTTTCCGGTCAAGGGCGACTACATGTGGCGCGACCTGCAGCGGGTCTGCGACCTGGAAGGCCTGCCGCTGGTCCATCCCAGCCAGTTCCCGCGCAACGGGCTGCTGGCCGCCCGCGTGGCGATCTGCGGCTTGGAGGACGGCTGGACCCCGGCCTTCAGCCGCGCCGTCTACCAGGCCAATTTCGTCGACGACCAGGACATCTCCAAGGCCGAGGTGCTGACCCCGTTGATCGCCTCGGTCGGCGCGGCGCCGGACGCGGTGCTGGCCGCCGCCGCGACCGATCCCGTCAAGAGCCGCCTGAAGGACCACGTCCGCCAGGCCCAGGAGCGCGGCCTGTTCGGCGCGCCCAGCTTCGTCACCGCCGACGGCGAGCTCTTCTGGGGCAACGACCGTCTCGAACAGGCCCTCGCCTGGGCCGTCCGCCATCAATCTTTGGAGCAAGCCTGACATGGCCGTCCTGACCGAAGAACAGACCATGCTGCGCGACGCCGCCAAAGGCTGGACGCAGGACAGCGCGCCCGTCGGCGCCTTGCGCAAGCTGCGCGACAGTGGCTCGAAGCAAAGCTTCGACCCAGCGGCGTGGAGCGAGATGGGCGCCATGGGCTGGGCCGGGGTGATCGTGCCCGAAGACTTCGACGGCTCGGCCTTCGGCTATCTGGGCCTGGGCCTGATCCTGGAGGAGACCGGCCGCAACCTGGTGGCCTCGCCCCTGCTCTCCACCGCCCTGGTCGCGGCCTCGGCCTTGGTGCTGGGCGGTTCGGACGCCCAGAAGGCCGCATGGCTTTCGAAGATCGCCGCCGGCGAAGTCGTCGCCACCCTGGCGGTCGATGAGGGCGCGCACCATGCGCCGCTGAACACGACCCTTTCGGCGACGACGTCCGGCGGCGGCTTCGTCCTGCACGGGACCAAGACCTTCGTCCTCGACGGCGAGACCGCCGACCTGCTGATCGTCGCCGCCCGCACCTCGGGCGCGGCCGGCGACAGCGACGGGCTCACCCTGTTCCTGGTCCCCGGCGACGCTCCGGGCGTGACCCGCACCCACCTGGCCCTGGTCGACAGCCGCGGCGCGGCCAGGATCACCTTCGACGGCGTGCAGGTCGGCGCCGAAGCGGTGCTGGGCGAGGTCGGCCAGGGTTGGGCGATCCTGGAGCCGGTGCTGGACCGCGCCTATGCGGGCCTGGCCGCCGAGATGCTGGGCGCGGCGACCGCCGCCTTCGAGATCACCCTGGACTACATCAAGACCCGCACCCAGTTCGGCCAGGTGATCGGAACCTTCCAGGCCCTGCAGCACCGCGCCGCCAAGCTGTTCACTGACCTGGAAACCACCCGTTCCTGCGTCGAGGCGGCGCTAGAGGCGGCCGACGCCCATTCTTCTTCAGGGCGCGCGGATACCCGCCTGCTGGCCTCCCTGGCCAAGGCCAAGGCCAGCGAAGTGCTGCACCTGGCGTCCAACGAAATGGTCCAGATGCACGGCGGCATTGGCATGACCGACGCCCACGACGCCGGCCTCTACATGAAGCGCGCCCGCGTAGCTGAGGCCCTGTTCGGTTCGGCCTCGTTCCACCGCGACAGGTACGCGCGGCTGTCGGGGTTCTGAGGGGCCGTGCGTCCTTCGAGGCCCGCTACGCGGGCGCCTTAGGATGAGGAGCTTGGTTGCGCCGAATTCCTCATCCTGAGGTGCGCGTCGTAGGCGCGCCTCGAAGGACGCACGGCGTCCAACGCCGAACCTTCGCCCTAGGAACCCCGACAGCCAACGACGGTTCTCCCCTCCTCTCCCCCGAGAAGGAAGATCCGTCATGAGCACAGATCCCAACGACAGGGCCGCCGTCGAAAAGCGCCTCTGGAAGGAACTGGACGACGCGCGCTTCGGCATGTTGGGCTTGGTCGACGCGCGCGAGCACTTCCAGCCGATGACCATCTTCATCGAACCCGAGCACGACCTGATCTGGTTTTTCACCCACGACGACACCGACCTGGCCAAGCGCGCCAAGGGCGGCGCCGAGGCGATGCTGGTGGTGCAGTCCAAGGACCATGACTTCCACGCCTGCATCGGCGGCGCCCTATCCCTGGCCCGCGACTCGGCCCGGATCGAGCGGTACTGGAGCGCGACCGTCGGCGCCTGGTTCCCGGAGGGCAAGGACGACCCTCGCCTCACCCTGCTGCGCCTCGACGCCCGCGACGCCGCGGTGTGGATCTCCAAGGCCGGCCCGGTCCGCTTCGCCTGGGAAGTGGCCAAGGCCAATCTGACCGACAGCCCGCCCGAAATCAGCGACACCGCCCACGTCAGGTTCAGCTAGAGGGACTACCGCTTGCGGGTCGGGAACGGCGCATGGGCCAGGCGCAGCAGGTTGGCCGCGCCCGGCGCGCCGAACGGGGTGCCCGCGACGATCAGCACGCGCTCGCCCGGGCCGACCAGCTTCAGCTCGACCGCCTTGGCGACGGCGTCCGAAGTGACGACCTCCAGGCTGTCGGGCTGGCCGCTGACCCGGGCCTCCACGCCCCAGACCAGGCACATGCGGCGCACGGCGTTGATCTGCGGCGACAGGGCCAGCACCGGCTGCAGCGGCCGCTCGCGCGACAGGCGGCGGGCGGTGGCGCCGGTGGTGGTGAAGGCCACCAGGCACTTGGTCGAGCCGGACCGGGCGGCCTGGGCGGCGGCGACCACCAGGACGTCGGCGTCCTCGTCGTTGTGCGGCTGTTCGGCCTGCATCAGCTCGGGCCAGCGCGGATCGCGCTCCACCCGCTCGATGATGCGGCTCATCATCGTCACGGCCTCTTCCGGATAGTCGCCGGCCGCGCTCTCGGCCGACAGCATGACCGCGTCCGCGCCCTCGTAGACAGCATTGGCCACGTCGGAAGCCTCGGCCCGGGTCGGGGTCGGCGAGTTGGTCATCGATTCCAGCATCTGGGTGGCGACGATCACCGGGATGCCGCGCTCGCGGGCGGCGCGCAGGATGACCTTCTGGGCCACCGGCACCTCTTCCGGCGCCATCTCGACGCCCAGGTCGCCGCGCGCCACCATCACGCCGTCGCAGAGGTCGAGGATCGGGCCCAGCACTTCCAGCGCCTGGGGCTTTTCGATCTTGGCCAGCACGGCGGCGCGACCTTCGACGATGCGGCGCAACTCGGCCATGTCTTCCGGGGCCTGCACGAACGACAGGGCGATCCAGTCGACGCCCAGGCGCAGGGCGAAGGCCAGGTCCTCGCGGTCCTTCGGCGTCAGGGGCGACATGGGAATGACCACGTCGGGCACCGCCACGCCCTTGCGTTCCGACAGCTTGCCGCCGTTGACCACCGTGGTGTTGGCGTAGCCGGGGCCGGCGTCGATCACGGTCATCCGCAGCTTGCCGTCGTCCAGCAGCAGGGTCGCGCCCGGGCGCATGGCCACCAGGATCTCCGGGTGCGGCAGGTGCACGCGCGTCGCGTCGCCCGGCGTCGGGTCATTGTCGAACCGGAACGCCTGGCCGGCCTTCAGGGTGACCGGACCGTCAGCGAACTTGCCCACGCGCAGCTTCGGCCCCTGCAGGTCGGCCAGGATGCCCAGCGGCCGTCCGACAACCGCCTCGGCCGCGCGAATGGCGTTGTAGGCGGCGGCGTGGTTGTCGTGGCTGCCGTGGCTGAAGTTCAGACGGAAAACGTCCGCCCCGGCCTTGGCGAGGGTGATGATCATCTCCGGCGAGCTGCTGGCCGGGCCGATGGTGGCGACGATGCGGGAGCGGCGCGCGCGGATCATGAACCTGCTCCGGAGAGGCTAGAAAATGCTGCAATGCGGCAATTTATACCGCATAGCGGAAAGGATTTGCTTTTGACGAACGTCATTCTCGAATTTCGCGCCTGACAACGTTGTCTAGCGGCCCAAGCCTGGATTCGCCATTGCTGACTTAGCGTCAACGCCGAAGCCTTTCCACCTCCATCGGAAAAATGGGCGCGAAAGGCCTTGGGATTCCGAACGCCTGAAGCGGGGTTCGGATCAGAGAAACCTGGAACCTAGCCGACCGGGCCGGTGGATTCGCGGACCACCAGTTCGAAGTCCAGCAGGCGCGACGGCGGCGCCTCGCCTTCTGTCCGGGTCACGCCGGTCAGCAGCAGATCGGCCGCCGCCGCCGCCATGGCCTGGATCGGCTGGCGCACGGTGGTCAGCTGCGGCCAGACCACCTTGGCGCCGGGCGTGTCGTCGAAACCCGCCACCGACAGGGTCTGGGGCACCTCCAGGCGCAGGCGGTTGGCGACCGCCATCACGCCCAGGGCCATGTCGTCGTTGGAGGCGAAGATCGCGGTCGGGCGGTCGGGACGGTCCAGCAGCCGCTCGGCCGCCTCGAAGCCCGAGCGGAACGAGAACCAGCCCTGCTCGACATGGTCCTCGCGCACGGGGCGGCCATGCTCCTTCATCGCGGTCACATAGCCTTCGTAACGCAGGTGCGAGGCGCCGTGCTCGGGGTGGCCCTTGATGAAGCCGATGTCGGTGTGGCCCAGGCCGATCAGGTGGGCGGTCATCTCGTAGGCGGCGCGCACGTCGTCCATGCGCACATGGGCCGAACGCTCCAGGTCCTGGTCCGGCGACAGCCGCACATAGGGCACGCCCTCGGCTTCCAGCACGTCCAGCACCGCGACGTTGTCGCAGACCGGCGGGGTCAGGATCACGCCGTCCATGCGCAGGGTGCGCAGCATCGGCTCCACCTGGGCGGCCACATCGCCCTCGGAGTCGAGCGGCTCGACGATCAGGTGATAGCCCTCCTCGCGGCAGCGGGCGATCGCCCCCAGCTGCACGTCGGTGACGTAGGCGGGGCTGGGGTTGTCGAAGAACACGCCGATCAGATAGGCCTTCGAGCCCGCCAGGCTGCGGGCCGAGATGTTGGGCCGGTAGTTCAGGGCCGCGACGGCTTCCTGCACACGTGTGCGGGTGTCGGTCTTCACGTTCGGCTCGCGGTTCAGCACCCGCGAAACGGTCTTGATCGATACCCCCGACAGACGGGCGACCTCGTGGATCGTAACCTTGGAACTCAAGACCGGCCTCGCGAAGCGTCGGAAATCGACAAGCGACGCAATAAAGGCATGACAACCTTGTCAAGGCGAGCCCACTTCCGGTGGAAATCTCGCCTCGCAGGATGGGAAACCAGGCTCGCGGGGAGAAAGCCCTACGAAATGGCGGCCTTGCCGTCCGGGGTCATGGCGACGGCCGCGCCGATCAGGGCTGTGTGGGGGTTCATCACCACGTGGGTGGGGATGGCGCGGGTGTAATCGCTGAGACGACCCTTCGACTCGAATCGGCTACGGAACTCGCCCTGCTCCAGGAGATCGACGATCCGGGGCGCGATGCCGCCGGCTATGAACACCCCGCCCCGCGCGCCCAGCGCCATGGCCAGGTCACCGGCCGCCGAGCCGAGGATGGCGCAGAACCGGTCGATCGTGACCTTGCAGCACTCGTCGCCGGCCACGCCGTGCTCGGTGATCTGCTTGGCGGTCAGTTCGTCGGCCTTTCGGCCTTCGACCTCGGCCAGGATGAGATGCAGGTCCTCCATGCCGGGGCCCGACAGGATGCGCTCGATCGAGCAGCGGCCGAAGCGCTTGTTCAGCGCCCGGAGGATCTCGATCTCGACGTCGTCGAACGGCGCGAAGGCGATGTGGCCGCCCTCGGTGGTCAGGGGCGTCTCGACGCCGTGCCGGCGCACCATGCCCGCGGCGCCGAAGCCGGTGCCTGGGCCGATGATCGCCAGGTCGCCCTCGCCCGAGGTCTGCAGGGGACCGATCTGGCGCAGGTCCTTGGGCGCCAGGCGCGGGGCGGCCAGGGCCTGGGCGGTGAAGTCGTTGATCAGCCGGGCGGTGCGGAAGCCGCCGGCCCGGCGCAGGCTGTCCTCCGACAGCTTCCAGTCGCTGTTGGTGAACTGCACCGCGCCATGCTCGATCGGGCCGGCGACCGCGACCACCGCCTGGTCCGGATGGCGCACGCCCATCTTGTCCAGATAGGCCTCGACGGCGTCCTCTGCCTGGCCGTAGTCCTCGCCCTTGTACGAGGTCGGCTCGATCAGCTTGGGGTCGACCCCATCGAAATCGACCAGGGCGAACCGCGCGTTGGTTCCGCCGATGTCGCCGACCAGGCCTAGTCCGATGGAGTTCAAGCCGCTCATATCCGTCATTTCCTAAGCAAACAGCACCGATGCGCCGTGGTCGGAAGCGCCGACCCCCGAACGCAACAGGCCGAAGAGTTCCCGTCCAAAGCCCGGCTTGGACGCCGGGACTTGCGCCGGCGTGCGGGCGCGCAAAGTCGCCTCGTCCACCAGGATTTTCAGTTCGCCCGTGTGGGCGTTCAGCGAGATGACGTCGCCATCCTCGACATAGGCCAGGGCCCCGCCCTTGGCGGCTTCCGGCGTGATGTGGATCGCCGCCGGGGTCTTGCCCGAGGCGCCCGACATCCGGCCGTCGGTGACCAGGGCCACCTTGAAGCCGCGGTCCAGAAGCACCGAGATCGACGGCGACAGGTTGTGCAGCTCGGGCATGCCGTTGGCCGACGGGCCCTGGAAGCGGACCACCACCACCACGTCGCGATCCAGCTCGCCGCGCTTGAACGCGGCGATGAAGTCTTCCTGCTCCTGGAACACCGCGGCCGGGGCGGTGATCACCTGGTGCTCGGGCTTGACGGCCGAGACCTTGATCACCCCGCGGCCCAGATTGCCGGTCAGCAGGCGCAGGCCGCCTTCCGGGCTGAACGGGTCAGAGGCCGGACGCAGGATGTTGAGGTCCAGCGACTCTTCGGCGCCCTCGCGCCAGGTCAGCTCGCCGTCGATCAGCACCGGCTCCTGGGTGTAGCGCGACAAGCCGGGGCCGGCGACGGTCAGCACGTCCTCGTGGGCCAGGCCGGCCTTCAGCAGTTCCTTGACCACGAAATGGATGCCGCCGGCGGCGTGGAAGTGGTTCACGTCGGCCGAGCCGTTCGGATAGACCTTGGCCAGCAGGGGCGTCGCCTTGGAGATGTCGTCCAGGTCTTCCAGGGTCAGGATGATGCCGGCCGCGTGGGCCATGGCCACCAGGTGCAGCGCCAGGTTGGTCGAGCCGCCGGTGGCCATCAGGCCGACCACGCCGTTGACCACGGCTTTCTCGTCGATCACCCGGCCGACCGGGATCCAGTCGTTGCCCTTGTGGGTGATGGCGGCCACGCGCTTGGCGGCTTCCTTGACCAGGGCCGTGCGCAGCGGGGTGTGCGGATGGACGAAGGCCGAGCCGGGCAGATGCAGGCCCATCAGCTCCATCAGCATCTGGTTGGTGTTGGCCGTGCCGTAGAAGGTGCAGGTGCCGGGGCCGTGGTAGCTGGCGCTCTCGGCGGCCAGCAGTTCCTCGCGGCCGACCTTGCCCTCGGCGTAGAGGGCGCGGATGCGGGCCTTTTCCGAATTGGGCAGGCCCGAGGTCATCGGCCCGGCCGGCACGAACATCGCCGGCAGGTGGCTGAAGGTAAGGGCGCCGATCAGCAGGCCCGGCACGATCTTGTCGCAAACGCCCAGGTACAGCGCGCCGTCGAAGGCGTCGTGGGTCAGGGCGATGCCGGTGGCCATGGCGATGACGTCGCGCGAGAACAGCGACAGCTCCATGCCCGGACGGCCTTGAGTCACGCCGTCGCACATGGCCGGCACCCCGCCGGCGAACTGGGCCGTGGCCCCGACCTCCCGCGCCGCGGCCTTGATCAGCGCCGGATACTCCTCCAGCGGCTGGTGGGCCGACAGCATGTCGTTATAGGCCGAGACGATGCCCAGGTTGGGGGCGTTGACGTCCAGGGCGCGGACCTTGTCCACCGCCGGCGAGGCGGCAAAGGCGTGGGCCCAGTTGGCGCAGCTGAGCTTGGCCCGGCCCGGCTGGGCGGCGGCGGCGGCGTCCAGATTGGCCAGATAGGTCGCGCGGCTGTCGCGGCTGCGTTCGATGATCCGCGCGGTGACTTCGGCGATGACGGGGTTCAAGGCCATGGGGATTACTCCGCCCAGAGGATACGGACCGGGGCGCGGTCCTGGTTCAGAATCGCGGCGATCGGCAAGCTTTGATCGACCGGACCCTCAAGCAACGTCTTCTTGGCGCCGCCGGTGACCAGCAGCACGATCAGCGACGACTGGATCAACGCCTGAAAGGTCAAGCTGATCCGGGGCAGGTCCGGCGCGGGCTGGCCGGGCGGCACGGCGATCACCGTGCGCTCGGACCGGGGGTCCAGGCCTTCCGCCAGCTTCGGGTTGCCGGGGAACAGCGACGCGAAGTGGCCGTCCGGCCCGACGCCCAGCAGGGTCACGCCGAACGGCAGCGCCCCTGCGACGCCGGCCTCGGCCTTGGCTGCGACCGCGTCCTGGGGCACGCCGTCGAAATAGAGCGGCGCGAAGCCGGCCTTGGCCGCCTCGCCTTGCAGCAGGTGGCGGCGAACCAGGCCCTCGTTGCTGCTGGGGTCGGACGGCCGCACGAAGCGCTCGTCGGTCAGGGTGACCACGACCTTGTCCCAGGGGACGGTCATCGTCGCCAGCCGGTCATAGACCGGGGCCGGGGTCGAGCCGCCGGTGGCGGCGAACCCGGCCTGGCCGCGCTTGGCCACCGCGTCGGTCAGGGCCGAGGCGACGACCGAGGCGGCGGCGTCGTAGAGCGCCTCGCGGGTGGCGAAGGCCTCGATCTTGGGAAGGACCATGGTCGTCACGCCTATTCGTTCCACGCCCGGCCCTGGGGCGAGATCAGCGCCGTGGCGCTGTGCGGCCCCCAGGTGCCGGCGGCGTAGGGCGCGGGCTCGATCTTGGCCTCGGCCCAGGCGGCCGAGACGCCGTCCACGAACTTCCAGGCCTGCTCGACCTCGTCGCGGCGCACGAACAGGGTGCGGTCGCCGCGGAACACGTCCAGCAACAGCTTCTCGTAGGCGATGCGGCGGCGGCTGCCGGCCGCGCTCATGGCCAGGGACAGCGGCAGGGACTGCAGACGCATGCCCTCCTCCGACAGGCCCGGACGCTTGGTCATCACGGTCAGCGAGATGTCTTCGTCCGGCTGCAGGTCGATGACCAGGCGATTGGCCTTGGTCTCGGCCTGGGCGGCGCTGCCGAAGATGTTGTGCGGCACGGGCTTGAACTGCACGACGATCTGGGTGCGCCGGTCGGGCAGGTTCTTGCCGGTGCGCAGGAAGAACGGCACGCCGGCCCAGCGCCAGTTGTCGATGTCGACCTTCATCGCCACGAAGGTCTCGGTCCTGGACGCCTTACCGACCTCTTCCAGATAGCCCTCGCGCGGCGTGCCCTCGACCACCCCGGCCACGTACTGGCCGCGCACGGTGTCATGGGCGACATTGGCCTTGGTGAAGGGACGCAAGCTGCGCAGCACCTTGACCTTCTCGTCGCGGACCGCGTCGGGATCGAAGCCCGACGGCGCCTCCATGGCGACCAGGCAGAGCAGCTGCAGCAGGTGGTTCTGCAGCATGTCGCGCAGGGCGCCGTATTCATCGTAATAGGGCCAGCGCTCGCCGACCTTCTCGGTCTCGGCGATGGTGATCTGCACGTGGTCGATGTGCTTGTTGTCCCACAGGGGCTCGAACAGCACGTTGCCGAAGCGCAGGGCGGTCAGGTTCTGGACCGTCTCCTTGCCCAGATAGTGGTCGATGCGGAAGATCTGGCTTTCGTCGACCACGGCGCCGACCGCGCCGTTGATCACGCACGAGCTGGCGAAATCCTTGCCGATCGGCTTTTCCAGCACCAGGCGCGTCCTGGGCCCGGTCAGGCCGGCCGATTGCAGGGCGGTGCAGACCGAACCGTAGAGGCTGGGCGACAGGGCGAAATAGATGACGAGATCACCGTGCGGACCGACCTTGTCGGCCAGGGCCTTGGCGCCCTCTTCCTTGGTGATGTCGACCGACAGGTAGTCCAGGCGGGCGGCCAGGCGGTTCCACGCCGATTCCTCGACGGTGGCCCGCTTGCCCAGTTGCTCGCGCACCAGCTTGCGATAGCTGTCGGGCGTGTGGTCGTGACGGGCCAGGCCGACGATCCGCAAGTCATGCGGCAGCAGGCGGTCGACTTCGAGAAAGTACAGCGAAGGCAACAACATGCGCAACGCGAGGTCGCCCGCGCCGCCCAGCAGAACCAGCACTTCGCGACCGGTCTGGTCGGCGTTCGTTTCTTTGGCCAAAGTTTCCACCCTATGACAACGTTGTCATGACACGCCCTTTCGAGCAATGCAAGCGGGCCCATGACGTCAGGGGCCGATGTCCCGTGTCGACGTCCCGACAGGACCGCGTGCGCGGCGTCTAACTAAGGCGTTTGGGTCGAGGCCGCCAGCAGACCAATCGCTTTTCCCGCGCGAAGGTTCACCGCCTGGGCAGACGAAACGCGGTCGCGCGGCAAATGACGACCGTCTGGGCAGGGTTGAACGGTAGAATCGTTCCCTAGAGCGCCAGTGCACACAGCGTTCGACACCCTGCGGAGCGCTCGAACTTCGCTTGAAGAAACCACCCGGCTTCTGAAGGCCGGCCAGCAAAGAACTACCGGGCCGGACTCGACAAGCACACCTCCTCGGTCACCGAGTCGTCGAGGAGGCGGTAAGTCACCGCGTAGCGCGTACAGGCTTGCCGCGAAGGCGGAGCTTGGTTGCGTGTACGATAATGCGTGTTGGGCATCTGCGGGCGAACCCGCTGGACCGACAGCAGGACGTGAATCGTCGGCTCTCCGTGCTCCACGGCGCCATAGTAGAGCCGGTGGTAGGCTTGTCGGGGCCCGAAGGCCGTCGAAGCGAACCGCGGATCTGCTTGAAAGCGGTCCAAGGCGGCGTCCACCTTGACCACATAGGCGTCGCTGGGTCGCCACGAACTCCACCGCACATGGGACGGCCTGCCGCTACAAGCGCTCAGCAGCGTCGCGGCTGCAACGAGCAGCGCAATCTGAAACCTCATGGCGCCCCCTGACACTTCGGCTGCAACCAGCTTAGTCAAGGAAGGGATCTTCACAATAGCGGGGCGAACCTACCCCGCCTTGCTCGCCTGCGGCCGGAAGCGGTCCTTCATCTTGGCCACCCAGCCGTTGAAGGCCTCGTTGTCGGCGGTGACCTTGCTGAAGTCGGTGCTGGACAGGCTGCCCGGATCGGCGCCAGCCAGGGCCACGCGCAGCCCGTCGGGATTGCGCGCGCCTTCGACGAAGGCGCCGTAGCGCTGGCGCAGTCGACCCAGTGAAGCATCGTCGTCGGCCAGGCTGAAGGCCACGGCCGAACGCAGCAGCTTGGATTCGTCGGCCGGGTTCAGCACGCCCGGAGTCTTCCAGCGGTCGGCCAGAGAGCGCTCGTACAGAGCGCCGGCCTGGGGCCAGGCATGTTGTTTCCAGGCGATCTCGGCGCGGACGTCCTCGGCGTCGCGGCTCTTGTCGGCCTCGATCACCTCCAGGGCGGCGTCGTAGCGGCCCAGGCCCATCAGGGCGCGGGCCGTGGCCAGCCTGCGTTCGGCGTTCAGGGCCGGCGGCAGGATCGTGGTGCGCGTCGCGTTGATGGTGTCCAGCGCGCTCTCGGGCTTGCGGTCCATCAGGTAGATCCAGGCCAGGTCGGTGGCCACCTGGGCCTTGGGCACGCCGTTCAGGCGGTTGTCGACCTGGTACTTCAAGAGCTTGGCGGCCTCGTCCAGCAGGTCGACGTCGACCAGGCGGCGCACCAGGTTGCGGACCATCTGGTCGCCGTCGGCGCCGATCGGGGTCAGGTCCTGGAAGTCGTAGAACAGCCCCACGGCCTGGATCGGCTGCATGCCGTCGGCCAGGCCGTCCAGGAACAGGCTGCGGAAGGCGGTGTTGAGGTCGTTGCGCAGGGCGACGGCCTGCGGCAGGTCGGACTGCACGTTGCTGGCCGAGTGCAGCACCTCCAGCGCCTCGCGATAGCGGCCCTGCTTGATCTGCAGCTGGCCTAGGGCGCGGATGGTGTCCAGCTCGACCCCGTCGCCGCGCCAGTGGAAGCGCAGGGCGTCCAGCCCCTTGGCGGCGATGTCGGCGCTGATCTGGTTCTTGGCCAGGCGCAGCTGGATGGCGTGCAGGGTGGCCGGCGCGGCCAGGCGGTCGATGCCGCAGCGGGAAATGGCCTGGAACACCGGCAGGGCGCGGACGTCGTTCTTGGCCTCGAAGGCCTTGGCCAGGGTCAGGCGCAGCTCCAGCTGGTCCTCGACCGGGATGTTCGGCAGCTTCAGGGCCTGATTGACCAGGCGGATGGCGCTGTCGGGCGCGCCGACGCCCACCGACGCCTCGGCCTGGGCGCCCAGGAAACGGGCCTGCCACAGGGCCGGGAACATGTTCAGCGCGCGCGCGCCTTCGGCGAACCGCTGGTTGGCGTCGACCCACTGACCGGTCTTGCTGGCGATATAGCCCCGCCACATCGCCGCCGAGGGGTCGTCGCTCAGCACCGGCGAGGCGAAGTCGGTCTCGGCCTCGGCGTAGCGCCGCGCCAGCACCTTGGCCACGCCGCGCAGGCCGCGGAACTCGCCGTCGCCCATCAGGGTCTGGTGGGCGCGGCCGGCGGCGTTGAGCACGCCGATCGCCTCGAACGACAGGTTGGAGCCGACCAGGAAGCGGGCCAGGGCCATGCGGGCGGCCGTGTCGTCGCCCTTGCCGTCACTTCCGCCGGCCGCCGGGATCGCGCCCAGCAGCGCGTCGTACCGGGCCATGAAACCGCCCGAGCCGGTCTTGGACCAGTGCTCGGAATCGATCAGGGCCGGCATGGCCATGGCCTGGGGCGCGCCGGCCCCGGCGTCCGCCTGGGCATGGCCGCTGGACGAGGAGGACAGCAGCAGGCCCTTGGGCCGGCCGATGCGGACGATGTCGCCGTCGGCGGTGACCTGCAGGTCGCCCGCATAGGTTTCGACGGCCAGGCCGGTGGCCGACTGCAGCAACGCCATCTCGACATAGTCGCGGCGCGACGGCAGGCCCTTGGACGGGGCCAGGGCGGTGGCGACGGCGACCCTGTCGCCGACCGCCGGGTCGGTGACCCAGGCGATCTTCGTCGCGCCGGCGACGTTGGCGGTCAGGGTGACAGGGCTGGCGTTGTCGTCGCGGGCCACATGGACCAGGTCCGGAGAGTCCTGGGTCCCCGCCCCCAGGGCGATCGTCCAGTTGGAGCCGACGCCGTCGGCGTAGAACGGCGCGCCCTGCGGCGTGCTGATGCGCAGCGCGGTGTAGTCGGGCCCCTTGAAGGCCTGGATGGTGCGGTACTGCGGGGTGCTAACCGGCAGCTTGCCGATGTCCAGCCGGGCCGGAGCGTCGAACACCACCCAGACCGCCTCGCCGCGCCGAAACACCGCGGCGCCGGCCGGATTGGCCCAGTCGAAGCTGAGTTGGACCTGGCCCGCGACCTTGGAGAACTTGACCGCCACCGCGCCGTTGGCCGGCATCGGGTTGGGACGCCGCGCGACCACGGCCGCGGCGGGCGCCGGCGCAGAAGCCGTTTCGGCCCGGGCGAACAGGTTGATGAAGTCGTCGCCGTCGGCGTTGCCGGCCCGGAAGTCGGCGTCGTCGCTCAGCGCGACCACGATCTCGACCACGCCGCCGACGTGACGGGCCTGAGCGCCCTTGACCCAGCGTGGCGGGCCGACGTTCAGCGGCGAGAGATTGGGATTGGCGTCGCGGGGAAAGCGCAGAACCACCGCCGTCCCCTCGCGACGGGCCTGCATGCCACGCGAGCCGGGGAACTCCAGCCGCGTGAAGTCGGGGGCCTGGGCGACCCTTACCTGGAGGCCCGCGGAAGCGGCGGGACGCGGCGCGGCGGCCTTGCGGGGAGCGGGCTTGGAGACCTGGCGCGGCGCGGCCGAGATCGACACCGCCGGGGTCGCGACCCCAAGGATGCAGATCGCCGCGACGGTCGATCTCAGGATCCCTCCCAGCTTCATGCCCCCGCCCGCGCTCCCGTCCTAGCCGGCCTTCTTGCCGCCGGCCTTGCCGGCCTCGGGACCCGCGCCGGCCAGGGGCGCGGCCGCGGCCTGAGCGGAAGGAGCGGCGGCGGCGGGCTTGTCGGCGGCCGCCAGGGCCGCCCGTTGCTTGGCGATGGCGTCGGCCGACAGCCGGTTGGCCAGGCGCTCGGTCAGGATCTTGGCGTCGTTCGGCGACATGTTGGCCAGGATCATCGAGAGCGTGCGCTCCTTCATCTTGGCGGCGATGGGCAGGCGGACGGAGTCGTCCAGCACGCTCATGCGGGCGGCGGCGTCCTTGGGCTTCATGGCCGAATAGACCGTGACCATCCGCATGGCCTCGGCCTCCTTCTGGGCGTCGGCCTGGCCCAGCAGGCCCTGGATCTCGCCCTTCATGCCGTTCAGCGCCTTCATCTTGGCGTCGAGCTTGGCCTCGGCGGCGGTCAGCAGCTGCAACTGGACGTCGATGTCCTGCTCGCGCTGGTCCAGCTGGCCGCGGCGCTGGCCCAGGCTCTGCAGGACGCGCAGCTCGGCCGGCGACAGGCCGGCTTCCTTGGCCAGCTCGCTGGACGACGGCGCGCAGACCGCCGGCGGCGTCCTGGCCGCGGCGTCCTGGCCGGCGTCGGCGGCCGACACGGCCTTGCCGGCGTCGGGCTTGGCCATGCCTTCGGCGAAGGCCTTGGCGCCGCTCAGCATGTCGGGCACGGACTTGGCGCCGGCCAGCGCGTTGACGGCGAGCACGCCGACCACGGCGACCCCGACGATCGGCAGGATGCGCGGAACGTTTTTCATCGACGGCCCCTAAAGGTCGAACCGGGGCGCGGCGGATCTTCCGGGCCCTCGAACAGGTCATCATCTATCCGCGCCCGTGAACGCGGAGTTTCCTTTGGCGCCGAAGACCGCGCGGGGGAAGGCGGCGGGGCGTCGCGGGGGATGCGGGCTTCGCGGTCCAGCAGCTTCTCGAAGTCCTCGGCCCGCAGCCGGCGCGGGGTTTCCGGCGGAAGCTGCGGCTCCGGTGCGCGGATCGGACGCGTCGCGGCGCGGGGCTCGGCGGCGGCGTGCGCGGCGGGCGGCGGCGTAACCATCGGCCGGTTCAGGCGCTCGTCCAGTTGGACGGCCAGGGCCTGGGCCCGGGAAATGCGGTCGGCCAGGGTGTCGGCGGCCTCGTCGGTCGCGGCGCGCAGATCGGCCAGGCCTTGTTCGGCGCGCATGGCGGCGCGGTCGAGATCGGCCACGGCCTTGGCGAAGCCCTCGTGGCTGTCGCGCAGGGCCTTCAGCCGGCGCTCAAGGCGCACGCCGAAGGCCAAGGCGATCAGCAGCAGGATCGCCAGCAGACCGTTGAGGGCGATGGCCGTCACGCTCATTTCAGCTTCTGAACCGCCTTCTTGGCCGCCATGCTCAGGGGCGCGTCGGCCCGCACGGCGATCGAGTGGTTGCGGCGGCCCATGCGCCCGCGGGTCAGCGGGATGGAACCGGCGCGCAGCTCCACCGGGCTGTCGGGCGTGGCGTTCAGCATCAGGGTGTCGCCCACCTTCAAGTCCAGGACCTTGGAAAGCGGCAACTGCTGCTCGTCGAGCACCGCGCGCACCTCCATCTGGGTGGTCCAAAGTTCGGTGGCCAAGTGGCCTTCCCAGATGTTGTCGCGGCCGAACTTCTCGCCCATGAACTGCTGCAGCAGCATCTTGCGGATGGGCTCGAGGGTCGCATAGGGCAGCAGAAGCTCGATTCTGCCGCCGCGGTCTTCCATGTCGATCCGAAGCTTCACCAGAATCGCGGCGTTGGCCGGCCGGGCGATGGCGGCGAAGCGCGGGTTGGTCTCCAGGCGGTCCAGGCTGAACGACACCGGATGCAGGGGCTCGAAGGCCGCCTTGGCGTCGTGCAGCACCACCTCGACCATTCGCTGCACCAGTACCCGCTCGATGGTGGTGTAGGGACGGCCCTCGATGCGCATGGCCGCGGTGCCGCGACGGCCGCCCAGCAGCACGTCGACGATCGAGTAGATCAGGTTGGAGTCGACGGTCAGCAGGCCGTAATTGTCCAGCTCCTCGGCCCGGAACACCGCCAGGATGGCCGGCAGCGGGATCGAGTTGAGATAGTCGCCGAAGCGGATCGAGCTGATGTTGTCGAGGCTGACCTCGACGTTGTCGGAGGTGAAGTTGCGCAAGCTGGTCGTCATCAACCGCACCAGGCGATCGAAGACGATTTCCAGCATCGGCAGGCGCTCGTACGAGACCAGGGCCGAGTTGATGATGGCGCGGATGCCGGTGCGGTCGTCGTTGCCGTCGCCGGACATGTCGAAGCCCAGCAGGCTGTCGATCTCGTCCTGGTTCAGGATGCGCTCGGCGCCCATGCCGTCGCCGCCGCCGTCGTCCCAGCCGCCCATGCCGCCGCTGAAGTCGCCAAACTCGTTGGCGCCGGCCTCGCCGCCTGGCGGGTTCTCCGAGGCCCATTGGGCCATCGCGGCCTGATCGTCGATGTCTTCCGCCATGTCGGTTCGCCTCAGCCAGCCCGGGGGCTAGTTGATCAGCATCTCCTCGATCAGCACCGCGTTCACCTTGGAGGGCGCGGCGACCAGATTAACGCGACGCAGCAGCTCGGCCCGCAGCTGATAGCTGCCCTGGCTGCCATTGAGGTCTTCCGGACGCAGTTCGCGCAGGAAGGTCTGGAACATGTCCTGCAGGCGCGGGAGGTTCGGCGTCAGGGTCTCGGCCGTCTCCTCGTCGGGCAGTTCGAAGGTCAGTTTCAGCTTCAGGAAGGTCGACTTGCCGTCGGCGGCCTGCATGTTCACCACGATGTCCGGCAGGGTGTAGAACACCACGCCGTCGGGGCCTTCCTTGATCACCGGCGCGCCGGCCGCGGGCGCGGCTTCGCCGCCGCCATGGCCGCCCTTCTCTTCCTTCTTCTTTTCCTTCTTCTTCGGCTTTTCGTGGCCCGCCTCGCCGTGGGCGTCGGGCTTGGGCTTCAGAAGCAGGAAGGTCGTCACGCCGCCGCCAACCAGCACGACGGCCGCCGCGGCCGCGATGATGATCATCATCGGCGGCTTCTTCTTAGCCGGAGCTTCGCCCTCGGCAACGCCCTCTTCGCCTTCCGGGGCGGGAGCGTCCTTGGGGGGTTTCTTGGCCACGCGCGCGGTTCCTTGAAATCTACGGATCTACTCATGCGTGGAGCATGGTTAACGATGTCTTTTGAAGGCCATTTCGCCGCAGGCTGAATCTGCCCGGCAGACTCCGTCACACGAGCCTCATTAACCTTTCTCTTCGTTGAAATTCCTGGTCTTTTCGAGTTGGCACGAGGGTTGCTTGCGGAGTTGCGGCGCATTTGTCGCGCCAGCCGTCTCGGTAACCGGTCATGGACAACGCTCTGTATGTGGGACTTTCGCGGCAGATGACCCTGCGCCGCGAGCTCGACATCGTGGCCAACAACATCGCCAACGCCAACACCACCGGCTTCAAGGTCGAGGAGTTGATGGTCCGCACCGAACCGGCGAAACCGGCCCGCACCGCCGGCGGCGCGAACCCGGTGAAGTTCGTGCTGGACGACGGCGTGGCGCGCGACTTCGGCCAGGGCGCCCTGACCCAGACCGGCGGCGACTTCGACCTGGCCCTGGAAGGCCAGGGCTTCTTCAAGGTCTCGACAGCCGGCGGCGAGCGCTACACCCGCGACGGCCGTTTCACGATGAACCCCGAGGGCAAGCTGGTCACCCAGAACGGCCAGCCCGTGCTGGATGACGGCGGCGGCGAGATCCTGCTGGACCCGCTGAAGGGCCCGGTCACCATCGCCCGCGACGGCACGGTCAGCCAGGGCGCCGAACTGCTCGGCAAGATCGCCGTGGTGCGCCCCACCGACCTGGCCAGCTTCCGCAAGGACGGCGACAACCTCTATCGCAACACCACTAACGACACCCCCCAGGCCGCCCCGGACGCCAAGATCCACCAGGGCATGCTGGAGGCCTCCAACGTCCAATCGATCACCCAGATCACCAAGCTGATCGAGGTCAGCCGCGCCTACGAGAGCGTGGCCAAGATGATGGATCAAACCTCGGAACTGTCCCGGTCCGCCGTCGAGCGGATGGGCAAGGTCCAGTAAGGGATAACTGAACGATGCAAGCGCTTCGCACCGCCGCGACCGGCATGTCGGCCCAGCAGCTGAACGTCGAGGTCATCTCGAACAACATCGCCAACATGAACACCGTCGGCTTCAAGCGCCAACGGGCCGAGTTCCAGGACCTGATCTACCAGACGATCGAGCGGGCCGGCTCGCAGTCGTCGGGCGACGGCAACGTGGTCCCGACGGGCGTGCAGATCGGCGGCGGCGTGAAGGCCGGCTCGGTCTACCGCATCCACGAGCAGGGCACCCCGACCATGACGAACAACGAGTTCGACGTGGCCATCCAGGGCAAGGGCTTCCTGCAGATCCTGCTGCCCTCGGGCGAGACCGCCTACACCCGGGCCGGCAACTTCTCGACCAACGACCAGGGCCAGATCGTCACCGAGGACGGCTACACCGTCCAGCCGGGCATCACGATCCCGCAGAACGCCGTGTCGACCACCATCGGCAAGACCGGCCTGGTTCAGGTGAAGCTGGACGGCAACCCGACCCCGCAGACCGTCGGCCAGATCGAACTGGCCAACTTCATGAACGAAGGCGGCCTGGAAGCCATCGGCGACAACATGTTCATGGAAACCGCGGCCTCGGGCGCGGCCAACATCGCCGCCCCCGGCCAGCCCGGTTTCGGCACGTTGCTGCAGAACTACACCGAAGCCTCGAACGTCGACTCGGTCAGCGAAATCACCGCCCTGATCGTCGCCCAGCGCGCCTACGAGATGAATTCCAAGGTCATCACCACGGCCGACCAGATGCTCCAAGCCGCGTCGAACCTGAGGACGTAAGCCGATGAAAGCCCCGCCCCACTCCCTCGGCGCCCTTTCCCTCGCCGCTCTGCTGATCGCCAGCCCGGCCCTGGCCGGCCAGACTGTGTCGCTGCGGTCCGACACCACCGACGCCGACGGCCGGATCACCCTGGGCGAGCTGTTCGACGGGGCCGGCGCGGCCTCGGACGTCGTCGTCGCCAACCGCGTGGGCCCCTCGGCCGTGCTCGACGCCGGCGCGGTGCAGATCGCCGCCCGCCGGGCCGGGCTGGACTGGGCCAACAGCAACGGCGTGCGCCGGATCATCGTCCGCCAGGGCTCGGACGGAGCCCTGGCCGGCGCCTCGCGCGGCAATGTGGAAGTTCTTGCCTACGCCCGCAGCCTGGCGACCGGCGAGATGGTCCAGCCGGAAGACCTGGTCTGGATCAAGGTCGCGGCCAGCCCGTCGGACGCGCCACGCGACGCCGACGCCCTGATCGGCATGACCGTCAAACGCCCGCTGCGCCAGGGCGCGACCGCCAGCCTGCGCGACGTCTCGACGCCGCAGGTCATCAAGGCGGGCGACATTGTCGCAGTCACCTACGAAGACGACGGCGTGGCGCTCACTTTGCAAGGGAAAGCAATGGCGGCGGGGGCGGTCGGTGAAAGCCTGATGGTCCAGAACACCGCCAGCAAGAAGATCATCGAGACCGTGGTCACCGGGCCCGGCTCGACCGCCGTCGGCCCGCAGGCGATGCGCCTGAAGGCCAACCGTAACAACACGCTGCGCTACGCCGCTCGCTGAGAAGGTCACGTCTGATGCGCCCCGCCCTCGCCGCCCTCCTGCTGCTCGCCCCGCTCGCCGCCTGCTCGACCGTCAAGGAAGCGGTGAAGGGCCCGGAACTGGCGCCCGTCGGCTATCCGGCCCAGCTGGCGCCGATGACCCAGCAATATGTCGCCACGCCCCAGCCCGCCTCGGCCAACTCGCTGTGGCGCACGGGCGCGCGCACCTTCTTCAACGACCAGCGGGCCAGCAAGGTCGGCGACATCCTGACCGTCAACATCGACATCGACGACAGCGCCACCACCAAGAACCAGACCTCGACCTCGCGGGCCTCCAACAGCTCGCTGGGCGTGCCGAACTTCCTGGGCCTGGAATCCAGCCTCGGGAAGGTTCTGCCGGGCGGTTTCGACCCGGCCAACATGATCAACACCAAGTCGGGCACGTCGAACGCCGGCGCCGGCGCGGTGAACCGTTCGGAAAAGATCAGCCTGACCATCGCCGCCGTCGTCTCGGGCGTGATGCCCAACGGCAACCTGGTGATCCAGGGCACCCAGGAGGTGCGTACCAACGCCGAGGTGCGGCAGCTGACCGTGGCCGGCATCGTGCGCCCCGAGGACATCTCGTCAGCCAACACCATCAAGCACACCCAGATCGCCGAGGCCCGCATCAGCTATGGCGGCCGCGGCGACATCAGCCGCGTCCAGAAGACCCCGGCCGGCCAGTCGCTGGTCGAGAAGTTCTCGCCGTTCTGAGGGCTTGCTCGCGGGACGGCCGAGGCGGACTCCTTGATCGGATGGGCGCGCGGGGCCAGATTGGTTGGCGTCACAGCGTTCGCCCGGTCTCGCCGGGCCTGATCCCGGAGCCGACCCCATGACCAAGCGCGCCCGCGCCCTCATCGCCCTGGTCGGCGCCGCCCTGCTGGCCGCCGCGCCCATGGTCGCCAGCGCCCAGCCGTTCAGCGGCCCGATGGGCGTGACCGGACGCTGGGCGATTGACCTGTCGCGCTCGAAGTTCAACGCCGCCCTGACCGGCCCCCCGCCGCTGAGCGGCGAACTGGACGTCACCATCGACGACGGAAAGGCCCTGGCCTGGACCCTGGTCGAGGTGGACGAGGCCGGCGTCGCCGCCCTGCAGTTCGCCCACGCCGTGCTCGACGGCCCGCCGACCCAGGCCGTGGTCAATCTGAACCTGGTGAAGATCAGCGTCCAGCGCGTCGGCCAGAGCGCGGTGACCGTCACCACCCACGGCGAGCAGGGCTCGCGCCATCAGTCAATGAAGGTCACCCGCACCGATCCCGACACCCTGCTGGTCGAGCAGGACATCGACGGCCGCCCCGGTCCGCCGGACCAGACGCTGATCCTGACCCGGGTGAAGTAGCGCCCTTTCCTCCCCTTTTGGCGGAAGGTGTCGCCCAACGGCCGAGGGAATCTTCGCGCCGCCCGAAGACGGCGCGAAGGAAACGCGTCACCAGTTGAACATGGTCCCGTCCTCCAGCCGGTTCACCGGCAGGTAGGCGCGCTTGTAGGGATATTGTTCGGCCAGAACCTCATCGATCTCGACGCCCAGGCCCGGGCGCTCGCCCGGATGCAGCATGCCGTCCTTGAAGGTGTAGCCGTGCGGGAAGACCGCGTCGGTCTCGGGGGTATGGCGCATATATTCCTGCAGGCCGAAGTTCGGGATCGACATGTCGAAATGCAGGGCCGCGGCCATGGTCACCGGCGACAGGTCCGTGGCGCCGTGGCAGCCGGTCTTGACGTGGTGCAGGTCGGCGAAGGCGGCGATCTTCTTCAGGTTGGTGATGCCGCCGGCGTGCAGCACCGTCGCCCGCAGGTAGTCGATCAGCTGTTCCTGGATCAGGATGTTGGCGTCCCAGACGTGGCTGAAGATCTCGCCGACCGCCAGCGGGGTGGTTGTGTGCTGGCGCATCAGGCGGAAGCCGGCCTGGTTCTCGGCGGGCACGGCGTCCTCCAGCCAGAACAGGCGGTAGGGCTCCAGGTCCTTGCCCAGGCGGGCGGCCTCGATCGGGGTCAGGCGGTGATGGACGTCGTGCAGCAGATGCACGTCCCAGCCCAGCACCTCGCGCGCCTTCTCGAACAGCTTGGGCGCGTGGCTCAGATATTTGGCCGTCGACCAGACGTTCTCGGTGGGCAGGTCGGCGTCGGCCGGCTCGTAGAACATCTTGTCGCCCGAGACGCCATAGGTGCTGGCCAGGCCCGGCACCCCGGTCTGCAGGCGGATGGCCTTGTAACCGAGGCCCTTGTACTTCACCGCCTCGGCGATGGTGTCCTCGATCGTCTCGCCGTTGGCGTGGCCATAGACGGTGACGCCCTCGCGACAGGCGCCGCCCAGCAGCTGGTAGACCGGCAGGCCGGCCACCTTGCCCTTGATGTCCCACAGCGCCATGTCGACGGCCGCCAGGGCGGTCATGGCCACCGGGCCGCCGCGCCAGTACGAGCCGCGATAGAAGAACTGCCAGATGTCCTCGATCCGATGGGCGTCGCGGCCGATCAGGCAGGGGATCATGTGGTCGCGCAGATAGCTGACCACCGCCAGCTCGCGGCCGTTCAGCGTGGCGTCGCCGATCCCCGTGACCCCGTCCGAGGTGGTGATCTTCAGGGTGACGAAGTTGCGGCCAGGGCAGGTGACGATCACCTTGGCGTCGACGATCTTGAGCATGGAGGGTTGGTCTACCTTTGTCACGTAAGTGGCCTGACCAATCCTTAGTCCAGATATTACAATTGCGCTAGAGCATCGTGGCGCCTTTCGCCGCCATGCTTTAGGCTGCCAGGGACCCCGCGACGCGCGTGGGCGGGAAAGTCTCATGACCACGTCGACCGCAGAAACCCGCAAGCTCTACCAGCAGGTCGCCAACGCGATCGCCGAATCCATCCGCGAAGGCGCGTTCCAGCCCGGACACCGCCTGCCCTCCGAACGCGACCTGGCCGAGGAATACAAGGTCAGCCGCCCCACGGTGCGCGAGGCGATGATCGCCCTGGAGATCCGCGGGCTGGTCGAGGCTCGCCACGGTTCGGGCGTCTATGTCACCGAGGCCGCCTCAGCCGAGGTTCCCGCCCCCGAGCTGGACATCGGCGCCTTCGAACTGACGGAGGCCCGCCGCTTGATCGAGGGCGAGTCCTGCGCCCTGGCCGCCACCACCATCACCGACCAGGAACTGGTCGACCTGGAAAAGATCCTTGACGACATGGTCGAGGAGAACGACCACGACGTGCGCGGCGATCTGGCCGACCGCCGGTTCCACGTCACCATCGCCCGCGCCACCCGCAACAGCGCCCTGGTCACCGTGGTCGAGAACCTCTGGGACCTGCGCTACAAGTCGCCGCTGTGCCGGGCGATGCTGGAACGCGCCCGCCAGGTCGGCGTGCGGCCGCTGATCGACGACCACCAGGAAATCCTCAGCGCCCTGAAGGCCCGCGACCCGAAGACCGCCCGCAACGCCATGCGCGAGCACCTGGGCCGGGTGATCGACAATCTGCTGACCGCCACCGAGATCGACGCGATGCAACAGGCTCGCAGCGAGGTCGCCGCCCGCCGCAGCGAACTGGCGCGCCGCTCGCTGATCTGACAGCGCTGCATTCCGGCCGAAATCAAAGCCTGAGGGTGGGCGGCTGAAGGGAAGGCTCCAGCCGCCCGTCGCCGGCCGGCCCCGGGAGGAGGTGCGATGACGGGCAAGGTCATCGCGTAGGCCGACGAGGTTCGTCGCCTATCAGCATAGCCCACCCACAGGTTGGCGCAAGACAATTGGTCTGACCATTAAATCGCGCAAAAGTATATTTGGTCAGGACTGTCTAGTGGCGCGGATCGGACCCGCCGGGTTTTAGCAAGTCGGCGCCGGTAGAACCCGAACGCCCGCTGTTTCGTTGAGACAAACACCATGGCCGAGACCGTCAATATCGTCTGCCCGCACTGCGACACCACCAACCGGCTGCCCGCCGAGCGCGACGCCAAGGCGGCCAAGTGCGGCCGCTGCGCCCGGCCGCTGTTCACGGGCCAGCCGGTGGACCTGACCACCGCCCGGTTCCGCAAGCACCTGGCCGGCAGCCAGATCCCAATCGTCGCCGACTTCTGGGCGGCCTGGTGCGGACCCTGCAAGGCGATCGCCCCGATCTTCGCCCGTTCGGCCGCCGAGCTGGAGCCCCGCGCCCGTTTCGTGAAGGTCGACGTCGACGCCGAGCCCGCCCTGGCCCAGGCCTATGGCGTGCGCGGCATCCCCGCTCTGTTCCTGTTCAAGGACGGCAAGGTCGCCACCAACCAGGCCGGCCTGCCCGACCCCGGCTTCTTCCGCCGCTGGCTGGACGAGCACGCGCCGACCTGAGGACGACGAGCCAAGCCGGAGCTTGCCGCCCGGTCCCGCGTTTATCCTCATTCAACAAAGGGAATGAGGCCGACGATGCCCAAAACCCATCACACCCTCCTGGTCGCGGGTCCGGTCGCCCTGCTGCTGGCGGCCTGCGGCGGCGGTCCGGCCTTGCCGCCCGAGCAGGGCTATGGTCCTAACCCCGTCCTGCCCGCCGCCGAGAAACAGATGATCCCGGTGATGAAGATCGCGCCGGCGGTCGGATGGGCCGGCGGCCAGACCCCGGACGCCGCACCGGGCTTCATCGCCACCGCCCTGGTCCGCGGCCTGGACCACCCCCGCTGGCTCTATGTGCTGCCCAACGGCGACGTGCTGATCGCCGAGACCAACGCCCCGCCCAAGCCCGAGGACGGCAAGGGCCTCAGGGGCTGGTTCCAGAAGATCATCATGAAGCGGGCCGGCGCGACGCCGCCTTCGGCCAACCGCATCACCCTGGTGCGCGACGCCGACAATGACGGGACGCTGGAGGTCCGAACCCCCTTCCTGTCGAATCTGCACTCGCCGTTCGGCATGGCCCTGGTCGGCGACACCTTCTACGTCGCCGACAGCGACGCCCTGCTAGCCTTCCCCTACCAGACGGGCCAGACCCGGATCACGGCCGCGCCGCGCAAGGTGGCCGACCTGCCGGCCGGGCCGATCAACCACCACTGGACCAAGAACGTCATCGCCAGTCCCGACGGCTCCAGGCTGTACGTGACTGTCGGCTCCAACAGCAATGTCGGCGAGAATGGCATGGCCGCCGAAGAACGGCGGGCGGCGATCCTGGAGATCGACCCGGCCACCGGCGCCAGCCGCGTCTTCGCCTCGGGCCTGCGCAACCCCAACGGCATGGACTGGCAGCCGCAGAGCGGCGCCCTGTGGGCGGCCGTCAACGAGCGCGACGAGATCGGCAACGACCTGGTCCCCGACTACATGACCTCGGTTCGGGACGGCGGCTTCTATGGCTGGCCCTACAGCTATTACGGCCAGACGGTGGATACGCGCGTGAAGCCCCAGCGGCCGGACCTGGTGGCCAAGGCGATCAAGCCGGACTACGCTCTGGGCGCCCATACCGCCTCGCTGGGCCTGACCTTCTACGACGCCGACGCCTTCCCGCCGCGTTACAAGGGCGGCGCCTTCGTCGGCCAGCACGGCTCGTGGAACCGCAAGCCGGTCAGCGGCTATCGCGTGGCGTTCGTCCCGTTCTCGGGCGGCAAGCCGTCCGGCCCGGCCGAGCCGTTCCTGACGGGCTTCCTCGACGCCAAGGGCCAGGCCCTGGGTCGCCCCGTCGGCGTGGTGGTCGACAAGTTCGGCGCCCTGCTGGTGGCCGACGACGTCGGCAACGTCGTGTGGCGGGTCGCGGCCAACACACCTCCGCCACCCAAGGGCGAGCCTTCGCCCGCCGCCAAGCCTGCCCCCTAGGCGGGCACGGGCTCGTCGACGCCCACCTCGCGCGGCGGGGCGTTGAAGACCGCCTCGTCCAGCATCCCCTCGCGCTTGGCGACGATGGTCGGCACCAGGGCCTGGCCCGCGACGTTGACGGCCGTGCGGCCCATGTCGAGGATCGGGTCGATGGCCAGCAGCAGGCCCACGCCTTCCAGGGGCAGGCCCAGGGTCGACAGAGTCAGGGTCAGCATGACCACCGCGCCGGTCAGCCCCGCCGTCGCGGCCGAGCCCAGCACCGACACGAAGACGATCAGGCCGTAGTCGGTCAGCTGCAGCGGCAGGTGGTAGAACTGGGCGATGAAGATCGCCGCCACGGCCGGGTAGATCGCCGCGCAGCCGTCCATCTTGGTGGTCGCGCCCAGCGGCACGGCGAAGGCGGCGTAGGCGCGCGGCACGCCCAGCCGCGTCTCGGTCAGGGCTTCGGTCACCGGCAGCGTGCCGATCGACGAGCGCGAGACGAAGCCCAGCTGGATGGCCGGCCAGGCCCCGGCGAAGAACCGCAGCGGGTTCAGACCGTTCAGCGCCAGGATCGTCGGATAGACCACGAACAGCACCAGGCCCAGGCCGATATAGATCGCCCCCGCGAAGGCGCCCAGCTGGCCCAGGGTGGTCCAGCCGTATTGGGCCACGGCGTTGCCCAGCAGGCCGATGGTGCCGATCGGCGTCAGGCGGATCACCCACCACAGCACCTTGCGCACCACCGCCAGGGCCGAGGCGTTGAAGGCCAGGAAGCCCTCGGCGGCCGGACCGACCTTGATCGCCGCCACGCCCGCCACCAGAGCCAGGACCAGGATCTGCAGCACGTTGAACGAGGCCGTCGTCGTGGCCGCGCCGTCGACGATCTTGGTCGAGGCCTGCAGGCCCAACATGTTGGACGGAACAAGGCCCGTCAGGAAATCCAGCCACGAGCCGGTCGTGCGCGGGGCGTGGGCCGTCGCCAGGTCGACCACGGCGTGATCGCCGGGACGCAGGATCAGGCCCAGGGCGATGCCGATGGCCACGGCGATCAGGGCGGTGATCGCGAACCACAGCAGGGTGCGCCAGACCAGCCGGGCGGCGTTCTGCAGCTCGCGCAGGTTGGCGATGCTGGCGACGATGGCGGTGAACACCAGCGGTGGCACCAGGACGCGCAGCAACTGGACGAAGATCGCCCCCACCTGGTGCAGGGTCTCGGCCAAGCCGTAGCCGGGCTGGCCCTCCGCCGGTCCCAGGGACCGGGCCAGCAGGCCGAGCCCCAGGCCGACGACCATGGCGGCCAGGACCTGGACGCCGAAGCTGCCGATGAAGCGCCCAGCCTTCGCGGTGGGGGGCGAGGATGGAGGAGTCTGGGTCTGGGCCATCTGGGTCCTCTCGAAAGCCCGTCGGGCTCTCCAGCATAACGTCGCAAGGCCCCGACCGGGTCAAATCAGGGGGCCGTCCGACCTCGGTTCTGACGCCGACGGGTGGAAACGCCCAACCAGAATTCATCGACGCCGGCTCAACGCATCTGGATTGGCCGGATCGCGCAAGACGGCGCCCGGCGTCGGCATGTCACATGGTCAACGGCCGGCCGTTGGCTCTAGAAGGGTGTTGGTCGCAGCCTCCAGTACCCCGGGGATTCCATGAGCCTGTCCTTCGTCATCGGCGCCGTCATCGGCTCCGGCGCCTTCATCCTGCTGGGGCGCGCGCCGGCGCAGAAGCTGGTCGAGGCCGTTCAGGCCCGCATCGGCAAGCCGCGCTAACCACGACCGAAGCAACGCGCGAACGGACCGGAAGTCTTCGCCGTACTTGCGGGCCCGAACACGCAAGCGTGTCGGAACGAAAGTCTTGGCCAACGCCTTTATTTGGTATCGGCGCGCAGCTCGCACGCCTTTTGATGCCAAGGAGGCGTACATGTCTATTCTTGCGTGGATCGTGCTCGGCCTCGTGGCCGGCTTCATCGCCAGCAAGCTCGTCAGCCGCACCGGCGGCAGCCTGGTTGTGGATCTGGTGCTCGGGATCGTCGGCGCCGTGGTGGGCGGGTTCCTGTTCAACCAGTTCGGTTCCGCTGGAGTCACCGGCCTGAACCTCTACAGCCTGCTGGTCGCCGTCATCGGCGCGGTCGTCGTCCTGGCGATCTACCACGCCTTCACCGGTCGCCGAGCGCTCTAGCTTCCCAGACGTTCGACACGGGAAAAGCGCCTCCGGCCCGGCCGGAGGCGCTTTTTCATGGCCCGCGGTCAGAGCGCCACCGCCTGCTGCAGCATCTGCAGCGCCACGCGCAGGCATTCGATCCGCAGAGGACCGCGGCCGATGTCGCCGAACTGGGCGTGGCGATGGTGGGTGTAGCCGCCGCGGCGCGCGCAGGCGAAGTGGACCAGGCCGCCCGGCCGCTCCGGATCACCGACCTCCTCGGCCCAACCGGTGATCGACACCGCCACGTCCGCCTTCGACCGCTTGATCGCTCCGTCCGCCATGGCGATCGCCGTTGCCTGCGAGACCGAGCCGCCGTGCGGCAGGAGCGACGCGGGCACGTCGAGCAACGCGATCTTGGCGTCGTCGGTATAGACCACGAAGCCGCGGTCGAAGGCGTGCGAGCATCCCGGCACGTCGGTCAGCAGCGAGGCCAGCAGGCCGCCGGTGCAGCTCTCCGCCGTCGCCAGGGTCAGTTCGCGCGCGCAGGCGGCCTCCAGGACCGCCCGCGTCAGTTCATCGATGTCCGGTGGCAGGATCGGATCAAGCGCCTCGGGCATGAGCACTCCGAAAAAGGGGGAAGGCCGACGGCCCTCCCCCAGGACATCAGTTCGGCTGTTTTCCGCCCAGTTCGGCCATCAGCTCTTCCTTGCGGGCCTTCAGGCGTTCGCCCATGGCCTCGAGGTCTTCGTCGCCCTTCTTGGCCTGGGCGAAGATGCCGCCGGGCTGCTCTTCTTCCTTGACGTGGTGCTTGATGTACTCGCCCAGCACCTTGACCTTGGCGTCGTAGAATTCATCGCCCGGCCGCATCGCCTCGATCTCGGCGATCAGCTTCTTGGCGCCGTCGTGCTCGACATAGGCTTCGTCCAGCATGTCGTCCTCGACCTCGCCGCGCTCCTCCGGATAGAAGATCTCCTCCTCGATCCGCGTGTGGACCTTGAGGGCCAGGGCGATCTTGTTGAAGAGCGCCAGCTTTTCGGACTCCGCCTCCAGCTGTTCGTATTCGTCGAACCAGCCTTCGACCTCGCGGTGGTCCTTCTTCAGAAGGGTGATCGCCAGCGGATCGCGGCGGCCAGTGCGACGCGTGCGGCGAGGCTTGGCGGACTTGGCCTTGGTCGATGAGTTCTTGGCGGTGGTCGCCATGGTGTCTCTCCCTGAGTGCTTGGTCGCCGAAGTTGGCGGATCACAAACACTTGGCGTCGGGAGGGCGTTCCCGTTTCAGAGCTTTTCCGCTCAAGTAACGCGCCTTAGGTCGACTGCCCGACATCTATAGTCGCAAGTCATTATCATTCTTAGATCAACCGCATGAAAAAGCCCGGACGCAACGCGCCCGGGCTCTTCCGTCGTCGTCGCGGTCTGGCCCTAGTGAGCCGCGACCACCTCTTCCTGAATCTCGTGAACCTTGGCGCCGCGCGCCGCGAACGAGAACCACAGGACGTAGACGTAGCAGATCAGCGGCGCGACGAAGGCCAGCGACTTGGAGCCGGTCATCTCCTCGATCTTGGCGAAGATCAGCGGCAGGAAGGCGCCGCCCACGATGGCCATGCACAGCAGGCCCGAGGTCGCCGAGGTCGGCGCCGAGGACCGTTGCAGGGTCAGGGTGAAGATCGTTGGGAACATGATCGAGTTGAACAGGCCGATCAGCAGGGCCGCGAAGGCCGGGATCAGGCCGCTGGTCATCGGGGCCTGGGCCAGGATCAGGTTCAGCGTGCCGGCGTGGGCGGTCGGGGTCATGTCCTTGGTGACGATCACCACCACGCAGAGCGCGATGGCGCCCAGGGCGACCAGCATTAGCAGCACGTAGTCCTTGACCGACTTCAGCAGGGCCGAGCCGGCGAAACGGCCGATCATCGCGAACACCATGTAGAAGGTGGTCAGCTTGCCGGCCTGCTCGGCCGGGATGTTCAGGACGTGGCTCTGCTCGATGAACAGCAGCAGGTTCAGCGAGATCGCCACCTCGGCGCCGACATAGAGGAAGATGCCGATCGCGCCCAGGTTGGCCCACTTCGAGGCCAGGGCCGAGAACGGGCTCACCAGGTGGCCGGTCTTCGGCGCGGCTTCGGTGATCTTGTGGCGGACCAGGAAGATGGCGACGATGAACAGGGTCAGGCCCACGCCGATCGCCAGATAGACGTTCGAGACGAAGCCCAGGGCCTGTTCGCGCAGGGCGGGCGTGATCTCGATGCCGTGCTTGAAGATGTCGCCCTTGAGCAGGAAGTTGGCGCCGAACCACAGGCCGCAGGCCGCGCCCAGCGAGTTGAAGGCCTGGGACAGGTTCAGGCGGAAGGACGCGCCCTCCGGCTTGCCCATCGAGGCGATCAGCGGGTTGGCGGCCACCTGCAGCAGGGTGACGCCCGAGGCCATCACGAACAATCCGACCAGGAAAATGCCAAACACGTGCAGCTTGGCCGCCGCGATGGCGACGAAACAGCCGGCGACGATGCCGCTGAGGCCCACGATCACCGACTTGGCGTAGCCGAACTTCGACAGAAAGGCCGCCGAGGGCATCGACATGACGCCATAGGCGATGAAGAAGGCGAAGCCGGTGAGGTTCGCCTCGACCGGGCTCAGGGTGAAGACCGTCTTCATGGTCTTCAGCAGAGGGTCGAGCAGGTTGGTGACCAGCGCCCAGATGAAGAAGAGCGCCGTCACATAGACGACGGCCAGGACCAGACTGCCTCCCGCCTTGGGCGCGGGCCCCGAACTCGGCGTCATCGACGCACCCATACCTGCCATGTTGTTTCACTCCCTGTCCGACATTGCGGGACGCGCCATCCACCCCAACCGTGACAACGTTGTCAAGCGTCGAGGCCGAACGTACGCCGCGAAGATCTCGCCTAGCCGCCGTGTGGGAACCGATTTCCCCGATTCGACGACAAATCGAAAACTCCGACAAATCCCCGCCAATGGGAAGTGGCGATGTCGATCATCGCCATTCTATGCGTGTCGGGCTGGGATCGTGATCGCCGTAAGTTGGCCTGGCCGAGGCTTGCACGCCCCGGCTGCGCCGAGCCGGTCCCCTACGCCGCCCGGCGCCCCGCGTTGGGCGCGGGCGAGACGTCCCACACGTCGTGAGCGGTTTCGCCCGTGAGGATGTTCTCGGCGGTCAGGAGGCCGCTGAGCGGGGCCTGATCGCGGTCGCCGTCGCGGTGCAGGCCGTTGCGGCCGGCCAGGTGCAGGCTGGGGAACTGCATCTTCAGGTCCAGGCGGATCATCGCCCGGTGCTCGGCGCAGTCCTCGTCCTCGATCGGCAGCACCTTGCGCTGGCGCACGACGCGGGCGTCGCTGACGGCGGTCGGGTCCATCAGCCCCATCACCGCGGCCTCGCGCCAGGCCAGGGCCACCAGGTCGGCGTCGCTGGCGGTCCACAGGCCGTCGCCCTCGAAGCAGAAATAGTCCAGACCCAGGCAACTTGCCGCCTCGCCTTCCGGCGCCATGTCCGGCGACCAGGCGCGGTAGTTCTGAACCCGACCGACCTGCAGGTCGGTGTCGTGCACGTCGATCGCGGCCTCGCGCAGCGGCTTGCGAGTGCGCCCCACCAGGGCGACGGTGACCTGGTCGCGGTACATCAGCTCGCCGGCGTGGAACAGGCTGACCGGCGCCGGCCGCAGCATGGCCATCAGTTCGCGCAGCGGCGCGGTCGAGACCACGTGGTCGGCGGTGCGCACCTCGTGGGCGCCGTCGTCGCGCAGGATGGTCGCCGTCCATAGCCTGGTAGCGGCGTCGAACTTCAGGGTCTCGACGCGCCGACCCAGGGCGACTTCGCCGCCAAAGGCCGCGATCCTGTCGGCGCAGGCCCGCCACATCGAGCCGCCGCCCTGGCGCGGATAGCGCAGGCGGGCCGCTGGCCTGGCGGGGCCGGCCCGACCGGCCGGCATCTGGTCGCGGATCAGGCCTGACACCTTCTCGGCGAACGGCAGGAACAGCATCGACGACAGCCGGGCGCCGACCTGGTTGCGGATTTCGTCGCTGAAGGTGCGAGGCGTCCTGATCGGACGGATCTTGGCCACGCCGAACGAGGCCGCGCAGGCCGCGGCGCCGCGCAGGCCCAGATGCGTCAGGGTCTCCAGGGTCTTCAGCGGATAGGCATAGAACCGCTCGCGGTGATAGATCCGCGCCGTGCGGGGCTGCTCGACGAAGCCGTCCGGCAGCAGTTCAGACCACAGCGCCAGCACGCTGGGCGAAGCCGAGGCGTAGGCGCCGCCGTTCAGGTCGATCTTGAAGCCGTGATGGTCGATCGTGCGACTGGAGCCGCCAACCGCGTGGGGATCCATTTCCATGACGGCGACGTCCCGTCCCGCCTTGGCCAGGGCATAGGCGGCGGCCAGGCCGGCCGGCCCGGCCCCGATCACCAAGGTTTCGACGTGCTGCCCCATGGCCGATGGTCCTCGTTCAAGAACCATCCTGGCCCAAGAAGGTTAAGGACCGCCCCGTCGGACGGCCCCGAACTTGGCCATGGGACGCTATGCCGCGCCTTGCGGAACCCCAGGTCCCGAAGCCAGTTGGTCGCCGATCGGCAGGGTCCGGATGCGCTTGCCGGTCGCGGCGAAGATCGCGTTGACCAGGGCGGCCGGCGCCGGCGGCAGGGCCGGCTCGCCCAGCCCCGTCGGCGGATTATCGCTGGTCACGAAATGCACCTCGACCTCGGGCGCGTCGGCCAGGCGCAGCATCGGGAAGTCGCCGAAATTGCTCTGGACCACCGCGCCGTTCTCGATGGTGATCGCCTGGCCCAGCGCGCTGCCGATCCCGTCGAGGACCGAGCCCTGCACCTGCTGCTCGGCGCCGTTCGGATTGACGATCTGGCGGCCGACGTCGGCCGCCGCCCACGCCTTGCGAACCGTCAGGCTGCCGTCCGCGACCGCCACCTCGACGACCACCGCCACATAGCCTCGATGGCTGTAGTGGCAGGCCACGCCCAGGCCGACGCCCTTGGGGGTCTTTCGGCCCCAGCCGGACGCCTCGGCCGCCCGGTCGAGCACGGCGCGCATCCGGCCGGTATGGAAGCTGTCGCCCTTGCCCGGCTCGCCGATCAGCCTGGGTTCGCCCAGCAGCCTGCGACGAAACTCGACAGGGTCGACGCCCGCCGCATGGGCCACCTCGTCGGTGAAGCCCTGGTACACGTAGCCGTAGGCGTTGTTGCCCGGCGCTCGCAGCCAGCCGGTCGGCACGCCCAGCGGCATGACCGAGACGTCCTGGGCGTAGTTCTCCACCGCCCCGTACGGAAACTGCGTGCCGCCGATATTGGCCGCGCGCGCGAACTTCTGGCCCTCGCCGAAGGTCACGAAGTGGTTGCGCCAGGCGGTCAGCCCGCCTTGAGCGTCCAGCCCCGCCGTCAGCCGGTGGAAGCCGGCGGGACGGTAGAAGTCGTGCTGCATGTCGTCCTCGCGGGTCCACAGCAGCTTGACCGGCGCCCCGACGGTCTTGGAGATCCACGCCGCCTCGACCATGAAGTCGTTCATCAGCCGCCGGCCGAAGCCGCCGCCGCTGCGGGTGAAGTGGATGGTGATGTCCTCGGGCCGGATCCCCAGGGTCTTGGCCACCAGTTCGCGCCCGTCCTCGGGGTTCTGGGCGGGAGCCCAGATCTCGACCTTGCCGTCCTTGAAGCTGGCCGTGCAGTTCTGCGGCTCCAGCGTGGCGTGGGCGTTGAACGGATAGCTGTAGTCGGCCCTCACCACCTTGGCCGCGCTCTTCAGGGCCGCGTCGACGTCGCCGACGGTCTTGAGATTGCGATGCGGCGGTTGGCCGTGCAGTTCGGCGGCCTTGGCGACGAAGCCCGCGCTGCTCTGGGCGCTGGTCGGGTGGTCGGCCCAGGTGACCTCCAGGGCGTTGCGGCCCTTGCGCGCCGCCCACCAGCTCTCGGCCACCACCACCACGCCGGCGAGCAGGCCCTCCAGCTCGGTCCCACCGTCGACCACGAAGGCGTGGCGCACGCCCTTGACCGCCTTGGCCGGCGTCAGGTCGACCTTGGCCACCTTGGCTGCGAACACCGGGGCCTTGAGGAAGGTGGCGTACAGCATGCCCGGCACGCGCACGTCGATCCCATACAGCGGCTTGCCGACGACGATGGCGGCCGTGTCGGACTGGGGCTGGGGCTTGCCGATGATTCGGTAGGCCTTGGGATCCTTGAGGACCAGGGTCTTGGGGTCGGGCGCCGCCAGGCCGGCCGCGGCCTGGGCCAGCTCGCCATAGGACAGCCGGCGCTTTCCCGCCTTGTCGACCACGAAGCCCGGCTCGGTGGCTAGGCCGGCCGCCGGGACGTTCCAGCGCTGGGCGGCGGCCTGGATCAGCAGGGCCCGGCCCACCGCCCCGACCTGGCGCATCGGCTCCCAGTCGTCCGGGGTGGAGGTGCTGCCGCCGGCCGACTGCTCGCCGAACACCTTGGCGTCGACCGGGGCCTGCTCGATGCGCACGGCCGACCAGTCGACGTCCAGTTCCTCGGCGATCAGCATCGGCATCGAGGTCTTGATCCCCTGCCCGATCTCCGGCCGCTTGGCCGCGATGGTCACCACGCCGTCGGGCGCGATGCGGACGAAGGCGTTGAACGGATTGGCGCCCACGCCGCTCGCCGCTTCGTCCTGCGCGTGGCCAAGCCCCGTCAGGCTGAACGACAGCAGCAGGCCGCCGCCGACCGCCGCGCCGGTCTTGAGAAACAGCCGGCGAGCGGGATTTTCCAGGATCGCTGTCATGCTCACGCCTCCACCTGGCCGGACGCCGCCTTGATGGCCTTGCGAATGCGGATGTAGGTGGCGCAGCGGCAGAGATTGCCGTTCATCGCCGTGTCGATCTCGTCGTCGGTCGGCTTGGGGGCGGCGACCAGCAGGGCCGTGGCCGACATGATCTGGCCGGCCTGGCAATAGCCGCATTGCGGGACGTCGATCGCCTTCCACGCCGCCTGCACCTTGGCGCCGACCGGACTGGCGCCGACGCCCTCGATGGTGGTCACCGCCTTGTCGCCCACCCGGGCCAGCGAGGTGACGCAGGACCGCATGGCCACGCCGTCGATGTGCACGGTGCAGGCCCCGCACTGGGCGATCCCGCAGCCGTACTTGGTCCCGACCAGGCCCAGCTCGTCGCGCAGCACCCACAGCAGGGGCGTATCCGGCTCGGCCTCCACAGTGTGGACCTGGCCGTTCACCTTGAGACTGGTCGACATGCCGCTGCTCCCGAACTGACGCGGCGACACAGTGCCAAAGGCCGGGAACGACGACCAGAGGGTGTGGTTGTCATAAATCCGTCACTCAAGGCTTGAACGCGGTCGCCTTCCGTGGTTCCGCTCCGCCCCGTCGGGCGTCGTTCGGTACCAGGATCGCCCGAAAGATCTCCACGCTTCGAACAGAGGATGAAGCGACCATGCTGGGCTTGTTCCGGGCCGTCATGCCCAAGGAAGACCGCTTCTTCGAGCTGTTCGCGCAGCACGCCGCCACCCTGGTGCTGGGCGCCAAGGCGCTGCGGGACCTGATGGAGGGCGGCGACGGCGTCGAGGCCGCCAGCGCCCGGGTCTACCAGCACGAGGAAGAGGCCGACGAGATCACCCGCCAGGTGATGGGCGCGATCCGCCGCAGCTTCATCACCCCGTTCGACCGCAGCGACATCCAGGACCTGACCACCTCGCTGGACGACGCCATCGACCAGATGCGCAAGACGGCCAAGGTCGTCAGCCTGTTCGAGGTCAAGACCTTTGAGCCGCAGATGCGCGAGATGGCCGCGATCATCGTCCAGGCCGCCGAACTGACGGTCGAGGCCGTGGCCCTGCTGCCCGACATGCGCAAGAACGCCCAGCGCCTGACCGAGCTGGCCGTCCGCGTCACCCAGATCGAAGAGCAGGCCGACCTGATGTACGACCAGGGCCGCAAGGCGCTGTTCCTGGCCAACCGCGCGACGGGCTCCTCCGGCGACCCGATGACCTTCATCGTCGGGGTCGACATCTACAGCCACCTGGAAAAGGTCGTCGATCGCTTCGAGGACGTCGCCAACCGCATCAGCGGCATCGTGGTCGAGCAGGTCTAGTGGATCCGACCTTCCTGATCCTGGTCGTGCTGGTGGTCGTGGCCCTGGGCTTCGACTTCCTGAATGGCCTGCACGACGCCGCCAACTCGATCGCCACCATCGTCTCGACACGCGTGCTGTCGGCCAAGTGGGCGGTGCTGTGGGCGGCGTTCTTCAACTTCATCGCCTTCATCTTCTTCGGCACAAGCGTCGCCAAGATGGTCGGCGCGGGCATCATCGACCCGCACATCATCAGCGACCGCCTGATCTTCGCCGCCCTGATGGGCGCGATCAGCTGGAACCTGATCACCTGGTGGGCCGGCATCCCATCGTCCAGCTCGCACGCCCTGATCGGCGGCCTGGTCGGGGCCTCGGTCGCGCGGGTCGGCAGCTTCGACGCGGTGCAGTGGGCGGGACTGGGCAAGACCGCGGCCGGCATCGTGGTCTCGCCGTTGATGGGCTTCGTCCTGGCGCTGCTGCTGGTGCTGATCGTCTCCTGGACCTTCCTGAAAAGCTCGCCCTTCTTCGCCGACCGGGTGTTCCGCAAGCTGCAGTTCGTTTCGGCGGCGGCCTATTCCCTGGGCCACGGCGGCAACGACGCCCAGAAGACCATGGGCATCATCGCCGCCCTGCTGTTCGCCCACGGCGCCACCCACGCCCCCGGCACGATCCCATTGTGGGTGGTGCTGTCGTGCCAGACCGCGATGGCGCTCGGCACCCTCTTTGGCGGTTGGCGCATTGTGCACACCATGGGCAGCAAGATCACCCGCCTGACGCCGATGCAGGGCTTCTGCGCCGAGACCGGCGGCGCGATTACGTTGTTCCTGGCGACCCATATCGGCGTTCCGGTCTCGACGACTCACACGATCACGGGCGCTATTGTCGGCGTCGGCGCTTCGCGTCGGGTTTCAGCCGTCCGCTGGGGCGTGGCCAAGAGCATCGTGACGGCCTGGATCGTCACCCTGCCCGCGGCCGGCCTCGTCGCGGCGGCGTTCTACTATCTCGGGTTCTGGATGAAGTGAGCGACACGGCGGGCGGCAAGCAGGCGGGACGCAAGTCCGGAACACGGCGCCGCCAGGTCGCCGCCCTGCCCTGGCGCGCCGATCCGGTCGCGGGCCTGCAGATCCTGCTGGTCTCGTCCCGCGAGACCCGCCGCTGGGTGATCCCCAAGGGCTGGCCGATGAAGGGCAAGCTCGACCATCAGGCCGCCGCCCAGGAAGCCTACGAGGAAGCCGGACTGGACGGCCGCATCGTCGAGACCCCGATCGGCGACTATCCCTATCTGAAGCGCCTCAAGAGCGGCGCGGCGCGTCCGGTGACGGTCGACGTCTATCCGATGGAGATCACCGGCGAGCACGCCGCCTGGCCCGAGAAGGGCCAGCGGACCCTGCGGTGGATGTCACCGGTCGAGGCGGCGCTGGCGGTGCAGGAGCCGGAGCTGCGCGACATGATCGCCCGCTTCGCCCAGGTCGAGCTGCCGGCCGAGGAGCGCCCGGCCCCGACCTTGGCGCCCACGCCGGTCCGGGTCGCCTTCGATCGCCTGCGCCGGCGGGTCACCGCGCTGTGGGGCCGACGCTAGGCCGACGTCTTTCAACAGGCTGGGGATAACTCGACAAGCCGCTTCGCGTTCACTATGTTCCCGTTACGTTCCGAAGCGAGAATCGCCATGCAGCTGTCCCTCGACCTTTCGACCTCGCCGCTCGAAGCCCTGCGCGACGGGCTGCTCAAGACCTTCGGACCGCAGCGGCCGACCAAGCGGCTGGATCCGGTGTCGCAGCTGGTCAAGTCGTCGATCAGCGGCCGGACCAAGGACGCCGTCTCCTGGGCGGTCTATCACCGGCTTAAAGACCGGTTCGCCACCTGGGAGGAACTGGCCGAGACGCCGGACGCCGAGGTCCAGGAGCTGATCAAGGACGTCACCTATCCCGAGGAGAAGGCCCGTCACCTGCCCCATGCCCTGCGGCTGATCCAGGTGCGCAGCGGCTGGAAACTGTCGCTGGACCACCTGGCCGAGCTGGAACTGGACAGCGCCCGCTGGTGGCTGCAGGGCCTGCCCGGCGTCGGGGTCAAGGTCGCCGCCTCGGTGCTGAACTTCAGTCCGCTGAACATGCGGGCCCTGGTGGTCGACACCCATGTGCATCGCGTCGCCGGCCGCTACGGGCTGGTTCCCGCGAGCTACGACACCGCCCACGCCTACCGGGCGCTGATGGACCTGGTCCCCGACAGCTGGACGGCCGAGGATCTCTACGAGCTGCACTGGCTGATGAAGGGCCTGGGCCAACTGCTGTGCTCGCACCACGCGCCGCGCTGCGGGGCGTGTTCGCTGAAGGGGACGTGCTCGCGGACGGGGGTGGAACGCAGCGCCGACATCCTGGCCTGGCGGCCGCGCGCCTGAAGCCGGCGGGAGCGGTGAAGCGCTTGCGCCGCCTGCACGGCTCGCCCGCCCTGTACGCGACGGCGTATGACGACGCCCCACCTCAAGCTGGTGCGTGCTCGACAACACCCGGTTCGGCGCGGCGACCACCGACGCCCTGACGCTGATGGCGCTCACCGCGCTGTCGCCAGTTCGCTGAAGGTCCGCGTCCCGATGCCGTAATGGCGCCAGTCCTTGTAGTCGAAGTGCCACCATTCCTCGGGATAGACCTCGAAGCCTTGGGCGATCATGGCCTCGCGCAGCGTCGCGCGCATCGCCCTCTGCTTGGTCGTGCCGCCGATGAAGTCGGCGTAGGAGCGGCCCGACATCTCGTCGTAGCGGCTGGGCATCTCGACCGGCTGGCCCGTCTTCAGATCGTACAGCGTCAGGTCGACAGCGCAGCCGCGGTTGTGGCGCGAGCCCTGGGCCGGATCGGCCACGAACATGTGGTCCTCGGGCGGGGTCGCCTCCCAGAACATCCAGGTCACGAACCAGGGCCGGTAGGCGTCGTGGACCAGCAGGCCGTAGCCCTTGGCCTTCAGCGCCTGGGCGGCCCGCGCCAGGGCCAGGGCGGCGGGGCGCTGCAGATAGGCCGCCGCCCGCTCGTACAGCGGCAGGCCCATGAAGTTGTCCGGACCGGCATAGCGGATGTCGAGGCGGATCGTCGGGTCCAGCGTCGACAGGTCCACCAGGTCGGCGGGCCGGTGCTCGGCGGTCTCGACCGGCGGCTTGGCGGCCAGGGCCCGGGCCCGCAGGGCGGCGGGATCGGCGCGGACCGCCGCGCGGACGCCGGCCTCGACCTCGGCCCCGAAGTCGTGGCGCGGCAGGCGGTTCCCGTCCAGGCGCACGGCGACCGGCTCCAGCACCAGTTCGCCGCCGCCCTCGATCCGGTAGCGGCCGCGCCCCAGCGGCGTCAGCCTGGCGTCCGAGCGGCCCTGGCCATCGACCCGCAGCACCCCGGCCCGCTCGAACACCGTCAGCGGCGCGGCGCGCTGGCCATATTGGCCGACGGCCGCCATCTCGGCGGCGTCCAAGGGCTGGGCGAAGGCCGTGGTGCTCAGGACAAGTCCCATCAGCAAGGGGGCGACAACGGTGAAAGCTCCGGCCAGTTTTCGCATCGCCCCCATGCCTTGTCGTCCTACTTCATCGTCGGGATGACGAAGGCGTCGCCCTCATGGTCGCCCTCCGGCCACCGCGCCGTGACGGTCTTGACCTTGGTGTAGAACTTCACGCCCTCGACGCCATGCTGGTTGGTGTCGCCGAACGCGCTGCGCTTCCAGCCGCCGAAGGTGTGGTAGGCCACCGGCACCGGGATCGGCACGTTGATCCCCACCATGCCGACATTGACCCGGCTGGCGAACTCGCGCGCCGCCCGGCCGTTGCGGGTGAAGATAGCCACGCCGTTGCCGTACTGGTGCTCGGACGCCAGGCTGAGCGCCTCCTCGAAGCTCTCGGCGCGGACGATCTGCAGCACGGGGCCGAAGATCTCCTCCTGATAGGTCCTCATGCCCTTCTTGACGCCGTCGAACAGCGACGGGCCGATGAAGAAGCCCTGCTCGAAGCCCTGCAGCGCGAAGTCACGACCGTCGACCACCAGCTCCGCGCCCTCGTCGACGCCCAGCTGGATGTAGCCGGCGATCTTGGCGCGGTGCGCGGCGCTGACCACCGGGCCATAGTGGGCGGCGGCGTCGGTGGAGATGCCGACCTTCAGGGTCTCGATCTCGGCGACCATCCGCTCGCGCAGTTCGTCGCCGGTCTTCTTGCCGACCGGGACGACCACCGGCAGGGCCATGCAGCGCTCGCCGGCCGAGCCGAAGGCCGCGCCCGACAGGTCCTTGACCACCTGGTCGAGGTCGGCGTCGGGCAGCACGATCCCATGGTTCTTGGCCCCGCCCATGGCCTGGACGCGTTTGCCGTGCGCCGTGCCGGTCTGGTAGACGTAATGGGCGATGTCGGACGAGCCGACGAAGCTGACCGCGCGGATCAGCGGGTGGGTCAGGATGGCGTCGACGGCGGTCTTGTCGCCGTGCACCACGTTCAGCACGCCGGGGGGCGCGCCGGCTTCCATCATCAGCTCGGCCAGCTTGACCGGCACGGTCGGATCCTTCTCCGACGGCTTGAGGATGAAGCTGTTGCCCACGGCGATGGCGATGCCGAACATCCACATCGGGATCATGGCCGGGAAATTGAATGGGGTGATCCCCGCGCAGACACCCAGCGGCCGGCGCATCGAATAGACGTCGATGCCTGGGCCGGCGCCCTCGGTGTATTCGCCCTTCAGGACGTGGGGGATGCCGCAGGCGAACTCGATCACTTCGAGACCGCGCTGGATGTCGCCCTTGCTGTCGGCGATCACCTTGCCGTGCTCGGACGACAGGATCTCGGCCAGGGCGTTCATGTCGCGCTCGATCAGGCGCTTGAACTCGAACATCACCCGGGCGCGGCGCTGGGGATTGGTCGCCGCCCAGCCGAGCTGGGCCTTGGCGGCGGCCTGGACGGCGGCGTCCAGCTCGGCGTCGGTCGCCAGGGCCACCCGGGCCTGGACCTCGCCGGTGTTCGGGTTGAACACATCGCCGAAGCGGCCGGAGGTCCCTTCCAGGGTCTGTCCGTTCACGAAATGGCTGATGGTCCGCATGATACGCTCCCTGGATCTTGTTTTGCGCGTCAATAGCATCCGGCCGGGCGCACGTATTCCGCAAAATTCGTCCACCAACGCCCTGCGTCCTTCGAGGCTCGCCGGGGGCTCGCACCTCAGGATGAGGAATTCAGCAGCAACAAAGCTCCTCATCCTGAGGCGCCCGCGCAGCGGGCCTCGAAGGACGCACAGCGTTACTCCTCCACGTGCACCCGCCGGAACCGGCCCTGCAGATAGACCAGCGGCTCGTGGTCCGGGTCGTAGCGCAGCTTGACCACCCGGCCGACATAGACTCGGTGGTCGCCGGCGTCGAAGACCTGGTGGGTCACGCATTCGAAATTGGCCATGCAGTCGGGCAGGATCGGCGCGCCGGTGCCCCAGGTCTCGGTGTCGATGCCCGCGAACCGGTCGCCGTCCTTCTGTACGAACTGGCGGGCCATCAACTGCTGGTCGGCGTGCAGCACGTTGACCGTGAACCGCTGGGCGGCGTCCAGGATCGGCAGGCTGCGCGAGTTCAGGTCGACGCAGACCAGGGCCAGGGGCGGATCCAGCGACACCGAGGTGAACGAGTTGGCCGTCAGCCCGACGCGGCGGCCGTCCTCGCAGACCGTGGTGATCACCGTCACCCCGGTGGTGAAGCATCCGAAGGCGTGGCGCAGCGCCCGGGCGTCATGCGCGCCGCCCTCGCCCAGTTCGATCGTGACCGGCTGACTCATTGGATCACCAGTGATGCAAACCGACGTGACGGGCAAGGGTTTGAGCCGTGGCGCGCCGCCCGGTGGGGGCAAATGTTGGCGGGCACGATCTCTCGTCCTCACGCGGCTGGCCGCTGAGCTATCGGAAAGGGACGCGGAGCGCCGGACACCGTCCGGAGTGTTTGAGTAGTAACCGTTTTCGACGAAGCCCGATCGCTCCGCGCGGTCGTTATCCGGAAGCCCGCGGCGCTGAGCCCTGTTCGGGCCTCGCCGCCTTGAAGCCTCCGACGGGCGGGCCAGGTCAACGAACCCCGGTCCCGGACCGCGAGCGCGTCACCGCCCGCCTGTTGCTTCGCCAGCCCTCGCGCCACGCTGTATCCGTGTTCCGAGCCCAGCCGGCACCAGAGACGCGAGGTTTGGTCCCAAGGGACCGCCGACAGAGCTTCCCGCTCGATCGCCCCCCGCCGCCGCATCAGTCGCTGGCCATTGCGCCCTTTCCCCGCGACGAGGTGGGATCAGGATAAGGGCGGTCTGGGAGGGTGAGGACCAAAGCGGGTCGAGAAATTTCAGGGCGTTGAAATCGCCGGAGTTTGTTCGCTCAACGCCGAGCGCAAGCCGGGGACGTGCTCTCACGGCAAGGCGTCGCGGATCGATCCACGGTCTCGGGGTGAGTGCATGTCCCCAACGCCATCCACGGCGTCATGGGACTTCAGCGCCGGACTCAGCGGGTCCGTTGGGGACACGCACTCACAGCCAGCGCCCTGCAAACCGGCCGGCGCCTTGCCGTGAGTGCGCGTCCCCGGCCGCGGTGTCCCCGGCCGCGCCCTACCCCTCGATCACGTGCGGCACGAACCGGGCCAGGTTCTTGGTGACCACGCTGTCGTCCTCGCGGATGCCGATACCGGCCGGCGCGTTGCCGACCATCCACGCCCCGACCACCGGCCGCTTGCCGTCGAACTCCGGCGGCGGATGGTAGGCCTGGACGATCGCGCCTTCCGCGCCGTAGCCCTGGTCGAGCACGGCTTCGCCAAGGTGTTCTGGGCCGCCGACCACCTCGACATTGGCTCCTTCGCGCGAGAACAGCGGCTTGCGCACGAACCGGCCACCCAGCGCGTTGGCCGCCGGGTCGCCCTCGAAATAGGCTTCCAGCAGGTTGGGATGGCCACGATGGCGCTCCCACAGCAGCGGCAGGATGCCCTTGTTGGACAGGATCGCCTTCCACGGCGGCTCGATCCAGCGGACCTGGGCCGTGTTCAGGTGCGCGGCGTAGGGCTCGCGCAGCATGAACTCCCACGGATAGAGCTTGAACGCCGCCTGCAGGACGAAGCCCTCCAGGTCGACGAACTGGCCCTCTTCGTTGAGGCCGATATTGTCCATGGCCACGAACTTGGGCTCGACGCCGGCCTGCAGGGCCAGGTCCTCGAGGAAGCGCACGGTCTGGCGATCCTCGACCGCGTCCTCGTCGCTGGCGAAGTGGACGAAGCCGCCGGTCGGGAACAGCACCTTGAACCGGTCGCGCAGGGCCTCGAACAGGCTGTTGAACTGGTCGGCGTTGGCCGGAAGCGTGCCGTTGGCGATCAGCTCCTCCAGCCACAGCCATTGGAAGGTGGCCGCCTCGAAGACGCTGGTCGGGGTGTCGGCGTTGTATTCGTAGAGCTTGGGTTTGGCCTTGCCGTCATAGCCGAAGTCGAAGCGGCCATAGAGCGACGGCGACTTGGCGCGCCAGGACGCGGCCACGAAGTCGCGGTGCTCGGCCGGGATCGCCAGCCGCTCCATCAGCGCTTGGCTGCCGGCCACCTCGTCGACCAGGTCCAGGCACAGGTCGTGGAGCTCGGCCGCGGCCGGCTCCAGGTCCTGCTCCACTTGTTCCAACGTGAAGGCGTAGGCCACGCCCTCGTCCCAATAGGCCTGGCCTTCGGTGTGGTGATAGACGAACCCGACCGCCTCGGCCTTGGCCTGCCAGTCGGGACGCGGGGTGAGCTTGAGGCGGCGCATCAGGCTTCGATCCATTTCAGCATTGCGGTCGACAGGACCAGGTCTTCCAATCCAGTTGTCTTCCCGGAAGCCTCGAAGAGGCTGTCCGGGACCCAGGGGACTGGGCTGATGCGGTGCGGCTCACCTGGGTCCCGGACAGCGCTACGCGCTTCCGGGATGGCAACGCTCTGAGGGCCGGAAACCCTACGCCTCGCCGTCCGGCTTCTGTTCGATCTGCAGGGTCGGCTGGGCCGGGGCCAGGCGGGCCAGGATGTCGTCGGCGCTGGACTGGCCGGGCAGGATGCCGGCCAGGCGCAGCTTTTCGTCGAGGTCCGCGCCGGTGCGGCGGTCTTCCAGCTCGCCGGCGGCCTTGATCCGCTCGCCGCGGATCATCTGGCGTTCCTTGATGCGGGCCAGGCTGTCGGCGGCCGAGCCGAGCGAGGCGCCCGCGCCGGCCCCGCGCGCCGAGACGGCCGCCTGGGCCTTCTGGACGCTTTCGTTGACCTTCACGACCTCGACCTCGCGACGCAGGGTCTCGATGCGGCGGTCGGTGGCGGTCACGGCCTGGTGCAACTGGTCCTCGGCGGCGCGCATGTCGCCGATCTGCGGCTCCTTCAGCGCGATGTCCTGCTCGAGGTCGGCGATGCGCTGGGCCACCTGGCGGGCCAGGTCCATGTCGCCTTTCTGGACGGCGGCCCGGGCCGAGGCCTCGTACTTGGTGACCTGGTCGCGGAAGCCGGCGACTTCCTTCTCCAGGATGCGGCGGCGAGCCACCAGCGTGGCCATGTCGTCGCGGGCCTTGCCCTGGGCGGTGTCGGCGTCGCGGATCTCCTGGTCGAGGATGCGCAGGGCGTTGGCGTCGACGACGGCCGCGGTGGCCTCGTGCGCGCCGGCGCGACCCAGGGTGAACAGCTTGTTCCAGATGGACATGAGGGGTCTCCGAGGTGCGCGGGTGTTTAGGCGGCGGGGGTGAAGGACGAGCGCAGGTCGGACGCGGCCTCGATGGCGTTCTCGGCCAGGACCCGCAGCTCGATCAGGATATCGTCCAGGGACGAGCTGGGCGACAGCTCGCCGAACAGCTCGTAATAGTCGCGGCCGTTCACGGCGCTGATGCCGAAGTTCGACAGCGGCACCAGCTTCTGGGCCTTGAGCAGGAACTCGTTGAAGGCGTGGCGGTCGGCCTGTTCGTCGACCGGCCACAGCAGCACCGAGGCGGCGATCTGCTGGTCGCTGACGCTGACGAAGATCTCCAGGTCGCCGTGATCGTGCATGGTCACCAGCAGGATCGGGTCGGCGCCCTCGACCACGCGGGCCGTCATGGCGTCACTGAAACCGTCGGAAAGCGCCGTCTTCAGCGAGCGAACAGTCCAGGCGGGGGTCGTCATCGGGCGGTGTCTCCTCGGGAGCGTGTCTTGCGGCAAACCGATCTTGGGGCCGTTTCATACTAGATGGGCCGGCGAACGCCAGTCGTCGAGAGCGCAACCTTACGTGCGCTCATGACAAGTTGGTAATCCCCTTCCCTCTTTTGTCGCCGGGATTGGCGCCGTACATGTGACGGGAGTTTCGCATCGGGTCGCTTCATGTTCGGTAAGCTCTTCGGCCGCAAGGACGCCGCGCCCGCCTCGGCCCTGCCGGCGATCCGCAACGTCACCCTGGGCCGCACGGTCTGGTTGGACACCCTCGCCTGGCGACGCCTGGGCGACGACCTGAAGTTCGCGCTCGACACCGACACGCTGGAAATCACAGCCCAGGGCCTGGTCGAGCTGCGCGAGGGCGGCTTCGTCCACAGGTTCTATACCGACGACAACATCATGTTCCAGGCGGTGTCCGACGACCGCGAGGGCCAGCGCGTCACCGACATCACCCTGTTCATCCCCTGGGACAGCGCCTATCCGGGCGGCCGGGCCGACGAGGAGGCCTGGGCCAAGCGGCTGCGGGCGCGCACCTTCACCGGCCCGGGCCTGCCGGAGTACCGGCGCGACTGGTTCGGCGACGAGGCCGAGAGCCAGGAACCGGTCAGCTTCTGGGAAGACGTCCACGACGACCGCGACGGCGTTCCCGACCGGCGGATCTTCCAGACCTGCATGCTGTTCTCCCGCGACTTGCCGGGCGACGGCCGCGAGCTTCTGCTGGCCATCCAGCAGGAAAACGAGAACGAGGACACGCGCCAGCGCGAGATCTCGTTCGAGATCATGGTCGGCGTCGCCTTGGGCGTCGGCGAATTCCGGGCCTAGGGCCTTTTAGGGGGAAAGACATGAGCGATCTGCACGGATTTGGCGGCAACGCCCTGGCCTTCGTGGTGGCCTTCGTGGTCGCCGGCCTGTTCACCGTCGTCTTCAAGCTGATCTACCAGTGGGTGACGCCCTATAACGAGGCCAAGCTGATCCGCGAGGGCAACGTCGCCGCGGCCCTGGCCCTGGGCGGGGCGCTGGTCGGCTACGTGCTGCCCCTGGCCTCGGCGCTCAGCAACACCGTGTCGCTGGTCGAGTTCTGCGCCTGGGCGGCCCTGGCGGGCGTGATCCAGATCGCCGCCTTCACCCTGGTGCGCGTGGTGGCCATGAAGGACCTCTCCGCCCGGATCGAGAAGGGCGAGATCGCCGCCGGCCTCTATCTGATGAGCATCTCCCTGGCGGTGGGCCTGCTCAACGCCGCCTGCATGACGGCCTGAGGCGCGCCATGACCGATCAGACCTCCATCCCCCAGACCTCGCGCCCCCAGACCTCGCGGGCGAAACGCCGCCTGCGCTCCAGCAGCCTGGCCCTGACCGGCCTGATGGCCGGCACGGCGATCTCGGTCAGCGCCTGCGACGACCCCGGCACGGCCACCCAGTGGGGCGACCCGCCGGCCGCCTCCAGCGAGGTCGACGCCAAGACCTACGCCTCGCTGGCCGACTGCAAGAGCTCGGGCGACATGACCGCCGAGCAGTGCGACACCGCCTACGCCCAGGCCCAGAAGGACAGCGCCGCCAACGCCCCCAAGTTCGGCGACCAGCAGAGCTGCGAGGAGCGCTACGGCGTCGACCAGTGCGTGCCGCGCAACAACGGCGGCGGCGGCAGCTTCTTCACCCCGCTGCTGACCGGCTTCATCGTCGGCCAGGCGCTGAACAACCTGGGCGGCGGCGGCGGCCGCTACTACGGCGCGCCGATGTATCGCGACCGCGAAGGAACCTATTACGGCGGCTCGGGCTATCCCCTGTCGCGCGACTATGTCACCGGCCGCACCCGCGTGCGCACCGACAGCTTCAACGCCCCGGAAATGCGCGCCCCGGCCCGCGTCCAGAGCCGCAGTTCCGTGATCTCGCGCGGCGGCTTCGGCGGCGGCGGCCGCTCGTTCGGCGGCTAGATCCAGATCCCGCTCGTCCTGGCCAGTCCCGGACGAGCGGAACGGGGCGGCCGGCCTGTAAACCCCAGACTGCAAACCCCAGACTGTAAACCATTGTAAATTTGGCCGTCCTAACCGGGCGTAGGGGGCTTCCGCACGGTACGCTTGCCAACGCGGATGGTCGCCTTGATCCTTCTCGGACGGCGCCCCGCCGCCGCGCGCCCCGCGCCCCACCCCGCGGGGCGCGCGAGTTACCCTGGTTGCAAGTGAACGCATGAAAGTCGCCCTGCTCGACGACGACGACAGCCACAACGCGCTGGTCGCCGCCCTACTGGGGCCGGCGGGCTATGACTGCACCAGCTTCACCCGCCCCGAGCGCCTGCTGGCCGAGCTGCGCCGCCAGACCTTCGACCTGCTGATCCTGGACTGGAACATGCCCGAGCTCAGCGGCATCGAGACCCTGCGCCGGGTCGGCGAGCTGCTGAGCCCGTCGCCGCCGGTGCTGCTGCTGACCAGCCGCTCGGTCGAGGCCGACCTGGTCGAGGGGCTGAACGCCGGGGCCGACGACTACATCGTCAAGCCGCTGCAGCCGCAGGTGCTGCTGGCCCGCGTCAACGCCCTGGCCCGGCGCGCCTATCGCCCGACCGCCGTGCCCCAGGTCGAGCAGCACGGCCCCTATCGCCTGGACCCCGGCGCCCAGACCGTCAGCTGGGGCGACACTGTCGAGACCCTGACGCCCAAGGAGTTCCAGCTGGCGGCCCTGCTGTTCAACAACCTGGCCCGGCCGCTGTCGCGCGAGTACCTGCTGCGCCGGGTCTGGGGCCAGCGGCCCGACCTGGAGACCCGCACCCTGGACGCCCACGTCTCGCGCCTGAGATCAAAGCTTCACCTGCGCCCCGCGAACGGCTTTAGACTGACGACGGTCTATGGGTTCGGCTACCGGTTGGAAGTCTGCGAGCCCGAGGCCGACGCCGCCTCGGGAGCCGCTGAATGATTCTTCGACCTTCGCTGTTCGCCCTGGCCTCCGTCCTGGCCCTGGCGTCCGGCCCGGCCGTGTGCGCGCCGCGGGCCCCGGCGAAGCCCTCCAAGCCCGTGGCCAGCCCGGCCGACCCGCCGGTCCGCTATGTGGTGCGACGTGGCGACACCCTGTTCGACCTGGGCCGCGCCTATCTGCGCCAGGTCGACGACTACCGCCATGTGCAGCGCGCCAACCAGATCAGCCGGCCGCGCGTGATGCCGGTGGGCAAGACCCTGACCATCGACGCCGACCTGCTCAAGACCGTGCCGATCGACGCCCGGCTCAGCGCCTTCAGCGGCAGGGTCGAGATCGAGACCGACGGCCGTCGGACCCCGGCCCAGACGGGCATGCCCCTTCGGGAAGGCCAGCGGGTGATCACCGGCCCCGGCGCCTTCGCGACGTTCGAGATGGAGGACGCCTCGCGCGTCACCCTGCCCTCCAACACCGCCATGCGGGTGGTGCGGCTGCGCAGCGTCGTGCTGACCAACGCCCCGCAGCGGGTGTTCAAACTGGACGAAGGCCGCAGCGCCATCCAGGCGACGCCCAACCCCAATCCCAACGCCCGCTTCGAGGTGCGCACGCCGGTGTCGATCTCGGCCGTGCGCGGCACCGAGTTCCGGGTGGCGGCGTCGGAGGGTCGGGCCCGGACCGAGGTGCTGAAGGGCGCGGTCGGCGTGGGCCCTGGCGAAGCGCCCCCCGCCGGGCCGCCGATCCCGGCCGGCTTCGGCGTCACGGTCTCGGCCGACGGGACCGGGGTCAGCGCCCCGGTCGCCCTGCTGCCTCCGCCCCGGCTGGACGAGGCCGGCCAGAACCAGACCGGCCGCACCGTGCGCTTCGCCGTCCAGCCCCAGGCCGGAGCCGCCGGCTACCGGCTGCTGCTGTCGCACGACGCCGGCTTCGTCGACCTGTTCGCCGAGGCGACCCAGGCTGAATCCACGGCTGACTTCGGTCCGCTGGAGGACGGCGTCTATTTCGTCCGCGTCACCGCCCTGGACCCCGCCGGCCTGGAGGGCGCGCCCGCCGACTACAGCTTCGACCGCGACCTGGATGTGCTGGAGCCGGGCGCCCCGCCGGTCGCCGAGGTCAGCGGCAAGCATCGCCATTTCCTGTTCCGCTGGAGCGCGGCGGGCGGCGGTGTGCGCAGCTTCCGCTTCCAGCTGTTCGCCGGAACCGAGCCGACCGCGCCGATCGTCGACCAGCCGGGCCTGGTCGCGCCGCAGCTGACCCTGACCGACCTGCCGCCGGGCCTCTACAGTTGGCGGATCAGCGCCACGCGGGTGAAGAACGGGGTGGTCACCGAAAAGGTCGCGCCGCTGCAGTCGCTGAAGATCGGAAGCTAGGCCTTGGCCACCTTTCCCCCTGCGCCGCTCTCCCGCCTGGCGCCGCTTCGGCGGTTGAGGCCCGGACCGCCCCGCTCGCCGCGCCGGCGGCTGGCGCGCTGGCTGATCGTCGCCGTCCTCACCGGCCTGGCCCTGGCCGGCCTGACCGCCAGTTCGCTGACCACGCGACTGGACAACATCCTCTACGATCGGCTGGTGCGCGCCTCGGAACGCCCGGTCGACGCCTCGATCCTGATCGTCGGCGTCGACGAGCGCAGCCTGCGGGCCCTGGGCGCCTGGCCGTGGAACCGCGCCCGCCACGCCCAGATGATCGACCGGCTCGGCCAGGCCGGCGCCAGGGCGATCGTCTACGACGTGCTGTTCAGCCAGCCGTCGCAGGACCCCGCGGCCGACGACGCCCTGGCCGCCGCCGTCGCCCGCTCGGGCAAGGTCTACCTGCCGCAGTTCCTGGAGCCTTCGCCCCAGGGCGACGCGCCGCCGACCCTGGTCGGGCCGATGCCGAGCATCGCCCAGGGCGCGGCGGCCGTCGGCCTGGTGCACGTGCGGTTCGACCGCGACGGCATGGTCCGCCGCATGGCGCCGTTCGAGGCCGACGGCTCCCGCCTGGCGCCCGACCTGATGACCGTGGTCCACCGCGCGACCAAGCCGTTCGACGCCCCCGACGCCACGCGCGGCGAGGCCCCGACCCTGCTGATCCCGTTCGCGGGCCCGCCGGACCGCTATCGCCAGGTGGCCTTTTCCAGCGTCCTGGCCGGCGAGGTCCCGCGCGAGCTGATCGCCGGCCGGACGGTGTTCGTCGGCCTGACCGCGCCGGGCCTGGGCCCCGCCTTCCCCACCCCGGTGACCCCCGACGCCGCCAGCATGACCGGCGTGCAGCTGCAGGCCAGCGAGCTTGACGGCCTGCGCGGCGGGACGATGATCCGGCCAGCCGGCCTGGCCGCGCGCCTGGTCTTCGCCCTCAGCCTGCTGTGGCTGCTGCTGGCCGGGCTGCTGGTGCTGCCGCCCCGGGCCAGCCTGCTGCTGCTGGCGGTGCTGCTGGCCGCGGCCCTGGCGACCAGCGCGGCCCTGTTCTCCCGCGGCCACCTGTGGCTGTCGCCGGTGGCGGCGATCATCGGCATGGCGCTGGTTTCCCTGGTCTGGGGCTGGGGCCGGCTGGGACGGGTCAACGACCTACTGGGCCATCAGCTCGACCGCCTGCGCTCGGTGGACCCCACCGGCGGAGTCCATGCCGACGCCGAGTTCGAAAGCGACCTCGTCGCCCGCCAGGCGCTCAGCCTCGGCGCGGCCATCACCCGGATCGACGACCTGCGGCGGTTCTCGGCCGACGCCCTGTTCAGCCTGCCCGACGCCACCCTGGTGGCCGACGCCGAGCGGCGGGTGATCGCCGCCAACGCCGCCGCCCAGGCCTTGCTGGCCGATCGCCGCCCGGTGCTGGACGGCGGCGGCCTGGCCGACGTCCTCAACGCCCTGTCGCCCCTGGGCCGCACCTTTCCGGCCAGCTGGCCGGCCGAGGGCGACGGGGGCCATCCGATCGACCTGCACCTGGCCGACGGCCGCGCCTTCCAGATCCAGACCGTGTTCCGGCGCGACGAGGCGGGGGATGGCGCGGGCTGGATCGTGCGCCTGGCCGACATCACGCCCCTGACCGCCGCCATGCGCCAGCGCGAGCAGGCGCTGCAGCTGCTGACCCACGACATGCGCTCGCCGCAGACCTCGATCCTGGCCCTGCTGGCGACCACGCCGGGCCTGCCGCCGGAACTATCCGAGCGCCTGGCCGCCTATGCCCGCCGCACCCTGGCCCTGGCCGACGGCTTCGTGCAGCTGGCCCGCGCCGAGGTCACCAAGACGGCGATGGAGCCGGTCGACCTGTGTGACGTGGCGGTCGAGGCGATAGACGAGCTGTGGCCCCAGTGCCGCCAGCGCCATATCGAGATCCGCCAGGAGGGTTGCGACGGCCCGATGATGGCCCTGGGCGACCGCGGCGTGCTGGCCCGCGCCCTGGTCAACCTGATCGGCAACGCGGTGAAGTACGGCCCGGACGGCTCGACGATCATGGTGCGCGCGGCCACGGTGCTGGACGGCGGCCGCACCTATGTCGACCTGTCGGTGGCCGACCAGGGACCGGGCCTGACCGTCGAGGAGGCCGCCCTGGCCTTTCGGCCGTTCCAGCGCTTCGACCGCCCGGGCGCCGACGCCGCCGGCGGCGCGGGCCTGGGCCTGGCCTTCGTCCAGGCCGCCGCCACCCGGCACGGCGGCGGGGTCAGCTGCCGCAGCACGCCCGGCGGCGGCGCGACGTTCACCCTGCGGCTGCCTGAGATGCCGGCCTAGGCGGGCACGACCTTCAAGGCAGTGCGTGGCAGAAACGGAGCCGTGCATCCAAGATCCTCCCCCTGTGGGGGAGGTGTCGCCCAAAGGGCGACGGAGGGGGGAGTGATCGGCCGATGGCCGGACCTCGGATCGAAGGTCCTAAAGCTCCCCCCAACGATCGCTACGCGATCGCCTCCCCCATAGGGGGAGGACCGTTGAAAAGGACACGCCCTCGCGCGCCGCGCTTCTTGTCCGGCGCGGCTGGCGGCGCGGGCGTGTCCCCTCCTCCCCTCCCCTAGGGCTTGACGAACTTGAGGACGAACTGGTCGGTCTTGCCGCGAATGGCGGGGTCGAAGACGCTGGCGGTGCGCGGGTCGGCCGGGTCGCGCAGCAGCGGGCTCTCGGCGGCCAGCTTGAAGCCGGCGGCCTCGACCTCGGACTTGACGGCCGCGATGTCGATCCGGTGCAGGGTGTCCGGGGCCGACAGGCCCGAGCCGTCGGCGGCGTAGTGGTCGACGACCAGGAACACTCCGCTCGGCTTCAGCGACTTGAACACCTCGGCATTGACCTTGGCGGCGGTGTCGGCCGGGAACGGCTTGAGGTGCAGGTCGTGGTAGTTCTGGACGGTGATCACCGCGTCCAAGCCGTCGGGCAGGTCCAGGCCGGTCAGGCCGCCGTCCAGCGGCGTGACGTTCTTGTAGGCCGCCGCGACGGTCTTCAGGTCGTCGCCGTACTTGGCCTGGAACTTGATGAACTCGGCCGGCTGGTAGGCGTAGACCGTTCCCGTCGGGCCCACCGCCGCCGACAGGATGCGGGTGAAATAGCCGCCGCCGATGATGAAGTCAGCCACCTTGCCGCCCGGCTTGATATTGGCCAGGGCCAGCAGTTCGGCCGGGTGGCGCGCGGCGTCGCGGGCGGTGTCGGCCGCCGGCCGGGCCGGGTCGGCCAGGGCGGCCGTCAGGTTGGCGGGGACCTGGGCGAAGCCAGGCGCGACGGACAGGCCGAGCGCCAAGGCGACCGCCCAGCCCGCCAGGGCGGGGACGGAGATCATGGACCGCGACGTCATGGGCTTCCTCACCTTTGTTTCCCCTCGATAGCGCGTCGCGTCGCCTGGGTGAACATCGGTATTCGAGATCCCCGCGCGTTTCCGGGGAGAAGCTGGGGATAGCTTGCGCGCGGCCCTTAGGTCTCGTCTTCCGATCCACACGATGTTGTCATCCCGGCCGTAGCGAAGCGTAGAGCCGGGATCCAGGTGAACCACACCGCCTTCGCCCAGTCCCCTGGGTCCCGGACAGCCTCTGCGAGGCTTCCGGGATGACAACCGTTCTAGGTCGCCGGCCGGTGGACTATGCCGCCCCTTACGTCTGGGCCGGCTTCAGGGCCGCGACCAGGCGGTCGGCCAGGTCGACGGGATCGTCGCTCGACGCGCGGACCGTCGCCCAGGCCACGACCTTGCCGCTGGACAGGTCCAACACCGCCAGGGCCGCCGTGCGGACCGGTCCCCGGCGCGACCAGGGGCGCAGCCGGGTCGGGGCGCTGCGCCAGGGCGCGACCCCGACCTGCGGGCCGACGGCGGTGGAGATCCCGACCCCGGCCGGGGAGGTCCCGACCGTCACCTGCAACCGGTAGCGGGCCGGCATGGGCCCCGGCTGGACGGCGCCGACCTCGCCCATGCGGCTGGCCGCCCGGGCCTGGATCGCCTCGACCAGGATGTGGTCGGGGTCGGCGGACCCTGCGGCCTGCATCGCGACGGCTTGTCCCGCCAGCACGCCCAGATCGCCCTCGTGCGCCACCTGCGGGGGCGTCGCGCAGCCGCCCAGCAGCAGCCCCGCGACCAGGGTTATCGGCAACATACGCATGGAAAACCCCCGACGGCCCTTGGCGGCCATCCTAGAGCAAGCCGTGCGATTTGGGAATCGCTCGGCTTGCTCTAGATTTTTGTTTTCGCATCGCTTTTGCGGAAAACCGGCATCCACTTTTCCGCGCGATGCTCTAGCCGTGGACCATCCGCCCGACCAGCGACGACAGCCCCCAGGCGATCACGCTCCACAGCACCAGGCTCAGCAGCGAGGCGACCAGCAGCAGGCGCGGGCGCCGAAAGGCGGGGTCCAGGCCGAGGCGGTCGGCCAGGGCGCGCAGAGCCAGTTCCATCGTCAACGGATCCCGGCGTTCGCCCGGTCGCGCATCATGCCGTAGGCGTGGTCAGTCAGGGCCCAGCGCTGGCTGTGCGGACCATAGGGCAGGTGCAGCAGGTTGGCGGCCCGCGGGTCGCTGGCGCCCAGGCAATAGGCGGCGAAGGCCTCGTCCAGTTCGCGCCGCATCGCCTCGGACGGCCGGTACACGCCCCGGCGCTTGGCGATATAGGCCACGACGAGGTCGCGATGGGCCGCGCCGCCCAGGTCCAGCAAGGCCTCGGCGATCTCGCCGACCAGCGGGTTGAGGATCGCGACCCCGCTCGCGACCCTCTCCAGGTTCCGCCTTCCGGCCTCCGACCAAGCCATCGATCCGCCCCCCGATTATTTCGGGACGGATTTAAAGGCCATGGGCCGCCGATCCACCAGAGGGCGAACTCGGGTTTTTACAATGCGTTACATTGACCGGATGTCCCAGAAGCGGTCGGCCGGCTTGTCAGTGCGTCTCGTAGGCGGCCTTGCCGCCGCTGATGGCGAAGGCCTCCTCCGGCGACAGCACCAGCTTCTTGCGCCCGAACAGGGCGAAATAGGCGATGCCGACCGCGAACCAGATCGCCACCCCGATCACCCCGGTGCGATAGATCGGATCCTTCAGCTGGTAGAAGATCGTCACCAGCGAGATGGCCACCGTCAGCACCGCCCCGGTCAGGCCAAAGCGGCTCTTGTAGGGACGTTCCAGATTGGGGAACTTGCGGCGCAGCAGGATGAACGACAGGCCCTGGGCCAGGTAGGACAGCATGGCCCCGAACACCGCCATGTTCAGCAGCGTGCCGCCGATCACCGCCGCGCCCTTCTCGGCCCCGAGGATGAACCACACCGCCAGCATCACGGCCAGGCCGGCCACAGCCCCGGTGATCAGGGCCACGTCCGGGGTCTTGCGCACGCCGTGGGTCACCGACAGGGCGCGGGGGAAGTAGCCGGCCCGCGACAGCGAATAGATCTGCCGGCCATAGGCGAAGATCACCGCGTGGAAGCTGGCGACCAGGCCGGCCACCGCCACCGCCGCCAGCACCTTGGCCAGGCCGCCGCCATAGATGGTGCGGAAGCCTTCCAGGATCGGCTCGCCCGACTTGGCCAGGGCGAAGGTCCCCGGCGAAATGGCGCTGTTGAGCCACAGCACCAGCAGGGCCGAGACGATCAGGGTCGAGATGCCCAGGATGATGCCCTTGGGCAGGTCGCGGGCCGGGGTGTGCGACTCCTCGGCCGCCAGCGGCAGCTGCTCGATGGCCAGGAACAGCCAGACCGCGAACGGCAGCTGGGCCAGGGCCCCGCCGATGCCGGCCGGCAGGAACGGCCCGTGGCCGTCCTTCAGCTCGGTCCCGCCTGGGCCGACGTTCATGGCGTATTTGAAGAAGTCGGCGTGCGGCAGGGCGCTGACCCAGAACACCGCCAGGCAGGCCAGGGCCAGCAGGGTGATGAACACCGTGAACTTGAACGACATCGCCACCCCGCCGGCGTTCAGTCCGACGAAGACGGCGTAGGCCCCGATCCAGTAGAGCGGCTGCACCCAGGCCGGCGTCTCGAAGATGCCGCCCAGATAACTGCCGATGAAGAAGCAGACCACCGCGGCGGTCAGCACATATTCGACGTTCTCGCACAGGCCGGTGATGAAGCCGCCCCAGGGTCCCATGGCGGCCCGCGCGAAGCTGTAGGCGCCGCCGGTGTGCGGCTGGGCCGCGGCCATCTCGGCGATCGAGAAGGTCAGGCCCAGGTACATGACGGTGATGATCAGGGTGGCGACCAGCATGCCGCCCCAGCCGCCGGTCCCCATGCCCAGGTTCCAGCCCGAGAACTGGCCGGCGATCACCGCCCCCACCCCCAGGGCCCACAGCGAGAACACCCCCGCATAGCGCTTGAGTCCGCGCTTGTCGAAATAGGCGTCGTCGACCTTCTCGTAGCTGACGCCGCCGCCGGCGGTTTCCTCGCTCATGACCGTCCCCTTCTCGCCACTGTCCCGAGTCACGCTTGCGCGGTTCACCGGCGACGACGAGCCTTCGTGATCACGAATTTCGTCTTTGATCGATCGGCGTTCACTATTTCGGCGCCGCCGGGCGTGGTCGGGGCCGATTGAGACCGCGCCTGCCAAGGGAAACGGCATGATCGTCCTCGACCGTCTCGACCATCTGGTGCTGACCGTCGCCGACCTGGACCGGACCATCGCCTTCTATCGCGATGTTCTGGGCATGCGGCTCGAGACGTTCGGCCAGGGGCGCAAGGCGCTGACGTTCGGCGACCAGAAGATCAACCTGCACCAGGCCGGACACGAATTCGAGCCCAAGGCCCTGAAGCCGACACGCGGTTCGGCGGACCTGTGCTTCCTGGCCGCGACGCCGCTGGAGCAGGTGGCGGCCCATATCGAAGCGCTGGGCGTGGCGATCGAGGAAGGCCCGGTGCGGCGCGCCTGCGCGACAGGCCCGATCCTGTCGATCTATGTGCGCGACCCGGACGGCAACCTGGTGGAAATCGCCAATCCGATCACGGACTGACTTCGGGCAGGTCTCCTTGGCCTCGATGTCCGGGCCGGCGGGTCCGGTTGACGACCGTTCAATCTGGCTCTATATTTCTGTCATGACAGAAATTGCAGACAACACGAAGCGCCTCCCCGCCGCGGTCGAGCAGTTCGTCCTGCGCTGGGGCGACATGGGCGGACAGTGGGGCGTCAACCGCTCCGTCGCCCAGATCCACGCCCTGCTCTACCTGGCCGACCGGCCGATGACCGCCGAGGACATCGCCGAGAGCCTGGGCATGGCTCGCTCCAACGTCTCCAACAGCATCCGCGAGCTGATCGGCTGGAAGCTGATCCGCCGCGTGCCCCAGCTGGGCGACCGGCGCGACCACTACGAGGCCGAAGCCGATCTGTGGCAGATGCTGACCCGCATCGCCCAGGGCCGCAAGGAACGCGAGATCGACCCGATGGTCGAGGCGCTGGGCCCGGTCCTGGCGGCGGCCGAGAACGACCCCACCCTCAGCAAGGTCGCCCGCAAGCGCCTGAGCGAGATGCACAGCTTCGTCACCACGATCGACAGCTGGTACGGCCAGATGCTGAGCGTGCCGCCCAGCACCCTGATGTCGCTGATCAAGATGGGCTCGAAGGTGGTCGGCCTGCTGGGCATGGGTCGCGGCAAGCCGGACAGGACGACCTAAAAAATTTCGCCGGTAATTTCTCTTTGGACAGAAATAACAGGCAAGACCGGAAGAGGAAATTGGCCATGAACAGGATCGCAGAAGCCCGCCCGGCGCCGGACCAGGACCTTCCGCCGCCCGCGCCCGCCGAGCTGCACGACCTGCGCTTTCGCGCCCTGCTGGGCGAGGCCGGCTGGAGCCGCCTGCCCCAGGCCGTGCGCGACCGGTTCAGCAAGCGGCTGCGCCCCGGCATGGCCGTGACCTATGTCGGCGAGATCACCGAAAGCCGCCGAAACGCGGCCGGCCGCGTCCTGGCCCAGCTGTGCCGCCTGATCGGCGCGCCCCTGCCCCTCCATGACGACCTGGGCGTCGCCGCGGTGGTGACGGTCACCGAGGACGGCCCCGCCGGCGGCCAGTTCTGGACCCGGATGTACAACCGGGCCCACGGCTTCCCGCAGGTGATCCACAGCAGCAAGCGCTTCGCCGGCCCCACGGGCCTGGAGGAATATCTGGGCTGGGGCTTCGGCATCGCCCTGGCGGTCAGCGCCGACGAGACCGCGCTGCACTTCCACAGCCACGGCTACTTCCTGGCGCTGGGCCCCGCGCGGCTGGGACTGCGCCTGCGTCTGCCGGCCTGGCTGGCGCCGGGCGTCCTGACCATCAGCCACGTCGACCAGGGCGACGGCGGCTTCGCCTTCGTGCTCGACCTGCGCCACCCGCTGCTGGGCCCGATGCTCCGCCAGGTCGGGATGTTCCGCGAGCGCCCGGCCTATCCGCAGGAGACCCGCCGATGAGCGACCTGATCTGGACCCTGGTGTTCGCCCAGGTGGCGATGGGCGGGTTCGACACCCTCTATCACCATGAACTGACCGAGCGCCTGGCCTGGCGACCGTCCCAGGCCCGCGAGCTGCGGCTGCACGGCGTGCGCAACCTGGCCTATGCGGCGATGTTCGTACTCCTGGGCTGGAGCCGCCCTCAAGGCATACTCGCGGTCGCCCTGATCGCCCTGATGCTGGGCGAGCTGGTCCTGACCCTGTGGGACTTCGTCGAGGAGGACCGCACCCGCAAGCTGCCGGCCAGCGAACGCGTCACCCACACCCTGCTGACCCTGAACTACGGCGTGTTCCTGGCGCTGGTCCTGCCGGTGCTGGCCGGCTGGGCGGAGCGGCCGACCGCGCTGGCCCCCGCCGCCTATGGCGTCTGGAGCGGGCTTTGCGTCCTCGCCGCCGTCGCGGTCCTGGTGTTCGGCCTGCGCGACCTGGCCGCCGCGGGACGGACCCGGCGAATCGTGGCGAGCGATCCCGTTCCCCTGGTCGCGGGACTGGCGCCGAGGCGATCGATCCTGGTCACCGGCGCCACGGGCCTGATCGGCCGCCGCCTGGTCGCGGCCCTGGTCGGCGCCGGGCACGAGGTCACCGCCCTGACCCGCGACCGCGCCACCGCCGCCGGCCTGCCCGCCCCGATCCGTATCGTCACCGACCTGGGCCAGATCGCCGACGACGCGCGGATCGACGCCATCGTCAATCTGGCCGGCGAGCCGATCTCGGACGGCCTGTGGACGCCCGCCAAGCGCCGGCGGATCGTCCGCTCGCGCCTGGCGGTGACCCGGGCGGTGGTCGCCCTGGTCGCCCGGCTGGAGCGCCGCCCCGTCGTGCTGGTCAGCGGCTCGGCCATCGGCTGGTACGGCCTGCGCGGCGACGAGGTGCTGGACGAGGCCGCCGACGGGCTCGACTGCTTCTCGCGCACGGTCTGCCGGCGCTGGGAGCGCGCGGCCCTGCTGGCCCAGGACCTGGGCGTGCGCGTGGTGCGCCTGCGCATCGGCCTGGTCCTGGCCCTCGACGGCGGGGCCCTGTCGCGCATGCTGACGCCGTTCGAGTTTGGCCTGGGCGGGCCGTTCGGGGCCGGACGACACTGGATGAGCTGGATCCACCTGGACGACCTGGTGCGCTTGATCGCCCACGCCATCGCCACGCCGGGCCTGGCGGGACCGCTGAACGGCACGGCGCCGGAGCCCGTGCGCAACGCCGCCTTCGCCCGCGCGCTCGGCCGCGCCCTGAACCGCCCGGCCCTGCTGCCCGCCCCGGCCGCGCCCCTGCGGCTGGTCCTGGGCGCGTTCGCCGACGAGCTGTTGCTGCAGGGCCAGCGGGTCGCGCCCGCCGCGGCCCTGGCCAGCGGCTTCCGGTTCATCCACCCGGCGCTGGATGGGGCGCTGGACGATCTCCTCGGCAACCGGACGCGGCAGCCTGAGCCCGAGGCTTCCCAACGCGGCGCGCTTGCCTCAGCCTGAGCGCTTCGACCGTCCCGACCAAGGCGCGGCGCAAGGAGGAGCCGGCGCGATGGCGGACGAGACCGACCTGGGGACGTTCGACTATGTGGTGGTGGGCGCCGGCTCGGCCGGTTGCGTGCTGGCCAACCGCCTGTCGGCCGATCCCTCGGTCCGGGTGCTGCTGCTGGAAGCCGGCGGCCGCGACGACTGGATCTGGTTCCACATTCCCGTCGGCTACCTGTTCGCCATCGGCCATCCCCGCGCCGACTGGTTGTTCGAAACCATCGCCCAGCCCGGCCTCGACGGCCGCGCCCTGGCCTATCCGCGTGGCAAGGTGATCGGCGGCTCCTCGTCGATCAACGCCATGATCTACATGCGCGGCCAGGCCCAGGACTATGACAATTGGCGACAGAAAGGGCTCGTGGGCTGGGGATGGGCCGACGTCCTGCCGTTCTTCCTGCGGCACGAGGACCACATCGCGCCGCGCGGCGAGCATCACCGGTCGGGCGGCGAATATCGGGTGGAGCATCCCCGGGTGCGCTGGGACATCCTGGACGCCATCCGCGAGGCCGGGCGGCAGGCGGGCGTTCCCATGGTCGAGGATTTCAACGGCGGCGACAATTCCGGCTCGTCCTATTTCCAGGTCAACCAGCGGGCGGGCCGCCGGTGGAGCACCGCCTCGGCCTTCCTGAGGCCCGTGCTGGCGCGGGGCAATCTGCGGCTGGAGACCGGGGTCGAGGTCCAGCGGATCGAGCTGGACGGACGACGGGTGACGGGTCTGCGCGCCGTGCGCGGCGGCCAGGTCCTGACCGCCCGGGTGGCCGGCGAACTAATCCTGGCCGCCGGCGCGATCGGCTCGCCGCTGATCCTGCAGCGGTCGGGGATCGGCGATCCGGAACGCCTGGCGCGCGCCGGCGTCGCCGTGCGGCATGCCCTGCCTGGGGTCGGCGCCAATCTGCAGGACCACCTGCAGATCCGGCCGGTCTACAAGGTCTCCGGCGTGCGCACCCTCAACACCGACTACGCCAACCTGGCCCGGCGCCTGGCCATGGGCGTCGACTATGCGCTGCGCCGGTCGGGCCCGCTGACCATGGCGCCGTCGCAGCTGGGGATGTTCTGCCGCTCGGACGCCGGCCGGGCCACGCCGAACCTGCAGTTCCACTTCCAGCCGCTGAGCCTGGACCGCTGGGGCGAGGGCCTGCACCGGTTCGGCGCCTTCACCGCCAGCGTCTGCAACCTACGGCCCACCAGCCGGGGCGGCGTCGGCCTGTCGGGGCCCGGCCTGGCCGATCCGCCGCGGATCGATCCCAACTACCTGGCCACCGAGGAGGATCGCGACGTCGCGATCGCCTCGCTGCGCTGGGCGCGCCGGATCGCCAGCCAGCCCGCCCTGGCCCGCTACAAGCCCCAGGAGCTCCGGCCCGGCGCGGCGATCGAGACCGACGGGGACCTGCTGGCGGCGGCCAAGGCCCTGGCCACCACGATCTTCCACCCGGTCGGCACGGCGGCCATGGGCGCGGCCGACGACCCGCTGGCGGTGGTGGACGAGCGCCTGAGGGTGCGCGGCCTCGACGGCCTGCGCGTGGTGGACGCCTCGGTGATGCCGGCCATCACCTCCGGCAACACCAACGCCCCGACGGTGATGATCGCCGAAAAGGGCGCGGCGATGATCCTGGAGGACCGGCGGTGATGAGGGCAGAGGGTGTGGAAGGGGAACGGCGTGAGGTCGGTACAGGACCCGTTGCGGACGTCGGCGCCTTCATCCACCCTTGTCGCATGACCTACTCGACGGACGTCCTGCGAGCAGCGCACCGACACTCATCCGGGCATCGAATAGCCATCGAAGACAGTGATATTTGCGGCTGCTTCTACTGCCTTGAGACGTTCAAACCAGCCGAGATCGAGCGTTGGCTTAACGAAGGCACGGGCACAGCTATCTGCCCTCACTGCCAAATCGACTCGGTTCTGGGATCGGCGTCAGGTCTTCCCGTGGATGATTCCGGCTTCTTGCGGGCAATGAATAGTCACTGGTTTTGACGTCCGTCTCCCCCCTTGCCTACCCCCTCGCGATGTCCGCTTGCCGGCAAATCGTCGAATGTCTGATCTTGGGCGAGGACGTGATTTCTGTTCCCGGCCCGTTGCGGACCTTGGCAATCTCGGGTTCATCAACCGCCTCTACGGTTGAGCATGCTCGCGACAGCAATCGGGATAATCGACAGGATGGCGAAGACCGATCGACCTTTTTGGCTGACGATGCTTCGATACGGAGCGGTATCGGCAACGGTGGGGCTACTCGTTGCGCTCTTGCTCTATTTCCTCAATCCGTTGATCGGGTTTCCGGCATGGTGCCTGCTGGTATGGCCTTCAGCGTTCATGCTGATGGCTCTGTCGGGCATGAGTGAAGGATCGGCTCAACTCTGGTGGCTGGCCATAGTCGCGTCGAACGGGCTCTTCTATTTCTTGGTCAGCGTTCTTCTGGCGCCGGTGATCGTATCGGTCCGCAGGGCGCTTGTTCGATTCCGCAGCAAGAACCCGATGGTCAGCTAGGTTATGCAGTCGAAGAAACGTCCCCATGGCGCCACCATCGCCTTCTTCGTCGCGGCTGCCGCCTCGTTCGTAGCCCAATGGTACGTGGGGATCGCACACCGCTTCCCGGTCGGTCCCGCGCTGTCGCTTCTGATGCTCCTGTTGGTCCTTGGCGCTCTAATTCCATCACTAATGCGCACCATCCGGTTTCGTGCGTGGGAGTGGAGACCGGCCGCGACCGCCTTCGCTGCGCTTGCGGCCGTAGAGTTGATTTGGCGCTGGTTCCTGTCACCATTCCCTGACGTTTACAAACTTGTGGCGCTCGTAATTTTCAGCGCTGAACCGGTGATAATCGGACTCGGCATTGTGGTGATCATCGCCGAATGGCGCAGGCACCGTCAGATCGTTCCTCGGCCAGAGCGCTTTTTCTCGTCGTAACGGTGAATGTCTGCAAATTACCCCAAGCTGAAGCCGGAGTAGTCCGCTTCGTGGTGAGTGGCGCTAGGTCCGCTGTCAGGGCCGGCGCCTTCCTGTTCTCGACCCAAGTCCGACGTTGGTGATTGGCCGAAGCCGACCTGAATGAGCTCCGCAACGCCGTATTATGAGGCCTGGACCGGGCTTGGATGCCGAGAGCCATACAGGTCAAAGAACCAGAAAGGTGTAGCGGCGAGTTCAGCCTGCACGCTCGGGATCGTCTCGAACGACGCCAGCCAGTCAAGAAACGTGGCTTCGTCAAAATGCTCCTTGATGCCAAGTAGCGCCGTCTCGCGATTGGCCTCTGGAATGAAGTCCAGCCGACGGCATTCCCCCGTGTCACCATTGTGGTAGTCACCGGATAGGCAATGAGACCAGTCCCAGTCGATGCGGGGGTAGCCGGACTGATCGAATTTGGAAGGCTGCCGCACGGTTCCGGTCAGCACGGCATGCGCGCCGAGCAGCCAGCTCATCACCTGCGCACGCCAGCGTGGTTCACGGATGGCCAGAACCGACCGTAACCAGATCCCCACCTCGTCCGCGCGAAGATATTTGAGGCAGAGGAACATCGAGGCCGACAGTGGACCATTGGCGTCGCTCCAGCACCAAAGCCCCAAACGGGGAATGAAGTAGCGATCCAGGCAAACCTCGACGTCAAGTTCGCCGTCGGGCCAGCACGCGGCGTCCATCTGGCATTGACCGAGCGTGTTCAGAACGTCTTCTCGAAAGCCTGGATGAGAACACTCTTCAAGGCCAGCGGGATATTGGGTGAAGAGCGCCGTGATCGTGACTTCGAGTAGAGACGCGTAGTCTCGTTGATGGATACGAGGCACCAACTGCGGCAGAAGATACAGAAACCAGTCGCGCCATTCATCCAGCGATCCGAAACTGACAGTGCCGCTCGCGATCTCTTCCAGCACATGACGAAGTTCAGCCACGGGCAGGGTGTCTAGGTCGCCAAGCAATTCATCGAACATGCGGCGCTCTTCGCTCATGAACCAGGCCTCACCCATTGCAAGGTGGGGGCGAGGAATGGACTCCCGCAGGCGAGCCAAGGCCACGGGGTCAGAACCCCGGCCCGGGACCCATTCGAATGGTCTAGGTGCGCGCGCGTTCATGGAGCAGACCATTTCAACGGGTCAGAGCGCGATCATGGTTCGCGTCCCGTTGCGGATTGGTGAAGGGCTGAGCCCCCTATCTGACGCCGGAATGGTCTGTTTCATGGCGAGGAGCGCGAGGTCCGCTGTCAGCGCCGGCGCCAGTTATCGACCCGCACCCGCCAGTCCGGACGTCTTCGCCGCCGACCGAGGGAGGGTCGTCAGCCGACGCTGGGAGGAGCGATATCCGCGACGGTGAGCTTACGGTCAGGCCGCTTGACGACGGCGCCCAAGCCCCCTGAACACAAAGCTCAGCTATTGCCGCGACCGCCGCGTCGTCATCGCTGAAGACCAGGGCGCCCAGCCGGACATCCGGTCGCCTCGGCGCCCCACCCAACCTTATACTTCGGCATATCCGACGCCCGTCTTCGCGCCCACAATCGTACATGTCGAGATCGGCGCCGCTACGTCCACAACCCACCCTCTGCCGACGATCGCCCTGTCCAGATCGGCGTCGACGTCGGGCGGAACGACGGACGGTTCGGCGGCTTGCCGAGCCGTCCGGAACGAGGGCCGCCGGGGCGATCAGCCGGCCAGAACCGCCTTGATGGCGGCCAGGCCGTCCTGGGCCTTGGTCGCGTCGGGGGCGCCGCCCTGGGCGAAGTCGGGCTTGCCGCCGGCGCCCTGGCCGCCCATGGCGATCACGGCGGCCTTGGCCAGGTCGGCGGCGCTGAACTTGCCGACCAGATCGGCGGTCACGGCGACGGTGACGGCGGCCTTGCCGTCGGTCGTGCCGACCAGGGCCACGACGCCCGAGGCCAGCTGCTTCTTGAACTCCTCGGCCACGCCGCGCAGTTCCTTGCCGCCGACGCCGTCGAGGACGCGGGCGATCAGGGCCGTGCCGGCGACATCCTCGGGACCCGCCGCGCCGCCGCCAGAGCCGCCGCCCAGGGCCAGCTGCTTCTTGGCCTCGGCCAGCTGCTTTTCCAGGGCCTTGCGCTCGGCGACCAGGGCGTCGACGCGCGCCAGGACCTCGGCGACCGGGGTCTTGAACTGGTCGGCCAGGGCCTTGGCGACGCCGGCCTGGTCCAGCAGGAAGCGGCGGGCCGCCTCGCCGGTCAGGGCCTCGATGCGGCGCACGCCGGCCGCTACGCCTTGCTCGGAGACGATCTTGAACAGGGCGATGTCGCCGGTGCGGGCCACGTGGGTGCCGCCGCACAGCTCGACCGAATAGGCCTTGCCGGCCTCGGTCAGGGACTCGCCCAGGGTCAGCACCCGGACGCTGTCGCCGTACTTCTCGCCGAACAGCGCCACGGCGCCGGCCTCGATGGCCTCCTGGGGCGCCATCTCCTGGGTCTGGGCCGGGACGTTCTGGCGGATCACCGCATTGACCTCGGCCTCGATGCGCTCGATCTCGTCGGCGGTCAGCGGGCCGCCGTGGCTGAAGTCGAAGCGCATGCGGTCGCCGTCGACCATCTGGCCCTTCTGGGCGACGTGCGGGCCCAGCACGTGGTGCAGGGCGGCGTGCACCAGGTGAGCGGCCGAGTGGTTGGCGCGGGTGGTGGTGCGCTTGGCCGCGTCCACCGAGGCCACGACCGGGTCGCCGACCTTCAGCGGGCCGGCCAGCTCGACGCGGTGGACGTGCAGGTCGCCGGCCTGCTTCTGGGTGTCGACCACGCGGCTTTCGACGCCGCCGGCCTCGATCACGCCGGTGTCGCCGGCCTGGCCGCCGCTTTCGGCGTAGAAGCTGGTGCGGTCCAGCAGGATATCGACGACGGCTCCGGCCGGCGCGGCTTCGACGGGCGCGCCGTCCAGCACGATGGCCTTGACGGTTCCGGTCGTCTCGGTGGCGCCATAGCCGACGAAGCTGGTCGGGCCATTGGCCTCGCGGATCGGGAACCAGGCGGCGGCCGCGCCCTGCTGGCCGGAGCCGGCCCAGTTGGCGCGGGCCATCGTGCGCTGGCGGTCCATGGCCACGTCGAAGCCGTCGGTGTCGACCGTGACGCCCTTGGCGCGCACGGCGTCCTGGGTCAGGTCCAGCGGGAAGCCGTAGGTGTCGTAGAGCTTGAAGGCGGTCTCGCCGTCCAGCACGCCGCCGCTTTCCAGGCCGGCGGTAGCTTCGTCGAGAAGTCCCATGCCGCGCCCCAGGGTGACGCGGAAGCGCTCCTCCTCCTGGCGCAGGGTCTCGACGATCGAGGCCTCGGCGCGGCGCAGCTCGGGATAGGCCTGGCCCATCTCGGCCACCAGGGTCGGGGCCAGGCGGTGCATCAGCGGCTCTTGAGCGCCCAGCAGATAGGCGTGGCGCATGGCCCGGCGCATGATCCGGCGCAGCACGTAGCCGCGGCCTTCATTCGAGGGGGTGACGCCGTCGGCCAGCAGGAACGAGGACGAGCGCAGGTGGTCGGCGATCACCCGGTGCGACGGGGCCTGGTCGCCTTCGGCCTTCACCCCGGTCAGCTCGACGCTGGCGGCGATCAGGGCCTTGAACAGGTCGATGTCGTAGTTGTCGTGCACGCCCTGCAGGACGGCGGCGACGCGCTCCAGGCCCATGCCGGTGTCGATCGACGGCTTGGGCAGCGAGACGCGCTCGCCGCCGGCCATCTGCTCGAACTGCATGAACACCAGGTTCCAGATCTCGATGAACCGGTCGCCGTCTTCATCAGGGCTGCCGGGCGGGCCGCCGGCGATATGAGAGCCGTGGTCGAAGAAGATTTCCGAGCACGGGCCGCAGGGGCCGGTGTCGCCCATCGACCAGAAATTGTCGTTGGTCGGGATGCGGATGATGCGGCCGTCGTCCAGGCCCGCGATCTTCTTCCAGAGATCGGCCGCCTCGTCGTCGGTGTGGTAGACGGTGACCAGCAGCTTGTCCTTGGGCAGGGCGAAGTCGCGGGTCAGCAGGGTCCAGGCGTGGGTGATCGCCTGTTCCTTGAAGTAGTCGCCGAACGAGAAGTTGCCCAGCATCTCGAAGAAGGTGTGGTGGCGGGCGGTGTAGCCGACATTGTCCAGGTCGTTGTGCTTGCCGCCGGCCCGGACGCACTTCTGCGACGAGGTCGCGCGCGGATGCGGCGGGGTCTCGGCGCCCGTGAACACGTTCTTGAACGGCACCATGCCGGCGTTGACGAACAGCAGGGTCGGATCGTTCTGCGGCACCAGCGGCGCGGACGGGACGATGGCGTGATCGGCCGCGCCGAAATAGTTCAGGAAGGTGCCGCGGATCTCGTTGAGGCTGGGCAGGCTGGTCATCGGCGTCTCGGGTGTTCGTACTGGGTCCGGTCGAACCGGAGGTCGGGGCTGCATAGCGCGGTTTCAAGCGATGTGGAAATCGCCTTGGTGATCACGGGGCGCGGAGGCGCGTTGGAGGCGCGCCAGGGCCTGCCTCCGTGGAGGACGCGGTCGCGATGCGACGGGCGGGGGAGCTGCGGGATCGTCGATCCGGGGGGGGGCGGCCGCCCCTTGATCACTCCCCCCTCCGTCGGCTGCGCCGACACCTCCCCCAGAGGGGGAGGATCCTAGGCGGTCGACTCGGCAGGCCTCCTCCGGCCCTTCGGGCCACCTCCCCCGGAGGGGAGGATCAACGAAATCGGACGCCTGGCATGGGGTCCAGGCGTCCGGGGATCGCGGCCGGCCGGGCGGTGTGCGCGGCGGGCTATAAGGCGGGGTCGCCCGCGGCGGGCGGCGGCCGCGAAACCTTCGGCTGGTCCAGGTCGCTCCCGGGTTTGCCTGGGGCGGCCCGGACCAGGGAAGTCCTATTCGTCGCCGTCGTCGTCGGGACCGCCGACCAGCAGCTCTTCCTCGATCTTGCGGGAAGACTGGCGCACCGCGGCCTCGATCTCGGCGGCCAGGTCCTTGTTGGCCTTGAGGAACTCGCGGACATTGTCGCGGCCCTGGCCGATGCGCTGGCTATTGTACGAGAACCACGAGCCAGCCTTGTCGATGATCCCGGCCTTGACGCCCAGGTCGATGATCTCGCCCAGCTTGGAGATGCCCTCGCCGTACATGATGTCGAACTCGACCTCGCGGAACGGCGGGGCCACCTTGTTCTTGACCACCTTGACCCGGACATTGTTGCCGACGATCTCGTCGCGGTTCTTGATCGAACCGGTGCGGCGGATATCCAGGCGGACCGAGGCGTAGAACTTCAGGGCGTTGCCGCCGGTGGTGGTTTCCGGGCTGCCGTACATCACCCCGATCTTGTGACGGATCTGGTTGATGAAGATGACGATGGTGTTGGCCTTGTTGATCGAGGCGGTCAGCTTGCGCAGCGCCTGGCTCATCAGGCGGGCCTGCAGGCCAGGCAGGCTGTCGCCCATCTCGCCTTCGATTTCCGCCTTGGGAGTCAGGGCCGCGACCGAGTCGATGACCACGATGTCGACGGCGCCCGAGCGCACCAGGGTGTCGGTGATCTCCAGGGCCTGCTCGCCGTTGTCGGGCTGCGAGACCAGCAGGTTGTCGAGATTGACGCCCAGCTTGAAGGCGTAGCCCGGGTCCAGGGCGTGCTCGGCGTCGACGAAGGCGGCGGTGCCGCCGGCCTTCTGGCATTCGGCCACCACGTGCAGGGCCAGGGTCGTCTTGCCCGAGCTTTCCGGGCCGTAGATCTCGATCACCCGCCCCTTGGGCAGGCCGCCGATGCCCAGGGCGATGTCCAGGCCGAGCGAGCCGGTGGAGATCGACTCGATCTCGACCTTGCCCTTTTCGCCCAGCTTCATCACCGAGCCCTTGCCGAACGCCCGGTCGATCTGGGCCAGCGCGGCTTCCAGAGCCCGTTGCTTGTCGCCGTCTTCCTTGCCCACGAGTTTCAAAGCCGCCTGATTGCTCATTGGAGTGATCCGCCCTTATTCCATGATTCCGACAACCGGATCGGAGGTTCGCGACCGCCGCACCCACCCGCCTGTGGAATGATTAATGCGTACATGTTTTGTTCCATGTTCGCAACATGTTCTTACTGTAGAAGCCGCGTACGTCAGAAACGGTCGCTCGATCATGCCGCATGCGGCAATTCCCCGCGTCTCGGCCCTGGGGCGCAAGCTCGACCGAAACCCGTCCTTAACGCCGGCCGGCGATGGTGATGGTCTTCCGGGGGGACCTTTGCCTTGTCGATCGATCCGCGCCGCCTCTTGGGCCTGGCCTTCGCCAGCGCCGACCTTCTGCTGGAGGTCGAGAACGGCCGGGTGATCCTGGCGCTCGGCGCGGCGCAGCGGATCATGGGCCAGGACGAGCGGACGCTGACGGGCCGCGCCTGGAGCGAGCTGTTCGCGGCCGCCGACCGCCCGCTGATCGACGCCGCGACGCGGGTGATGGACGACGGCCAGCGGCGCGGGCCGGTCACTGTGCGCATGGCCGGCGAACCGCCGCGCCACGTGAACCTGACCATGCGCGCCCTGCCCGACAACGGCGGCCGGATCTCGGTCTCGGTCACCCCGGCCAACGCCCCTTCGGGCCAGATGGACGACGAAGGCCTGCGCAGCCGCGAGAGCTTCGAGGACATCGCCCGCGGCCTGTTCGAGGCCGCCCGCGTCACCGGCCTGGAGCTGGAGCTGGCCATGGTCGACTTCTCCGACCTGGACGCCCTGCGCCAGCAGCTGTCCCAGCCCGAGGCCCGAGCCCTGGACCTGAAGCTGGCCGGCGCGGTGCGGGCCGAGTCGCATGCCGGCGGCATGGCCACCCGCCTGTCGCCCGACCGCTTCGCCCTGGTCCGCGCCAAGGCCGACCACGCCGACGACATGGCCCAGCGCCTGACCCGCTCGACCACAGTCCAGGCCAGCGCCCAGGTCGTGTCGATCGACGACGGCGTGGCCCCGTCGCGCGGCCTCAAGGCCCTGCGCTACGCCCTCGACGACTTCCTGCGCGAGGGCCTGAAGGACACCCCGCCGCTCAGCCTGTCCGAGGCGATGAACCGCTCGGTCAAGCGCACCCTGTCGCGGGCCGGCGCCCTGGGCGTGGCGGTCAGCCAGCGCCGCTTCAGCCTGGTCTACCAGCCGGTGGTCGACCTGAAGACCGGCGCGGCCCATCACCACGAGGCCTTGGTGCGCTTCGAGGACGGCGGCAGCCCCTTCCAGCTGATCCGCATGGCCGAGGAGTTCGACCTGATCGAGGAACTGGACCACGCCATCGCCGAGATGGCGGTCAAGCGCCTGGCCGCCGACCGTTCGGGCGCGATCAAGCTGGCGATCAACGTTTCGGGCCGCACCATCGTCAACGAAGGCTTCGTCGACCATATCGGCCGCCTGCTGACCAAGGCCGACGTCGCCAAGGGCCGGCTGATCTTCGAGATCACCGAGACCAGCGCCATCGACGACCTGCCGCGCGCCAATCGGCACATCCAGGCCCTGCGAGGCCTGGGCTCGCTGGTCTGCCTGGACGACTTCGGGGCCGGGGCCTCATCGTTCGCCTATCTGCAGGAACTGAGCCTGGACATCGTCAAGATCGACGGCCGCTACGTCCGCGAACTGGCCGGCAGCGGCCGCGACGGGGCGATGGTGCGCCGGCTGGTCGAGCTGTGCCGCGATCTGGACATCCGCACCGTCGCCGAGATGGTCGAGACCGCCGAGGTCGAGGACGTGGTCCGCAAGGCCGGCGTCGACTTCGCCCAGGGCTGGTTGTTCGGCAAGCCAGCCGACCAGCCGCAGCCGGCGCTGAAGGTCGGTTCGGTGACCCCGGCGGCGCGCCGGGCGGGCGTGTCGGAGGGGTGGGGGTGACCCAACGCCCTTCCCTCCCCTTTATGGGGTGGCCCGCGTAGCGGGTCGGGTGGGGCTCGGTGCAGAGCCTGGCTGACTCAGCACGCCCCCCCCCACCAGCTTCGCTGGTCCCCCCTCCCCATAAAGGGGAGGGAAAAGCTTTCGGGCCTTACTTCGCCGTCTTGGTCTTGGCGATGTAGTCGTCGATCACGCGGTCAAGCACGGTCAGCGGGGTCATGCCCGCCAGCAGGCCGGCGTCGTGGAACTGGCGGATGTCGAACGCCTTGCCCAGAGCCTTCCTGGCTCGTTCGCGGGCCCGCAGCCAAGTGATCTTGCCGATCATGTAGCTGCAAGCCTGGCCCGGCCAGACGACGTAGCGTTCGATCTCGGTGATCGTGCCGCTCTCCTCATCGCCCATGGTCTCGGCCATGTACTTGACGGCCTGCTCGCGGGTCCACTTCTTGTAGTGCATGCCGCTGTCGACCACGAGGCGGACGGCGCGGAACAGGGCGTCGTGCAACATGCCGATGTGGCCGCGCGGGTCGCTCTTGTAGATGCCCATCTCGACGGCCAGCTCTTCGGAATAGAGCGCCCAGCCCTCGGCGTAGCCCGAATTGCCGATCGTCTTGCGCAGCAGGGGCAGGCTCTTGGCCTCGTTGGAGATCGACAGCTGCAGGTGGTGGCCGGGCACGCCCTCGTGCACGGTCAAGGTGGTCAGAGTGTACTTGGCCTGCTCCTTGGTGTCGCGCAGGTTGATCCAGTAGATCCCTGGGCGCTTGCCGTCCAGCGAGGGCGCGTTGTAGTAGCCGCCCGGCGCGCCGGCCTCGATGGCCTTGGGCACGCGGCGGATCTCCAGCGAAGCCTTGGGCAGAGCGCCAAAATAGGCCGGCAGCTGCTTCTGGATCCAGGCCGCCTTGACGTTCAGGTCCTTGATCAGCTGTTCCTTGGCCGGATCGGTGTTCTCATAGATGTCCTTGCCCAGCTCGGCCATCCGCTCGCCGACCGTGCCCTTGGACATGCCGATGCTCTTGAACAGCTTGTCGGCCTGGACCGAGATCGACTTCACCAGGTCCAGGCCCAGCTGGTGGATCTCGTCGGGAGTCAGGGTCGAGGTCGTGTAGTTCTTCAGCGACACGGCGTAGTAGTCGCCGCCGTCCTTCAGGCGCCAGACGCCGGCGTCGTGGGTGGCCTTGGGGCGGACGCTCTCCAGCAGCGCGATCTGGCGCTTCAGGGCGGGCAGCACCGAATTCTCGTAGATCTTGCTCGCCTCGCCGGCCCAGTCGCCGGGGATGTTCTTGTCCTTGGTCCGGCGGGCCACCGACAGCACCAGCGGCGCCTCGGCAGTGGGCGTGCCGGCGAAGGCCTTCATCTGGACCAGGGCCTTGTCGATGACGAAGTCCGGCGGGATCACGCCGTCGGCGTAGTCGCGGGCGGCGATGGCGGCTTCCTGGTCCATCAGCCGGGCGAAGGCCTCCATCCGCGACAGATAGGCGTCGGCGTCGGCCTTGGTCTCGATCGAATGCTGGGTGTCGAGGAAGTCGGGATAGGACTGGTAAGAACCCGTCAGCTGGCTGAGCACATAGGGCGCGCCCGAACCGCCGCCGGCGTACGTGAACTTGCTGTTGCCCTCGTCCTGCACGGCCAGGGTGAACTCGACCGTGTCGTAGTTGACCACGTCCATGCCGGTCAGCTGCTTGCGGTCGATGGCGCGCAGGTCGGCCAGTTGCTGTTTGGTCTGGGCGATCCCGGCGGCGATGGCGGCGAACGAGCGGTCGCCCAGCTGCGACTTGGTCCAGGCCAGGTCGCCGACGTCCAGGCCCAGGCCCGTGGCCGTCTCGGGCGACTGGCGCAGCTGCTTGGCCATGATGGCGTCGAACAGGGCGTTGAGCTTGGCGCTCTCGCCGGAGGCCGGCGCGGCCTGAGCCAGGGCGAGACCCGGGGTCGCGGCGGCCAGGCCGACGGCGACGGTGGACAGCAGCATCTGACGACGGTTTTGCAAGGCGGGGCCCCTTCCCTGGATCTTCGGACGCCAAGGGGTAGAGGGCCTTTCCCCCCTGGGCAACGGCGCTGGCATTAATTTCCCGTCATCTTGTGACGGAGCGCACGTTTCGTGCGGCCGAGAACCGCGTCTAGCTCAAGGTCACGAACAGCTCGTTCTCGATCACCCACTGGCCGGTGACCTTGCGCCAGGTCGCCAGATAGGACCCGCTCGTGTCGGCTGCGCCGCGCGTCGTCCCGACCCAGGTCCCGTGCTCGGCGGCGCGCTCGCCGGCGGCGTCCAGTTCGATCCGGTCGGTGGTGCGGACATAGGCGACGAAGGCCGGGTCGGCGAACTGGCTGGCGAAGGCCTCCAGGACGTCGCGTGCACCCAGGATCAGCGAGCCGTCGCCGACGATCACCTTGATGTCCGGCGCGAAGAACGGCGCCAGGCGGCGGGCGTCCTTGCCGGCGATCAGTCTGTTGGTCAGCTTGCGGCGGGCGGCGATGGCGTCTTGCGGCGCGGTCATGGGCAAGTCCGGCGGTTGGCGTCTGGCGCGGTCGGTATAGGCTCGCGGCGCAGACCCGAACAGGACCCCGATGATTCCGCCGACCCTGACCACCGCCCGCCTCACGCTCAGCCCGCCCCAGGCGTCCGACTTCGAGGACAGCGCCGCGATGTGGAGCGACCCGATGGTCACCCGCCACATCGGCGGCCGCACCTCGACGCCCGAGGAGAGCTGGCAGCGCCTGCTGCGGGCCCGGGGGCTGTGGGCGGTGCTGGGCTACGGCTACTGGGCGGCGCGGGAGACGGCCAGCGGCCGCTATGTCGGCGAGCTCGGCTTCGCCGACTTCCGCCGGGGCCTCCAGCCCTCGATCGACGGCGTCCCGGAAATGGGCTGGGCCCTGGCCAGTTGGGCCCACGGCAAGGGCTTCGCCAGCGAGGCCATCGCGGGCGCCCTATCCTGGGCCCGCGAGCAATGGGGCGACGCGCCGGTGGTCTGCATCATCGACCCCGACAACGCCCCCTCGCTGAAGCTGGCCTGGAAGATGGGCTTCCTGGAGGTCGTCCGCACCACTTACCGCGACGCGCCGACGGTACTGCTGCAGCGGGGCTAACCGGTTCTAGAACAGGATGTCCCCCGCCAACACCGCGGCGGTGTTGGTCAGTTGGATGGTCATGTCGCCCACCCCATCACCGCCCAGGTCGACGAACACGAAGGTCGAGCCGCCAGAAGACAACACGCCGTAGATGTCGTTCACGCCGGTGTGGACGCTGGTCAGGTCCAGCTTGTCGATCCCAGACTGGAAGTCGAAGATGCTGTCGAGGCCCGCTCCGCCGTCGCCCGGCGCGCTGTCGGAGGCCGCGCCATACTTGAAGACGTCGGCCCCGGCTCCGCCCCAGATGGCGTCGCCCCCCCGGCCGCCACGCACAATATCGTCGCCGGCCCCGGCCTGGATCACGTCGTTCAAGCCGCCGCCGACCAGGATGTCGGCGGTCTCGTCACCGATCATGAACACCCCGCGCGACATGCCGGTGATCAGGTCGCCTGCATTGAGGTCATGGCCGACCGTAGCCAGTTGCATGGCTCCGGTCGGGGTGTTGGCGAACAGGAAGGTCGAACCGCCGGCCCGGATCAGCGACACCTCGATGGGACCGGCCGCCGACAGGTCGATCTTGTCGACCCCAGTCTCGAACTCGTAGATTCCGTCCGGCCCGACGGCGTTGGTGTCGGCCCCGGCCAGGTACCTAAAGGTGTCGGCCCCGGTCTGGCCGAACAGAACGTCCCCGCCGCCCCCGCCGATGATCACGTCGTCACCGGCGCCGGCCTGAATGACATCGCCGCTCATGCCGCCGATCAGGGTGTTGGACCCGGCATCGCCCAGGAGATATACGCCGTGGCCGTCGTGGGTCTGGATATCCAAGCCGTTGACGTCGCCGCTGACGCCGATGGTCATCGGGCCGTCGGGCGTGTTGACGAACACGAAGGTCGAGCTTCCAGACCGCACCAAACTGACCTCGACCGGCGTCACGCCCTTCAGGTCGATAGTGTCAAAGCCCGTCATGAAGTCGGTGATGATGTCATAGGCGTCCGGCGCGCTGTCGGTCCGGGTCAGGTAGCGGAAGGTGTCCGCCCCCGCCCCGCCCGTCAGGGTGTCGCCGTCGCCCGCGCCCACCAGGAAGTCAGCGCCGCCGCCCCCGACCAGGACGTCCTTGCCGGCTCCGCCCGTATAGGTCTGCCCCACGAGGGTCGGCAGGATCAGGTCGCCGGCCGCCAGGGACGCCGTCAGCGACACCGTCAAAACGCCTCCCGCCGCCATCACCTGCAACATGGTGACACCGTCGGCGTGGCCGATCGTGTAGCCGGTCACCGACAACGCCGACAGGTCGATCTTGTCGATGCCGCTGATGAAGTCGGTGATCATGTCCGGCGCGGCCGCGGCGGACTCGGTGATCGCCCGATAGACGAAGGTGTCGGCACCGGCTCCGCCGGTCAATTGATCCGTGCCGAGCGCGCCGTAGAGCAGGTCGTCGCCGGCGCCGCCCATCAGCCGGTTGTCGGCCGCGTTGCCCAGCAACTGGTCGGCGGCAGAGCCACCGATCGCGTTTTCGATGATCACGTTGGCGGCGATCGCGACATTGCCGACCAAGTTGCCCACGTTGGAGAAATGCCCGGCCTGCAGGTCGATGACCTGGGTGTGGGTGAAGCCGGAGAAGTCGAAGGTGTCGACACCGCCTGCGTCCCAGACCGCGAAGATCAGGAAGGTGTTGGCGGAGGTGGCCGAGAACCAAGTCCGGCCCGCCGTGGAGTTGAAGCCGTAGACGGTATCCCCGGTCCGCGTCGTGGCGTTGACGCCATATTCCTGCTGGGCGGCCGAGATGTCGTCCAGCATCGGGACCGCGCCGTAAGCGCCATTGAACGACGCCCCGGTGTCGGTCTCGTCGAAATAGCTCATCACCGTGTACTGGTTGGAATCTTCGTAATATTCGGCGTCGGCGGCATAGGTGATCTGCCCCCCGTCACCGGCGTCGTAGTTACCCGGGTGGGCCAAGCCGATCGTGTGGCCGATCTCGTGGACCAGCACTAGACCGCCATAGCCGCCCTGGACCGGATTGCTGTTGTAGCTGAGCGAACTGTTGACCCACACGTCGCCCGAGTTCGACGTGAAGTCGGGATTGCCGGGATAGTTGGCGAAGGCCGCCGCGCCCTCGGCCCCGGTGGCGTAGTTGGCGAACAAGATCGAGGCGGAGTTGGAATAGGCCTGGGCCCCGGTTCCAGACCCCACTCGGGTGAAGGTGATGTTGGCCACGTCGCTCCAGGCCAGCAGGGCGCGCTCGGCCTGGGCGATCTGAGCGGCGTTGAACCGCGAAAAGCCGCCGGTGTCGTCCGGCATGTCGGCGGGGGCGGTGGAACGAAACCCATAGGTCACCGTGTAACCCTGGCCCAGGGCCCCGGACCAGCCGGGCTCGCCGCCAATCAGGTGGAAGCCCGCCTCCTCGATCGTCAGGCTCGGCTTGCCGTTCGGGGCGATGTCGCCTCGCTGCTCGGCGTTCAGGAAGGCCTGCGGAGCGGGTGTCTCGCCCGAGTCCCAGGTCAAGCGGTCGCCCGCATTCTCGATTATCTGCACGTGCCCCTCGCGAACTCCCGCTACCGGAGGATAAGACGAGATCACGACCGAATGCTTACCACGCAATGGCTGCCCGACGCCGTGACACGCTGTCGCCGGTCTTCCGCCTTCGGGTGAAGTTCGCCAGTCAGGCCGCCTGCATCTGCTGCTTCACCCGTTCGGCCAGGGTCTTGATGTCGATCGGCTTGGGCAGGAACGTCACGCCCGTCTCGCCTTCCAGCAGGTCGCTGAACTCGGCCTCGGCATAGCCGCTGATGAACATCACCGGCGCATTGCCCAGATAGGCGCGGGCCTTCTTCAGCAGGGTCGGGCCGTCGATGCCGGGCATGATCACGTCGCTGATCAAGAGGTCGATGGTGCCGGCGTGCTCCTCGGCGATGATCAGGGCCTCCTCGCCGTCGCTGGCCTCCAGCACCTCGTAGCCCCTCGCGCGAAGCAGGCGGGCGGCGACGCCGCGCACGGCGTCCTCGTCCTCCACGAACAGGATGCGGCCCGCGCCCGACAGGTCGCGCGGCGGGCGTGGCTTGGCCGGTTCGGCGACCGCCAGGGCCGCCGCGGCGGCGGCCTGCTGGGCCGGGGTGGCTTCATAGACCGGCAGGAAGATGCGGAAGGCGGCCCCCTCGCCGGGACGGCTATGGACGTGGATCCAGCCGTCGCTCTGCTTGACGATGCCGTAGACGGTGGCTAGGCCCAGGCCCGTGCCCTCGCCCACCGGCTTGGTGGTGAAGAACGGGTCGAAGATCTTGCCCATCACCTCGGGCGGGATGCCGGGACCGTCGTCGCTGACCTCGATGAAGGCCTGGTCGCCCTCGGCGCCCGGGAAGCCCAGGCCCTGGGCCTCGTCCTGGGTCAGGCGGGCGGTGCGGATGCGCACGACGCCGCCGCCCTTGGCCGCCCGCACCGCGTCGCGGGCGTTGACGGCCAGGTTCATGACGGCGGTCTCGAGCTGGCTCTTGTCGGCCCGCACCTGCGGCAGGTCGCGGCCGTAGTCGGTGATCAGCTTGACGTCCTCGCGCAGCAGCCGCCGCAGCAGGACCTCGAACTCGCTGATCAGCTCGCCCAGTTCCAGCACCTCGCGCTGCACGGTCTGCTTGCGGCTGAAGGCCAGCAGCTTGCGGACCAGGTCGGCGGCGCGCACGCCGGTCTGGCGGATCTCGTTGAGGCCCTCGTACGACGGGTCGCCGACCGGGTGGCGGTGCAGCAGCTCGTCCAGGCGCAGCTGGATGGCGGTCAGCAGGTTGTTGAAATCGTGGGCCACGCCGCCGGCCAGCTGGCCGATGGCCTGCATCTTCTGGGCCTGGGCCAGCTGCAGCTCCATCTGCTTCTGCTCGGAGACATCGATCAGATAGGCCACCAGCCGGCCTTCGGCGCGATAGAGATAGAGGTGGGCGATGCGGGTCGGGTCGCGGGCCAGACGGACCTCGAACGGGCCGCTCTTGCCCTCGGCCAGGCGGGTCTCGGCCTCGGCGCGCGACGGCGGGTCGATCAGGGCGCCGAACAGCGTGCCGGACGGCACGGCGCCGGTCATGGCGGCCAGGGCCGGATTGGCCTCGAGGACGCGCGAGTTGAACGGGTCCAGCCCTTCCAGCAGGGCCGCGCCGAACGGCGAGGCGCCGGAGAAGGCGTCCAGGGTGCGTGGGGCCGGCGCTGACTGGGCGACCACCGGGGCGGGCGCGGCGGTCGGGACATAGACCTCCTTCTCGACCACCGACGGCAGGCGGACCAGCAGGCGGCCGCCGCGCAGGCGGGCGGCCTCGGCGCGGCGCTCCTGGCCGGCGATGATCAGCGTCCCCTCGGCGCGCTGGCCGTCGCGGGCCTTGACCAGGGCGGCGAACAGGCGGGCCCCGGCCGCGCCCCGGGGCAGGCGGCGGGCGTCGCCCACGGCCTGGACCCAGGCGGCGTTGGCGGCCAGCAGCCGGCCGTCGGCGGCGGTGACGGCCGCCGGTTCGGGCAGGGCCTCGACGAAGGCTTCGGCGCCCTCGGGATCGGGGTCGCCGACCGCGGTCGAGGCGCGGATGGCCACCAGGCCCAGGATCGCCACGCCAGCGACGCCGCCCAGCAGCAGCAGGCCCGCCAGGGTGGCTGGACCGGCCCGCAGGGCGGGGGCGGCGGCGAACACGGCGGCCAGGACCAGGAACACCGCCGCGCCCCAGATCAGCAGGTCGGGACGACGCTTTGCCTCGCCGGAAAGGTCTTTCATGGGCGTCTCGGTCATGGTCGACCGAAATCCTTCTGCAGCCTTGCGGGCATCCAGCCCATCGATTCGCGGGATAGGATAGCCCCAACCCGCTCGCGGAGCGCGATCCGTGATCGATTCCTGATTCCGTGACGGGATTATGGTCTCCGGACCTCGTCCGCCACGTTGGCGCGCAGGCGGTTCAGCAGGTTGCGCAGCAGGTCGGTCTCCTGGCCGGTCAGGTCGCCGCGCAGGCGGGCGTCGAAGCGCTCGGCGGTCTGGCGCAGGTGCAGGAACATCGCCCGGCCCTCAGGCGTCAGGGCCACCTGGTGGGCGCGGCGGTCGGCCTGGTCACGGGTGCGGATGACCAGGCCCTGGGCTTCCAGGCCGTTCAGGTGGTGGGTCAGGGTCGGCCCCTGGACGCCGACGGCCAGGGCCAGATCCGCCTGAGGCCGATCGCCTCCGGGCATCAGCGACAGCAGGACCAGCCAGGTCGGCAGCGAACCGCCCGCTTCGTTCATCGCCTCGTCGAAGGCCCGGGCCACGGCCTTGGAGACCTGGGACAGCACGAAGCCGATCGGCGGGGCGGACGGCGGACCTGAGGTGCTCATGACTCGATAGATAGACATCGAATAATTCGATGTCTATCTATATCGCGCCGCCAGAACGGCGGTTCACGAGAGGAGCCCGTCATGAACATCGGATTGATCCTGCTGCTGTCGTTCCACGTGTTGGCCGCCATCTTCTGGGCCGGTACGACCTTCGTCCTGGCCCGGACCGGCGGAGTCGGCATCGAGGCCCTGCGTCGGCCGCAGATCGGCGCGGCCGTCGTCGCCGTGCTGACCGGCGCGGGCCTGGGGGCCTGGGTGCACGGCGGCGCCTTTGGACGCACCGAGCAGGTGCTGATGGTCGCCATCATCGCCTCCCTGATCGCCCTGATCGTCCAACTGGCCGACCGGGCGAATCCCGCTCGCAGCCAGCGGATCGCCGCCGGCCTGCTGATGATCGCCGTCGTCGGGATGGTGTCCGCGCGGTACATTGCCTGAGGTCTCAGCCGGCGAAGCAGGGCATGGCGCGACCTCGATAGGGGCGCGTTCTGAAAATGAGGAGCCGATCCTTGTACTCGACCTGACGCCAGACTTTTCCGTCTCCGCGCAGCAACATCGCATTGCGGTCCTCGTCCCAGCCCTCCGCCCGCAGGTCGCACGGCGTCCAGGTGATTAGCGCGTAGCGGTCGCCCGGCCAGAAGACGGCGCGGGAATAGGCCGAGTGGGAGATGGTCTTGGGCTTGTCGGGGCTGAAGCTAACAAAGGCCGGAACCTTGGCGGCGTCCAGGGCGGGCCGGCAGTCGATCGGCGCGGCGGCCTTGCGGCCCTGGAAGGCTAGCACGGCGTCAATCAATTTCCATGACCGACGACGGGGTCCAAAGGCCTTGGGCGCACCCGCCACCCGCTCCGCGCGCAGCAGCAGATAGGGGTCGTCTGGCATGTCGCGCGACCGCTCTATCTGTTCGGCGATCCGTTCGCGCTCCAAGCCGGCGATCAAACGGCACTCGCGGGCTAAGTGTTCGGCGGTCTCGACTGGATCGTGCAGCCAAACCGCCGGCGCAGCGACCAGCGCCGCGCCGATCGTCAGACCGACGGCAAACCATGCCAACCGCGCCATCACCCCTCCCCGATAACAAACCCCATGGCGCATGCTCACGAGGCGGAGGTCAACCTTCGGACGAAGACCAAGTCTCAGTCGGCCCAGCCGCGCTTCTTGGCCTGCTTGTTGCTCATCACGAAGCCGATGACCTTGGCGACGGCCTCGAAGTGCTCGGCGGGGATCTGCTCGTCGACGTCCATGGCGGCGTAGAGGGCGCGGGCCAGGGGCGGGTCTTCCAGCACGTAGACCCCGGCCTCCTCGGCCACGGCGCGGATCCTCAGGGCCAGGGCGTCGACGCCCTTGGCCACGCAAATCGGCGCGGCGGTCTCGCCCTGCTCGTACTTCAGCGCCACGGCGTAGTGGGTCGGGTTCATGACCACCACGGTGGCCTTGGGCACGGCCTGCATCATCCGCTGGCGCGAGCGCTGCATGCGCAACTGCTTCTGCTTGCCCTTGATGTGCGGGTCGCCCTCGGACTGCTTCATCTCGTCCTTGACGTCCTGCAGGCTCATCCGCATGCGCTTGTTGAAGCGGATGCGCTGCCAGAACCAGTCGAAGCCGGCGGTGGCGATCAGGAAGATCAGCACCATCCAGAACAGCTTGGTGCACAGCTTCATCGACATCGGGATGATCGCCCCGACGTCCATGCCGACCAGGTTGGTGATCAGGGCCGCGTCGGGCTTGACCACGAACCAGGCGATGACGCCGGTGACCAGGAACTTCAACGCCGACTTGGCGAACTGCACGAAGCCGTCGGGACCGAAGATCCGCTGGAGCCCCTTGATCAGGTCCAGCTTCTTCAGGTCCGGCTTGATCTTGTCGGCCGACAGGATGAAGCCGGACTGGGCGACGTTAGCCGCCGCGCCCAGCAGGCCCGAGACCACCATCACCAGGATCAAGGCCGGCAGGGCGGCCATGACCGCGGTCCTGGCGATGGCGCGGACGCCGCCCTCGACGTCCATGGTGCCGGCGTGGGCCAGGAAGGGCGTCAGGGACTGGACCATGTCGCGGGTCAGCCAGCCGCCGGCGATGACCACCACGCCGAACGCCCCGGACAGCGAGGCCAGTTGCGAGATGTCGGCGGATTTGGGGACGTCGCCCTTGGCGCGCGCGTCCGACAGCTTCTTGGCTGTTGGTTCTTCTGTCTTTGACGCGTCGTCCTGCTCGTCGGCCATGGCGCGCCCCTAGTTGAACACCGCCAGCAGGTCCCGATAGCGATCGGTCCACACCATGGCGATGCCGCCGAGCGAGAGGCCCAGCAGGGAGAGGCCCAGGATGACGCTGAGCGGCGAGGTGACGAAGAAGATCTGGAACGACGGCATGACCCGGCCGACCAGGCCGGTGGCCAGGTTGAAGACGATCGAGAACACCAGGACTGGGGCCGACAGCTGCAGGCCCAGCTTGAACGAATCGGCCACCGTGCGCACGGCCAGTTCGGCGGCGTCGCCCACCGGCACCGGGCGGCTGAACGGGAACAGGTCGTACGACTTGACCATCGCCCCGATGAACAGGTGGTGCAGGTCGGTGACCATGATCAGGGTCAGGCCCAGCATCGACAGGAAGGTGGCCACCGCCGTGCTGGTCTGGGCCCCGGCCGGGTTGGTGGTCTGGGCGAACGACAGGGTGGTCTGCAGCGAGATGATCTCGCCGGCCGTGGTCAGCGAGCTGACGAACAGCTTGAGCACCGCCCCGATCATCAGCCCCACCAGCACCTCGTGCAGCACCGCCCCGCTCATGGCTCCGACGCTGGAGGGCACGGTGACGATCGACTTGGAGACCAGGGGGGCCAGCAGCAGGGCCATCAGCACCGCGAACGACAGCCGGATGCGCGGCGGCACGACGTTTTCGCCGATGCCGGGCATCAGCATGACCATCGCGCCGATCCTGGCGAAGACCAGGCCGCCGGCGTAGACCTGCAGAACGGTGGCGAAGCTGTCCAAGCCTTGCTCCCTACATTCCGGCGATCTTGGCGGCGATTTCCTTCATGAAGCCGGCCATCAGCGCGCCCATCAGCGGCAGGAACAGCAGCAGGGCCACGAAGATCGCCACGATCTTGGGCGCGTAGACCAGGGTGGCCTCCTGGATCTGGGTCAGGGCCTGGAACAGGCCGATAGCCACGCCGACCACCAGGCCGACGATAAGGATCGGCGCGCAGAGCTGCAGGGTCAGCCAGATGGCGTCGCGGCCGACATCCAGGACTTCGGCTCCGCTCATCGGAAGGCCTCTAGGTGACGCGCGCACGCGGGAACTGACGGTGACTCGCACCATCGTCCGTCATGGTTAACAGCCGGTTAGGGAGAATTAACAGAGGGCGGTTGCGCGCGTGGCGAAAGGTCGCCAGGGAATGCTCTTCCCCCTTGGGGGAAGACGGCCGCGAAGCGGCCCGTAGGGGGCAAGTGTTCGCCCGCAGTGCGGCTAGCTACTTGCCCCCACCTGACCGCTTCGCGGTCTGTCCGCCCCCATAGGGGGCGGAACGGCGGGGGGTCCCCCGCCCTACTTCGGCTTGCGCGCCGCCTGGACCTCGATCTCGACCAGCATCCCGCCCTGCACCAGCGAGGTGATCTGGCTGGTGATGCGCGAGGGCTTGTTGGGCTGTTCGGCGGTGCCGAAGAAGGTCTTGTAGGCCTCCATCATGCCGGGGAAGTCCATCTTGCCGCCCTTGGCCGGGTCGCCCACCAGCAGGACGCGCATCATCACCACGTCGCCCATGGTCGCGCCCTGGCTCTTGAGCGCCTCCTGGATGCGCGTCAGCACCCCCATGGTCTGGGTCTTGGTGTCGCCGAAGGTGGCGGGCAGGGCCGGGTCGCCCTTGGGGTCGAGCGGCGGCGGGGTCATGCCGCTGACATAGATGGTGTCGTAACCGGCCGGCACGGTGACCACGCTGGCGATCGGCGAGGTCGGCGCGCCGCCCCGGACGATCTCCTGGGCGTGGGCGGCGGTTCCGGCGAGGCTGGCGAGGGCGGCGGCGGCGAGGATCAGGCGCTTCATGGTCGTCTCCAGGGACTGTCCGTTGCGAAATTCCGGGATGCGGACGGCGCCCGCGATCCGATGCTCTAGTGGGCCTGCAGGCTGGCGGGCTTCTTGCCGGCCTTGATCGCGGCGCGGGCGGCGGCGACGTCGGACGCGCTGACCGGCTTGCCCTTGTTGCCCCACGAGGTGCGGACATAGGTCAGCACCGAGGCCAGCTCCAGGTCGTTCAGGTCGTCCTTGAACGACGGCATGCCGGCCCGGCCGGCCAAGACCGTGGCCATCATCGGGGCCGGGTCGCCCTGGACGAACGGGTCGCCGGCCAGGGCCGGGAACGCGCCCTTCACGCCCTTGCCCGTCGTCTGGTGGCAGGCCGAGCAGTTGTCGTTGAACAGGGCCGAAGGGGTGGCGGCGAAGGCGGCCGCCGAGACGGCCGAGGCGGCCAGCACGCCGGCGAGGAAGACGATCGAACGACTCATGGAAACTCCTCAAGCAACCTTTGGACAGGCATAGCGCGACTTCAGGCCGTGAGCACGCGGGCGTGCAGCTTGCCGATCTGCTGCCAGGCCGACTCGATGGCCCCCGCCTGCCAGCCGCCCAGATAGGTCAGGTGCTCGCCCGCCAGGTAGATGCGGCCGTCGGGCTCGCACAGCACCGGATAGGCCGCCTTGCGCCCCTCCTCGCCCCACTCGGCCCAGCCGCCCAGATTGAACGGCGCTAGGTGCCAGCTGAACGAGAAGGCGTTCTCGAAGTTCTCGGCGTATTCGGGGAACACCTTCTGGCCGGCGGCCACGGCGAACGCCGCGCGTTCGGCCGGCGGCTTGGCGCTGATCTTGGCCGCCTCGCCGCCGAACGCGTAGTAGCCCAGCAGCACGCCCTTCTGGCCTTGCCAGCCGGTGGACGGCAGGGTGATCGTGCCGATGCCGGGCATGTCGTTATAGATGTGGCCGCCATAGATGTGGTGGTTCTCTTCCCAGAACCGGGTCTTCATCTGCAGGCCGATCTTGTTGACCGGCGCGTAGGCCACGCCCGACATCGCCGCCTTGAACGGCTTGGAGAAGTCGGCGTCGATGTTCTTGAGCACGCTGAGCGGGATGGTGCAGACGCAGTAGTCGGCGGTGATCGTGTCCTGCTCGCCGAACTTGTCGGTGTAGGTGACGACCACGCCCTTGGGGCCCTGCTTGATCTTGTCGACCACGCAGGAATAGCGGATCAGCGTTCCGACGCGCTTTTCGAAGCCCTTGGCGATCTGGTCCATGCCGCCGACCGGCTGCAGCATGGTGCGCTGCTGCTCGTAGCCGGAGACCGAGCTGAGCACCCGCCAGGCGTTGGAGTGCAGCACGTCCGACAGGCTGTAGGGCGTCGAGGGCTTGCCGGGGCCCGGATCCACACCGGCCCCGGGATGGACGTCGAAGCCGCGGCCTTCGGTGCCGGTATAGGCCAGGTCGGTCGGCGAGAGGCGGCCCTCGTTGATCATGTAGGCCACGAACAGGTCACGGTCCGCGGCGGTCAGGGGCGCGTCGAGCTGGCCCTTGGAGGCGGCCTTGGCGATCATCTCGGCGGCGTAGCCGCGGACGTCGGCGGCGATCTGGCCCTTGCGGATCGGCTTGCCGGCCAGCGGCCCGTCGCCCTTCTCGAAATAGACATAGGCCGCGTCGTTGTCGTTGACGAAGCTCTCCAGCTGCACGCCGAACAGCTTGGTGTAGTGCAGGGTCGAGCGGTGGTGGTACGGGATCCGCCACGGGCCGTGGTTGATGTAGAGCCCCTCGTCGAACTCGCAGGTCTGGTTGTTGCCGACCAGGTCGGTGTGCTGGAAGCCCTTGCGGGCCGTCTGGCAGCGGCCGCCGGCGAAGGATCGGGCCTCGATCACCTGCACCTGGTAGCCGGCCTTGGTCAGCTCGTAGGCGGCGGTCATGCCGGCCAGGCCCGCGCCCAGCACCACGACCTTGGTCCCCTTGGGATCGCCTTCCAGCTTGGGCGGGGCGGTCTGGGCCGAGGCGAAGCCGAAGCCCAGGGCGTCCATGCCGGCCATGGCCAGCGACACGCCGCCGAACGCCGCCAGGCTCTCGAAGAACCGCCGCCGCGTCAGCACGCCGCCCGCCTCGCTCAGGGGCGCGGCCGCCGATTGATCACCCATAACGATCCCCGATTTTTACTTGTCGCGAAGACGCCTGCGAGCCAGGCGACCGCCTTGGCTATGTCAGACCAGGCCCGCCTAACGACAATGCGAAAAACTTGTCAGTCCTATGAGAAAACCCTCCGGCGCCACGCCCTTGGGCGCCCGCGGCGAGGCTTGTGCGGAGAGCGGGCGGTGTGAAATTTCACGCCAGAAACAGAGATTTCACCGACGGAAAATCCGCCGACGGACATCGTTGACGAAAACGCAGAAAAACCGGGCGCGAGGCCCGGCTTTTCCTTGTTCCATAACGCTTTCCAGGGATCAGAAGTTGTAGGCGAGCTTGGCGTAGTAGTAGCCGCCGTTTAGGCCGTAGGGTGAGATGCTGGGATAGATGTCTTGAGCGCCGTTGCCGTTATCGGCCTCGTCCTTGAGCTCGGCGGCGCTCTTCTTGTCCGGCTGCTTGTCGAACAGGTTATTGGCGCCGACCGAGATCTTGAACTGCTCCATCACCTGCCAGTCGATTTCCAGGTCAGTGATGAAGGCCGGCTTGACCTTCTCCAGCCAGTATTTGACGCCGTCATAGGTGGCGTATTCGGACGACTTTCCGTACAGCGTCTCGTGCAGATTGATCGTCACCGGCCCGCGGTTATAGAGCGCGCCGGCCGAGACCTTGTATTTCGGCGAGGCGGTTTCCAGGTCGGAGATCGCGGCCTTGTCGTACAGTGAAGCCCCCGCCAGCTCTGCCGGCGGCGCGGCGATCTTAGTGACCTCGGTCTCATTGTAATTGGCCGCCAGACTCCAGTCGACCCGACCCAGGTCGCCGAAGCTCGTCGCATAGGTGACGACCGCTTCGACGCCGCGGGTGCGAGTATCCAGCCCATTGGTGAAGATGGTGATGCCGATGTCGGTGGCGTCGTCGGAGATCGAATTGCCGTTGGCTTTGATGGCGGCGGTCACGGGGTCCAAGGGGTCCGAAGGGTCCGCGTATAGCGAGCCGCTGCCGGCGATGCGGTCTTTAACCTCGATCTGGTAGGCGTCGAGGGTCGCCGACAGCCCCCCACCCGGGTGAGCCACGAAGCCGACGCTGTAGTTCGTCGACTTTTCAGGCTTCAGGCCGTTGACGCCCACCAGCTTGGCGCCAGCGGAGTTGGGCGCCAGTTGCACGAAGGCCGAGGTCGGCCCGACATTGGTGGCCGAATAGTATTCTTCGGCCAGGGTGGGGGCGCGGAAGCCGGTGCTGGCCGTGCCGCGCAGGGCGAAGGCCGGCGAGAAGTCGTAGCGGCCGGTCAGCTTGCCGACCGTGGTGTCGCCGAAGTCGCTGAAGTGCTCGTAGCGGACGGCGGCGTCCAGTTGCAGGGCCTCCACCGGCTTGACCGCTAGGTCCAGATAGGCCGCGACGTTGTCGCGTTCGTGCTTGCCGGCGTCGGTCAGCGAGAAGCCCGGATAGGACTGCGAGCCGCCGTTGTAGCGCGAGGCGTATTCGCCGGCCTTGATCTTGTAGGTCTCGTGACGCTGCTCGGCGCCGAAGGCGACGGTCAGCGGTCCGGCCAGGCCGACGTCGAAGGGACGGCTGACGTCCAGGGTGGTGCTCCATTGGGTGGAGAGGAAGGCGCCGGCGTGGAAGGCCGACTGGGTCGAGCCCGCGCCCAGCACCGACGGCGCGGCGAGATAGAGGTCCTTGTTGACCGAGTTGGTGACGTTGATCGCGTCGAAGTCGCGGCCGTAGGTCGAGCTCAGATCCCAGTCCCAATCGCCGAACACCTTGCCCTTCGCGCCGCCGGTGACGGCGTAGTCCTCCTCCTTGATGGTCTCCATCGGGTTGAAGCCCAGCGGATAGAGCTGCGGCAGACGGGTGGGCGTGCGGAAGTTCTCGTAGGCGCCGGCGTACTTGTGGCCGTAGGTGCCGAACGAATAGACCTCCAGGTCGCCGATCTCCACGCCGCCGTTATAGGCCACGGTGGTCAGCTGGTAGCGGGCGTCGCCCGAGATCTTGTTGGTGTGCGGATAGCCGGCGAGGATCGTGCTCCAGCCGTTGGCGGCGGTGTTTCCGCGGATCACCCGCTGGTCGTCGCCGCCCCAGTCGCTGAAGTCGTGATAGCGGGTCTCGGCGGTGAGGTTCAGGTAGGAGTTGGCGAACGGCGACAGGCCGATGTTGCCCGACACGTTGCCGGTCTTGCCGTCGCCGCCATAGTAGCGGCCGGCCGTGACGTCCAGCGAGCCGCCCGAGGTGTTCTTCTTCAGGATGATGTTGACCACGCCGGCGATGGCGTCGGTGCCGTACTGGGCCGCGGCGCCGTCGGTCAGCACTTCGATATGGTCGATCGCCGACAGCGGGATGAAGTTCAGGTCGGCGGCCGCGCCGCCCTGGTAGGGTCCGCCCAGGACCGCCAGGTTGGCCGTGCCGTGCCGCCGCTTGCCGTTGATCAGCACCAGGGTGTGGTTGGCGCTCAGGCCGCGGAGCCGGGCCGACAGGGTCAGGGCCGCGGTGTCGCCGCCGAAGGATTGCGCGTTGAACGAGGGAATCGCCTGGGCCAGGGCCGCGATCAGGTCCGGCTTGCCGGCCCGCTTCAGCGACGCGGAATCGACGACCTGGATCGGCGCGGCGCTGTCGACGGCCTTCATGCCGGTGGTGCGGGTGCCGGTGACGATGACCGTCTCGACCTCGGTGGTGGCCGGGTCGGCCGGCGCGTCGGCGGCATAGGCCAGGCTGGCGCTCGCCATGCTGAGCGAAAGAGTTGAGATCCCGGCAAGCAGGATATTCCGCGAACACTTATTCATTAAGATCCCCTGGTGGCGTTACAAACGCGCTGTGGTTTTCGCCGCCTGTGGAATCCCCCGATAGATCTTTTCTTTTTTTGAGTCTGGATGCTGTCAACCGTAGGAAGAATATTTTAAGCGCTGATCACATATACAAGCGGCGGCCGACCGCCGCCGATCGAAGACTTCCTCAGGGGGTAAAGTTCGGCAATAGCCGCTGCGCTTATGGACGCCGGCGCGGCGCCAGATCGGCCCCGGCGCCCCTTTGCGCGGCGCCCACGGCGCCTTTTGGCCGTCTTCTGATCATCGGCTTGGCGTCCGGGCCGCAAGAAAGCCCCTCAAGCCCCCTGAAACAGGACGAGCCGGACGCGAACGCCCGGCTCGAGGATCTGGTCCGATCGCGGTCCCGACATCCAAACCGTGGACGCCAGGACCGCTCTGGAGCCTAGAAGCTGTAGGTGACCTTGCCGTAATAGTAGCCGCCGTTGATGCCGAAGGGCGAGAACGAGGGGAACTGGGTGACGAAGCCGTTGCTGTTGTTCTTCAGGTAGTGCTCGCGCAGCAGACCGTTGATCCGATTGGGATAGCGGTTGAGCAGGTTGTTGGCCCCGATGGACACCTTTACGCTCGGCAGCACCTGGTAGCCCAGGTCCAGGTCGGTGATCAGCGCCGTCTTGACGGTGGTCCTCATCAGCGCCGACGAACCGCTGTCGTTGCTCAGGCCCGACGACTTGCCGTAGACGGTCTCCTTCAGGTTCATCGAGAACTTGCCGAGGGACCAATAGGCGCCCGCGATGATCTTGAACTTGGGCGAGGTGTCTTCCAGGTTGGCGATCGCGATGGCGTCGAACAGGGTCAATTTCGGGTCCAGGCCCGGCGGGTTGGGCGCGATCTTGGTCACTTCGGTCTTGTTGTAGCTGGCGCTCAACGACCAATCGACCCGACCCCAGTCGTCGAAATCGCTGTAGTAGGTCGAGACGAAATCGATTCCGCGGGTGCGGGTGTCCAGGCCGTTGACGAACATGTTGGCGCCGACGCTGTAGGTCGCGTTGCTGCGGATCGAGGGATCCACGTTGACGCCGTTCGCCGCGAGGGCGGCGACGACCGCCGGCGAGACGATGCCATTCGTCACTTGCTTCGTGGTTTTGGCGCCCGTGACCGGGTCGATAACGGTCTGGGTGACGACGTTCTCGCCGTACAGCGTGCCCGAGCTGACGATGCGGTTCTTGATGGTGATCTGGTAGGCGTCCAGCGTCATCGTCAGCTTGGGCGCCAGGTGGGTGACCAGGCCGATGCTGAAGTTGTTCGACTTCTCGGGCTTCAGGCCGTTGATGCCCAGCAGGCTGGCGCCCGGCGAGTTCGGCGGCAGCTGGCCGCTGATCGAACTGGGCGAAACGTTGATGCCCGAATAGTACGACTCCGCCAGGGTCGGGGCCCGGAAGCCCGTGCTGGCCGTGCCGCGCACGGCGATGGCCGGCGAGAAGTCGTAGCGACCGGTCAGCTTGGCGACCGTGGTGTCGCCGAAGTCGCTGAAGTCCTCGTAGCGGACCGCGGCGTCCAGCTTCAGCGCCTCGACCGGGCTAACCGCCAGGTCGACATAGACGGCCTTGTTGTTGCGCTTGTGCTTGCCGGCGTTGACCGGCGCGAAGCCGAAATACGACTGCGAGCCGCCGCCATAGTAGGTGGCCGGGTCGCCCGCCGTGATCTCATAGCTTTCCTTGCGATACTCGGCGCCCGCCGCGAAGGTCATCGGACCGGCCAGGCCGACCTCGAAGTCGTGGCTGACGTCGAGGGTGTTGCTCCATTGGGTGTTGATGAAGCCGCCCGCATGGATGTCCGTGGGCGAATAGCCCTTGGTCGTCGTCGTCGAGGTGTCGGCGTAGAGCGACGCGTTGGCGGTATCCAGGACGTTGACCGAGTCGTCGTCCTTTCCGTAGGTCGAGCTCAGGTCCCAGTTCCAGGCGTTGGTCACGCCGCTGACGCCGCCGGTGACGGCGTAGTCGGTCTCGGTGATCGACTCCTTGGGATCGAAGCCCAGCGGGTACGGAATGTCGGTCGCCATCTTGCCCTTGACGACGTTGGGCAGGCGGTAGTTCTCGTGGGCGGCGCTCCATTTGCGGCCGATGGTGCCGAAGCTGTAGGCCTCGATGTCGGGCGTGATCTCGTAGCCGGCGTTGTAGGCCAGCACCGTCTGGCGGTACTGGGCGTCGCCGGCGATGCGGTTCACATAGGGCCAGTTCGGCGCGTTGACGACCTGCGGATAGCTCTTGGCCGGACTGTTGGTGGCGCCGGTGTTGTAGGGCGTGTTCACCACGCGGGGGTCGTAGTCGCCGCGGAAGCTGTAGCCGTGGTACTTGGTCTCGCCGGTGAGGTTCAGGTACGACTTCTCGGTCGGGGCGATGCCGATATTGGCGGTGAAGTCGCCCGTCGTGCCGCCGCCGTCGATATAACCGCCGCCATTGATGATGACCTCGCCGCCCGAGGTGGCCTTCTTCTGGATGATGTTGATGACGCCAGCGATGGCGTCGGTGCCGTACTGGGCGGCCGCGCCTTCCAGCAGCACCTCGATGTGGTCGACCGAGGCCAGGGGGATGAAGTTCAGGTCGGCGGCCGCGCCGCCCTGATAGGCTCCACCGAGGACGGCGAGGTTGGCCGTGCCGTGACGGCGTTTTCCGTTCAGCAGGACCAGGGTGTGGTTGGGGCTGATGCCGCGCAGCTTGGCCGACAAGGTCAGGGCGGCGGTGTCGCCGCCAAAGGCCTGGGCGTTGAACGACGGCACGTTCTGGGCCAGGGCCTGGATCATGTCCGGCTGGCCGGTCTTCTTGAGGATGTCTGCGCCCAGGACCGTGATCGGCGCGGGGCTGTCGACGGCCTTCATGCCGGTGGTGCGCGTCCCGGTGACGATGACGGCCTCGAGTTCGGCTGTGTCCTGCGAAGGCTCTGGAGCCTCGGCGGCATAAGCGTTGACGCCATAAGCAAAGATCATGCTGACAGCGGACACCCCAGAAAACAGGATGCTACGCGAACGGTTATTCATTCATACCCCCTCATGCGCTATCTAAGCGCGATTGTTTTTCTCCTCTTTGGCGTTTCCCGGTAAGCGTGTTCTTTTTGCTTGATAACAATACTTTACAACTCACGGATATGACCGCGTTTGAAACAGTTCGTCGAAGCTGAAATTTCTGCAAGCGCGGCAACCGTCATCGGATCGTAACGGACGTCCCGAGGGGTCTCGGCGCCCCTTTGGACGGCGCCGGCCACGATTTTTGTGCAGGGCGATGATCAGGATTGTGGCGCCTTTGCGGCGCCCGAAGACCCTCTCAGGGGACGACGACGGCCCGCCCGGCCCGCTTGCCGTCGGCCGAACGGGCCCGCACCTCGACCTTGCCGGCGACCGGCGCGTCGGGCGCATAGGGCCGCCAGGCGCCGCCATCGACGCGGTACTCGATCGGCAAACCGGGGAATTCGACATTGGCCCGCAGCCGGCCGTTCTCGATCACCGCCCCGGCGGTCGGGATGCGATAGGCCACGCCCGCCGCGTCCAGCCGGGCCAGCTCGCGCCCGCCCAGCAGGGTGGCGAAGGCGGCCCAGTCGGTGTCGCGCCGGGCCCGCATTTCGGCGGTGAAGGCGCCGGTCGTGGGGTCGTAGGCCTTGCCGGGCGCATAGGGCGTCTCCCAGCTGGCGCCGTGCCAGGCCCGCTCGGCCAGCGCCAGCAGGCGCGGATACAGCATGTAGTCGACCTGGGCGTCCGAGCGGATCGTCTCGCTCCACAGCTGGCCCTGCAGGCCGTTGAAGCGCACGCCGGGCTCCAGCGGATGATCGTCCTTGGAAGCCTGGGGCCTGCCCTGCAGGTCGGGCCACAGTTCGGCATGGGCCGGCAGGTTCTCGGGCATGAAGTCGAACACCTTGCGGGTGTCGGTGGCGCGCGAGGGCCAGTCGTAGCCGCGCTCCTTGGGGTCGGCGGCCTGGGGGCTGTCGAAGTACAGGACCTCGGGCGTGGAGATCACCACCTCCCAGCCCTGGTTGGCCTGGACATGGGCGCTGGCCGGTCCCTCGCCGGCCAGGGCGCCCCAGTTGTTGGAATGGACCCTGGCCGGCATGCGGTCGGGCTTGGCGTGGCTCATGCCGTCGCTCCAGCCGGCCACCACCACGCCCCGCGCCGCCAGCAGGGCCGAGACCTTCTCGATGAAGTGGCCGCCCAGGTCGGCCGGCTTGACCCCGGTCCTGGCCTCGTAGGCCGCGCAGGCCGGTGAGGCGCTCCAGGCGCCCGGCGTCTCGTCGGCGCCGATGTGGTAGCGGGTCAGCGGCTGGCCGGCGGCGGCGTGCAGGGCGGCCATCTCGTCCACCACCTTGCCCAGGAAGGCGTAGGCGCTGTCCAGGCAGACATTGATGGTGTTGTCGTCATAGTGCTGGATGCTGCTGTAGACCGAGGCGTTGGCGGCCTCGCTCAGCAGGTAGCGGCCGGCCTCGGCTTCCGGCCTGCCCTCGGCGCGCAGGCGAGCCGCCCTCGCCTCCATCGCCTTGATCGCCGCCCGCGAATGGCCCGGCATGTCGAACGACGGAATCACCTGGATATGCCGCGCCTGGGCCGCGCGGACGATCTCGATGTAGTCGGCGCGGGAATAGAAGCCGTTCACCGGGATCGACGGGTCCGGCCCCGAGCCCAGTTGCGGCAGCAGGCAGGTCCGCTCGGTCAGGTCGTGGCAACGGCGCGAACCGATGTCGGTCAGCTCCGGCAGGCCGGCGATCTCGACCCGCCAGCCCTCGTCGTCGGCCAGGTGCAGGTGCAGGCGGTTCAGCTTGTAGGCCGCCATCTGGTCGAGGATGGCCAGGATCTCGGCCTTGGAATGGAAGTTGCGGGCCACGTCGACATGCAGGCCGCGGAAGTCGAAGCGCGGGGCGTCGTCGATGGCCAGCAACGGGACCGTCCGCCGGGCGTCGATCAGCTGGGCCAGCGAGGCAAGGCCGTTGGCCGCGCCTTCGGGGTCCGAGGCGAGGATCTGGATCCGGTCCGCCCGGACCGTCAGCTGGTAGCCGCCGACGGCCAGCTTCTCGGCGGGCGCCAGCCGGATCCGCAGCGGGACGCCGCCGGCCGCCTCCCCCGCCCCGGCCTTGGCCAGTCGCGCCAGGCCGGCGGCCAGGGACGGGCGCGCAACGCCGCTGATCGAGACCTTCACCCCACGCGACAGGTCCAGCGCGCCGCCGCCCCGATCCAGCCGGGTCCGCAACGGCGTGGGCAGGACGGCGCCGCGCGGGATCGGTTGGATGCGGGCCCCGGCGGCCGCGTTTACGGCGAAGACTCGCGGCGCGGTGGCCCAGACCGTCGTGTCGGCCGCCGAACCGCCGGCCAGCCGGGCCTCGTCGGTGAACGGCGCGACGAACGGCAGGCTTTCCAGACCGGTCTCCGGGTCGATCGCCGGCCGGGTGCTGGCGATGGTCCGCGCCGCCACGCCCTCGGCCGCCACATAGTAGTTGGGCATCGGGTAGAGCTCGGACAGCTGGTGGCCTTCCAGCTTCAGGGGGATGCGGATCGGCCGTCCGGGCGCGAAGCCGGCGAACGCCGCCGTCGGCGCCAGGCGATAGAGGTCGCCGTTGATGTGGGTCAGGGCGAAGGCGTCGCTGTCGGCGTTCAGGATCGGGGTGACGCTGCTGAAATACAGCGACCAGCCGGCGGCCGGGGCCTGAGGCGCGGCCAGGATCAGCTCGGCCAGGTGGCACCCCGGAGCCGGCGCGCAGGCGGCGGGACCGGGCCGGTTGTCGAGCACCGCATAGCGGACGTCCAGCGTGGCGGCGAAGCGATCGAGCTGGGCCTGGCCCGGCTGGGCGTGGGCGCCCGTGGCGGCGAGGGTCAAGGCGGTGAGCGCGATCAGGCGTCGTGGCATGGAGCCTCCGGGGTCGCCAGACCCTAACCCTCGCCGCCGAAGTCCGTCATCCCCCGGCGTGTTCGGGAGACCCTTAGCAGCCCGGTCCCGCTCCCAGCGGCAGGCAGCGCCCGTCGACATCGGCCGGGACCGGCACGCCGGTCACCGCCGCGAGGGTCGGGGCGATGTCGACGGTCTCGATCGGCAGCACGCGCTCGCGCGCCGGGCCGCCCTTCCACCAGAACAGGATCGGCACCCGGCGGTCGTAGTTCCACGGGCTGCCGTGGCTGGCGACATAGGTCGCGCCGGCCGAGGCCGGGGTCAGGTAGGGCTGGAAGGCAACCAGGATGTCGCCGACCCGGCCGGGATAGGCGCTGCGGCGCATGCGCTCGGCGACGCTGATCTCGTCCGGCGGCGTGCCCCGGGGCGGCGGGGTGGCGGTGACCAGGGCGTGGGCGTCATAGGCCGCGAACACTTCCGGCCGCTTGGCCAGGATCGCCAGGGCGGCGGCAGTGATCCGGGCGTGGTCGACGGCGGTCGGCGTCTTGCCGTCGGCCCCGACCACGTACAGCGACTCGACGCCGCCGGCCTGGACCAGCGGATCGTAGGCCAACTGCAGCTGGCCGCGTACGGCGGCGTTGAGGTCCTTCAGCCATGGCGCGGGCGGTATGCGGCCGGCGTCATAGCCCTGCTGGGCCAGACGCTCGGGGAAGTCCGACCCGCCGTGGTCGGCGGCCAGCACGACCAGCACCTGGCCCTTGACCTTGTCCAGGCTGTCGAGGAACGCGCCCAGCCGGTCGTCCAGCCGCATCAGGTGGTCGCACATCTCAGGACCCTTGGTCCCGAAGCGGTGGCCGATGAAGTCGGTGGCCGACAGGCTGATGGCCAGCACGTCGGTGGCCTCGCCGTCGCCCAGCTTGAACTGGTCGCGCAGCATCTGGGCCGCGTCCAGGGTCACGCGGTCGGTATAGGGGCTGACCGCCAGGTCGTCGGTCGCCGCCGCGGCGTCCTTCGGCCTGGGGCGAGGCAGGGCCGCCCGCCAGGCCCGGCCGCCGGTGACATAGTCGTCCTCCAGGGCCGCGCACCGCTTGTCGGCATAGGTCCAGGTGAACGGGTGCGCCTTCTGGTCGGCCACCAGCTTGGCGTTGAACGCCGCCACCGGGGCCAGCCGGGCCTTGGCGTCCTGGCCGGGCTCGACCCAGGTGGTCATGCCAAAGCGCGTCTCCAGCCAGAACACCCCGTCGCCCTGGTGGCCGGCCATGTTGATCGCGCCGCGGTCCTTGCCCGACACCGCATAGACCCGGCTCGCGGGCGACACCGCCTTGAGCCAGTCGCCATAGGTGGCGGCCATCAGCAGCTTGGGGCTGACCAGCCGACCGCCGCCGGACGGGTCGTTGGCCAGGGTCACCGACGGGTCGGCCAAGCAATAGGTCTTCTGGCCCGTCGCCAGGTCGTAGAAGTCGTTGGCGACGACGCCCGTCTTGTTCGGCGACTTGCCGGTCAGCAGGGTGGAGTGGCCGGGGCAGGTCTCGGTCATGCCGTGCGACTGGTAGCCGCTGGGATAGACCGTCCCTTGCCGCGCCAGCCTGCCCAGGCCGCCGTGGAAGTCGGCGCGGTACTGCTCGAACAGGCTGGCGCCGAACTGGTCGATCGAGATCACCACCACCAGCTTGGGCCTGGGCGCCTGGACCGGCGCGGCGAGGGCTGGCGAGAGGGGGGCGGCGAGGACGGCGGCGGTCAGGCCCGCCACGGCGACGGATTTGGACAAGCTGAACATGGCCGCCAACAAGCATCGTCACAAAACCGTCGCAAGCCGGAACTGACGCGGATCCGGCCTTTTCGCCTAGACCGGCACGTGGCTGACGAACTCGATCAGCCGGCCGTCCGGATCGTGGGCGAAGCCGGCATAGTAGTGCGGATGGATCTGCGGCAGCACGGCCGGGGCCCGCTCCTGCACGCCGCCGTGCTGGCCGGACCGGACATAGGCGCGGTCGACGGCGGCGCGGTCGGCGGCCAGGAAGGCGTAGTGCACGTCGATCGACGGCTCGCCCTCGACGATCCAGAAGTCGAGGCGGCCGCCGTTCGAACCGAAGCCCTTCTTGGGACCGTCGACGACCAGGCGATAGCCGGTGGGCTCCAGGACCTGCCGGTAGAAGGCCACGCAGTCGTCGAGGCGGCGGGTGCGGATTTCCAGGTGATCTAGCAAGGGAGCGACCTTTCAGGGGCGTGAAACGACGCCATGACGTGTAGCCGCGCCATCGCGGCGTTTGGCGGCGAAGATCGTCGCCACAACGCGGAAATTCGGCGTTCCAAGGCGTGGATCTGGCGTAGGCTCGGGACCATGAAACTCGACCGCTTCGATCGCCAGCTGCTGAACCTGGTCCAGGAGGACGCCGGCCGCACGTCGGAAGACCTGGCCCAGCGCGTGGCCCTGTCGCCCTCGGCCGTGCAGCGCCGCCTGCGCAAGCTGAAGGAAGCCGGGGTCATCGTCCGCCACACCGCCGTGCTGGAGCCGCGCAAGGTGGGCCGGCCGACCTTCTTCATCGTTTCGCTGGAGATCGAGCGGGACCGGCCCGAACTGCTGACCCAGCTGCGCGCCTGGCTGGCCGGCCAGGAACACGTACAGCAGGCCTTCTACGTGACCGGCGAGGCCGACTTCGTCCTGGTGGTCACCGCCCCCGACACCGAGACCTACGACGCCCTGATGGCCCGGCTGGCCACCGAGAACCCCAACGTCCGCAAGTTCACCACCAACGTGGCCCTGGGCGTGGTCAAGCGCGGACTGACGATCCCGGTGTCGCTGGAGGAGGACTAGGGCGGCGGCAGGCCTCTGGGATGCCGGCGCTGGATGGTTTTCGGTCTTTATCCGCTATTTTCGATAGAGTTCGAGCGCACGCGCAGGTCGCGCTTGCATTCCACGGCCGGCCCTGTGTTCTCTAAGCTCAGCCAGTCTCGAAATCCCGGAACGAACATGGCGGCGGCGGAGAGGGGCGAACATGAGTAGCCAGACAACCGACCGTCAGTTCGCCAGGTCGAAGCGCCTGGCCGAGATCGCCATGGGCTGTTTCGGCTATTTCATCGTGATGCTTGTTCTGCTGCATGGTCTTCGGCCGGACTACACACCTGTCGACCATATGATCAGCGACTATGCGGTTGGGCGTCTCGGCTGGGTCATGACGACGGCCTTCGTGGCGCTGGCCGTGGGTTGCCTGACGCTCGGATTGGGAATGGCCGTGGCCGGTCCCAAATCCTTGCCGGGTCGCGCCGCGGTGCTGCTCCTGTGGGTCGCCACGCTTGGCGTGTTGGTGACGGCGATCTTTCCAACCGATCTCGAGACGGCGGCCACGACAACGACGGGCAACATTCACACCGCCAGTTTCCTGGTCAACGTGACCAGCCTGATCCTGTGCGCGTTGCTTTTCGCCGTCGGCTTTCATCAAAGCGAGGATTGGCGCGGCTATCGGTGGGTCGGGTCGGCCATGGCGATCGTGGTGCTCGGGGCGTTCATCGCCCAGTTCCTGACCCTGCATCGGGGCGCGCCCTACGGCCTGACGAACCGTCTCCTCGTCGCCGTGCTGATGATCTGGTTCCTGGCGACCGCCAGGCAACTCCGTCGCGTCTCCATTCAACGACAAGGCTCTATTGCGCCCAACGCGTAGCGGGGCGGGCCGATCGTCCGCTCAGGGCCGCAAGCCGCCCTTGGGCCGTGGCCCTGAGCCGGAGGTCGGGCCTCCTCCAAACGGAACCCTGGCGCGAAGAGCAAGACCCCGCATCCGGGCACGCACCACGTCAGCGCTTGAGCGTCTTCTCCAGCGCCTTCGCCGCCTGGGCTGGAGAGACCTTGCCGTCGTCGCGGTCCACCGAATAGTTCGCCGTCCGCATCGCCTCCACCGTGATCGCCCCGTCCAGCCCCGCCAGCGCCTTGCGTAGTCGCGCATCGTCAGCCCGGCCCGGGGCGATCAGCAGCACCGCGTCGTAGGGCGGCAGCGCGCCCTTGGGGTCGGCCAGCACCACCAGGTCGTCGGCGGCGATGCGGCCGTCGCTGGAGAAGGCCGAGATCACGTCGGCCTCGCCCGAGCCCAGGGCGCGGTACATGAAGGTCGGCTGGAACTGTCGTTTGCTCTTGAAGCGCAGGCCGTAGGCGGTCTCGACGCTGGCCCATTCGGGACGCGAGAAGAACTCCAGGTCGCCGCCCATGGTCAGCTGCGGGGCCTTGGCTGCGAGGTCGGCCAGGGTCCTGATCCCCAGCGCCTGGGCGCGGTCACGGCGCATGGCCAGGGCGTAGGCGTTCTCGAAGCCTAGCGGGGCCAGCAGCACCACGCCGTCTCGGCGCTTCAGCTCGGTGCGCAAGCCAGCCAGCACGGCGGCGCGGCCGGGATTGTCCCTGCGGCCCAGGACGTTGGCCCACAGGGTGCCGGAATAGTCGACATAGGCGTCGATCTCGCCGGCGGCCAAGGCGCGGTAGGCGACGGCCGAACCGAGGTTGATCTTGCGGGTGACGCTGGCCCCCTGCCCCTCCAGCCGGTCGGCCATCAGCTCGGCCAGGATGTACTGCTCGGAGAAGTTCTTGGCCCCGACCACGTAGCGGGCGGGCCGCGGGGCCAGGTCGGCAGCCAGGGGCGCGACGGCGACCGTCAGGCCGACGGCCAGCCCCGCCAGGCCCGCGCCCCACAGCCGCCGGTCGCGCCGCTCGGTCCCGCGCTCGATCAGGCCCAGCAGCTGGTCGACGACCAGGGCCAGCACGGCCGAGGCGACGCAGCCGGTCAGGACCATCGCCCAGTTCTCGGTCTGCAGGCCGGAGAAGATGTAGTCGCCCAGCGAGGTCTGGCCGACGGGCGTGGACAGCGTCGCCGCGCCGATGGTCCACACCGCCGCGGTGCGCACCCCGGCCATGATCACCGGCCCGGCCAGGGGCAGCTCCACCCGCCACAGCCGCTGGCGGTCGGTCATGCCCACGCCGCGCGCCGCCTCGACCACCGCCGGCTCGACGCCGGTCAGGCCGGTCACCGTGTTGCGCAGGATCGGCAGCATCGAATAGAGCGTCAGGGCCAGCAGCGACGGCAGGAAGCCCAGGGCCGAGAAGCCGTGGCCGAACGCCCCCTTGGCCAGGTTCGAAAGCCCCAGCAGCAACGGATAGAACAGGGCCAGCAGGGCCAGGCTGGGGATCGTCTGGACCAGGCCGGCCAGGGCCAGGGACGGCCAGCGCAGGCGCGGGCTGCGGGCGGCCAGCACGCCCAGCGGCAGGGCGATCGCCAGGCCCAGGGCCAGGGCCGCCGCCGACAGCGCCACGTGCCAGGCCAGGCGTTCCGGCAGCAGGGACAGCAGGCCGCTATTCACCGGCGATCTCCCGCATCCGCGCGGCCTGACGACGCGGGGCCTGCATCAGGGCCTCGACCGCCGGGTCGGGGTGGCCGGCCAGCAGGGCGCGAGGCGTGTCGTCGGCGATCACCCGCCCCACCGCCATCACCACGATCCGGTCGGCCAGCAGCACGGCCTCGGCGATGTCGTGGGTGACCATCACCGTGGTCAGGGACAGCCGGTCGTGCAGGCGGCGCACGTCGTCGGCCAGGGCCGTGCGGGTCACCGAGTCCAGCGCGCCGAACGGCTCGTCCATCAGCAGGATCGAGGGCCTGGCCGCCAGGGCGCGGGCCACGCCCACCCGCTGGCGCTGGCCGCCGGACAGGGCGGCGGGTCGGCGTTTGGCGACGTCCCCGAGCAGGGCGACCAGGTCCAGCAGCTCGGCCGTCCGCGCGGCGATGGCGGCGGCGTCCCAGCCCAGCAGGGTCGGCACGATCCCGATGTTCTCGGCCACGCTCAGGTGCGGAAACAGGCCCACCTCCTGGAACACGTAGCCGATCCGCCGGCGCAGGGTCGGGCCGTCGAGGTCGGCGGCCGCCGCGCCGTCGATCCGCACCTGCCCGCCATCGGGGACGACCAGGCCGTTGATGGTCTTGAGCAGGGTGGTCTTGCCCGCGCCCGAGCCGCCGACCAGGGCGACGAACTGGCCCCGCCCGATGGACAGGCTGGCGGGCTGCAGGACCGTCGCGCCGTCATAGGCCTTGCGCACCTGGTCCAGGACGATGGCGTCGGTCATGCGGCTCCCAGGCAAGGAACAAGGCCAGAAAGAACAAGGAACATCCGGGACAGGCTGTCGCAGGGGCGTCCTGTCACAGTCAGCCAGAACGCGCGGCGTGGGAAGCCTAATGCGACAGCTGATTCCCGGCGCGGTTCGACGCGACGCGAGACGGCTCGCGGAGACCGACCATGACCCTGATCCTCGACCGACCCTTCGAAGCTCGCGTCAGCCCCGCCCAGAAGCGCGCTCGCGCCATCGACGCGCGCCTGCGCGAGGCCGTCGTGCTGATGGTCCTGCTCAACCTCGTCGTCTGGGGCGGCATGGTCGCCACCGCGCGCGGCCTGATCAACGTGCACCAGCTGGCGGACCAGGCCTGGGCGCTGGGGGCCAGCTGGGTCGCGGCGCTGCCGCAGGTGAGCGTCACGATCTCGCGCTGAGTCTCCTCCTATCGGGCGGGCGTCGCTCCAACGCCTTGCCGGACATCGTTCGCGAAGAAATCATCGCGAGGTGTCGGAACGTGTCGGTCCGGTCCGTCCTTGGGCCAGGAACCGCCACGAGGAGCTGAAGCCGTGAGAGACCTGATCCTGAAGATGTCCATGTCGATCGACGGCTTCGTCAGCGACCTGGAAGGCCGGAACACATGGATGTTCGGCGCCGACGACGAGGCCAAGGCCTGGGCCGTCGACACCCTGTGGAACGCCGGCCTGCACATCATGGGCAGCCGCAGCTTCCAGGACATGGCCGCCTGGTGGCCGACCTCCACCGACGCGTTCGCCGCGCCGATGAACCAGATCCCCAAGGCCGTCTTCTCGCGGCATGGACCCGCGATCCTGAAGAAGATCGAAACGTCCGCGTCGCTCGAAGAGACTCGCCGGCAGAATGCGGGGACCGGACAGGCCGCGGCGCCGCAGCCGGGCGCGGAAAGCTGGGCGGAGGCCTATGTGGCGAGCGGCGATCTGGCCGAGGAAATCGCGAAATTGAAGGCCCAGGACGGCAAGCCGATCATGGCCCACGGCGGAGTCCGCTTCGCCCGCAGCCTCGTCGCCCGGGGCCTGGTCGACGAGTTCGTCCTCGTCGTGGCCCCTACCGCGTTGGGCAAGGGCCTGCCGCTGTTCTCGGACCTCGCCGCGCCCATGCCCCTGAAGCTGGTGAACGCCAAGGCCTTTCCGGGAGGGGCGGTCGCGCAGACCTATCGGGCGGCCTGACCGGGGAGCCCGGAGCGTCGCGCTAGATCGGCATCCGCATGATTTCCTGGTAGGCCGAGATCACCTGGTCGCGGACGGCCATCACCGTGTCGAGGCTGGCCTCGGCCGAGGAGATGGCGGTGACGACGTCGATCAGCTCGGCCTTGCCGGCCGCCTGCTGGGCCATCTTGGTTTCGGCCGCGCGGGTCTGGTGCAGGGTGTCGGTCATGGCCGACTTCAGCAGGGAGCCGAAGTCCATGGCCTTCTTGGCCTCGCCGGTCCCGCCCAGCGAGGGCGCGGCCATCGAGCCCTGGGCGGCGTAGGCCTTGGCGGCGGCAAGCGCGGTGATCATCGGCTAACCCCTTACTTGCGCAAGATGTCGAGCGTGCGCGATTCCATGGCGCGCGACGTCTCGATGACGTTCATGTTGGCTTCGTAGGCGCGCTGCGCCTCCTTCATGTCCAGCGCCTCGACCAGGGTGTCGACATTGGGCAGCTTGACGTAGCCCTTGGCGTCGGCGGCCGGGTTGCCGGGGTCGTACTCGGTGCGGAAGTCGCTGCGGTCGGGATCGACCGAGGCCATGGCCACGCCCTCGCCGCCGGCCACCTGGGCCGGCTTGAACACCGGCACCTGCCGGCGATAGGGGTCGCCGCCGGCCGTACGGGCCGTCGAATTGGCGTTGGCGATGTTCTCGGCGATCACCCGCATGCGGCCCTGCTGGGCCTTCAGGGCGCTGGCGGCGATCGCCATGGTCGCCATCGACTGGGAGCGGATCTCGGTCATCTAGCGTGTTCCCCTAGCCGCCCGGCCGACGGGTGGACGTCCGCAGCATGGCCATGGACTTCTGGTAGAAGCTGACCGCCGCGTCGTAGTTCATCCGCGCGTCGGTCATCTTGAGCATCTGGTCCTCGAGCGTCACCGAATTGCCGTCGAGGGTGGTCTCGCTATCGGCCTGCTCAGGCGAGCGCCACGGGCTGACCGGCCTGGACGGCGCCATGTGGGCGGCGCTGGTGGCCATCATCTGCACGCCGTTGGTGACCGTCGGCGACACTGGCCCGCCGCGATAGGGCTGGCCCGTCGCCTGCTGGTCCAGCGTCGCCTTGAAGCTGTAGGCCTTGAGGTCGCGCGGCTGGTAGTCGGGCGTATCGCCATTGGCGACGTTCTGAGCGATGACCTTCTGCCGCTGGGACAGATAGCCCATGCGGCTCTTCAGCATCGCGAAAAGGGGAATGTCGTCGGGACCCATGCCGTTCATGGTGAAGAAACAGGGTTAATCGGCCATTAAGGACCGTGCGGCACACCAGGGGTGCGGCTCCGCGCCGCGCCCTGCGCTATCCTGCTCCCGACTCGCTTCCCGTCACTCCTTCCGACCAGGCGTCATGGACATCTTCCTACTGATCCGCGCCGTCGCCGCCTTGGCCATCACCCTGGGCCTGATCGGGCTGGCCGGGGTGGCCCTGCGCAAGTTCGGGCCCGACGCGATGTCGCGCATCACCGCCTTGCGCAAGGATCGCAGGATGCAGGTGGTCGAGACCTTGGTCCTGGACCCCACCCGCCGCCTGGTGCTGTTCACCCTGGACGGCGAGGAGCGCCTGCTGATGCTGGGCGAGGGCCAACTGCTGGACTGGGGCCCCAGGAAGTCCAGGAAGCCCCCTGCCTCGCCGAAATCGGCGTCCACCCTCTCCGGGGAGACCGTGGTCTGATGCGCGGCCTGCTCAAGCTGATCACCGGCGCCGACCCCAAGGACCTTCGCCAGGCGGCGATCATCTCGGTCCTGGCCGGGCTGGTCACCGTGATCGGCCCCGCCGCGGCCATGGCCCAGTCGGCGATCAATGTCGACCTGGGCACCGGCGCGGGCCTGTCCGAGCGCGTGGTCCAGATGGTGGGCCTGCTGACCGTGCTCAGCCTGGCCCCGTCGATCGTCATCATGACCACCTCGTTCGTGCGGATCGTGGTGGTGCTGGGCCTGCTGCGCACCGCCATCGGCGTCCAGCAGAGCCCGCCCAACCCGGTGATCATCAGCCTGGCGCTGTTCCTGACCGCCATCGTCATGGGCCCCACCTTCGAACAGTCGTACGACGCCGGGGTCAAGCCGCTGCTGGACAAGCAGATGGAGATGCCCGAGGCGTTCGACGCCGCCGCCCAGCCGGTCAAGGTGTTCATGCTGCGCCAGGTCGACCAGGACGACCTGGCCCTGTTCATCCGCCTGTCGAAGATCGAAAAGCCCAAGACCGCCGTCGAGACGCCGCTGAAGGTGGTGACGCCGGCCTTCATGATCTCGGAACTGAAGCGCGCGTTCGAGATCGGCTTCCTGCTGTTCATCCCGTTCCTGGTCATCGACCTGGTGGTCGCCAGCGTGCTGATGAGCATGGGCATGATGATGCTGCCGCCGGCGACGGTCAGCCTGCCCTTCAAGCTGATCTTCTTCGTGCTGGTGGACGGCTGGCGGCTGGTCGCGGGCAGTCTGGTCGAGAGTTTCCAGCGCGGGTCCGGCGGCGGCTAGCGCGCTTTTCAGCGAAAAGAAAAACGGCTCGCGCGAAGAAAGCGCGTAGACCAGGACTCTAGAGAAGAAGAACAATGGGCGTTTTCGTACTGGGCTCGATCAATCTGGACGCCGTGGCGCGGGTCGACGACCTGCCGCGGCCGGGCGAGACCGTGGCCGGCATCTCGCTGGAACTGTTCCCCGGCGGCAAGGGCGCCAACCAGGCGGTGGCGGCCGCCCGCTTCGGCGCCCCGACCCGGCTGATGGGGGCGGTCGGCAAGGAGGACAGCGGCCCCAGCCTGAAGGCCAAGCTGGCCGGCTACGGCGTGCAAGTCGCGGACGTCGCCGAACTGCCGCTGATCCCGACCGGCCAGGCCCATGTCTGGGTGTCGTCCAGCGGCGAGAACATGATCGTCGTCACCAGCGGCGCCAACGCCACCCTCTCGCCGCAGCAGGTGGCCGCCACGGCGCTGGAGGGCCAGCGGGTGCTGCTGTGCCAGCTGGAGACCCCCGCTCCGGCCATCGAGGCCCTGTTCCGGGCCGGCGTCGCCAAGGGCGCCCTGCGGATCCTCAACGCCGCCCCCGCCCTGCCCCAGGGCGCGGCGCTGTTCCCCCTGACCGACATCCTGATCCTGAACCAGACCGAACTGGCCACCTACGCCCGCCTGGACCACGAGCCCTCACGCCTGGAGGAGGTCAGCCGCGTCGCCCGCAAGCTGATGAGCCGCCCGGACCAGATCGTGATCGTCACCCTCGGCGCGGCCGGCGTGGCCGCGGTGCGCCGCGACGAGGCCTTCCTGGTCGAGGGCCGCAAGGTCAAGGCGGTCGACACCACCGGAGCCGGCGACTGCTTCTGCGGCGTCCTGGCCGCCTGCCTGAGCGCGGGCATGGACCTGCGCGAGGCCGTCGAGCACGCCAACGGCGCCGCCGCCCTGTCGGTCCAGAAACCCGGCGCCGCCCCGTCCATGCCCAGCCGGCGGGAAGTGGAGCAGTTCCTGGAGGGATAAACGCTAGCGCTCGCCGCGCCGCAGGTTCTTGGCCAGCACGGCCACGATGATCAGCACGAAGGCCGCCAGGCGGAACAGGTAGATGCCGCCGCGCTCCTCGTGCGGCGTGCCCAGCAGCACCGGCAGGGCGTTGCCCACGGCCAGCAGGCCGAACGCGGCCGCGAAGGCCAGGAACAGGCGATCGCCCGTCCGCCGCCAGAACTTCAGGAAGAACAGGCCGGCGATCAGGAAGCCCATGGCCAGGGCGCCGGCGATCAGGCCCTCGACCGGCGTGATCGGGAAGCTCATTCGTCCACCTCCCAGATGAAGCCGTACAGCAGCGTGGCGACGGCCAGGCCGGCGCTGGCCTGGCGGTAGGGCAGCAGGTTCACCTGGGTGATGAAGACCACCAGGTCGGCCACCAGCAGCAGGTTGTTCAAGGCCAGGAAACCGAAGCTGACCGCGGTCCAGAGCAGCAGGCGCGAGCGGCTGGCCCGCCAGGCTCGCGCCAGCAGGCCCGCGCAGATCATGCTGGCCAGCATGCAGAGGATGTAGACCACCGTCGGCCCGCTCATCGGTCTTTCCCCTTGAACTTGAAGGCGTCAGCCAGGGACTGCAGGCGCTCGGTCGGGGCCGAGATCCAGCGGATCACCGTGACGGGCTTGGCGCGATAGGCGGCGTCCAGCTCGTCGCAGACCTTGACCAGGACGGCGGCGGCCGGCTGGTAGCGAAAACCGCCGCGGTCGTCGGCGACCACCAGGGCGGCCTCGACGAAGGCGGCCAGGTTGTCGCTCACCAGGCTGTGGCTGGCCCGCAGGTCGCTCACCAGCTCTTCGACGGTCCAGCACCGCTCGGGATCACGCTTGAGCCGCAGCAGCAATTCCAGCGCCCAGACCGAACGCACATGCTCGCGAATGAACTGAAAGACGTCGCGGTCGACGGTCACCCGACCCCTTCCCCAAGCTTGGAATCCCAGGGGCGGACAATAGGCGGCGAGGCCGCCGGGGCAAGCTTGGCCATGGCAAATCGCGGCGTCGCCCGAGAGACCTCGTCAGGCGGCGCGGATGCCGCTGTGCTGTTCGGCGGCCTGGGCGCCCACCACGGCGTCGTAGCCCAGGATCATGTCGACGTCCCGGCCGTTGCTGGCCAGGGGCAGGCGCAGCCACAGGATCGACATGTGCGGCGAGCCCTTCCAGGCCAGGCTGTGAACGCCCACGCCCGGCCGGCGCTCGGTGACCACCTTGCCCAGTTCGCGGCGCCAGTATTCGACGGCGGCGCTGTTGTAGACGTCCTCCAGCGTGCGGCCGGTGATCTCGCGGCCATAGACCGAATAGAGGCCGGTGCCGGCCAGCCGCAGGCGATAGTCGATGTCGCCCTCGAGGCCTCGCTTGACGTCGATCAGGCTGACGGTCGGCAGCATGCGCTTGATGCCGGAAGGATGCAGGTCGACGCGCGCCGGTAGGCTAGCCCCCCGGCGGAGGGACGCCCAGTAGGCGAACATCTCCTGGTGAGCGCGGGCCGCCGTGGCCGATGCGCTCATCTGCGCGTTCATCTTCAGATTCCTTAACAAGCCGTTGGAATCACGACGATTCACTATGTCTTAAGGGCCGAATCGCCGCCAGCGAAAATCACGGCTTACGGCTAAGTTTGTTGAGGTGAGTCAATCCGAAAGCGAAACGTTCGGCGCAAAATCGGGATGCCGAAGCGCCGCCCGAAAATGATCGCGAACAGCGCAAGCGATTGTTTGAGTTAAGGTTAATGAACGCTCAGACTCACGTTTTCCGCCGTCCGCGAGTCGCCTTGGGAACCGGATTTCGGGCCCGCCGGCATGCGTGTTTTTCAACCGTCTCGACGCCGTCCAGGCGCAACCCAGGCGACGCGAACAGCCTGAACCCGCCTTCGCCGCATGCTAGGGTCGTGCGGGACGTCAGAGGATTCGGAGTCTCCGATGCTGAAAACCGCGCTGATCGTCCTTCGGCTCCCGAGCCCCCCGCGGGATCATGGCTGGCATGACCGGGGACGCCGCCATGCGCGATGAGACCGCCGCCGACGTCCTGCCCCACGGCGGTTCCCGGTTGAGCGCGGCCATGCGCATGGCGGTCTTCTCGACCAAGGCCTACGACCGACGCTTCCTGGATGCGGCCAATCGCGGCTTCGGTCACCAGATCGACTATTTCGAGGCCCGGCTCGAGGCCAGCACGGCCGCCCTGGCCGAAGGCTATGCCGCCGTGTGCGTGTTCGTGAACGATCGCGTGGACGCGGCGACCCTGAAAGCGCTGGCCAAGGGCGGAACCCGCCTCGTGGCCCTGCGCTGCGCCGGTTACAACAATATCGACCTGGACGCCGCCGAACGCCTGGGCGTCGCCGTCGCGCGGGTTCCGGCCTATTCGCCCGAGGCGGTGGCCGAATTCACGGTCGGCCTGATCCTGGCCCTGAACCGCAACATCCCCCGCGCCTGGAACCGGGTTCGCGAGAACAACTTCGCCCTGGACGGCCTGATCGGCCGCAATCTTTCCGGCCGGCGGGTCGGGGTGGTCGGCACGGGCCGCATCGGCGCCCTGGTCGCCCGCGCCCTGCGGCTGGGCTTCGGCTGCCAGGTGCTGGCCAGCGACCTGGTCGAGGATCCCGGCCTGGTCGCGATCGGCGTGCGCTACGCGCCCGTTGACGATTTGCTGCGAGAGGTCGACCTGATCACCCTGCACTGCCCGCTGACGCCGCGGACGCGCCACCTGATCGACAGGGACCGGCTGGCCGCCGCGCGGACGGGCGTGATGGTCATAAACACCAGCCGCGGGGCGCTGATCGACACGGCGGCGCTGATCGAAGGCCTGAAGTCCGGCCAGGTCGGCAGCGTCGCCCTGGACGTCTACGAACAGGAGGCCGACCTGTTCTTCGAGGACCTCTCGAACGAGATCATCCAGGACGACGTCTTCCAGCGCCTGCTGACCTTCCCCAACGTCCTGATCACCGGGCACCAGGCCTTCCTGACCGAGGAGGCGCTCTCGGCGATCGCCGAGGCCACCCTGGCCAGCGTCGCCGAAGTCGAAGCCGGCGCGCCCTTGACCCGCCAGGTCACCGCCCGACAGGTGCGAGGGGGTAGCTAGGGCGTCGCGCGGAAAAGTGGACGCCGGTTTTCCGCAAAAGCGATGCGAAGACAGAAACCCGGAGCAAGCCGCGCGATTCCTGTATCGCGCGGCTTGCTCCAGGGTCCGGATTCCGTCGAGCGCCTGGCGTCAGCCGCCGCGTCCCCGGCGGGCCGGTTTGCGGCCGCCCTGCCCCAGGCCCATTTGCTTGGCCAGATCGGACCGCGCCTGGGCGTAGTTCGGCGCCACCATCGGATAGTCCTTGGGCAAGTCCCAGCGGGCGCGGTACTGCTCGGGGCTCAGGTCGTACTTGGTGCGCAGATGGCGCTTCAGCGACTTGAACTTCCGGCCGTCCTCCAGGCAGATCAGATAGTCCGGCGTTATGGACCGTCGGACCGACACGGCAGGCTCCCGGCTGGCCTCGCCGGCGTCCGCCGAGGTCCCGACCGCCGAAAGCGCCTGGTGCACACTGCGGATCAGGGCCGGCACGTCGGCCGCCGCGATGGTGTTGCCGCCGACATAGGCGGCCACGAGGCCCGCCGTGACTTCAATAAGGTCGGACTGCTGGTCCATTGTCTTGTCGCTCCCCCGACTCGTACTGGCCCGCTAGGAACCAATTCAGTTTTGGATAGCATATTATTACATACTCGCAACATAGACGTGCGAATATCTACCATGCAAAACGGTCCGTGGACTGGCCAGACCGCCACGCAATACAGCTCTCAGTTGATAGAAATCTAGACTTCAGAGCGGTTCAGACCGGGCAATATTCGCTGAACACATTCAACGACCAAGACCGATCAGCGCGCGAAGTCTCGGGAGAGCGCCAGCATGGCGGCGCGCTGCGGCACTGAATACTCGTCCACGGCCGCTTCGTCGCCTTCGCGGATGGCCTTCAGCAGCGCCGGCGTCATGGCCGAGGACAGCGACCAGTTCCAGTAGCGCAGCATGGTCTGGGCCCTGTCGACGGCGATGGTGTCGAAGGCGGTCAGCACGCGTTCCAGGCCCGGCGTCGGCGCCCCAGCGGCGTCGGTCTCGGGTCGGCGAAGGCTGCGCCACAAGGCCCTCACGGCCCCGCGCGGCAGGCCGGTGGCCTTGCACAGGATCGCCAGCGGCTCGCCGCCCGGATCGGTGAAGATCTTGGCCCCGGTCATCGGCTTCAGGCCCGACAGGTACGAGATCTCCTCGGCCGTCTCGCGGGTCATGCCGGCCTGGGCCGCGGCGATGGCGTCCTCGAGGCTGTCATAGGGGCTCTTGGCTATGGCGGCGCGATTTCGCTGACGGCGTTCAATGAACTGCAGGGCCTTGCGCGACAGCGGGTCCTGCCAGCCCTCGGCCGACGCCAGGGGAAAGACGTCGCCGACCGCGTCCTGCAGGATCTCGCGCGACACGGCGAAACGCTGCAGGATCGTGCGCCGCGGCTCGGAGTCGGACCACCAGAACATCACATAGGCGTGGCTGGGCCGCAGTTCGGCGCGCTTGAGCAGCAGCGGGATCAGCTGCGGATTGTCGCGCGACGACGCGACGATGTTCTCCAGCCCCTGGTGGCTGAAGCGCACCAGCTCGTTCTTCAGCAGGGTCTCGATGACCGCCGTCTCGTCCATGTCGACCAGGGCGTCGGCCACCACCTCGCTGACGCCCCGGCGCAGGGCGATCAGCCGGCGGTGGTCCTGGGTGCTGTTGTACAGACAGCTGATCAGGTCGGCGTCGCTGAGGTTGGGCGAATGCTCCAGCAGGGCCCGCGCCACCGGCAGTTCGTCGCGCAGCAGCAGGCGCACCAGCACCCCCGGCATCTCGGTCAGGTTGGCCAGGCGGCGGGCCACCTTCTCCCGCTCGCCCACCACCGCGTCGCGCAGCATCTCGACCAGCAGGTCGGCGGTCATGGCGCGCTCGAAGGCGTTGATGCGGCTGGCCGGCAGGCAGACCACGTCGGCCAGCCGCTTGAGCAGGGCCGCCCGCGAGCGCGGCGTGGCGGCCGGTTCGGGCTGGGGACTGGCGAAGGGCGCGGTGAAATCGTTCATGGTCGTCCTGACGGAAGCCCGTCCTCGCCTAGCCTAGACCGCATCCCCCTTAACGCCTGGTGAGCGCGCCCGGACGGGCCGAAACGGGACTGTGCGCCGCTTCGCCCGGCTCCGCCACCTGGCGGGGCCTCAGCGCCACTGGCCGGGACGCGATCTCGGTTCGATCTTCAGCGCGTTGGCGCCCTGCACGTAGCGCTCGCGGAAGGCGTCGCGGCGGGGGGCCGCCTCGTGGCGCGGATCGGGGCGCGGGCGGTATTCGTGGATCTCGGCGCCCACCCGGTAGCCGCCCAGCCGGCGCTCCAGGTCCTCGGCCTCGGCGGCCAGGGCGCCGGCGGCGGCGGCGGACTGCTGAACCATGGTCCCGTTCTGGTGGATCACCTGGCCCATCTGGTTGACGGCGGCGTTGACCTCGGCCAGGCCCCCGGCCTGTTCCTTGGACGAAGCGGCGATCTCGCCGACCAGGTCGTTGATCTCGATCACCTGCCCCAGGATCTGGTCCAGGGTCTGGCCGGTCTCGCCGACCAGCTTGACGCCCTTGCCGACCTGTTCGCTGGAGGCGCGGATCAGACCCTTGATCTCCTTGGCGGCGTCGGCCGAGCGCTGGGCTAGGGCCCGCACTTCCTGCGCCACCACCGCGAAGCCGCGGCCGGCGTCGCCAGCGCGCGCGGCTTCCACCCCGGCGTTCAGGGCCAGCAGGTTGGTCTGGAAGGCGATCTCGTCGATGACCCCGATGATCTGGGTGATCGACTGCGACGATTTCTCGATGCCGCCCATGGCCTCGACCGCCTCGCGCACCACCTGGCCGCTCTTCTCGGCGTTGGACTTGGCGCTCTGGGTCACGCCCCGCGCCTTCTCAGCGTTGTCGGAGCTCTTCTTGACGGTGGCTGTGATCTGGTCGAGGGCGGCGGCGGTGCGCTCCAGCCCCGCCGCCTGGCGCTCGGTGCGCTGGGCCAGGTCGGCGGCTGCGGCCGAGATCTCGCCGCAGCCGGCGCGGAGGCCGCGAGCCGCGCCAAGCACCCCGGCCAGGGTCTGCTGCAGGTTGTCGACGGCGGCGTTGAAGTCGCTGGGGATCTTGCGGGCCTCGATGGGGAAAGCGTCCTCGCGCATCCGCCAGATCAGGTCGCCGTCAGCCAGCTTCTCGACGCCCCGCCCCAGGGCGTCGACGGCGGTCAGCTGGGCGCGGGCGTAGGTCTCGACCTCCGCCAGGCGGCGGCGCTGTTCGGCCTCGGCGGCGGCGCGTTCCGAGTCCTCCGCGGCGCGGGCCGCCTGGTCGCCGGCCAGCTTGCGCTGAACGCCGTCCAGGCCCTTGGCCAGCGCCTGGACCTGCTGGTCGTCGGTGGCGGGCGACGCCAGGGGTCGGTCGTACTGCCCCGCGCCCAGAGCGTCGACCGAGCGGGTCAGGCTGTCCAGGGCGCGGCGGGTCGCGTCGTTCCAGGCCAGCAGGCCGAGGGCCAGGGTCGCGACCAAGGTGGCCATGCCGGCCATGCTGTAGGGCGAGACCAGGCCCGCCCCGCCGAACGCCGCCCAGCCCAGCTGGCCCAGGGCCGCCAGCAGGCCGAGGACGACGATCAACCTCCAACCGAGAGGCAGCCGATTGAACCCGCTCATTCCGAATCTCCAGACCCCATGGGGGCAGGATCGAGAAATGGCGACTGAGTCCTAACGCCTCATTAACCATACCAGCGCCGCGACATTTTGGCGGGGCCTTGACGACGGCGAGCGCGCGCAGGCCCGCCCTCAGGCGCGGCGACGGGAGGCGCCATGATCGCCATCTATCGGCCAGCGCCGGCCCCCGCCCGTCGCAGTAACAGGCGATCCCAGTCGCCGCCCTCAGTCGCCCAGACCTCGTCGCCCAGCTTCTTGAACACATAGACGCCCCGCCGCGTGGCGTCGGCCATGACGATCTCGCCGCCGGGGCCGATGCGCCACGCATAGAGGTCGTCCCAATGGGCGACCGCATCCTTGCAGCGCTTGGGCGCGACCAACTGGAACCCACCGATCACCCCGGCGGCGTTGAACCTGACGGCGCAGACCTCGGCCCCCTCCCCGTCCTTGCCGACAATCCACGACCCGACATAGGCCTTTGGTCCCTTGGGCATGTCGTCGGCGAGCGGGGTCTTGGTCTTGCGGGTCTTGGCCATCCGAGCGGTCAGTTCGGCGGTCCCGGCATAGGGCGAAGGCTTGGCCGCGCCGACGACGGTCGGGTCGTTCTGAGCGTGAGCGAGAGCGGGAATGGCGGTCGCCAGGGCGGCCAGCAGCATGGTCCTACGCATGGGGTCCCTCCGTTTGACGGAGCGGACCATGCCGGGCGACGCGCGTCCAGCGTGTAGGTCAGGGGCGCTCGACCAACACCCCGGGCTGACTGGCGTCCAGTCCGAACGTCACCGGCAGGTGGCGCACGTGCGGGGTCTGCAGGTTCAGGGCCTTGGCGCCGCGCGCCACGGCCAGCTTGCCCAGGGCGGTGGGGCCAAAGCCGCTCTGCACGCGGGGCTTGGCGCCCAGCCGCCGGCGCAGCACGCCGTTGGCGTAGATGACGTTGGCGCGCATCAGGGCCGGCGGGGTCATGAATTCGATCGAGATCGAGACGTTCAGCATCGGCCCGTTCTCGATCCGGTGCGGGGCGTTCTGCTTCCAGGTGACCATGGTCCCCGGCGTCAGGTCATAGGCCTGGGCGCCGGCGTCCCAGGCCGGGTCGAAGGCGAACTGCTCGGCGGTCTCCTTGAGCACGATCCTCTCCAGCGCCAGCTCGCCGACATAAGGATCGGCGACCGGATAGACCCAGACCTTCTTCTGGCCGCGGACCTGCCATAGCGACACCAGCGGCACGTCAAGGTGATAGAAGACCTGGGCGTCGGCGCTGCTGATCAGCATGCCCAGGTCGCGCTTGAAGGTCTTCAGCCCCGGGACGCGGGCCTCCTTCTCGGCGAAGATCTCGTCGCAGAGGGCGGCGTAGTCCGGCACGAAGTCGTTGGTCCTGCGCAGGTTCAGCCAGATGCGGCCGGCCTGGGCGGCCTCCAGCAGTTGGTCGCCGGTCAGGTTCCCCGCCGCGCCCTTGCGCCAGGTGGTCCAGGCCTTGGGATCCTCGCCCATGGTGAACACGCCCAGCTGGTCGCGCGGATACTGGTCCAGCAAGCGCGCCAGGCCCTCGTCGTCGAACATCGGCCGCTGGTGCAGGCCATGCTGGAAGACCAGGTTCTCGCGGCCGAAGACCTTGGCCTTGTCGTCGGTCCAGTCGCTGATGATGCTCACGACGCGGTCCTTCCGTAGAATTGGATCTTGAACGGGCCCCACCACAGGGTCTTGCCCAGGCCGCGGGCGGCGCGGTCCAGCCAGTCGGCGCGGTCACCGGCCCGGGTCAGCCACTTGAAGCCGGCCACCAAGCCGAACAGCGCGCTCTGAACGACGCCGACAGCCATCCAGCGAGCGACGCCCAGGTGGTCGGGCGGGCTGGCGGCAGCGCAGTGGGCCGAGGGGCCCTGGCCGTAGGCGAAGGCGCGGCGGATCGTGTAGTCCAGGCTCAGGCGGTCGGGCACGGGGTCCTCCCAGACCCAGGCCGCCGGCTCCCAGGCGAACCGCGCGCCGCTCGCCTGCATGTGGCCGAACAGCATGTCGTCCTCGCCGCCGATAGCGTTGCGCTCGACCGCGAACGGCGCGACCGGATCGGGCAAGGCCGCGCGGCGCAGCAGGCTGTCGCCGCAGCCATAATAGTGGTCGATGACCCCGGCTTGCGCCGGGCCTTCGCGCGAGAAGAAGCGCTCCAGATAGTCGCGATGCCGGGTCACGCCGGCCGGGGCGCGGGCCCGGACCGGACCGAACACCACGTCGGCCGCGTAGCGGGCCTGGGCGGCCAGCAGCGCGGCCAGCCAGCCGGCCGGGGCCTCTTCGTCGTCGTCGAGGAAGGCGATCAGCTCGCCGGACGCCCTGGCCATGCCGGCGTTGCGGGCGTTGGCCACGCCGGGGCGCGGCTCATGCACGTAGTGGATCGGAAACGGCGCCTGGGCGGCCAGGTCCTCGACGGCGGCCTGGGCCGACGGCGCCTGATCGTTGTCGACGACCACCAGCTCCAGGGCGGCGAAGTCGACGCCGACCTGGGCGAACACCGAGCGCGCCGCGACGGCCAGGCCGCCGGGACGCCGTTGGGTGGGGATCATGACCGTGACGCGCATGGGAACTCCAGGCTTTTGGTCGAGCCTACCCGCTCCGCCTTTGCGCTTGGTTAGCGAAGGCGTCGACCAGGCCGCGCATCCGCCCGCCCATGGTCAGCTCGACGCTGGCGATGGCCTCCATGCGGCGGGTCAGCCGCCCGACGGGACCCTCGCCCCGCGAACCAGCCAGGGCCATCACCCCGTCCAGCGAATGGGCGACGCGGCCGGCGACGGTCGCCGCGGTCGCGGTGCCCTCCCCGATCTCGACCTGGCTCAGCGCGTAGGCGCCCTTGTAGTGGTCGTGGCCGGGACCGAGGTCGTAGCGGTGCAGGTTCAGGCCGGGCATGGCGGCGATGGCGCGCATGAAGAAGATCTGGCCAGGCGACCAGTCGCCATAGGTCGGGTTGGTCGAGGCGATCCAGGGATGGAACACCCCGTCCAGCCGCACGCCGAAATGGCCAGCCACCAGCTGGCCGCCGGCATAGAGGTTGATCATCAGGCCCTGGAACGGACCGGTCTGCTTTTGGAACAGGTCCAGAAGCAGGCTGCGGGTCCATTCGGGGCGCAGGAAGTCGTGGACGCCGGTGCGTTCCAACTGCTCGCGCTTCCAGGCGATCAACTGGTCGAAGGCCTCACGCGAGCGGTCGGGGCCGACCAGTTCGATGTCGCCGATCTCCCGTTCGAGCTTGTTGTCCAGCCGACGCCAGTTCTTGATCTTCTTGGGACTGGCCGCCCGGACCGCCTCCAGATAGGTCTCGGCGTCGGTGTTGCCCAGGGCGATCACGTGGGCCAGTCGGTGTTCGTTCGGACCGAAGACCCCGAAGGGGTCGACCAGGCCGGTATAGCGGAACGCGGTCAGTTCGGCGGCGCGCAGCACCTCGGGAGCGCGCAAGCCGGCGGCCGATCGCGAGACCAGGCCATGATAGTCCGACAGCGGCGAGCCGATGGCCCGAGCCATCGCTCCGGGGCGACGATGATGCGCCAGGAAGCCGAGGGTCTCGCCCCCGCGGCGGATCACGGCCACGCGCGCGTCCTCGCGTACGGCGCCCACGGCGTTCGCGAAGTCCGGACCCAGCAGCGGGCTGCTGAAGGCCAGGTCGGCCGCCGCCATGTCGCGCCACGTCCGCAGGTCGGCCTCGGCCAACTCGCGCGGGTGAAGGGTTTCAACGTCCAGCATCGCCATGTGTCCTAATCCGATCCGGTTAGGGAATGATGTGGATCAGGACTGCAACCGCCGGGCCACTTGTATCGGTGGCGATACGCTTCCAGGAGAATCCTGTGGGCGAAACGGGATCAGGCGAAGGTGGCCTTCAGGATGGCCTCAAGACCTTGCTGGTCCACCGCGTCGAAGGCGGCGGGCTGGTCGGAATCGACGTCGAACACCGCCAGCAGCGTTCCCGAGGCGTCGAACACCGGCACGACGATCTCGCTGCGCGAGCGGCTGTCGCAGGCGATGTGTCCCGGAAAGGCATGGACGTCCTCGACCAGCTGGGTCTGGCCGGTGGCCGCCGCCGCCCCGCAGACGCCCCGGCCGAAGGCGATGCGCAGGCAGCCCAGGGTGCCCTGGTAGGGCCCGACCACCAGCTCGCGGTCCTTGGCCGGATCGACGACGTAGAAGCCGGTCCAGAAATAGTGGTCAAAGCTGCTGGCCAGCATCGAGGCCACCGTCGCCATGCGGGCGGTCAGGTTGGTCTCGCCGTCCAGCACCGAGGCGATCTCGTCGGCCACCTCGGCGTAGCGGGCGGCCTTGTCGCCGGTCAGGGTCTTGTCGTTGAAAGCTTCAGCCATGGGCGGGGATATAGCGCGTTTGTGGAGGGATGCGAGGGGGAGGCGAGCGAGACTGGCCGCGGACGTTCAACACGCGCGCCCTCTCTCTTAGAGAGAGGGAGGGGCCCGCCGCGTAGCGGTGGGAGGGTGAGAGGTTTCACCGTCTGCCGAAAAACCTCGAGACCTCCAGTCGTGAACGGCGTGAAGACTATGAAGCCGTGCGCGAGCGCGTTTGGCGTTCCCAAATGAGCAAGCCCTGCCCAATCCTACCGGGTCGACTGCATCCCGGCCGTACTTCGATCGGATAGGATGTAACCTCTCACCCTCCCACCGCCTACGGCGGCGGGCCCCTCCCTCTCTCTATGAGAGAGGGTATCTTTTACCGGAACGGATGTTCGCCCCACTCCGGCCAGATGTCCGGGAGATCCGTCGAGACCTTGTCCGGATAGGCCGGCGCGCGCTTTTCCAGGAACGAGCTGACGCCTTCCTTGGCGTCGCCGGCCGCGCCGCGCGACTGGATGGCCCGGCTGTCGGCCTTGTGGGCCTCCATCGGATGGTCGGCGCCGGCCATGCGCCACAGCAGCTGGCGGCTCAGCGCCACCGAGACCGGGGCGGTGTTGTCGGCGATCTCGCGGGCCAGGGCGCGGGCGGCCGGCAGCAGGTCCTGCGGCGCGTGCAGCGAGCGGACCAGGCCGCGCTCCAGGGCCTCCTGAGCGCCGAACACCCGGCCGGTGAAGCACCATTCCAGCGCCGTCTGCATGCCCACCAGCCGCGGCAGGAACCAGGACGAGCAGGCCTCGGGCGTGATGCCGCGGCGGGCGAACACGAAGCCGAACTTGGCGTCGGTCGAAGCCAGGCGGATGTCCATCGGCAGCTGCATGGTCACCCCCACCCCAACCGCCGCGCCGTTGACGGCGGCGATGATCGGCTTGAGGCTTTCGTACATCCGCAGCACCACCCGGCCGCCGCCATCGCGATAGACGTCGCCGACCTTGCCCTCTTCCCGCTCGATGGCCTGGGGACTGGTGCGGTCGAAGGTGGCGCCGCCGCCCGACAGGTCCGCCCCAGCGCAGAAGGCCCGCCCCGCGCCGGTGACGATCACCACGCGCACGGCGTCGTCGGCGTCGGTCAGGTCGAACACCCCGATCAGCTCTTTCATCATCCGGGCGGTGAAGGCGTTCAGCTTGTCCGGCCGGTTCAGGGTGATGGTCGCGATCCCGTCCTCGACGGCGTAGAGCAGAGTCTCGAAGCCGAGCGCGGCCATGGGGATGTCCTCCTGATTTGGCCGCACTCAAACACGCGTATGAACCAGCGGCAACCGTTGCGCCCCCTTCCCCGACGACACCCTTGCCTCCTGGCCAGACCCGCGCATTGTGGGTGAACGCCGATCATGCGGAAACACGCGGACGGGAAAGGGAGGATCCGATGACGTCGATCATCGAGGCCGACTACATCGTGGTGGGCGCCGGCTCGGCGGGCTGCGTGCTGGCGGCGCGGCTGTCGGAGGACGGCCGCCACAAGGTCCTGCTGCTGGAGGCCGGCGGCGACGACCGGCCGACCCGGAACCCGTCCCAGTTCCTGTCGAACCTGATGATCCACATCCCGGTCGGCTACGCCTCGACCCTGAAGGATCCCAAGGTCAACTGGCTGTACCAGACCGAGCCCGATCCCGGCACGGGCGGTCGGTCGCACGTCTGGCCGCGTGGAAAGGTGCTGGGCGGCTCGTCCTCGATCAACGCCATGCTCTATGTGCGCGGCCAGCGCGACGACTATGACGGCTGGCGGCAGATGGGTAACGCCGGCTGGGGCTGGGACGACGTCCTGCCCTATTTCCGCAAGTCGCAGAACCAGGAGCGCGGGGCCTGCGACCTGCACGCCGTCGGCGGCCCGCTCAACGTCGCCGACATGCGCGACGGCCACGCGGTGTCGCAGCTGCTGATCGACGCCTGCCACCAGGCGGGCATCCCGCGCATCGTCGACGTCAACGGCGAACAGCAGGAGGGCGCGACCTGGTTCCAGGTCACCCAGAAGAACGGCGCGCGCTGCTCGGCGGCGGTGGCCTATCTGCATCCGGCCATGGGGCGGCCGAACCTGCGGGTCGAGACCCGCGCCCTGGCCCGCAAGGTGTTGTTCGAGGGCAAGCGCGCGGTCGGGGTCGCGTTCAGCCAGGACGGCGTGGTCCGCACGGCCAGGGCCCGGGCCGAGGTGATCCTGGCCGGCGGGGCGGTCAACTCGCCGCAACTGCTGCAGCTGTCCGGCGTCGGCCCCGGCCAATTGCTCGCCGAGCAGGGAATCGCCGTGGTCCAGGACCTGCCCGGGGTCGGCGAGAACCTGCAGGACCACTATGTCACCGGCGCGCGCTTCCGCCTGAAGGCCGGAACTGTGTCGGTCAACGAGCAGAGCAAGGGCGGGCGCCTCGCCGCCGAGGCGTTGAAATACCTGTTCACGCGCAAGGGCCTGCTGACCCTGTCGGCGGCCCACGTCGCCGCGTTCTGCAAGTCCCGGCCGGATCTGGCCAGCCCCGACATCCAGTTCCACATCCTGCCGGCGACCATGGACCTGGAGAAGCTGTTCAACGAACAGAAGATGGAGCTGGAAGGCGCGCCGGGCCTGACCATCGCCCCCTGCCAGCTGCGTCCCGAGAGCCGGGGCCACATCCGCATAAAGTCGGCCGACCCGGCGGCCCATCCGGCCATCGTCGCCAACTACCTGTCCGATCCGCTGGACCAGGAGGTCGCGGTGGCCGGCCTGCGCTGGGCTCGCAGGATCGCCGCCCAACCCGCCATCGCCCCGCTGATCGACCACGAGATGAACCCCGGCCCGGACATCGACAGCGACGCCGCCCTGCTGGGCTACGCCCGCGCCACCGGCTCGACCATCTACCACCCGGTCGGGACCTGCCAAATGGGCGAGGGTCCAACGGCCGTGGTCGACAGCCAGCTGCGGGTGCGGGGTCTCTCGGGCCTGCGGGTGGTCGACGCCTCGATCATGCCGCGTCTGGTCTCTGGCAACACCAACGCCCCGACCATCATGATCGCCGAGAAGGCCTCCGACATGATCCGCCAAGCCGCCCGGGCCGAGGCGGCCGCCTGAGGCTTCCGTCGCCGAGCGCCCGGTGAGGCCGGGGCGAGCGCCGGATCGTATGACCAGGGCGCTCCTCATGGGGAAAGACCTTTCCGTCTATACGCCGCGCGAATCCACGCTAACGCTTGGCGCATGGTCTCCCTGCCCTCGTTCCTCCCCAGGACCGCCACCGCCCCTTTCTGTCCCGCCGAGGTGCGCGGCGCCGTCGCCGTGCCCGACGGCCTGTCGCCCTGGAAGCGGGCGCTGCGCTTCGCCGGCCCCGGCCTGCTGGTCAGCGTCGGCTACATGGACCCCGGCAACTGGGCGACCGACATCGAGGCCGGGTCGCGCTACGGGACGGCCCTGCTGTTCGTGGTGGTGCTGTCCGGCCTGGCGGCCATCGTGCTGCAGACCCTGAGCCTGCGCCTGGGGCTGGTCACCGGCCGAGACCTGGCTCAGATGTCGCGCGACCGCTACGGCTCGCCCACGGTCAAGGTCCAGTGGCTGCTGGCCGAGATCGCCATCATCGCCTGCGACATCGCCGAGGTGCTGGGCAGCGCCCTGGCCTTCAAGCTGCTGCTGGGCGTTCCCCTGTGGGCTGGAGTCCTGCTGACCGCGCTGGACACGGTCATCGTGCTGGGCCTGAAGGGCAAGGGCTTCCGGCAACTGGAGGCGATCATCCTGGGCCTGGTCGGCACGATCGGGATCTGCTTCCTGGTCCAGCTGATCCTGGTCAAGCCCGACGCCGGCGCGGTGGCGCGCGGCCTGGTCCCGTCGCTGGACGCCCTGAAGCAAGGTAACGCCCTGTACCTGGCCATCGGCATCGTCGGGGCGACGATCATGCCGCATAACCTCTATCTGCACTCGTCGATCGTCCAGACCCGGCTGGTCCCTCCCGACGAGCCAGGCAAGCGCTCGGCCCTGCGGCTGGCGACGCTGGACACCGTGGCCTCGCTGGCCGTCGCCTTGTTCATCAACGCCGCCATCCTGATCCTGGCGGCCTCGGCGTTCCACCGGACTGGACTGACCGAGGTGGCGGGCATCGAGGAGGCGCATCGGCTGCTCGAGCCCCTGACCGGCGCGGCCGTGGCCGGCCTGCTGTTCGGGATCGCCCTGTTCGCCTCGGGCCAGAGCTCGACCTTCACCGGCACCATCGCCGGCCAGGTGATCCTGGAAGGCTTCCTGAACCTGTCGATCCCCTGCTGGCAGCGGCGGCTGATCACCCGGGGCCTGGCCATCGTCCCGGCTTTGATCGGCGTGCTGACGATGGGTGAGCATTCGGTGGGCAAGCTGCTGGTCCTGACCCAGGTGGTGCTGAGCGCCCAGCTGCCGTTCGCGATCTTCCCGCTGCTGCGCTTCACCGACGACAGGGCGCTGATGGGCGTGTTCGCCAATGGCCCGGTCACCAAGACCGTGGCCTGGAGCCTGTTCGGGATCATCTCCTCGGCCAACGCCTGGCTGGTGGTGCAGACCTTCGCGGCTTGACCGCGAGCGCGGCGGCTGGTCTCTATCCAAACAAATGTTTGGGAGCAGGAACGCCATGAAGGAAGTCGCCTACGCCGACGTCGCCAGCCTGGTCGGCCAGGAGATCGGGGTCTCCGATTGGGTCGAGATCAGCCAGGAGCGGGTCAACCAGTTCGCCGAGGCGACCGGCGACCACCAGTGGATCCATGTCGACGTCGAGCGCGCCACCCGCGAGATCGGCGGCCCGATCGCCCACGGCTTTCTCACGCTGTCGCTGATCCCGATGCTAGGCGCGGGCATCCTGCATGTCACCGGCGTGACGCGCGGCATCAACTACGGCTGCGACAAGGTGCGGTTCACCGGCATGGTCCGGGTCGGCAAGAAGGTGCGCATGCGCCAGAAGCTGCTCAGCGTCGAGCCCAAGGCCGGCGGCCTGCAGATGAAGAACGAGTGCACCGTCGAGATCGAGGGCGAGGAACGCCCCGCCTGCGTGGCCGAGACGATCGCGATCATCTACGGGTGACTGGATTGGGGACAGGCGCATGCGCCTGTCCCCGGCCGTTGGAACAAGGAAAACGGCCGCGGATCGCTCCGCGGCCGTTTGCTCGTCCGGCGCCGGTCAAGCCTAGTGCTTGATCGCGTTCCCGATCTTGTCCTGGGCCTGGCCTACCTTGTTCTGGAGGTCGCCCTTGGCCTTCTGGGCCTTGCCTTCGGCCTCCAGGCGTTCGTTGTCGGTGACCTTGCCGGCGGCTTCCTTGACGGCGCCGACGCCCTTGTCGACCGCGCCTTCGACTCGATTGGTGCTCATGGCTCGCTCCTGCTGGACTTGAACTCCCCGTACAAACGGGAGGCCCGGAGCGAGGTTCCTGTGTCGGCTATCCTACCGTGCGACGGCGATCGCGGTGGCCGACACCGCCGCGGCGGCCTGGGTCGCCGCCTGGGTCGAGGGCACGACCGGCTTGGCGGGACTGGCCTGGATCAGCGGCGGCCCCGCCAGCTTGTCCAGCATGGCCACCGTCTCGCGGATATATTTGGCGTGGGTGACGATGCCGATCTCCAGGCGCTCGCCCGACAGTTCGACCTGCTGGGTCAGCATGCCGGCCACGAACTGCACCTCCTGGCTCTCGGTCGAGCCCGGTCGGCGCCGCGCGCCCTGGGCCATGAACACCGGCCCGCCGGAATTGCCGGGGAACACCGAGAAGTCCATCAGGAAAGTCGGGAACACGCTGGCCGGGGCCAGCGGGTACGACGCCACCCGCCCGGACCGCAGGATCGGGAAGCCGGCCGGATTGGCGGACAGGCCGCGCGGGAAGCCCAGGGCCATCATCTCGTCGCCCGGGCCCAGGCTGTACTTGTTGAAGGTGTCGTCCTGGGCCAGCCAGGCCAGGGGGATCGCCGCCTTGGCGAATTCCGGTGGGGCCTCGACCTCGATGGCGGCGACGTCGCGGGTGGGGTGCTTGACCCACAGCGGATGGTCGCCGTCGCGGATCTTCAGGGTGTGGGGATCATAGCGCCAGACGCCGTCGGCGCTCTGGATGCGATAGCCGATCTTGGCCGAGGCCGAGGGCATCTTGTCGAAGACGTGAGCGGCTGTGACCAGGATGGTGCGCGGCCGGCCGTCGGGCGTGGGGTTTTCGATCAGGAAGCCGGTGCCGACGGTTCGCGATCCGTCGCCGAGCGGCTGCTCGAGCTGCACGGTAGCCTGGATCAGATCGACCGACAGGTCCCAAGCCATCTAAGCTCTCAAGCCCCCGATTCACCCTACGCGAGGGCCAGTTTGACCAGCGTCGTCAGGGCGCACAAGTTGGCGTTCTGACGCATCACGGGGGAAAATCTGATCATGAACCGGCGCAAAATGATGACGAGCGCGGCGGCGGTCATTACGTCGGTGTCGGCCTTCAAGCCCAAGGCCGCCGTTTCCGAGACCCGCATGACCCCGTCGCCCGCCGTTCCGCCCGTCGCCCGCAAGATCCCCAAGCGCATTGAGCAGCTGGGCCGCGTCCGGGTCGACGACTACGCCTGGATGAAGGACGACAACTGGCAGAAGGTTTTGCGAGACCCAACCCTGATCAAGGCTGACGTCAAGGAACACCTGACCGCCGAGAACGCCTATGTGAAGGCCATGCTGGCCCCGACCGAGGGCCTGCAGGCGGCGATGTTCGAGGAGATGAAGGGCCGCATCAAGGAGGATGACGCCAGCGTCCCTGCCCCCGACGGTCCGTGGGAATACTATTCGCGCTTCAACATCGGTGGCCAGCATCCGATCTTCTGCCGCCGGCCGAGAGGCGGGACCGACGGCGAGGAGGTGCTGCTGGACTGCGACGTCCTGGCCAAGGGCAAGGCCTACAGCCAGGTCAGCGCCGCCGACCACAGCCCCGACCACACGCTGTTCGCCTACGCCGAGGACGCGCAGGGCTCGGAGGTCCACCACATCTATGTCAAGGACCTGGCCACCGGTGAGGTCCTCAAGGAGCCCGTCGAGAGCAGCACCGGCGACTTCGCCTGGTCGCCCGACAGCCAGTGGCTGTTCTGGACCCACCGCGACGACAACGGCCGTTCCGACAAGATCTATCGCCGCCCGGCCCGAGGCGGGCTGAAGGACGATGTCCTGGTCTATGACGAGCCCGACGACGGCTTCTTCGTCAGCGTGGGGACGACAGGGTCGGACGCCTTCATCGTCATCAGCGCCGGCGACCACGAGACCTCCGAGACCCTGCTGATCCCGGCCGCCGACCCGACGGCCGCGCCGAAGGTGGTCGAGCCGCGCACCGTGGGCCTGCGCTATTCGGTCGAGCACTGGGACGGCCGGTTCGTCATCCTGACCAACGCCGACGACGCCATCGACTTCAAGCTGGTCGAGGCGCCGGTCGCCACGCCGGGCCGCGCCCACTGGAAGGACTTCGTCCCGCACCGGCCGGGGCACTTCATCACCGGTCTGTCGGCCTACAAGAACCATCTGCTGCGGGTGGAGCGGGTCAACGCCAACACCCGCATCGTCATCACCGATCGGGCCACCAAAGCCGAGAAGCCGATCGTCATCGACGAGGAGGCCTATGTCCTGAACCTCGAGGGCGGCTACGAGTTCGACACGCCGGTGATGCGCTACGTCTACCAGTCGCCGACCACGCCCCGGCAGTGGTTCGACTACGACATGGCCACGGGCGAGAAGACCCTGCGCAAGACCCAGGAGATCCCGTCCGGTCACGATCCGGCGGCCTATGTCACGCGGCGGCTCTACGCCAAGGCCCCCGACGGCGCCGAGGTCCCGATCACCGTGCTGATGAAGAAGGGCGTGGCCCTGGACGGCCAGGCGCCGCTGCTGCTTTACGGCTATGGCAGCTACGGCATGTCGATGGATCCGTCGTTCTCGATCCGCAACCTCAGCCTGGTGGATCGCGGCTGGATCTGGGCCACCGCCCACATCCGCGGCGGGTCTGAAAAGGGCTACGGCTGGTTCCTGGACGGGCGGAAGTTCAAGAAAACGAACACCTTCACCGACTTCATCGCCTGCGCCGAGCACCTGCACGCGGCCGGCTACGGGGCCAAGGGGCGCACCGTGGCCTATGGCGGCTCGGCCGGCGGCATGCTGATGGGGGCGGTCACCAACCTGCGACCGGACCTGTGGGCCGGGATCATCGGGGCGGTGCCGTTCGTCGACGTCCTCAACACCATGAGCGACACCTCCCTGCCCCTGACCCCGCCCGAATGGCCGGAATGGGGCAATCCGCTGGAGGACAAGGAGGCCTACGACTACATCGCCAGCTATTCGCCCTACGACAACGTGGCGGCCAAGGCCTATCCGGCCGTGCTGGCCACCGGCGGCCTGTCGGACCCGCGCGTTACCTATTGGGAACCGGAGAAGTGGACGGCCAAGCTGCGCGAGAACACGACCAGCGGCGCCCCGATCCTGCTCAAGATCAACATGGACGCCGGCCACGGCGGCGCGTCGGGCCGGTTCGACTTCCTCAAGGAGATCGCCCTGGACTACGCCTTCGCCGTGTGGGCGGTCGACAAGGGATGGAGCAAGGCGTGAGGACATCGATCAACGAGACCCTCCCCCTGTGGGGGAGGCGGCCGAAGGCCGGTGGGGGGAGTTGTCGGATCGTCGATCCGGGTTGTGGCCGCCTGCCGACCACGCCCCCCTCCGTCGCTCCGCGACACCTCCCCCAAAGGGGGAGGATCTAGATGGCCGTCGTCATCCGCCCCTCCACCGACGCCGACCTGGCCGCCATCACCGCCATCTACGGCTGGAACGTGCTGAACGGTCTGGGCACCTTCGAGGAGGTCCCGCCGGACGAGGCCGAGATGGGTCGCCGGCGCGCGGCCTTCCTGGCCAAGGGCCTGCCCTATCTGGTGGCCGAGCAGGACGGCGTGGTGCTGGGTTACGCCTATGCCGGGCCGTTCCGGCTGCGCGCGGCCTATCGCTACACCGTCGAGGACAGCGTCTATGTCGGCCCGGACGCCGTCGGCAAGGGCGTGGGCAAGGCCCTGCTGTCCGCCCTGATCGCCGCCTGCGAGGCCCTGGGCCTGCGCCAGATCTGCGCGGTGATCGGCGACAGCGGCAACGCCGCCTCGATCGGCCTGCACGCCGCCCTGGACTTCGAGCAGAAGGGCGTGTTCCCCGCCATGGGCTACAAGTTCGGCCGCTGGGTGGACCTGGTCTGGATGCAGCGGCCGCTGAACGGCGGCGGTTCGCGCGACCCCGACGCGCCGGGCCTGGCGCTCAGCGGGGTCTGAGCCCGACGGCGCTCCGCCGGACCGTGCCTCCTCACGCGGGATCGGCTGAGGCCTTGACCGTGAATCAACTCAGGGTTCTCCTAGCGTCGACGAACGGGAGAACTCGGCGATGATCGGCGGTCTTTTGGCGGCGAGTCTGTTGGCGACGAGTTCCGGCGACATGCTGGACACGGCCGGGCTGCGCAACGCCATGGAAACGGCCCGCGAAGCGCCCGCCGCCGAGTCGCTGGCCGGCCGCCGCTTCCAGATCGCCATTCCCTTCGTCGATGAGCGCAAGCGGACGATGAAGGTGCTGCAGAGCCCCGCCCGCTGGCGTTACGACTATTCGCGCGGCGAACTGACGGTGATGATCGGCCTGGGCCAGATCAGCGCCGAGAACTACAGCGGCTTCAAGCAACAGGGGCTGCCGAACCTGCCCAGCCTTCAGACCGCCTTTTTCGACGGAAGCGAACTTCGCGGCCCGACGACGGTCGAAATCTCGAAAGGCACGCTCAAGCGCCAGGAGGTCGGCGTCCAGAGCATCGTCACCAATTACGGCCTGGCCATTCCCTATGCCGACGGGGAAACGGCGCTGCCGCCCCGCTTCCAGCCGTTCATGGCCTACAAGGTCAAGATGAACCAGCAGGCCTATCACCGGCTCGTGCGCGGCATGAAGCTGGTTCTGAACGGCCAGCTGACGGCCCTGGGCCAGCGGCCCGAGGTGTTCTGCGGCGAATACGATGGACGCCTTGCGGCGCCCGACACCCACATCGACGATACCGTCTACACGCTGGTCAAGGCGCGCCAATGCTTCGCCACCGCCCGGGTCGACGCCATCTCGGTGGTGGGCGGCGGCGACGTCGTGCTGGCGGCTTGGGGACCGGGCGCCCGTTAACCCGCGGCTCTTGGCGCGACAAACAAAAACCCCCGCCGTCGCCGGCGGGGGTCTTGCTCGATACCGATCTTATGAGAACGGATCAGCCCTTGCGGCCGCGCGGGGCCTTGGCCTTGCGGCCGCCTTGGCCCAGGCCCAGGGCCTTGGCCATGGCCGAGCGGGCTTCGCTATAGGCCGGAGCGGTGGTGGGATAGTCGTTCGGCAGGCCCCACTTGGCCTTGTATTCGGCGACGGTCATGCCATGCGTCGTAAGGTGACGCTTCAGCGTCTTGTAAGGCTTGCCGTCTTCGAAGCTGATCAGGGCGTCCGGCGTAATGCTGCGACGGATTTGAGCCGGCGTAGCCTTCGTAACGGTCTCAACCGGAGCCGCTTCCGGAGAGCCAATACCGGCCAGAGCATCGTGAGTCGCCCGGATCAGGGCCGGCAGATCGGAGACCGACGTGCTGTTATTGGCCACGTAATTGGCAACGATCTCGGCGGTGAGCTCGATCAGGGTAGCTTTGTCTTCCACGAGTGTCTCTCCGGTGGTTCTTTGACTTGGAAATACACCCGCCCCGTCGAAATACAAGTACTCAATCCGCGTAATCGTGCTTGCCGCCCCCTTAAGGTAAGCGAATCTTGAGAACAGCAACGAGAAACCTGGCGCGATTCTAAACCATGGGAAGCGCTTGGCAGCTGTTTTTTCCGTTCCGGACAAGCGCTGTCAGGCCGACGTTGCTGGGACAAAAGTTTCAGCGTCGCAATGATTCGAGCGTCGCCAGATGAGCCGAAGATCAGCGCTTTTCGAAGCCGAAGCTTGTCAAAGCTGCGCCTTGTCCTTGAAAACACAAAGACTTGCCTACGCCGGAGCGATTTGAAGCGGGACGGATCAGGACAGACGCCGCCTTGGCCTTTGAAGCCCAGGCCAGGCTTGAGGCGCTGGAAGAACTTCAAACCAGAACCCGCGCGCCGAGCGCGACAGGCGCTCGCCCGCGGCGAGAACGCCGGCCGTGGGACGCCTGGACCATTTCCTGTGGAAAACTGCGACGCAGCGTCGTTTCGCCGGCCCGCCCCGCCGTGGGGCCGCCGGGGTGGACGTCGATCTGGAAAGAAGAACTGGCTGGGGAACTAGGACTCGAACCTAGAATGACGGTACCAAAAACCGCAGTGTTACCATTACACCATTCCCCAGCAGGAACGGCGAGACCCGTCTGGGCCCGGCGAGGCGGTGGAGATAGCGCAGGAGTCGGACGGATGCAACGCTGCTGTGAACTTCTTTTTTTTCGCCGTTTTTCTTTTTGTGGAGCGATTTTTGCCGCTTGCGAGACCGGCGAGCCCTGTCTATAAGCCGCCCTCCAAGTCGGAGTGTGGCTCAGTCTGGTAGAGCACTGCGTTCGGGACGCAGGGGTCGCAGGTTCAAATCCTGCCACTCCGACCATTTCTTTCCCGAAATTTCCCAAGGTACGATCGCGTGGCGTCGCCCCCGCCCCGGGGCCTCGCGCCGCGGCCGCTCGCCAACTTCTCGGCGCCGGAAGCCAGGTTGCGCGCTGTTCATTTGACCGCGACGCGAAGGACGCTACTAGCTTGCGCGACACGAGGCAGCAGGACGTCCGATGAAGCAGTTTCTCATGACCGTGGCCGGCGTTTTCGTCGGCTTGGTGTTGTTCCTGGTCGGCGTCCCCTTCCTTCTGATCGTCATGGCGGCCAGCGCCGCCCGTCCCGCCCCGATCCCGACCCATACCGTGCTGCAGCTGGACCTGCGCGGCGGCCTGTCCGACCAGGAGCCGCGGAACCCGTTCGCGGCCCTGGGCGGCGGCGGCGGCCAGTCGGTGATGTCGATCATCGAGACGCTGCGCCGGGCCGAAACCGACGACAAGGTCGAGGCGGTGCTGGTGCGCCTGCCCGAAGGCGGCATGGCCCCGGCCTCGGCGGACGAGCTGCGCCTGGCCTTCAAGCACTTCCGCGCGGTCGGCAAGAAGCCGATCTTCGCCCACAGCCAGGGGCTCTACCCCTCGGGCCTGGTGACCTCGACCTACATGCTCGGCTCGGCGGCCAGCGAGTTCTGGATGCAGCCCGACAGCTCGCTGCAGGCCGTCGGCGCGGCCAGCGAGGAGATGTTCTTCAAGCGCTTCTTCGACAAGTACGGCGTCAAGGCCGACTACGAGCAGCGCTACGAGTACAAGAACGCGGTCAATCCCTACCTCTATAGCGACTACACCCCGGCCCACCGCGAATCGACGCTGTCGTGGATGGGCTCGGTCTACGCCACGGCCCTGACCACGGCCGCCCAGGACCGCAAGATCGACCCGGCCGCCCTGGTCAAGACCATCGAGGCCGGTCCCTACAGCGCCGAGGAGGCCAAGGCCAAGGGCCTGATCGACCGGGTCGGCCAGGTCAAGGACGCCCAGGACGCCATGCTGTCGCGGGCCGGCAAAGGCGCCAAGCTGCTGGACTTCGACGACTACGCCGCCCGCGCCAAGAAGGCTCCGGCCAAGACCGGCCCGACCATCGCCGTCGTCTCGGCCGAGGGCGCGATCATGACCGGCAGCGGCGAAGGCGGCTCGCCGTTCGGCGGCGACAGCACGATCTATTCCGACCAGGTCGCCAAGGCCCTGTACGACGCCATCGACGACAAGGACGTCAAGGCGATCGTCTTCCGGGTCTCCTCGCCCGGCGGCTCGGACACCGCGTCCGAACAGATCCTGGCGGCCGTGAAGGCGGCCAAGAAGGCCAATAAGCCGATCGTGGTCAGCATGGGCACCTATGCGGCGTCCGGCGGCTACTGGATCAGCTCGGGGGCCTCGGCGATCGTCGCCGAGCCCACCACCCTGACCGGCTCGATCGGCGTGTTCGGCGGCAAGTTCGCCCTGGGCGACGCCCTGGCGCGGTTCGGCGTCGACGTGAAGCAGGTCCATGTCGGCGGCGACTATGCCGGCGCGTTCGGCACGGGCCAGGGCTTCACCCCCGACCAGCGGGCCCGGTTCGCCGGCTGGATGGACCGCATCTATGCCGGCTTCGTCCACCGCGTCGCCGAGGGCCGCAAGCTGCCCGAGGAGCGGGTGCGCGAGATCGCCAAGGGCCGGGTGTGGACCGGCGTCCAGGCCAAGCAGCTGGGCCTGGTCGACGAGCTGGGCGGCTTCTACGAGGCCGTCGACAAGGCCAAGAGCCTGGCCGGGATCAAGGGCGAGGTGAAGCTCAAGAAGATCGGCGGCTCCAACTCGCCGTTCGAGGCGCTGGAGAAGGTGCTGGGCGTCAGCGAGACGTCGGTGCGCACCCTGGCCGCCTCGGCCTGGCTGCTGGGCGACCCGCGCTCGCAGTCGATCCTGGACGAGATGGCCAAGGCCCGCCTGCGCTCGACGCCCAGCGGGGCCTCGGTGCTGGCGGATACGCCGGTGCGGTAGGCTTCGGCTTCCCAGGCAAGACCAAGGGCCGTCCGGGCGACCGGGCGGCCTTTTTTCTTGGCGCCTTGCCCGCTCGGGGACCAAGGTCCTCCCCCTGTGGGGGAGGCGATCGCGCAGCGATCGGTGGGGGGAGTTTCGGGATTGTAGGTCCAGGATCTGGTCATCGGCCGATCACTCCCTCTCCGTTGGCTTCGCCGACACCTCTCCCACGGGGAGGATCTTGGACGCGGACGGGGACAGGCGCATGCGCCTGTCCCCAGCCATGAGGCGGCGACCTCGGCCTTTCGCGGCCGAGTTGGTGGGAAGGGTGCGAAGCGCCCGGGCCTCGCCCGGAGTAGCTTTGATGTGTGTACCGTTTCGACGAAGAGCAGGCGCTTCGCGCGGCCGTTATCCGGAAGCCTTCGGGTCGCGGATTTTTAACCCGCTCCGATGGAGGCCCCCGACGGGCGGAGAGTTGGCGCTCTCCGGACCGCGCGGGCGATTTCAGCCCGCGCCTGTGGCGACCGTCTTTCGGCTCCGCGGGGATGGTCCCGCCGTCCGACCGGAAAGCCGAAGGTCCGTCCGGATCCTCCCGCCTTCCGCGCCGGCCCGCCGGGCCCCGCGCAACCGGCCGACGGACACGTCCCGCTCGACCACCCCCGAAAGCCGCATCGGTCGCCGTACGTGCGCCCTCCCCATGCCTTCAGGTGCAAGCAGTATGCGGGTGGTCCGGAGGGGTGAGGATCAAGAAGGGTCGAGAAAGTTCAAGACCTTGAAATCGCGGAATCTTGTTCGCTATTCGCCGAGCATGGAGCCCTGCTGGCGTGGAGGCGCAGCTGGCGTCCGCTCCAACCGCCTCCCAACGTTTGCACGCCCCCCAAAGAAAAACGGCGGGCTCCGAGGAGCCCGCCGCCATTCGCAGGTTTCGCGTTCGAACCGGAGCTAGAACTCCAGGTCGAAGCCCAGGCGCGCGTAGCGCGGCTGTTGATAGGCGATCGGGAAGCCGTACTGGGCGCGACGACCGCCGGCATTGCTCTCGCCCCGCTCTTCGCGCGAGGTGACCGCGTCCGAGTTGAAGACGTTGAACAGGTCGGCGCGCAGCACCAGGTTGCCGCCCATCGGGATCAGGCTGTCCGGCACGGTGTAACGGACGGACAGATCCAGCGAGGTTTCCCAATCGGTGTCCATGGCCGAACCGCGCGGAACCGGGTGGCTGCCGACCGCGACGCTGCCGTTGGAGTTGAACGTCTTGCACCAGCGCGAGGCAGCCGCGTAGTTCTGCGACGGACCGTCGGTCGGGTGCAAACCAAAGCAGCCCTGGTGCTTCGGCGAGATCACGCGAGCGTTCACGCCGAACATCAGGTTGTCGGTCACGGCGTAGGAGCCGAACACCTTGAACTGGTGGGCGTGGTGGTTCGGCAGCAGGCCGTACTGATAGTCGGTCAGACCGACGAAGTCGTACAGCACGGTCGAACCAGCGTCGGCCTGGGCGTTGTCCGACAGGACGGTGCCTTCGTAGTTACCCTTGCTTTCCGACAGGGTGTACGACCCCTTCAGGCCCCACTTGCCGTCGAACGCACGCTCGAAGGTGAATTCCAGCGCGATATATTCGCGCTTCGGGGCCGGCATGCCCAGGTCGGCCTTCGTGAAGGTCAGTTGCTTGGGCAGGGCGGCGGCCGCGGCGACCGTCGCGGCGTCGAAGACCAGCGGATCAGGCTGACGCAGATTGATTGTCAGGTCCGTGCCCGGGTTGAAGACGATGTACTGCCAGGAGTTGGCGCCCCAGATCGTGTTACAGGCGTCCAGCGTCGCCCCCGTCACGTGCGAGGCGCACCACTTGATGACGAACGGGTCGAGCGTGGTGTCTTCCGAGACCCGGTTCAGCTTGCGATAGGTCAGGTTGACGCCGCCCTTCCACAGGTCGTTGAACTGACGCTCGTAGCCGACAGTGTACTCATCTTCCTGCGAAGCCTTGATGCCTTGCTGAGCCTTGGAATAGGCCGGCTCGGCGACGCCGAGGCCGAACGGCACGTTACAGCCGGCGACGTTCGGAGTGCCCGCGACGACCGAGTTCGGGCAGCGGACCAGGAAGCCCGGATCAACCGTCGGGTTGGTCGTCATCGTGATCTGGGTGCCCAGCGCGGTCGGAGCCGCGTTGCCGCCACGGGTGAAGTTGGCCGCGGTGTCACCCGAACCGACCGTGTAGCCCGGCGCGTAGAAGAAGGTGCTGTAGCCCAGATCGGCGCCGCGATAGCTGAGGTTCGAGGCCGGCGGGATGTAGTAGCGGCCGAACGAGGCCGAGACCTTGTCCTTGCCTTCGCCGACCGGATCCCAGGTCAGGCCGACGCGGGGGCCCCAGTTGTTCTTCAGGTTCAGGACCGTTTCGCCCAGGAGGTTGTCCAGGGTGAACTTGTCGTTGCGGATGCCCAGTTGCAGGCTCAGGTTCGGCGTGATGTCCCAGGCGTCCTGGACGTACCAGGCTTCGTTGATGCCGTGGACGGGCGCGCCGCCGAAGCGGTTCGTCGAGATTTCCACGTAGTTCACGCCGGTAGGCACTTCCAGAGCGTCGCCCGGACCACCTTGGTGGTAGATGTAGGCGATGCCGGTGGCGCCGGGGCCGGTGTCGATGTTGGCGTGGTTCAGCGTGGTCTTTTCGTGGTCGAAGCCGCCACGGATGTGGTGGTCGCCCAGCAGGTTGAAGTAGAGGTCGCCGTCGATGCGGTAGAATTCGCGCAGCGTCTTGCGGCTTTCGATGGCGCCTTGCTTCTGGTTGCTGAGGACGTTGAGGGCGCCGCTCGTATAGTCTTCCTGCACCAGCGGATCGACCGTGTTGGTCGGCAGCACGCTGTTGGAGTCACGGTTCTTGCCATAGGCGGCCGACAGGGTGAACCAGTCGGTGAACGTGCCGGTGTAGCGCGCCACGTAGTTGACGCCGCCCTGGCGGTACACCGTCGACGGCAGCTGGGCGCCGATGACGTCGGTCGTGCCGTTGTACAGATAGGCGGAGCGGTCGATGGTCTTCTGGGTGTCGAAGTAGGTCAGTTCGACGCGCTGGCGGTCGGTGATGTAGCCGTCGATCTTGGCGCCCCAGAACGGATCGTTCGACTTGTCGACGGTGTACTGGCCGGTGGTCTTGAAGGCGGTCGACTGCGAGTTGTCGCGCTGCTGGTTCAGGACGTAGAAGAACAGGTGGTCCTTGATGATCGGGCCGCTGACTTCGAACGTGCCGCTCTTGCTCGACTGGGCGCTGCGGTGGTTGGCGACGATGTAGCTGTCCGGCGAATCTTCGCGCAGGCCGTCGAATTCGAAGTTGCCGTGCACAGCGACCTTGAAGTCGTTCGAGCCCGACTTGGTGACGGCGTTGATGACGCCGCCCGTGGCGCGGCCGAACTCGGCGGGGTAGCCGCCGGTCTTGACTTCGATCGACTTGTAGAAGTCGAACGGCACTTCAGCGGCGCCGATGTAGTTGTCGAAGTTGGTGATGTTCAGGCCGTTGATGTAGAAGGCGTTTTCAGCGACCGAACCGCCGCCGACCGACGGTTGGCCGCCGAAGTTCGCGGAGCTCGGGGCGGTGCCCACGCGCGCGGCCGAGCCGGTGACGACGCCCGGAGCCAGTTGGACGACCGCGGTCAGCGAGCGGCCGATCGGCGCCTGCTTGGTCAGGGTCTCCATGTCGACGGTCAGACCCTTGGTCGTCGCGGCGAAGTCCAGTTGCGGGTTGGCGGTGGCCGTGACGACCACTTCGCTGACCGAGCCGCCGACTTCCGTCAGCGTGAACGAATAGGCGGTCGAACCACCCAGGGCGACGCGGACGTTGCCGTCGCTGGTCGGCTGGTAGCCTTCCTTGGCGATCGCGACCGAATAGCCGCCGATCGGGATCAGGGGAACGCGGAACTGGCCCGAGCCGTCGGTGGTGACGGTGCGGGTGAACCCTTGGTCCAGCGACTTCACGGTGACCGTCGCGTCCGGAACGGTGACGCCGGCCGAATCCTTGACGGTGCCGATCAGCGAGCCGGAGCTGTAGTCCTGGGCGCTGGCCAGGGTCGGGATCGCCGTGGCGACCGCGGTGACGGCCAGCGGCGCGGCGACGGTGGCCAGGCCGGCCAGCAGCGTCGACGTCAAGAGACGCGCGCGCGCGCCACCCTTGGTGGAAATCATCTTCATCGTATCCCCTCTTGCGTGGTGAAGCATCCCAACCGCCCGCACGCGCCCCTTTCGGGGGCGTTACGTTCGGTCTGTCTGGATTTTCGCCCCAACTCCACCACGAGAACTTAGGTGTCCCGGAAAACATTTCCCCGGTTGCGCCGACGTTAGGAGGCGCGCCGCGCGCCGGTCAATTCCGATTACCGATCCGTAATAACATCGCCCCAGGCTGTCGCATTATCGCAACACGATCGCCTCATTTCCGACGAACACCGCTCAGATTTTCCCCAAACCGGTTGGTAACCCGGCCCTCTCCTGCCGTATCCTCTTGGGCTGTAAGGCAAATTCCACCCGAGCCGGTCCAACGGACGTCGCTGATGGACACGGCCGATTTTGCCGGTCAAAACGCCCCTCATCCCGTTGACATTCGAGAAAATACCCCTCGAAACCGCGTCGGTATCGGTACCAAATGTCGAACACTGACGATTACCGGGAGATTTTCCCCATGTATCGCTCAAATTTCCGACACATTTGGCCGGGACCGACCGTTGCGTGGGCGCCCAAGTGCCGGGATGATGAAGGCCTTCCGCCTCGGCGGCGCCCCGACACCTTTCCGCGAGCGATCAAGCCCATGACAGCGTTCCGACGTGTAACCGACTCACTTTCGGTCAGCCCCCAGATCGGACTCGACGACCTGGACCGCGCCGCCGGCGAGGGCTTCGTGCTGGTGATCAATAACCGCCCCGACGACGAGGAGCCGGGCCAGCCGTCCAGCGCCCAGGTCGAGGCGGCGGCCCGGGCCGCGGGCCTGGACTACCTGCATGTTCCGGTGCGGGGCGGGCCGACCCTTGACCAGGTCGAGGCCGTGCGGCGCGCGGTCGAGGGCGCCGAGGGGCCGGTCCTGGCCTTCTGCCGCTCGGGGACGCGCTCGATCGTCACCTGGTCCCTGGGCCAGGCCGCGTCGGGCGCGGCCGACCGCGCCACCCTGGTGCGCCAGGGCGCGGAGGCCGGCTACGACCTGTCGGGGGTGCTGGGCGTCTAGGACCGAATTCGGGCGCCGGGTCGCTAGTAGCGGTGGCTCAGCGCGATCCGGGCCGCCATCGGCGACGGTTCGGGCTCGCAGCTGGCCAGCACGAACTGGGCCGCGATGAGACACAGGATGGCGAAGGCCGCGCGCTGGAGCCGTTTTGAGACAAAAATCGCTGCGTCGGCGGTCATGATCCGTGCTCCGGGAGGTTAACGAAGCGTTTACCGCAAGACCGGCGCCGGCGCGGCGCTCGCCCCGCATCCGATCGCCCGAGAGGCCGCCATGATCCCCTTCGTCCGCGAGATCGAGTTCGAATACGGCCGCTGCGACCAGGTCTCGCCGTCGATCCGCCGGGTGATCGCCGACAATCCCGGCCCCTTCACCTATGTCGGCACCGGGACCTACATCGTCGGGCGCGGGACCGTGGCGGTGATCGATCCCGGCCCGGACCTGGACGGCCATCTCCAGGCGCTGCTGGCGGCGCTGGAGGGCGAGACGGTCAGCCACATCCTGGTCACCCACCACCACAGCGACCACTCTCCCCTCGCGCGTCCGCTTCAGAAAGCGACGGGGGCGACGATCTTCGGCCGTCGCGCGCCGCATCTTCGCGACCTGGCCCCCGGGCTGGCGCTCGAGGCCGGCGAGGACCAGGGCTTTCGGCCCGACGTCGAGATCGCCGACGGCGACGTCTTCGAGGGACCGGGCTGGACCCTGCGCGCCGTGACCACGCCGGGCCACACCTCCAACCACGTCTGCTTCGCGCTGGAGGAGGAGAACGCCCTGTTCTCGGGGGATCATGTCATGGGCTGGTCGACCACGGTGATCACCCCGCCGGACGGCGACATGAGCGACTATTTCGCCAGCCTGGAGAAGGTGCGGGCCGAGGGGTTCGACACCCTGTGGCCCACCCACGGCGCGCCGGTTCGCGACGTGGACCCGTTCCTCCAGGCCTATGCCGACCATCGCCGGGCGCGCGAGGCCCAGGTGCTGGCGGCCCTGGCGGCGGGGCCGACCACGATCAAGGCCATGGTCCCCACGCTCTACGCCGCCGTCGATCCCCGCCTGCACCCGGCCGCCGCCATGTCGGTGCTGGCGCATGTGCTGCTGCTGGCGAAGCAGGGCCGGGTGGCGTGCGAGGGCGTGGCGGGGCTGGACAGCGTCTACCGGCTGGCCTGAGCACTTGCCCCCACCTGACCGCTGCGCGGTCTGTCCGCCCCCAGGGGGCGGAGCCTTCGCGTTTAGGCTCTTCCCCCTTTGGGGGAAACCGGCCGAAGGCCAGTAGGGGGCAAGTGCGCAGCCCTACCCTTTCACCGCCGCCAGCAGATCCCCCACCCGGCGGCAGTTACGGCCCAGGTCGCCGCCGGCCTTGCGGCCGACCGAGCGCAGGTCGACCCGGGCGCCGGCGGCGTCGGGGCGCACCCGCACGATCAGGTCGTCCTTCAGTCCGAACCAGAAGGTCCGGCCCGTGGCCTCCAGGCGACCGTCCGCCGGGTCGTCGGTGACGATCGACAGGCCCGCGGCCTGGACCGCCGCCTTGGCCGCGTCGTAGGCGTCGGCGGGCTGGCGCGCCAGGACCAGCGGCCGGGCGGCCGGGCAGGTCTCGGCGTTGACGTCGGCGACGCGGCGGCCGGCGAAGCTCAGCGACCCGATCGGCAGGCTGGGATCGGCCTCGATCGGCGGGGCGCCGGCGCCCCGGGCGGCCAGGCCGGCGTCGGACAGCGTCAGCGGCGTCGTCCAGTCGGTGGCGACGTCGTGGACCGGCGGCGCGCGGCCGCCGACGAGATTGGCCGCGACCATGGCCGCCAGGGTGACGACGGTGATCGCCACCGCCCCCAGGGCCTTCTTCCAGTGCCGGGCGAAGCCGCCGAACACCGCGACGAACAGGCCCGCCACGCCGGTGGCGACGCCCAGCACGGCGGCCTTGGGGGCCCAGTCCAAGGTCATCCGGTCGTAGCCGAGCCCCTGGGGCAGCAGGCCGAGCTTCACCCCCAGTGCGGCGACCGCCACCAGCACGGCCGGCGCCAGGGCGACCAGGACCGCCCCGTCAAGCAGGCGCGAGGCGACGCCGCCCTTGGGCGGGACCGCCTTTTCGGCCCTGGCCTTGCCGCCGTCCTCCTGGCGATCGGCGGGCAGGACCAGCGGCGCCTGTTCGGCGACGAACACCGGCTCGGCGTGGAAGGCCTCCTCTGGCACCGGCCCCAGGGGCGGCGCGGCGTCGGGAGTCTCCAGCGGATCCAGGGGGAACCGCGCTTCCTGGTCGTCAGACTCCAAAAGGGGCTCGGCGTCGGCATGGGCCAGGGCCTCGACCACCCGCGGCTCGGCCAGCGGCGGCGGCTCCGACAGCGGATCCTCGGGCTCGGGCGCGTAGATCCGCGCGGCCTGCGCCCCGTCGGCGGCGGCCAGAATAGCGGCCGGCGGCTCGGGCTCCGGGTCGGGATCCCCAATGGCCTCGGCGGCGCCCGCGACGGCCAGGGCCGGCAGCGCGTAGTCCTTCATCCGCTGGCGGATCAGCTTCTTGTCGATCTTGCCGGTCGCGCCCAACGGGATGTCGTCGACGAAGACGACATCGTCGGGCGTCCACCACTTGGCGATCTTGCCGTGCAGGAAGTCGAGGAATTCCTGCTTGGTGGCGGTCTCGCCGTCCTTCAGCTTGACCAGCAGGATCGGCCGCTCGTCCCACTTGGGGTGCGGCACGCCGATCACCGCCGTCATCGCCGCCTTGGGATGGCCCAGGGCGATGTTCTCGATGTCGATGGTGCTGATCCACTCGCCGCCGGACTTGACCACGTCCTTGGCCCGGTCGGTGATCTGCATGAAGCCGTGGTCGTCGATCGTCGCCACGTCGCCCGTGTCGAAGAAGCCTTCGTCGTCGAGGATCCTGCCGCCCGCGCCGCGGAAGTATTCGGCGGCGATGATCGGGCCCTTGATCTTCAGGTTGCCGAAGCTCTTGCCGTCGTGCGGCAGGCGCCGGCCGGCGTCGTCGGTCAGCTTCAGCTCCACCCCCAGCGGCGGCCGGCCCTGCTTGAGCCGATAGGGCATCTGCTGGTCGTAGGGCAGCTTTTCCAGCGCGTCGGTCATCACCGACAGCGTGCCCACCGGCGAGGTCTCGGTCATGCCCCAGGCGTGGACCACCTCGACGTCGTAGTCGTCGTGGAAGGCGCGGATGATGTGCTCGGGACAGGCCGCCCCGCCGATCACCACCTTGCGCAACACCGGCAGCTTCGCGCCCGTCTCCTTCAGGTGCTGCAGCAGCATTTGCCAGACGGTCGGCACGGCGGCCGAGAAGGTGACGCCTTCGCTGTCCAGAAGTTCGTAGATCGAAGCCCCGTCCATCCTGGCGCCGGGCATCACCATCTTGGCCCCGGTCCCGGGGGCCGAGAACGCCACGCCCCAGGCGTTGGCGTGGAACATCGGCACCACAGGCAGGATCACGTCCTTCTGCGACAGGCCCATCACGTCCGGCTGCAGGGTGATCAGGGTGTGCAGCACGTTGGAGCGGTGCGAATAGAGCACGCCCTTGGGGTCGCCCGTCGTGCCCGAGGTGTAGCAGAGCCCGGCCGCCGTGCCCTCGTCGAAGCCGCCCCAGGCGCAGTCGGCGTGGTGCTGCTCGACCAGGTCCTCGAAGCACAGCAGGCCCTTGAAGTTGGGCGTCTCGCCGGTCGGCCGGAAATCGGCGGGCATGTGGTCGCGGTCGGTGAACAGCACCACGTGCTCGACGCTGGGCAGGTGCTGCAGGACGCCGGCGATGATCGGCATGAAGGTCAGGTCGACGAAGATCACGCGGTCGCCGGCGTGGTTGGCGATCCAGGCGATCTGCTCGGGAAACAGGCGGGGATTCAGGGTGTGGCACACCGCGCCGATGCCCATGATCCCGTACCAGGCCTCCATGTGCCGAGCGGTGTTCCAGGCCAGGGTGCCCACCCGGTCGCCCGGCTTGATCCCCAGGGCCAGCAGGGCGTTGGACACCCGCTTGGCGCGCTCGTGGATCGCGGCGTAGGTGGTGCGAACGATCGGCCCCTCGACCGAGCGGCTGACGACTTCGCGCGCGCCGTGCCACTGGGCGGCGTGGTCGATGATCTTGTCGACCGTCAAGGCCCCGTGCTGCATCAAGCCCTGCATCGGCCACGCTCTCCCGGTCCGTTATCGTTGTTCAGGCGAGGCTAGCGGGGCGGCCGCCGCCTGGCAACGCGGCGCCCGCCCCAGGCGAACCTTAGGACGAGTCTGACCGCGCTGATCAGCCGCAGCGCGCGTTCAAGCCCTGGGAACGGCGATCGGTTAGCCTGAGGATCAGAAAACGTCGATCGACGAACGGGACCGTATCACGTGCGAAGGTTTGCTTCTTCCTGGTCCCCGTGGGCCGACGATCGGCTGGACGAGGTGGCGCTCGACACCCATCGGCTGCTGCCCTCGCGCCTGATCCCGGCCGCCCTGGTGACGGCGGGGGCCGCCCACGCCCTGAGCCTGGGCCTGGCCTTGTCGTGGCTGGTGCTCCTGCTGCTGGGCGAGGGCCTGGCGCGGCTGGTGACCGCTCGGTTCAAGCCCGGCGTCTCCGCGCCGCGCAGCCTGCGCGCCGGCTTCGTCCTGGCCGCCCTGCCGATCAACCTGACCTGGGCCGGGCTGGGCGCGGTGCTGTGGCTGTCGCAGGAGGCCGACTTCAAGCTGGCGGCGGTCGGCGTCTGGGCCGGCCAGATCATCTACACCCAGAACTTCCGCCACCAGCCGGCGATCCTGCTGGCGATCAGCGCCGCCCCACCCCTGGCCAGCCTGATCCTGTTTCCGACGGCCTTCCTCCACCTGTCGGGCATCGGGCCCGAGACCGCGCGCTGGAGCCTGATGCTGGTGGTGCTGACCACCATCGGCGTCATGCTGACCAATCGCGCGGCGGCCCGCCGCATGGACGAGCTGACCCGCGGCCTGCGCGAGGAGCGCGAGCGGGCGGAGGACGCCAACCGCGCCAAGTCGACCTTCGTCGCCGTCACCAGCCACGAGCTGCGCACGCCGATGAACGGCCTGCTGGGCATGGCCCACGCCCTGGATCGCTCCCCGCTCGACGCCGCCCAGCGCGAGCATGTGCGGCTGATGATCAAGTCCGGCGACACCCTGATGCAGGTGCTCAACGACGTGCTCGACCTGTCGAAGATCGAGGCCGGCCGGGTCGACCTGGAGCTGGTCGCCGTCAACCTGCACGACCTGCTCCGGGCGGCCGGCGACGCCTGGCGCGACGCGGCCGCCGAGAAGGGCCTGTGGCTGAAGGTCGAGATCGATCCGCAGGCGCCCGCCTGGATCCTGGCCGACCCGTTGCGCATCCGCCAGGTGCTGATGAACCTGATCTCCAACGGCCTGAAATTCACCGGCGCCGGCGGCGTCACCCTGCAGCTGACCGGCCCCGCGACCGCGCGGCCCGACGGTCTGCGCGACCTTCACCTGCGGGTGGTCGACACCGGCGTCGGGGTGCCGGCGGCCTTCCATGAGCGCATCTTCGACAGCTTCACCCAGGCCGACAACGCCGTCTCGCGCAGCCATGGCGGCACCGGACTGGGCCTGACCATCTCGCGCGCCCTGGCCCGCCAGATGGGCGGCGACCTGGTGCTGGAGCCGGCCGCCGGCGCCGCCTTCCTGTTCACCCTGGCCGCCGCGCCGGCCGCCGCGCCGCCGGTCGCGGCCGAGCCGGAACCTGATGACGAGGCCGGCGCGGGCCTCGACGCCCTGCGGGTGCTGGTGGCCGAGGACAACGCCATCAACCAGATCGTGGTGCGGGCCATGCTCGAGGCGGCCGGCGTGGCCCTGACCATCGTCGACGACGGCCGGGCGGCCCTGGAGGCCCTCAAGGTCGGCGCCTTCGACGCGGTGCTGATGGACATCAACATGCCGGTGATGGACGGCATCACCGCCCTGGCGGCGATCCGGGCCGGCGCGGCCGGCGATCCGTCGACGCCGGTGATCGCCCTGACCGCCTCGGCCATGTCCGGCGACCGCGAGCGCTTCCTGGCCCTGGGTTTCGACGACCACCTGGGCAAGCCGGTGCGGCCGCTGGACCTGCTGGCGGCGATCGACGGCGCGGTTCGGGGCGAGACAGGGCGGTGCGCGGAGGCGGCGCGGTCGTAGGGATTGGTCCACACCCGCTCATTCCGGCGCAGGGTGTCGCGCTGGGTTTGAGAGGCGTCGGCATCCGAGAGCCGACGCCGTGAACCGCAGACCGAAGCCGTCACACGCGAGTCGATTTCATTTCGGCTCGTCGTCCTTGGCCTCTTCCTCTTCACGCCGCGCCGTCTCGGTTTGGGGCGGAGGCGGTGGATCCACTTTCATGTTCAAGCCAAACATCAGAAGCAGAGACACTGCGGCGCTTGCCGTGCGGCGATATTTTCTGGCGCAGCGAACGCCCCAGATCGTCAACGGCGCCGTGGCCAGGATGGCGACGACGGCGACTATGAAATTGACCATGGATGCACCCAGGCTCTGCCCGTCCGGCCATAGGTCGAACGGGAGCTTCGAAAAGACCGCGAAGGGTCAGGCGGGCTGGGATAGATCGGTCTTGGGTGGGCCGGTCGGATCGTAGGCTCGGCAGGGCAGGCTTTGAGGATCGCTTGAGGCGGTTGGGCCGTAGATCTGCTCGCGGGCAGTCAACGCCGAGCCGCTGTCGTGCCCCGAAGGCGAAATCGCCGCTGCGTGAGGCGCGGCAACCCCGCTGGCGTTGTCGACGCGGGCCTGTTGCGGTGCGGCCGATACAAAATTTCGGGGAGCACCAGTTTCGGCCGCGGTTCGGCCGGGGACGCAATATTCGACGGCTGGGCGGGCGGCGGTGGGGCCGGGTGTGGCCACGCCCATGATGACCAGCAAGGCACCGAGCAACGCCCAAAAGACGCCGGTCCGGGACGTGGTAGAAGCTCGACCTTTGCGTCGCACCGAGGGCATGGTGGAAATCTAAGTAGCCTCGGCGAGCTTCGCCACTCAAGCCGGAATGAATAGGGATCATCGACGAGGCGGACCCACTGGGTGTCAGCAATGGTCGAAACTCACCCTACTCTTCACGCCGGCAAGCTGACCTTCAGGATCACGGCGCCCGAAATTCGGCGGGCGGCGATGAAGCGGCCGTCCCCTACCCCATCGTCTCCGCCAGCGCCCGGGCCTCGTCCTCGAAGGCGCTGACGGTGTCGACCCGCCGCCAGGCGATCTGGCCGGTGTCGCGGGCCAGTTGGCTTTCCAGCACGGCCACGTCGGCGTCCGAGGCGTCGTTGACCCGGGCGGCGACGCGGGCGCGCAGCACTTCGGGCGGGGCTTCCAGCCAGACGCCCTGGAAGGCCACGTCGGCCTCGCGCGCCAGGGCCTCGGCGCGGGTCCGCTGCTCGGGCTTGAGGAACACCGCGTCGACCACCACCGAGCGGCCGGCGGCCAGGGTCAGGGCCGCGTCGCGGAACAGCTCGCCATAGACCCGCTCGCTCATTTCCGGCGTGTAGGCCTCCTTGGGCAGGCGTTGCAGCGAGGGCACGCCGCACAGGCGCTTGCGGATCTCGTCGGTGCGCAGGACCACCGCCCCGGGGGCCGTCCCCAGGCCAGGCGCGCAGACCCGGGCGAAGGTCGACTTGCCCGAGCCCGAGAACCCGCCGGTGGCCACCAGGCTGACCGGCTTGGGAGCCAGGTGCTCCAGCGCCGTGGCCAGATAGGCCCGCGCCGCCTCGTCGTCATTGCTGTAGGCCCAGACGTGGGTGCGCACGGCGGCGCGCACGCTGAGCATCAGCGGCAGGGCGGCCAGGCCCGTCCACAGGCCCTCGCCGAAGCTGCGGGCGGCCTCGTCCAGATAGGCGTTCAGCACCCGGCCGGCCGCGTCGCGGCGACGGCGGAAGTCCAGGTCCATCAGCAGGAAGGCCAGGTCGTACTGGATGTCGATGTCCGACAGCGAGTCGTTGAACTCGATGCAGTCGAACAGGATCGGCTTGCCGTCCTCGACCAGGATGTTGCCCAGGTGCAGGTCGCCGTGGCAGTGGCGGGCGAAGCCCTGCCCGGCCCGTTCGTTCAGCAGCGGACCCAGGCGCTCCAGCGCCAGGTCGGTCTCGGCGATCAGCCGCTCGACGGCCAGCGAGCCGAGCCGCGGGGCCAGGCCGCGCAGCAGGTTGGCGTTGGAGGCGATGGTGTAGCCCAGGGCCCCCACCCCGCCGCCCTGCGGCCGCAGCGGCGCCCCGGCGTGGAACTGGGCGATGGTGCGGCCCAGCGACTCCTCAAGCGCATCGTCGATGGCCCAGGGCTGCTGGGCCAGCACGCCCTGCTCGTCGAAGCGGCGCATCTCCAGCAGGTACTCGACGATCTCGCCGGGACCGTCCATCTCGACCCCGCCGCTGTCGGTCCGCGTCAGGCGCCGTACGGCGCGGTAGATGTCGGGCGCGGCGGCGCGGTTGAAGCTGAGCTCGCGCTCCAGCGACCAGCGGCGCAGCTCCAGGGTCGAGTAGTCCAGGAAGCCGAAATTGACCGGGCGCTTGACCTTCCAGGCCGCCTCGCCGACCAGGAACACCCGGGCGCAGGACGTCTCGATCACCCGATCGGCCCGCTGGCCCATCCAGGCGGCCACTTCCTGCTCGCGAACCGTCTCCGCGTCCTTGATCACGCCCCAACCTCGTCAGCCACGCCAGAAGTCCGGGCGCGGGCGTCCCATAGCGGAAAGATCAGGCCGCGTCGCGCGCGCCGCTTGCTTACGCTTTGGTTGAGCGCCTATGGTTGCGATAACCTTGACTAGAGTCGCACCACATGCTGATCGGCGCAGTCCTCAATCGGTCGGAACGCAAGAAGACCGAGATCCTCGCCGCGGCGCGCGGCGTCTTTCTGCGCGAAGGCTATTCGGCCGCCGGCATGGAGACGGTGGCCCGGATGGCGGGCGTGTCCACGGCGACGCTGTACGCCTACTTTCCCAGCAAGGCCAAGCTGTTCGAGATGGTCGTCCATGACGCCGTCGAGCACATGGCCGAGCCCGTGCGCGCCAGCGGGCGGGCCAAGGGCGACGCCCGCGCGCGCCTGACCGGCCTGGCCCTGGCCTACGCCGCCTTCATGTCGCAGCCCGCCACCCGGGCGATCTTCCGGATGGTCGCCAGCGAGCGCCGGCGTTTCGAGGCCGTGGCCGACCATGTCCTGCAGGGCGCCCACAGGACCCTGGGCGGAACGGCGATCCAGATCATCGAGGAACTGGTCGCGTCCGGCGAACTGGCGGTCGGCCGTCCGGCCGGAGCCGCCGGCCAGCTGCTGGGCATGCTGGACCACGCCACCCTGGTGCTGGGCCTGGCGGCCGGCGACGAGGCCCGGCCGGCCCGCCCCCTGCGGCACATCGCCGAGGAGGCGGTGGAGACGTTCCTGGCGCGGTACGGGGCCAAGTCGTCCGGCGCTTCCCTGTAGGTGACGGGTTCAACTTCCAAACCGCTTAGGTTTCTGCTAGAAGGAACCCCATGCCCACCTTGCTGCGATACCCGGACAAGGCGGGCAGGACGCGGATAGAGATCTATACCCAGGATCATGCGCCTTCTCATGTGCACGTGAACGGGGTGAACGCGGAGGCGGTCCTGCTGCTGAACTGTCGCGAGGCCGACGAGGCGCGGCACGGACCGGTCAGCGTTCGTGAAGTCGACGGCTATCGCCTCGCGGAGCTGAACGCGATCATCGCCTTCGTCGCCGACCATCTGGCGATGCTGTGCCGGGCCTGGAGACAGATGCATGGCGCTTTCTGAAGCCGAATTCGAAGCTATCGCGACGCGCACCGCCGAGGAAAACGCGCTCCGCCCCCGCGCCATCAATGTCGCCTTCCTGCCCGAGCGCCATCGCGTGTGGATCGAAATGAACAATGGGCTGGAGGTCATATTCGACCCCGGGCGGCACCAGGAGCTGGTCGGCGCCAAGCCCGAACAGTTGGCCCAGGTCGAGGTTTCGGGGCGCGGGTCGGCGATCTATTTCCCGCTGCTGGACGCCAGCATCTACATTCCCGGCCTGCTTCAGGGCCTGACCGGAACCAAGCGCTGGATGGCCCAGCAACTGGGTCGCGAGGGCGGCAAGGCCAAGAGCGCCGTCAAGGCCGCCTCCTCGGCGGCGAACGGAAGGCTGGGCGGCCGTCCCCGGAAACGCATCGACCCAGGCGCGGTGGAGCAAGTCCCGGCACGCACGCCGAACGGCCGAAGCAAGGCCAAACGGACCTGAAGCGCTGGCGAGCCGCCGAGCCGCGCGCCTACGGAAACAAACGCTTCGTCTCCCAGCCCTCGCCCATGCGCTCGTAGACCAGTCGCTCGTGCAGGCGGAACGGGCGATCGCGCCAGAATTCTATGATCTGGGGCACGACGCGGTAGCCGGACCAGTGCGGCGGACGCGGCACCTTGCCCAGACCGAACTTCAGCGCCATTTCGGCGACCCGGCGCTCCAGGGCCAGGCGGTCGGGCAGCGGCCGCGACTGGTCGCTGGCCCAGGCGCCCAGCTGGCTGTGGCGGGCGCGGCTGGCGAAATAGGCGTCGGCCTCGGCCTGCGTCACCGGCTCGACCGCGCCGCGCACCCGCACCTGGCGGCGCAGCGACTTCCAGTGGAACAGCAAGGCCGCCTTGGGCTGGGCGGCCAGTTCCTGGCCCTTGGCGCTCTGGGTGTTGGTGTAGAAGACGAAGCCCCGGGCATCGACGCTCTTGAGCAGCACCATGCGCGAATCCGGCAGGCCGTCGGCGTCGACGGTCGACAGGGCCACCGCGTTGGGATCGTTCGGCTCGCCCTTGCCCGCCTCGGCCAGCCAGTCCTCGAACAGGCGGATGGGGTCGCCCTCCGGCAGCAGCGGCGGCGGCACAGCCTCGGTCACCTGGCGGACATAGTCGTCCTCGGACGGCGAGGCGGGGATCAGGGGCGCGTCGGTCATGGAATGGATATAGGGCACGGCGGCGCGGCGGGCCACGCTTGACGCGGATGGCCGGTCGCGCGCATCTGCCGCGCGACATGAAGGACACCCCATGAAACTCGGCACGCGGGCGCGACTGGCCTGGATCCCCCTGGCGCTGTGGTGCGCGGCCGGCCTGTGGATCGGCTATGGCGAGGCGGTCAAGTGGAAGGGCGACGACGTCCAGGACTGGATCATCCTGGCGGCCGGCGGCCTGTTCCTGTTCGCGGCCGGGGCCTGGAACCTCTGGCGCGTGCGGGCCAAGGCCGCCGAGCGGGCGCGGGTCGAGGGCCCCGACGTCGATGAGCCGGTCACCTGGCATCGCAAGAGCGGCTCGTGGGCGGTGATCGTCTTCGCGGCCGGGGTGTTCGGGGTGTTCGGCCTGGTCTGGCTGCTGAGCGGCCAGATTCGTTAACTTAACGCCCCGTTGACCAAACGGCGGCAGGGTCGGCGGCATGACCGCCGGCGCTTCTTCCGTTTTAAGCCTTCAGGCCGCCCGCGCCATTCTCGGCGTCGCCCCCGGCGCCGACGAGCGCGAGCTGCGGGCCGCCTATCGCGAGGCCGCCAAGCGCGCCCACCCCGACCGGCCCGGCGGCGACGCGGCCCTGTTCCGCGAGGTGCTGGCCGCCTATCGCCTGCTGCAGGACGCCCCGGTCCGCCAGATACACTTTCCGCCCGCCGTCGCCGAGCCCGCCCGGGTCGAGCAGGCCACCCTGCGCATCGACACAGCCCTGGCCTTCGCCGGCGGCGCGCTGGAGCTGGCGCTCGACGGCCGCAAGCTGCGACTGACCCTGCCGGCCGGCCTGCGCGAGGGCGACAAGGTGCGGGTCGAGAACGTCACCTTCCGCGTCGCGCTCAACCACGATCCCGACGCCCTGGTGCGCGGCGACGACCTGTGGCTGACCGCGCGGCTGGACGCCCGCGCCCTGGCCGAGGCCGGCCGGATCGAGGTCGCCACCGCCCTGGGCCCGCGCCTGGTGTGGATCTCGACCAAGGCCGCCGCCCGCGGCCTGGTCCGCCTGCCCGGCCAAGGTCTGCCCGCCCGCGGCCCGCATCGGGCCGGCGACCTGTTCCTGCGCCTGGAAGCCCTCGGCGACGGCGCCGAAAGCGCCGCCCGCTCGCAGCTGAAGCGCTTCGCGGCCGCCTGGGCGGCGTAGAGGCTTCCCAAGTCGGGACCTGACGGTTCTACTGTCTTCGACGCCGCCGAAGAGCGACGGGAGGACCGATCATGACCCAGGACGAACTGCGCGCCCGGCGCGAGACGATCGTGCGTGAGCACATGGCCGACGAGATCGACCACGCCTGGGACAAGGTGTTGGCGACCTTTCCTCACCCCCACTATGAGATCATCGCCACCGGCGCGATCCACGACGGCCGGCCCGAAGTCGAGCGCTATTACAAAAGCTCACGCCAGACCTTTCCCGACCAGCGCAACACCCTGCTGTCCCTGCGTCATATCGACGACGGGATCGTGGTGGAATTCATCCTCGAGGGCACGCAGCTGGGCCCCCTCGGCCCCCTGCCCGCCACCGGCCGCCCGTTCAGTTGCCAGATGGCCGCCTTCTTCCTGTTCGAAGGCGAGACCCTGGTCTGCGAACGGATCTATTCCGACACGCTGAGCATCGTGCGGCAGTTGCTCGGCGACCTCACGACGATGGAGGCGCTGGGGGCGTTGGTCAGCGCCGCGAAGGCTCCAGCCGGGTAGCGCGGCCAATCCGATAGATCGCGCACGATAAAAAATCTCGCCGCGCCTCTTGCCATTATATCGTGCACGATTAAATCGTTCACATCAAACAACGCCAAGGAGGCATCCGATGACCACCCTCTACCAAACCCGCGCCACGGCCACCGGCGGCCGCGAAGGCAAGGCCCGCAGCGACGACGGCCTGCTGGACGTGCAGCTGGCCCTGCCCAAGGCGCTGGGCGGCAACGGCCAGGGGACCAATCCCGAGCAGCTGTTCGCGGCCGGCTACGCCGCCTGCTTCCAGAGCGCCATGGCCTTCGTGGCCCGCCAGCAGAAGATCGGCCTGACCGGCTCGACCGTGACCGGCGTCGTCGGCCTGGCCCCGCTGGAGGTCGGCTTCAAGCTGGAAGTGGCGCTGGAGGTCGAAACCCAGGGCCTGACCCAGGACGAGGCCGAAGCCCTGGTTGCGACGGCGCACAAGGTCTGTCCCTATTCCAACGCCACGCGCGGCAATGTCGACGTCGCGATCACCACAAGGGCCGCATGAGCGCCAAGACCAACAAGACGAGCGGCGAACCGGTCGAGGCCCTGCGCCTCGACCGCCAGCTGTGCTTCGCCCTCTACGGGGCCGCCAACCGGGTTACCCGGCTCTACCGGCCAATGCTGGACGCGCTGGGCCTGACCTATCCGCAGTACCTGGCCATGCTGGTGCTGTGGGAGGCCAGCCCGCGCACCGTCGGCGCCCTGGGCGAGGCGCTGGACCTGGAGTCCAGCACCCTGACCCCGCTGCTCAAGCGCCTGGAGACCCAGGGCCTGGTGGCGCGGACCCGCGACCCGCGGGACGAGCGCCGGGTGGTCGTCACCCTCACCGAGGCCGGCGCCGCCCTGCGCGACAAGGCCAAAGCCGTGCCCGAGCAGCTGTTCTGCAAGCTGAACCTTCAGCTGGACGAACTGGGCGACCTGCGCGAGCGGCTCAAGGCGCTGGCGGTCTAGGCGCGGACTCGAGCGAGGCCTGCCTCAAATCCGTTGTCATCCCGGAAAGCGCGCAGCGCTTGTCCGGGACCCAGGACAGCCGCAAGGCATCAGCCCAGTCCCCTGCGTCCCGGACAGCCTCTGCGAGGCTTCCGGGATGACAACGGTTCGGGGGCTGACCTCATTCTGAACGTCGGCCGGGCGGGCGGGTCATCCTAACCCTCGATCCCGTCCCTGGCGGCGAAGCTGTACGGCTCGGCGGGCGGCAGGCAGGAGACCAGGATCCGCGCCGTCAGGCCCGGCTCGGCGACGACCGGCGGCTGCTCGCCGAACACGGCTTCCCATGGCTTGGCCAGTTCCTGGTACGCGGCGTCGGGCGCTCGGCGGTCTCCTCGACGCAACACAATGCCGTCGAGCGCCAGGGGTTGCCGGTTAACGGCGCGCGATGTCCACGCCCGTCCGCCTACGGCGCGATCGCCAGTTCGAACGGCGTCGCCGGCAGGCCGGTCGCGCCGTACAGGTTGAGGATCGGGCTGTCGGCCCAGGCGAAGCGGACCTTGACCGGCGTGAAGCCGGCGGGGACCGCCAGCCGGACCTGGTCGCCGGCCAGGGCCGCGTCGACGAAGCGGCAGGCGCCGGCCGCATCGCACAGCTCGAAGCCGACCGGCCGGGCGTCGGCCTGCACCACCGCCGGCTGGTCCAGCCGCACGACCACCATCCCGCCGGACAGCGTCGCCGACAGCGGGGCCGGGCCGGCGGCCACCAGGGTCGTCTCGCCATAGGCCAGCTTGCGGGCTTGCAGGGCCAGGCGATGGCCGACCTGCTGCTTGTTGGCCGGATGGATGTCGTAGACGTCGCCGATGTCGACGGCCGAGGCCAGGCCGACCTTGGGATCGGCGGCGGCCACACGGCGTTCGGCGTCGCGCACCCCGGCCCAGCCCGATTCCACCGGACGGGTCTGACGCGGTCCGAAATCGGCCAGCTGCACCACCAGGAACGGCAGGTCAGGCCCGCCGAACGACCGGCGCCAGTCGCCGACCAGGGCGGCCAGCAGGCGCTGGTAGTTCTGGGGCTCGGCGACATTGGCCTCGCCTTGATACCAGGCGAAGCCCTTCAGGCCATACGGCGCCAGCGGCGCGATCATGCCGTTGCGCAGGGTCGACAGGCCGCTCGACCCGACCCAAGAGGCCGTGGGCGGCAGGCCGCTGTGGGCGATGGATTCCGCGATCCTGTAGCGCCAGGTTCCGCCCAGCGGGACGAAAGCGCCGTCGTCCAGCTTCAGCCCCTTCTCGGCGGCCGGGCCCCAGGCGCCGCCGCCGCCGCCGGTGTCGATGGCCCGCACCGCGATCAGGTTGGGACCGGCCTTCAGTCCACCGGGCGCGATCTTGTACTCACGCGGCTTGTTCCAGCCCTGCGTCGTACCCATCGCGCGACCGTTGACGAAGGTGGTGTCCATATCGTCGATCGGTCCCAGCAACAGGGTCGCGCCCTGCTTGGCCTGCTGGGCGGTCAGGGTGATCGTGGCGCGCAACCAGATCGTGCCGTCGAAGGTCTCCAGGCCGGGATTGGTCTCCCACAACTGTTCGGCCGGCATGGTATTCCATGCCCGGTCGTCGAAGTCCGGCCGGCTCCAGGCGGCCGACTGGGGCTGGGCCTTGGCCGCCCAGCGGTCGAGCATGGCGCTCCACTGGGCCATGCCGACGTCCGGAGACTTGGCGTACTCAGCCAGCAGCTGCAGGCCCTCGTCATAGCCGCCCAGGGCGTGCAGGCCCTCGCGGCTGATCCAGTCCTGGATCACCGAACCGCCCCAGGTGGCGTCGATCAGGCCGACCGGCGCGCCGGTGGTCTTCTTGATCTCGCGGCCCATGAAGAAGCAGGCGGCGCTGAAATTGTTGGCCGACTCCGGCGTGGCTGGACGCCAAACCGCTTCCTTGGGCAAGGCCGTCGTCGGCTCGGGCAGGCTGACGCGGCCGGTCTGCAGCAGGCGGATGTTCGGGTCGGCCGAATTGGCCGCCTCGGCCTCGCCACCCAGGGACCGGCGCAGCGGATATTCCATGTTCGACTGGCCCGAGCACAGCCAGACGTCGCCGACCAGCAGGTCCGAGATCGTCTGGCGCTCGCCGCCGGCCTGGACCGTCAGGGTCAGGGGCTCGCCCGGCTCCCGGGCCGGCAGGGTCGCCGACCAGCGGCCCTGGGCGTCGGCCGTGGCGCTGGTCTTGGTCTCGCCCAGCGAAAGCTCGACCGCCTCGCCGGCCTTGGCCGCGCCCCACACCCGGATGGGCTGGCCGCGCTGCAGTACGGCGTGGTCGGTGAACACCGGGGCCAACAGCGGCGCGGCCGAGGCGGCCCCGGCCAGGGCGGTCAGAGCGGTGGCGGCCAGCAGGCCAAGGATCTTCGAACGCATGATTTCACCCCTAATGTCCGCTCGTCCCGGCTTTCGCCGGGACGAGCGAAGTTTGTTATTGAGCCTTGCCCGGGCAGACCGCGCCGGCCGGATCCGTGGTCAGCTTCACGCCCTGCAGCGAGACCACCAGCTTGCCGGCGGTCGACAGCGCGAACGGCGCGGTGACCTTGGTCACGTCGGTTCCCGCCGCCTGGAAGCACTTGAGCGACACCTTCAGGCTCTTCCACTCGCCGACCGGCGAGGCCTCGAGCACCGGGGTGACGTCCAGCTTGCCCGCGCCGATCGACAGGGCCACCGGCGCGGTCGGCTTGGCGTCGACGCGATAGTCGATCAGCAGGTCGATCTCGGCGTTGGTCTGGAACGACAGGTCGAAGGCCTTGTCGGTCGCCAGGGCCGCGGTGGCCGCGGTGTCGCCCGAGAACGTTAGTTGGCGGCCGGCCTCCTGCACGTTGCCGGCGTCCACCGGCCGAACCTGGACGGCCGTGGTCGGGGTCAGCCGGAACTCGAACGGGGCGGGCGTCTTGCCGCCGACGAAGTAGTTGCTGACATTGTCGGTGGCGATCGTGAAGCCGGGCTTCTCCGACAGCATCCCGACCCGCACCTTGGAGGCGTAGGTCAGGCCGTAGCCATAGGCGAACTGCGGATCATAGCCCTTGTCGCCGCGGTTCAGGGTGAACTGGCCGGCGGTCTTGGGCCAGCTGAACGACAGCTTGCCGTGGAAGTCGGTGCGCGGCTTGCCCGCCTTGTCGCCGATCAGCACGTCGGCGATCCCGCCGCCCTCCGAGCCCGGCAGCCAGGCCGCCACGAAGGCGTCCGAGGCGTTGATCTCGGGATTGACCCACAACGGACGGCCCGACAGGAACACGCCCACCACCGGCACGCCGGCGGCCTTCAGCTTCTTCAGCAAGGCCAGGTCGGTCTTGTTCCCGGGCTGGTATTCCAGCGTCTTGATGTCGCCCACGCCCTCGGCGTAGGGCGTTTCGCCGAACACCACGATCGCAACATCCGGCTTTTTCTCGAACGAGCCGTCGACGCTGAGCGTCGCCGAACCGCCCGAGGCCTCGACCGCCTCCTTCAGGCCTGAATAGATCGACTGGGCGTTGGGGAAGTCGGCCTTGGTGTTGCCGGTGCCCTGCCACGACAGGGTCCAGCCGCCGGCCTGCTGGCCGATGTCGTCGGCGCCCGAGCCGGCCACCAGGATGTTGGCCGAGGCCTTCACGGGCAGCACGCCGTTGTTCTTCAGCAGCACCAGCGACTCGCGCACGGCCTGGCGGGCGATGGCGCGGTGCTCGGCCGAGCCCATCACGGCTTCCTTGCCCTCAAGCGGCCGCGCCGCCTGGAACAGGCCCAGCTTGGCCTTCACGCGCAGGATGCGGCGCACGGCGTCGTCGATGCGGGCCATCGGGATCTCGCCCGACTTGGCCTGGGCCAGGGTGTTGGCGTAGAGGTCCTTCCAGCTGTCGGGCGCCATGTACATGTCCAGGCCCGCATTGGCGGCCTGGGGGCAGTTCTTGGGCGTGCAGCCGGCCACCTGGCCGTGGCCGTTCCAGTCGCCGACGACGAAGCCGTCGAAGCCCATCCTGCCCTTCAGCACGTCGGTCAGCAGGCTCTTGTTGCCGTGCATCTTCTCGCCGTTCCAGCTGTTGAACGACGCCATGATGGTCATGGTCCCGGCGTTGATGGCCGGCACATAGCCCTGGGCGTGCAGGCGGATCAGCTCGGCCTCGGACACCTGGGTGTCGCCCTGGTCCTTGCCGCCGTGGGTGCCGCCGTCGCCGAGGAAGTGCTTGGCGCTGGCCGCCACGTGGCCCTGCTGGATCACATGGCCCTGACTGACGGCGCCCTGCAGGCCCAGGATCATCTGGCCAGCATAGCCGCGGACGATCTCGGGATCTTCCGAATAGCCCTCGTAGGCCCGGCCCCAGCGGTCGTCGCGCGGCACGGTCAGGGTCGGGCCGAACGCCCAGTCGAAGCCGGCGGCGGCGGTTTCCTGCGCCGTGGCCGCGCCGATCCTGCGGATCAGCTCGGGGTCCCTGGTGGCGCCCAGGGCGCTGTTATGCGGAAAGAGCGTCGCGCCGACGGCGTTGCCGTTGCCGTGCACCGAATCGATGCCGAACATCAGCGGCACCTGGGTGCCGCCCTGGCGCTGGGCGGCGGCGTCGCGGAACGCCTCGACCGACTTCAGCCACGGGCCGATCGGCGAGCGGTCGGGCGCGCCCAGCGGCGGCGAGCTGCCGCCAGCCAGGATCGAGCCCAGCGGATAGGTCTTCAGGTCTTCCGGCTTGATCGAGGCGATGTCGGCCTGGATCATCTGGCCGACCTTCTCCTCGAGGGTCAGCTTGGCCAGCAGGGAATCGACGAAGGCCTCGGTCTGGGGATCGACCAGGCCCTGGCTCTTGGCCGCGGGCCACAGGGCCGGATGAGCGGTGCTCTTGGTCTCGGCGGCCGAGGCGGCGCCCGTCAGGAGGGTGGTCGCCAGCAGCGCTGCGCAAAAGGCCTTGGTGTTCATAACTCCCCGCATCATTATCGTTGAATTTCCGACAACGCTGTCATTGGCATGCCAAGGCGCGCTCGGCAATCCGGTCTTCGTTCGCTGGTACCGGTATCTAAAGCTCGACGGCGATCCATACACCGTCTAATTTGTGTGACAAATAGAAACGTCTGGGGAGCGACAATATGCGTGGATCTGCGGCGGGCCGGATGGCCGGCCTGATGGTCGGAACGGCCTTGGCGCTGGTCGCCGCAGGCTCGGCCGGCGCCGCCCTGAAGGTCACGGTTTCGGACAGCGACGGCCAGGCCCGCCGACATCCGCCAGGACGGCGCGACGCCGACCGCAAGGTGAAGGCCGGCGACGTCCTGACCCTGAAACTGGCCCCCAGCGGCGGCGCGGCCGTCCGCCTGACCTCCGCCCGCTAGACGAAAGATCCCGCTTGTCCTCGTTCAGACGCATGCTCGCCCTGGCGGTCGCCACCGGGGCGCTGGCCCTCGCCGCGCCCGCCCTCGCCGCCTCGCCCGTGGTGCGGCCCTACAGCTGGAAACCCGTCGAGGTGCTGGGCGGCGGCTTCGTCAGCGGCGTGATCTATCACCCGAGCGAGAAGGGGCTGGTCTATATCCGCACTGACATCGGCGGGGCCTATCGCCTGGACCGGGCGACCAACCGCTGGATGGCGCTGAACGACGACCTCAAGCGCGCCGACGGCCAGCTGGCCGGGGCCCTGAGCCTGGCCGTCGATCCGCATGATCCCGATCGGCTCTACATGGCGGCCGGCGAATATACCGGTCCGTACGCGCGCGGCGGCGCCCTGCTGCGCTCCACCGACCGCGGCGCGACCTGGGCCAAGACCGAGCTGCCGGTCAAGATCGGCGGCAACGAGGACGGCCGCAACACCGGCGAGCGGCTGATGGTCGACCCGGCCCAGGGCGCGGTGCTGTTCCTGGGCGCCAAGGACGGCCTCTACCGCAGCGCCGATCATGGCGCGACCTGGTCGCGGGTCGACGCCTTCCCGAAGGTCCACGTCACCCTGCTGGCCTTCGATCCGGTGGAGAAGACCAAGACCGGCGAGACGGCGATCGTCTATGCCGGCTTCGCCACGGCGAAAGGCGGCGGCCTGCTGGTCAGCACCGACGCCGGCGCGACCTGGGGCCTGGTCGACGGCCAGCCGAAGGGCCTGGTCCCGCATCACCTGGCGCTGGACGCCAAGGGCGTGCTGTACATCGCCTACGGTAACGGCCTGGGCCCGAACGGCGTGACCGACGGCGCGGTCTGGACCTTCGATCCCGACAGCGGGGCCTGGACCGACATCTCGCCGGTCAAGCCGAGCGGGCCGGACGCGTTCGGCTATGGCGGCCTCAGCCTCGACCCGGCCCATCCGGGCGTGGTCGTGGTCTCCACCCTCGACCGCTGGGGCGCGGGCGACGACCTGTTCCGCAGCACGGATGGCGGCAAGACCTGGAAGGGGCTGCGCGAAAAGTCCGAGCACGACGCCGGCGGCGCGCCCTGGGTGCGCGGCCTGGAGGGCAAGACCGGCCGCGCCATGGGCCACTGGATCGGCGACATCGACATCGACCCGACCAATCCCGACGAGGCGATCTATGTCACCGGCTATGGCCTGTGGCGGACGAAGAACCTGACCGAGGCGGACCGTTCGGGTCGCACCAACTGGCGGTTCGACGACGAGGGCCTGGAGGAGACGGCGGCCCTGGAGCTGGTCTCGCCGCCCAACAGCGCTTCGGGCGGCGCGCCGCTGGTCAGCGCGATCGGCGACATCGGGGGCTTCCGCCACGACGACCTGGATCGCGCCGCGGGCAGCCGCTATTTCGACCCGCACGGCGGCACCAATCGCGGTCTCGACTATGCGGGCCTGGCGCCGGACCTCCTGGTCCGGACCAGCGACCCGACGCCCACCGGCGGCTTCCGCTCGACCGACGGCGGTAAGACCTGGAAGGCCTTCGCCAGCTCGCCGCCGCGCGGCGCTCAAGTCCACACCGGCCGCATCGCCCTGTCGGCCGACGGCCAGCGCATGGTCTGGGCCCTGCGCGACGCGCCGCCCTATGTCTCCAGCGACGACGGCAAGACCTGGCGGCCGGTCCAGGGCGTGGAGAAAGGCGACCGGGCCGACTTCACGCCCGCCTCGGACCGCGTGAACCCGTCGCGCTTCTACCTCTACGACGCCGTCCAGGGCGCGGTGCTGGCCAGCGCCGACGGCGGCGAGACCTTCAAGGTCACGGCCCGCGACCTGCCGAACGGCCGGCCGCTGAAGGCCGTCCCGGGGATCGAGGGCGAGCTGTGGCTGCCCACCGCCCAGGGCCTGATGCGCTCGACCAACGGCGGCGACAGCTTGAAGGCCGTCGGCGGCGTCGACGAGGCCGGGCTGGTCGGCTTCGGCAAGGCCGCGCCGGGCCAGACCCATCCTGCGGTGTTCGTCTGGGGCAAGGTCGGCGGGGTCGAGGGCGTGTTCCGCTCCGACGACGTCGGCAAGACCTGGATCAAGCTGCACGACGAGCGCTGGGGCTTCGCCGGGCTGTCCGCCCTGACCGGCGATCCCAACCGCTTCGGCCGCGTCTATCTTGCCGTCCACGGCCGGGGCATCCTCTATGGCGACCCGTCGCCGGTTCAGCCCTAAGGACTGTCATGAGCCTCAATCGCCGCGACCTGCTGAACCTCGGCGCCGGCCTGGCCGCCGCCTCGGCCGCGCCCGCCCTGGCCGCCCCCCGCAAGGGTGGCTTCCAGCCCAGCTGGGAGTCCCTGGCCGAGGGCTACAAGGTCCCCGACTGGTTCCGCGACGCCAAGCTCGGCGTCTGGTCGCACTGGGGCCCGCAGTGCGTGCCCGAATACGGCGACTGGTACGGCCGGCAGATGTATATCCAGGGCAACGGGGTCTACGAGCACCACGTCAAGACCTACGGCCACCCGACGAAGTTCGGCTTCATGGAGTTCATCCCGCGCTGGAAGGCCCAGAACTGGGATCCGGAAGGGCTGATGAAGAAGTACCAGGCCGCCGGGGCCAAGTACTTCATGTCGATGGCCAACCACCACGACAACCTCGACATGTTCGCCAGCCGCCATCACGCCTGGAACACGCTGCGCGTCGGCCCGGGGCGGGACATCGTCGGGACCTGGGAGAAGGTCGCCCGCCAGCACGGCATGCGGTTCGGCGTCTCCAACCACTCGGCCCACGCCTGGCACTGGTGGCAGACGGCCTATGGCTACGACGCCGAAGGCCCGCTGAAGGGCCAGCGCTACGACGCCTATCGGCTGACCAAGGCCGACGGCCAGGGCAAGTGGTGGCAGGGGCTGAACCCGCAGCAGCTCTATACCGGCCCCAACATGCTGATCCCAGACGGGATCGACAGCATCAAGGCCGCCAACGCCTGGCACGACAAGCACGACGGCGAATGGCTGGAGACCCCGCCGCCGAACAATCCCGCCTTCGTCGCCAGCTGGCTGGCGCGGCAGAACGACCTGGTCGACCGCTACCGGCCGGACATGGTCTATTTCGACAACTACACCCTGCCGCTCGGCCAGGCCGGCCTGGCGGCCACGGCCCACTACTACAACCAGGCCCTGGCGGCGCGCGGCGCGACCGACGTGGTGGTGACCGGCAAGAAGCTCAACGCTCTCCAGCGGCGGGGCGTTGTCGAGGACGTCGAGCGCGGCTTCTCCGACCGCCTGCGGCCCGAGCCCTGGCAGACCGACACCTGCATCGGCAACTGGCACTACGACCGCGGCCTCTACGATCGCGACGGCTACAAGAGCGCCAGGGACGTGATCCAGCGGCTGATCGACGTGGTCAGCAAGAACGGCTGCCTGATGGTCTCCATCCCCCAGCGCGGCGACGGCACGATCGACGACAAGGAAGAAAAGGTGCTGGAGGGCATGGCCGGCTGGATCGCCGTCAACGGCCCGGCCATCTACGCCTCGCGGCCCTGGCGGATCTACGGCGAGGGACCGACCAGGCTGGTCGAGGGCATGCAGAACGAAAGCGACGCCAAGCCGTTCGAGGCCGCCGACATCCGCTTCACCACCAAGGGCGGCGACCTCTACGCCCTGCCGATGGCCTGGCCGACGGGCGAGCTAGTGATCCAGAGCCTGGCCGCCTCGGGCCCGACCGGCGCCGGCCAGGTGCGGCGGGTGGAACTGCTGGGCGGCGGCGATCTGGCGTTCAAGCGCGACGACAAGGGCCTGCACGTAACCCTGCCCGAGGCCCGGCCCGCGTTCACGCCGGTGGTCAGAATCTCGGGGCCTGGGCTGGCCTAAAGGCCCTCCCCCTCTGGGGGAGGCGATCGCGCAGCGATCGGTGGGGGGAGTTGTAGGACGGCTCGATCCGGGTTGTGGCCGCCAGCCGAGCTCTCCCCCCTCCGTCGGCTTCGCCGACACCTCCCCCACAGGGGGAGGACCTATCGACATCCGCGCCGGGGGCATGCTCCCACGTCAGAGCCTGCGCCACCGGTGGAAAGGCCGGCGGGCCGGGGCCCGCCGGTTGGTCCGACTAATCCAGGCCGAGCACCGTCACCGACGCCGGCGCCACGGTGACGGTCAGCTTGCCGCCCGCGACCTTGGCCGACAGCGCCTTGGGGGCGACGGTGTTGGGCGCGTCGAAGGTGTTGATGCTGCTGACCTTCGGCGCCGAAAGGGTCTGGCCCGAAGCCTTGGTGGCCTTCACGCCGGCCAGTGAAACGCTGAAGGTCGCGGGCGACTTCGGGTCGATATTGGTCAGGGCGATCCAGACCTTGCCGGCCTTGTCCCTGGCCGCGACGGCGTCCACGCGCGGCAGGGTGACGCCGTTGGCCGCATAGACGCCGGGGTCGAAGGTCAGCGGCACGAAGGTCGCGTCCTGGAACGGCACGTACATGTGGAAGACGTGATAGGTCGGCGTCAGCAGCATCCTGTCCTTGTCGGTCAGGATCATGGCCTGCAGGACGTTGACCATCTGCGCGATATTGGCCATGCGGACGCGGTCGGCATGGCGCGCGAAGACGTTGATGTTGAGCGCGGCCAGCACGGCGTCGCGCTGGGTGTTCTGCTGCGCCAGGGCGCCGGGGTTCGACCCCGGCGTCGGCGCCAGCCACGCGCCCCATTCGTCGACCACCAGGGCGACCTTCTTTTCGGGATCATACTTGTCCATGATCGCCGACTGGGCCTTGAGCGTCTCGTCCATGCCGATCGAGTCTTTCAGCAGGACGGCATAGTCCTTTTCGTCGAAACCGGTGTCCGGCAAATGCGGCGGCCAGCCGCCCGCCGCATAGGAATGCAACGACAGACCTTCGATGTCCCAGGACCAGGAACGTCCCTTCCAGGCCTTCATGACGGCCTCGGTGTAAACGGGGTCGGAACCGCTCGGTCCGACGGCCACGCGCTTCATCGGCTGGGCGGGATTGTAGCTGTGCAAGAAGTGCGAAAAGCGCTTCATTTCGTTGACGTAGAAGTCCGCCGACATCGCGCCGCCGCAGTCCCAGGATTCGTTGCCGAGACCCAGGATCGCGACCTTGTAGGGCTCGGGGTGACCGTTCTTGGCGCGCTCGGCGCCCAGGGCGCTGTCGGTCGAAGACGTCATGTACTCGAGCCATTCGTCCGCTTCCTGGACGGTGCCGGAGCCAAGGTTGACCGAGATGTAGGCTTCGGTTCCGATCTGCTGGGCGAAGTCCATGAACTCGTCGGTGCCGAAGGTGTTGGGCTCGCCCATGGCCGGCTTGCGCTCAGGACCGATACCGCGGCGCCAGTTGTACTGGTCGGCGAAGCAGCCGCCCGGCCAGCGGACGTTGGGCACCTTCAGCGCCTTCAAGGCCCCTACGACATCGTTGCGGATACCGCGCGTGTTCGGGATCGTGGAGTCCTTGCCCACCCAGATGCCGCCATAGATCCCGCTGCCCAGGTGCTCGGCGAACTGGCCGAAGACATGGCGGTCGATTACCGCGCCGGGCTTGGACGCGTCGAGCGTCACCTGAACCGGAGCCTCGGCGGCATGGGCCGCGACAGGCAGGATCAGGGCGGCGGCGATCACGGCCGCGGAGGTCAGAAGGCGCATTGAGAGGATCCCAGGTGGATTGTCGCGCCGTCATCCGGCGCGGTCATTTGTCTGATTAATTGGCGGGCGGAGGCGGCACGGACACGCCGGCCTCGGTCTGGACGACGGGCTTGAGCGTGCCGTCCGGGTTATATTGCAGGTACTCGACCGTCACGGCGCGGCGGCCGACGGCGCCGCCCTGGTCGCCGATCGTAAGCGTCGCGTTATGCAGGAAGATGTATGTCTGGCCTTTGAACTCGGCGACGCCGGCATGGATCGTGAAGCTGTTCTTGGCCGATGCGGTCAGTTCGCCGCGATAGGTCCATGGGCCGTCCAGCGAGGTCGCGGTGGCGTAGGAGGTGTGTTCTGCGCTCTGGGTCTTGCGGTCGAACGACGCATAGATGAGGTAGTAGAGATCGCCGCGCTTGTGCAGCCAGGGACCTTCCTCGTAATGCGGCGGGGTGATCTTGCGGATCGGGCCGTCGATTTCCGTCATGTTGGCCTTGAGTTTCGCGATGTAGCAGTCGCGATTGCCCCAGGCGATCCAGGTCACGCCGTCATCGTCGGTGAAGACGGTGGGATCGATATCCTCCCAGCTGTGCGTGCCTTCGGGCGTCATCTGGTTGGTGATCAGGGCCGATCCCCGCGCATCGGTGAAAGGACCGGTCGGACTGTCCGAAACGGCGACGCCGATGGCCATGCCCGGATGGCTGTCGTCGTGTGAGACGGCGGCGTAGAAGTAGAACTTGCCGTTCTTCTCGATGGCCTGCGACGCCCAGGCGTCCCGCGTGGCCCACTTGAAGTCCTTGACGTTCATGATCGGGGCGTGCGGCGTCCAGGTCTTCATGTCCTTGGTCGAAAAGACCAGCCATTCGCGCATGTCGAACATCTGGTCGCGCGCGGCCTGGTCATGGCCGGTGTAGAGATACAGCGTGTCGCCGACGACCAGCGGAGCGGGATCGGCGGTGAACCGGTCGCGGATGATCGGGTTGCCCCGGTAGACGATGACCGGCTCGGGACCGGCCGACCAACCGACCGACGGCGCGCCGCAGGCGGCGAGCGCCGCCCAGCAGGCGAACGCAAGAGACAGACTTCGTTTCATCCACTTCCCCCGGGGGTCGCCTTCAGGCGTCCGGGACATTACTCAGACAATTTGGATACGTAAAGCGGTTGTGGCGGTCTACCGTCGTGGGTGACGGCTTTCGACCGCTGCGGACCTTGGAGTCGTACGCTTCTCCTCACCCGCGACGCGCGGGAGGAGAGGAAACGTTAAGCTCCCCCCAACCAGACGATCGGCATGTCCGCTGTCCGCCTTGACCACGGACAGCTCAAGCCCGGATCACCGCGCTGGCCCGAACCGCGCCACTAGGTCGTAGGCCTCGCCGGGGAACAGCTGGCGCACCCAGGTGACCGGCTGGCCCGCCCGCCAGGTGCGCCGCTCGACGGCCAGCAGCGCCGCGCCCACGTCCAAGGCCAGCAGGTCGGCCACGGCCGCGTCGGCGCTGACGGCGCTGATGCGGTTCTCGGCCTCGGTCCAGGGGACATGGTGCAGCAGCCAGGCCCCCGGCGACTCCTCGGCGAAATCCAGTTCGGCCGCCTCGGGCACGGCGGCCAGGCTGATCAGGCGATCCTCCAGGGCGAAGGGCCGGTCGCCGGCCACGTGCAGGCCCCGCAGCGCCAGCAGCGCGCCACCGGCCGCTAGGGCGATCTCGTCGGCGTCGCCCGCCCTGGCCTTGCGGCGCCGTCGGTCCAGCAGGTCGAAGCGATAGGCCTCGTCGCGCGCCAGGATCTGGGCCTGGATGTCGGGGATGTCGAGCACGGTGGAGTGCACGCGCGGCCGGGCCACGAACGAACCGGCGCGGCGGCGGCGGACGATCAGCCCCTCGTCGGCCAGGGCCGACATCGCCTTGTTGACCGTCATCCGCGAGCAGCCGAACCGGGCCATCAGCTCGGCCTCGGACGGGATCTTGCGGTCCGGCGGCCAGGCGCCCGAGCGGATCAGGTCCTCGACCTCGCCCCGGATGCGCTGCGACAGCGTCCCCTCGGTCACGCTCACGCCAGCACCCGAGCCAGGGCGGTTCGGTAGCGGCCGAGAATGGCCTCGCGCGCGGGGTGGCGGCCGCCGCTGATCACCTGCCGGCCGCCGCGCCAGACGCCGTCGATCGCCCCATGCCGCCCCGCGAACACCCAGCTGTCCAGCAGGGCGTCGCCGTCGCGGCCGATCATCGCCGGGTGGGCGCGGTCCAGGGTCACGAAGTCGGCCGGACGCCCGCGCCGCAGGCCGCCGACCACGCCCAGGGCCTGGGCCCCGCCGCTCACAGCCGCGCGGAACAGATCGCCGCCGGTCGAGCCGCCCGGCGCCCTGGCCAGCACGTTGCGGGCCCGCCGGGTGAGGCGCTGGCCGTATTCCAGGGTCCGCAGCTCCTCGGCAGCGTCGATCAGCACGTTGCTGTCCGAGCCGATCCCGAACGCCCCGCCGGCCGCCAGGTAGTCGTGGGCCGGAAAGACGCCGTCGCCGAGGTTGGCCTCGGTGATCGGGCACAGACCGGCCACCGCGCCGCTCCGGGCCAGGCGCTCGGTCTCGGTGGCGTTCAGGTGGGTGGCGTGGACCAGGCACCAGCGCTTGTCGACCGGCGCGTTGTTCATCAGCCACCGCACCGGCCGCGCGCCGGTGGCGGCCAGGCAGTCGTCGACCTCCTGGGTTTGCTCGGCGATGTGGATGTGGATCGGACCGGCGCCGGCCAACGGAATGATCGCGGTCAGCTCCTCGCCGGTCACCGCCCGCAGGCTGTGCGGGGCGATGCCGACCACCGCGTCGGGCAGACTGGCGACCGCCGCGCGGCTGGCCTCGATCAGCCGGCCATAGCCGTCGACGTCGTGGACGAACCGTCGCTGGCCCTCGCCCGGCGCGACGCCGCCGAAACCGGCATGGGCGTAGAACACCGGCAGCAGGGTCAGGCCGATCCCCGTCTCGTCGGCCGCCGCCGCGATCCGCGCCGCCATCTCCGCGGGGTCAGCGTAAGCGCCGCCGTCCTTGTCGTGGTGCAGGTAGTGGAACTCGCCGACCCGGGTCGAGCCGGTCTCCAGCATCTCCATATAGGCCAGGGCGGCGATGGCCTGGACCTCGTCGGGGCCCAAGCGGTCGACGAAGCGGTACATCAGCTCGCGCCAGGTCCAGAAGCTGTCGCCGCTTGGTCCGCGCATTTCGGTCAGGCCCGCCATGGCCCGCTGGAAGGCGTGGCTGTGCAGGTTGGGCAGGCCCGGCAGGCAGGGGCCGTGGGCGACCTCGCCCGGCTGGCGGGCGACATCGGTGTCGATGCGGCCGATCAGGCCGTCGGTGATCGTGAACCGCACGTCCCTGGCCCAGCCGTCGGTCAACAGGGCCTGCTCGAACCACAGGGTCTGGGGACCGGCGGGTTGCGCGCGCTCGGGTTCACCCGCGGGCTCGTGCTGGGGTGCAGCCTCGACCTCGTGCGGCGGCGTGTAGATCGGCGGGTCGGCCTCAGGTTCCGGCGGAAACGCGTCGTCAGTCACTGGACAATCCTCGTGTCGAGCGAATATGTCTATACATATTGAAGCCGTCGGCAAGAGACCGGACCGGCGTCGGGAGATCCCAGGCCATGCGCTGCGATCGGGTGTGGAGCAAGGCCCGCCTGGCCACTTTCGCCGCCGATCGCGCGGGGATGGGCGTGGTCGAGGACGGCGTCGTCGCCAGCCTGGACGGCCGCATCGCCTATGCCGGCCCCGCCGCCGTGGCTCCCGCCTTCGAGGCCGCCGAGACCATCGACTGCGAAGGCCGCTGGATCACGCCCGGCCTGATCGATCCCCACACCCACCTGGTGTTCGGCGGCGACCGCGCCCACGAGTTCGAGCTGCGGCTGGCCGGCGCATCTTACGAGGAGATCGCCCGAGCCGGCGGCGGCATCGTCTCGACCATGAAGGCCACCCGCGCCGCGTCGCAGGCCGAGCTGGTCGCCAGCGCCCTGCCCCGCCTGGACGCCCTGATCGCCGAAGGCCTCACCACGATCGAGATCAAGTCCGGCTACGGCCTGTCGTTGGATGACGAACTGAAGAGCCTGCGCGCCGCCCGAGGCCTGGCCGAGGCTCGCCCCGTTTCGGTGACCACCACCTTCCTCGGCGCCCACGCCCTGCCGCCGGAATATGCCGACGCGCCCGACGACTATATCGACCATGTCTGCTTCCAGATGATCCCCGCCGTCGCCGCCGAGGGGCTGGCCGACGCGGTCGACGCCTTCTGCGAGGGCATCGGCTTCACCCCGGCCCAGACCCGCCGGGTGTTCCAGGCGGCGCGCGAGCACGGCCTGCCGGTCAAGCTGCACGCCGAGCAGTTGTCGAACCAGAACGGCGCGGCCCTGGCCGCCGCCTTCGGGGCGCTGTCGGCCGACCACCTGGAGCACCTGGACGCGGCCGGCGTCGCCGCCATGGCCCAGGCCGGCACGACGGCGGTGCTGCTGCCCGGGGCCTTCTATTTCGTCCGTGAGACCAAGCTTCCGCCAATCGACGCGTTGCGCGCCGCCGGCGTGCCGCTGGCCCTGGCCACCGACTGCAACCCCGGCACGTCGCCCCTGACCAGCCTGCTGCTGACCATGAACATGGCCGCCACCCTGTTCCGGATGACCGTCGACGAATGCCTGGCCGGCGTCACGCGCGAGGCCGCGCGAGCCCTGGGCCGCCTCGACAGCATCGGCACGCTGGAGGCCGGCAAGGCCTGCGACCTGGCCGTCTGGGACATCGAGCGTCCGGCCGAACTTGTCTACCGCATGGGCTTCAATCCGCTCCATGCGCGCGTCTGGAAGGGTGAAATCGCGTGACCGAAGTCGTTCTCAACCCCGGTGAAGTCAGCCTCGCCGACTGGAAGGCCGTCTATCGCGGCGCGCCCGCGCGCTTGCCGGAAAGCGCCGCCGCGCTGATTGCGCAGAGCGCGGCGGCGGTCGAGCGCATCCTGGCCAAGGGCGCGCCGGTCTATGGAATCAACACCGGCTTCGGGAAGTTGGCCAGCGTGCGGATCGGCGACGCCGACCTGGAGACCCTGCAGCGCAACATCGTCCTGTCCCACGCCGCCGGCACGGGCGCGCCGTCGCCGGTCCCGGTGATCCGGCTGATGATGGCCCTGAAGCTGGCCAGCCTGGCCCAGGGCGCCTCGGGCGTGCGGCCGGCGACCACCGACCTGATCGAGGCCATGCTGGTCCACGGCCTGACCCCGGTGACGCCTTGCCAGGGCTCGGTCGGCGCCTCGGGCGACCTGGCGCCGCTGGCCCACATGGCCGCGACGATGATCGGGGTCGGCGAGATCTTCGTCGAGGGCCGGCGCCTGCCCGCCGCCCAGGCCCTGGCCGAGGCCGGCCTCGCGCCGCTGGTGCTCGGCCCCAAGGAAGGCCTGGCCCTGCTGAACGGCACCCAGTTCTCGACCGCCAACGCCCTGGCCGCCCTGTTCGACGCCGAGCGCCTGTTCCAGTCGGCCCTGGTCACCGGCGCCCTGGCGACCGAGGCGGCCAAGGGTTCGGACACCCCGTTCGACCCGCGCATCCATGCCCTGCGCCGCCAACCCGGCCAGATCGAGACCGCCGCCGCCTTGCGCGGCCTGATGGCCGGCTCGGCGATCCGCGACTCCCACCGCCAGGGCGACACGAGGGTGCAGGACCCCTACTGCCTGCGCTGCCAGCCGCAGGTGATGGGGGCGGCCCTGGACGTGCTGCGCCAGGCGGCGGTCACCCTGTCCACCGAGGCCAACGGCGTTTCGGACAACCCGCTGATCTTCCCTGAGACCGACGAGGCCCTGTCGGGCGGCAACTTCCACGCCGAGCCGGTGGCCTTCGCCGCCGACATGATCGCCCTGGCGGTCTGCGAGATCGGCTCGATCGCCGAGCGCCGGATCGCCATGCTGGTCGACCCCGCCTGCTCGGGCCTGCCGGCCTTCCTGACCCCCAAGCCGGGCCTGAACTCCGGCTTCATGATCCCGCAGGTCACGGCTGCGGCCCTGGTGTCGGAGAACAAGCAGAAGGCCTATCCGGCCAGCGTCGACTCGATACCGACCTCGGCCAACCAGGAGGACCACGTCTCGATGGCCGCCCATGGCGCGCGGCGGCTGCTGGCCATGGTCGAGGCGGCCGAGGCGGTGATCGGCATCGAGCTGCTGGCCGCCGTCCAGGGCTGCGACTTCCACGCGCCCCTGACCTCGAGCCCGGCCCTGGAGGACGTGCGGCGAGTGCTGCGCGCCCAGGTGCCGCACCTGTCGGACGACCGGCACTTCCATCCGGACATGGAGGCGGCCAACGCTCTGGTGCGGTCGGGGGCGGTGGTGGCGGCGGCTTCGAGCGTCGAACTGCCGGGGGTGGGGGCGTGACCTCTCACCTTCACCAACGTTGTCATCCCGGACAAGCGCGCAGCGCGCCGATCCGGGGCCGACGCGTGAACGCGGCGCTTCCGGCGGTCCCGGGTCTTCGCTTCGCTACGCCCGGGATGACAGCATGAGCGAGGTTGACTGGCTCCACGTCCAACGCGGCGAGGCCCCGCTCGTCGTCAGCATCCCCCACGCCGGGACGCTGATCCCCGCCGACCTCGAACCCCGCCTCGTCTCGCCCTGGCTGGCCCGCAAGGACGCCGACTGGTGGCTGGAGCGGCTGTACGCCTTCGCCGGCGAACTGGGCGCGACCGTCGTCCGCACCGGCGTGTCGCGCACGGTGATCGACGTCAATCGCGACCCGTCGGGCGCCTCGCTCTATCCGGGCCAGGCGACCACAGGCCTGTGTCCGACCGAAACCTTCGACGGCGAACCGCTGTACCGGGCCGGCCAGGAACCGACCGACGCCGAGATCGCGGCCCGGCGGGCGCGGTTCTTCGATCCCTATCACGACGCCCTGCGCGGCGAGCTCGACCGGCTGCGCGGCCTTCACGGCAAGGTGGTGCTCTATGACGCCCACTCGATCCGCTCGCGGGTCCCGCGGCTGTTCGACGGCGAGCTGCCGCAGTTCAACATCGGGACCAACGGCGGCGGATCCTGCCCCCCCGCCCTGGCCGCCGCCGTCGAGGCCGCCTGCGACGTCGCCGGCCTGTCGCGGGTCACCGACGGCCGCTTCAAGGGCGGCTGGATCACCCGCCATTACGGCCGGCCGGACACCGGCGTCCACGCCGTGCAGATGGAGCTGGCCTGCCGCGGCTACATCGACGAGCCGCCGGCTCTTGCGCCCGATAGTTGGCCCACGCCCTACCACCCGCCCCGCGCCGCCCCGCTGCGCGAAGCCCTCACCGACGTGCTGAAGGCCTGCCTGGCCTTCGCGAACAGCGCCTGACCACGGAACGAAACCTCGTCCTTCGACAAGCTCAGGATGAGGTTTCGAATGACGCCCAGTAGCCCTCATCCTGAGCTTGTCGAAGGACGAGGGCGGCCCCCAAAACCTCCATCGAGACCCGCCATGACCCGCCTCGACAACACCCGCGTCATCCGCCCCGCCACCGGAACCGAGCTCACCGCCAAGAGCTGGCTGACCGAGGCCCCGCTGCGGATGCTGATGAACAACCTGCACCCCGACGTCGCCGAGCGGCCCGAGGAGCTGGTGGTCTATGGCGGCATCGGCCGGGCGGCGCGCGACTGGGAGAGCTACGACAAGATCGTCGAGACCCTGCGCCGGCTGGAGGACGACGAGACCCTGCTGGTGCAGTCGGGCAAGCCGGTCGGGGTGTTCAGGACCCATCCCGACGCGCCCCGGGTGCTGATCGCCAACTCCAACCTGGTGCCGCGCTGGGCGACCTGGGAGCATTTCAACGAACTCGACCGCAAGGGCCTGGCCATGTACGGCCAGATGACCGCCGGCTCGTGGATCTATATCGGCGCCCAGGGCATCGTGCAGGGCACCTACGAGACCTTCGTCGAGATGGGCCGCCAGCACCATGGCGGGGATCTTTCGGGCAAGTGGCTGCTGACCGCCGGCCTGGGCGGCATGGGCGGGGCCCAGCCCCTGGCGGCGGTAATGGCCGGGGCCTCGTGCCTGGCCATCGAGTGCCAGCCCTCGCGCATCGAGATGCGGCTGCGCACCGGCTATCTCGACAAGGCCACCGAAAGCCTCGACGAGGCCCTGGCCTGGATCACGGCGGCCAACGCCGCCAAGACCCCTGTCTCGGTCGGCCTGCTGGGCAACGCCGCCGAGCTGCTGCCGGCGATGTTCGCGGCGGGCGTTCGTCCCGACCTGCTGACCGACCAGACCAGCGCCCATGACCCGATCAACGGCTACCTGCCGGTCGGCTGGACCCTGGACCAGTGGGCGACGGCCAAGGAGCGCGAGCCGGAGGCTGTGAACCGCGCCGCCCGCGCGTCGATGGCCGTGCACGTCAAGGCCATGCTCGACTTTCAGGCGGCCGGCGTGCCCACCGTCGACTACGGCAACAACATCCGCCAGATGGCGCTCGAAGAGGGCGTGACCAACGCCTTCGACTTCCCCGGCTTCGTGCCGGCCTATATCCGCCCGCTGTTCTGCCGGGGGATCGGGCCGTTCCGCTGGGCGGCGCTGTCGGGCGATCCGGAGGACATCCGCAAGACCGACGCCAAGGTCAAGGAACTGATCCCCGACAACCCGCACCTGCACCACTGGCTGGACATGGCCGCCGAGAAGATCAAGTTCCAAGGTCTGCCGGCCCGCATCTGCTGGGTCGGACTGGGCGACCGCCACCGGCTGGGCCTGGCGTTCAATGAGATGGTCGCCAGCGGCGAGCTGAAGGCCCCGGTGGTGATCGGCCGCGATCACCTGGACTCCGGCTCGGTGGCCTCGCCTAACCGCGAGACCGAGGGCATGGCCGACGGCTCCGACGCGGTGTCGGACTGGCCGCTGCTGAACGCCCTGCTCAACACCGCCTCGGGCGCCACCTGGGTGTCGCTGCACCACGGCGGCGGGGTCGGCATGGGCTTCTCGCAGCACGCCGGCATGGTCATCGTCGCCGACGGCACCGAGGCGGCGGCCAGGCGCCTGGCGCGGGTGCTGTGGAACGACCCGGCCAGCGGGGTCATGCGCCACGCCGACGCCGGCTACGAGATCGCCCAGGACTGCGCCCGCGAGCATGGGCTGGACCTGCCGGGCATCCTGTAGTGCGCATCCTGCGCGCCGCCGACCGGGTCGCCACGCCGTGGAAGAACGGCGGCGGCGTGACCCGCGAGGTCGCCGCCTGGCCGCCGGGCGCGGGGCTGGACGCCTTCGACTGGCGGGTCAGCCTGGCCGACGTCGCGGCCGACGGGCCGTTCTCGACCTTTCCGGGCGTCGACCGGATCCTGACGGTGATCGCCGGCGACGGTCTGGTGCTGGAGATCGACGGCCAAGGGGTGCGCCTGGAGCCCCGCGCGCCCCTGGCCTTCCCCGGCAAGGCCGCCGTCGCGGCGCGCCTGCCCGCCGGCCCGGTCCGCGACCTCAACGTCATGGTCCGGCGCGGCGCGTGGACCGCGACGGTCCAGCCCTGGCGTGGCGGCCGCATCGTGGCCACGGACGGACCGGTGCTGGTCGTTCTGCTGGAAGACGCGGAAGACTTCGCCGCGCTGGACGGGGTTTTCATCGACGTTGGCGAGACAGCGACGCTTGATATTCCCGCCGAAGCCAGAGCATTGACCGTCACCCTGCGGCCGACCTCGCCAATCCCCGGCTGACAACGTTCAGTAGAGCTTCAAGCATAGCCACGGACGCACGCGACCGCGGGCCGCACTTGGCTTGCCATGTCTTCGCCTTATCTGGCGATTAACCAACCCAAACGCCCAACCCGCCGAAACGATCCCGCCGACAACTTCAGGACGATTTGATGCAAGCACCGGCTGCGAAGATGCTCGCCCCGCACAAACTCGCCCCCTGGGCGCGCGGCGCGCTGGGTCTGGCCCTGGTCTTCGCTCCGATGGTGGTGGCGGCGATGGAGAACCCGCACAACGCGCCGAGGGGGCCCTCGCCCGTCATGCAGCGCCTGCTGGCCGAGATGGCCGCCAAGCCGCAGAGGCCGGTCCGCAAGGAGCTGGTCTGGAGCGGCGCGGACATCGACGGCGACGGCTCCCCCGACTTCGCCAACCCGACCGGCGGCGTCCCGCGCGGCCACGACGACTTCGGCGACGGCCAGTTCGGCGCCCGCCGCGACGGCGGGGCGCGCGAGCACGAGGGCGTCGACTACGTGGCCACGGCCGGCCAGGACGTGAAGGCCCCGATCTCCGGCTACGTCACCAAGATCGGCTACGCCTATGCCGGAGACAGCGGCCTGACCTTCGTCGAGATCACCAATCCGGCCCTCGGCTACGTCGCCCGCGCCTTCTACGTGAAGCCCGGCGTCCAGGTCGGCCAGACCGTGCGCCTGGGCCAGACGATCGGCGTCGACCAGAGCCTGCAGGACCACTATCCCGGCATCACCGACCACGTGCACCTGGAGGTGATGCAGCCCGGCGGCGAACGGGTCAACGCGGCCGAGCTGATCACGCGCAAGCTGGTGGTGCAGGCTTAGCGCCAGCAGCCCCTCCCCCTCTGGGGGAGGCGATCGCGAAGCGATCGGTGGGGGGAGTTTTGGGCATTGAGACCTTAATCGGCCGCCGATCACTCCCCCCTCCGTCGGCTTCGCCGACACCTCCCCCATAGGGGGAGGATCTTGGATGCAGGGCGTCGCCCTACTTCCTCCGCGTCACCACCACCGGCTGGCCGCTGTAGGCCACGGTCTCGTCCACGGCGTCGAAGTCGACCGGCTTGGCGCCCGAACCGATGAAGCGGACCTTGATCGTCCGGTTCTCGACCATGCCCTTGAAGCTGCCCGAGCGCGCGCCGATCGTCAGACGACCCGAGGCGTTGTCGAAGCTCATCGGGATCCGGCTCCAGGCGCCGCGGGCGTAGCCGTTGCTGAGGCCGTCGTCCTCGTAGAGCTCGAACTTGCCGTCGGCCCCGGTGTAGACCACCACGGTCAGCGGGGCGTCGGGCTGTTCGCCGACATATTGCTGGACCACCGTGGTCGGCACGATCGAGCCGGCTTTCACGAACAGCGGCATGCGCGAGAGCGGGGCGTCGGCCTTGATGGTCTGGCCGCCCTTGAACGCCTTGCCGCTCTCGAAGTCGTACCAGCTGGCCCCGGCCGGCAGGTAGACCGACCGCGAGCGCGCCTTGAATTGCGTCACCGGCGCCACCAGGAACGCCTTGCCGAACAGGTACTCGTCATTGACGTCGCGCGCGGTCCTGTCGGACGGGAAGTCCATCACCAGGCCGCGCATCATCACGCCGTCGCGCTGATAGGTGTCGGCCGCCAGGGTGTAAGTGTAGGGCATCAGCCGGTAGCGAAGCTCGTCGTACCAGGCCAGCGCCTTGTAGACGTCGGTGCCCTCGTCGGCGAGGTTGTAGATCTCGCGGTACGGGAACTCGCCGTGGCTGCGGAACAGCGGGCTGAAGGCGCCGAACTGGAACCAGCGCAGGTTCAGCTCCTGCCACTCGGCCCAGTGGGCCGGGTCCTTGTTGGTGTAGCGGTCCTCGACCGAGAAGCCGCCGATGTCGGTGGTCCAGTTGGGCACGCCCGACATCGACAGGTTCACGCCGGCCGAGATCTGGTCCTTCAGGTCGTCCCAGCGCGCGACCACGTCGCCGCTCCACAGGGCCACGCCGTTGCGCTGGATGCCGCCGAAGCCCGAGCGCGACAGGATGAAGCTGCGCTTGTCGGGGTTCAGCGCGCGCTCGCCGTCGAACACGCCCTGGGTGTGGATCAGCGGGTAGGAGTTGTAGAACTCCGCGCCCGGGCCGATCGCCGTGGGCCCCATACGCAGGGTGCGCTCGGGGATGTCGAGGTTGGAGTGCATGTCCGGCTCGTCGCTGTCCATCCACCAGGCGTCGATGCCGAAGCCCTTCAGGCTGTCCTTGACCTGGCGCCAGTAGATGTCGCGCGCTTCCTTGGCGTAGGGGTCATAGAACGAGTTCAGATAACCCGGCCCCACCCAGTCCAGCGCGCCCTGCTCGATGTTGCGCTTGTACATGAAGCCCTTGGCGTCGAACTCCTTGAAGTGATCCGTGGTCGGATAGAACTTCGGCCAGATCGAGATCATGATGTGGCCGTTCATCCCGTGGATGTCGTCGACCATCTTCTTGGGGTCGGCGAAGCGGGTCTCGTCGAACTTGTGGCTGCCCCAGGCGTCGTCCTTCCAGTAGCGCCAGTCCATGACCACGTTGTCGATCGGCAGCTTGCGGTCGCGGTATTCCTTGAGCACCCCGACGATCTGGTCCTGGGTTTCGTAGCGCTGGCGGCTCTGCCAGAAGCCGTAGGCCCAGCGCGGCAGGGCCACGGCCTTGCCGGTCAGTTGACGATAGCCGCCGACCACCTGATCCAGGTCGTCGCCCGCCACGAAATAGTAGTCGACCGCATGGGCGACGTCCGAGGTCATGGTCAGCGACTTCTGGTCGGCCGCCGGGATCGGGTTGTTGTGCAGCAGGCCGATATAGCCCTCGTTAGGATCCCACTCGACGCGGATCTTGTGACGGGTCCCGGCCTTCATCGGAGCGGTGAAGTTGTGGAACCACGGGTTCCAGTTCTGCCGCCATCTGTCGATGACAAGATTGCCGTCGACATAGACCTTGGCGTAGCTGGACGAGTAGAGCTTGAACTTCTGGACGCCGCTGACCGAGGGCTCGACCGAGCCTTCCCAGACCACGGTGGCGCCCTTGACCGGCTTCTTGTCGGGCCCAGTCAGCTCGGCCGGCCAGTTGGGCAGGTCCTTCAGGAAGCGATAGTCGATGTCCTTTTCCGTCCGGGTCAGCTTCAGCGCCCCGTTGACGTAGTACTTGGCCGTGAAGCCGCCGGCCTTGCCGGCCGCGTCGAAGATCTTCAGGTCGCGCGAGGCCACGTCATAAGGCGTCGGGTCGCCGAACCGGGTGATGCCGTTGTTTTCCCACAGCAGGCCGTAGTTGCGGGTGGACAGCACGAACGGCACGGCGATGTCGCGGTTGTACTGGGCCAGTTCGACGTCCTGGCCATTGTAGTTCATCTGGCCGTTCTGGTGCTGGCCCAGGCCGTAGAAGGCCTCGTCCGTGCCCGGATTGAACTGCTGGCTGACGCTGTAGAAGGTCTTGCCGTCGATGGTCTCGGTCTTGAACGGACGCCGGCCGTTCTCGGCCAGGACCAGCTTGCCGGCCGCGTCGCGGAAGCTGACCTTGCCGTCGGCCAGCGAGACCTCGGCCGAGGCCTTGCCAGCCTTGATCACCACCTTGCCGCCCGCCTCCGTCACCGTGAAGGCGCCGCCCGGCTTGGCCGTCACCATCAGGCTGGGCGGGGTGTCGAGGCTGTCGGTCGGCGTCGCCGTGACGTGGAGGATGCGCTCGCCCATCACCTGCAGCCGCACCTTCTTGGCGGGCCCCGAGGCGGGGGTGACGACCACCCCGTCAGCGGTCTTCTCGAAGGCGCCGTCCAGCGCGAACGCGCTGGTCGAGGCCAGGAGGGTGAGCGTTAGGCCGGCGAGAAGGGCCTTGGGCAGCATGCGCATCGTTCTTCCCCTAGGATCTTTGATTTTTATCGCCGCCGATCCGGGTGGATCCCGGGATCGGCGTTTGAGTGACGGAGGTTTAGTAGGTGGCCAGCTTGACCTTCAGCACCTGCGGCAGGGTGGTCAGGTTCAGGCCATAGTCGCTCTGGTCGCCGTTCCACACGCGGTCGAACACCCACTGGCCGTTCTCGAAGTGGCCCTCCTCGACCCGGGCCAGCATGAACCGCTCGTCCTTGGCCGAGCCGAAGGTGACGCGGGCGCGATAGCCGGTGACCAGGAATTCGTTGGCCGAGAGCCGGGCGATCAGGGCGCCGCCGTCCGGGATCTCGCGGTTCGGCTGCTTCTCGGCCTTGGACATCCAGGGGGCCTCGATCGAGCCGAACTGCCATTCGCCGTACGAGACCGTGGCGGTCCAGCGGTCGCCCAGCTTCAGGGTCTCGGCCTTGCGGTCGTCGCCCTCGCCCACGCCCCAGACGTCGCTGGTGAACGACAGCCTGGCCCACTCGCGGGCCATGGGGGCCAGCAGGCGATAATGGGCACCAAAGTTCTCCAGCGTCTCGGCGTCCACCTGCTTGGCGCCGAGCGGGTAGTTGGAATAGCCGGTGTAGTCGAGGCCGAACGGCGAGAAGCCGATCCCGTGGCGGCCCAGAACGTCGTAGACATAGCGGGCATAGGCCTTGTCGCTGCCGATCTCGGGCACGAACAGGGCGTTGTCGGGGCGGCCGTACTGTTCCAGCGTCTTTCGGACGCTGGCGCTCTCGCGCATGTAGATGTCGGGCGCCAGGGCGTCGATCGACGGCGCGGCGGCCTTCCAGACCTCCAGCACGTTCCAGGTCGGCCCGCCCGACGAATAGGTGAACGGGTCCTGGTACTTGAAGGGGTCGCGCAGGGCGGCGTTGACGTACATCGGCAGCGGCAGCTCGCGCTTGCCGGCCGCGGCGACCTCGTCGACGAACCGGCCGATCGACCAGGCGTGGAAGAACTCGTCGGCGTCCTTGCCGAACACCGCCTGCCAGGTTCCCGGCGTCTTGCCCATGGCCTTGACCAGCTGGGCGGGCACGGGGCCTTCGAACAGCTTCTGGGCGGTGGGGGAATAGTCGCGGATCGCGCTGTACGTGCCCGTCTCGTTCTCGGGCTGGATCATGATCACCGTGTGATCCGGATCGGCCGCCTTCAGGTGGCGCATCAGGGCGACGAAGGCCTTCTTGTCGGCCTCCAGCGTGGCCGGGAAGTGCGGCGACAGCGAGTTCTTGACCTCGCCCTTGGCGTTGATCACCCGCGGGAAGCGCTTGTTGTCCAGCTTCACCCACTCGGGCGCGTATTGCGGGCCGTTGTTCTTCCAGGTGCCGAACCACAGCAGCACCAGCTTCACGTCGTTGTCGCGGGCCTGCTTGAGCAGCACGTCGACATAGGAGAAATCGAACTTGCCCTCGGTCGGCTCGATCTGCTCCCAGGCGACCGGGATCTCCAGGGTGTTGGCGTGCAGCGCCTTCACGGCCGGCCACACCTTGGGCAGCTGCGAGGGATAGTTGGCGGCGTTGTTGGCCTGGACGCCCAGCATCAGGAACGGCGCGCCATCCACCATCAGGGCGTGACGGCCGTCCTTCTCGACCAGCCTGGGAACGGGGGCGTCGGCGGCCAGGGCCGGCCCCGAGCCGAGGACGGCCACCGCGCACGAGGCGATCAGCGCGCAGGCCGCGGCCCGGACGGAAGTCTTTACGCCGTCGCCGGCCATCCTGTCATGGAACCGCAAACCGTCCCCTCCCCTCGCTGGCCGCCTGTCTCGCAAAACTCGCCGCGACGGCTTCGTTACCGCTAACATATAAATAGGACAATTAGACGAGGCAACCGGCTTTGCAAACCGTTTCACCCTCGTCCGGAAAGGCGGAAGGCTCTCCGCCAGGATGAGCACGAAAACGCCCCGTCCGGGCAAAAAAATCCGCGCATCGCCCGCAGGGGAACGATGCGCGGCGGAGAATCCGCACGGATTCGGGGAGATATGATCCCGTGCTTGTGGCGTTCGGAGACGGGAGATCGCCACGCGACCTCGCCCTCACCCAAGCTTATATACTCCGACAAATAAGCTGGCAAGCGATCTGCCCCCCTGACATCAGCCCAGCGGTTCGGCGCGGCAGTTGCGGACGATGAACTCGTCATGGGTCGGCAGGCCCTGGCAGATCTGGGCGATCGTCTGGCGGATCCCGCCTAGTCGGCGCTCGATGTCGGCCAGAGGCGGCACGTCGGCCATCCGGTCATGGTGCAGGGGCTCGATCCCCTGCCCCATGAACACCGCCAGCCAGCTGGGCTCGACGAACAGCTGGTCGTCGAAGCGGGCGATCCGGCCGCGGGCCCGGAACAGCTCGATCTTGTGCGCCAGGCTGTCGGGGATCGCCATGTCCTTGCAGTAGCGCCACAGCTCGGAATCGTCCCGCTCGGTGGCCTTGTAATGCAGGATGATGAAGTCGCGGATCTGCTCGTACTCGATCTTCGACAGGCGGTTGTATTCCTCGACCGTCGCCTCGTCGTGGGCTCCGGTCGGCAGCAGCGACAGCAGGCGGAACACCCCGGTCTGGATCAGGTGGATGCTGGTCGACTCCAGCGGCTCCATGAAGCCGCTGGCTAGGCCCAGGGCCACGACGTTCTTGTTCCAGGCCTTCTTGCGGCGGCCGGTGGTGAAGCGCAGCAGTCGCGGCTCGGCGCGCGGCGCGCCGTCCAGATTGGCCAACAGGGTGGCGGCGGCCTCGTCGTCGCTGATGAACGGACTGGAATAGACATAGCCGTTGCCGATCCGGTGCTGCAGCGGAATGCGCCACTGCCAGCCGGCCTTACGGGCGGTCGAGCGGGTGTAGGGCGTCCTCGGCGAGACGCTGTCGCAGGGCACGGCCAGGGCCCTGTCGCACGGCAGCCAGTGGGTCCAGTCCTCGTAGCCGGTCTTCAGGGTCTGCTCGATCAGCAGGCCGCGGAAGCCCGAGCAGTCGATGAAGAAGTCGCCGTCGATCCGCTTGCCGCCTTCCAGCACCAGGGCCTCGATGAAGCCGTCGGCCGCGCGCTGCTTGACGTCCACGATCTTGCCCTCGATGCGCCGGACCCCGCGCTTCTCGGCGTAGTCGCGCAGGTAGCGGGCGTAGAGACCAGCGTCGAAATGATAGGCGTAGCTCAGCTGGGGCAGCTCCGGGGGCAGGTCGCGGGGCGGGATGACGAACTTGCCCATGCGCGCCGCGACCGTCGCCAGCGAATAGTCGTCGATCGCGCTGGTGTCGCCATGCTGGCGCAGCCGCATCCAGTAGTGGTGGAACGACACCGCCTCGATGGTCTGCCCGTGCGGTCCGAACGGGTGGAAATAGGTATGGCCTTGCCGGGTCCAGTCGCGGAACTCGATCCCCAGCTTGAAGGTCGCCTGGGTTTTTTTGACGAAGTCCACCTCGTCGATGCCCAGCAGGCTGTTGAGGAACTGCATCGGCGGAATGGTGGCCTCGCCGACCCCGACCGTGCCGATCTCGTCGGACTCGATCACGTAGACCTCGCCGATCTGGCCCTTCATGGCGTGGGCCAGGGTCGCCGCCGCGATCCAGCCGGCGGTTCCGCCGCCGACGACGACGAACTTCTTGGGAGCTTGATCGGTCATGTCGCGGAGTATCCGTCATGCGTCGCGACGGGCAGGCTAAACGCCTTCGCCCGCCGCGCGGAATGAAAAAAGCCCCCGCCCCTTCCCGGCGGACCGGGACGAGACGGGGGCCTGTTCAGGAGTTCGCCGAAGCGATCCTAGAAGGTGCCGCGGAGCACGATCGAGTAGCGGCGATCGGCCGTGACCCAGTTGTGGCCCGTCAGGCCCTCTTCGGGCCGGTTGGGATAGCTGACCAGGATCTTGCTCTTGGCGTTGGCCAGGTTCGCCGCCTGGAAGCCGATCTTCAGGGCGTCGTTGACGGTGTAGAACACCGAGCCGTCCAGCTGACCGTAGTCGCCGTACCAGGCCGGGATGTTGATGTTCGCGGCCGTGGTGGTCAGCAGGTAGCGCTCGCGCCAGTTATAGGCCAGGCGCGCCGAGACCTTGCCGAGGTCATAGAGCGCCGCGACGTTGTAGCTGGTCCTCGACATGCCCTCGAGCGGCAGGTCCTCGTTTTCGGCGTTGACGACCTGGGTTTTGTCGTAGGGGTTGACCGCTGCGTTGCGCGTGCCGCTGCTGTCGATATAGGTGAAGTTGGCCTGGGTGCCGAAGCCGCGCAGCAGACCGGGCAGGAAGTCGTAATACTGCTGGTAGGCGACTTCGAAGCCCTTAACCTTTCCGTGACCGGCGTTGTACGGCTGGTTCACCTGGACGGTGCGGGTCACGCCGTTGTTGGTGAAGCTGAGGTTGGTCGGGCTGTTGGCGATGAAGTTGTAGATGTCCTTGTAGAACACCGTCGCTGTCACGCTGCCGGTCGAGTTGAAGTACCACTCGTACGACAGGTCGTACTGGGTCGAGCGGATCGGCTTCAGGTCCGGATTACCGGCGTCGGCCGTGTACTGATAGACGCAGTTGACCGGAGCATTGGAGGGGTTGCTTTGGCTGCAAACGCCGCCGCTGAGGATGCCATTGGTGGCGTTGATCGAGTAGTTCGGCGCCAGCTGCTGGAAGTCCGGACGGACGATGGACTTGGCCGTCGCGAAGCGGATGAACATCTCCGGGCTGAGCTTCAGGCGCACGTTCAGGCTGGGCAGGAGGCTCACATAGTCGCGACCGCCCTTGCGGGGGCTGGAGGCCCCGTTTCCGAACGCCTTGTCGTCGGCGGGTAGGCTGGAGCTGCTGCTGCCGTTGTTCAACGGGAAGACCTGGGTGCCCTGGGACTGGGTCTCGGTCTTGACGACGCGCAGGCCGATGTTGCCGTCGATCTCGCGCTGGTCGCCCCACAGCGAGACGTCGTGGCCGAACCGCAGCAGGCCGTAGGCCGCCAGGGTCTCTTCCTTCTGGTGGTTGATGCTGCCCTTGCCGCCTGTCGGGGTTTGCTCGTCGAAGACGCCGTTGAACGCACGCCAGCCGCCGCCGTTCGCTCGCGAGATTCGGTCGAGCACCTGCGATGTGTCGCCGTAATTGTTCACGAAGGCCGCGGTCGGCATCACGAACGGCGCGGGCAGCTTGGTCTTGCCGCGGAAGTAGTTGTCGAACGGGAAGAGCTCGTAATAGCCCTGGTACCCTTCGAGTTGATCGATGGTTTTCGACCCCGTCCAGCTCGGCGCCACCGTGTCCCAACGATAGGCGGTCTCGCGGGTGGTCGCTTGACGATACTGGTGACGGACACCGAAGCGGAACGACTTCAGCCAGCTGCCTTCGTCGAAGCTGTACTCGCCGTCGAACCGCTCGGCCCATTCGGCGGCGTCGTTGCGGTCGTGGTGATCCATCGCCGCTTGCAGGTAGTAGTTGGCCGGATTGGCCAGGAACGCCGCATCGTTGTTGACCGTGATCTGGGGCAGGTCCCCGGTCAGATCCAGGGTGGCGGGCTGGGTCGCGCCGTTCAGCGCGTTGAACGCGGTGTTATCGACCGTCTTGGTCTTGGCGTAGATGTACTGGACGTCGGCGGTGAACGACCACTTGTCGTTGGGATTGTACTTCAGGTTCAGCGCGTAGTCCGAGGTCACCGAGCTGCGATCGGCGAAGCGGGTGTCGATCAGCGACGAGCCCAGGCTCGTGCCGCCGTTCGTGTCGGCCATCGTGCCCTTCAGGAAGTGGCCGGTATCGTCATAGGTGAAGCTGGTTCCGGCGGCCGGGCCATTATTCGTTCCGGGGTTGAAGCCGTTGGCCCGTTCGGTCGAGGCCTGCGAGGCCGACGAGCGCAGGAACTGCAGGCTGGCTTCCCATTGTTCGTTCGGACGCCATTGCAGGGCGGCCGCGATGCCCTTGCGTTCGCGCTCGAAGTCCAGGCTGCGATAGCCGTAGCCGCCGGGGACATACACCGTCTTGCCGGGAACCAAGTTGGTGCGGACGTTGAAGGGGTCGACCGACATGGTGTCGGTGCGGCTGCTCAGCTTGGAGTCGGACAGGTCGATCAGGAAGCCCAGCTCGCCGATGTTGGTGTCCCAGCGGTTGCTGTACAGGATCGAGCCGCTCGGCTCCCATTTGCGGGCCAGGTCGCCCCAGCTGGAATCCAGCGAATAGGCCAGGATGCTCTTCTTGGAATCGAACGGCATGCGCGTGCGCAGGTTGACCGTGCCGCCGACGCCGCCTTCGATGATGTCGGCCGACGGGTTCTTGTAGACGTCGACGCCGGCCATCAGCTCGGGCGGCACGTCTTCGAAGCTCAGGGTGCGGCCGGCCTTGGCCGAGAAGCTGTCGCGGCCGTTCAGTTCGCCGCGGACCCAGCTGAGGCCGCGAACCTGCACGCCACTGCCTTCGACCGAAATACGGTCGGCGTCGCGGGGATCCGCGGTGCGGCCGATGGTGACGCCCGAGATGCGTTGCAGGGCTTCGGTGACGCTGCGGTCGGGCAGGGCGCCGATGTCGGTCGAGGTGATCGAATCGACCATCTGCTCGGCGTTCTGCTTCAGCTTTTGCGCGGACTGGATGGCGGCGCGTTGGCCGGTGACCACGATTTCTTCGACCGTGTCCACGGGCTGGGCCGGAGCCGTCTGAGCGGAAGCGACGGCCGGCAGAGCGGCGCAGATGACGAGCGCTGACGCGCCCAAGAACATGGCGCTGCGACGAGAATGATGAGGTGACATTGCGGTTTCCTTCCCCGAGGTGAGATCCGTCCCGACGCTCTTCAAAGGCGTCGGTGACGTGCGCCGCGCACGGCGGTCACACGATCTGACCGGGACCTTTAGTCATATAATTCCGACTTACAAGTCGAAATTGATAGCGCTATCATTTCGGTGTGAAGGGCGACTTTTGCGCCACAGGTTTTGCAGCAAACCCGCGTCACGTCAGGAGAATCACAGCCTCAGGTCGTTTGCGCAATGCGTCACGGCGCCCCAGGTGTTTGCGACCGCCAGTATAATACTATAAATGCGCTAAATGGGTTTTTGAGCGGCTTCGACCGCGGCGTTAGGGCTGGTTATGAGTCAGGGAAACGGGGGCGGCAGGTTCCGCAGCGGCCACAGCTACGGAAAGCTGGATCGCGACGGGTTCATCCATCGCAGCTGGATGAAGAGCCAGGGCTTACCCGACGACGTGTTCGACGGCCGGCCGGTGATCGGCATCTGCAACACCTGGTCGGAGATCACCCCCTGCAACGCGGGCCTGCGCGACATCGCCGAGCACGTGAAGCGCGGCGTCTGGGAGGCCGGCGGCCTGCCGCTGGAATTCCCGGCCATCAGCCTGGGCGAGACCCAGATGCGGCCGACGGCCATGCTGTTCCGCAACCTGCTGGCCATGGACGTCGAGGAGTCGATCCGCGGCAACCCGATCGACGGCGTCGTGCTGCTGGGCGGCTGCGACAAGACCACGCCCGGCCAGATGATGGGCGCGGCCAGCGTCGACCTGCCGACCATCGTCGTCAGCTCCGGCCCGATGCTGAACGGCAAGTTCCGCGGCAAGGACATCGGCTCGGGCACCGACGTATGGAAGTTCTCCGAGGCGGTGCGGGCCGGCGAGATGACCCTGCCGGAATTCATGTCGGCCGAAAGCGGCATGAGCCGCTCGCCCGGCACCTGCATGACCATGGGCACCGCCTCGACCATGGCCGCGATCGTCGAAGCCATGGGCATGAGCCTGCCCTACAACGCCTCCATTCCCGCCGTGGACGCCCGTCGCGCCGCCATGGCCCACCACACCGGCCGCACCATCGTGCGCATGGTGCATGACGGCCTGACCATGTCGCAGGTGGCCACCCGCGCCGCCTTCGAGAACGCCCTGCGCGTCCACGCCGCGATCGGCGGCTCGACCAACGCCGTGGTCCACCTGCTGGCCCTGGCCGGCCGGCTGGGCGTCGAGCTGAGCCTTGAGGACTTCGACCTCCTGTCGCGCGACGTGCCGCTGCTGGTCGACCTGCAGCCCTCGGGCCGCTTCCTGATGGAAGACCTGCACTATGCCGGCGGCCTGCCGGCGGTGATGAAGCAGATGGCCCCGTTCCTGAACCCCGAGGCCCCCACCGTCTCGGGCGTGCGGATCGGCGAGCAGTACGAGAAGGCCGAGGTGTTCAACGCCGAGGTCATCCGCAGCGTCGAGGCGCCGGTGAAGCCCGACAGCGGCATCTGGGTGCTGCGCGGCAACCTGGCCCCCGGCGGGGCGGTGATGAAGCCCAGCGCCGCCAGCCCCGAGCTGTGCAGCCACCGGGGCAAGGCCGTGGTGTTCGAGACCATCGAGGACTTCCGCGCCCGCATCGACGATCCCGACCTGGACGTCGACGCCAGCTCGATCCTGGTGCTCAAGGGCTGCGGCCCCAAGGGCTATCCGGGGATGCCGGAAGTGGGCAACATGCCCCTGCCGACCAAGCTGCTGGAAAAGGGTGTCAAGGACATGGTCCGTATCAGCGACGCCCGGATGAGCGGCACGGCCTTCGGCACGGTGATCCTGCATGTCTCGCCCGAGTCCGACGCCGGCGGCCCGCTGGCCGTGGTCCGGAACGGCGACGAGATCGAACTGGACGGTCCGACCCGGTCGCTGAACCTGCTGATCCCCGACGAGGAGCTGGCCGCCCGACTGGCCGCCTGGCGCGCCAACCCGCCTGCGCCCAAGGCCACCCGCGGCTACGCCAAGCTCTACATCGACCACGTGCTGGGCGCCGACAAGGGCGCGGACCTGGACTTCCTGGTCGGCGCCAGCGGCTCGGTCGTCACCCGCGAGTCGCACTAGATGAACCCCATGGACAATTCCGTCACGATCTTCGGCGACTGGGGCACCTCGCGCCTGCGGCTCTACCTGCGCCAGGGCAAGAGCGTGCTGGACCGCCGCGACGGGCCGGGCATCGGCGCGCTCGAGGCCTCGCCGCGCGAGACCTTCCTGGACCTGGTCGGCGACTGGCGCGAGGCCAAGCCTTCGCTGGCCCTGCTGTGCGGCATGGTCGGGTCGCGCAACGGCTGGGCCGAGGCGGCCTACGCCCCCTGCCCGGCCAACGCCGCCGACATCCGCGAGCAGCTGCTGCATCTCGACGCCAACGGCCTGCCCGTCGCCATCGTCCCGGGCCTGTCGTGCCGCAACGCCCTGGGCGGCCCCGACGTGATGCGTGGCGAGGAGACCCAGATCCTGGGCGCGCTGGCCCTGAACCCCGACCTGGCCAAGGGCCGCCACCTGCTGGCCCTGCCTGGCACCCACACCAAGTGGGTGGTGGTCGAGGACGGGGCGATCGCCAGCTTCCTGACCGCCCCGGTCGGCGAGCTCTACGCCCTGCTGCGCGAGCACTCGATCCTGGCCAAGGCCGCGCCCGACGACGGGCCGGAATCGCCCGAGGGCTTCGCCCGCGGCGTCGCCCGGATCGTCGAACAGGGTCCCGCCCGGCTGCCGCACCTGATCTTCGAGACCCGCAGCCGGCAACTGCTGGACGGCCTGCCCAAGGACGAGGCCATGGGCTTCCTGTCCGGCCTGCTGATCGGGAGCGACGTCGCGGCCACCGCAAGCTGGTTCGGCGACCTGGGCCAGGTGTCGCTGATCGGAGCCCCCGCCCTCAGCGCCCTCTACGCCCAGGCCATCGCCGCCCATGGCGGTTCCAGCGTGGCCGTCGACGGCGATTCCGCCGTCCTGGCCGGCCTTGCGACCTTGTCGTCGCCCCAGAACAGTGGAGTTCATGTCCTTGCCTAGCCCGACCGCCGCGAACACGCCGCCCATCGTCGCCATCCTGCGCGGGGTGAAGCATGACGAGATCCTCGACATCGCCGCGGCCCTGGTTGAGGCCGGGATCGAGGCCATCGAGGTGCCGCTGAACTCACCCGACCCGCTGACGACCATCGGCAAGCTGTGCGCCGCGTTTGGCGACCATGTGCTCTGCGGCGCGGGTACGGTCCTGTCGCCGGAAGCGGTCGACCAGGTGGCGGGCGTCGGCGGCAAGCTGATCGTCACCCCCAACACCGACGCCTCGGTGATCTCGCACGCCGTGGGCCTGGGCCTGACCGTCATGCCCGGCTTCGCCACGCCCAGCGAGGCCTTCGTCGCCGTCAAGGCCGGGGCCAAGGCGCTGAAGCTCTATCCGGCCGGCACCTACGGCTTTGGGCACATCAAGGCCGTGCGCGACGTGCTGCCCAAGGACATCGCGGTCTACGCCGTCGGCGGGGTCGGGGCGGCCAATCTGAAACCGTGGATCGAGGCCGGCGTCGCCGGCATCGGCGTCGGCGGCGAACTCTATCGCCCGGGCTACACGGCCGAGGAGGTTGGCCAGCGGGCCAGGACCCTGGTCGCCGCCTGGGCGGAACAGACCGCGCGCTAGCGATCGTACAGCAACGACAAAGACGCCGGCCCTAAAGGGGGGACCCCAGTGAGAACCATCGACTTCGTCATCCTGGCGATCTACGCCGTCGCCATCTTCGGCCTGGCCCAGTGGGTCAGCCGCGACAAGGGCGGCCACCGCAAGGACTCCACCGACTATTTCCTGGCCGGCAAGGCCCTGCCGTGGTGGGCGATCGGCGCGTCGCTGATCGCCGCCAACATCTCGGCCGAGCAGATCATCGGCATGAGCGGCTCGGGCTACGCCCTGGGCCTGGCCATCGCCTCCTACGAGTGGATGGCGGCCCTGACCCTGCTGATCGTCGGCAAGTTCTTCCTGCCGATCTTCCTGAAGAACAACATCTCGACCATGCCGCAGTTCCTGGAACAGCGGTACGGCCCCAGCGTGCGCAACGTAATGGCCCTGTTCTGGCTGGTGCTCTACGTGTTCGTGAACCTGACCTCGATCCTGTGGCTGGGCTCGATCGCCATCCACACGGTGGCCGGCATCGACCAGATGACCGCCCTGGTGATCATCGGCGTCTTCGCCCTGGCCTACCAGCTGTGGGGCGGGCTGAAGGCCGTGGCCCTGACCGACATCGTCCAGGTGGCCCTGCTGATCACCGGCGGCCTGATCATCGTCTTCCTGTCGCTGACCAAGATCGGCCACGGCGACCTGCTGGCCGGCTTCAACCAGCTGACCACCCAGTTCCCCGACAAGTTCGACATGATCCTGTCGCGCGATAATCCGCACTACAAGGACCTGCCGGGCCTTTCCGTGCTGTTCGGCGGCCTGTGGGTGATGAACGTCTCCTACTGGGGCTTCAACCAGTACATCATCCAGCGCGCCCTCGGCGCCAAGGACATCGCCGAGGCCCAGAAGGGCATCGCCCTGGCCGCCTATCTGAAGCTGCTGATGCCGGTGATCGTCGTGCTGCCGGGCATCGCCGCCCTGGTGCTCGTGCCCGGCCTGGCCAAGCCCGACCAAGCCTATCCGGAGATGATGAAGCTGCTGCCGCCCGGCGTGCTGGGCCTGGTGTTCGCCGCCCTGGTGGCCGCGATCGTCGCGTCGCTGGCCGCCAAGATCAACTCGATCGCCACCATCTTCACCCTGGACGTCTACGCCAAGGTCCGGAAGGGCTCTTCGGAGCGCCACCTGGTCACGGTCGGCCGCATCACCGCCGTCGTCGCGGTGATCGTCGGTATCCTCATGGCCAAGCCGCTGCTGGGCAAGGCCGAGCAGGCCTTCCAGTTCATCCAGGACTTCACCGGCTTCTTCACGCCGGGCATCGTGGTGATCTTCATCCTGGGCCTGTTCTGGAAGCGCGCCACCACCGCCTCGGCCCTGGTCGCGGCGATCGGCGGCGCGGCCCTGTCGGGCGCCTTCTTCGTCGCCGACAAGGCCGGGGTGTTCGTGATCCCGTTCATGAACCGGGTCGGCCTGGTGTTCCTGCTGACCCTGGCCGCGGCGATCATCGTCTCGCTGGTCGCGCCGCAGAAGAAGGACGTCAACGTCGTCACCCTGGAGGGGGTCAGCTACAAGACCACCACCGGCTTCAATATCGCCGGCCTGGGCGTGATCTTGATCCTGATCGCCCTCTACGCCACCTGGTGGTGAGGGCCGGGACTGTGTTCGCGCCGACGACCGCCCAGACCTGAGCTCGAAGGCCTCGTCACGGTTGCCGTGGCGGGGCTCTCGTCTTTGACATGATTGTTCCGGGCGTGGACGAAGCACGCTACACAAGGTCTGACCTATTTCGACGACGACCAACTAGAGAAGCGTTTTGGGGGCGACAACTTGGTGATCCGCACGCAGCCAGGCCTCAGTCTGACCTATGGACTCGTCGAGTCCCTGGGCCAGGCCATTGTCACGGGGGAATACGCCCAGATCGGGTTTCCGACCGAGGGCGAGCTGTCCAAGCAGTTCGGGGCCAGCCGCACCGTGACGCGCGAGGCGGTCAAGATGCTGACGGCCAAGGGCCTGCTCAGCGCCCGTCCCCGCCACGGCACGGTGGTCGAGCCGGAGACCGAGTGGAACCTGCTGGACCCCGATGTCCTGCGCTGGATGCTGGAGCGCAAGTTCTCCCTGCGCCTGCTGGCCGAATTCACCGAGATGCGGCTGGGCATCGAACCCGCCGCCGCCGCCCTGGCCGCCCGCAACGCAGACGAGTCCGGGCTGAACGGCATCCGCAAGGCGCTGGATCGCATGAAGATCGCGGCCGAGGGCGAGGACGATCCGCTGACGGCCGACATCGCCTTCCACGTGGCGATCCTCAACGCCACCAAGAACCCGTTCTACCGCGACCTGCACGAGCTGGTGAACACCGCCCTGCGGATCTCGATCCGCTTCACCAACCGCATCAAGGGCCGCACCGCCTCGATCCCGTCGCACGAGGACGTGGCGAACGCCATCTTCGCCCGCAACGCCGAGGCGGCGCAGAAGGCCATGCAGGTGATCCTGGTCGACGTGCTGGAGCTGATCCGCGCCGCCTCGCCCAGCACCGAGTCCGAAGCCGCGCGTCGCGATGCCTGACCGGTCGGCCGCGCGCGATCGGGCTTGCGCGTGCGTCGCTTCCGGCTAAAGCTTGACAACGTTGTCAAACCAAGGCCCGCAGAGGCTGACCGAGGAAACGTCATGCTCAAAGCCCTCCAGGCCCATACCGGCGCCCTGGCCGCCTGCGCTGCCCTGCTCTCGGTCCTGGCCGCCACGCCGGCCGCCGCGCGCGAAATTTCGGCCGGAGACCAGGTCAAGGCCATGGCCCGGGGGATCAACGTCCTCGGCTACGATCCGCTGTGGAACGACCCGGCCAAGGCCCGCTTCCAGATGCGGCACTTCAAGACCATCAAGGACGGCGGCTTCGACGCGGTGCGGCTGAACCTGCACGCCTTCTCGCACATGGGCGCCGACAACCAGCTGGACCCGGCCTGGCTGAAGACGCTGGACCAGGTGGTCGAGGCCGCCCTGGCCCAGAAGCTGACGGTCATCCTGGACGAGCACGACTTCAACGCCTGCGGCGAGGATCCCGCCGCCTGCAAGCCCAGGCTGGTCTCCTTCTGGAAGCAGATCGGCGAACGCTACAAGGACGCGCCCGACGGGGTGATCTTCGAGCTCTTGAACGAACCGAACAAGGGCCTGACCGACGCGCTCTGGAACAGCTGGATCGCCGAGCTCCTGCCGGTGGTGCGGGCGACCAATCCCACGCGCAACGTCGTCGTCGGCCCGGCCCTCTGGAACAACATCGGCCACCTGGACCAACTGGAGCTGCCGCGGAGCGACCGCCACCTGATCGCCACCGTCCACTACTACCTGCCCATGGAGTTCACCCACCAGGGCGCGTCGTGGAACCCCGCCACGCCCAAGACCGGCGTCACCTGGGGCACGCAGGCCGAGCGCCAGCGAATGAAGGCCGACTTCGACGGCGTCCAGGCCTGGGCCAGGGCCCACGACCGGCCCATGCTGCTGGGCGAGTTCGGCGCCTATGACAAGGGCGACATGGCCTCGCGCGCCGCCTACACCGCCGCCGCCGCCCGCGAGGCCAAAGCCCGCGGCTGGGCCTGGGCCTACTGGCAGTTCGACAGCGACTTCATCGCCTACGACATCAAGAACGACGCCTGGGTGACGCCGATCCACGAGGCGCTGGTTCCCCGGTAGCCCATTCCCTCCGTTGTCATCCCGGCCTCGGGTCGCGCAAGCGGCCCGCCTGACGGCGGGCGGGCGCAGCGCTTGTCCGGGATCCAGGTGAACCGCAAGGCATAAGCCCAGTCCCCTGGGTCCCGGACAGCCTCTGCGAGGCTTCCGGGATGACAACCTTATGAGCGGTGGAACAGCCCTGGTGACAACGACCGGATTCCGCGCCATTCCCTCCACACCCCGCGCCCTCTCCACACAGGACCTCCGCCGTGCAGAAGCCCTACGTCGCCGCCGCCGACCGCTATGACGCCATGCCCTACCGCCGCACCGGCCGCAGCGGGCTGGACCTGCCGGCGATCTCGCTGGGCCTGTGGCAGAACTTCGGGGGCGCGGACGTCTTCGAGACCGGCCGCGCCATCCTGCGCCGCGCCTTCGACCTGGGCGTCACCCACTTCGACCTGGCCAACAACTACGGCCCGCCCTACGGCTCGGCCGAGGAGAACTTCGGCAAGGTGATGGCCAGCGACTTCGCCGCCCACCGCGACGAACTGGTGATCTCGACCAAGGCCGGCTGGGACATGTGGCCGGGCCCCTACGGCAAGATCGGCGGCTCGCGCAAGTACCTGATCGCCAGCTGCGACCAGAGCCTCAAGCGCATGGGCCTGGACTATGTCGACATCTTCTACTCGCACCGCGTGGACCCCACGACGCCGCTGGAAGAGACCATGGGCGCCCTGGCCCACCTGCACCGCCAGGGCAAGGCGCTGTACGTCGGGATTTCGTCCTATTCGCCGGAGCTGACCCGCCAGGCCGCCGCCATCCTGAAGTCGGAAGGCGTGCCGCTGCTGATCCACCAGCCGTCCTATTCGATGCTGAACCGCTGGATCGAGGACGACCTGCTCGACACCCTGGAAGACCTGGGCGTGGGCTGCATCGCCTTCTCGCCCCTGGCCCAGGGCATGCTGACCAGCAAGTACCTGGGCGGCGTGCCCCAGGACTCCCGCGCGGCCCGCGAGGGCTCGCTGGGCGGCCACCTGCTCAGCGCCGACAACCTGGCCCGCATCCAGGCGCTGAACGCGATCGCCAAGGCCCGCGGCCAGAGCCTGGCCCAGATGGCCCTGGCCTGGGTGCTGCGCGACCCGCGCGTCACCTCGGCCCTGATCGGCGCGCGCACAGTGGCCCAGCTGGAGGACTCGCTGGCGGCGCTGAACACCCTGGACTTCACGGCGCGGGAGCTGGGCGAGATCGACCGCCACGCGACCGAGGGCGCGATCGACCTGTGGAAGGTCTCGTCCAGCCTGGCGGCCTCGGACCTGCCCCAAGCCTAGCTGCATCTTGCGGTCGAACGCCGTCGGAATACAATCGCTCCATGACCGTGGGGGCCGATGGCTTGGACCAGACAGTGAGCGGCATGGACCGGCTGACCGAGCGCGAGCGCGATTGCCTTCGCCTGGTGGACGAGCATCTCAGCTCCAAGGAAATCGCCCGCCGTCTCGGCCTGTCCAAGCACACGGTCGACTGGCACCTGGACAAGGCCCGGCGACGTCTGGGCGTAGCGGACCGTTACGAGGCCGCCCGCCTGGTCTCGCCGCGCGGCCGGGCCTCCACCGCCCCCCCTCCGATCGCGTCGGGGTCCGACACGACGGGGCTAGCCCCCGCGCCTTCCTCCAGTTCTCCTGACCTCGTCGAGGTTTCGCGATCGCCCGGCCCTCAGGCCCCAGATCACGACCAAGATCGCGACATCGAGGAAGGAACAGCACGTGCCGCCACTCACGGACTCGCAGAAGGACGCGATCGACCAGGCCATCGGCCTGCGCCGCGACGCCCTGAACTTTCACAAGACCTGGCCGACGCTCAATTCGCAGGACGAGCTGGCGCCGGGCTTCACCTGGACGGAGCTGGAGCGACAGCTCGCCAGTCTTGCGGCGTCCGCTCAGAGCGCCCTGATGGCCTCGGACCTGGTCAGCGCGACGCGCAAGCAGGCGAATTTCAAGCCGCCGGAGATGGTGCTGCGCGAGATCCTCTGCGTGGCGGGCGCCTTGATGGACGAGAGCTTCCTGTCTCCCGCCCGTTCGGACATTGGGGAGGCCCCAATGACCTGACACTCGGCCATCGGCTGGCCTTCATCGCCGCCGTGATGCTCGCGACCACCTTCGCGTTCGGCTCCCTGCTCGCCGGCCTGCACGCCCTTCGGGGCCTCTTCTAGGCCGACCGGCCCCGACCGCGCCCCAAGCTTCACCCCGATGACGCGCCGTCCCAAGACCCACGCGGCGCCAGGAGAACCGTCATGCTCAAGGAACGCCGCAACGCCGCCGAGGCCGTCGCCGAGGCCCTGTTCGCCGCCGAGAAGGCCATCGACGCGGCCATCGCCAGCACCGCCGCCCTGACCACCCTGATGCCGGCCTCGCGGGAGGCCGCCAACCTGTCGGTGATGATCGGCCAGGACGCGCTCATCAGCGCGATCGAGACGATGCGCGCCCTGGGCGTGGCCCGGCAGAACATCCTGGAAACCCATCGGGGCCTCAGCAAGGCCCAGCACGACATCGGCCTTTCGGCCGTCTCGTTCGGCGGTGGCGGCGTCAAGCCGCCGCCCAGCCTGATCGGCAGCCTCCGGGCCGTGCCGACGACGCGCGAAGTCGCCTGACCCCTCCCCGCTCAGGCCTCGCGCCGCGGGCCCGATCATGCACCCCCACATGTGATCGGGCCCGCGACTTCGGTTTGCGTCGGAGTGGGGATACCCTGTGCTCTCGACGCTCCGCCGAAGCCGCTTCGGAACCCCGCCGATGTACGTCCAGACTCCCGACCAACTGTTCAGCCTGGCCATGCTGCTGGCGTGTTGCGGCCTTGCCGTCTGGCGCGGGCGCTGGGTTGAGCGGATCGCCGCCGCGGCCATGGCCATGGCCTGGTTCGTCAGCCCCCTGATGCAGGACGCTCAGCAGACCCTGGGCGTTCAGAGCGGCGTCTTCGTCGTCGACCTGTCGCTGCTGCTGGTCCTGCTGTACCTGGCCCTCACGGCCGATCGCTGGTGGACCATGGCGGCGACGGCGTTCCAGGGCGTCGCCGCCCTGATTCACCTGGCCGCCGCGATCGACCGGCAGATCTTCCCCCGCGCCTATTACGTGGCCGGCAGCCTGATCAGCTACCTGGTGATGGGCGCGCTTCTGGTCGGCGCCTGGAACGCGGGCCGGCGCGCCAAACCGGCCCCGGGCGAGTTCGCCTGACGCTGTTCGGCCTCCTTACGATCATTTAATCCGGTGAACGGCGTTTCTCGGTTAGAAGGCGTGGCTGTTCAAATTATCGGAGCTGAGGTGGTCGTGCATCATCGGAACAACAAACGCGGCCTGGGTTCGACTGCGTTACCCGTGGTGCTCTGCATCGGCGTCCTGGGCCTGACCGCTTGCGACCATGGCGACAAGGCCAAGGCCAAGACGCCCAAGCCCTCCCTGACCGCCAGCCAGACCGTCAGCGTGGCCGCCGTGACCATCCAGTCGCTGCCGCGGATCATCAACGCCTCAGGCACCGTGACGCCGTGGGAAGAGGTGCCGGTCGGCGCCGAGACCGGCGGCCTGACCGCCGTGTCGGTCAACGCCGAGGAAGGCCAGACCGTACGCCAGGGCCAGATCCTGGTCGCCCTGAACGACACCATGCTGCGCGCCCAGCTGCACCAGCAGGAAGCCGCCGTGGCCAGCGCCAAGGCCACCCTGGCCGAGGCCCAGGCCGCGCTGGGCCGCTCGCGCGAACTGCAGGCCAAGGGCTACCTGTCCCAGTCCTCGCTGGACACCGCGACCGCCCGCCAGCAGACCGCCGCCGCCCAGCTGGCTTCCGCCGACGCTTCGCGGAACGAGACGATCGCCCGCCTCGGCCAGGCCGCCATCCGGGCCCCGGTCTCGGGCCTGATCAGTCGCCGCAGCGTCACCAAGGGCCAGATCGTCACCGCCGGGACCGAGCTGTTCCGCATCGTCCGCGACGGGCGGCTGGAGCTGGACGCCGAGATTCCCGAAGCCGACCTGCTGTCCGTCAAGGCCGGCATGCCGGCCACGGTCTCCTCCGACCAGGTCGGGCAGACGACGGGCACGGTCCGCATCGTCACGTCCGAGGTCAACGTCCAGACCCGGGTCGGCCTGGCCCGCATCAGCCTGGCGCCGGGCGGCGGCTTCCGCTCGGGCATGTTCGCCCGCGCCCAGATCGCGGCGGGCAACCGCCCCGCCCCGACCATCCCGACCGCCGCCATCCTCTATCGCCAGAACCAGCCCGGCGTGTTCGTGGTCGACGCCGGCAACCATGCCCGCTTCCGCCGCATCGACATCCTGGCGCGCAACACCGACCAGACGTCCGCCGAAGGGCTGAACGCCGGCGAGCGGGTGGTGGTCGAGGGCGCCGGCTTCCTGGGCGACAACGACGCGGTGCGCATCGCCGGCGCCTCGGCCGCCCGGACGGCGCCCGCCGTCGCCGCCAACCGCTAGGGGATCGCGATGGACAACCCGAGCCCCAACCACAACAACATCTCGCGCTGGGCGATCAAGAACCCGATCCCCGTCCTCCTGCTGTTCGTGCTGCTGACCATCGCAGGGATCTCCGGCTTCAGCAGCATGCGGATCAATGACAACCCGGACGTCGACCTGCCGCTCGTGGTGGTCAACGCCTCGCGGCCCGGCGCCGCCCCGACCGAGCTGGAAACCCAGGTCACCCGGCTGATCGAGGACTCGATCGCGGGCCTGGGCCAGGTGCGCCACATCAGCTCGACCGTCGGCGACGGCTTCTCGTCGACCTTCATCGAATTCGAACTGGGCGTCGACCACGAGCGGGTCACCAACGACGTCCGCAACGCCATGTCCAACCTGCAGAGTTCGCTGCCGCAGGACATGCAGATCCCCAACGTCACCCGCATCGACATCTCGGGCAATCCGCTGATCACCTATGTGGTCCAGGCCCCGACCCTGACGCCCGAGCAACGCAGCTGGTTCGTCGACCACGACGTCAGCCGGGCCCTGCTGGCCATCAAGGGCATCGGCGAGGTCAACCGCCAGGGCGGCGTCAGCCGCGAGATCCAGGTGGCCCTCGACCCCGACCGCCTGGCCGCCCGCGGCGTGACGGCGGCCGAGGTCAGCCAGGCCCTGCAGTCGGCCAACGCCGACCTGCCCGGCGGCCGGGTGACCGTCTCCGGCTCCGAGCGCGCCATCCGCACCCTGGGCGCGGCCAACACCGTCGACCAGCTGCGCGAGACCCGCGTCCAGCTCAACAACGGCGAGACCGTGCGCCTGGGCGACCTGGGCGAGGTCACCGACCACTGGGCCGAACCGCGCAACCAGGCGCGGTTCAACAACCAGGAAGTCGTCACCTTCAACATGGTCCGCTCGCGCGGCGCTTCCGAGGTCAAGGTCGCCGAGAAGGTCCGCAAGGAGGTGGAAAAACTCGACAAGGCCCACCCCGAGCTGAAGATCGTCGAGCTGACCTCGAACGTGAAATATATCGAGGAGAGCTACTACGCCTCGCTGGAGGCCCTGGGCCTGGGCGCTCTGCTGGCCGTGCTGGTGGTGCTGCTGTTCCTGCGCGACTGGCGCGCCACCTTCCTGGCGGCCGTGGCCATTCCGCTGTCGCTGCTGCCGACCTTCGCGGTCATGGCGCCGCTGGGCCAGTCGCTGAACGGGGTCACCCTGCTGGCCCTGTCGCTGACCGTCGGCATTCTGGTCGACGACGCCATCGTCGAGATCGAGAACATCGTCCGCCACATGCGCGGGGGCAAGTCGCCCTACCACGCGGCCATGGAGGCGGCGGACGAGATCGGCCTTGCGGTCGTGGCCACCACCTTCACCATCGTGGCGGTGTTCGCGCCCGTCGGCTTCATGCCCGGGATCATCGGCCAGTTCTTCAAGGCCTTCGCCCTGGCGGCCTGCGTCTCGGTGCTGTTCTCGCTGGTGGTCGCCCGCATGCTGACGCCGCTGATGGGCGCCTACATGCTCAAGGCCCACCACAAGCCGGACAAGGACCCGGCGTGGATGGGTCCCTATCTGAAGAGCCTGAATTGGGCGCTGTCGCACAAGATCGTCGTGGCCCTGCTGGCCATTCCGATGCTGGTCGGCACCGGCTTCCTGGCCACTCGCCTGCCGTTCGAGTTCCAGCCGGCGGCCGACCGCGGCCGCGCGCCCTTCAGCGTCGAGTTGCCGCCCGGCGCGACGCTGAACGAGACCGACGCCATCGCCCAGCGCATGACCCGCGACCTGCTGGCCCGTCCCGAGGTGACCGGGGTCTACGCCTCGGTCGGCAACGACGGGGTGAACAAGGCCGAGCTGACCGCCGACCTGACGCCGAAGGGCGAGCGAATGAGCCAGCGCGACTTCAGCCGCCTGATGGTCGACCAGTTCAAGGCGATCCCCGGCGCGCGGATCGGGGCCGGCAGCAACAACGGCGGCGGTCCCAGCGACGGCTCCAGCTACACCCTGCGCCTGGTCGGCGACAACGGCCCGCAGCTGGAAGCCGCCGCCCGCGCGGTCGAGTCCCAGATGCGCACCGTCCCGGGCCTGGCCAACGTGGTCAACACCGCGGCCATCGCCCGGCCCGAGATCATCGTCTCGCCCAAGCCCGACCAGGCCGCACGGGCCGGGGTCTCGGCCGGGGCGATCTCCCAGGCCGTGCGGGTGGCCACGATCGGCGACATCGATCAGTCCTTGCCCAAGTACAACCTCGGTGACCGCCAGGTGCCGATCCGCCTGCGCCTGACCGACGACGCGCGCGAGAACATGTCGGTGCTGGAGACCCTCAAGGTCCCGTCCAGCCACGGCGGTTCGGTGCCGCTGAACGCGGTGGCGGACGTGCGCTACGGCGCCGGTCCGTCGCAGATCTCGCGCCAGGATCGCTCGCGGGTTGCGGAGATCACCGCCGAACTCGACGGCATCGTGGTCGGCGAGGCCAGCAAGCGGGTCCACGCCCTGTCGTCGGTCAAGACCCTGCCGACCGGCGTCAAGGAAGTGGCGGCGGGCGACGCCGAGTTCATCCAGGAGATGGTCACCGGCTTCGTCGCCGCTCTCGTGACCGGCATCCTCCTGATGTATGTCGTCCTAGTGCTGCTGTTCCGCAGCTTCGCCCACCCCGTGACCATCATGGCCGCCCTGCCCCTGGCGATCGGCGGGGCGTTCGGCCTGCTGGTTCTGGTCAAGAGCAGCTTCTCGATGTCGACCCTGATCGGCATCCTGATGCTGCTGGGCATCGCGGCCAAGAACTCGATCCTGCTGGTCGAATACGCGATCATGGCCATGAAGGGCGGCATGACCCGCCGCGAGGCGCTGCTCGACGCCGCCCACAAGCGGGCCCGGCCGATCATCATGACCACGGTCGCCATGGCCGCGGGCATGATGCCGGTGGCCCTGGGCTTCGGCGCCGACACCGAGTTCCGCGCTCCGATGGCCATCGCGGTCATCGGCGGGCTGATAACCTCGACCTTCCTGTCGCTGCTCTACATCCCGGTGGTGTTCGTGTTCATGGACAAGCTGAAGAACTGGTCCAGCAAGATCGTCGACCGGATGTTCCGCCACCAGCACGCGGCGCCCAGCCACGCGGCGCTTGGCCAGCCCGAGCCGGTCACCGGCGGCGGTCGGGAACTCTAGGCGCCATCGCGCCTTCCCGCCTTCCCGCCTTCCCGCCTTCCCGCCTTCCCGCCTTCCCGCCGCGCCGGACCACGAGTCCGGCGCGGCGGTGGAAGGGGGACGGCTCACAGCCGCGAAACGATGCCCTGGATGGTCATCGCCCGGGCGGCGCTGTCCTCGCCCAGGCGGCGGGCGATGTCGCGGACGCCGGCGGGATAGGCCTCGCCGCCGTTCGCGATTTCGTCGGCGATCCGCTGGGTCTCGAGCATGCTGGCCCGCAGGGCGTCGATATGGGCCGAGGCCAGGCGCTTGGCCTCGGCCTGAAGGTGCTGGATCCGCTCGCTCAGGCCGGCGGTCGACTCCACCGCCACCTTCGCCCGCTGACCGGCCGTAACCACGCGAAGAGATGCCGACATAACCATCATTCCGTTCCACGCCGCGAATCTCACGGCCACGGTCACCTTTTGCGGGGCGGCGGCTGAACGCGTTGTGAGGCTTTCGTTAGCCGCCGTTCAGAAACCAGCCCAAGGCTTGTCCTGCGGGACAGGCGGAGGCGTCTGGCGCCGATTTTCCTTGTCCGCTTCCCGCGCATCGGGTCTCGATCCCGGGTGACCGGCGCGACTCGCCGGTTCAGGGCCCGACCATGAACTCCGACCTCGACACCGACACCGCCGCCGCGCGGGCCCTCTTCCAGTCGCTGGAGGGCATGGAAGGTCTGTCGAGACCGGAACCCGCCGCTCCGACGAAGACCAAGGCCGCCTTCCCCGGCCAGGCGGCGCTGATCAAGCTCTATCCCGGCGTGCTGGTGGCGGTGACCATCGCCCTGGCCTCGCAATGGCTGGCCCAGCACTACGGCGCGCCGGTCATGCTGTTCGCCCTGCTGTTCGGCATGACCTTCCACTTCCTGCACCAGGAAGGCCGCTGCATCCCCGGCATCGAATTCTCGTCCAAGGCCGTCCTGCGCTTCGGCGTCGCCCTGCTGGGCGCGCGGATCACCGCCAGCCAGATCCTGGGCCTGGGCCTGACGCCGATCGTCACGGTCATCGTCGGCATCGGCTCGACCATCGCCCTGGGCGCGTTCCTGGCCAGGCGCATGGGCCTGAGGTCCAGCTTCGGCGTGCTGTCGGGCGGGGCGGTCGGCATCTGCGGGGCCTCGGCGGCCCTGGCCATCGCCTCGGTCCTGCCGCGCGGCAAGGACGCCGAGCGCGACACCATCCTGGCGGTCGTCACGGTCACCGCCCTGTCGACCATCGCCATGATCACCTATCCGCTGCTGACCGCGGCCCTGCACCTGGACCACACCCGGGCGGGGATCTTCCTGGGCGGCACGATCCACGACGTCGCCCAGGTGGTCGGGGCCGGCTACATGATCTCGCCCCACACCGGCGACGTGGCCACCTATGTGAAGCTGCTGCGGGTGACCATGCTGCTGCCGGTGGTCTTCACCATCGCCTTCGTCGTGGCGCGCATGGGGCCGGGCGCGGGCGGCGGCGCCAAGGCGACCGTGCCGCTGTTCCTGCTCGGCTTTGCGGCCCTGGTCATCGTCAACAGCCTGGGCTGGCTGGCCAAGCCGGTCACCGACGCCGCCAACGAGATCTCCCGCTGGTGCCTGGTCACCGCCATCGCGGGCCTGGGCATGAAGACCTCGTTCAAGGACCTGATGACCGCCGGCTGGCGGCCCGTGGCGCTGATGGTCTTCGAGACCGTGTGGATCGCCGGCGTGGTGCTGGTGGCGGTGGAGTTCTTTACCTAGTCGCGGTCTGGGTCGAGGTCGCCTTCAGCGCCTGGGCCACCAACGGCGCCAGCTTGCCGCCGATGATCCGCGCCCCGGCCGCATTGGGATGGATGCCGTCGCCCTGCATCAGCTGCCGCGAGCCGCCGACGCCGGCCAGGATGTTGGCGTAGAGCGGGACCGAGAACTCGCGGGCCAGGGCCGGATAGAGGGCGTTGAACTCGCGGGCGTAGGCCGCGCCGATCAGCGGCGGCGCGCCGACCCCGACCAGCACGACGGCGATCCGGCGCTGGCGCAGGTTCTGCAGGATGCCCCGCAGGTTGGCCTTGGTGACGCGGGGCTCGATCCCCTGCAGCAGGTCGTTGCCGCCCAGGGCCACGACGCATAGGGCGGTGTCCGGCGCGACGCTGAAATTGACCCGCGCCAGGCCGCCGCCGCTGGTGTCGCCCGACACCCCCGCCGCCCGCACCTTGGCGAAGACGTTCATGCGGATCAGCGCCGCCTGCAACTGGGCCGGCACGGCGTCCTTGGCGGGCAGGCCCAGGCCCGCCGTAATCGAATCCCCCAGCACGGTGACCACGGGCGAATGGGGCGGAACCGCCGGCGTGGCGGCGATCTGCGAGGCGGCGGCCAGGCCGACGAGGACCCGGCGACGATCGAGGAAACGCGGTGCGGCGAAGCTCATGGCTTCCTATGTAGGCTTGCTGTCGCCCAGACAATGTCCACCAATTCGGGAAGTTTCATGACCGAAGGTTCCGCCGCCCCTCATTCCGGCCCCGCTACCGTCCTGAGCCTGGAGGCCGTGACCCTCACCCTGCCCTCGGCGGCGGGACCGGTGAACATCCTGCGCGGCGTCGACCTGGCTGTATCGCCCGGCGAACGGCTGGCGGTGATCGGGCCCTCGGGCTCGGGCAAGTCGTCGCTGATCGCCGTCGGAGCCGGGCTGGAGCAGCCGACGTCGGGGGTCGTGCGCCTGTTCGGCCAGGACCTGGCCAGGCTGGACGAGGACGGCCGGGCCCGCCTGCGCCGGGGTCGAGCGGCGCTGGTCTTCCAGGCCTTCCACCTGCTGCCCAACATGACCGCCGAGGAGAACGTCGCCACCCCGCTGGAGATCGCCGGCGGCCGGGACGCCCTGGCGCTCGCCCGCCAGTGGCTGGACCGGGTGGGCCTGCCCCACCGCCTGACCCACTATCCGCACCAACTGTCGGGCGGCGAGCAGCAGCGGGTGGCCCTGGCCCGCGCCCTGGCCGCCCGCCCCGCCCTTCTGTTCGCCGACGAGCCGACCGGCAATCTCGACGCCAAGACCGCCGCCAGCGTCGCCGACCTGATGTTCGCCCTGGTGGCCGAGGTGGGCGCGGCCCTGGTCATGGTCACCCACGACCCGGTCCTGGCCGAGCGCGCCGACCGCATCGTGCGGATGGCCGACGGCCAGATCGATACTGGAAAGATCCTCGCCTGATGGCCGCCCTGTCGTTTCGCCTAGCGGCCCGCGAGCTGCGCTCCGGCGTGCGGGGCTTCCGCATTTTCCTGGCCTGCCTGGCCCTGGGCGTGGCCGCCATCGCCGCCGCGGGCTCCACGGCCGAGGCCTTCCGCCACGGCCTGGCCAGCCAGGCCCGCGAGATCCTCGGCGGGGACCTCTATTTCTCGGTCGAGAACCGCGACTTCACCCCCGCCGAGCGCGCGACCTTCGAGCGGCTGGGAACCACCACCTACACCGCCGCCGCCCGGGCCATGGCCGAGGCTCCCAGCGGCGAGCGGCGGCTGGTCAGCCTGCGCGGCGTCGATGGCCGCTTCCCGCTGGCTGGGACGGTGAAGGTGGACGGCGCGCCGGACCTGAAGATCGCCCTGGCCGACCGCGACAGCGTCCCCGGCGCGGCCGTCGAGCCGGCGCTGCTGGACCGCCTGCACCTGAAGCTGGGCGACCGCTTCACGGCCGGGCCGGTGACGCTGAGGGCCAGCGCCGTGCTGGTCAGCGAACCCGACGGCCTTTCCCGGGGCTTCGCCCTTGGGCCGCGCGTGCTCGTGCGCCGCGAGGTGCTGGAGCGCTCGGGGCTGCTGGCGCCCGGCGGCCTGTCCGGTCGCGCTGTCCGCGTCGCCCTGCCCGCCGGCCAGGACCCGCGCGCCGTCGGCAAGGCGATCCAGGCCCGGTTTCCCGATGCGGGCTTCGAGGTTCGCGACCGCCTGGACGCCGCCCCCGGCGCGCGCCGCCTGATCGACCAGCTAGAGTATTTCCTCGGCTTCATCGGCCTGGCTTCGCTGGTGGCCGGCGGCCTGGGCGTGGCCGGCGCGGTCAGCGCCTATCTGGCCACCCGCGAGCCATCGATCGCCGTGCTCAAGGCGCTGGGCGCCGACGGCGCGCTGATCCGCAACCTCTACCTGATCCAGATCGGCCTGCTGGCCGCCCTGGGCGTGGCCATCGGCCTGGCGATCGGCGCCGTCGCGCCGCTGGTCCTGGGACAACTGGCCGGCTCTTCGCTACCGATCCCCGCCCTGTTCGCTGTCTATCCCCTGCCCCTGGCCAAGGCCGGGCTGTTCGGTCTGCTGGCGGCCGCGGCCTTCTCGCTGATCCCGCTGGCCCGGGCGCGGCGCACGCCGCCGTCGGCCCTGTTCCGCCGCAGCCTGGGCGGCCGCCTTCCGCTGAGTCTGGAAACCCTGGGCGCGGTGCTGGCCGGCGCTGGTCTGGCCGCCCTGGCCGTGGCCACCGCCCCGACGCCGATCGCCGCGGCGATCATGATCGCCGGGGTCGCCGCCTCGTTCGCGGTCCTCTGGGCCCTGGGGCGCGCCGCCGCCTGGGGCGCGGGCAAGGTCCGGCGCCTGGTCAGCGGTCCGGCCAAGCTGGGCCTGGCCAACCTGGCCGGACCGCGCTCGGCCGCTCGCACCGCCAGCCCGGCCATCGGTCTGGGCGTGGCCCTGCTGGCCTGCGTGGTGCTGATCCAGTCGGCCCTGCTGGCCCAGATCACCACCACCGCCCCGCGCACCGCCCCGGCCATGGTGTTCACCGAGATCCCCGGGACGCAGGCCGCCGCCTTCGACGCCGAGGTCGCCCGGGTCATGCCGCTGACCCCGGACACCTATCTACGCCTGCCGTTCGTCACGGGGCGGATCAGCGGCCTGAAGGGCCAATCGGTCGACAAGGACAGGATCAAGCCAGGCCAGCGCTGGGCCTTCGACAACGACATCGGCATGACCCTGCTGCCCGGCGCGCCAAAAGACGGCGAGACCACCGCCGGCCAGTGGTGGACGCCCGGCTACGCCGGTCCGCCGCTGCTGGCCCTGAACGCCGAGCTGGCCGAGGGCGCGGGGCTGAAGGTCGGCGACAGCGTCACCCTGACCATCCTGGGCCGCGACATCGAGGCCCGCATCGCGGTGCTGCGCAGGATCGAGTTCGGCGGCTTCGGCCCCAACTTCAACGTCGTGCTGAACGCCAGGGCCCTGGAGGGGGCCGACCTGCGCAACGTCGCCATCGCCCGGCTGGACAAGGCGCGGGAAGCCGCCCTGACCCGCCGCCTCGGCGACAGCTTTCCGGGGGTCAATGTGATCAGCGTCCGCGAGCAGCTGGACGCCGCCGCCGCCCTGTTCGACCGCCTGGCCCTGGCCGTGCGCGGCGCGGCGGCGGTGGCGGGCCTGGCCGGCCTGCTGGTGCTGACCGGGGCCATCGCCGCCGGGGCGCGGGCCCGGGCGCGCGAGGCCGCGACCCTGAAGGTGCTGGGCGCCACGCGGGGCCAGATCCTGGCCGCCTACGCCATCGAATATGGCGCGGTCGGGCTGATCGCCGGGGCGGCGGGCGTGGCTCTGGGCTTCGCCGCCGCCTGGCCCGTGGTGGTCAAGGTGTTTGAGGCCAGTTGGAGCGTCGACTGGGGCGGGGTCATGATCCTGCTGGTCGGCGCGGCGGGGCTTTCGACGGCGGGGGGCCTTTTGGCGGCGGCCTTGGCGCTGTCGCAGCGGCCGGCGCCGGTGCTGCGGGCGGAGTGAGCAGCGGGTCGCCCGGACGGCCGGACCCGGCCAGCGGCAGGCTGGCGATCGGCGCGCCCGGCAGCATCGGCTCGCCCGTCCACTCCCAGTGCCAGGGTTCGAACACGTAGTTGACGAAGCCGAACCGCCCGGCGTTGGCGACCAGCCAGCGATAGAGGTCCGACCGGCTCATCGCCAGCCGGTTGGGATCGGCGCTGGAATCGGGGCCGAAGCCCGGCGCGGCGGCGATGAACAGGTCCATGGCCAGGCCGGTGCGATGGGCCGAGCAGATGGTCCGCGACACGCCCTGGCAGTTGTTGTCGCGGGCGCAGCGGACGGCGTCGGCGACCGGATCGCGGAAACCGGAGAACAGGGTCAGGGCGCGCGGGTCGCGCACCACGCCGGCCGCCTTGGCCTCGGCGGCCATCCGGCGGTAGGCGTCCAAGGCGCCGGGCCGCAACTGGATGCCCTTGCCGCCGTAGCTCTCCTCGGGCCTGGCGGTGGACAGCAGGGCGGCGGAGGGCGCGCCGGGGCAGATCCCCTCGCCATTGACCTTCACGAACGGCCGCGCCCGATGCCAGCGCACCAGCATGATCTTGAAGGTCTCCGGATCGAAGGTCCCTGTCGGCCTCAGGCCATGGCCGCCTTGCCAGCGCGCCAGGGCGGCGGCGAAGCGCGGCGTGCCCGGGGCGCAGGCGGTCTGGATCTCGTGAGCGACGCGGGGGGCGTAGATCTCCCAGCCGGTCTCGGCCCGCCCGAACGGGGCCCAGGTCAGGGTGGTCAGCGAGGCGGCGTTGACCGGGGCGGCGCTGTCCGAGGCGCCGCCGGCGTTGCAGTCCTCGGGCGATCCGTCGGGCGCCGCCCCGAAGGTCGGGCTGGCCGGCGGATCGTTCGACGGCAGATAGGTCGGCGGCGCGTACTGGGCGGGCTCGCGCGGCGCCGAGGCCGAGGGCGGCGGCAAGGCCGGCGCGGGGCGCTTGCCCGGCCACATCACCCACGCGACAAACACGGCGACCAGCGCCGCCAGCCCGCCCAGAACCCAGATCAGCCGACGCAGGATCTTCAAACAGGGCTCCTTGGCCGCGGGAGGCCGGTGGCGGAACTTCGCCATGGCTCAAGGCTTGAGAGGGGCAAGGCGTTCCCCCCCGGAGTCGTTTGCATGCCCTCGTCCCAGCGTCCCGTCGTCCTGTTGCTCGGCTGCCTGGCGGCCATTACCGCCTGTTCCGATCCCGCCCAGAAGCCGGACAAGCCGGCCGCGTCGAAACCCGCCGCCCCGCCCGCCAAGCCCCAGACGCCCGTGGTCGCGGCCCCGGCCGCGCCCTCGCCCCTGGCCCAGGCCGTGAACACCGCCGCCTTCGATCCGGCCGCCACGACGCCGCAGGCCAAGCAGGCCTATCTGACCCGCGCCCAGGTACTGCTGGACCGCGCCCATTTCTCGCCCGGCGTGATCGACGGCCGGGAGGGTTCGAACCTGACCCTGGCGATCAGCGCCTTCCAGGAGGCCCGACGGCTGACCGTCGACGGCAAGCTGAGCCCCGCCGCCTGGGAGGCCCTGGTCGCCGACGCCGGCCCGGCCCTGACCGGCTATGTGATCACGCCGGAAGACGTCGCCGGGCCCTTCACGCCCGATATCCCCAAGGACGACTACGAGGCGATGGCCAGGCTGCCGGCCCTCGGCTACGGCTCGCCGCTGGAGGCCCTGGCCGAGAAGTTCCACATGGACGAACCGCTGCTGCAGGCGCTCAACCCTGGTGTCGACTTCTCGAGGGCCGGGACCACGATCATCGTCGCGGCCCTGGGCCCCGACGGCTTGGACGGCAAGGTGACCCGCATCGAGATCGACAACGCCAGGGGCACGCTCAAGGCCTATGCCGACGGCGACAAGCTGCTGGCGGTCTATCCGGCCACTGTGGGCAGCACCGAGCGCCCGGCCCCGGTCGGCGAGTGGGCCGTCAACACCGTGGCCCCGCGCCCGACCTACACCTACGACCCTTCGCGCCTGACGTTCGGCAAGCCGACCGGCAAGCTGACCATCAAGGCCGGGCCGAACAATCCGGTGGGCTCCACCTGGATCGACCTGACCAAGGACACCTACGGCATCCACGGCACGCCCGACCCGAAGCTGGTCAACAAGCGCGCCTCGCACGGCTGCGTGCGGCTGACCAACTGGGACGCGGCCGAGCTGGGCGCGGCGGTTCAGAAGGGGGCGAAGGTGGTGTTCGGAGGCAAGCCGGTGCGGTAAAGATCCTAAATTCTTTTTGTTTTCAAAATGTTGAATGTATATGGAAGAACTGAATTGTGCAATTTTCTACCTAGCTGCACAGAGCGTCCGCCGCGCTAGCTAGCGCTGCAACTTTGGCGCTGAACGCATCGAATCCTCATCTATGAATGAAGCTGTGCGATCAGTGATATAGAACTGGTGGCGTGAAGCTGGTTGGCGATAACCAGTTGGTCAAATTAGGTTGACCGTACTTAATCCAAACCGTAGTGATTAACTTGCGTAAAGGGGGTTACCCCCCAGAAGCAAAATAGGGCAGACCGAACCTGAGTCCGACCTGCCCTACTCGTGTGCCGCTACCTTTGACGGCTGCGGGCTGCATCGACTGTGCGGGTCAGTGCAGCCCTCCTGCGACAGGCCTAGGCCTGTCGCTCGTACTAGGTTGAATACGGTCCTTCAGGTACCGCGTCCAGCCCTGTTAAATCAAAATTAATCAAGCCGGGCCGAAAGCCCGGCTTTTTTATTGCTGGACTATCGGAGGATTGGCTTTGACGCCCCTCAAGCTCATTAAGAACTGATCTAGATCGCCAGCCGCAGCCCCACCCTGATAACCCGCGGCGCCGCATAGCCCGCCACGCCGTCGGCCGTCCGCGAGGTCTGGATATTGGCGTCCAGCAGGTTGTCGCCGGCCAGGTACAGGGTCACCAGCGGCCGCACCCGCCAGTCCAGCCGGGCATCCAGCCGCCAAGCCGGATCGAGGACGCGGCTGTTGAGGTCGTCCTCGAACCGCTTGCCCTCCCAGGTCAGGTCGCCGGCCAGGGTCAGGCGCTCGGTCAGCTCGGCCGACAGGCCCGCCACGGCGCTCCAGACCGGGGCTTGGGCCGGGCGCTTGCCGGTCAGCTGCGGAGCCGTCGAACCGCCGTCGACCCGGGCGTCGGTGACCGACAGGGCCGAGCTCAGGATCACGACGCCGACCGTGCGCTCGGCGCGGCCTTCCAGGCCTACCGCGTCGATAGTCCCGGCGTTCTGGCGCTGGCGCAGCACGCCGCCGGCCGGGATGAAGCCGCCGATCGGGAAGGTTCCCGGCCCCGCGCCCAGGGTGACGTTGACGATCGGGTCGTCGATCCGGTTCCAGAACCCCGTGACCTCGACCAGCCCCTTGTCGCCCTTGTGCGAGACGCCGGCCTCCAGCCCCTGCAGCCGCTCGGGCTCAAGGGCGGCGTTGGCCTCGGTGACGTCGTTGCCCACCCGGAACGGGCGGTAGAGCTCGTTGAGGCTGGCGGGCCGGAAGCCGGTATAGCCGGCCAGCCGGGCGGTCGTCCCGCCGCCCAGGTCGCGGGTCAGGCCCAGGCGGCCGCTGACCACCTCGCCGTCGCGGTCGGCCGGACGCTGGTCCAGCAGCACGGCCCCGGTCAGGATGTTGCGCTCGATCCTGAAGCCGTCGGTGGTCGCCCAGCGGTCCAGCCGCAGGCCGCCGGCTAACAGCCACGGACCGCTTGTCCACGAACCGTCGGCATAGGCCCCCACCACCGAGGTCTTGCCGCCGGCCACGCGGCCCCGCGTATAGGTCCCCCCGGAATAGCTGTAGCGCTCGCGCTCCTCGCCGTCGTTCGGCCGGGCGTCGGCGCCCAGCTCCCATTCCAGCCCGCCGACCTTGCGACGCAGCGCGCCGTTCAGGCCCCAGCCGGTGGCCGGGGTCTTGTCCTGGCTGTTGGCCGGCGTCGCAGCCGAGCGGCTGGCGGCCACAGCGACCGAGCTGTTGAACAGGTCGCTGGTCCGCCGCCAGGCCTGCAGCCTCCAGCCCAGGGCCGCGCCGCGCGGGGCCTTGACCAGAGTAGCGCTGAACACGTTGCCCGAGGCGTTGGCCCGCGCCCCGGCCAGTCCCGCGCCGCGGTCTTCCTCGAAGAACCCGCCGCGCAGCGACAGCAGGCCCAGGCCCGTGGCCATGTCGACCCGGCCGGAGATGCTCTTGGCCTCCAGGTCGGTCCGGGTGTCGGCCGCCCCCCGGGCGTCGCCGCGCACCGGCACGTAGCCGTCGGACTTGTCGTAGGACGCCGCGCCGAAGAGCTCGAACCGGCCCAGGGTCGAGACCGCCGCCGCCGAAGCCCGCTGGCCACCCAGCTCGCCCAGCGAGACGTCGGCGGCGATGCCGCTGTCGCGCTCCTTCAGGCCGATGACGCCGGTCAGGGCGCCAGCCCCGTAGGGACCCGCCCCCGCCCCGCGCACGATGTCCACGCCGGTCAGGGATTCCGGGGCCAGTTGCGACCAGATCACCCAGCCGCCGAACGGGTCGTTCAGCGGCACCCCGTCCAGTGTGACCAGGGTGCGCCCCGCGCCCGACGGGGCGATGGCCCGCAGGCTGATCCCCTGGGTGGTCGGATTGGCCGACAGGCTGGAGGTGCGGCGAAACAGCGACACGCCGGGCGTCTGGCCCACAGCTTCGTCCACCCGCTGGGCCTTGGCCAGGTCGCGCTCGCTCAGGTGGACGGCGGAGAAGGCCGCCTCGGCCGCGGCCGGCGGCAGGCGGGCGGCGGTGACGATCACCTGTTCGACATAGGGCGCTTCGGGAGCGGGCGCGGAAACGGGCGGCGTGTCGAAGGGCATGAAGATCCTCGCGGGGGAGCGCTCGCCAACGACCTAGACCGCTTCGCGCGGCGGAAGAACGGCGCAGGTCGCGGCGGGTTCATTTTTCGCCCCCGCGCAGCCGGGCTCACGGCGCAAAAGGAAAACCTAGCAGCTTCCCGGATTGTCCCGCTTCAGCACGCAGATCATCTTATTGCCGCGCGCCGGGCCGTAGACGGCGACCAGGCGGCTCTCGAAATAGGCCCACTTGGCCCGGGTGTCCTGGGCGGCGACGTCCATGGCGCGGTGGTAGGCCGGCAGGCCGCGCGCCGTGCCCGTGGTGTCCTTGTTGAGCACCGCGTGCCTGATCCGCCCGTCGCAATGGCCCGACTCCGGGAAGCCCTCGTAGCAGCCGCTGATCAGGCCGGCCGGGAACACCGCGCCGGCCGGCGACAGCCACGGGGCGGGCGCGGCGTGGTTCAGGCCCTGGGGATCGTCGACCGAGGGCGTGGCGCGCGGCGTGTCGATCCAGTTGCTGTGCGAGTAGAAGTCCTGGGCGGCGTGGAAGGCCATGCCCATGTCCTCGAACACGTTGCACTTGGCCCGGCCCTTGACGCCGTTGAACGTGCAACCGCCGAAGATGCTGGTGCTGTCCAGCTGCAGGTTTGGCTTCACCAGGCGCGCCGCGTCGGTCACGGCGGCGTCGATGTTGCTGTAGATATAGGTCCGGCACGAGGTCAGGATGGCCTGGGCCTTGGCGGCGCTCTGCGGATAGGCGCCGGGCGTGAAGACGTCGCCGCCGTCGCAATGGGCGGCCTTGCTGCTCATCAGGCCGCGCGCCGGATCGTCGGGCGCGCCCACCGCGCCCCAGGTCCCGTTCTTGCCGGCCAGCTGCGCCAGCGAGTCCGATCCGAAGCCGAACGAGGCCAGGCCGCCGCGCGTGATGCGCTCGTGCTCGGCGTTCTGTCCGAAGCCGCGGATGGTGCCGAAGGCCTGGGCCCTGGGGGTAAGCGCCTGAGGCATCAGCAGGATCGATGCGGCCACGGCCGCCACGACCATCGAACGCTTGCGCATGACGCGATCCCTTTAACTATTCAATCAAAGGTTACATGCGGCCGTGCAAAAGTACAGCCCAGGTCCAGCGCTTGAACAGCGATGCGGCGGCCGAGCTTGGAGGACGCGACCCGTCTAGAGCCACAGCCCCGTCGCGCTCACGCCGTCGCCCCAGAACCCCGGCTTCGGCGCGGTCAGCCGTCCGTTCGCCACCCGGCAGCCGCCGGGATGGTCCTGGGCCAGCCACCACGGCCCGTCGAGATCGGCGAAGGCGCAGGAGCTGGCCAGGTGCAGGGCGGGGGCGATGGCCAGGGACGAGGCGACCATGCAACCGACCATCAGCGTGAAGCCGTGGTTGCGGGCCTCCTCCAGCATCAGCAGGGCCTCGGTGAGGCCGCCAGCCTTGTCGAGCTTGAGGTTCACGGCGCGGTAGCGGCCGCGCAGCGCGGCCAGGTCCTGCGCCGTATGCACCGACTCGTCGGCGCAGATCGGGTACGGCGGGTCGTAGCCCTCCAGCGCCTGGTCCTGGCCGGCCGGCAGGGGCTGCTCGACCAGGGCGATGTTGAGGTCCGACAGCACCGGCTTGAGGCCGTCGAGCGTGGCGAAGTCCCAGCCCTCGTTAGGATCGACGATCAGCCGGGCGTCCGGCGCGGCCCTGGCCACGGCTAGCAGGCGGGCGGCGGGATCCTCGGCCGACAGCTTGACCTTGATCAGTGGGGCGGAAGCCACCGCCTGGGCCGCCACGCCCATGGCTTCCGGGCTGTCCAGGCTGACGGTGACGGCGGTGACCAGGCTGTCCGGCACGCGCAGGGCGGTCAGGGCCTCGACGCTGAGCCCCTCGCGCTTGGCCCGCAGGTCCCAGAGGGCGCAGTCCAGGGCGTTGCGGGCCGCGCCGGGGGTCAGCAGGGCCAGGGCGTCATGCGGCCGCGCGCCCTCGCGCAGGGCCTGGGCGGCGGGCTGGAGCTGGGCGATCACGCTGTCGACCGTCTCGTCGTAGCGGGCGTAGGGCACGCTCTCGCCGCGCCCGATCAGCTCGCCCTCGACGATCTCGACCACCACCACCTCGGCGGCGGTCTTGACCCCGCGCGAAATGCGAAACGGGGCCTTGAGGCGGTGGCTGACATGGGCGATCGAGACGGTGCGCTGCATCCGCCTGGAATCCCATCCTCCGGCCGGTTTGGCTAGTGCCGACGGCGGATCGGCGAGTCGGCCCGGCGCTCGCGAAACACCTGCATCGCCAGGGCCGGCCGCACCACGAACAGCGCGACCCAGACCAGCAGCACGCCGGCGTAGTTCAGCGCGCCGACCACGCCGCCGGGACGGCCGGGACGCGTGAAGCGGACCGAGCGGGGCTGGGGTTGGAACAGGCTGGGCATGGCGATGTCGGTCATGGCGTCCTCCGTGGATGACCGGACCTTCGCCCCTCGATACGTCAGGTCCGGACGTATGAACCACGGCCATTCGCCCCCATATGTCGTCCACGGGCGTTAGATCCCCGGAGCAAGAAGACAGGGAGCGCCTGGCGCATGAGCAGGCCGGTCACCATCACCATTCCCCACCAACTGGGGGCCGCCGAGGCGCGTCGCCGCATCGAGGAAGGGTTCGGCCAGCTGCTCAGCCAGACGGGCGGCATGGTCAAGGACGTCCAGAAGGCGTGGGCCGGCGACGCCCTGACCTTCTCGGCCCAGGCCATGGGCCAGCCGATCTCCGGCGTTCTGACGGTGTTCGACCAATCGGTCCGGATGGACATCGTCCTGCCCGGCCTGCTGGGCGTGATCGCCGGCAAGATCACCGGCCAGGTCAAGAAGCAGGGACAGTTGCTGCTGGAGAAGAAGTAGCGACTACGCCGCGCCCTCCGGAGCGCTCCGAAACCTAGGAACTCGTCTTCACCCGCCGCGCCGGCGCGTTCTTGGCTGGCGGCGGGCGGTTGGGCCGGGCGCGCTTGGCCTTGGGCGCGGCCTGGGCGTTCCTGCGGGATTCGCGCACGGCGGACACCTTGTCGAGCCGCTCCTGGGCGACCTTGGCGTGCTCGACGCAGCGCGCGTGCATGACCGCCAGCTCCTTCTCGGTCAGCGTCTCGATGCCCATGAAGTCGTTCTCGGCCGCGGAGGTCAGGATCAGCTCGTCCAGCTTGGTCTGGACCGCCGCACCGTCGCGGTTCTGGGTGTTCTGGATCAGGAACACCATCAGGAAGGTGACGATCGTGGTGCCGGTGTTGATCACCAGCTGCCAGGTTTCGGAGAACTTGAAGACCGGTCCGCTGACCGCCCAGGCGAGGACCACCAGAATGCAGGCAAGGAAAGCCTGCGGACTGCCCGTGACACGCGCCGTGGCGTTGGCGAACTTGGCGAACAGCTTGTCCATGACACTCCTGCCTTGACGTGACGGCCTAGCGCCATAACGCCCAGCGGCGCCGCTCGGTTCGGTCGGCGCAGGTCCAGTCCGGGGCGCCGGGCGTTGCTCAGGATCCTGGCGGTGACGCTGATGGGCGTGCGCGGCCTGGACCTATCCCTGGCCTCGGCCCTGCTGCTGGGCGGCGCCCTGGCGCCCACCGATCCGGTGCTGGCCTCCGACGTCCAGGTCGGCCCGCCGCGGTCTGGGGAGCGCAACCGTGACGAGATTGCGCTGCACCCCAGGATGCGGCAAAGCGTCACAGCGCCGCGTATCGGAGAACCGCAGAGGCCCGCTTCGCGTATTCCTCCCGTCCGGGGAACGGGAACACCCATGCAGGCTAACGTCGCCTATCAGGAACAGCGGCGGCAGGATCGTATTCTGTTCGTCCTGGCCATGGCGTTGCTGGCCAGCCAGGCGTTCAGCGACTTCCTGACCCGCAACGCGCTCGACATAGCCACCCTGTGGCCGACGAACGCCCTGCTGGCGGGCGGGCTGCTGCTGCTGAACCCTCGCCGCGGCGTGATGCTCACGGCCGTCGCCGTGATCAGCCACCTGGCCATCGACCTGATGGTCGGCGACGGCCTGGGCCGCGCGGTCCTCTACACCCTGGTCGATGTCGGCGAGGCCGTGCTGGTCTGGTGGGTGACCAAGCGCTTCTTCGGCGGTCCGCCGCGGGTGCGGACCATGCGGCAGCTCGCCCTGCTGACCACCCTGACCGCGCCGGTCACCCTGACCATGGCGCTCATCGCCGCCGCCGTTCTGGCCCTGGTCCAGGGCCTGCCCTTCGTGATCGTGCTGACCGAGTGGTTCGTGCGCGGGGTGCTGGGCATGGCGATCGTGCTGCCCGCCGTGCTGGTCCTGCTGGACGGCGAGCATCGCCGCGCCTTCCAGCGCCCCGTGCTGGAAAAGCTGGGCCTGGCCCTGCTGGTGGCCGCCCTGTCGGCGCTGGTGTTCCACGCCAAGGGCCTGCCGGCGCCGTTCATCCTGTTTCCCGTCGCCCTGCTGGTCGCCTTTCGCCTGGGTCCGCGCGGCGCGGCGCAGGCCTCGCTGATCGTCGCCTGCGTGGCCATCCCGCTGACCGTCAACGGCCTGTGGAACTCGCAGATCCAGACCGGCTGGTCCCAGGCCCACCAGAACCGGCTGGTCCAGATGTTCGTCGGCGTGCTGTTCGTCACCAGCCTGGCCACCGGCCTGGCCCTGGCCCAGCAGGAGCGCCTGCGCCGCCTGCTGGTGCGCCGCGAGCAGCTGACCCGCGCCGCCCGCGCCCGCGCCCTGGCCGCCAACGAGGCCAAGACCGAGTTCCTGGCCACCATGAGCCACGAGATCCGCACGCCGTTGAACAGCATGCTGGGCTTCTCGCAGTTGCTGGTCGAACGCCGGGACCTGCCGGCCGACGTCCGCCGCCAGCTGGGCCTGATCGACAGCGCCGGCACGGCCCTGCTGACCGTGGTCAACGACATTCTCGATTTCTCGCGGGTCGAGGCGGGCCAGGTCGAGCTGCTGTTCCAGCCGGCCTCGGCCGCCGCGGTGCTGCACGACGCGGTCGGCATCGTCCGGCCCGAGGCCGAGAACAAGGGACTGACCGTCGAGGTCGACATCGTCGATTCGATCGCCAATGGGGCTGGGGGGCTGCACGACCTGGACGGCCTGCGCCTGCGCCAGGTGCTGCTAAACCTGCTGAACAACGCGGTGAAGTTCACCGAGACCGGCCGGATCCGCGCCGGCCTGACCATCGAGCCCGGCGAGCTCGAGGACAGGCTGAAGTTCGAAATCGTCGACACCGGTGTCGGCATCCCCGTCGAGCGCCAGGGCCGGCTGTTCCAGCGCTTCAGCCAGGTCGACAGCTCGGTCAGCCGGCCCTATGGCGGCGCCGGCCTGGGCCTGGCGATCAGCAAGGCGCTGGTCGAGCTGATGGGCGGCAGGATCGGTTTCGACAGCGCCCCAGGCCACGGCTCGGCCTTCTGGCTGGAGCTGCAGGCGCCCCAGGTCGAGGCCTACGACGCCGGCGAGCCGCGGCCGGCGGCCGCGCCGGGCGCGGCCCGCATCCTGCTGGTCGACGACCACCCGATGAACCGCGAGATCGGCGCGGCCCTGCTGGCCCTGGTCGGCTGCCAGGTCGAGACGGCCGACAACGGCGAGCAGGCGGTGGCCAAGGCGGCGCGCGGCGGCTTCGACATCATCCTGATGGACATCCACATGCCGCAGATGGACGGCCTGGCCGCCACCCGGGCCATCAAGGCGCTCAACGGCGGGGTCGGCGACGTGCCGATCATCGCCATGAGCGCCGACGCCCTGCCCCAGCAGGTCGAGCGCTGCTACGCCGCCGGCATGGTCGACCACCTGGCCAAGCCGGTGCAGCGCGAGGTGCTGTACGCCAAGGTCAGCCGGTGGCTGGCGCGGCGGTAGGACCTTCCTGCGGCTAACACTTGCCCCCTACGGATCGCTCTAGGCTCCGCCCCCTATGGGGGCGGACAGACGGCGAAGCCGTCAGGTGGGGGCAAGTGGGTGAGCCGCTGCCCAACTGGGCTTCCCTCCCCAGCCCTCCCCCACTAACCTCCGCCCCGCACCTCGGGGAGACGACGATGAAGATCCTGCGCCTGGCCGCCCTGGCTTTCTGCGCCGTCCTGGCTGCCTGTTCGCCGGCCAAGAAGGAGGCGGCCGAGGCCCCTGGCCGCACCGCGCTGAAGCTGGCCACCGACTGGAAGGGCGAGGCCGAGCTGGGCGGTTATTACCAGGCGCTGGCGACGGGCGAGTACAGCAAGCGCGGCCTGGACGTGACCCTGATCCAGGGCGGCCCGGGCGTGAACGTGCCCCAGTTGCTGGCCACCGGCGCGGTCGATGTCGGCGTCGGCTCCAACAGCTTCATCGTCCTGAACCTGGCCAAGGAGAAGGTCCCGGTCAAAGCCGTCGCCGCCTTCATGGACAAGGACCCCCAGGTGCTGATCGCCCATGACGGCCAGGGCATCAACGCCATCGCCGACATGAAGGGCCACCCGATCCTGCTGTCGGACGCCTCGATCACCGCCTTCTGGGTCTGGCTGAAGGCCAAGCACGGCTTCACCGACGACCAGGTGCGCAAGTACAACTATTCGGCCGCGCCCTTCCTGGCCGACAAGTCGGTGATCCAGCAGGGCTACGCCACCTCCGAGCCCTATCTGATCGAGAAGGAAGGCAAGATCACCCCGAAGGTCTTCCTGCTGGCCGACGACGGCTATCCGGCCTACGCCTCGTTCGCCCTGGTCCCGACCGCCCTGATCGACAAGAACCCGGCGGCCGTGAAGGCCTTCGTCGAGGCCACCGCGGCCGGCTGGACCAGCTATCTCCACGGCGACCCCAAGCCGGGCGACGCCCTGATCCTCAAGGACAATCCGGAAATGACCCAGGACGTCCTGGACCAGGCCCGCGAGAAGATGCGCTCGTACGGCATCGTGCCGCGCCAGGGCGTGGGCCGGATGGACGACGCGCGCTGGGCCGAGTTCTTCAAGGTGGCGTCCGAGCAGGGGGTCTATCCGAAGGATATGGACTACAAGTCGGCCTACACGCTGCAGTTCCTGCCGAAGTGATCCATTCCACCTGCATAACGATTGTCATCCCGGACAAGCGAAGCGCAGATCCGGGACCGCCGGAAACTCTAAGTTCCCGCGTCGGTCCCGGATCTGCGCGCTGCGCGCTTGTCCGGGATGACAACCGTTTTTGGTCTGCCCAATCAGAGTCCCCACGACCGTGAACCCGATTGCTTCACTTTCAGCCGTCGAGGTCGACTATCCCGGACGGGGCCGCGCGCTCGGCCCCGTCGATCTGGCGCTGAGCCCGGGCGAGATCGTCGCCCTGGTCGGGCCGTCGGGTTGCGGTAAGTCCACCGCCCTGCGGCTGCTGGCGGGGCTGGAGGCCCCCACCCGCGGGACCGTGACCCGCGCCGCCGGCAAGGGCCAGACCTCGGTGGTCTTTCAGGCCCCGACCCTGGCCCCCTGGATGAGCGCGGCGGCCAATGTCGCCCTGCCGCTGGAACTGGCCGGAACCTCCGGGATCGACGCGCGGGCCCAGGCCATTGTCGCCCTCGCCAAGGTCGGCCTCAAGGGGGCGGAGAACGCTCGGCCCGCCCAGCTGTCGGGCGGCATGGCCATGCGCGCGTCCCTGGCCCGCGCCCTGGTCACCCGCCCGCGCCTGCTGCTGCTGGACGAGCCGTTCGCGGCCCTGGACGAGATCACCCGCCGCGCCCTGGCCGACGACGTCCTGGTGCTGGCCGCCGAGCTGGCGCCGGCCGTGGTCTTCGTCACCCACAATGTCGAGGAGGCTGTCTACATGGCCCGCCGGGTGGTGGTGATGAGCGCCGGACCGGGCCGCATCGTCGGCGAGGTGGCGGTCGAGGGCCCCGTCGCGCGCCCGCCGGGCTTCCGAACCACGGCCGCGTTCCGCGAGACGGCGGAGCAGGTGTCGCGGCTGCTGGCGGGGAGGGTCGCGGCATGAGCGCCTGGCTCGAAGAGGCCCTCCCCCCGTGGGGGAGGCGATCGCGCAGCGATCGGTGGGGGGATACGCCTGACGCGAGATCACTCCCCCCTCCGGCCCGTTCGGGCCGCCTCCCCCACAGGGGGAGGGTCTGTCGCGGATGACCCGCCTCCTCGCCCCCTTGATCCTGATCGCCCTGCTGCTGGCCGCCTGGGAAGCCGCCTGCCGCCTGCTGGCCCTCCCCGTCTATCTGCTGCCCGCCCCCTCGGCGATCGGGACGGCCCTGGCCGAGGGCTGGCCGCTGCTGCTGGCCAGCGCCTGGAACACCCTGTCGACCGCCCTGGTCGGCCTGGCCCTGGCCAGCGTCCTGGCCTGCGGCCTGGCGTTGGCGGTCAGCCTGAACCCCACCGTCGAGGACGCCGTGCGCCCGGTCGCCGTGACCTTGCAGGTCACGCCGCTGGTGGCCATCGGGCCGCTGATGACCATCTGGGCCGGCATTGAGCATCCGCAGCGCGCCGTGGTCGCCCTGGCGGCGGTGGCGGCGTTCTTTCCGATCTTCTCGGGCGCCCTGACCGGCCTCAAGGCGGTCGATCCGGACCTGGCGCGGCTGTTCGACCTCTATGGCGCCCGCCGCACCCAGCGGCTGTGGCGGCTGCGCCTGCCTTCGGCCGTGCCCGCCCTGCTGGAGGGCCACAAGGTGGCGGCCGGCCTGGCCGTGGTTGGCGCCGTGGTCGCCGAGTTCGTGGCCGGATCCGGCGGGAACCAGGGCCTGGCCTGGCGGATCCTGGAGGCCTCGAACCGCCTGCAGACCGCGCGGGTATTCGCCGCCCTGGCGGTGCTGGCCGTGCTGGGCGTGGCCCTGCACGGCGTGCTGAGCCTGGCCGAACGCCGCCTGCTGGCCTGGTGGCGCGGCCGCTGAGCCGCGGGCCCATGTCGAAAACTCGACATAAAACCCACAATCTTCCGGCGAGAGCCGACGGCGTTAGGTCAAGATTAAGTCCCGCCGCCTATCAATCGTACCGATCCCACGCACTGTCGGACCGGTTCATGCGTCTCGCCCTGCTCCTGCCCGTGCTGTTCTGCGTCGCCGCGCCCGCCCATGCCGAGGGCGCGCGCGAGAGCCGCTACGGTCCGACCACGCCTCGCCAGGCCCCTGCCATCGCGGCGGCCGCCCCCGTCGTGCGTTACGACGGTCCGATGCTGAGCTGGGCCAACAAGCGCCAGCCTTCGGCCGATGTCGCCGCTCCCATTCCCGTCGCGTCCGCGCCAGCCCAACCCGCACCGGTCGCGGCCTGGGCCGGCTACTATGCGCCGCCCGCACCGCCCAGGCCTGTCGCGCCCGTCGCCTACGCGCCGCCGCCGCCCGCACCCGCCGCTCGTTCCAAGGCGTTGCCGGCCAGCCTCTACGCCCCGCCGCGCCCGGCGCCGGTCGCCGCCGCCACGCCAGGCCCCGCCAAGGACTGGTCCGGCTATCGCAGCGTCCGCATGGCGACCGCCGCTTCTGCTCCGGCTCCGACAGCCGCTCCGGCCCGGGCTCCCACAGCCGCTCCGACTCAAGCACCGGCGGCGGCGCCTCCGCCGCCCCGCCAGATGGCCGCCGCCAGCCCCGGCGTGACCGGCGCCCGCTTCTATTCGGTGGCCCGCGAGTCCGGCTTGACCCCCGATCCGATCCCGCCCGCCGGTCCCGACCGTCAGGTGCTGATCACCACCGACGCAGCGTCCGCGCCGGCCGAGGACGCCGCGCCGGCGCACGGCTCGGCCGACTGGCTGGCGGCCGGCGCGCGCGGCGACGACGATGACGACAGCGCGACCCGTCGCGCCAAGACCCGGAACGAAGGCCTTTGATCCAGTCGCGTCTCCATGACCTCATCGCCCTGGCCGATGAGCCGTCCAGCTCGCGCCGTCGCGAGCTGCTGCGCGGCGTCACCGACCTGTTCTTCACCGTCGAGGGCCATGGCGACGTCGAGCTGGGCCTGTTCGACGACGTGATGGGCCAGCTGGCCGGCGAGATGGAAGAGGCCGTGCGCATCGAGCTGGCCGAGCGCCTGGGCGCTAGCGCCGCCCCGCCGCCGTCCCTGACCCGGTCCCTGGCCAGCGACAGCATCGCCGTCGCCCGCCCGATCCTGCAGGGCGCGCCCCAGCTCAGCGAGGCCGACCTGCTGCACGTGGCCCGCACCCAGGGCCAGGACCACCTGCGGGCCATCTCGCAGCGTCCGGTCGTGCCCAGCCTGGTGTCCGACGCCATCGTCCAGCGCGGCGACGACACCACCCTGGGCGTGCTGCTGCGCAACGAGGGCGCGGTCCTGTCGCGCCAGGCCCACGAGGCGGCCGTCGACCGCGCGGCGGCCAATCCCGAGCTGCACGAGGCGGTGATCGACCGCCAGGCCCTGCCGATGGACCTGCTCAACGAGATGTACTTCGTGGCCGAGGCGCGCCTGCGCGACCGGATCATGGAGCGCAACGCCAATGTCGATCCCGCCATCCTGGACGCGGCCCTCAAGGCTGGCCGCAACCGCGTCGCCGCCAACGACGGCGCCCTGCCGGCCGACTATAACGCGGCGGTCAAGGAGATCGTCGCCCTGAAGGCTCGCGGCGCCGTCACGCCCCAGGCCCTGGTCGGCATGCTCCGCGCCAACCGCACCACGATCTTCCTGGTCGCCCTGGCCGAACTGGCGGACATCGACTTCCACACCGCCCGCAAGATCATCGAGCGCCGCGAACTGGACGCCCTGTCGGTGGTCTGCAAGGCGGCCGACTTCGACCGCGCCCTGTTCCTGACCTTCGCCCTGCTGATCCTCGACCCCAGCGACAACGCCATGGGCAAGGCCAAGGCCTATGGCGAGCTCTACGCCGCCCTGCCCCGCGACGCGGCCCTGCGCACCATCCGCTTCTGGCGCATGCGCCGCACGACGGGCGACGTGGCGGCGGCGTAAGGCGTCGTCTCAACACGGGTTCCGCGCGGAACTGTCGCCGCCCGACGCCCGTTCCTTTTTCGTCGAGGGGCCTTCCGTCTCCGGAGCGCCCTAGTGGAACTGCCCAAGAACAAGAGGGCCCTGGCCGCTGGCGTCGCCGTGGCGATGATCGCGACCGTGGCCGCCCTGGCGATGGCCGTCTGGCCCGCCCTGACGCGTCCGGATCCACCGGCCGAGGCGGCCGGCGACGACGGCCTGCGCATCCGCGTGGTCGAGCCGCCCAAGACGTCGGTCGCCCGCGCCGGTCCGCTGGACGTCGGCCTGTCGGAGGCGGCCCAGGCCATGGCCAAGGGTCGCGAGGCGCTGTTCGCCGGGGCACCTGCGCCCGCTCCGCCTCCCGCGCGCCCGGCGCCGGCCCAGGTCGCGCAGGCGGACGAAGAGGAAGATCTCGCGCCGTCGACCGAGCCAACCGAGGACCGGTGGGACCGCGACCGCGCCGAAAGCGGCCACGAACTCGCCCAGCAGCGATGGGAGGAGGAACGGCTGGCCCGGCGCGAACGCGAGCGCCGCGCGGCCTGGGACCAGGACCAGCGCGACCGTCGGCGCTGGGAGGACGTTCGTGAACGCGACCGCTACGACGAGCCGCGCCCTGACGATCGCCACGATCCCCCGCCCGCGCCGGTCGACGATCATCCGCCGCCGAACTGGTGACGGCCGGCTTGCGGCTAGCGCCTAGCCCCGCCGGCGGTGCATCAGGGTCAGCAGCCAGCCGACGCCGAGGCCGCCGGCGACCGTCAGCGGCAAGGTCGGCAGGTCCGGAAGCGGTTCGCGCAACCACAGGTCGCGACCAGCCAGCAGGACCCAGACGAGCAGGCCCCAGATCGCGCCGTGCACCGCCCAGGGATACTGGTCCATCCAGCCCCTCAGGCCGGGTCGCGGTTCGGATTCGCGTGTCGGTTCGATCGGGCCGCCGCAGGCGCCGCAGGTCCAGCCGCCCCATGGGCCGAGCGGCGCGGCGTTCGTGTCGACCGGCGTCTCGCAGGTCTCGCAGCGCGGCGGCTCGACCCGGCGACGGATCGCCGACGGCAGGCCGCGCAGCCCCATGATGACGATGAACAGATAGAGGACGAGGTAGAGCGCCTGCGAGACGTCCACGTCCTTGAAACTCTCGCCCATGTCGCCCCCGAAACACCGCGCCGCCAAGCTAGGCCGCGTCGCGCTTCGGGTCGAGCCTTGGCTAGAGCAAGCCGCGCGATGTAGGAATCGCGCGGCTTGCTCTAGATTTTTTTTCGCATCGCTTTTGCGGAAAAACCGGCATCCACTTTTCCGCGCGATGCTCTAGCGGATGCGGATGCGGACCGGGACGTCGATGAACGAGCCGGCGCGGCTCTTACCGTCGGGGCCCATCAGGTCGACCTGGAACTGGGACGCCATGGTCAGGGCCGCCTTGCCCACGCCCATCTCGGCCGGAAACTCGCTCTGCACCGAGCAATCCGTCAGGCCGCCGTCGCGCTTGACCATGCAGCTGAGAAGCGCCTCGGCGATCTGCGGCTGGACGTTATTAACTTGGGTGACGGCCGGTTGGGCGATCGGGGTCGGAACGATCGAGACAGCGGCGGCGGCGAGCAACGAAGCAATCACTGGGTCTTCCCTACTGGTCTTTGGGTCGGGCCCGTTCGGGGCCGTCCGGTTTCATTCTGGGTCAGGCGGCGTGCGCCTGCTTGACCCTTTGCAACCCCTGGGCCGCCAGATCGGTCAGCGACCGCAGCCCCAGTTCGGCGAAAATGTCGAAGGCGCTGGCCAGGGCCGTGGCGGCCCGGTCCAGGCGGCCGTCGTCGCGGCCGGTGATGTCGACCCGCGCCTCGTAGAGCCGGGCCAGGTTCATCTGGATCACCGCCCAAGCGGCCGGGTCACGGGCGCCCGGGGTCGCGGCCAGTTCGGCCTTGAAGGCCATCTCAGCGGCGTCCAGCACGGCTAGGTCGGCGGTCAGCTCGGCGCAGCGGGCCAGACTGAGGGCGCGGTTGTTGGCGACCACGGCGCGAAGGGCCAGGGCCGGCTGGGTCTTGAGGATGTGCGAGGCGCGGTCATAGCAGGTGACCGCGCGCTCGAAGCAGCGCTCCGAGGTCGTGGCCTCGCCCATGGCCTGCAGGCCCGCGCCGAGGGCGGCCTGGGCCCGGGCCCAGTCCATCGGGCTGTGGTCAGCGGTGACCGGTTCCAGCGCCTGGGCCAGGGCCTCGACCCCGTCGGCGATGAAGTTGATCTCGCCGTCCAGTTCGCCCAGCTGCACCAGGGCGGTCCCGCGCAGCGATTCCAGCCGCGACCAGGCCAGGGGTTCGAAATCGGGGTCCAGGCCCGACTCAGCCTCCTTGGCCTCGGCCAGGGCCACCTCCGTCAGGGCGCGGTCCTTCAGCCGGGCCGCGCAGGCCAGGAGCAGCTCGACTCGGGCGGCGCGCTGGTCGGCCAGCAGCAGGCGCGAGGCCCCGCCCTTGACGCGGCGCGCGGCCGACAGTCCCCGCAGCGGGGCCTCGAAGGCCTCGGCGGCGGCCAGGGCGCGGTCCAGGTCGTTCTCGCCCAAGGCGACGCGGCCCTCCAGTCCGGCCAGCAGGGCCTCGACCATGGCGCAGCGGTGGCCCGGCGCGGTCTTGGCCAGGGTCAAGGTGGCGCCGGCGGCGGCGTGCAGGCCCTCGTCGCCGAACAGGTCGGCGCCCAGCACCGCCAGGGTCGCCTGTTCGCAGCGGGCGGCGGCCAGGCTTTCTAGCTTGTGTTCGGCTTCGAAGATCTTGGCGGCGGCCTCGGCCTGCGCCGCGCCCTTGCGCAGAGCGGCGGCGTCGCCCGAGCGGCGGGCCAGCTCGCGCCAGACGACGGCGGCTTCCAGCAAGCGGTGACCGCGGTCCTTGGCCCCGATCCGGCCAGCGGCGACATCGGCCGAGCGAGCCTCGTTGACCAGCAGGCGCAGGTCCAGCAGTTCCAGCAGCGAGGTGTCGCCGCCGGTCAATCCGTCGCGATGCGCCGCGGCCCGCGCGGGAGCCCCGGCGTCGACTCCAAAGAGCCTCTTCAGGTCACGACCGAAATCGAACATCGCTGCGTACTCCGGACACGGAACGTCCCGGGCCGGGACGTCCGGCAAGGGTTCAACGCCCTCGTAGCAAAGCCGGAGCCAACGCGTTTAACAAGTGGTTAACGAAGCTTAAGGTGGCGTTAACCATAAATATTTGCGGCGCGTTTACACTTCGTTCCCCAATAGCGTCAAAACCCCTGTTTTTGGGCCGGATTGGCACACTTCTTGCTTAATGGATCCTTATTGGACCATGCGGGCGGCCGCAGGCGTTAGAACATTGTTCACTGAAATGAAAATGACGTTAACCATAGATTTTAAGATCGGGTTTACCTTCTGTTCCGGCGTCGCTTCTCGGCAAGCGCCCGACAGCCGGCTCGCGAGGCTTTAGAGGCCGTAGCCGCGCGCCATGGCTGCGGCGAAGATCGGGATCAGGGCGAAGACGGCCAGCTCCATTCCCATCATCCGACGGATCCTCGCCACCTCGCCGGTGGAGGGCGCGAAGGCTAGGTCGGCCGTGGCCTGCTTGCGCCATTTCAGGATCGTCACGGTCGGCCAGGCCGAGAGCAGACCCACCACCACGAAGGCGGTGATCTTGGCCCAGAACACCGGGTTCTCCAGATAGAAGGCCGAGCCCTTGGCGCCGAAGAACACCCGGCCGGCGCCGACCACCAGGATCAGGGTCGCCGTGGCGCCATAGCCCGCGTCGATCACGGCCAGGGTCTTCAGGCTCGCACCGCCGACGCCGGGCCGGACCAGGGCCAGTTCGACGGCCAGCAGGCCGGCCATCGACAGGATCAGCAGGTGGTGCAGGACGGCGAGGACGAGATCCAGCATGGCGCGCTCCGACTCGGCGACGGGAAGGGACTTCGGCGCGAAGAATGCCTCGCCAAACGCCGTTCGTCACGACGCCCGCCCTCCCCTCTGGCCAGCCTTCGGCCCCGTCTCTAAACAGGGGCCATGACCGCCTCCGTCGTCCTCTGGACCGCCTCGCTCTGCAAACCCGATCCCGGCTATGGCGGCTGGGCCCATGTGCGCCGCAACGCCGACGGGACCCTGGCCGGCGCGGCCGGGGGCGAGCGGCGGGTCGGCGGGGCCAGGATGGCGCTGACCGGGGTGATCGAAGCCCTGGCGGCCCTGCCCGGCCTGCCGGCCGACACGGCCGTGACCCTCCACGTCGCCGATCCGGTCCTGGCCGCCGAACTGGTGGCCAGCGACGGGGCCTACGCCATGGCCGAGCCCGAAGCCTGGACCGCCGCCCGCAAGCTGTTGGCCGCCCGCCCGCTGCTGACCCTGTCGCCCTTGCCGGTCACGGCGCCCGCCGCCGGTTTCCTCAAGGCCTGGGCCGACTTCGGCCTCGACACCGCCAAGACCCGCGGCACGTTCAAGGCCGCGATCCCGAGGCCGAACCTGCTGAAGTTTCCGGGCTGACACCTACCCTGTCGTCGAATTTGGACCAAGCTTCACCGCTTGCGCGGTTGTTGGCTTGCGCCTAGACTAAACCCTAGGGTGGAACTGTGTCCGAGCTGAAGTGGACATGGAGTTGGGGGATCAATTGCGTAACACCGTTTTGACGGCCGCCTCGGGCATGGCCGCCCTGATGCTTGTCGCCTCGGCGACGCCCGCCTTGGCCGCCGCCGACCTGGCCAAGGCGGCCTCCGACCACAACATCAAGAAGGTCCAGAAGCTGCTGAACGCCGGCGCGGCGATCGACGAAGCCGACACCGAGAACCGCACCGCGCTGTTCTATGCCGCCGCCGCGGGCGACCTGACGCTGCTGCAGACCCTGGCCGACAAGGGCGCGGCGATCGATCACCGTGACAAGTTGGGCGCGACCCCGCTGATCGCGACGCTACGCAATCCCGCCGCCAGTCCCGAGGTCATCCAGTACCTGCTGACCAAGGGCGCCGACATCAACGCCGCCGAGGACGGCGGGCGCACCCCGCTGATGGAGGCCGTGCTGCGGGCGCCCGGCACCCTGGACACCGACGCCCAGGTGACCCTGGTCTCGTCGCTGCTGGCCGCGGGGGCCGATCCCAACAAGGCCGACGCCACCGGCGCCACGGCGCTGCATTACGCGGCGTTTGTGGGCGAGCCCCGCAAGGTGCTCGAACAACTGCTGACGGCGGTCAAGGACACCGGCGTCACCACCGTCTCGGGCGCCAACATCCTGATGATGGCGGCCCAGAACCATCAACGTTCGAACGCCGACTACCTCATGGCGCGCGGCTTCCGCCCGGTCCGCGTCCAGCTCAAGCCGGACGCGGCGACCCCGAAACCTGAACTGCTCCAGGACATGTCGTTCCGCGCCAATGCCCTGGCCGGCGACTGGTGGGGCCAGCACGCCGGGCGCAAGGGCGACGGCGCGGCCGCCAAGGCCGCATTCGCCGTCTCGGCCGACGACTACGACGCCGCGGCCGCCGAAAGCGCCCGCCTGATCAAGGTCTACGAAGTCAAGCTCGTGAAGGACAAGCAGGCCCGCGCCGGCCAGCGCGCCGCGGCCGGCGTGGCCACGGCGTTGAGCGTCGCCCTGACGCTGGGGGCCGGAGGCGGCGTCATCACGGCCTACATGCCGGCGCTGCAGGACGTGGTCGAGCAAGACGAGGCGGCGATCGCCGCCCTCAAGGTCGAAGTCACCGAGTTCACCGCGCGGGCCAGGGCGTTGCGCGTCCAACTCGCCGCCAACTGATCCAGGGGAAACCATCATGACCACTCGCCACGACGCGCTCCGCGCCGCCCTGCCCGCCGCCCTCCTGGCCGCGACCGCCGTCCTGGCGGTCACGCCCGCCCAGGCCACGGTGCAGCCGCTGGTCGCGGGACAGACCATCAGCCTGCCGCTCAACGAAGAGACCGACGGCCCCACCCTGAAGGTCACCGTCAAAAGCGCCGACGGCGGCGCCTCGCTGGGCCTCTACGCCACCCTGCCCGTGCCCGGCGAGACCAAGGCCGAGCGCAAGGCGCGCGGACTGGCCGTGCCGCTGAACAGCGTCGACGGCCGCAACCTCGTCAAGTTCGTGCGCCTGACCGCCGACGACCTGCGCACCCGCGCCGCCAGCCAGGCCAATCCGCGTTCGGTGGTGGTCAGCGCCAGCTTCATCGACAAGACCCGGATCGACCAGGGCCATCTGTGGGGCGACGCCCTGAAGGCCGGCTTCACCTTCGGCCTGGCCAATTCCGCGACGACGCCGCTGTACTTCGTCTCGCACATCGACGTGGCCGTCGAGGGCCAGACCTTCAGTTGCGACGCCGAGGCGCCGGGCCGCATTCCGACCTATCCTCGCAAGAACGACCCCCACGCCCACGACGCCCTCGACAAGATGGCCGAGGACGCCCGCAAGGCGTGCTGGGCTCAGATCGCCGACAAGGTCAGCGCGGCTCTGACCGGCTCGGCCGCTCCGGCCGCTCCGGCCGCCGCCCCCGCGTCGGTCGCTTCGGAAGCCGCGCCAGCGGAAGCTCCAGCTCCAGCTCCCGCGGCCGCTCCGGTTCCGGCCGCCGATGTCGCTCCGGCGACGCCGACCAGCTGAGCCACGACGAACTTCAGCGCCCGGCCACGATCAGATCCGCCGTGGCCGGGTTGCAGGCGAAGGGGATGTCGGCCAGGGTCGCCATCCGGATCAGGGCCTTGACATCGACGTCGTGCGGCTGGGGCGACAGCGGGTCGACGAAGAACACCAGCATGTCCAGCAGCCCCTCGGCCAGCAGCGCGCCCAGCTGTTGGTCGCCGCCCAGCGGCCCGCTCTTCAGCCGGGTCAGGTCGAGGTCCGGCAGGGCGTCCAGGATCCGCCCGCCCGTGGTGCCGGTGGCGTAGAGCCTGTGCCGGGACAGGAACGCCTGGTGCGCCACGGCCCAATCGACCAGGGCCGCTTTCTTGTCGTCGTGGGCGACCAATCCGATGGAAAGGGGGCCGATGGCGAGCGGGGCGTTGGCGGACATGGGCAAGCTCCGGAATCGACGAGGGAACACACTCATTTCGCGGCCGCGCTGGAATGACAAGGGCGCTCGCCGCCAGCGAGGCTGGCCACTGCGAGGCAGGCCTGCTCTCGGCGTGGGCAGGCGCGGCCGGTTGGCCTTTTCAGCCGCGCAACGCCTTGCGCCCCGGCGGCGTAGGGCTTGTCCTTGGCTCCGCCGAGCCCGTCGAAGGGCCGGCGTGGGATGGGCCCGAATGGGGATGACGATGGACACGCAAAAGTCGGACAGGCTGGCCATGGGCCGCCGGTCGTTTCTACGGGCCGCCGCCCTGGCCGCCGCGACGCCGATCCTGACCGAGGCCCACCTGGCCCAGGCCGCCCAGACCACCGCGGCCCCGCCCTCGGGCATGGCCCTGCACGGCCAGAGCCCCAACGCCCCGCCGCCCGGCGCGGTGCTGATCAACGCCAACGAGAACCCGCTGGGTCCGTCCAAGGCCGCCTGCGACGCCATCGTCCGCGTCGCCCCGCTGGGCGGCCGCTACGACCTCAACGGCGAGACCGCCATGCTGGTTTCGACCTTCGCGGCCCAGCACGGCCTGAAGGAAGACCACATCGCCGTCTATGCCGGGTCGTCCGAGCCGCTGCACTATACGGTGCTGGCCTTCACCTCGCCGACCCGCAGCTTCGTCACCGCCGACCCCTCCTACGAGGCCGGGATGCGGGCGGCGATGACCAGCCAGGCCAAGGTGGTCAAGGTGCCGCTGGCCGCCGACTACGGCCACGACGTCAAGGCCATGGTCGCCGCCGACCCGCAGGCCGGGGTGATCTATATCTGCAATCCCAACAACCCGACCGGCACCACCACCGCCAAGCAGGACATCGTCTGGGCGCTGGACAACAAGCCGGCCGGGGCCATCCTGCTGGTCGACGAGGCCTATATCCACCTGTCCGACGCCGGCGACGTGCTCGACATGGTGGCGGCCGGCAAGGACCTGATCGTCCTGCGGACCTTCTCGAAGATCTATGGCATGGCCGGCATCCGTTGCGGCTTCGCGGTCGGGCGGCCCGACCTGCTGGCCAAGCTGACGCCGTTCGGCCAGAACGCCATGCCGATCACGGGCTCGGCGGCGGCCCGCGCCTCGCTGGAGGACCCGGCCCTGGTTCCGACCCGCAAGAAGATCATCGGCGACACCCGCCGCGACACCCTGGCCTGGCTGAAGGCCAATAATTACAAGGTGATCGGCGATCCGCAGACCAACTGCTTCATGATCGACACCGGCCGCGACGGCAAGGCGGTGATCGCGGCGATGAAGGCCCAGAACGTCTATATCGGCCGCACCTGGCCGATCTGGCCCAACGCCGTGCGGGTCTCGGTCGGCACGCCGCAGGAAATGGCCGCGTTCAAGACGGCGTTCAAGACGGTGATGGACAGCAAGGCCGTGGCGTTGGAGACGCATGACGCGGGCGGGCATCGGGCTGACCTGGGCTATTACGCGACCCTGTGAGGTCCCTGTCGGGGACACGCGCACTAGGCCGGGGCCGTCATGCGTCGTCGGGCGAGTCCGCTTTTCGCGACGCTCCCGAGCAACTGGCGGCGTAGGCGGCTTCCACCACCTCCAGCCGCAGAAGTCGCCGGCGAATCTCGCGACGGACATAATCGACGCGCGCGGGAGTGCGTCCGCTGTCGTCCTCTCCAGTGCGTTCCCATTCCGCGCGGCGGGCGGCGCGAGCAAGAGCGCGGGTCTTGGATCTGGGCATCAGGGTCTCCTTTCGGACGCGGCTTGGCCGCCTCACGCGGCGGGCCGCTGAAGTTGGGGAGGGCTGCGGAGCGCCGGGCCAGGCCCGGCCCTGTTCGGGCCTCGCCGATTGAAGCCCCCGACGGGCGGGCCGGGCCCACGAAGCCCGGTCCCGGAACGCCTGCGTCACCGCAGGCCTGTCGCCCTCTTCGGCCCTTCGTCAACGCCGTATCCGTAAAACGGGCCCGGCCGGCACCAGATGACGAGGTCGCGGCCCCTCGCAGAACTTCATCGGGAGGCCGCTCCGAAGATGAGCGCGGCTTTTTTTAGGATGTCGCGCTCCATCCGCAGATGGTCGTTCTCGCGCCGCAGGCGGGCGTTCTCGGCGACCAGGTCAGACGGCGACGGGGCCGGCGCTTGCGTGTGGGGGCGCCTCGCCGGCCCCGTCGCCTGCGTCCCGTACTGCATCATCCATCGTCGCAGGACCGTCTCGTGCAGGCCCAGTTCCCGGGCCACCACGCCGGCCGACAGGCCGCTGCTGGCGACACGGTCAACCGCTTCTCGTTTGAAGGTCTCCGGAAAGACCCGACGCTTCACGCTCATCAGACACTCCTCTCCAGCTCCGAAAAGCTAGCATGGGTGTCCACTGAATCGAGGGAGAATCAGAATGTTTTAGAGGGGCCTGTTCGGCTTCTAACTTCCGTTCACCACCCGTCGCAGACAATTCATCAGTCCGCTGCCGGGCGTGACCTCCGCTCCGCCGGTGGCGTCGCATGCCGGCAGCGAGCAGGCGTCATCCCCGCTCCTTCGTCCGCTCGAACCGCACCTTCGGATAGCGCTCGGCGACATAGCCGATCTCCCAGCTCGACTTGCCCAGGAACACCGGCTGTTCGTCGATGTCGTGGGCCATGGCCGAGCGGTGCTTGTTGGTGAAGTCCTCGACGTCGGCGCGCTCGCCGTTGACCCAGCGGGCCTCGGCGTAGGGCGCGGCCTCGAAGATGCAGTCCAGGGCGTATTCGTTGGCCAGGCGGTCGGCCATGACCTCGAACTGCAGCTGGCCGACGGCGCCGACGATGAAGTCGGAGCTGCCGATCATCGGGCGGAACAGCTGGGTCACGCCCTCCTCGGCCAGGCCTTCCAGCGCCTTCTTCAGGTGCTTGGCCTTCAGCGGATCCTTGACCCGCACGCGGCGCAGGATTTCGGGGGCGAAGTTGGGCAGGCCGGCAAAGCGCAGGGTCCCGGTCTCCGACAGGCTGTCGCCGACCCGCAGCACGCCGTGGTTGGGGATGCCGATCACGTCGCCGGCGAAGGCGTCCTCGGCCAGTTCGCGGTCGCTGGCGAAGAACATGATCGGCGCGTTGACGCTCATCGCCTTGCCAGTGTTCTGGGCCTTCAGCTTCATGCCGCGGGTGAAGCGGCCGCTGGTCAGGCGCAGGAAGGCGATCCGGTCGCGGTGGTTGGGGTCCATGTTGGCCTGGACCTTGAACACGAAGCCCGAGACCTCGCCGTCGCCGGGGGCCACGTGGGTGTCGACGCCGGCCTTGCTGACCTTGGCCGGATGCGGCGGCGGGGCGTAGGCGCCGATGCCGGCCAGCAGCTCGTTGACGCCGAAATGGCGCAGGGCCGAGCCAAAGAACACCGGCGTCATGTGGCCTTCCAGGAACGACTGGACGTCGAACGGCTTGGCGGCCTCGGACACCAGCATGGCGCCCTCCTCCACCTCGGCCAGCTCCTCGGGGTCGAGGTACTGGACGATGGCGTTCGATTTCAGCGACACGGCCGGCGGATGGCCCTCCTCGTCGGTCGAGCTCTTCTTGGCGTAGGGGATGAAGGTCTGGGCGCGCAGGTCGAGCATGCCCTTGAACCGCCCGCCTGAACCCGCCGGCCAGAATAGCGGCGCGGGGTCGAGGGCCAGCTTGGACGACACCTCGTCCAGCAGCTCGAACGGGTCCTGGGCCTCGCGGTCCATCTTGTTGATGAAGGTGATGATCGGAATGTCGCGCAGGCGGCAGACCTCGAACAGCTTCAGGGTCTGGGGCTCGATGCCCTTGGCGGCGTCCAGCACCATGATCGCCGCGTCGGCGGCGGTCAGGGTGCGGTAGGTGTCTTCGGAGAAGTCCTCGTGGCCCGGGGTGTCGAGCAGGTTGAACATCAGGCCGTCGTGGTCGAAGGTCATGACGCTGGCGCTGACCGAGATGCCGCGCTCGCGCTCGATCTTCATCCAGTCGGACTGGGTGCGGCGAGCCTGGCCGCGGGCCCGCACCGCGCCAGCCGCGCGGATCGCCCCGCCGGCCAGCAGCAGGTTCTCGGTCAGGGTGGTCTTGCCGGCGTCGGGGTGGCTGATGATCGCGAAGGTGCGCCGACGCGCGGCCTCGAGGGCGAGGGAGGTGCTCATCCCCGGGGGTTAGCTCCCCGAGGCCGCCTTGTCACCCTCTGCCGACGCCTTGTCGGTCGACTTGGCCTCGTCGGACGCCTTGTCGCCGGGGCCGGCCTTGGCCTCGATGTCCTTGAGCATGGCCTGGGCCGCCTCGACCTCGCCGCCGCCGTGCGGACTGCTGGCCAGCGGGTTGAGCAGGGTGCGGGCCAGGCCCAGGTCCTTGATCTGGATCAGGGCCCTGGCCGCGTCGAGCCGCAGGTGGCCCACCTGCGGCGCCAACACCACCGCCCGGACGCGGATATCGACCATGGCGTCGGTCAGCGGTTCCAGGCCGTGGGCCTCGGCATAGCCGTGCAAGGTCTCCGGATTGTCCGGATTGACCTTGAAGGCCCGGGCGAACAGCTTGCCGGCCTGGGCGAAGGCGGCGGCGCGCTGGGCCGGGTCGTCCGGAGCCGCGGCCAGGCGGCTTTCGCCCAGCGCCACCAGCGCGTCCTCGTCCTTGGGATCGGCGGCCAGCAGGTCTTCGAGGATCGCCTCGCCCGCCTTGCGGTCGCCGAACGTCGTCTCGGCCTTGGCCAGGATCAACTGGCTGAAGCGCTCCGTCGGCCGCCTGGCCGCGGCGGCGCGGATGTCGGCCAGGGTCTCGGCCCGGTCGTCCTTGGCCACGCCCAGCTTCAGGCGCTGGCCCTCCAGGATCAGGTCGTCGGCGCCTGGCGGCAGGCGGGTCACGGTCATCACGGGATCCAGGGCGCCCGTCCGCGGCAGCGCCCCGGCCGGGATCGGCCGGTTCATGTAGGTCTGCAGCTTGCGGCGCAGGCCCTCCGGATCGTCGCCGTAGATCTTCGCCCACGCCTTCACCGGATCGTTGCCGTCGCGTACGAGCTCGAGATAGCGGCTCAGCAGCTTGTGCCGCGCCGGGTCCGACAGGATGTAGTGGGTCAGCAGCCAGGCCTGGGCGTAGTAGGCGTAGACGTCGCGCTCCTTCAGGGCGCCGGGACGCTTGCTCAGCAGGTCCTCCATGGGGATCCAGCCGCCCGGCTGGGTCAGGCTGTAGGCCCGGCCGCGGTTCACCCCGCCCACCACCATGCGCGTCTTGGCCAGGTCGGCGGTCATGTAATATTCGGCGTAGCCCTCGACCAGCCAGGCCGGATAGGCGCTGGGATAGTACTGCAGCATGAAGTGGTGCACATATTCGTGCAGCACCGTGTCGTCGCCCTTGTTCTGGTCGAATTCGCCGCCGCCATCGCGGATCGCCACCACGAACACCTCGGGCACCGACGACAGATAGACCCCGGCCATGCCGTCCTTGGCCTTGGGGATCACGCGCCTCAGCTGCCCGAGGTTCGAGACCAGGTAGACCGGCAGCTTGCGCGGGGTGACCTCGTCCTCCGGCCGTCCGTGCAGCCGACGCAGCAGGGAGTCGAAATCCTCCAGCATGGCCGCGTACTCGCGCACCGACCTGTCGCTGCGGCCATAGACCACGAAGTGGTCGCTCTCGGCCCGCAGCCATTCGGCCCTGGCCGGCGCCCCGGCCGCCAGCAAGGCCGCCGCCGCAAAACCCATCAGGGCCTTGCGCCCCATCGAGAGGCCCTTCCGGCTCATCTCACGCTCCCCCACAACGTCGCGTTGAACATGCCGGCGAGCGAGAGACGAAGCAAGGGCGGAAAACGGCGCGCCGCCAAGCCGTCGGCGACACGCCGCGGCTGCGGCGTCACGTCCCATACTCAGCCTACGAAAATGCAGGAACGACCCTAGTCATTGTGGGGTTTTAGAGTCATGCTGAGCTTACTGCGGACCAGCCTCCGGCAAGTGGGGCGGCCGCGAAAGAGGAAACGACAATGGCTATGGTCCACGAGCCGCGTCACAAGCGCGGCGCCTGCACCCCCCAAGGTAACGCGCTCTGCCTGGGCGTCGCGTTCGCCGGCTTGGTGATCGTGGCGATGATGTTGAGCTGGCTGTTCGGCCTGATCGACCTGCTCTTTTAGGCGATCAGGGTTTCCGGGCCGGAGCACGGCCCCAAAGGAGGCGCCTTTCGAAGGCGGCCAGTCGAAGCCGGCCTGGGCGCGTGCGGTGTGGCCGTCAAGCCGCCAGGCGGCGCCAGACCTGGCGATCGGCTTCGACATTGCTCAGGGCGCCAGCCTTCTGGCGCTCGAACAACGATCCCATGATCTCCAGGCTCAGCTGGGCGTAACGCACCTGCACCTGGTCGACCAGGCAGCCGCGCGACGGGGCGATGAACAGGGCCGCGTTGACATCCGGCGCCTTGGCGATGATCAAAGCGGCCAGGCGTTGGGCCTTCTCCAGATCCTTGTGATGCAGCAGCGGCTCGGCGGCGTAGAGTTCCTGGCCCAGCTTGCCGACATAGTTCAGCGACACCTTGGCGAAACGATCGCGGGTGAGCGGCGGGGCCAGTTCGGCCGCGTCGAGGCTGAGAACGACGTCGTTGAGCAGGAAGAGCATCGGAACCTTGCTGAGGCCTGGCGGCGGCGGACGGGAATCGGCGCGAAGGAAAGCCGTGCGTCACCCTGCCTCATCGAGCTTTCGCTCCGGTTTAGGAGGACGGTTAACGCGGCGGGAAATGAGACGTCCAGGCAATCGGCGGGACGCGATCATGGCTTGGCGCGAGGGCTCGCGCGCCCCATCTGGAGATCTCGTTCCGCCGGAGGCAACGCTTGATTCCCCCTGACAAGATCCCGTCCGACGTCCTGGCGCGCGAGATCGCCGCGACCCTGGCCGACACGGGCTTCCGCCGCGTCGCCCCCGCCGAGACCGACGCCCTGCTCGGCCCCGACGCCGTGGCCGGCTGGGAGGCCTTCGCCGACAGCTGGAACGACCTGGGTCTGGACCGCTTCATGGCCGACGGCGGCCGCTATCGCCGGCGGCGGTTCGCGGCCTTCTCGGCCTCGCCCGGCCCGGACTCTTCTGGCGGGATCGTCCGCAAGCCGCACCAGCCGCACTACCAGAGCCGCGACTACAACGGCCTGAACGGCGGGGTGCAGCGCTGGTTCGAGCCGGTGCTCGACAAGGTGGCCGGACATCCGGTGACGCAACAGCTGCTTCGCGCGGGGCTGGCGCTGTTCCATCCGCTGACCGTCGATCCGCCGCGCAGCTGGCACGTGGAACTGCACCAGTTCCGCATCGAGGCGGCCGACGGCGAAACGGGCCTGCCCACGCCCGAGGGCGCCCACCGCGACGGCGTCGACTGGGTGATCGTCATGCTGGTCGACCGCCGCAACGTCGCCAGCGGCGTCACCGACATCTTCGCCAACGACGGCGCGCGCCTGGGCGCCTTCACCCTGGAGCGCCCGCGCGACGCGGTCTTCCTCGACGACCACCGGGTGATGCACGGCGTGACGGCGATCCATCCGCTGGAAGCGGGGGCTCCGGCGCGGCGGGATGTCCTGGTGGCGACGTTCCGGCGGGAGTGAGCAGGGTTCAACCGCTTCTACGGCGGTCGTCGAAAGCCTGAATCCGATGTCATCCCGGAAGCCTCGCAGAGGCTGTCCGGGACCCAGGGGACTGGGCTGGCGCTTTGCGGTTCACCTGGATCCCGGACAAGCGCTGCGCGCTTTCCGGGATGACAACACGGGATGGACCTTTTGAAGCTCTAAACCTAGCCCCGTTCCCCCTCCACTGGCTCCGTCAGAAAGTGCCGCCCCTCGCGGTCCTCGATCTCGACCACCCAGATGTCCGGGTCGATCCGCGCGGCGCGTTCGGCGTAGGCGTCGAGGTCAGGCTCGAAGTCCGAACGGACCGGCTGCATCCAGAACCGCTCGCCGTCGCCGCGCGTGGCCTCGCTGTAGAGCCTGGCGGTGTTGGCGCGACGGTCGACGGCCTTGACCAGCACAGCCCCGGCTCGCGGGTCCCCCTTGCGGGCCACCATGGCGAAGGCCCCGCCCAGCTCCGCGCGGCGGATCAGCGCGCCGACCCAGATATCCGTCGAAAGAAGCATCGCTAACCGAACCGCAACCTCGGCGCCCTAAGGCTGCCTGCTGAAACCGCTCTCGCAGAATACGAGATCATGACGTCAAGAAAGACCCCCAAGCGCGCCAGCGCGCGCTCGGATTCTTACTGTAGAGCCTTTTTGTCCCCTTCGAACGTCGTTCGGAGGAGAAAGGCTCTATGGGTTCTGACGGCGCGGTGGCTAGGGGCTTTTATCATGACCGCCGGGTTCGGCGCGTCGACCGCATCCCATGCCGCCACGGCCGCCGACCAGCTCTACGAACGCACGCTGATGACCTCGGCCGACGCCCGCTGCCGGCTGTTCAAGCCAGCCGTCGGCTCGGCCCTGGACGCCGCCCGCGCCCAGGCGCGCGGCGCGACCCTGCGCTCGGGCGCCAGCGAGGTCCAGGTCCAGGCGGTGGAGCAGCGGGCCCGGGCGAAGGCCGGCGCCGCGGCCTGCGGCTCCAGGGACCTGCAGACCGCCGCGGGCCGCGTGCGCCAGGCGTTCGACGGCTATTCGACCCTGCAGCGGATGACCTATCCCGGCGACCGCGCGACCTGGCAGGCCGACCGCTCGGTGTCGGCCACCATCCCGGTCTGGCGGCTGTCGCAGCCCGCCGGCTTCGGGCGCGACCGGCTGCTGTTCGGCCTGTCGGGCCGGTCCAACGACATGCTGGCGGTGGCGACCTTCGCCGACGACGCCCAGCCCTACGCCGCGCGCCTGGTCGTGCGCGACACCCTGCGCACCCAGGGCCCCTACCTGAACGCGCGCAACGCCAAGGGCCTGGCCGCCAACGCCGCGCCGCGCAACGCCAGCCGGGTGTTCGCCGCCGAGACCCGCGACATGGCGCCCCTCACCCTGCTGCCGACCGGCGCCAAGACGGGCCTGTCGTTCCGCTTTCCCCGCGAGGCCGCCGACGCCATGAGCCGCCTGGACCCCCGCGAGGCCGCGACCGTCGAATTCGTGTTCACCAGCCGCAGCGGCGTGGACGTGGTGCGGCGGGCCTATGTGGAGGTCGGGGATTTCGCGGCGGGCCGGGCGTTTCTGCGGTAGACCAGATCCTCCCCCTGTGGGGGAGGTGGCCGAAGGCCGGTGGGGGGATACATTGGGCGTCTACGCTGGAACGATCGCCAGTCCTAAAACTCCCCCCTCCGTCGGCTTCGCCGACACCTCCCCCACAGGGGGAGGAGCTCGTCACCTCGGCGGCGCGAACTTCACGACGTTCGGGCCCAGTTCCGGCTCTTCCGGCGGCTCGGGCGCCGGCTCCAGCAGCGGGGCCTCCATGGCCGGGCGCGAGGCCCGCAGCAGCACCGGCAGGCGCACCGAGACGCTGGTGCCCGCGCCCAGGCGGCTCTCGATGGTCATCTCGCCGCCGTGCAGCCGGGCGAAGGCCCGCACCAGCGACAGGCCCAGGCCCGTACCCTTGGCCCGCTGGTCGACGCCGCCGGCCTGCTCGTAGGGGCGGCCCAGGCGCTCGAGGTCCTCGGGGGAAATCCCGACCCCGGTGTCGGCGACGACCAGCTCCAGTTCACCGTCGTGGCCGTCGGCCGTCACGATCACCTGGCCGCCGCGCGGCGTGAACTTCAGGGCGTTGGACAGCAGGTTCAGCACGATCTGCTTGAGGGCCCGGCGGTCGGCGTCGACCTCCAGCTCGTCCGGCGGCAGGACGCCGCGCAGCTGCACCCCCGCCGCGTCGGCCTGGACGCGCAGCAGGCGCATGGCCGCCGTCACCGCCTCGCGGGCGTCGAACTCGCCGCGCTGCAGCTCGAACCGCTCGGCCTCGATCTTGGACATGTCCAGCACGTCATTGATCAGGTCCAGCAGGTGGCCGCCGCTTTCATGGATCAGCTCGGCATATTCGCCGTAGCGGTCGGTCAGGGGCCCGAACATCCGGGCGCGCATGATGTCGGAAAAGCCCATGATGGCGTTCAGCGGCGTGCGCAGCTCGTGGCTCATATTGGCCAGGAAGCGGGCGCGGCCGGCGGCCAGGCCCTCGGCCTCGGCCCGGGCCTGGCGCAGGGCCGTCTCGCGGGCCGTGTCGAGCGTGGCGTCGCGCATCACGCCCACCAGCAGGTCCGGCGAGACCTGGCGCAGGTCCAGGCACACGGTGCGGGTCGGGTCCAGCAGCGGGGCGAAGGCGACGCTGGCCTCGCCGGCGTCCAGCGCGGTCGCCAAGGCGGCGCTGACCTTCTGGCGGTCGCCGGCCACGGCGGCGGAGGCCAGGCCGTCGGCCAGGTTGGCCGTCGCCACGCCGCGCGGCGCGGCCCCGCGCACGGTCCGGACCCGGCCGTCGCTGGCCACCACCAGCAGCAGCTGCGGCGCGCCGTCGACCAGGGTCTGCAGGGTGTTCAGCTCGCTGACCTGACGGCTGTCGCGCTCGCCGGCGCGGCGGTGGGTGAGGATCAGGCCCGAGGCCAGGCCCACCCCGACGGTCGCCACCGACAGGAAGCCGAGGATGAAGGCCAGCGGCCCCGTGGGCGCGGGCGGCGCCAGGCCCGACAGCTGGGTCAGGGCCGCCACCGCGCCGCCGATCAGGGCCAGGCTGGCGCCCTCGGCCAGGCGTCGCGGGGAGGACAGGGTCGAGGCCGCCGCCACCGGGGCCAGGATCCAGGCGCTCATCGCGCCGGAGACGCCACCGGTCACCACCGCCGCGCCGGCGCCGCAGGTGGCCCACAGCACCAGGATCAGGGATTGCAGCCGCTCGTCGCGTCGATCGCCCAACGCCAGGGCGGCCAGGGCGGGAAGCGCGCCGGCCGCCAGGGCCAGCCAGACGGGCAGGCCGACGACGCCGGGCGTGAAGGCCGCCGCGCCGGTCGCGAAGATCACCGTCGCCAGCCAGCCCAGCCGCCACAGATGCGCCGCGCCGAAGGCCCCCGTCGGAGACGAGGCCTGGCCCGGCCTGAGGCCGGTCTGGAACGGGGCGCCGTCGATGGGCAAGGCCGCGAGAATCCCTTCCGGTGAGTCTTCGTCGTCGAAGCTTAACGCCGCGAGCCCCCCGGCCCAAGGCCGCACAATCGGCGGGCGATCGTTAACGCCAGAGCTTCTTGTGGACGGAAACGGATTCGTAAGCGCCTTGGTTCATCCTGGTCCATCGAAGTTACGGACAGAAGGTCCGGGAGTCCCTGATGTCGCCACCGGCGATCACCGATGCGTCGGGCCATGCCGAGACGCCGCGCGAAAACGCCGGCGCCGACACCGGCCTGATGTCTCAGACCACCGCCTTCCGGCGGGCGGCGGCGCGCGCGCGGCGCAAGCAGGCGCTGGACGACCAGAAGCGCTCGTTCCTGCGCATGGTCAGCCACGAACTGCGCACACCCCTGAACGCGGTGATCGGCTTTTCCGAGATCCTGTCCTGCGAGCTGTACGGCCCCCTGGGCGCGCCGCAGTACAAGGAATATGCCAGCCTGGTGCACGAGAGCGGGCTGAAGCTGCTGCGCCTGGTCAACCAGATCGTCGAGATCGCCCGGCTCGAAGGCCACGTCACCGACCTGGACCTGGGCGAGGAGAACCTGGACGACGCCGTCGAGGACGTGATCCTGCAGCTGCGCGGCGAGGCGAACGCCCGCGGGGTCAGCATCGTCGTGCCGGAGGCCGGGACCCTGCCCAGCCTGCGGGCCGACGGCCGGGGCCTGCGCACCATCCTGAGCAACCTGCTGCAGAACGCCCTGACCCACTCGCCGCAGGGCGGCCTGGTGGTGGTCGAGGCCCGGCAGGCGGGCGGCGGACTGGTCGAGATCGAGATCCGCGACCATGGCGAGGGCGCCGATCCGGCCGACCTGCCCCGGCTGATCCGCCCGTTCGAACAGGGCGGGGCCACCCTGACCCGGGCGTCGGAGGGCGCGGGCCTGGGCCTGCCGATCGTCGACCTGCTGACCCGGGCGATGGACGGCGGCCTGCGGCTGAAGTCCACGCCGGGGCACGGCTTCACCGCCATCGTCACCCTGCCGGACGCCACGGCGCGGCCCTCGACGTCGCGGGCCCGGTTCTAAGGGGTCTTTCCCTTTTCGTCCCGGCGCACTAAGTCCCGCGCCATGCAACGCCCCATCGACGCCGCCCTCGACGAACTGGCCGACGAGTTCGAACTGCTCGGCGACTGGGAAGAGCGCTATCGCTACGTGATCGAGCTAGGCAAGGACCTGGCCCCGCTCAGCCAGGCCGAGCACTCCGAAGCCAACAAGGTGCGCGGCTGCGCCAGCCAGGTCTGGCTGGTGACCGAGCCCCAGGCCGACGGCACGGTCACGTTCCGGGGCGACAGCGACGCCCACATCGTCAGCGGCCTGATCGCCATCCTGATGCGGCTCTATTCGGGACGGCCGGCCAAGGACATCGTCGACTTCGACGCCGCCGCCGCCATGGCGCGGCTGGGCCTGTCGGAGGCGCTGTCGTCGCAGCGCTCGAACGGCTTGAAGGCGATGGTGGCGCGCATCCAGCGGGACGCGGCGGCGCTGGCGGGCTGAACGTCCAGCTAGTGGAAGAACCCCGCCCGGGTCCCGATGAACCAGATGGCGATCACGATCAGCACCAGCTGGATCATCCAGTTGACCGGCGAGGGAATGGGGCTGCGCTGGACCGCGTAGAGCGCCAGGCCAAGCAGGACGAGGACGACGAGGACGACGATCAGGATGCTCATGCCAGTTTAACCATCGCGCCTGGCGATAGTTCCAGCCGCGCTTGAGAAGCCCGCCTTGAGGATTTGGCCGCCAGCGCCTATCAGCCCCGTCATGAGCTTCCGCGTCGCCGCCCTCTATCGGTTCACGACCTTCGCCGACCCGCTGACCGTCATGCGGCCGCTGTCGAAGCTGTGCTGCGGCCTGGGCGTCAAGGGCACGCTGCTGCTGGCCCGCGAGGGGATCAACGGCACGATCGCCGGGACGCCGGACGCCGTCGACCAGGTGCTGGACCACATCCGCGCCCTGCCCGGCTGCGAGACCCTGGAGCTGAAGTTCGCCGACGCCGAGACGATGCCGTTCCACCGCATGAAGGTGCGGATCAAGCGCGAGATCGTCACCCTGGGGGCCGGCGACCTGGATCCGGCCAACAACGCCGGGACCTATGTCGAGCCCGCCGACTGGAACGCCCTGATCGCCCGCAACGACGTGGTGGTGATCGACACCCGCAACGCCTACGAGGCGGCGATCGGCACGTTCGAGGGCGCGATCGACCCGAGGACCGCCAGCTTCAGCGACTTCCCGGCCTGGTTCCGCGCCTTCCGCCAGACCTGGGACCCGGCCGCTGCGCCGCCCAAGGTGGCGATGTTCTGCACCGGCGGCATCCGCTGCGAGAAGTCGACCGCGTTCCTCAAGAGCGAAGGCGTGGAGGATGTCTTCCACCTGAAGGGCGGCGTCCTGAACTATCTGGAGACCACGCCGGCGGATGCGAGCCTGTGGCGGGGCGAGTGCTTCGTCTTCGACGAGCGGGTGGCGGTGGGCCACGGCCTGGCGCCGGGAACCCACGCCCTGTGTCGGGGCTGCCGCATGCCGGTCGGCCTGGAGGACCGGGCGTCCGAACACTATGTCGAGGGCGTCTCCTGCCCCGCCTGCTTCGAGGCCCGCGACGACCAAGCCAAGGCCCGCTACGCCGAGCGGCACAAACAGGCGACCCGGGCCCGGCAGCTGGGCATCGCCCATGTGGGGGCGGTGATGGGGCGCGAGACGCCCGACTAGATCGCATCGACCTTCAGCGGCGGGGACGAAAACCTCGTCCTTCGACAGGCTCAGGATGAGGTTTTTCTAGCGCTGCGACCTATCAATGGTCCTCATCCTGAGCTCGTCGAAGGACGAGGGCCAAGCGCTCGGCGCAATGTCGGGCGCCATCCCCATCGTTGCGTCCACGGCCTCCCGTCGTCATATGTCGGTCATGGATACCCAGACGGCCGCCCCGCTGAGCGAGCGACAGGTCACCCTGATCGCGAAGGCCCTGGCCGAGCCGCGCCGGGTGCAGATCCTCAAGGAAATCGGGGCCAACAGCGCGCCGACCGCCTGCGGCTGCATCGCCCAGTCCCTGCCCATCACCGCCGCCACCCTGTCGCACCACATGAAGGAACTGGAGGGCGCGGGCCTGATCCGCATCGTCCGCGAAGGCAAGTTCGCCTTCTTGGTGCTGCAGCGCGACGTCCTCAACGCCTACCTGGCCCAGCTCGCCGAAATCTGAGGCCGCCCGTACTTTTCGTCGGCGGTCCGCGCCTTGAAACGATTCGATACATATCTAACTATCGAACTGTCGCCATGAGGCGGCACGGAGAGAATTCGATGAGCAAGCTTTCAGGTAAGACCGCCGTCGTGACCGGCGCGTCCAAGGGGATCGGCGCCGGCATCGCCAAGGGCCTGGCGGCCGAAGGCGCGGCGGTGGTGGTCAACTACGCCTCCAGCCGGGAAGGCGCCGACAAGGTCGTGGCCGAGATCGTCGCCGCCGGCGGCAAGGCGGTGGCCGTCCAGGCCGACGTGTCCCAGCCGGCCGACGTCACGCGGCTGTTCGCGGAGGCCAAGGCGGCCTTCGGGGCGCTCGACATCCTGGTCAACAACGCCGGCGTCTATCAGTTCGCCGCGCTGGACGCGGTGACCGCCGACGAGTTCCACCGCCAGTTCAACATCAACGTCCTGGGCCTGCTGCTGGCCACCCAGGAGGCCGCCCGCCATTTCGGCCCCGACGGCGGCAGCGTGATCAACATCAGCTCGAGCGCGACCGCGCTGAACCTGCCGGAGACCTCGATCTATACCGCCACCAAGGGGGCGGTGGACTCGATCACCCGGGTGCTCGCCAAGGAACTGGGGCCGCGCAAGATCCGCGTCAACGCCATCAATCCCGGCGTCGTCGAGACCGAGGGTGTGCACGCCATAGGCGTGATCGGCACGGATTTCGAGGCCGCCCTGGTGTCGCAGACCCCGCTGGGCCGCACGGGCCAGCCCAGCGACATCACGCCGGTCGCGGTGTTCCTGGCCTCGGCCGACGCCGGCTGGGTGACGGGCGAGATCATCGTCGCCTCCGGCGGCCTGCGCTAGGGCGCGACGCGCGGGGCGGGGATCATCCCCCGTCCCGCCGCGTTATGGAGGCTCCCACTTTCCAAGGAGCCTTCCCATGGCCGCCTACGACGCTTCCTACGGCACGCCGGCCCAAGCGCGGCAGGGCCTGCTGTCCACCCTCTCCGACAAGGTTTCGGGTCTGATCAACAAGGCGCCCGCCGATCCCTACGCCCCGACCCCGCCGGCCGACTACGCCTTGACGCCGGACGCCCAGGGCAAGGTCACCCTGGCCGGCTACAAGGTGCCCGTCGCCATCGCTGTTCTCGGGGCCGGCGTCGTCGCCGCCCTGCTGATCAACCGCCGCACCCGCGCCCCGGCCATCGCCGCGGCCACCACGGCCTGGAGCTTCTTCGGATCCAAGCTGGCCAAGTAAGGCCCCGCTTCGAACCTTTCGTCGCCGCCCCGCGTTAGCCGATCCCCCAATGGACGGAGAGCCGCCATGACCCACACCAACGAAGACCACATCAAGCTCGTCAACAGCCTGGTCGAGACCACCATCGACAGCGCCGACGGCTATGCCGAAGCCGCCAAGGACGCCGACGGCGTCCGCTTCAAGACCCTGTTCCAGCAACGCGCCCAGGAACGCCGCTCGGTGGCCTCGGAGCTGCAGGACGAGGTCCGCCGGCTGGGCGGCGAGGCCAAGGACGACGGCACCATCCTGGCTGCCGCCCACCGCGCCTTCGTCAACCTGAAGGACAGCCTGACCAAGGGCGACGAGGCCGTGGTCAACGAGGTCGAGTCCGGCGAGGACTACATCAAGGCCAAGTTCGAAAAGGCCCTGCAGGACACCGACGTCCAGCCCCAGACCCGCGCGGCGATCGAAAAGGCTTGGACCTCAGTGAAGTCCGGCCACGACCAGATGCGCGACATCAAGCACATGCTGAAGCACTAGCGATCGACTTGGGGACACACACTCGCGGCACGGCTTTCGCCAATGGGGTGGAGCGTCGAGAGCGAGTGTGTGTCCCCTCGTGCCAATCAAACCATCCGGTAGTGCATCGCCAGCCGCTGCAGCGCCAGCTTCAGCACCGTCTTGCCGGCCCGCCTGGGCAGTTTCAGTTCGCGTTCGGCGACCTGCAGGGCGGTTTCCGCCAGGCACACCCGCTCCAGCATCTCCCGCAGGCCGGGGCCGACCGCCGCCAGGGCCGCGGCGATCCGGTCCTTGGCCGCCCGGGCCCGCAGCGCCGGCTCCAGGCCCTGGCCGCCGCCTTCGCCGCGCGGCTGGGCGTCCCAGTTCATGGTCAGGCGGCCGACCGTGCCGGCCTTCTGGAAATCCTCGCGCAGCCGCTCGCCGGCGCAGATCTCCACCGGCTCCAGCCCGCCGCGCCGGGCCAGCCAGGCCAGGGGCGACTCGCCGAGATTGGCCTTGAGCACCACATGCTCGCTGCTGCCCTCGATGACCACGCGCTCGCCCTCGATCACCCCCGGCCGCCCCGGCGGCGGGGTCGGCGGAGCCAGCGGCTTGACCAGCCGCCAGCCGCCTTCCCGGCGCGGGGCCAGGGCGCCGTCGCGGGCCAGTACGCGGAAGGCCGCCTCGTCCACGGTCAGCATGGCCCCGCGGCGCGGACCGAACCGGACCACGTAGCCCAGGCCCTTGACCTCGATCAGCGCGCCGGGCCGCCGCAGCAGCCGCTCGGCCCGGACGGCCAGGCGCTCGGCCTCCAGCGCCCGCTCGAACGCGCCGCTCATCGGTCGGCCCCCAGCTGGGTCAGTTCCGGAATGGCGTCGGGAGCCTGCTTGATGCACGCCTCCAGCACGCTCATCCGGGCGTCGAAGTCGGCGTTCTCGCGCATGTCCTCGATGCGGTGGCAGGCATGGCCGCAGGTCGTGCGGTCGCGGTTGAAGGCGAAGGCCACGCGGATCAGGGGCCAGTTGAAATTGACGTGCGCCAGGTAGATGGCGATCTGCCGGGCCCGCGCCGCCGCCTTGCTGGTGCGCTTGGCCGAGGCGATCTCGGACGGCGAGACCCCGGTGGCCAGGGCCACGGCGTGGGTGATGAACGCGGCCGTCAACCGGTCGCGGCGCGGGTCGGGCGAGATCGCCCACAGATCCTCGAGAGCTTGAGCCAGCATCGGCTTCCCCCTGCGAACGGCGTCCCCGTGACGCCCTCGACCCAGAGAGTCTAGGTCGATATTCCGGCAGTGAGGATAACTTTCCTATTGCGCGCGTCTAGTAGGAATATAAACCTTTGATTGCGTTGAGGCCGACCACTCTCTATCCCCGCGACCAAACGGGCATCGACGCCGTCGGGATGATCGCGCCCTTGCAGGCGACCACCGCCGCGGCCAGGTCGTGGCCGCGCGAAACGGCGGTCTCGACGGGCAATCCCGCCAGGCGCGAGGACAGGTAGGCGGCGTTGAAGCTGTCGCCCGCCCCGGTGGTGTCCAGCGCCTTGACCCGGGTCGGCGCGGGCGTGGCGATCCGGCCTGACGGCGTGTGGACATTGACCGCGTGGCTCTCGTCGCGCGCCACCACCTCGGCTCCAAACCCGGTTCCTGGGGCGGCCCATTCGGCGGCTAGGTCCTCGGCCTCGCGTCCGTACAGCGGCCGGCTGTCCTCGCTGCTCAGCGAAACGTAGCGGCACGCCGGCACGACGCCGTCCAGGGCCTCGCGCGCCGCCTCGGGGCTGGCCCACAGGGCCGGGCGGTAGTTGAAGTCCAGGGCCACGGCCACGCCCAGCGAGTGGACGTAGGCCAGGATGTCCTTCAGCCGCGCCCGCCCGATGTCGCCGACCACCGCCAGGGTGACGCCCGACAGATAGACCAGGTCGCTGGCCTTGGCCGCGGCGATCAGCTGGTCGGCGGTGTGCTGCGAGAACAGGTCGCGGATCGGGGCCCGCTCGCGCCAGTAGTGGAACTTCCGCTCGCCGCCGTCGTCCAGCACGATGGCGTAGAGGCCCGGCAGGCGGTTCTCGGCCTCGCGCACCAGGCGGGTGTCCAGCCCCTCGCGGCGCATGGCCGCCAGGGCCCCGTCGCTGAACGGGTCGCCCTTGCCCAGGGCCGTGCAGTAGGCCACCGCGTCCCCGAGGCGCGCCATGTAGACGGCGGTGTTGAAGGTGTCGCCGGCATAGCCCATCCGGTGCAGCCCCTCGCCCTCCGGCGACAGCTCGACCATGCATTCGCCCAGGACGGTGATGCGCGCCATGTGGTGGGTCCCCTCGTTTGTCGGGGTGATAGGGGGTTTTGGGGATAGCTTCCAGAAGCCCAATCCAAATCCATCGTCATCCCGGGCCTTGTGCCCGGGATCCCTCTGTACGCCGCAGGTGCAGAGGTGTGGCGCGCGGGCGCGCCATTGCACTTCACCATCAGCTGAACCAGGGGTCCCGGGCACAAGGCCCGGGATGACGGCACCCAACGAGCTAAATAGCCGATATTCAAGCGCTTGAGTGAATCATTATATCATTTCGCAGGCAACAAGAGCGCTTTCAAATCTATAGAAAACCCAAAGGCACCGGGCTTAGCCTCGATAGCGTTGACGATCTTCTTTCCCACTTCCAGGGCCCGGTGCCGGCGCGGGTCATGTTTCGCGATTTGAAAATTCTTCAGCTCAAGACCACCCTTCAAATCGGAAAAGATGCCTTCGATTGCTCGCAAAAAATCCGTCTCGTCTTTACAAAACGGCTTTAGGGGAATGACCAACAAGTCGCCCAATCCTGGCTCCGCTGGCGCATCGTCTCTCGTACTTTCCCGGAAGTAGTTTGGATGGGTTGTGGTCACGAGTAGGCCCGGCAAGACATCGTCGGCGTTCAGATCGCCGACTTTATGCCAGCTCAAAACTTCATTTCCGAAATGTATGCCATTCATGCTGCCGACAACGACGGCCCCCGTTTGCGTGGCCCGGTCAGCCATGTGCATGAAATGTCGCTTAAATAATTGCTCCCATTCTCCACCGGGCCAGCCGTAGTCGAGCAGGTAAATATACAAAGACCGATCCATCTTGATGGAAACGGTTTCCATATGGCTGATGTAAAGGCCCACGCTAAAATTCTCCGTGCTTCAGGAATTGAGCATGGCCGAAAATGGGAACACAGAGAAGTAGCTGCTGCTCCAAACTCCCGGACAATCATGCATTCTCTAACGCCCTGATCGCTCCGCGATCCACGCGTCGATCTTCTGCTCCAGCACCGCCAGCGGCAGCGAGCCGTTCAGCAGCACCGCGTCGTGGAAGGCGCGCTCGTCGAACTTGTCGCCCAGCGCCGTCTCGGCCCGGTGGCGCAGCTCCAGGATCTTCAGCTCGCCCACCTTGTAGGCCAAGGCCTGGCCGGGCCAGGAGACGTAGCGGGCCACCTCGACGTCGATATTGGTCGGCGACAGGGCGGTGTTGTCGAGGAAGCAGGCCTTGGCCTGGTCGAGCGTCCAGTGCTTGGCGTGGATACCCGTGTCGGCCACCAGCCGGCAGGCGCGCCACATCTCGTAGGACAGCCGGCCGAACAGCTCATAGGGGTCGCGATAGAGCCCCATCTCCTCGCCCAGCCATTCGGAATAGAGGCCCCACCCTTCGCCATAGGCGTTGAAATAGATCGTCTTGCGGAAGTCCGGGACGCCGACCTGCTCCTGGGCCAGCGAGGTCTGGATGTGATGGCCCGGCGCGCCCTCGTGCAGCACCAGGGCCGGCAGTTCGTAGAGCGGCCGCTGGTCCAGGGCCGAGGTGTTGATCATCAGCCCGCCGGCCCGGCCGGTCTTGGGATCGCCGCCGAAATAGCGGCCGGTGGTGTAGCCCTGCTCGATGCTGGCCGGCACGGGCCGCACGCCGTAGGTCAGACGCGGCAGGGTCCCGAAGTGGGCGGGCAGCTGGTCGTCGGCCCGCTTGGCGATCTCGCTGGCCTTTTCCAAGAGCTGCTGGCGGCTGGTGGCGTAGAAGCGCGGATCCTTGCGCAGATAGGCGATGAAGGCCGGCAGGTCGCCCTGGAAGCCGGCCTGCTTCATCACGGCCTCCATCCGCCCGCGGATGCGCGCCACCTCCGTCAGGCCCAGGGCGTGGACCTGGTCGGCGGTCATGGTCGTGGTCGTGTGGCGGCGCACCAGGAAGGCGTAATAGCGCTGGCCGTCCGGCAGGTCGGAGACCGCCAGGCTCTTGGCGGCGTGCGGGACGTATTCGGTTTCCATGAAGGTCACGAAGCCGGCCCGGGCCGGGACGACCTTGTCGGCGACCACCTTTGTCCCTTCGGCCAGCAGGGCGGTCCTGCGGTCGGCGGGAATGCTGGCCGGCAGGTTGCGCAGCGGGCCCAGCAGCGGGTCGTCGGCCAGCGGCGTGGCGGCCGCGCGGCGGGCCCGGTCCAGGACGGCCTGGGCGGTGGGGACGGCCTGGACGAAGCCCGTAGCCGCCCCGCGCCGGGCGTTGGCGATGTTGGCGGCGTACCAGCCGGGGGTCTGGGCCAGCAGGGCGATCCACTGCCGGGCCTCGGCCTCGGACTTCAGGCGCATGCCGTTGGCCCGGTACAGCAGGATCACGTCGAAGCCGCCGTCGGTGCTGAACGGCATCCGGGCCTCGTCGAACGACAGCCCCTCCAGCCGCTCGTCCAGGCTCCATTTGAGGATGGCGTGGGTCAGGCGTTGGTCGGGCTTGAGCGAGGCCAGGTCGACGCCGTCCAGCGCCTGGCGCGCCGAGATCAGCAGGGCCTTGCGGTCGGCGTCGGCCTTGGGTCCAACCGGCGGGAACCGGAAGCGCGAGGCGTCGTCGGCGCCGCCCTCCCCGTCGTCCTCGCCCGCGCCCGACGCTTCATAGGCCTTGACCGCTTGAGCCAGGCGGTCGGACGCGCTCGCGGCGCTCGCCTTGGGCGCGGCGGCGACGGCGACGCCGTTCAGGGCCAAAGCGATGGCGAGGCCCAAAAGGACGCGCTTGGACATCGAAAAACTCCCCCGCGGATGCACCGCGAGGGTTAGATCAGGAATCGCGTCTGGCTAGAAGGCTGACGCTGGAAGGCCGGCGCTAGAAGGTCGTCCGGCACTTCTGCTTGGCGTGGACCCCGCGCAGGAAGCCGCGCCGCGCCAGGCCGGCGTCGACCGCGGCGTTCATGCGGCGGTCGGCCGGCGCCGCGCCGGTCAGTTCCCGCACGATGCCGCGGAACGGAATGATGGTGTTGATCACCGTCTTGCCGCCGGCCTCGGCCAGCTTGCCGGCGCGGTTTTCCTTGACCTCGTTGCCGACGACATAGTCGGGACCCAGCACCTCGTTGAGTCGCGTGACCTCGGCGGCCAACTGCTTGCAGGTCTTCAGGCCCTTGAGGCTGTAGGGGTCTTCCTGGGCCGTGACCAGGATCGGCGGGATCTGCCGCTTCATGACGCCGACGTCGCGCCCCGGCTGGGTGCCGATCTCGACCGACTTCTTGCGGACCCGCGACCAGTTGGACTCCTCGCCCTCGGCCGGTACGCCGTCCTGCCTGCCCGGCTCGGACGCCGGCGCCGCGGTCGTGGGCTTCCGCGTCGGATATTCCGGTTTGGCCCCGATCTGGGCGGCCTGGGCCGCGCCCGCCAGCGCCAGCGCCGCCGCCATCACCGCCAAGCGGCCCAGGCGCGAGCGCCCAAGTTCGTATCCCGTCATGGTTCAGCATCCCCAGCCCGTCACCCGTTTCAACAGGTGATCACCGATCAGCAACGGCGGCCCGCGCAACGGGTTCCATAGGCCTATCAGGCTCCCACCGGATGCGTCACGCTTCAAATTCTGGAAGGGAAATTGGAGCGGGCGAAGAGATTCGAACTCTCGACCCCAACCTTGGCAAGGTTGTGCTCTACCACTGAGCTACGCCCGCATCCGGGATATTTCGGGTCTCGTTCCATCGCCGGAAAACCGGAGAATGGAGCGGGCGAAGAGATTCGAACTCTCGACCCCAACCTTGGCAAGGTTGTGCTCTACCACTGAGCTACGCCCGCATCGGCGAGGGCTGAAACAGCGCCCCGCGACGAGGAGGCGGCTTATGGCAGAGCGCCTTGCGGTTGGCAAGCGGTCTGACGCGGGTTCGGGCGCGTCATTGTGGACAACGCGCGGGACCTGCGCCCCTCGGTCGGGGACAGGCCCATGGGCCTGTCCCCAATCGCGTACGCGGGAGAAGGATCTTCTTCTTGCGCGAACGCTCGTTTTGCCCGCTCAATTACCCTTCGTTTCGGGGACTTGAGCGTCTTGCGTCTGTTCGTGTTCGGATTGGGCTATGTCGGCCAGGCCTTCGCCGAGGCGCTGATGGCCAGGGGCTGGAGCGTCGCGGCCACCGCGCGGGACGCCGAACGCGCGGCGCAACTGCGCGCCCTGGGGATCGAGCCCGTCGACGCCGACGACCGCGCCGCCATGACGGCGGCCCTGACCGGGGTCAACGCCGTGCTGGTCACCGCCCCGCCCACTGCCGAGGGCTGCCCGGGCCTGGAGGCCACGATCCCCGCCCTGGCGGCGGCGGAGGCCTTCCCCGACTGGATCGGCTACCTGTCGACCACCGGCGTCTATGGCGACTTCGAGGGCCGCTGGGTGTTCGAGAGCTCGCCCCTGAAGGCCCAGTCGGTCGAGGGCGCCCGCCGCGTCGGGGCCGAGCGCGACTGGCGCCAGGTGGGGCGCGGCATGGGGCTGACGGTGACCACCTTCCGCCTGCCGGGCATCTACGGCCCCGGCCGCAGCGCCCTGGACCGCCTGCGGGCCGGCGAAGGCCGCCGGATCGTCAAGCCGGGCCAGGTGTTCAGCCGCATCCACCTGGACGACATCGTCGCCGGCCTGCTGGCCTCGCTGGACAAGCCCCGGGCCGGCGGAATCTATAACCTCTGCGACGATGAGCCGGCCCCGCCGCAGGACGTGATGGAATACGCCGCCCGCCTGCTGGGCGTGGCCGTGCCGCCCGACCTGCCGTTCAACGAACTGGGCCTGTCGCCGGCCACCCGCCGCTTCTACGCCGAGAACAAGCGCGTTTCGAACGCCCTGGCCAAGGCCGAGCTGGGCTGGCGACCGAAGTACCCGACCTACCGCGAGGGGCTGGCGGCGATCCTCGCAGCGGGCCGTTAGAGGCTGTCCGGCCAGCGGCGAGAGCCATGGAAGACCCTGAGAATCTCGATCTCCTCGCCACGGATCTTATACGCGACGATGAAGGGGCCTCCAGGAACCACGAGTTCGCGCGCGCCACCGCGACGTCCCGGCCGACCAATGTTGGGGAAGTCGCGAAGTCGCCCGACAACCTTGACGATCCGCTGGATCTGGCCCGCCGCTGCGATGGGTCGATCTTGGGCGATCCACGCCCGAGCGAAGGCAAGATCGCGCTTAGCCGGCTCGGTCCAAACGACGCGCATGCGTCAGTCGCGCGTGGGCATAGGCCGTTCGTTCGGCGTATCCCAAGAGGCGACCCATTCAACGATTTCGTCGTGTTCGAAGACCCGGCCTTCCTCGGCCGCCCGCAAGCCTTCGTCGATCGCGGCGTCCTGCCAATCGCGCACTTCGAGGAAATCGCGCACGGCTTGCTCGACGAGCGCCGTCTTGGGCTGGTCCATGACGTCCGCGACCTCGGACAGTCGCCGGTCAAGATCGCTGTCGAGCTCAATGCGGAGAGGAGCGGATTTCGCCATCGACCTTCTCGAACAAGTCGTGAACACACCATACGGCTGACGCCGCAAAAGGCCAGCTATTCTTCGTCAGGCCCCATCTCGGCGGCGGCCCAGGCGGTCGCGGGGGCCTGACCAGCCGCGCGGGCGCGAGCGGCGCGGGCCAGCCGTCGAGCCACCGGATCGTCCTCGACCGGCTCGACCAGCCCTCGCGCCTCCGCCACCGCCGCGACCAGCCGTTCCAGGTCCTGGGGCCTTGAGAGCCGGTGGTCGCCGTCCTTGACCAGGGTGAAGACCACGTCCTCGGACTTCAGGGCGTTGGCCAGCTCCAGGGCATGGGTCCAGGGCACGTCAGGGTCAGCGCCGCCCTGCAGGACCCGCGTCGGCACGTCGATCGGCACGGGCCCCGGCAGGATCGACCAGCGGGCGCCGTCCTCCAGCAGTTCGCGGGTGATCGGATAGCCGCCGTCGTCGTACTCGGACGGGCGGATCCAGCGGCCGTCGCGGGTGATCGCCGCCCTGGCCTCCTCCGACAGCTCCGGCGCCATCAGCTTCTCGGTGAAGTCCGGCGCGGGCGCGACCAGCACCAAGGCCTTAACCCGGTCAGGCCGGGCGATGGCGGCCAGACAGGCCAGCCAGCCGCCCATCGACGAGCCGACCAGCACCAGCGGCCCCTCGGTCAGATCGTCGATCACCGCCAGCGCGTCCTCCCGCCAATGGCTGATCGTGCCGTCCTCGAAGGCGCCGTCCGACTCGCCGTGGCCGAAATAGTCGAAGCGCAGATAACCGCCGCCGGTCGCCTGGGCCTGGTCGGCCAGGACCTGGGCCTTGGTCCCGGCCATGTCGGAGTGGAACCCGCCCAACCATACAACCGTGGGCTGGGTTCCAGGGACGCTGCGATACGCCAACCGCAGATTGTTGATGCGAACGAGGTGCTGAAGGGAATCGGTCATGGCGCGGCCTTGTTCATTTCGGTAATTACGACCCCTCAAACCTCGTTAGAGCAACGCGTGTCCATCCTCCCCGACGATTTCACGCTCCTGCAGGTGACCCCGGAACTGGAAACCGGCGGCGCCGAGCAGACGACCATCGACGTGGCCCACGGCGTGATCGCCCAGGGCGGCAAGGCCCTGGTCGCCACCAAGGGCGGCCGCATGGCCTCGCGGCTGGAGGCCGACGGCGGCCGCCTGGCCCAGATGCCGGCCCAGTCCAAGAACCCGCTGATCATGCTGGGCAACGCCGCCCGGCTGATCGACCTGATCCGCCGCGAGAAGGTGACCCTGGTCCACGCCCGCTCGCGCGCCCCGGCCTTCAGCGCCCTGTGGGCCGCCCACGCCACCAAGGTGCCGTTCGTGGCCACCTATCACGGCGTCTATAACGCCAAGTCCAACCTCAAGCGCTGGTACAACGCGGTGATGACCAAGGGCGACCTGGTGATCGCCAATTCGGAATATACCCGCGCCCACGTGATCGCCGAGCACGGCATTCCGGCCGAGCGGGTGGTGGCCATTCCGCGCGGCGTCGACCTGACCCGCTTCGAGCCGGGCCTGGTCTCGGCCGAGCGGGTTCGGGCGCTACGCGACGCCTGGGGCGTGAGCCCCGAGGACCGCCGGCTGAAGGTGTTGCTGGCCGGCCGCCTGACGCGCTGGAAGGGCCAGGCCCTGGTCATCGAGGCCATGGCGCGGCTGAAGGCGATCTCCGACACCCGCATCCTGCTGCTGCTGGTCGGCGACGACCAGGGTCGCAAGGCCTATCGCGCCGAGCTGGAGCACATGATCGCCCAGGCCGGGCTGCAGGACAGCGTCAGGCTGGTGGGCCATTGCGACGACATGCCTGCCGCCTACCTGATCGCCGACCTGGCCATCGCCCCCTCGCTGGAGCCCGAGGCCTTCGGCCGCACGGCGGTCGAGCCGCAGGTGATGGGCAAGCCGGTGATGGCCGCCGACCACGGGGCGGCGCGCGAGACCGTGGTCGCTGGCGAGACCGGCTGGCTGGTCAAGCCCGGCGACGCCGAGGCCTGGGCCGAAGCCCTGTCCAACGCCTGCGAATCCGGGGCGGCGCGGCGCCAGGCCATGGGCATGGCGGCCCGGGCGCGGGCCCGGAAACTGTATTCGGTTGACGCCATGGTCGAAGCAACGCTCAAGGTCTACGCACGCGTTCTGGAGACGAAGAGTTGAGCAAGGAAATCAAGAAGGTCCTGGTCATCAAGCTGGGCGCCCTCGGCGATTTCGTTCTGGCCCTGGCGGCGATGAAGAAGATCCGCGAGGCCCATCCGCGCGCCAAGATCACCCTGCTCACCACCCCGCCCTTCGAAGCCCTGGCCAAGCTGTCGCCCTACTTCAACAGCGTCGAGACCGACGGCCGTCCCAGCGACTTCGGCGACCTGACCGCCATGCTCGGCCGCCTGCGCCAGGCCCGCTACGACCGCGTCTACGACCTGCAGACCAACAGCCGCACCAACTGGTACTTCCAGGCCCTGCGGCCGTTCCCGCCGCAGTGGTCGGGCATCGCGGCCGGCTGCGCCCTGCCCCAGCGCGGCAAGGCCCGCTACCACATGCACACGCTGGAGCGGCAGGCCGACCAGTTGAAGCAGGCGGGCGTCTGGCCCGACGCCCCCACCGCACCGGGCGCCGCGCCGGCCCCGGACCTGTCCTGGATCCTGCGCCGCACCAAGGAGGCGCGGCCGGTGGCCAGCGCCGCGGCTCCACGTCCCTATGTGCTGCTGGTGCCCGGCGGTTCGGCCCACCGGCCCGAGAAGCGCTGGCCGACCGAAAGCTACGCCCAGCTCGCCGCCTTGCTGAAGGCGCGGGGCCTGGACATCGTCATCATCGGCGGCCCGCAGGAAAGCGCCATGGCCCGGAAGATCCAGAAGACCGTGGGCCAGGCCCGCGACCTGACCGGCCGCACCGACTTCGCCCAGTTGGCCGTGCTGGGCGCCAAGGCGGTCCTGGCCGTCGGCAACGACACCGGGCCGACCCACCTGCTGGCCGCCGCCGGCGCCCCGACCATCGCGTTGTTCTCCGACGCCTCGGACCCGGAGCTGTGCGGCCCCCGCGGCCACGTCACGGTGATCCGCTCGCCCGACCTCCAGGCCCTACCGGTCAGCACCGTGGCCAGCGCGGCGATCGCGTTACTGCCGCGTTAGAAGCGGGGACATGCACTTGTGCGTGTCCCCAAGCCTTGGCGCGGTTCCGGCGGGGACACGCACAAGTGCATGTCCCCGGCTCCACGCTGACCATCAGTACCCCTCGTACCGTCCCGGCTTGTGGTTGGCGATGATCACCACGCTCAGCGCCACGGCCGAGAGGATCGACAGCAGCAGCTTGTCCCAGCTGATCACCGCGAAGGCCGCGGCCACGATCACGCAGTCGGAGGCCATCTGCACCTTGCCGGCGCTGATCCCGCGCTTTTCGTAGAGCCATAGGGCCAGCACCCCGATGCCACCGACGCTGGACTTGTGCCGCGCCAGGGCCAGGATGCCCATGCCGATGATCGTGCCGCCGAAGATCGCGGCGAAGACCGGATCGACGGCGGTGATCTTCAGCCAGGCCGGCAACCCCAGGGCCAGGCCCGCCAGCAGCAGGTTGGTGACCAGGGTCTTGCCGGTGAACACCCAGCCCAGGGCGCGCTGGGCCAGCACGTAGAACGGGATGTTCAGCAGGAAAAACAGCACCCCGACCGGCCAGTGGGTCAGGTAGGACAGGATCAGCGCCACCCCCGCCATGCCGCCCGTGGTCAGGCCGGCCGCCTTCAGCAGGGTCAGGCCCACGGCGATGAAGCTGGAGCCGATCAGCAGGGCGTGAACGTCCTCGATCGGGGTGTGGCGGGCGGCGGCGGGCGGCGTGCTCATGGACGGGCAGGAAGGATCGCGACTGGAGGGAAGGCCGGCCCGACCCTGACGTTTCGCCCCCTTGCCCCCTTCTCGACGCGTCCGGCCCTTAAAAGGCGGGCCTTGACGCGCATGCGCCTTGATAGCGCGGGAGTCCTTCGTCATATATCACTTGCGAACGCGGCGTCCCTCGGACTCCGCGCGAACTCATTCAATGATACGCCTCCGGATCGTCAGGTTCGGCGGCAAAAGCCCATGAACAACACCGGAGCCGCCCTATTCGCCGTCCTATGCAAACGCCGCCCGTCAAGGATGGTCCGCGTATCAACGAAGACATTCGGGTCCCCCGCGTCCTGCTGATCGACCAGAACGGCGAGAAGCAAGGCGAGATGCCGATTTCCGCCGCCCTCGAAGCGGCCGAGGAAGCAGGCCTGGACCTGGTCGAGATCGTCCCGAACGCGAACCCTCCCGTCTGCAAGATCCTGGACTACGGCAAGTTCAAGTTCCAGGAGCAGAAGAAGAAGAACGAGGCTCGCAAGCGGCAGAAGATCGTCGAGCTCAAGGAAATCAAGCTGCGCCCCAACATCGACATTCACGATTACGACGTGAAGGCCAAGTCGATGCACCGGTTCTTCGAGGAAGGCGACAAGGTCAAGGTGACCCTGCGCTTCCGCGGCCGGGAAATGGCGCACCCCGAACTGGGCATGAAGCTGCTGCTCAAGGTCAAGGCGGACTTCGACGAGATCGCCAAGGTCGAATACGAGCCGCGCATGGAAGGCCGCCAGATGATCATGATCCTGGCCCCGCGCTAGGTTCTTTCGCTTCTCCGACATGCAGAACGCCCCGGCCAACGCCGGGGCGTTTTTCTTTGGCCAGTGGGGACCAGTGAGGGACACACACACATTTCCCCAACGCGCCTGTCGGCCGCAAGGATGTCTCGGAAATGAGTGTGTGTCCCTCAAAGCCGCGCCCCCGAAAACGCAACCCTACGACGCGAACAAGCTCGACAGTTTCGCGAGCTTTGCTAGGCTGATGCCAGTTTGGGGGACTATGCGTGTTGCAGACCGTCTTGGCCGTCGTCACGGCCGGTATCGCCATGGGCGGCGCGATCAGCGCCGAGGCCGTTGCGGCGGAGGCCCCACCGCTGGCCATCTACGGCCGCCTGCCCGATGTGGACCAGATCGCGATCTCGCCGGACGGCCGCAAGCTGGCCATCTCCCTCACCGACGGCGAAAAGCGCGTGGTCGCGATCCGCGAGGCGGCCGAGGGCAGCAAGCTGCTCAGCGCCGTCAATCTTGAGAGCACCAAGCTGCGCGACGTGCGGTGGGCCGGACCCGAGCACGTGCTGATCACCAAGTCGAACACCGCCCAGCCCTACGGCCTGTCGGGGCCCAAGCGCGAATACTGGATGACCATCGACGTCAACCTGACGACCAAGAAGCAGCGCCTGCTGATGGAGAACCAGGAGGAGGCGATGAACGTCGTCCTGGCCGTGCCGACCGTGCGGATGCTCGACGGCGTGCCCCACGCCTTCGTCGAGGGCGTGCATTTCGTCGACAACTACGGCGCCGACACGCTCTACAAGATCAACCTGAAGACCGGCGCCACCCGCCGGCTGGACGTCGGCGGGTCGGAGGACACCGATGACTGGCTGGTCTCGCCCGACGGCCAGCCCCTGGCCCAATCGCTCTATGACGAGCAGAAGGGCGCCTGGTCGCTGAAGCTCAAGACCGACCACGGCTGGGTCACCGCCGAGAAGACCGAGTCGAAGATGGGCTCGCGCCGCCTGGGCGGCCTGGGCCGCGACGGCCGCTCGGTGCTGGTGTGGATGGACGACGAGAACGACACCGACAAGACGGTGCTGCGCGAATACGCCCTCGACGGCGCCCATGTCGTCATCCCCGACAGCGCCACGTTCGACAGCCTGATCCACGCGCCCGACGGCTCGGGCCTGGTCGGCGCCAAGAGCCTGCTGGGCGACGAACGCCGCTACACCTTCTTCGACGCCAAGTTGCAGGCCAGCTGGAACGCCGTGGCCAAGGCCTTCCCCGGCGATCAGATCGCGCTGGAGTCCTGGTCGGACGACAGGCGCAAGCTGGTGGTCTGGGTCGATTCCCCGACCGAGGGCCCGGCCTACGCCCTGGTCGATCTCGACACCGGTAGCGCCCGCTACCTGGCCAACGTCTATGCCGGGCTGACGGAGGACGGCGTCTTCGAGGTCCGGCCGATCAAGTACAAGGCCGCCGACGGCCTGGAGATCACCGGTTACCTGACCCTGCCCAAGGGCAAGGATCCCAAGAACCTGCCGCTGGTGGTGCTGCCGCACGGCGGTCCCGAGGGCCGCGACACCCTGGGCTTCGACTGGTGGAGCCAGGCGCTTGCCTCGCGCGGCTACGCGGTGCTGCGGCCCAATTTCCGGGGCTCGGAAGGTTTTGGCTGGAAGTTCGTCCAGGCCGGTTTCGGCCAGTGGGGCAAGGCCATGCAGACCGACCTGTCGGACGGCGTGCGCCATCTGGCCAAGCAGGGGACGATCGATCTCAAGCGCGTCTGCATCGTCGGCGCCAGCTATGGCGGTTACGCCGCCCTGGCCGGGGCGACCCTGGACCGCGGCGTCTATCGCTGCGCCGCCTCGGTGGCCGGCCCCGCCGACCTCAAGCGCATGCTGATCGACAGCAACGAACGCTTCAACTCCGGCAACAACTCGACCCTGCGCTACTGGCTGCGGTTCATGGGCGCCGACCGCGTCCGGGACCCCGACCTGGCCGCCATCTCGCCGGCCAAGATGGCCGACAAGGTCGACATCCCCCTGCTGCTGATCCACGGCAAGGACGACACCGTGGTGCCCTATGTGCAGAGCACGATCATGGCCGAGGCCATGAAGAAGGCCGGCAAGCCGGTCGAACTGGTCACCCTCGACGGCGAGGACCACTGGCTGTCGCGCGGCGCCACCCGGCTGCAAATGCTGACCTCGGTAGTGGGCTTCCTGGAGAAGAACAACCCGCCCAACGTGAATTAAAGGGCACTGCCGAAAAGACGACATAATTAAAGTTGGGGCATATCACATGCTTAAGATCGCTAAAGTTGGAGCAAAGGCGGTGCTTACCCTAGCAATTTGCATCCTATTTATTGGCGCTGAATCAAATCGAAGCATCCCCGTTATTGCTGAGAATAAGACACAACGTCGAATTATCGTGCCGGAAGCAGATAAGTCTATCGATGTATCTTCAAAGGAACAAGAAGCTGCTGTTCGCAGAGAAGCACGAGAAGTTGAAGACCTAGAAGCTCAAAAGAGCATGGCACGATCCGCCAGAGAAATGATCGACTTAACATGGCTGCAAATTGCCCTAGGTGCGGTTAGTTTCCTCGGCGTGTTAGCAACATTTATTTACACTCGTCGACAGGTGGATGACGCGCGACACCAACTTGCTGCTTCCGTTGCCGAGCATGGTTCGCAGTTTGAAATCAGGGCCAACTCCCCGCCTCACATGAAGGTCAATTTCCTCAATGGCGGCGCGACACCCGCGCTAGACTTCATGGCTTGGGGGAATATGGATATTTATCCTGCATCTACGCCATTACCTCGCGCGCCAACATCAACTGTCACCGGTACTCCTTCTCCGCTTGCCCCGGGCAAGGATAGATACATTCCTCTTACCCATACGCGCTTGATCTCGCTCCAAGAAGAGACGGACTTGCGAAATGGCGTTCTGGTTCTGGCTGCGCAGTGTCGAGCAAGCTTCACCGACGTGTTCGGCCGCAAGCGCATACTTAACGTCAACATGATGACGGAAACGGCCACTTCCGGAACAGTGAGACTCGTCTTCTACTAGCGATGGTGAAATTGACGGCTCTAAGCGTGGCGGCTCATCTCACGCTCGACTTCCCTGAAATTTCAGATAGCGGTCGCCAGATCGCCTCGCTGGGCGTACACCGCCCGGCCTGATGACCACGCTTTCCGCCGCCGACGCTCCTTCGCCCGCCACGCCGGACGCCAGTCCTCGCGCCCTCTATGTCCTGCTGCTGGTGGTGTTCATCAACCTGGTGGGCTTCGGGCTGGTCATTCCGCTGCTGCCCTTCTACGCCAAGTCGCTGAACGCCAGCGCCTGGCAGGTGACGGCGATGTTCTCGGCCTATTCGCTGGGGCAGTTCGTCGCCGAGCCGTTCTGGGGACGCCTCAGCGACCGCATCGGCCGGCGGCCGGTGCTGATCGTCACCATCCTGGCCAACACGCTCTCCTATGTGGCCCTGGCCTTCGCGCCCAACATCGCCTGGGCCTTCGCCATCCGCCTGGCCAGCGGCTTCGGTAGCGGCAACATCTCGACGATCCAGGGCTACATGGCCGACGTCACCCCGCCCGAGAAGCGCGCGGGGCGCATGGGCCTGCTGGGCGCGGCGTTCGGCATGGGCTTCGTGGTCGGCCCCACCCTGGGCGGCCTGCTGCCGGGCCTGGCCAAGGCCTTCGGCCACTCCGACACCGGCCGCCTGGCCTTCCAGATCCCGCTGCTGACCGCCGCCGCCCTGGCCGCGATCGCCGCCCTGGGCGTCTTCCTGTTCGTGGTCGAGAGCCGCGCGCCCAGCCGCGAGGACGCCCCCGTGGAGCGCCGGCGCGACCACCTGGCCGCCGCGGCCGCCCACCCGGTGCTGTCGCGCGTGCTGCTGGTCACCCTGATCTCGACCGCCGCCTTCGCCGGCATGGAATCGGTGTTCGGCCTGTGGACCCAGGCCCGGTTCGACTGGGGCCCCAAGCAGGTCGGCCTGTGCTTCGCCGTGATCGGCATCATCGCCTCGGTCGGCCAGGGACTGATCACCGGCCGGCTGGCGCGCCGGTTCGGCGAGGCCAGGGTGCTGGCCGCGGGCCTAGCGATCATCGCCGTCAGCCTTTGCCTGACCCCGTTCGTCCCCTCCTCGGCCTTCGTGCCGCTGGCGGTGGGGTGCACGGCGTTCGGCCAGTCGCTGGTCTTCCCCTGCGTGGCGGCGCTGATCTCGCGCGCCACCGCGCCCGACAAGCAGGGCGCCATGCTGGGGCTGAACATGGCGGCCGGCTCCCTGGCCCGCATGACCGGCCCGATGCTGGCCGGCCCGCTGTTCGGCCTGGCCATCGGCGGTCCTTACTGGCTGGGAGCGATCCTGATGCTGCCGGCGGTGGCCTTCGCCCTGACCATCGAGAGCCGGGTCAAGGCCGCGGCCTGAGCCCTCGACAGCTTCACCGTGCGCCGCTAATCCTTGCACGTTGAGTTGGGGGTTTTGCATGTTGAAGTTGTTCGCCGGCGTCGCCTTGACGGTGCTGGTCTCGTCGAGCGTCGCCCTGGCCGGGCCGCTCGAAGCCTACGGCCGCCTGCCGGCGATCTCGGACGTCGAGATCTCGAGCGACGGCGCCAATCTGGCTTACATCGCCCATGACGGCGGCGCGAGCCGGGTGATCATCCAGCCCCTGAATGGCGGCGAGGTCCAGTCCGTCGATTTCGGCAAGGTCAAGATGCGCGGCGTCATGTGGGCCGATCCAGGTCACGTGGTGGCCGAGGTCTCGCGCACCCAGGCCATCGAATACGTCACCTATGTGGGCGAGCAGTTCCAGGCGACGAGCATCAACATCAAGACGGGCGCCTCCGTCCAGTTGCCCAAGCGCTCGTACGAGACGGTCAACAACGTCCTCAGTTCCGATCCGATCGGCGGCGTAGTGGACGGCAAGCCGACGGTGTTCGCTCAACTCTACGCCGGCGAGGAAGCGAAGTCGTGGCAGGAAGGGCGCTTCGACCTCTATCGGATCGACCTCGACACCGGCATCTCCTCCATGGTCCAGATGGGTGACTTCGAAACCAACGAATACCTGTTCAAGACCGACGGTACGGTGATCGCCCGCACGACCTATCACCGCGAGACGGCGCGGTGGGCGATGGAATTGCGCAAGAACGGCAAGTGGGTTGACGGTTACGTCACGACCGCGCCGCTTGACGGGCCCGCGATGCTGGGCTTGTCGCTGGACGAGAAGTCCGTGGTGATGACGATCCAGGACGAGAAGACCGGCGAATACCGCTTGGCCAATGTCTCGATCGCCGACAGCAAGCTGGGCGAATTTTACGGCCCCGACCAGCCCTTCCGGATCGTCACGGACAACGCCAATCACGTGATCGGCACGGTCACCGACGCCGGCTACAGGCAGTATCACTTCGACGAGCCCCGCCTCGCCGCCGCCTGGTCGATGATCACCGGCGTGTTCCCTGGCCGCCAGATGACTTTGCAATCGCATACGCCCGACTACACAAAGATCGTGGCCTATGTCGAAGGTACGGGCGAGCCCGGCGGTTACTATCTGCTGGACCTCACCGCCAAGAAGCTCAGCAAGGTCGGCTCGGCCTATCCCGGCCTTGCCGGCGGCGACGTCGCCGAAGTGCGGGCGATCAAGTACGCGGCCGCCGACGGCCTGATGATCGAGGGCTATCTCACCCTGCCTCAAGGCAAGATGGCCAAGGGCCTGCCCCTGATCGTCCTGCCCCACGGCGGGCCGCAGGCCCGCGATGAAGCTGGCTTCGACTGGTGGGCTCAAGGCCTGGCGTCGCGCGGTTACGCCGTGCTGCAACCCAACTTCCGCGGCTCCACCGGCCGCGGCCAAGGCTTCATTCGCGCCAGCGACGGCGAGTGGGGAGGCAAGATGCAGACCGACCTGTCGGACGGCGTGCGCTTCCTGGCCAAACAGGGGATCATCGATCCTAAGCGCGTGTGCATAGACGGCGGCAGCTATGGCGGCTACGCGGCCCTGGCCGGCATCACGATGGACAAGGGCGTCTATCGCTGCGCCGTGTCGGTGGCCGGCATCGGCGACCTGCGCCAGTTCCTCAACTTCAAACTGCTGCGCTCCGGCGAGGAGAGCCCGACCATCCGCCACTACAAGCGGGCCTTCGGGGTCACCTCGGTCAACGACCCCAAGCTGGACGAGCGCTCGCCGGAACGTCACGCCGCCGACGCCGACGGCCCGGTCCTGCTGATCCACGGCAAGGAAGACACCGTCGTGCGCTACGAACAGAGTACGGGCATGCTCCACGCTCTGCAGAAGGCCGGCAAGCCGGTCGAGTTCGTGGATCTGCGCGAGGAAGACCACTGGCTGTCGCGCGAGGTCACCCGTCAGCAGATGCTGTCGGCGACCGTGGCCTTCCTGGAAAAGAACAATCCGCCGAACTAGACTCGGCGGAAGCCACCGGGGGGTGGAGACGGCGCTTGCCTTCTCCGCCCCTTTCCCGTACTAACCCCGCCTTTCCGGAACCGCCTGGCTAATGGCATGCCATGGCGGTTTGTCATGCTTCTCTAGAGGACGGGGCGGTTAAACGCTCCGACGCGAAATGCCTAAGTTGAAGACCAAGTCGGGCGCCAAGAAGCGCTTCAAGATCACGGCCACGGGCCTGCTGAAAGCCGGCGTCGCCGGCAAGCGTCACCGTCTGATCGGCCACAACGGCAAGTACATCCGCCAGAACCGCGGCACGAAGGTCATGAGCGAATCCGACGCCAAGACCATCCGTTCGTACCTGCCCTACGGCCTGTAAGAGGAGCGCTGACACATGGCTCGCGTCAAACGGGGCGTAACCGCCCACGCCAAGCACAAGAAGGTTCTTGAACAGGCGAAAGGCTTCTACGGCCGCCGCAAGAACACCATCCGCACCGCCAAGGCCGCCGTCGACAAGGCCGGCCAATACGCGTACCGCGACCGCAAGGTGCGCAAGCGCGCCTTCCGCTCGCTGTGGATCCAACGCATCAACGCCGGCGCTCGCACCGAGGGCTTCACCTACTCGCAATTTATCCACGGCCTGGACGTGGCGGGTATCGTGATCGACCGCAAGGTCCTCTCGGACATCGCGGGTCAAGACCCGGTCGCGTTCAAGGCCATCGCTGACAAGGTCCGCACCGCCCTGGCCGCCTAAGGTCTTCTCTCGGGTCCGTCCCGATTGCGATCTGAAGAGCCCTCCGGTGCGAACCGGAGGGCTTTTTGCTGCGCGTCGTGCGGCGGGAACCCCCTCCGGCCCTTTGGGCCACCTCCCCCGACGGGGGAGGATCTAGCGCGACAGGTGCTCCCCCTCTGGGGGCGCTGTCGCGAAGCGACTGAGGGGGTCTCGCACCCCCGCTCCAAATCCTCTAGACGGAACCCCGTCATGACCGATCTCACCTCCCTCGAAGCCGACGTGCTGGCGCAAATCGCCGCCGCCGGCGATCTCGCCGCCCTGGACGCCGTGCGCGTGTCCGCTCTGGGCAAGACCGGCTCGATCTCGGGCCTGCTCAAGACCCTAGGCGCGATGAGCCCCGACGAGCGCAAGGAGCGCGGCGCGGCGATCAACGTCCTGCGCGACCGCGTGCAGACGGCGCTGAACGACAAGAAGGCCGCGCTGGAGACCGCCGCCCTCGACGCGCGCCTGGCCAGCGAGACCCTGGACCTGACCCTGCCCGCTCCGCGCCGCCGCCGCGGCGGTGTCCACCCGACCATGCAGACCATGGACGAGATGGTCGCCATCTTCGCCGAGATGGGCTTCGCGGTGGCGGAAGGTCCCGACATCGAGGACGACTTCCACAACTTCACGGCCCTGAACTTCCCCGAGAAGCACCCGGCCCGCGAGATGCACGACACCTTCTTCTTCAAGACGAAGGAAGACGGCGAACGCATGCTGCTGCGCACCCACACCAGCCCCGTGCAGGTGCGGACCATGCTCAGTCAAACTCCGCCGATCCGGATCATCGCCCCCGGCCGCACCTATCGTGTCGACAACGACGCCACCCACACCCCGGTGTTCCACCAGGTCGAGGGCCTGGTGATCGACAAGGGCATCCACATGGGCCACCTGAAGTGGACCCTGGAGACCTTCCTGGCGCGGTTCTTCGAGACCGACGCGGTCACCACCCAGTTCCGGCCGCACCACTTCCCGTTCACCGAACCGTCGGCGGAAATGGACGTGCAGTGCGACCGCACCGGCGGCGAGATCAAGATCGGCCAGGGCACGTCGTGGCTCGAGATCCTGGGCTGCGGCATGGTTCACCCCAATGTCCTGCGCGCCTGCGGCATCGATCCGGACGAGTACCAGGGCTTCGCGTTCGGCATGGGCGTCGACCGGCTCGGGATGCTGAAATATGGCATGCCCGACCTGCGCGACATGTGGGCGTCCGACGTCCGCTGGCTCGAACACTACGGCTTCAGCGCCTTCGCCGCGCCGAACGCGGCCAGCGGTCTCAGCTGATGCAGCTGCCCGCCAGCCCGTTCACGGCCGTCGACTGGTCGCAGGTCGAGCCCACCGTCCATCCGGGCGAACGGGGCGAGGCTACCTGGCGCACGCTCAATGTCGGCGACATGCGCCTGCGCCGCGTCGACTATTCGCCCGGCTATCTCGCCGATCACTGGTGCGACCGCGGCCATGTGATCTTCGTGCTGGAGGGCGAGCTGGTCAGCGAGCTGAAGGACGGCCGCACCGCCATCCTGACCGCTGGCATGAGCTATCACGTCTCCGACTTCGGCGACCCCGCCCACCGCTCGTCGACCTCGGTCGGCGCCAAGCTTTTCATCGTAGACTGACCCATGAAATTCACCCTCTCCTGGCTCAAGGATCACCTCGACACCGAGGCCTCCGCCACGCAAGTCGTCGCCGCCATGACCATGGCCGGCCTCGAGGTCGAACACGTCACCGACCCCGCCTCCAAGCTGGCCGCCTTCACGGTGGCCAAGATCGTCGAGGCCGTGCAGCATCCCAATGCCGACCGCCTGCGCGTCTGCCAGGTCGACACCGTCGACGGCCGCAAGGAGATCGTCTGCGGCGCGCCCAACGCCCGTCCGGGCCTGACCACCGTCTACGCCCCGATCGGCGCCTATGTGCCCGGCCTGGGCGTGACCCTGGTCGAGAAGCCGGTGCGCGGCGTGATCTCCAACGGCATGCTGTGCTCGGGCTCCGAGCTGGAGGCTGACGACGGCTCGGAAGGCATCCTGGAACTGCCGGACGATCTGGCGGTCGGGACCCCGGCTTCCCAGGCCCTGGGCCTGGAAGCGGTGATCGACTTCGAGGTCACCCCCAACCGCCCCGACTGGCTGGGCGTGGCCGGCATCGCCCGCGACCTGGCCGCGGCCGGGGTCGGGACGCTGAAGGACCTGTCGATCGCCCCCGTGCCGGGGACCTTCCCCTGCCCGATCACCGTCAAGGTCGACGGCGACGCCTGCCCGGTGTTCAGCGGCCGCCTGATCCGCGGCGTCAAGAACGGTCCCTCGCCCAAGTGGCTGGCCGATCGCCTGAAGGCCATCGGCCTGCGCCCGATCAACACCCTGGTGGATATCACCAACCTGATCTCCTACGACCGCGCGCGGCCGCTGCACGCCTATGACGCGGCCAAGCTGGTCGGGACCGTGATCGAGGCGCGCCTGGGCCATGGCAAGGCCGAGGTCACGCCCGGCGACCAGCCCTCGCCCGCCGAGCACCATGACGAGCAGCTGATCGCCCTGGACGGCAAGACCTACGACATCACGCCCGAGATGAGCGTGATCGCCGACGCCGACGGCAACCGCCCGATCGGCCTGGGCGGCGTGATGGGGGGCGAGAGCACCGGCTGCTCGGACGACACCGTCGACGTCTTCCTGGAAAGCGCCTGGTTCGAACCGATCCGCACGGCCCAGACGGGCCGCGTCACCGGCATCAACAGCGACGCCCAGTACCGGTTCGCCCGCACGGTCGACACCGGCTCGCTCGTGCCCGGCCTGGAGCTGGCCACCCGGCTGGTCCTGGAGCTGTGCGGCGGCAAGGCCTCGGAGATCGTCGTGGCCGGCGAAGCCCCGGCCGCGCCCGGCCCGATCCTGTTCGACCCGGCCTATGTCGAGGCCCTGTCGGGCCTGGCCATCGCGCCGGAGCGCACGCTGGAGATCCTGACGGACCTGGGCTTCACCCTGTCGCCCCCGACCGACGTGCCGACCACCGAGTTCGCCACCCGCGCCGAGAGCCTGGTCTGCGTCACCCCGCCGACGTTCCGGCGCGACGTTCAGGGCAAGGCCGACCTGGTCGAGGAAGTGGCCCGCATCGCCGGCTATGGCGAACTGCCCTCCACGCCCCTGCCCGAGGTTCCGCGCCCCGTCGGCGGCGTGCTGACCGTCAAGCAGGCCCGCGCCCGCACGGCCCGTCGCGCCATGGCGGCGGCCGGCTACGCCGAGGCCCTGACCTTCAGCTTCACCAGCCAGGCCATCGCCGAGCTGTTCGGCGGCGGCGCGCCCGATCTGCTGCTGGCCAATCCGATCGCCTCGGACCTGGACTGCATGCGTCCCTCGCTGCTGCCCAACCTGATCGAGGCGGCCGGCCGCAACGCCCGCCAGGGCTTCCCGGACGTCGCCCTGTTCGAGGTCGGCCCGGTGTTCTTCGGCGACCGGCCGCAGGACCAGAAGACGACGATCGCGGCGATCCTCGCCCCCCGCGCCCCGCGCGGCTGGGACAAGGCGCCGGCCGAAGACGTGTTCACGGTGAAAGCCGACCTGATGGCCCTGCTGGAGGAGATCGGCGCGCCGGTCGCCTCGCTGCAGACCGCCCAGGGCTCGGCCTCGTCCTGGTGGCATCCCGGCCGTTCGGCGCGGCTGCAGCTGGGCCCCAAGGCGGTGCTGGCCGAGTTCGGCGAGCTGCACCCGGCCGTGCTCAAGGCCCTGGACGTGGCCGGGCCGGTCTATGGCTTCGAGATCACCCTGGAAGCCGTGCCCGAGCCGAAGAAGAAGGCCGTCAAGACCAAGCCGGCCTTCACGCCGTCGCCGCTGATGCCCCTGACCCGCGACTTCGCCTTCGTGGCCGACAAGGCCAAGGCGGCGGGCGACCTGGTCAAGGCCGCGGCCGGCGCCGACAAGGCGCTGATCGCCGCGGTGCGGGTGTTCGACGTCTATGAGGGCCCCGGCGTGCCGGACGGCTCCAAGTCGGTCGCCCTGGAAGTGGTCATCCAGCCGCGCGAGAAGACCCTGGCCGAGGCCGAGATCGAGGCCCTGTCGGCCAGAATCATCGCGGCGGTCGAGAAGGCCGGCGGCAAGCTGCGGTCGTAAGACCCTCCCCCTGTGGGGGAGGCGATCGCGAAGCGATCGGTGGGGGGAGTGGGCCAACTCGGCAAACTCCCCTCCCCGTCGCCTGCGGCGACACCCCTCCCATAGGGAGGGGATCTTGAAAGCGGCGCCCGTCGCCCAATTCTTGCCCATCCCGCGCCATTCGCCGCACCGGGGCGGCAAAGCCTTGCGCTGGGACCACGCCCACGCTACCTGTGTAATCGCACACGGAGTTTCCTCGCCATCATGCTCTCGCAGCTGGCCCTGAACGTTCTGATCGCCACCGGCCTGACCGCCGGCGTCGCGATCGCGTGCGCGCGCACCATTATGATGCAGGCCAAGATTAAAACCGTTCGTGTGCGAACGGGGCAGCACAGGCGCGCGGTCGACTAGCCGACCAACACAGCCGAAGATCGCAAGATCCGCAAAGCCCCGCTTCCCACCAGGAGCGGGGTTTTTGCTGTGCGGTCATCGGTCCTCCCTCAAATCCAAAGGACCTTGAACCCATGAGCTACCTGCCTTCCCCACCCGCCTTCAATTCCGACCACGAAGGCGTCACCGTCCACCAGCTGCTGCTGGCCGCCCAGGACGCGCCCTCGGCGCTGGAAGCCGTCCGCCAGGGCCTGGCCGACAGCGGCGCGGAGCTGTGCGCCCTGTCGATGAAGCCGGTCGGCCAGATCGTCGAGGGCTCGCTGCGGGTCCGCCACCTCAGCGACCAGGCCGCCCGCCTGCTGGCCCGCGACCTGGCCGCCTGGCCGGGCGTCACCTCGGCCAGCGTCGAGCATCAGTGGGTGCGGCCATGAGCGAGAATGCGAGCGCGCTCGAACCGGCCGAACACGAAGAGAGCGACAAACGCCGGCTGTTTCTGGTGATCGCCGATGACACGCCCGACGCCCTGATGCGGGTGCTGGGCGTGGCCAGCGTCCAGCAGACCCGCCTGCGGGCCCTGAGCGCCCAGCCGGACGGGGCGGGCCTCAGCATCCGGCTGGAGCTGGACGACCAGGGCGACGAGCGGGCCCAGACCCTGGCCGCCCGCCTGTCGGCCTGCCCGTCGGTGCGCGGCGTGGGATTCGGCTGGCGATAGGCTGTAACCTTTGGCGCGCGTCGTCCGTATCTAGGGGTACGTCACCCCGGAGTTTCCCGATGATCCGCCGCCTGCTCGTCCTGGTCGCCAGTTTCGCCGCCATCCTGCTGCCCGCCGACGTGCTGGCGGCCGGCAAGCCCGCCCCGCCCGCGACCGCCGTGTTCGCCGGCGGCTGCTTCTGGTGCATGGAGAACGACATGCGCGGCATCCCCGGGGTGCTGAAGGTCGAGAGCGGCTATACCGGCGGCCATGTCGACCGGCCGACCTACCGCGACGTGACCAGCGAGACCTCGGGCCACTACGAGTCGGTGCGCGTCACCTACGACCCGGCCAAGCTCGACTACGGCTTCCTGCTCTACAGGTACTGGAAGCTGGTCGACCCCACCGACGACGGCGGCCAGTTCTGCGACCGCGGCCCGTCCTATCGCCCCGCCGTGTTCGTCACGCCCGCCCAGCGCCCGATCGCCGAGAAGTCCCGCGCCGAGGCCGCCAAGCGCCTGAAGACCGGTACGATGAAGGCCCAGGTCCTGCCCCTGCAGACCTTCTGGCCGGCCGAGGCCTATCACCGCGACTACGCCAAGAACCACGCCATCGAGTACCACGCCTACCGCATGGGCTGCGGCCGCGACCTGCGGCTCAAGCAGGTGTGGGGCGGGTAGGAACGTCCAAAAATCCGCTCATCGCGGCCAATAGAAGCGGATCACACTTGTAATTTCCCACTCGACTTCCGGCTGACCGCATGAAACCTTGAGCGTCAAAATCGGGAGGCGCTCTGAGATGTTCCGTCACGCTTTGCTGGCCACGGCCGCCATGACCCTTGCGAGCACGGCGCACGCCCAGACCGCCCCCAGGCTTTCGGTGACGATCTACAACAACGACCTGGCCCTGGTGCAGGACGTGCGCGAGATGCCCCTCGCCGCCGGCCGCCAGAAGCTGGAGTTCAAGGACGTCTCGGCCGCCATCCGGCCCGAGACCGTCAGTCTCTCGGCCGCCGGCCTGTCGGTGGTGGAGCAGAACTTCGACTACGACCTGCTGACTCCCGACAAGCTGATGGAAAAGGCGGTCGGCCAGCAGGTCAAGATCGTCCGCACCAATCCCGGCGACGGCAAGGAGACCACCGAGACCGCCACCGTCCTGGCCGCCAACGAGGGCGTGGTGCTGAAGATCGGCGACCGCATCGAGGTGCTGCGCGACGACGGCGTGCCGACCCGTGTGATCTTCGACAAGGTGCCCGAGACCCTGCGCGCCCGCCCGACCCTGTCGGTGACGGTCGAGGCCGACAAGGCCGGCGCCCGGCCGACCACGCTCAGCTACCTGACCACCGGCCTGTCTTGGAAGGCCGACTATGTGGCGATGTTCGACGAGGCCAAGGGCGCGCTCGACCTGCAGGGCTGGATCACCCTGGGCAACCAGTCGGGCACGGCTTTCGTCGACGCCGAGACCCAGCTGGTGGCCGGCTCGGTCAACACCCTGGCCAACGACGGCGGCTATCGCCCGCCCCGGCCGGCGCTCCAGACGGCCGGGACCGAGAGCGGGACCGGCGAGCGAGTCGCCGACTATTACCTCTATCCCCTGCCCCACCGCACGACGATCGCCGCCAACCAGAGCAAGCAGGTCGGCTTCCTCAGCGCCCAGGGGGTGGCGGCCCGAAAGGTCTACGAGATCCGCCAGGACTGGTTCTCCAGCCAGGCCCAGCCGGAGTCCGCCACCGTCGCCATCCAGTTCAGCAACGCCAGGCTGGCGGGCCTGGGCAACCAGCTGCCGGCGGGGGTGATGCGGGTCTATGTGCGCGACAAGGCCGGCGACCCGAAGTTCGTCGGCGAGAACGCCATCGATCACACGCCGGCCGGCTCGGAACTGTCGATCAAGACCGGCGACGCCTTCGATGTCACCAGCCAGGGCACGCTGGTCAGCGACGAGAAGGTCTCCAAGACCCGCTCGCGCTATACGATGAAGTACCTGATCCGCAACGCCCGGCCCGAGCCGGTGACGGTCGAGCTGCGGCAGGGCGGCCTGGGGCGCGACGGCGAGGTCAAGGCCGAGAGCCTCAAGAGCCGCCGCATCGACGCGCGCACCCTGGGCTGGAGCGTGCCGACGCCCGCCAACGGCGAAGCTGTCCTGACCTTCACGGTCGAGACGGGCTGGTGATCGAGCCCAACGCGGAAAGCACCTCCCCCTTTGGGAGAGGTGTCCGCGAAGCGGACGGAGGGGGGAGTCTTCCGGCGTCCGACCACTCCCCCCTCCGTCGCCCGCGGCGACACCTCCCCCATGGGGGGAGGATCTTGGCGGGCGCCCTACTCCTCTTCGCTACCCCCGCCCTCCCCATCCAAGCTTGGGCCGACACCATCGCCTCGCCGAAGCCGGACAAGGTCGCCGTCACCCTCTATCGCGGCGGCGACGGGCCGTTCCAGACGCTGGACACATGGCAGCGCGAGGAGGCCATGGCCAAGGGCCTGATCCAGGTCACCGAGACGCGGACAGTGTTCCTGCCGGCCGGCCGCCACACCCTGCGCTTCGACGGCGTCGCCGACGCCCTGATCCCCCAGAGCGCCACGGTGGAAGGCCTGCCCGGGACGCTGGTCGAGCGCAACTACGACTACGCCCTGCTCAGTCCCGGAACCCTGGTCGAGCGCTCGCTGGGACAGACGGTGAAGGTCGTCCGCACCAACCGCCGGACCGGCCGACGGACCGAAGAGGCGGCGACCCTGCGCCAGGGCCCCGAAGGCGTGGTGCTGCAGACCGCCGGCGGCGTCGAGGCCCTGGGCTGCTCCGGCGGCACCGAGGCCCTGGTGTTCGACACGGTCCCGGCCGGCCTGTCGGACAAGCCGGCCCTGTCGACCATGGTCGACGTCGCCGTACCGACCCAGGCGACCCTGACTCTGTCCTACCTGGCGATCGGCGTGAACTGGCAGGCCGACTACGTCGCCCGCATCCACCCGAACGGCAGGACCCTGGACCTGACCGGCTGGCTGACCCTGGTCAACGCCAGCGGCACCAGCTTCGCCGACGCCCCCACTCAGGCCGTGGCCGGCCGGCTGTCGCGCGTGGAGGTAGATGTGAAGCGGGGCGAAGCCAGGCCGATCGCCCGCAATTGCTGGCCGATGGACACTACCCATCGCGGCCGGCGCCTGGTCCATCCGGAACCTCCCGCAGCCCCAGCGATGATGATGGCGCCGGCTCCGATGATGGAAGGCGGACTGCAGGAGGTCGTGGTCACCGGAAAGCGCAAGCTCGCCGAACAATCCGACGTGGGCGACTACAAGCTCTACACCCTGCCCGAACCCGTGACGGTCGCCGCGCGCCAGACCAAGCAGGTGGCCTTCCTGGACCAGAAGGACGTCGCCTTCCAGCGGCTCTACGTGGTCCAGCTCGACCCCTGGAGCGACTATGACGAGACCGACGACCCGCCGGCCGCCACGGTCGTGCTGCGGCTGGACAACAAGCCGGCCGACGGTCTGGGCAAGCCCCTGCCGTCCGGCGCCTTGGCGGTGTTCGAGACGGCCGGCGGACGCCCCGCCTTCGCCGGCGAGCAGGCCATGCGGGACGTCCCCGTCGGCCAGCCCTTCGACCTGGCGATCGGCGAGGCCATGGACGTGCGGGTTCGGCCCCGCCTGGTCGCCGAGCAGGACCGTCGCCAGGACCGCGTGCGCCGCGTCTACGAGGTCGACCTCGTCAACGCCAAGACGGTCCCCATCGTCGCCGAGGTGCGGATGGCCACAAATCGGCAAGGCTTCAAGGTGGTCGCCGAACCCATGGCCCACGACATGCGCGACGGTGCCGCCGCCTGGCGCGTGACCCTGCCCGCCAACGGCCGCAAGACCTTGCGCTTGGTGGTGGAGTATGACGACTAGTCGCCAGGCGCTGGATCGCCGCTGAACCTCGCGCCCCGCGAGCCGTTGTCTGGGCTTATCGGAGGGGCTGGCCATGCGCGTGCATGTGAAGGCGCGGCTGGACTATGACTTCCCCAAACGCGTGGAATCCCTGCTGCAGATCGAGGCGGCGCTCGCCGACGACCAGGCGGTGCTCGACGAGCGGCTGATGTTCGACCCGCCCGTGGCCTTCGCCCGCCGCGATGATGTGGCCAGCGGCGAGCGTCGCGTGGTCTTCACCTGCCAGGGGCGGCTGGCCGTCGCCTACGACGCCGTGGTCGAGATCGCCGCGCGCGACATGGCCCTGGCCGACGCCGCCCAGCACGCCATCGCCGACCTGCCGATCGACACCCTGCCCTATCTGCGCGGCAGCCGTTATTGCCCGTCCGACACCTTCGAGACCATCGCCGAGCAGAAGTTCGGCGCCCTGCGCGGCGGCGCGCGGGTGGCGGCCATCGTCGACTGGCTCATCGGACACCTGGAATACCGCCCGTGCAGCGACGCGCGGACCACCGCCCTGGAGACCTATGTCCAGCGAGCCGGCGTCTGCCGCGACTTCGCCCACCTGGCGGTCACCCTGTGCCGGGCCAGCGACATCCCGGCCCGGGTGGCCAGCGTCTACGCTCCGGCCCTGCAGCCGCCGGATTTCCACGCCGTGGTCGAGGTCTTCGTCGGCGGCCGCTGGCGGCTGGTGGACCCCGCGGGCCGGGCCCCCGTCGACGGCCTGGTTCGCATCGCCCATGGCCGCGACGCCGCCGACGTGGCGTTCCTGACCATCTTCGGCAAGGCGACGATGATCAGCCAGAGCGTGACGGTGCGAAAATAACCAGATCCTCCCCCTATGGGGGAGGTGTCGGCGAAGCCGACGGTGGGGGGAGTGATCGGCCGACAACCGCAGCCCAGATCACACCTCCAGGACTCCCCCCACCGGCCTTCGGCCACCTCCCCCACAGGGGGAGGATCTAGGGATTCAGCCTCAGAACGGCAGGATGTTGCGCTGGCGGCTATAGGCCAGGTAGCCGACATTGGCGCCCAGGCGCAGGCCGACGCCGGCGCGGATCGGGGCCAGGGTGATGGTGTCGGCGCGCTGGTAGTTCACGCCCAGGCCGCCGACCAGATAGGCCGTGCCCTCCACGCCGGGGAAGCGACGGAAGATGGCGTCCGGATACTGCAGGTTATAGCACAGGGTGAAGACGCGGCTGGCGTTGCCGCCCCAGTCCCAGCCCACCGACGGGCCCTGCCAGAACACCTCCTGGGTGTCCTTGCCCTTCATGTACAGCAGGCCCCGGCCGTAGCGCAGGCCCACGGCGATGGCGCCCGAGCCCTCCTCGCCGGCGATGTAGCCGGTGGGCTGGCCGTTGTCGCGGAAGGCGCGCTCGATCACCGCGCCGATGCTCTCGGCGGTCACGCCCAGGAAGTCCGAGCCGCTGCGGATCATCTCGTCGGCCGAATAGGTCTGGGCCCGGCCGGTGTCGTACTGCGACCGCGGCGGCGGGTCGCCCGGGCGCTCCTGGGCCGTGCTGGCGCAGGCGCTCAGCCCGGCGGTGGCCATGCCCGAAAGGATCAGCTTGCGGCGGTCCATGTGCTCTCTCGCGATTCCAACAGCCTAGACTGTCTCAACCCTTTGAGTCGGGTTTGCGGCTTGAAGCTTAACGGCGAGTTAACCATGGCCGTTCCTCCCACGTGCGGGGAGGAACGACGCTCGCGAAAGCCCGCAAATATGCTAGACGCACGGCCATGACTTCGACGCCTCTCGACCGCATCCGCAATTTCTCGATCGTGGCCCACATCGACCACGGCAAATCCACCCTCTCCGACCGCCTGATCCAGGAGACCGGCGGCCTGACCGCGCGCGAGATGAGCGCCCAGGTCCTGGACAACATGGACATCGAGAAGGAACGCGGGATCACCATCAAGGCGCAGACCGTGCGCCTGCGCTACAAGGCCGACGACGGCCAGGACTACGTCCTGAACCTGATGGACACCCCCGGCCACGTCGACTTCGCCTACGAGGTCAGCCGCAGCCTGGCCGCCTGCGAGGGCTCGATCCTGGTGGTCGACGCCAGCCAGGGCGTCGAGGCCCAGACCCTGGCCAACGTCTATTCGGCCATCGACAACAACCACGAGATCGTCCCGGTCCTCAACAAGATCGACCTGCCGGCCGCCGAGCCCGAGCGCGTGCGCGCCCAGATCGAGGACCTGATCGGCCTGGACGCCAGCGACGCCGTCCTGGCCAGCGCCAAGTCGGGCATCGGCATCCACGAGGTGCTGGAAGCCATCGTCACCCGCCTGCCCGCCCCCAAGGGCGAGCTCAACGCCCCGCTCAAGGCCCTGCTGGTCGACGCCTGGTACGACGCCTATCTGGGCGTGGTCGTGCTGGTCCGCATCTTCGACGGCACGCTCAAGGCCGGCCAGCAGGTGCGGATGATGCAGACCGGCGCCACCCACCGCATCGACAAGGTCGGGGTGTTCACCCCCAAGGCCACCGACGTCGACCAGCTGGGCCCCGGCGAGGTCGGCTTCTTCACCGCCTCGATCAAGGAAGTGGCCGACGCCGCCGTCGGCGACACCATCACCGACGAGAAGAAGCAGACCGCCCAGGCCCTGCCGGGCTTCAAGGAAGTCCAGCCCGTGGTGTTCTGCGGCCTGTTCCCGGTCGACGCCGCCGACTTCGAGGACCTGCGCGCCGCGGTCGGCAAGCTGCGCCTGAACGACGGCAGCTTCACCTACGAGATGGAGAGCAGCGCCGCCCTGGGCTTCGGCTTCCGCTGCGGCTTCCTCGGCCTGCTGCACCTGGAAATCATCCAGGAGCGCCTCAGCCGCGAGTTCGACCTCGACCTGATCGCGACCGCCCCCTCGGTGGTCTACAAGATCCACATGCGCGACGGGACGGAGATGGAGCTCCACAACCCCGCCGACCTGCCCGACGTGATGCAGATCGAGAGCATCAGCGAGCCCTGGATCAAGGCCACGATCTTCACCCCCGACGAATATCTCGGCGGGGTGATCAAGCTGTGCCAGGACCGCCGCGGCATGCAGCGCGAGCTCAGCTATGTCGGCAACCGGGCCATGGTGGTCTACGACCTGCCGCTGAACGAGGTGGTGTTCGACTTCTACGACCGCCTGAAGTCGATCTCCAAGGGCTATGCCAGCTTCGACTACCAGGTCGAGGACTACCGGCCCGGCGACCTGGTCAAGATGTCGATCCTGGTCAATGCCGAGCCCGTCGACGCGCTGTCGATGCTGGTCCACCGCGACCGCGCCGAGAGCCGCGGCCGGGGCATGTGCGAGAAGATGAAGGAGCTCATCCCGCAGCACATGTTCGTCATCCCCATCCAGGCGGCGATCGGCGGCCGGATCATCGCCCGCGAGACGGTTAGAGCCTTGCGCAAGGACGTCACCGCCAAGTGCTACGGCGGCGACGCCAGCCGCAAGCGCAAGCTGCTGGACAAGCAGAAGGCCGGCAAGAAGCGTATGCGCCAGTTCGGCAAGGTCGAGATCCCGCAGGAAGCGTTCATCGCCGCGCTGAAGATGGACGGGGATTGATGTGGTCGGTTTGGAATAGACCTAAGATCCAACGGGCCTTACTACTGAGAACCCTGCTCTTTGCAAATCAGCTTGCAATGCTTGCAAGATTATAACCTCAGCTTCTGTATAGGCTGGAGCAGGTGTTCGACGAACAAAATTAGCGTTAAACTTGCTAAACCTCGGAACCGTCCCGTCGGACGATTTCCATTTTCGCTTTTCGAAAACACGCCCGAACATCGGCCCTGCGATTCCAATAAATGGCGTGAACGTTACCTTTCCAGGAGCGGGTTCGTCAGGATCAACACAAACTGAGTCCGAAAATAGATCCTCGGCATAGCTTTTTGGGTAAGGCATATTATATACGACTCTAGAAATTCCACTCGCGACAATATGTTTTGCGCAGTTATGACATGGAAAAGTGTTGCAGTACAGAACACAACCCCGCACGGAATGACCACCCCGAGCCGCATCTGTTATTGCATTCATCTCAGCATGAATAGTCCTACCATATTCCAATGAATCCATAAGTTGAGAGTCAGATATTATCTTATCTGATCTACTAAATATCATGTCGTCAATTACAGATTGATCGTTTACATCGGACCTAATAACTCCGACCTCGCGCAACCTTTCGACAATATCCCTTAATACCTCCCGCTTCCTCTCGTCGTTACTATCTTTGCCTAATTGAAATTCGCGCTGGTCACCTACATCTCCCTCCCAATAAGTTCCACCACCCGCCCTGGGCACCTCATTACAACCTAAAGCTTGAACCTCGTGCCACTGATTCAAGATTGCAGCTCCCACCTGCCGAGAAAGATCAGAGGACCTAAGAGACGCGGTCCTTGCTAACTGCATCCCATACTCTTGTGGCGTAGGAGTGACTCTCGGATCCCCAAACACTGCTCTTAAAAATCTATCGATAGACGATAGTATTTCCTTTTCACTTTCCGCCTCAACGATGACATCAGACGATGGAAACACGTCACGCAGCCGCTGCCCCCACTTATTTTCCTCTTCCACCTCGTCCTTTCGCATCAAATCGCGCGCGTCGATGCTCCAGTCCGCCCCCTTCGGCCGCCTAGGGTTGTCATTTGATATCAACTGCGCCAGTCGCCCAGCACGGACTCCATAGCGAGCATGACAACCGATCTGCACATAGTGTTCGCCATATAGCGACCTGAGCAAATCACCCTCTTCGGGTCGCTTAAGTTGATTTACAATATAAGCAACTCTCGCAAAAGGAGTGCCATCCCCCCTTGCCGCACGTTCGCCGACTATTTTTGATATCGCGAACTTCGCCATAATATCATTTTCGCCAGTCGCTTCCCTTATTTTGTCACATGCATCTATCAAATTATGATACTTTTCCTTTGTTTTCGATGTTTCTATAGTGGAAAACTTATCAATCTCAAGAATTGCAGCTGTCGCCTTAACCTCTACCGACTCGTAATTATACTCGCGCAATATTTTTCGAATCGCAGAAACTACAAGTTTTGTGTCAACTCCTATGCGAGCAGCAATACCAATCACCAACTCCGCTTTTGACGACTCTAACGCCATTTTTCCTCACACATTGTGATGTGCGCCCCTGTTCCAATCGGCGATTCGCGAGTCTACACTTTGCGCTCGTCTCCGGGTGGAAGGTACAAAATGTCACAACCGCAAAGACAAGCGTCAACCGGGTGGCTTCACAACGCGTTTGAAAACGCCCGGCAATACGCGGAAAAAAACGAGACTGCCGTGGCTCGAGTTCGATCAAGCCTCGCGCCGACTAACCAAAGCGGCGCAAAATCGGAAAAACCAAAAGGCTAAACTGTCATTGGGGTTTTGCAGGCAGGTGCCAGGTCCAACCGCTCGCGCCGACGAATAGCAATTCGTGGCGCCCGAGCAGCCTAGTCGCTAGATGAACATCTATGCTCCGCCTCTCCGACCTGAAGCTTCCCCTCGGCCATTCGCCTGAAGACCTAACTCCCGCGATCTGCAACCGCTTGGGCATCCCCGAGCACGACCTCCTCAGCCACGCGATCGTCCGCCGCGCCCATGACGCGCGGAAGAAGGCCGCGATCCTGATGGTCTATACGGTCGACGTCGCCCTGCGCGACGAGGCCGCCGTGCTGGCGCGGTTCGAGCGCGACAGCCAGGTGCGGGTGAAGCCCGACACCGACTATCGCCTGGTCGCCCAGGCCCCGAAGGACTTCACAGGTCCCCGCCCCGTCGTGATCGGCGCCGGGCCCTGCGGCCTGTTCGCCGGGCTGATCCTGGCCCAGATGGGCTTCAAGCCGATCATCCTGGACCGGGGCAAGGCGGTGCGCGAGCGGACCAAGGACACCTGGGGCCTGTGGCGGCGCGGCGAGCTGAACCCGGAGTCCAACGTCCAGTTCGGCGAGGGCGGGGCGGGCACCTTCTCGGACGGCAAGCTCTACAGCCAGATCAAGGACCCCCGCCACCTGGGCCGCAAGGTGCTGGAGGAGTTCGTCAAGGCCGGCGCGCCCGAGGAGATCCTGACCGAGGCTCACCCGCACATCGGCACCTTCCGCCTGGTGACCATGGTCGAGAGTATGCGCGAGACCATCGAGGCCCTGGGCGGTGAGTACCGCTGGCAACACCGGGTCGACGACTTCGACATCGAGACCGCCGCCGACGGCTCGCGGAGGCTGAAGGGCCTGCATCTGTCGACCGGCGACTATCTGGAGGCCGACCAGGTGGTGCTGGCCGTCGGCCACAGCGCCCGCGACACCTTCCAGGTGCTGCACGACCGGGGCGTCCACATCGAGGCCAAGCCGTTCTCGATCGGGGTGCGGATCGAGCATCCGCAGTCGTGGATGGACAAGGCCCGCTTCGGGACCTGCGCCGGCCACCCGGACCTGGGCGCGGCCGACTACAGCCTGGCCCACCACTGCGCCAACGGCCGCACGGTCTACAGCTTCTGCATGTGCCCGGGCGGCACGGTGGTGGCGGCGACGTCGGAGCCGAACCGGGTGGTCACCAACGGCATGAGCCAGTATTCGCGCAACGAGCGCAACGCCAATTCCGGCTTCGTGGTCGGCATCGATCCCGAGCGCGACTATCCCGGACACCCGCTGGCCGGCATCGAGTTCCAGCGCAAGTGGGAAAGCCTGGCCTATGTGGCCGGCGGCTCGACCTACGCCGCCCCGGCCCAGAAGGTCGGCGACTTCCTGGCCGGCCGGCCGTCGGAAGCGCTGGGCGAGGTGCAGCCCTCGTACAAGCCCGGGATCAGGATGACCGACCTGGCGCAATGCCTGCCGGCCTTCGCCATCGAGGCCATGCGCGAGGCCCTGCCGGTGTTCGGCCGCCAGATCGCCGGCTATGACCATCCCGACGTGCTGCTGACCGGCGTTGAGACCCGCACCTCCTCGCCGATCCGCATCACCCGCGGCAAGGACTTCCAGAGCCTGAACGTCGCGGGCCTGTTCCCGGCCGGCGAAGGCGCGGGCTACGCCGGCGGCATCCTCTCGGCGGCGGTCGACGGCATCAAGGTCGCCGAGGCGGTGGCGGCGGCGTATGTGGGAACGCAGGCGTAGAAAACACGCAAACCGTGTTTGACGACCTACGCCACCACCCATAGCGCTAGTCGCCATGAAACCGGTGCGCTTCACCCACCACGCGATCTTCGAGCGAATGCCGCTGTACGGCCTGACGCGCGACGCTGTCGAAGCCATCGTCCATCGCCCCGACTGGACCGAAGCGGATCCGAGCGATCCCATGGTCGAGCGCCGCTTCGGCCGCCCGCCGGGATCGACGCGCCATGTCAGGGTGGCGTGCGTGGAGGAAGAGGACCATATTCGCATCCTGTCGGTTTTCCCCGACCGGAATGCGAGACCGCCCGATGCGTCGTGAACCCACCTACGATCCGGAAGCCGACGCGGCCTATATTCCCCTGTCCGACGCCAGGCCGCACGAAGCCGCCGAGGTCGCGCCCGGCGTGGTGCTCGATTATACCGAAGACGGTCAGATCGTCGGCATCGAGTTCCTGCGGGTCAGCAAGACCCTGGCGCCCGGCGCCTGGTCGAAGTGGCGGCGCCCCGGCGCTCGCGACGCCCGTATCGAAGCGGCCGAATAGTTCGCCTCCATGCTCAAGATTCTCGGCCGCACCTCCTCCCTGAACGTCCGCAAAGTATTGTGGACGCTGGACGAACTGGGCCTGGCCTATGAGCGCGAGGACTGGGGCGCGGGCTTCGCCTCGACCCGCAGTCCCGAGTTCCTGGCCCTCAACCCTAACGGCCTGGTGCCGGTGCTGATCGACGAGCAGGGCGCGCTCTACGAGAGCAACACCATCTGCCGCTACCTGGCCGCCCGCTATGGCCACGGCCACCTGCTGCCGGTCGAGCCGCGACCGCGCGCCGGGGTCGAGCAGTGGATGGACTGGCAGGCCACCGACCTCAACCCGACCTGGGGCTACGCCTTCCTGGCCCTGGGCCGGCCGACGCCCGGCTATGACGACCCGGCCAGGATCGCCGCCAGCGTCGCGGCCTGGAACGCGGCCATGGCCATCCTCGACCAGCGCCTGGCGGAGACGGGCGCCCACGCCGCCGGCCACGACTTCACCCTGGCCGACGTGGTGCTGGGCGTCTCGGTGCACCGCTGGATCAGGACGCCGATGGACCGGGCGAACCTGCCGGCGGTCCAGGCCTACTATGCGCGCCTGAAGGCCCGCCCGGCGTTCGCGCCCTGGGCGCTGGACGAGGTTCCCTAGGCGGAGACCGCCTCGTCTCGCGCCCCACGCACCCGAAACACCCGGGCCTCGCGCGCCACGTCATAGAGGCGGTGGACGACGAAGGCCTCCGGCTGGGCCGCGCGCAGGGCCTCCTCAGCCGGGGCCAGGCGGAACGGCGTCGCCGGCCCACCGGTGGTGGTCTTGACCACGATGCGGCGGGGCGCGCCGGTGCGGCTGAAGCTGACCAGGTCGCAGCCCTCGTCGGCGGGAGGCTGAGCCAGGCGGACCTGGACGGCCAGGTCGGCGCGACCGCGGTCCTCCAGCCGGCGCTGCTCGTGGACCAGGGCGGCGGCGACGCCGATCCGGGCCAGCATGCGGGCCTCCTGGTCGCGGACGGCAGGGTCGAACTTGGCGACCAGGCGTTCGGCGCGCGGGCTGGCCGGAGCGTGCGGGGCCCGCGACGGGGCGCCCTCGGCCAGGACCGGGGCGGCGGCGCGGCCCAGCAGGACCGGCGGCTGGGCCAGGTCCTTGAGGACGCCAGGCCGAGCGCTCAGGCAGCGGTCGACCGCCTCGACCAGGCCGTCGCCGAAGTCCCAGCGCGGCGGATGGTCCTTCAGGGTGGGGAGGCCGACCAGGGTCAGCACCGCCGAGATCTCGCCCTGCAGGAAGGTGATCGCCCCGCCCGAGCGGTTGGTGACGAAGCGCAGGGCGCGCTGGTGGTTGGCCGGGTCGTAGGCGCGGCCGGTCATCGCCTTGTCGAGCATGACCAGATAGTCGCCGACCACCAGGTCCTGCTCGGCCTCGTTCCAGGTCTTGCCGTTGATCGCCGAGTCGCCCACGGCGCGACGATGCCCCAAGCGTGGCCGTGGCGCCAGGACCGCGCCCGGGATAAGGCGCCTAGCGATCCAGGCGGTCCAGCCAGGCCAGGAACTGTCCCGCCCAGGCCGCTTCCGGCGCGCCGGGGGGCGAACGCAGGGCGAAGCCGTGGCCGCCGGTCGGATATTCGTGCAACTCGGCCTGGCCGCCCGCCGCGCGGATCGCCGCCGCGCCGTCGCGGGCGTTGGCGATCACCGCCTTGGGATCGTCCACGGCGTGGAAGATGAAGGCCCTGGTCGGGACGGTGAAGCCGTGGAACGGCGTCCCTGCCGGTCCCCTGGGCTTGGGCGTGGTCAGCCAGGCATAGCCTAGGCCGATGAAATCGGGCAGGGCCGGCTGGGCGTCCAGGGCGTCGACGGGCGGGTAGAGCGGCGCGGCGCCGCGCGAGGCCAAGGCGGCCGCCAGGGTCGCGCCGGCCGAAAAGCCCAGGGCGCCGGTCAGGGGCGCGCCGACCTTGTCTTTCAACAGCCTCAGGCCGCGTTGGGCGTCCTGGAGCGGCGCATCGACGCCGGCCGGCCAGCGGTCGACCGGCAAGCGATACAGCAGCACGCCCGCCGCGATCCCCTGCCCCGCCAGCCAGCGGGCGACGTCGTGGCCCTCCTTGTCGATCACCACCTTGTTGAAACCCCCGCCGGGAAGCACCAACACCGCGGCCTTCGGCGGCGCGGGGCCGGCGGGACGATAGAGGGTCAGGGTCGGACGGGTGACGCCCTCGATGCTGTAGTCGACGCGGCCGTCCGGCCAGTTGTAGGGCACGCGCCGCTCGGTCGCCTTCACCTCCTCGCCGCCCGGTGCGACGCCCGGCCACAGGGCGACGACCTCGCCCTGAAGCTCGGCCGCGACGGCCAGGCTCGACGCTGCGGGCGCCAGCAGCGCACCGGCGGCCAGCACCTGCCGCCGGTTCAGGACCAGACCCATGACGACCTCCCTCGCGCGCCGACCTCGCGGCTTGACCGGAGGTTGAGGCAAACCCGCGCTCATGACAACGGCCCCCGGACGGCCGGCGAGCGAGCCGGGACGCGTCGGCGGCAATCGTGCTAGAAGCCGCCCATGACCGACCAGACCGACGACCACCCCGAGATCCCGGGCGAGACCCCGATCCAGCGCGCCCTGCGCCTGAAGAAGGCCGCCCTGGCCGCCAAGCCGCAGCCGCCGCGGGGCGGCCGGTTCCAGCGCGAGCAGGCCGCCGCCGCCGCGTCCAGCAGCAAGAGCAAGCCCTGGATGACCCGCTAGGAGCCTTTGCCTCAAGCGGCGCCTTGAGAACGCCGCGCTTCGACCACACCTTGAGGACCATGCGCGCTCTCCTCCTCGCCCCGCTGCTCGGCCTGGCCCTGCCCCTCTGCCTCGCGGTCGGGCCGGCGCTGGCCCAGGCCACCAAGCCGCCGGCCGAGCCGCCGACGCCGGTCTCGCCCGTCACGGTCATGCCGCCGACCCAGAAGCCCAAGGTGGTCGCCACCTGGCCGGCCGAGGGCCAGGCGATCGCCCCGGGGGTCCTGGTGCTGAAGGTGGTGTTCGACCAGCAGATGACGCCGCGCGACTTCGCCTACGGCCTCGGCGCGGGCGGCGACAAGCTGGACTGCCTGAAGACCCCCCGCCTGCTGAACGACGACAAGACCTTCGTGCTGCTGTGCACGACCCTGCCGGGCAAGACCTACGCCATCGCCCTGAACCCCGACGCGCCCGGCGGACCGGCCTTTAGCAACCTGGCCGAAAACCGCGCCGCGCCCGGCGCCCTGACCTTCACCACCGGTACGGGCGAGCCGGTCACCAAGCTGCGCGACGCCATCAAGGCCGCCGGCCTGGGCGACCTGGACATGCCCGTCGAGGAAGCGCCGGACGCGCCGGCGTCGGGAGCCAAGACGATGCCCTGACAGTAAGGTCCTCTGGATTGGGGGAGAGCCGGCCGAATTCGTGCGTCGGGACACCCCGGCCGGCTCTCGGCCTGCGGTCGGACCGCCCGTCGGAAGGAGACGGCCCGGTGCGACGAAGGGATCGGGGGGAGGATACCTCGACGTCCGCAAGCCCGCCCAGGTTGCACGTCCACCGCTTCGCCGCCATCGGGTAAAACCCTAGGCCGCGATCGCTCAATCCCGGCCCGGCCACAGCGGGATGACCCGGTGCTCGCCGTCGCCGTCCAGGGTCAGCCGCACGGTCAGGCCCAGGCCTTTCGACTCATAGACCAGGGTCGCGCCCAGCTGGCGGGCCAGGCCGCGCACCACGCGAAAGCCCAGGCCGCCCCCGCGGTGCGGGTCGAAGTCCTCGCTGAGCCCCACGCCGTCGTCGGTCACCTCGACCACCAGGCGACCGCCCGTGGACCGGCACGACACCAGAATCCGGCCGGCCACGCCGCTGGGATGGGCGTATTTCAGGGCGTTGGTCACCAGCTCGCTGACGATCAGGGCGACCGGCGTGGCCTGGTCGGGCCGCACCAGGCAGCCGCCGAAGTCCCGGTGGGTGATGACGGTGTCGCCGGCGAAGCTGACGGTCTCCATCAGGCTGGCGCACAGCTTGGCCAGGAACCGCCCCAGGTCGACGCCGGCGTCGCCCTCGCCCGGCGCGCCCGACAGCAGACGGTGCAGCTCGCCGACGGTCTCGATCCGGGCGGCCACCTCCTCCAGGGCGATGCAGGCCTCGCGGGCCGACAGCGGCTGGCCGGCCTTGTCCAGCCGGGCGGCCTGCAGGCGCGTATAGCCCGCGATCAGGGCCAGGTTGTTGGCGATGCGATGCTGGGCTTCGCTGAGCCGGTCGTCAGACCCGACATGGCGAACGGCCGCATCACCGAAGTCTCGGCGCTCGACGTCCATGGCTCGCGGGCTTTCCGTAAGGCGGCAGGATATTCCGTCACCGCCAATTAAGCACAAACCAAACAAAGATGCGACAGATTTGTTTTACAGGAAAACCAAACTCTATTATAAAAATCACATAAACCGCAAAAACAGCAACGCTAGGGAGATCAACTAACCATTGACTTAAATATCATCCTTTAATCATCTGAAGTATGCTTAGAGTATGCCGCCTATCGCGCCTAATGAGTAAGTGGCGTATTCTGAGCCAAGTTCGGTTTTTGGCGTGTCGATGGAACCCGATGGCGACGCTCACGCGTTAGCTCCACCGGACAAAAGGAGAGCCGCCCCCTTCCCCGCGGGCCGAGACCCGATGAACGACCTGACCCGACCCGAACGCCTGCAGATCATGCTCACGCAGGAAGAACTCGCCGCGTTGGACGACTGGCGCTTCGCGCGTCGCATGCCCAGCCGCGCCGCGGCCGTGCGCGAACTGCTCAAGCGCGGCCTCGACGCCGAGGGCGTGCAACCGGCCGACGGCAAGATGCGCTCGCGCGATTTCGGCGTCGTCGACGGCCCCCTGCGCTCGACCGGCGGGGGCGGCGACGAAGGCTGATGTCGCGCCGCGGCTCGCCGTTTCCGGCCAAGCCTCGCCTTTCCCCAACGTCCCCCTATCCCCAGACAAGCGCCGCGCCCATCATCGCCTCAAACGAGGGATAGGGGCGGAGCGTCATGCGGTGGATCCTGCGGAGCCTGTTGGCCGCCCTGTGCTTGGCGCTGGTCGCCGTGCTGGCCCTGGTCGGACTGGACCTCGCCGCCCGGCCGCCCAAGCCCGACCTCCCGGCCCTGATCGCCCGAGCGAACGCCTACGACGTCCGCGTCCGCCGCGACGAATGGGGCGTGCCGCACATCCTGGGCAAGCATGACGCCGACGCGGCGTTCGGCTTGGCCTACGCCCAGTCCGAGGACGACTTCGCCACCATCCAGTCGGTGGTGCTGGCCACGCGCGGGACCCTGGCCCGCCGCGACGGCCCCAAGGCGGCGGTCACCGACTACCTGGTCGGCCTGCTGGACGTCTGGCCGACGGTCGAAGCGGGCTATCCCAAACTCCCGGCCGACCTGCGCGCCGTGCTCGAGGCCTATGCCGACGGGGTCAACGCCTACGCCGCCGCCCACCCGCGGGCGGTGACGCCAGGCCTGCTGCCGCTGAGCGGCAAGGACGTTCTGGCCGGCTTCGTGTTCAAGCAGCCGTTCTTCTACGGCCTGGACGGCGAACTGAAGCGGCTGAACGCGCCGGAGACGCCGCAACGGGAACCGCCCAAGGGCTCGAACGGCCTGGCCCTGGCTCCGTCGCGCACCGCCGACCACCTGCCCCGCCTGCTGGTCAATTCGCACCAGCCCTATACCGGTCCGGTCGCCTGGTACGAGGCCGTGGTCGAGAGCGGCGACGGCTGGCACGTGGCCGGCGGCTTCTTCCCCGGCGCGCCGTTCATGCTGCACGGCCACAACGAACACCTGGGCTGGGCCAACACCGTCTCCAAGCCCGACCTGTTCGACGCCTACCGGCTGACGATCAACCCCCAGAACAAGAACCAGTACCGGCTGGACGGCGCCTGGCGCGATTTTCAGCGGCACGACGTGAAGCTGAAGATCAAGCTGTGGGGCCCGATCGTCATCCCGGTGACCAGGCGCGCCCTACGCACGGTCCACGGCCCGGTGCTGGAGACCAGGCATGGCCTCTTCGCCCTGCGCTACGCCGGGATGGGCGAGTATCGCCAGCCGCTGCAGTACTGGCGGCTGAACAAGGCGCGGAACCTCGGCGAATGGCGGGCGGGTCTGGCCACCCACGCCCTGCCCAGCCTGAACTACATCTATGCCGACGCCGCCGGGAACATCGGCTTCGTGCACAACGGCCAGTATCCCAACCGGCGCGAGGGCGTCGACTGGCGCGGCGTGCTGCCGGGCGACCGCTCGGACCTGATCTGGCAGGGATACCGTCCCGTCGAGGCCATGCCCCAGCTGTGGAACCCCAGGTCGGGTTACGTCTACAACTCCAACAACAGCCCATTCCTGGCCAGCGACCCGGCCGACAACCTCAAGCCCGGCGACTTCCCGGCCAGCCAGGGTCTGCAGACCAACGTCACCAACCGCGCCCTGCGCATCCAGGAGCTGGTCGGCGCCGACCACGCGGTCACCGACGAGGCCTTCCGCCGCTACAAGTTCGACATCACCTATTCGGAACACGCGTCAGAGGCGGCGATGATCAAGGCGCTGACGGCGCTGGATCCGGGGACCGACGCCGACCTGAAAGCCGCCCAGGCCGTCCTGCGCGGCTGGGACCGGCGCACCGACATCCACAATCGCGCGGCCGCCCTGGCCTCGCTGACGATCCAGCCGATCCTGGTCGCCCAGAACAATGGCGACACGCCGCCCGCCCCGCTCGACAGCCTGAGGGCCGCGATCAAGACCCTGAAGTCGAACTTCGGCCGCCTGGATCCGGAATGGGGCCAGGTCAACCGCATCCGCCGCGGCAAGGTCGACCTGCCGATCGACGGCGGGGCCGACACCTATCGCTCGGTCTGGGGGATTCCGCAGAAGGATGGAACCCTGACCGCCGACGCCGGCGACACCTTCATCATGTTCGTGCGCTGGGACGCGGCGGGGCGCGTGCATTCCGACAGCATCCACCAGTTCGGCTCGGCCACCCTGGACGCGGGCTCGCCGCACTATGCCGACCAGACCCCGCTGTTCGCCGCCATGCGCACCAAGCCGGTGCTGTTCACGGAGGACGAACTGCGCGGGCACGTGAGGGCTGACTATCGGCCGGGAAAGCGCTAGCAGCCCGCGCGGCGCCATGACTTCGCCGTGGTGACGCGCTTGAACGCAGCCTTGGGCCAAGGCTAAGGTCCGAGGCCATTTCTCCAACGTCAGAGACCTCCCCATGCGCAAGATCGTGATCCTCGCCACTGTCGCCGCCGCCCTGCTGGTTTCGGCCTGCAACACCGTCGCCGGCGTCGGCCAGGACGTGTCGGCCGCCGGCCGCGCCGTGACCAACACCGCCAAGGACGCCAAATAGTCGCAGGATCGAGGGTTGCGGACTTCGGATCACCGAGGTCCGCGAACCTCGATATAGTTAAGCTGCCGCGCGGCGCGGCCCCGCTTGCCTGGCGTTTTTTCAAGGAGCGCCGCGACTTACCCACAGAGTCCGGAAACAGGTGTGGTTAACTCGCCTGAACAGCGACATTTCTATTGCTCGCCTTTCAAGCGAATTCTTCAATTCACAGCCGCTTAACTCAACGAAATCTGATTCAAAATGGCGCATGCGACCGTGCGCCCTCTTTCGCCGGGCGCGTCGCGGAGTCATATCGACGTCCATGAACGAGCAGACCTCCTCCTGCCCGCCTCCGGTCAGCATGCTGACCGGCATGAAGCGCGGCGTCCGCCACCGCTGTCCCAACTGCGGCGAGGGACGGCTGTACACGCGCTACCTGAAGGTCGATCTGGACTGCGAGGTCTGCGGCCACGACCTGGCGCGCTATCCGGCCGACGACGGCCCGGCCTACTTCACGATCCTGATCATCGGCCACCTGGTGGTCGCGCCCCTGCTGCTGTTCCCGTTCATCTGGAAGATGTCGCCGGTGCTGGTGGTGCCGCTGACCGTGCTGCCGCTGGCCGCCCTGACGCTGATACTGCTGCCCCGCGTCAAGGGCGCGGTGATCGGCGCCCTGTGGGCCGTGGGCCTGCGCAAGGCCGAGGACTGTCCGGGCGGGTGAGGCCCGCCCGACCGGCGCTTCGGAACCTCTGCCGAGCTTCTTGCATTCCCTCCGCCTGAACCCCGACGCGCGGGGCGTTTGGATGCAACGGAGGCGGACATGCTCGGCACGATCCTCATCATCATCCTGATCCTGGCCCTGATCGGCGCCCTGCCGACCTGGGGTCACAGCCGTTCGTGGGGCTACTACCCCTCCGGCGGCCTGGGCCTGATCCTGATCATCCTGATCATCCTGGTGTTGATGGGCAGGATCTAGTCACGCGGCGGGCTTCGTCAGGGACCCGCGTCCGCGCGTGTCCCCGATCGCCCACACCCATTCCTCCCATGCCCTTCCCCCCACGACCCCTGTTCGCCTAAGGTCCCTCGCAACGACGAAAAAGGGGGCGACATGGGGGACGACAGGACCGACACCGCCGCGGCCGCGCCCCTGAGCGCCTGGCGCCGCACCCGGGCCATCCTCGGCGGATCGGCCGGCAACCTGGTCGAATGGTACGACTGGTTCGCCTACGCCGCCTTCTCGATCTACTTCGCCAAGGTCTTCTTCCCCAAGGGCGACCAGACCGCCCAGCTGATGCAGACCGCCGCCATCTTCGCCGTCGGCTTCGGGGCACGCCCCGTCGGTGCCTGGCTGATGGGGCTCTATGCCGACCGCAGGGGCCGCAAGGCCGGCCTGACCCTGGCGGTGGGCCTGATGTGCGTGGGCTCGCTGGTCATCGCCCTGTGCCCCGGCCACGCCACGATCGGCGACGCCGCGCCGATGGTCCTGCTGCTGGCCCGCCTGCTGCAGGGCTTGTCGGTCGGCGGCGAGTACGGGGCCAGCGCCACCTATATGAGCGAGATGGCCGGCCGCAAGCGCCGGGGCTTCTGGTCCAGCTTCCAGTACGTGACCCTGATCATGGGCCAGCTGGTGGCGGCCCTGGTGCTGGTGATCCTGCAGAACAGCCTCTCGAAGGAGGACCTCGCCGAATGGGGCTGGCGCGTTCCGTTCCTGGTCGGCGCGGCCCTGGCCGTGGTGGTGTTCTGGATCCGCACCGGCATCGAGGAAAGCGTCTCGCACCAGAACGCCGCGCCCCGTGATCCGGTCAGCCGCCGCCAGGTGGCCTGGGTGGGCGGCCTGCTGCTGGCGACGGTGGGGGCCATGGTCGCGGGCTTCACCCAGGCGCCGTTCGCCGCCCTGGCCCAGTCCGGAGCGGTCGTGCTGCTGGTCGCCACCTATGTCGCCCTGGCCGCACCGCTGGTCTCGCGCCATCCCAAGCAGACCCTGGCGATCATCGGCCTGACCGCCGCCGGCTCGTTGGCCTTCTACGCCTACACCACCTACATGCTGAAGTTCCTGGTCAACACCGCCGGCTTCGACAAGGCCACGGCCGGGGCGATCAACCTGGCCACCCTGGCCGGCTTCATGCTGATCCAGCCGCTGTTCGGCTGGGCCTCGGACAAGGTCGGCCGCAAGACCATGCTGGTCTTCGCCTTCGGGGTGGGCGGCCTGATCGCCTGGCCGGTGTTCAGCCTGACCGCCAAGGCCACCAGCCCCGCCGTCGCCTTCGGCCTGATCTTCGCGGCCCTGTTCGTGCAGTCGGGCTACACCGCGATCAGCGCCGTGGTGAAGGCCGAGCTGTTCCCCGCCCATGTCCGCGCCCTGGGCGTGGCCCTGCCCTACGCCATCGGCAACGCCGCGTTCGGCGGCACGGCCGAATATGTCGCCCTGTGGTTCAAGCACGAGGGCCTGGAAAGCGGCTTCTACCTCTATGTGTCGGCGATCATGGCCGTGGGCCTGACCGTTTCGCTGCTGCTTCGCGACACCGGCAAGACCAGCCTGATCCTCGAGGACTGACGCCCCCCCTTCCACCGACTCTCCTTACGGCCCTAAGTTCGCCCCATGCACGCTTCGCTCTCCCACGCCCTGTCCAAGCAGTTCCTGGCCCTGCCGATCATCGACCTGATCGTCCTGGCCTTCTTCCTGTTCTGCTGGCTGTTCTACGAACCGATGCTCAAGCGGCTGGGCAAGGAGCGCAACGTCATCAACACCGACATGACGGTGATCCGCCGCCGGTGGATGGCCGAGATGACTGTGCGCGAGATCGCCCTGCTGGACGGCCAACTGCTGGGCCACGCGATCAATTCGGCCTCGTTCTTCGCCTCGTCCAACCTGATCCTGATCGCCGCGGCGGCCGGGGTGCTGTTCGGCGGCGACAGCGCGCTCAAGAGCATCGAGGGCCTGGCCGTGCTGGCCCCGGCCTCGACCCTGGTGTTCCAGATCAAGCTGGGCGTGGTGCTGGTCGCCCTGGCCCGCGGCCTGCTCGACTTCATCTGGGCGATCCGCCAGATGAACTACTGCCTGGCCGCCATCGGCGCGACGCCGATGTGGTCGCCGCGCGCGGTGCTGGACGAATACGCCGAGGCGGCCGGCGCGATCCTCAACCCCGCCCTGTCGGCGTTCAACGCCGGGGTGCGCGGCTACTACTTCGCCCTGGCCGCCGCCGCCTGGCTGTTGGGGCCGGTCGCCTTCGCGGTGGCGACCGGCGGGGCCATGGCCCTGCTGCTCTGGCGCCAGCGCCGCAGCCCGGCCTCGGCCGCCGTGCGCAAGGTCCGCCAGATCCTGGAGCGCCAGCCCGTGGTGATGGGCCCGCACCTGTCACACAGGGACAACGAGCAGGTTTAGGCTGGGAGATCCTCCCCCCGTGGGGGAGGTGTCGGCGAAGCCGACGGAGGGGGGAGTGGTCGGCAGATGGCCGGATCCACGATCCTCGATCCAAAGACTCCCCCCACCGATCGCTATGCGATCGCCTCCCCCACAGGGGGAGGGCCTACAGCCCCAGCTCCGCCCTCGCCTTCCGAGTCAGCTTGGCGGCGATCAGGCCATGCGCGGTCTTCAGCCAGTCGGCGACCTCGTCGGCGTCCTGAGCGGCCAGGTCGGCGAAGTGCAGCCACTTGGCGCGGGCCAGATACGGCGCCGGCGTGGCCCGGCCCGTCTCGCTCAGCACCTCGAACGCCACGTCCGAGGCCTTCAGCGAAAAGCCGTTGCGCCCGACCGCCCCGCCCAGGACGGCGAACATCTTGCCGCCCACCTTGTAGACCTGGTCATCGCCCCACTGGACGGTCATGGTCGCGCCCGGCAGGGCCAGGGCGGCGGCGTCGAAGGCTTCGGGGGTCATGAATCCATCCTGAAAAGGTCCGCGATCCGCCGATCCCGGCGAAGGTCCTGGGGCTGAAGCGGCGCCGAAAATCGGGGATCGAAGCGGAACCATCGATCCTAAGGCGTTCGCGATCGCGTTTCACCTCGTATGGCCGCTTGCTCCCGCAACCTTCCTGAGTATATTGCGCCCCTTCCTGCGTCGGGGGCCTCAACCGCCTTCCGCATCTGGTGCGCATGGTGAGGTGGCCGAGTGGTTGAAGGCGCACGCCTGGAACGCGTGTATAGGGGAAACTCTATCGAGGGTTCGAATCCCTCTCTCACCGCCACCGCTCTCTCCCAAAATTTGACATCCGAACCCCGCGTCCCTATCTGACCATCACCGAGCGCGATCCGATCGCGCCGGACGCCTGACCACAGGCTTCCAGGTTCCAAGCTCGCGCTCAGCGCCTGACGCTTGGAGCCAGACGGAAAATCCCCGCCATGCCCTTTCCGGATCGGCCGTAAGAAACGGCCAGCGTCGCCCTAGGGCCACGCACGATCCCGACCAGGGAACGCGGCTTCATTCCCCGAAGCTCACGGTCTTCATGAAACGCCTGCGCCCCACGGCGCGCGTTCGCCGAGCCCTCACAGGGTCCCGCGCTCAGAAAGCGCCGGCCGGGGCTCAAGACACACCCAGAAAGACTCTACGACCATGTTTTCCCCCCAAACCCAATCCACCCAAGCCCTGCCCGCGGTCTATGTGACCGAGGCCGACTTCGAGATCCTCTCCAACCTGGCCGACGCCGCCGTTGGGCGCGCGCCCGGCGGCCGCGTGCTGGCCGGCGAAATGGCTCGCGCCGTGATCGTCGAGCCGGGCGAGGCGCCCCGCCCCTTCGTCCGCATCGGCTCGCGGGTCGCGTTCCAGGATCTGTCCAACGACCAGACCCGCATCGTCCATGTCAGCCTGCCGCGCGACGCCAGCATCGACGACGCCCGCATCTCGGTGCTCAGCCCGGTGGGCGCGGCCCTGATCGGCCTGACCGCCGGCGAGGCCTTCCACTGGACCGACCCCGAAGGCCGCTCGCGCGGCGTCCGCGTGCTGGCGGTCCAGGACTGATCCTGGCGCCGGTCAAGGCTGTCGCCACGCCCTGAGCCGATGCTATGGCTCGGCGCATGACCCAGCGCCGCCTTTCCGCCCTGCTCGCCGTCCTCACCGTCCTGGCGGCTGCGCCCGCCTCAGCCAACGACACCTCGGCTGAACTGGCGGCTGGCGGCCTGGTGCTGACCAGGAGCGACAGCATCGAGATGCGCTCGGAGGACCTCTACATCTCCGAGCAGGCGGTGCGGGTGCGCTACGTGTTCGCCAACACCAGCGGCAAGGACGTCACCGTCCGCGTGGCCTTCCCGATGCCCGACATCGGCGGGCCCGGCTTCTTCCAGAGCGACGTATCGATCCCGGTCGACGACGCGCCGGCCAATGTCCTGGGCTTCTCGACCCAGGTCGACGGCAAGCCGGTCAAGGCGCAGGTCGAGCAGAAGGCCATCGCCACCGACGGCGTCGACCGCACCGCCTGGCTGGTCGCCAACCGCATCCCGCTGGCCGTCCACCTTGGCGGCGTCGACGAAGCCCTGCGCGCCCTGCCCCAGGCCAGGCGCGACGAGGCCGTCCGGCTGGGCCTCTATGACCCCGACGAGGGCGGCGTCTGGGTGCTGAAGACCACCTATCACTGGCTGCAGACCTTCCCGGCCGGGCGGCCGATCGTGGTCGAGCACGCCTACAGGCCGTCGGTCGGCGCGACGGTGGCCACCAGCGTCGGCACCGAATACGCCGGCGAGATCCAGGACAAGTACTGCGTCGACAAGGCCCTGACCGACACCGTCGTCCGCGCCGCCAAGGCCGACAAGGACGGCAATGCCCCGTGGGTCGACCGCTGGATCGACTACGTCCTGGTCACCGGCGGCAACTGGAAGAAGCCGATCGGCGACTTCCGCCTGGTGGTCGACAAGGGCTCGCCCAAGAACCTGGTCAGCTTCTGCGGCTCGGGCGTGAAGAAGATCAGCCCCACCCAATTCGAGATGCGCCGCGCCAACTGGCGGCCCGAGAAGGACCTGTCGATCCTGCTGCTGGTCTCGCACGACGCGATGTAGCTAGCCTTCCACAAACGCCTTGAGCCGCCCCAGCGTGTCGTCCCACTGCCGCGACACGCCGTCGAGATAGGCGCGGGCCTCGTCCAGCGCCTCCCGCCGCGCGGCGAAGCGGCTTTCGCGGCCGACCCTGAGGCTGGCCACTAGGCCGGCGTCCTGCAGCACGTGCAGGTGCTTGGTGATCGCCTGGCGGGTCAGGGCGGTGTCGGTGGAGAGAGCGGCGATCGACCGCGCCTGGCCGTCGCCCAGCTTGCCCAGCAGCGCCAGGCGGGTGCGGTCGCCCAAGGCCGCGAAGATCCGGGCGGCGAAGATCGGGGCCGGATCCCGGGCGACGGGCTCAGGATTCGACATGGGCCTTGATGTTCTGGACCTGCTGCGTCCAGCCCCCGTCGTTCATCCGGAAGGCTTCCTCGCGACGATGGGCGGGCACCTTGTCGAAGCCGGACTCGACGACCGTCAGTCGCGTGCCGGCCCCGTTCGGCGCCAGCAGGAACTCGACCAGGGTCGGCTCTTCCCGGTCGTAATCGACGTCGGAATCGACCCCATAGGGATGCCAGGTGAAGGCCAGGCGTTTCGGCGGCTCGATGGCCACCACCTTGGCCTTCCAGACGATGTGCTCGAAGCCCGGATACAGGATCTTGCCGCGCGCCTCCTGGCCCACGACGAAAGGCGCTTCCAGATCAACCCGGAACCAGGTCCCGAATTCCTTGGGGTCGCTGACGGCGCGCCAGACCCGCTCGATCGGCGCGTCCAGGTCGATGGTCTTTTCGATGCGATCGGTCATGATGGCAACCTCCTGGTTGCGCATTTTGACTCCGACCGAGAAAAAGAGCAACCTTTCAGTTGCCGTTAATTGGGGACAGACGCATGCGCCTGTCCCCAGCCCTGGATCTCGATCAGTTCGTGTCCTCGGCCACAGGATCGGCCGCCGAGACCGCGCCGTCCTTGTTGGTGTCGTGGGTGACAAACATCCGCCAGCCGGAATAGTCGAACTCGGCCGGGGTGATGCCGTCGCTCTTGTCGGTGTCGAGCACGCCGAAGCGCACGTCGGCCTGGCGCAGCTGGCGCACGCGCTCCTCTTCCTTCTTCTCGGCCGTGTCGGTCGAGGCGGCCAGGCGCTTTGTCAGCCGGGCGGTGAACTCGCCGACATATTCGTCGTGCGACAGGGCGCCATCGCGGTTGGCGTCGACGCCGGCGAACTGTTTGTCGCGGCCGGCCTTGAACTCATCCTTGCTGACCGAGCCGTCGCCGTTGAGGTCCTGCTCCTTGATGAAGGTGTCGCGGGCGTGCGAGGCGGCGAAAGCCGGGGAGGCGACACAGAGTGAGGCGGCGGCGGCCAGGAGGGCGATCTTGCGGGTCATCGGACGGATCTTTCTCAGCGCAGGGATTCGAAGGTCAGGGCGTAGGTGTAGGAGCGGCCGGTCGCGTCGGCGGCGGTCGGGGCCACCCGGTAGCGAGCCTGGATCTGGTAGACGCCCGAGCGGGCGACCTTGACCGTGAACCGGCCCTGGTCGTCGCTGGTCAGGGTGACCGGCGGGGTCTTGGCGTCGGCGTAGCGGTCGTCGCCGGCGTGCAGGGTGATCGCCTGCCCGGCCACCGGCTTGCCGTCGAACAGCACCGTGAACTGGGCCTCCTGGCCGGTGAAGATGCTGCTGGGATGGGTGACGGCGACGAACTCCAGACCCTTGCCGATCGGGGCCAGGGCGGCCGTGCTGGGCGCGCCGCGGGTCACATAGACGTCGGCCAGGGTCAGGCTCTGCATGTCGACGGGCGTGGTCCCGGCCGGGGCCTTGGCGGGATCTTCCAGGAACACCCAGTCGCCCTTGACCAGCACGGCCTTGGCGGTGCGGCCGGTGCGCTGGCCGGTGGTGATCCGATAGGTGCCGGGCTGTTCGGTCGCGACCTCGACCAGGGCCAGCTCGCGCAGGTTGGTGGCGGTCAGCGGCTTGCGCGCGCCATCCGGCCCGACCACCGCCCAGGCGTCGGACTTCATCACCACCTCGGGACTGAAGAAGCTTTCGGTGAACGAGCCCTGCACGGTCACCAGCTTGCGGTCGGTGACGTCGAAGGCGCTGGGCAGCAGGTAGGGCGAATGGGCCTGGGCCGCGCCGGCCAGGACGCCCGTGAAGGCGACCCCGGCCAGGAAGGCTGCGAACGAGGGCGAGCGGCGCATGGCTGAAAGTCTCCGGATCCCGATGAAGCGTCGCCTTCGGCTCTAATAGGAATGATTCTGAGAATCAATTGCATTTAGCTTGACCGAGTGATCCGACGCTCGTAGGTCCTCCGCCAACAGATGCGAATGGTTCGCATGTATCAGACCCCGGGGGTCCTCGATGTCTCGCCTCAAGCTCGCCAGCTTCGCCGCCGTCTCGGCCATGGCCCTGCTCTGCGCCCGGGCGGCCGACGCGGCCGACGCCGCCTCCACCGCCGCCGACGCGGCCGTCGAGCTGGACAGGGTGACCGTCACCGCCACCCGTTCGGAGACCAAGCTGCAGGACGCCCCGGTGACCGCCAGCGTCATCTCCGACCAGGACATCGAGGACGGCCTGGTCAAGGACATCAAGGACCTGATCCGCTTCGAGCCCGGCGTCTCGGTGCGCAGCGCGCCGGCCCGCTTCACCGCCGCCGGGGCCTCGACCGGCCGCGACGGCAACGCCGGCTTCAACATCCGCGGCCTGGAAGGCAACCGCGTCCTGATCCTGGTGGACGGCGTGCGCGTGCCGGATGGCTACGCCTTCGGGGCCCAGAACATGGGGCGCGGCGACTATGTCGACCTCGACACCCTCAAGTCGGTCGAGATCGTGCGCGGCCCGGCCTCGGCCCTCTATGGCAGCGACGGCCTGGCCGGCTCGGTCAACTACTTCACCAAGGACCCGTCCGACCTGCTGAAGGCCGGCAAGGCGTTCAGCCTGCGCGGCCGCGTCGGCTACGCCTCGGCCGACGCGAGCTGGAGCGAAAGCCTGACGGCCGCCGGCCAGTCTGGGGCCTGGGAGGCCATGGTCGCCTATACCCGCCGCGACGGCGAGGGCCAGAAGACCGCCGGGACCAACGACGCGGCCAACACCGACCGCACCACCGCCAACCCCGAGGACAACCGGTCCAACGCCGTCCTGGGGCGGGTGGTCTACACCCTGAACGACCAGAACCGCTTGCGGCTGACCTACGACCATCTGGACCGCGACACCGACTGGACGGTGCTGAGCGCCATCGCCAAGCCGCCCCTGGCCGCGACCAGCGTGCTGGGCCTGACCGCCTGGGACAAGATCAAGCGCGACCGCGTCAGCCTCGACCACCGCTTCGCCGACGGCCAGGGCCTGATCCGGTCGGCCACGACGACGCTCTACTACCAGGACAGCACCACCCGGCAGTATTCGGCCGAGGACCGCAACACCGCCGCCGATCGCACCCGCGACGCCACCTTCGACAACGAGGTGTTCGGCGCGGCGCTGGAGCTGCACAGCCAGGCGACGATCGGCGGCGTGACCCACAAGGTCGTCTGGGGCGGCGACGCCTCGCTCACCCGCCAGGAGGGCGTGCGCGACGGCACGATCCCGCCGGCCGGCGAGACCTTCCCCACCCGCGCCTTCCCGACCACCGACTACACCCTGGCCGGGGCCTATGCGCAGGACGAGATCGCCGTGGGCCCGGTGACCGTCTATCCAGCCGTGCGCTTCGACTACTACAGGCTGGAGCCCAAGCGGGACGCCCTGTTCACCGCCAATGTCCCGGCCAGCCAGAGCGAAAGCCACGTCTCGCCCAAGCTGGGCCTGGTGTGGAAGGCCACCGACCTGGTGACCGTGTTCGCCAACGCCGCCGCCGGCTTCAAGGCCCCCTCGCCGTCCCAGGTCAACAACGGCTTCGCCAACCTGGCCTCGAACTACAGGTCGATCTCCAACCCCGACCTGAAGCCCGAGACCAGCCGGACCTTCGAGCTGGGCCTGCGCCTGAACCGCCCGACCTGGAACGCCAGCGTCACCGGCTTCAACGGCCAGTACGACGACTTCATCGAGCAGGTGCAGGTGCGTGGAACCTTCACCGCCACCGACCCGGCCGTCTACCAGTACATCAACCAGTCCAAGGCCGAGATCACCGGCGCCGAGGCCCGGTTCGCCGCCGAGCTGGGCGGCGGTTTCACCCTGCAGGGCGCGGCCTCCTACGCCCGCGGCAATTCGGAAAACAACGGCCGCAAGGTCCCGCTGACCTCGGTCGATCCCGTCAAGTTAGCGGCGGGCCTGTCGTACCGCGACCCGGCCGGCCGGTTCGGCGGCGCACTGAACGCCGTGCGCTCGGCCAAGGAGTCGACCGGCCGCTCGGGCGTCAGCTGCAGCACGACGGTGGTCGTCAACGGTGCGCCGCGCACCCAGACCGGTTCGGACTACTGCTGGATGCCCAAGGCCTTCACCGTGCTCGACCTGACCGCCTACTGGAACCTGACCGACAACGTCACCCTGCGCGGCGGCGTGTTCAACATCACCGGCCAGACCTACGCCTGGTGGAGCGACGTGCGCGGCCTGGCCGACAACTCCGCCGTCAAGGACGCCTACACCCAGCCCGACCGCAACTACAGCGTCTCGCTGGCGGTGAAGTTCTAGGGTTCCAGCCGGTCTATCCCCTTCGACCGGCCTGGAGCGGGTCGCGACCGTGTCGGCGGTCGCGGCCCGTTTTCGTCGAGGCGTGCTTTTGTAAAAGCCCTGTCAGAACAATGCGGCTTGGCCGTGCGGCCCAGGTCGACTACGACCCCTGCCATGGACGCCCAGACCGCCGCCGACCGCTACATCCTGATCCTGCAATGCCCCGACCGTAAGGGCGTGGTCGCCGCCGTGTCCGGCTTCCTGGCCGACAACGACGCCTCGATCGTCGAGAGCAGCCACTTCAACGACGGCCTGGCCGACCAGTTCTACATGCGCACCGTGTTCCGTCCCGACGGCGACATGCCGGGGATCGACGACCTGCGCCGCGGCTTCGAGCTGATCGCCAAGCGCTTCGGCATGACCTGGGCCCTGCACGACGCGGGCGCCAAGCCCAAGGTGCTGATCGCGGTGTCGAAGTTCGGCCACTGCCTGTTCGACCTGCTGCACCGCTGGCGGGCCGGCCTGCTGCCGGTCGAGATCGTCGGCGTGGTGTCGAACCACGAGGACATGCGCTCGTTCACCGAATGGAGCGGCCTGCCCTATTTCCACCTGCCCACGACGAAGGCCAACAAGGCCGAGCAGGAGGAGGCGTTCCTCAAGCTGGTCGACGACCTGGACGTCGACCTGGTGGTGTTGGCCCGCTACATGCAGATCCTGTCGCCGGCCCTGTGCGCGCGACTGTCGGGCAAGTGCATCAACATCCACCACTCGTTCCTGCCCAGCTTCAAGGGCGCCAAGCCCTACCACCAGGCCTTCGAGCGCGGGGTGAAGATCATCGGCGCCACGGCCCACTACGTGACCACCGACCTCGACGAGGGCCCGATCATCGAGCAGGGCGTCCACCGGGTGGACCACAGTCACACCCCCGACGATCTGGTCACCCTGGGCCGCGACGTCGAATGCACCGTGCTGGCCCGCGCTGTGACCTGGCACGTCGAGCACCGTGTGCTGATCGCCGGCGCCAAGACGGTGGTGTTCGCCTAGGCGAAGCGGCTTTCTTAAGCTGAAGTTGGTCAAAGACCATTGTCATCCCGGACGAGCGCGCCGCGCGAAGATCCGGGACCGACGCGTGAACTCGGCGCTTCCGGCGGTCCCGGATCTTCGCTTCGCTACGTCCGGGATGACATGGCCTAATCTATTCCACTTTCGACGCGGCAAGCGTCCACGTCACCGCGTCCCGCGCTCCGCCGCCCTCGACCTCGATCCGGTTGACGCCCGGCGCCAGCGTCACCGGCCAGGTCGCCACATGGTCGACCACCGGCGCGCGTCCCAGGTCCCGCCCGTTGAGGCGTAGCGAGACGGCGGGGACATTGGCGTAGACCTTCACCGTCACCGCCGCCGTGTCGCGGACCACCGCCCGGCGGCTGGTGATGTAGGCCATCGGCGCCGTCGTCCAGTTGGCGCGGTACCAATAGTAGGCGTCCTTGCGGACCTTGCGGTCGTAGGTGACCAGGCCCTTGTCGTTGATCCCCGGACGGTCGCCCTCGTCCCGGCCGTCGGACGCCAGGTCGAAGCCGACCCAGACGAAGGTCCCCCACAGCCACGGCTTGTCGCGCAGAGCCCGCCAATAGGTCTCGTGGAACAGGGCCTGGTATTGCTCGGGATGCCACCGGCTCTTGGCGACCGGGCGGCGCGGCGGGTCTTCCTGCTGCAGGACGCTGGCCCCGGCGCCGTATTCGCTGATCGCCAGCGGCCGGTCGGGGCTCTTGGCGTGGACCGCCTCCACCCAGGGGCCGATGTCCTCGGGCTTGCCGTCGTACCAGCCGAAATAGCGGTTCTGGCCGATCAGGTCGGTGTGCAGGGCCTGGGGATCGGTCTCGGGCTTGCAGCAGTCGGCCAGCACCGTCGGGCGCGACGGGTCCTCGGCCTTGGCCACGGCCTGCAGGCCCGACAGCAGTTTCGCGGTCGCCGCGTCGGACCGGTAGAGCTCGTTGGCCAGGCCCCAGGTCACCACCGAGGGATGGTTGTAGTTCTGGCGGATCAGCTCGCGCAGCTGCTCGGCGGCGTTGGTGGCGAAGGCGGGACCATCGTCGGCGACGCTGTTGAGCGGGATCTCGGTCCACACCAGGAAGCCGTCGCGGTCGGCGTTCTCATAAGCCCGGCGCGGGTGCTGGAAGTGCACGAAGCGCAGGCCGGTCGCGCCCAGGTCGCGTAGGATGGCGAAGTCCGCGTCGATCTCGGCGTCGCCGACCGCCAGGCCCCTGGCCGGCCGCCCGCCATGGAACAGGTTCACCCCGTGCACGCCGTAGGGCTGGCCGTTCAGCAGCAAGCCGCGCGCGGGGTCGACGGCGATCGCGCGGAAGCCGACCGGCACGGTCACCGTGTCGTCGCCGACCGAGGTCACCAGCCGGTACAGATAGGGGTCGGCCCGTCCTCGCCACAGGCGCGGCGCGGTCACGCGGGTCGTCAGGCTGGCGGGCGCGACGGCTCCAGGCGCGACCTCCACGGAGCCCGACAAGGTCGCCACCGTCTTGCCGTTCGCGTCCAGCAGGCGCGAGCGTACGGCGACGCGGGCGGGCGCGGCCTGGTCGTTGCGCACCCGGACCAGCACCGACAGGTCGGCGCCGTCGGCGCTGACCGCCGAGGGCGTGGCGTAGACGCCCGGGCCGCCGTGGTCGAGCATGTCGACGTGCACCGCGTCAGTCATGACGAGGCGGGCGGGCCGGTAGAGGCCGCCGAACACCGTGAAGTCGCCGCCCAGCGGCGCGACGTCCTTGTGGCTGGCGTTGTCGACCCGCACCGCCACCAGGTTAGAGCCGGCGACGATCCTGTCGCTGACGTCGAAGCGAAAGCCGGCATAGCCGCCGGCGTGGCGTCCCACGGGATGGCCGTTGACCCAGACCTCCGAGACCAGGGCCGCGCCGTCGAACTCCAGGAAAGCTCGCTGGCCGGCCTTGCGGGCCGGGGCGACCAGGCGGGTCCGATACCAGGCCGGTCCGCGATAATAGCCGCCGCCGTCGGCCCCGTCGGCGGCGTTGTAGGTGTGGGGCAGGCGCACCCTCTCCCAGGCGCGGTCGTCGAAGGCGGGGGCCTGGGCCGTCGTGGAGTCGCCCTTGGCGAAGGTCCAGGTCGCCAGCGGGATCGTCACGCGGGGCCCGGCCGCGGCCAGGGCCGGCGCCAGGCAGAGCGCGGCCAGGAGGATCAGGGCTTGCAGCGGCGTCTTGCAGGTCATCGGGCGCGTCGGCTCCATCAAGGTTCAGACCGATTAGCACGAGATTCGAACGGAACGCCCATTGACCCGGCCCCTGGGTCCGCCTCGATAAGCACGACGGTCAGCCGCCAACGAGGTGATTCCGTGCGTCCTTCCGTCCGTTTCCTGAGCCCCTCCGAGGCCGCCCGGCGGCTGGGCGTCTCGGCCAAGGCCCTGCGGCTCTATGAGCAGCGCGGCCTGGTCGCGCCCGGGCGCACCGCGGCCGGCTGGCGGGCCTATGGGCCCGACGAAATGGTGCGAGCCGGTCAGGTCGTGGCCCTGCGCGCTCTGGGCCTCAGCCTGGCCCAGGTGGCTCAGGTGCTGAGCGGCGACACGCTGGCCCTGGAGCCGGCCCTGGCCGCGCACCAGGCCAGGCTGGAGCGGCAGGGCCGCCAGCTGGCCGGCCAGGTCGAAAAGGTTCGTGCGCTACGCGCCGGCCTGGCGCGCGGCCAAGCCCCCGACGCCGAGGACCTGGCGGGGCTGCTGGCGGCGGCCGCCTGTCCCAGCGTCGCCTTCGACCTGCCCTGGCCCTGGGGCGGCGAGCCGTTCGTCCTGAGCGACATCCCGCCCCTGACCTACATCACCGGCCCGCTGGGCAGCGGCAAGACGCGGCTGGCCCTGAGCCTGGCCGAGGCCCTGCTTGGCGCGGTCTTCCTGGGCCTGGACCGGACGGCCGATGGCGGCGCGGCGGTCCGCGCGAGCCTCGACGCCGATCCCGCCCTGGCCGCGCGGGTCGACCGGACGCGGGCCTGGCTGGTCGAGGACGGCGCCACGCCGTCCGACGACCTGCTGGCGCTGCTGGCCGTGCTGGAGGCCGAGACCACCGCCGCCCTGGTGATCGACATGCCCGAACAGGGGCTGGACGCTTCTACCCAGGCGGCGCTGGTCGCCTGGCTGCGCCGGCGCGGCCCGGACGCGCGGCCGGTGTTCCTGTTGACGCGGTCCAGCGCGATCCTTGATCTGGCCGCCCTCGGGATCGGCGAGACCGTCCTCCATTGTCCGGCCAACCACGCCCCGCCGATCCGCGTCGCCCCCTATCCCGGCGCGTCGGGCTACGAGGCTGTCGCCAGTTGCCTGGCCTCGCCGGAGGTCAGGGCCCGGACAGCGGGAATGATCGCGGTGATGAGCCAGGCCAGGTGAAGGCAAACGACAGGGCCGGCCTTCGGTGGCTGGCCCCCGCGGCAAGCGGCGACGTCGAGGCGCGGCCAGATCAATCTCGAGAATGATCTGGCCGCCCGCTCCCTACAGCAGGATGTCGGCCGAGGTGAGCGTGCCGGTCACGCTGAGGGCGATCACGAAATCGGCTACGCCGTCGCCATTCACGTCGCCGGAGACATGGTAGTAGCCCGAGCTGTCCGGCGCGGCGATGATCAGCTGGCCCGCCACGCCGGAGAAGCTGGTCACGACCGAGAAGGCGTCGTTGGCGCCCGTGCCGGAATTGGCGTCGATGCCGCTCAGGTCCAGTTTATCGGCCTGGGCGGAACTGAAGTCGAAGATCAGGTCCGTGGCGATCGGCGAGCTTTCGGCGGCCGAGGTGTAGACGAAGGTGTCCGCCCCGGCGCCGCCCAGCATGAAGTCGGCCCCGCCCGCGCCGGTCAGGATGTCGTTGCCGTCCAGGCCGTAGAGGATGTCGGCCCCGCCGCCGCCGACCAGGGTGTCCGCGACATTGTGGCTGGCGCCGTCGCCCACCAGGACGAAGGCTTGGCCCGCCCCGCCGCTGGTGACCAGGTCGGTGACCTTCAGCGAGGTCCCCGACACCGCGACCACGGCCTGGTTGGCGCCGCCGCCGTCCGGCGCCGAATAGACGAAGGTCGTTCCCTCGTAGCGCGCGATGGTGATCTTGCCGCCGTCGATCGCCGAGATGTCGAGCTTGTCGTGGCCGGAGTCGAAGCCGAAGATCACGTCGTAGCTCGCGAAGTTGGACTGCGAGATCGCCGTGTACTGGAAGGTGTCGGTCCCGGACCCGCCGTAGAGGATGTCGGCTCCGCCGCCGCCGTTCAGGGTGGTGGTCCCCGAGCCGCCGACCAGGACGTCGGCCCCCGCCGTGCCCGTCAGAGTCTCGACGCCGCTGCCGGCGTACAGCGTATAGCCATGGACGGCGCCGCTGACGATCAGGTCGGACGTCTTGATGTCGCCTGTGATCCGCACGACGCCGGCGCCCGAGCCCGAGCCGAAATAGACGAAGGTGCTGGAGCCGAAGCGGGCGATCGCCACCGTGCCGGCGTCGACGGCCGAGATGTCCAGCTTGTCCTCGCCCGTCGCGAAATCGGTGATCGTGTCCCAGTGCAGGATGGTCGAGTCGCCGGCGCCGACGAGGAAGGTGTCGACTCCGGCCCCGCCGGCGAGGGTATCGCCGCCGCCGCCGCCGCGGATCGAGTCCGCGCCGCCGCCGCCATTGATGATGTCGCCCCCCGAGCCGCCGGTCAGGGTGTCGGCGCCCGTCGAGCCGTTGATCGTGAAGCCGAAGCCGGCCACGCCGGTGACGATATCGGTCACTTCCAGCCCCTGGCCCAGCGTCTTGATCTGGCCCTCGGCCGCGCCGTCCCCGTCCAGGTCGATGGACAGGATCTTGTCCGTCCCGTCGGTGGTCAGGGTCAGCTTGGTCGTGCCGGTGATCAGCGGGGTCAGCTGCAGCGTGTCCGCGCCATGGGTGAAGTCGGTGATCGTGTCGAAGGCCGCGATGGTGCTGTCGCCGATGGCCTCGTAGCCGAACACGTCCGCCCCGCCGCCACCGGTCAGGGTGTCGGCGCCGCCGCGTCCGGTCAGGGTATGGGCCGAACCGTCGCTGATCAGGATGTTGGCATTGGCGTCGCCGGTGGCCGAGCCGGTGACCGTCACGGTCAGCTGGGCCGTCGCTGACGCCCCGGAGGGGTCCTTGATCGTATAGTCGAAGGTGTCGGTCACCACCTGGCCGACGACCAGTCCCTCATGGTCGGCCACGTAGCTGTAGGCGCCATCCGGATTGATCGTCAGCTTGCCGTTGGCGCCGTTCACCACCGTGCCGCCCGAGACGACGGCCTGGTCCACGTGGGTGGCGTTGTAGGCGACATTGGTCACCGTCAGCGTCGCGAGGGCGTTGTCGACATCGGCGTCGTTGGCGCGGACCGAGCCCGTGACCGTCAGGCGTTGGGCCACCGCGCCGGCGTCGTTGGCGGCGGTGGGCGCGTCGTTGATATTGGCCACCACGGCGGTAGAGGCGCTGGTCTTGCTTTCCGGCGTGCCGTGGCCGTCGGTATAGCTGACCACCACGCGGACCGTCCCGCCGACGTCGGCGTCGCCCAGCGCGTAGGTTGTCTGGTCGCTCCCGACATTGACATAGCCCGAACCCGTGTCGCGCTGCCATTGATAGTGCAGCGCGCCCAGGCCGTCCGCATCCGCCAGGCTGGACGAGGCCGTCAGCACCTGGTCTTCGGCGACCGTACCGGTGATGGTCACCGCGCCGGTGGGCGCGTCGTTGACATTGGCCACGGCCGCGGTCGGACCGCTGGTCTCGCTCTCGAACACGCCCTGGCCGTCGGTATAGCTGACGACCACGCGGATCTGCGAGCCGACGTCGGCGTCGCCCAGGGCGTAGGTCGCCTGGTCGGTCCCGACATTGACATAGCCCGACGAGACCGTGCTGCGCTGCCACTGGTAGTGGAACGCGCCCAGGCCGCCGGGGTCGGCCAGGCTGGAGGTGTTGGCGGTCAGGACCTGGTCCTCCGTCGCCGCGCCGGTGACGCTGACCCCGCCGGTATGGGGACCATTGGCGGGCAGGATCGTCGCCGTGGCCGCGCTGGTCGCGGACTCGGCCGTGCCCTGACCATCCACATAGGAGGTCACCACCCGGACGACGGCGCCGACGTCGGCGGCCGCCAGCATATAGGTCGACTGGTCGGCCCCGACATTAACGAAGCCGGAGCCGCTGTCGCGCTGCCATTGGTAGTGCAGCACGCCCAGCCCGTCGGCGTCGGCCAGGGTCGAGGTGTCGGCGGTCAGGACCTGGTTTTCGTTCGTCGCGCCGGTGATCGCGACTGCGCCGGTGTGCGGGTCGTTGACGTTGGCGATCGCCGGCGTCGAGGCGCTGGTCGCCGACTCGGCGAAGCCCTGGTTGTCGGTGTAGCTGATCACCACCCGGACCACCCCGCCGACGTCGGCGTCGCCCAGGGTGTAGGTCGCCTGGTCCGCGGCGCCGACGATGTTGACGAAGCCCGAGCCGACGTTGTGCTGCCACTGGTAGTGCAGCGTGCCCAGGCCATCGACGTCGGCCAGGGTCGAGACGGCGGTCAGGACCTGGTTCTCGGTCGGCGTGCCGGTGACCGAGGCGCCGCCGGTGTGCGGGTCGTTGACCCCGGCGATGGCCGGGCTGGCCGACGAGGTCACGGCCTCGGCCGTGCCCTGGCCGTCGACATAGCTGACCACCACCCGGACCGTGCCGCCCACGTCGCCGTCACCCAGGGTGTAGGTCGCCTGGTCGGCCGCGCCGACGATGTTGACGAAGCCCGAGCCGACGTTGTGCTGCCACTGGTAATGCAGCGTCCCCAGGCCGTCGACGTCGGCCAGGGTCGCGGTGTTGGCCGTCAGCACCTGGTTCTCGGTGGTCGTGCCGGTGACCGCCACGCCGCCGGTCGGAGCGTCGTTGACGTTGGAGATCGACGCCGTGGAGGCGCTGGTCGCAGACTCGGCGAAGCCCTGGCCGTCGGTGTAGCTGACCACCACCCGGACCACCCCGCCGACGTCGCCGTCGCCCAGGGTGTAGGTCGCCTGGTCCGCGGCGCCGACGATGTTGACGAAGCCCGAGCCGACGTTGTGCTGCCACTGGTAGTGCAGCGTGCCCAGGCCATCGACGTCAGCCAGGGTCGAGACGGCGGTCAGGACCTGGTTCTCGGTCGGCGTGCCGGTGACCGAGGCGCCGCCGGTGTGCGGGTCGTTGACCCCGGCGATGGCCGCGGTGGCGGTGCTGAACACGGTCTCGGCCGTGGCGTGGCCGTCGGTATAGGTGATCCTCACCCGGACCGTGCCGCCCACGTCGGCGTCGCCCAGGGTATAGGTCGCCTGGTTGGCCGCCCCGGCGATGTCGACATAGCCGGAGCCGGTGTTGCGCTGCCAATGGTAGGTCAGCACGCCCAGGCCATCGACGTCGGCCAGGGCGGCGGTGTTGGCGGTCACCACCTGGTTCTCGGTCGGCGTGCCGGTGACGGTCACCACGCCGGTCGGGGCGTCGTTGACGTTGGCCACGGCGATGGCGGCGCTGGTCGCCGACTCGGCAAAGCCTTGACCGTCCGTGTAGCTGATCACCACGCGCACCGCGCCGCCGACGTCGGCGTCAATGAGCGTGTAGGTCGCCTGATCGAAGCCGATATTGGAGAAACCGCCACCGGTGTCGAGTTGCCACTGATAGTGCAGCGGCCCCAGACCGTCGATGTCGGCCAGGGTCGAGACGGCGGTAATGACCTGGTCTTCGGCCACAGTGCCGGTGATCGACGCAATACCGGTATGCGGGTCGTTGACCCCGGCGATGGCCGCGCTGGCCGAGCTGGTCACGCTGTTGGCGAAGCCCTGGCCGTCGATGTAGCTGACCACGACGCGGACCGTGCCGCCCACGTCGGCGTCGCCCAGGGTGTAGGTCGCCTGGTCGGCCGCGCCGATGCTGACGAAGCCCGATCCGCTGTTGCGCTGCCAGTCATAGTGCAGCGGGCCCAGAGTATCGGGGTCCGCCAGGGTCGAGGTGTCGGCCGTCAGCACCTGGTTCTCGGTGGCCACGCCGGTGATCGAGGCTCCGCCGGTGGGGGCGTCGTTGACGGCGGTGACGGTCGCGGTCGCCGCGCTGGTCGCCGTTTCCACCGTGCCGCCGCCGTCGGTGTAGCTGATGATCACCCGCACCGTGGCGCCGATGTCGCCATCGCCCAAGGTGTAGGTCGACTGGTTGCCGCCGACATCGACGAAGCCGCTGCCGGGGTTGGACTGCCACCGGTATTGCAACGGACCGAGGCCATCGACGTCGGCCAGGGTCGAGACGGCGGTCAGGACCTGGTCCTCGGCCGCCGTGCCGACGATGCTGGCGCCGCCGGTGTAGGCGTCGTCGACTTTGGTGATGTTGACCAGCACCGAGCCGCCGGCCGTGGCCACGCCGCCCGCGCCCTGCCCGCCGCCCGGCGCGCCGTCGTCCAGCGTGTAGTTCAGCGTCACGCTGGCGGGCGGCGCATCGCTGGTGTTGGTGTAGCTGATGTGGTCGATGACATCGTTGACCACCGCGGTGGTCGCCGCGGTGGCCGAGCTGTCGAAGGTGATCGTCAGCACGCCGCCGACGCTGGTGAAGGTGGCGAAGGTCAGGCCGCCGACCTGCAGATTGCTTCCGCTGACCGTGAACAGCCCGCCCGAGCCGAAGCCGAAGGTGTCGGCAGCGTTGGCCGAGGCGCGCTGCACCGTGAAACTGGCGCCGCTGTAGTCGCCGTTGCCGCCGTTGCGAGCGTCGAGATCGACGTCGGAGACCGTGAGCGAGCCCAGCAGGACGGCCGCCGTCTGTTCGGTGGCGCCGACCGTGGTGGCGCTGGCCGGCACGACCGGCGTGTCGTTCACGGCCGTGATGCTGGTGGTCAGGTCGATACTGGCGTCGCTGAAGCGGGTCTGGCCGCCGTTGACGCTGACGTCCAGCGGCGCGCCGGTGGTCACCGCGCCGCCGGAGTTGTCGATCAGATAGGCGGTGAGGGCCGGGACCGCGCCATTGAAATTGGCGGCCGGCAGGAAGCGCAGCAGCGTGCCCGCCGCCAGGACCAGGGCCGTGGACTCGCTGGGCGAACCGATCGTGGTCCAGGCGCCGTTGAAGTACTGCCAGACCCCTTGGCTCGTCGCGGCGTTGCCGGTGATCGCCACCCCGGCCAGGGCGTCGGAGTCGGCGTCGCTGAAATGGGAGCCGAACAGGGTCGAGACCGTCTGACCCGACGGGGCGGCGGTGTCTTCGTTGACCGCCGTCAGGGTGGCCGAACCACTGGCCACGGGCGCGTCGTTGGTCGGGGTGACCACGACGTTCAGGGTCAGGGCCGCGCTGTAGGGCGTGGAGCCGCCGGTCGTGGTCAGGTCGGCGGTCGCGCCGGTGGTCACCGCGCCGGACGAGTCCTCGATCATCGAGACGGTCAGGGCCGGGGCCGTGCCCGAATAGTCGGCCGCCGGCACGAAGCGCACCAGCGTGCTGGCGTCCAGGACGAAGGCGACGGCGGTCGAGACCGCCGGCAGGTCGTGCCAGGTCCCGGCGTCGAAATACTGGTAGACGCCCTGGGCCGCGGTCGCCGCATTGGCCGTCACGGCCACGCCGGTGAAGGCGTTGGCCGAGGAGCCGCCGGACACCTGATCCTTGGCGTCGGAGAAGTGGCCGGCGGTGGCGAACAGCGACAAGATCGTCTGGCCGGCTCCGGGCGCGGAATCTTCGCCGATGGTGGTCAGGCTGACGGCCGAGCCGCCGGTGACGGTGGGCGCATCGTTGACCGCGGTGACCGCGTGGCTCAGCACCACCGTGCCGGTGCTGTAGGGCGTCGAACCGCCGCTAGTGGTGGTGTCGACGACGGCGCCGTTGGTCAGGGCGCCGCCCGACGCGTCGACCAGCTTGACCGTCAGGGTCGGGGCCGGGCCGTTGAAGTCGGTGGCGGGCAGGAAGCGGATCGGCGCGCTGGCGGCGATCGTCACCGCCGCCGCCGTCGAGGCCGCGCCGATGTTCACCCAGGTCGAGCCGTTATAGTACTGCCATTGGCCCGTGCCGGCCGCGGAGCCGTTGGCGGTCACGGCCACCCCGGCGAAGGCGTCGGTGTCGGCGTCACTGTACTGGCCGCTGAACAGGGTCGAGACCGTATTGGTCAGGGCCGCGTTAGCGACCTCTTCGTTGGTCGCGGCGAGGGCTTCGGTCCCGTCGCCGGCCACGACCGGAGCGTCGTTCACCCCGATGATGGTGATGGTGTAGCCGTCGGTGTCGCTCAGCACGCCGCCCGAGCCGGCGGCCCCGCCGTCGCTGGTCACCACCGTCAGGGTGTCCGTGCCGCTGACGCCGACATTGCCCAGGAACACCAGGCCGTTGCTGGCCGCCAGGGTGGTGTTGATCTTGTTGATCGTGGCTGTGATGGTCACCGAGCCGGCGCCGTTGCCGACGATGTCGCCGGACACCAGGCCGCTCGCGACGTCCGTCCGCAACGTCAGCACGCCTTTGGTCACGCCGAGGGTGACCGTGACGACGGCCGACGCGGGATTGGCGTCGACATCGCTGACCTGCAGGCCGGTGACGGCGATGTTGGTCGCTTCGTTGCCCGTGGCGCTGGAGACCGTGCCATTGACCGGCGCGTCATTGACCGCCGCGATGTTGATCGTGGTCGTGCCGCTGTTGACCGACCCGGCCAGCACGCCCGGCGTGCCGTCGCTGACGGTCCAGGTGACGGTACGGCTGGTGTTGGCGCCATAGTTCGTCGGGTTGTCGCCCGTGGTCCAGTAGGTGATGGCCGCCAGCACCGCCTGGTAGTTGGCGATGGTGTCGTAGCCGGTCAGGCTGAGGGTCTCGGTCGCGGCGTTCCAGGCGACCGTGATGTTGGTGCCCGCGATCGGGCCGGCGATCTGCTTGCCGGCGCCGTAGCCCAGATGGTCGTCGGCGGTGCTGGCCTCGTTGGACGAGAACGTGCCGCCGGTGATCTGCACCGTGGCGCTGGCCAGGTGGTCGCCGTCGGTGTCGGTGATGGTCGGCGCGCCGGACAGCACGGTGGTCGCGGCCGCCTGCTGCTCGTTCATGGCCGTTGCCGTGCCGGCGACGGACAGGGCCACGAGGTCCGTGAAGGTCATCCCCTCGATGTTGGAGCCGGTGCCGGCGCCGAAGGCGGGCGAAGGCGTGATCGTGCGGATCAGGCTGGCCGAGGTGCCGGCGGCGTTCAGCTGGAAGACGTAGATCACGTCGTCGTTGTTGTTGATGGTCTCTTCGCTCTCGACATAGAGCTGGCGCGTCGACTGGTCGAACGTCATGTCGCCGCCGTAGTAGGCGTTGCCGCCCGGCAGGCCGGTCAGCGTCACCCGGGTGGGGGTGGCGCCTGACGCGCTGGCGTCGATGTACCAGATCGCGTTGTCGTTCGCGTCGTAGTCGCTGCCGCCGCCCGACGGGGCCAGCGAACGGGTCGTGAAATAGAGCTTGTGGTTGCTCTCGTCGACCTCGAGGTCGATGATCTGGCCGTTGCTGCCGTCCGACGGGAACAGGTTGGCGGCGAGCATGTCGGTGGCGAGGGTCGGGGTGTTGAGATCCAGGCGGAACAGCCCGTACGTCAGGCCGTCGACCCTTTCGCTGTAGAACAGCCGGCCGCCCGCGGTGATCGTACGATCGAGCGCGAAATCCTGGGGATCGAGAACCTTGAAGCCGCTGACGTCGCCCCTGTCGTCGGTGTTCGCGGTGACGAGGAAGCCGTTGTCGGTGATGTTTCCGGCGGCGTCGTAGCTATACACCCGGATGCCGGTGATGGCGCCGTTCGGCGTCCCCGCGCCGTCCTGGGAGCCGACGTAGATCTTGCGGGTGAACGGATCGACCTCGATCGTGTTGACCAGGGTGGCGGTCGGGATCGTGCTGACCACGACGGTCGGGGCCGCGGAACTGCCGATCACGCCGCGCACCAGGACGGCGTTGTTGTCGGCCGAACTGCTGGCGATAGCGAAATAGAAGCCCGCCGCCGTGTCCACGCCGATGTCGGAGGTGAACGAGCTGGGCAGCTTGTCGTCGCCCGTGCCGGCTCCGCCGTTGTCGATGACGACTGTGCTGGTGGTGCCGTCGTCATTGATGCGGACGAGGCGCGTGTCGGCGTCGCCGCCTTCGGTCATGTACCACAGTTGGCCAGAGAACGGCATGGATCAGTCCTTTGCCTTGGCGAAACCGCGCGTCGGCTGACGCGAGCGGGACGCCCTCGGGGCGCGCGCCCCGCATGAAATGGACGCAGTGCGAGAGGCCGTGGGAGCGGCGGCGCGGCCGGCCGTCGCGCGATGCGAAGACGGAAAGTCGCGCATGCGAGCGCATAAATTGCGCATTTGACTCCCCCCTTGCTTTAGTTGAACGCGAACGCAACCTTAACGGGGAGTTTAGGGGCGCACAAGTAGACATACGCGGATCGGCGAACAATGTTCGACTATCTGTTGTGCAGCTCAGGATAGTGAGTTACGACAGGGACAATCGCAAGGCGGGGGCGGCTGTTCTTAATCAAGGTCAAGAAACAACCACGACTTAAGGTTTAGTCACCTTGTCGCGCGCCTAAGACTTGCGCTTAAAAAGACCTTTGGGAGCGAGGGAAACAGCCATGGCCGAGCCTTATGTTGGTGAGATCCGCATGTTCGGGGGCAACTTCCCGCCGCTCGGTTGGGCGATGTGCGACGGGCAGCTGATGTCGATCTCCGAGAACGACACGCTGTTCAATCTGATCGGCACCACCTATGGCGGCGACGGGCAGTCGACGTTCGGGATGCCCGACCTGCGGGGCCGGGTTCCCAGCCACCAGGGCTCGAAGAACGGCCAGACCTACATCATCGGCCAGATAACCGGCGTGGAAGCCGTCACCCTCTCGCCCCAGCAGTTGCCGCAACATACTCACCCCCTCTACGCGGCCTCGACGCCGGGCGCGGCGAGCACGCCCACCACCCAGACCATGATCTCCAGCCAGGGGCCGGGCGGCACAGTGCTGTTCGCCTACCAGCCGTACAACGCGGCGAACGAACAGGTCGCCTTGTCGGCCGCATCGACCACGCCCAGCGGCGGCAACCAGCCGCACGAGAACATGCAGCCCTATCTGGGCATCAATTTCATCATCTCGCTCTACGGCGTCTATCCGTCCCCGAGCTGATGCGTCCCGCCCGAAGATCCTTTGGAGACTCAAAGAGATGAGTGATCAATTCGTCGCGGAGATCCGCATTTTCGGCTTCAACTTCGCTCCGAGGGGCTGGGCGCAGTGCAATGGCCAGCTCCTGCCGATCCAGCAGAACACCGCGCTGTTCTCGCTGCTGGGCACCACCTATGGCGGCAACGGCACCACCAATTTCGCCCTGCCCAATCTGATGGGCAGTATTCCGATCCATATCGGGCGCAACCAGCCGGGCCCCGGCCTGTCGGTCTACGACCTGGGCCAGACCGGCGGCGCGCCGAACGTGACGGTGCTCGAGCCCGAGATGCCGATGCACACGCACTCGCCGGTGGTGACCACGGTTGTCGGCACAGTCACCGCCGCGGCGAACAACCAGCCCGCCCAGGCCTTCTTCGGCACCTTCCAGTCGGCCACCCGGGGCCTGTTCTACAGCCCGACGCCGCCGGCCGTGCAACTGCCGGCCCAGAGCATCGGCCTGGCGGGCAGTTCGGTCCCGCACAACAACATGATGCCGACCCTGTTCCTGAACTACTGCATCGCCCTGCAGGGCGTTTTCCCCGCTCGCAACTAACCCCCGCGACCAACACGAGGAGCAAGACTCATGGGTACGCCATACATGGGCGAGTTGCGGATCATGTCCTTCAACTTCGCTCCGAAATACTGGGCCCAGTGCAACGGCCAACTGCTGTCCATCCAGCAGAACCAGGCCCTGTTCTCGCTGCTGGGCACCACCTACGGCGGCAACGGCACGACCACCTTCGCCCTGCCGGACCTGCGGACACTGGTCCCCGCCCACCTGAGCTCAAGCTATCCCCAGGGCGCGGTCGTCGGCGAATACAGCCACACCCTGATCCAGACCGAAATGCCGCAGCACCTGCACTTCCTGAAGGCCGACGCCACCCACGCCGGCGACACCAACGTGGCCACGGCGGCGACGGGCAACAGCTTCGGGCAGACCTACGGCAAGCCCAGCTCCGGCGCGCCGATCGGGTTCAACATGTACAGCACCACGCTGAGCCCCGCGGCGCCCATGGCCCCTCAGGCGCTGGGAATCGCCGGCGGCAGCCAGCCGCACGAAAACCGCCAGCCCTTCCTGGTGCTGAACATCTGCATCGCCCTGCAGGGGATCTTCCCCTCCCGGAACTAGGCCTTGGACGTGTCGCGTGGCTTCAGTTGAACACCGCCTGGTAGTCCTGACGTCCCGCCGCGGGCGTATGGACCGGGATCAGGTAGAGGTCGTAGGCGCCCGCGTCCGCGCCGCCTTCGCGCGCGAGCGTGTGCATCCCCTCGGCGAGCACGTCGCCGGGGGGGCCGCTGAAGATCAGCACGAACGGTTGGTAGGTCGGATCGCCGTGGCCGGGCTGGGTCTCCAGCCGCTCCACCTCGCTCAGGGACAGCACGTGGCGTCCGCCCTCCACCCTGAACGACGCGCCCAGGTGAGGCGCGAAGGCGTCTGCGGTCAGGGCGACGAACTGGGCGGCCATGGAATCCCTCGGATCAGAATCGAAGCGCGGCCAGTATGACGATCTCGCCACCTGGACGGGAAGAGCTTCGCGCATCACGTCCGCAAGAGGCAAGCGTGCTATCTCCGGCGGCGGCCCACGTTGCGCTGCGTCCCGAGACCGAGGCCGACGCACCCTTCCGCCTGGCCCTGTTCCGCACTTCCCGCGGTCCGGGCTGGGACCAGATCTCCCTGCCCGCCGAGATGCTGGCCAAGGTGATGGAGCAGCAGTTCAACGCCCAGATCCAGGGCTACCAGGCCGCCTATCCGCGCGCCCGGCTGGAGATCGTCACGGTCGGCGGCGAGCCGGTCGGACGGCTGGCCACGGACCGGAACGCGGACACCCTGCACCTGATCGACATCGCCGTGGTCCCCGAGCGGCGCGGGCAGGGGATCGGCGAGATGGTGCTGCGGTCGCTGATGGACGAGGCCGCCGCCGCTGGAACGCCGGTGACGCTGCAGGTGGCCCGCGACAACCTGGCGGCCCAGCGGCTCTATCATCGACTGGGCTTCGCCCTGGCGGCGGCGGACGAGACGCACCTGACCCTAAGCTGGCTCGCTCCGCCGAAGGAGCCGATGTGACCCGTGTCGCCGTGGTCGGCTGCGGCGCGTGGGGCCGCAACCTGGTCCGGACCTGCGCGGAACTGGGGGTGCTGGGCGCCGTGGTCGACACCGAGGCCGACGCCGCCCAGAGCCAGGCCGAAGCCTGGAACGTTCCCGCCTTGCCCCAGGCCCAGGCCCTGGACGACTCTAGCCTGGACGCCATGGTCATCGCCACGCCGGCCCCGACCCACGCCGCGCTCTGCCGCCTGGCCCTGGACCACGGCAAGGACGTCTTCGTCGAGAAGCCCCTGGCCTCCAGCCTGGCCGAAGCCGAGGCCCTGGCCGCCGACGCCGCCCGCTCGGACCGGGTGTTCATGGTCGGCCATCTGCTGCGCCATCACCCGGCGTTCGAGGCGCTGGCGGCCATCGTCGCCCGCGGCGAGATCGGCGCCCTGCGCTACATCGGCGCCTCGCGGCTCAGCCTTGGCCGGGTCCGCACGCACGAGAACGCCTTTCTCAGCCTGGCGCCTCACGACGTCTCGATGATCCTGGCCCTGGCCGACGCCGCGCCGGTCAGCGTCGAGGCCACCGGGCGGGCGTTCGTCACCCCCGGCGTCGCCGACGAGGTCCACGCCGATCTCGGCTTTTCCGGCGGGCTCCACGCCCATGTCGCCGCCAGCTGGCTCAGCCCGGTCAAGGAGCAGAAGCTGGTGGTGGTCGGCGAGACCGGCGCCCTGGTGTTCGACGACGTCCGCCCCTGGCCGGAGAAGCTGATGCGGCGCGAGCAGGCGGTGACCCTGACCTCCGCCGGCCCGATCGCCTCCGGAAGCGAGCCGCGCTTCGTCGATCTGACCGCCGAGCCGCCCCTGACCAGGGAAATCCGGCACTTCATCCAATGTTGCCAAACCCGAGACACCCCAATGACGGGTATTGATGAAGGTGTTCGCGTGCAGCGCGTGCTCGAACGCGTCGAAGTGCAATTGCTTCATGACCTCGATCGACTTCGAAGCTAGTCGGGACACACGCATTATTTCGCAACATTCCGCATAACATTGTTCGAACACTTTCATTGCCAAAGTATTTATGGCGGAAAATACCAATAGTCAGACAAAGTACGTACTTCCGTAATGAATATACCTTGGCCAAAACCTCTTTGCGGGAAGGCTTTCCCCGCGTACGATCCTGCCATGTCGAAGGGCGCGTCGATCGCGAATAAGAACGCCCTGACCACGAGGGGCCCATGAACGTTCATATCCCGACGGTTCCATTCCGTGGCGACGACGATCTGGTGTCGAACTTTCAAGTCTTGACCCGGAAGATCCTGCAACGCGAGGCCGTGATCGGCGTGGTGGGCATGGGCTATGTCGGCCTTCCTCTGTCGGAGGCCTTCTGCTCGGCGGGCTTCGGCGTCATCGGGTTCGACCTGGACAAGACGCGCCTGGCCAGCCTGTCCCGGGGGTCGTCCTATCTGAGCCACTTCACCAACGCCCGCGTGGCGGCCATGCGCGGACGGGGTTTCGCCGTGACCGCCTCACCGGACGTCCTGGCCCGCGCCGACGCCCTGCTGATCTGCGTGCCGACCCCGATCACCTCGCACAACGCCCCCGACCTGAGCCACGTCGTCGAGGCCGCCGAGACCTTGGCGGCCGTGCTGCGACCAGGCCAGTTGGTCGTGCTGGAGTCCACCACCTTCCCCGGCGCCACCGCCGAGGTGCTCAAGCCGATCCTGGAGCGCTCGGGTCTGCGCGCCGGCCGCGACTTCGCCCTGGCCTATTCGCCCGAGCGCGAGGATCCCGGCAACCGCACCTTCACCACCGCCTCGATTCCCAAGATCGTCGGCGCCGACTCCGAGGCCGAGCGCCGCGTGGCCTGCGCGCTGTACGACGCCATCACCGTCACGGTTCCGGTCAGCGACACGCGCACCGCCGAGGCGGTCAAGCTGACCGAGAACGTGTTCCGGTTCGTCAACATCGCCCTGGCCAACGAGCTCAAGGTCAGCTTCGAGGCCCTCGGCATCGACGTCTGGGAGGTGATCCACGCCGCCCAGACCAAGCCCTTCGGCTACATGCCGTTCTTTCCCGGCCCCGGCGTCGGCGGCCACTGCATTCCGGTGGACCCGTTCTACCTGGCCTGGCGGGCCAGGGCCGAGGGGGCCAGCCTGAAGATGGTCGAACTGGCCGGCGAGATCTCGCGGGCCATGCCCCGGCGGGTGGTCGACAAGACGCTGGAGGCCCTGGCCGCGCGCGGCCGCTCGCCGATCGCCGCCCATATCCTGGTGGTGGGCGTAGCCTACAAGCGCAACATAGACGACACCCGCGAGACCCCGGCCCGCGACATCATCGAGATCCTGCGCAGCCATGGCGCCCGGGTCAGCTACCACGATCCGCTGGCCCCCGAACTGGTCGTCGGCGAGACCCTGATGCTGTCGGTTGACATCGGCGGCGGCGCGTTGGCCGGCTTCGACTGCGCGATCATCGTCACCGACCACGACGCGTTCGACTATGAGCGGCTGGTCCGCGAGACGCCGCTGGTGATCGACACCCGCAACGCCGCCGCCAAGGTCGATACCGCCCTGGCCGCGAAGATCGTGAAGGCCTGAGATGACCGCCGCCACGCCCTCGGTCCGTCCGCCCGCCTGGGTCCACCGCTCGGCGGAGGTCGAGGCCGGCGCGCTGCTGGGCGCCGGCACGCGGGTCTGGCGGTTCAGCCATGTCGCGGCCGGGGCCCGGATCGGCCAGGACTGCGTGATCGGCCAGAACGTGGCGATCGGCCCCGGCGTGGTGCTGGGCGACCGCTGCAAGGTGCAGAACAATGTCAGCCTCTATGCCGGCGTCGTGCTGGAGGACGGGGTGTTCTGCGGCCCCAGCTGCGTGTTCACCAATGTCGCGACGCCGCGCGCCGAGATCGACCGCAAGGCCGAGTTCCGGTCCACCCGGGTGGGACGCGGGGCGACGATCGGGGCCAATGCGACGATCGTCTGCGGCCACGACCTGGGCGCCTGGTGCCTGATCGCCGCCGGCGCGGTCGTCACCCGCGACGTGCCGCCGTTCGCCCTGATGGCCGGCGTGCCGGCCCGCCGGGTCGGCTGGGTCAGCCACGCCGGCGAGGTGCTGGGCGAGGACCTGGTCTGCCCCCGCACCGGCGACCGCTACGCCGAACGATCCGGGGCGCTGCGGCGGGTGATCAACCTGTCGGGTTTCGGCGACGACCCGCCCGACACGTCCAGCGAAGAACAGTCAGCGAGCGTCGGATGAAGCGGGCCCTGGTCATCGGATCGGAAGGCAATATCGGCAAGCCCCTGGCGGCCCACCTGCGCGGCCAGGACTGGGAGGTGCTGTGCGCCGACATCAAGCCCGGCTGGCGCAGGGACTACCTGCAGGTCGACATCAACCAGCCGGCCGACCTGATCCCCACCCTGCGCTGGAAGCCGGACGTGATCTTCGCCCTGGCCGCCGTGGTCAGCCGGGTGACCTGCGAACAGGCCTCCAGCCTGGCGGTCGGCACCAATCTGGGCGGGCTGAACAACGTGATCCTGCTGGCCCAGGCCGCCGACGCCAGGCTGGTCTACTTCTCGACGTCCGAGGTCTATGGCCCCACCGACGGGCCGATGGACGAGGTCGCCACGGTCCCCCGGCCCAACAACCGCTACGGCCTGACCAAGCTGCTGGGCGAGCGGCTGGTTGACTACGAGGTCGCCCAGCACGGCCTGCGCGCGGTCACCCTGCGGCCGTTCATGATCTATGACGAGAACGAGGACTTCGGTGACCACCGCTCGGCGATGATCCGTTTCGCCCACGACTTGGCGCGGGGCCGACCCATTGAGGTGCATCGCGGCAGCGCCCGGGGCTGGCTGCACATCTCCGACGCCGTGCGGGCCATCGAGGCCGCCGCCGGCCTCGACGAGCACGCGGTGATCAATATCGGCCACTCGGACGTCGCGCCGATCCAGGACCTGGCCGAGGGGCTGCGGGCGCGGCTGGACGCCCCGCCGTCGCTGATCACCCTGAACGACCTGCCCGCCCGGATGACCGCCGCCAAGCAGCCCAGCCTGGCGCGGATGCGCGACCTGCTGGGCGTGACGCCGAAGGTCTCGCTGGACGAGGGCCTGGACCGCGTCGCGGCGCGGGTGCGGGCCCGCCTGGCCCAGGGCCGCCTGGAGCAGCCGGCGTGATGACCGGCGCCCCGGGCCGCCTGCTGACCGTGGTCGGCGCCCGGCCGCAGTTCGTCAAGGCCATGCCGGTCAGCCGCGCCATCGCCCGCGCGCCGGGCCTGGCCGAGGTGATGGTCCATACCGGCCAGCATCACGACCCGGCGTTGTCGGACAGCTTCTTCCGCGAGCTGGACCTGCCCGATCCTGTCGAGAACCTGGGGGTCCACGGCGGCACGCACGGCGAGATGACCGGACGGATGCTGGCGGCGCTCGACGGGGTGATCGCCCGCCACGCTCCCGACCTGGTCATCGTCTATGGCGACACAAATTCCACCCTGGCCGGAGCCCTGGCGGCGGCCAAGGCCGGCGTGCCGGTGGCCCATGTCGAGGCGGGCCTGCGGGTCTTCGACCGCACCATGCCCGAGGAGACCAACCGCGTGGTCGTCGACCATCTGAGCCGGCTGCTGTTCGCGCCGACCCGCGCCGCGGTCGGCCACCTGGCGCGCGAGGGGCTGGTCGAGGGCGTTTTCCATGTCGGCGACGTGATGCAGGACGCGGTCCTGGCCATGGCCGCCTTGCCCGACCGAAGCGAGAGCGACGGCGTTGTGCGCCGCCTGGGCCTGACGTCCGGTGCCTATGCGGTCGCCACCCTGCACCGGACGGCGACGACCGACAGCGCCGCCAGCCTGGCCGCCGCCGTCGGCTATCTGCGCCAGCACGCCGCCCGCCTGCCCGTGGTCCTGCCCCTGCACCCCCGCACCCGCGAGGCGGCCGGCCGCTTGGGCGTCGACCTGGCCGACCTGAGGGTGATCGAGCCCCTGGGCCCGATCGACATGCAGCGGCTGCTGGCCGGCTGCGCCCTGGTGCTCACCGATTCCGGCGGCCTGCAGAAGGAGGCCTATTTTCATCGCAAGCCCTGTGTCACCCTGCGGGACGACACCGAATGGAGCGAGACGGTGGAGGCGGGCTGGAACCGGCTGTGGACCGTGAACGACTATCGGCCTCGGCGTGAGATCGACGACTACGGCGCGGGCGACGCCGCCGAGCGGATCGTCGCGACGATCGCCCATTTCGTCGCCGAGCGCCTCGACGCGCCGTCCGCGGCGACGGGAGCCCGCCCATGAAGGACACCCACGACCGTCCCCGCGCGCCGCCGCTGCCCGGGCACGACGCATCGCCACACGAGGCGATTCAGAGTTCGCTGGCGGACGAGGCGCGGCCGCTGCGCATCTTGCTGGCCTGCAACTACGACCCGGCCAACGCGGCCACGGTCTGCGACCACATCAACGCCTTCGTCCGCTATTCGCGTCACGAGGTCCGGGTGCTCTCGCGCGTCGGGGAAATCTTCGACGGCGTGAAGCTGGAGACCTTCGACGCGGTCGTGATCCACTATTCACTGTTCCTGGCGATGGAGACCTTCGTCGGGCCGCGCTCGCGCCGCGCCTTGGCCGCCTTCCGCGGCGCCAAGGCGGTGTTCATCCAGGACGAATACCGCTTCGTCAACGCCACCCTCGATGCGCTGGAGGCGTGCGGCGTGGACCTGGTCTTCACCTGCCTGGGGCCGGCCGAGGCCGAGCGGATCTACGGGCGCGTCAGCGGGCTGGGCACCCAGCAGGTGCTGACCGGCTACGTGCCGCACTGGCTGACGCACTATCCGCCCATTCCCCTGTCGGCCCGCAAGACCATGGTCGGCTATCGCGGCCGGACCTATCCGGCCTGGCATGGCGAGCAAGGGCGCGAGAAGGTCCGCATCGGCAAGCTGTTCAAGCGCGACGCCCCGCGGTTCGGCCTCTCGACCGACATCGCCTGGTCCGAGCGCAGCCGGCTGTACGGCCGGGACTGGGTGAAGTTCATCCGCAACTGCCAAGCCGTGCTGGCCGTGGAAAGCGGCGCCAGCGTCTTCGACTTCGACGGCGCGGTCGCCGCCCGCACCGAAAGCTTCGCCGCCCTGGTCGAGCGCCCGCACCCGATCCCCGCCCTCGCCAAGAAGCCGTCGTACGAGATGCTGCGCGACCGGTTCTTCGCTGGCCAGGAAGACCAGATCGACATCGCCCAGATCTCGCCCAGGGTGTTCGAAGCGATCGCCTTGCGCACGCTCGTCATCGCCTATCCAGGACGGTATTCGGGCGTCCTCGAGCCGTGGCGGCACTATGTCCCCCTCGACAAGGACCATGGCAACATGGCGGCGGTGGCGGCGGTGCTGCGCGATCCCGAACGGGTGGCCGAAATCATCACCAACGCCTATGCCGAGATCGCCTTGAACCCGGCCTACGGCTACGGAACAATGATCGCGCTGTTCGACGCCCGGATCACGGAGGCGGCGGCCGGTCGGCCGGGCGCCGAGATCGACGAGCGCGCCGACGCCAAATTCCGCAGGGCCTTTCCGTTCACCCCGGTCGACAATCCGCACGAGATGCGGCGCCCCAGCCTGGCGCGCCGGCTGGCCGGACGGATCGTGCATCGCCTGGGACTCGGCGAACTGGCCGTACGCCTGCGGCGACGCCGAGGCCGAAAGGCTCTGGAGTCGTAGGCTTGGCGCTCTAGCCAACGCGGATCCATCGCCGCAGGAACCGCAGGCGCGCCAGCGCGCGCAGCGGCGCGCGCACCGGCGGCGGCGCCGCGAGCCAATGCGCCTCGACGACGATCAGCGCCCAGACGCACCGATCCCGCAGCCGCAGGAACGGCCGCAATCCCCAGGCGCGCCTCACGCCAGCACCTGGTCGGCGATGTCGCGCACGACGGCGCGCCAGCTGTAGCGGCCAGACGCCACGATCTCCCCGTAGGCCCGGTCGGCCATCGCCTGGGCGTGCCGCGGATCCAGGCTGCGGTCGAGGGCCGCGTCGATATCCGACAGGTCGCGGCGCACCGGCTGGTAGTGGACGCCGGCCTCGAGCACGCCGCTGTAGTCGCCCTCCACCAGCACCTGGAAGGTCCGCGTCGCGACCGCCTCCAGATGGCGCGGCGACATCGCGCGGATCTCGGCCTCCGGCGCCAGCACGACGGCCGAGGCCGGCGGCGTCCACCCTTCCGGCCCAGCCGGGTCGATATCCCTGGCCAGTAGCTCGCCCGCCGGATCGATCAGGGACGAGCCGCCCTCGACCCCGACCACCGCGCGGCTGGCCCCCAGCAGACGGATCCAGGCCTCGCCGGCCAGCCGACGCTGGCCGTCGACCGCCACGTCGGCGCGGTGGCCGCGCGCCAGGGCCCAGGCCTCCGCCCGCAGCCCGACCTCGCGCTTGAGCCGGCCCATCTCGCCTAGCCAGGCCGGCGTTTCCCAGGCCCGGTAACTGACCGCGATCGGCCGCCCCGCCAGGTCGCCGGACGCCCGCCGCATCAGGAGGTCATCGACATAGGCGGTCAGGAAGCGCCTCATGGCGTAGGGCCGGTGTCCGATGGGATAGACGCTGTCCCACAGCGCCGGCTCCAGTGCGGTCAGCAGCAGGTCGACCCGCGTCTCGGCCAGCACGTCGCGCAGCGCCTGGAGTCCGAGGAACTCGTCCAGCGGCGCGGCGACGCGTCGGGCCCGCGCGGGAACCGCGTCCATCGCCCGCCGCAATCCCTCCAGGCCGACGGCGGTGTATCGCGCGGCCAGGGCCGTGGCGTCGACCACCACCAGGTCCGGGTCCAGCCCAGTGATCCAGGCCGGGTTGAACGGAAATCCGATGTTGAGGACCGTCACGGGCCCCGGGAAACAGGCCTTCCAGGCGAAGATGCGCTGGTGCTCCCAGCGGCGCATTGGCCACTGGCCGCGCCAGTTGTACAGGACCAGGGCGGTCGGCCGCTTTCCCATGTCCGGCGGACTAGGCCAGGCGAGGCCCGAGCGGGCCTTTGACCGCGAGGCGCACGGTAATAGATCGCGAAGCCATCGACGCCATCCTGACGGGAGCGCCTGGCGCGCTCGCCCCAGCGTCGGCGGCGTCGGCGGTCGCTGTCAACGCCTAAGGCTGTCGCCCCTGGGCCGCGCGCAGGGTCTCGGAGGGCGACTCGCCGAACATCGCCCGATAGGCGCCGGAAAACCGGCCCAGCTCCCAGAAGCCCTGGTCCAGCGCCGCCTGGGTAACCGTGGTCGGCCGATCGCCGGCGTCCAGCAGCCGGGCCCGGGCCGCCGACATGCTCTTCAGCCGCAGATAGGCCTTGGGGCTGATGTCGAGCAGATCGTGGAAGGCGCGGTACAGCGTCCGGCGCGAGATGTTCAGGGCCAGGCAGAGGTCCTCGATCTGCACGGCCTGGCGGGCGCCGCCGCTTTCCAGGAAGTCCTCGGCGCCGCGCACGATGCGGGCGGCGTTCAGCACGCCCTGCCGGCGCCCCCCCTCGGCCCTGACCGCGGCCAGGGCCGTCAGCACGCCGTCCAGCAACTCGTCGCGCAGGAAGGCCACGGTGCTGCTCGGCGCGCCTCCGGCCAGGACCCGCAGCAGGCTGGCGCAGCCCTGCAGCACGCGCTTGCAGGCGGCCCGCGCCTCGGGCGGCGGCGAGTAGATGGCCGGCTCGGTCCAGAAGCTGGGGTCGGCCAGCCATTCGAAGGCCTCGGCCCGCTGCATCACCAACCCCCACGGCGCGGTGACGACGGCATAGGCCAGGCGCCCCTGGAACCGTCCGTCCAGCTCCCTGTCCGGCGGAATGGCGACGATGTCGCCCTCCTCGATCCGATGGCCCCATTGATTGAGCACGCCCTCCTGCTCCATCACCGAAACCAGGCTGAACGCCTTCTGGGCCATGACGCCCCGGACGCGCAGGTCGCCGTCGAACGCCCCGGCGTCGAAGCCCATGTCGCCCAGGTTCGCCCGCAGCAGATGGCCGCGGCAGGGTTGCGGCGTCAGCTGGGTGACCGACAGGTCGCGCCCGGCGGCATGGGCCCAGACCTCGTGCGGACCATGGGTGTCGCGAGCCAGGACGTGGCCCAGCGAGACCGTCCCCGCCGGCGCCCCGAACGACCGCTGCTCGTCCAGCGTTCCCGCGACCAGTCCGTCCTGGGACGGATCGCCCTCGCCCGGCCCGATCGCCGCGGCCCGCCGCCAGCCGCTGTTCGCCCAGGATCGAGGTCGAGGGTCCTTGTCGCTGTCATTGTCCATCGGACATCTCCTGGCAGGGCAAGCGATCAAGGGCCTCCAGACCCTGACCGTTGAGGCGACCGCGCCTGTCCTCAAGCCCGATTCGCCCTTTGACGATGCCACGGCCGACCTGTGTTGTAAGTAAGGTGAAACCACTAGAAAGCATCGAACCAACAGACAAAATTACAACTTTTCCAATGGTTTAGCTTGGTAACCAAGTTTTAGGTATAGTTAATTTCGCGTTATTCATAAATACATAAAATTAACAGGCATAGAGGGCGAATTGGCACTCTCCGCATAGCAACCGGAGAAATTCCGAAGAAAAATGAGGATGAGGCTGGGCCACGGAGGACTCTATGGTTCGTCAAACATGGAAGGAAATGGCGATCTTCGGAAAACGGAATCTCGTGGAGACAGCGGGCGGCGCGCGTGAACGCGATCGCCTGGCGCAGGCCTTGCGCGACATGAAGGCGGCCTGCGACGGCGAACGGCGGCAAAGACGCCAGATCGCCGAAAGCGGCGCCCGCCAGCTGAGTCGCGCCCAGGCCGTGCTGCGCGAGGCCGAGACCCGCCAGCGCGAGGCCGAGGCGGCGCTGCGCCGGGCCCGGCGGATGGCGGCGGTCGGCTGGATGGCCGCCGAGGCCTGCCGCGACATGACCGCCCTGCACGCGGTCGCCGCCCGGGCCCTGACCGCGTCCCGCGAGCGCCTGCAGGGCGACCACCGGACGGTCAACGAGATCGACTGGGCCCTAGGCGGCCTGAACCAGGCCGAACAGATGCTGGAGCGGGTGACCGCCTATCTCGACGCCCGCCGCGAGAACGGCCCGTGCGCCCACATCGACGGGCTGCTGGCCGGACACTGAGGCGCGGCATGACCGACGAGCCTCAGGACATGCCAAGTTAGGATGTCATCCCGGAAGCCTCGCAGAGGCTGTCCGGGACCCAGGGGACTGGGCTGATGCGGTGCGGTTCACCTGGATCCCGGACAAGCGCTGCGCGCTTTCCGGGATGACAACAGCTGGGGAATCTCAAGCCCCGAACGTCACGCCTCGATGTCAACGTCCTTGGTTTCCTTGAGGAACAGCATGCCCACCACGGCGGTCACCCCGGCCACGACGATCGGGTACCAGAGGCCGTAATAGATGTTGCCCGTCGCCGCGACCATGGCGAAGGCCGTGGTCGGCAGGAAGCCCCCGAACCAGCCGTTGCCGATGTGATAGGGCAGGCTCATCGAGGTGTAGCGGATGTTGGTGGGGAACAGCTCGACCAGCATGGCGGCGATCGGGCCGTAGACCATGGTCACGTACAGCACCAGGATCGCCAGCACCGCCACCACCAGGGGCTTGTTGATCAGGGCGTCGTTGGCCTTGGCCGGATAGCCGGCGGTCTTCAGGGCCGCGCCCAGCTCCTTCTCCCACGCCGTCTTGCGGGCCTTGAAGGCGGCCTTGTCCAGGGTCTGGCCCGGGAACGAGGCGATGGTCGCCTGGCCGATCTTCACCTGGGCCACCGAGCCGGCCGGGGCCGCCTGATTGCCGTAGGTGACGCCGGCCTTGGCCAGGTACGACTTGGCCAGGTCGCACGAACGGTTGAACACCGTCTTGCCGACCGGGTCGAACTGGAACGAGCAGTCGGCCGGGTCGGCCACGACGGTCACCGGCGCGGACGCCACGGCGGCGGCCAGCTGGGGATTGGCGGCCGTCGTCAGGGTCTTGAACAGCGGGAAATAGGTCAGGGCCGCCAGGATGCAGCCCAGCATGATGATCGGCTTGCGGCCGATCTTATCCGACAGCCAGCCGAAGATCACGAAGAACGGCGTGCCGATCAGCAGGGCGACGGCCACCAGCAGGTTGGTCGTGCCGCCGTCGACCTTGAGCATCTTCTCCAGGAAGAACAGGGCGTAGAACTGGCCGGTGTACCAGACCACAGCCTGGCCCGCCGTCAGCCCCACCAGGGCCAGGATCACGATCTTCAGGTTGCCCCACTTGGCGAACGAGTCGGTCAGAGGCTGCTTGCTGCCCTTGCCCTCGTCGACCATCTTCTGGAACGACGGGCTTTCGGACAATTGCAGGCGGATCCACAGCGACACGCCCAGCAGCAGCACCGAGATCAGGAACGGGATGCGCCAGCCGAAGGCCTCGAAGGCGCTGTCGCCGGTCGCCCGGCGGGTCAGCAGGATCACCACCAGGCTGAGGAACAGGCCGAAGGTCGCCGTTACCTGGATGAAGCTGGTGTAGAGGCCGCGCCGTCCGGGCGGGGCGTGCTCGGCCACATAGGTCGCCGCGCCGCCGTACTCGCCGCCCAGGGCTAGGCCCTGGACCAGGCGCATGATCACCAGGGCGATCGGCGCGGCGATGCCGATGCTGGCGTAGCTGGGCAGCAGGCCGACCACGAAGGTCGACAGGCCCATCAGCAGCATGGTGACCAGGAAGGTGTTCTTGCGCCCCCACAGGTCGCCCAGCCGGCCGAACACCAGGGCCCCGAACGGCCGCACCGCGAAGCCGGCGGCGAAGGCCAGCAGGGCGAAGATGTAGCCGGTGGTCTCGTTGACCCCCGAGAAGAAATGCTTGGTGATGTAGGTGGCCAGCGAGCCGTAGAGGTAGAAGTCGTACCACTCGAACACCGTGCCGACCGAGGCGGCTCCGATGACCAAGGCGTCCTTGCGCCCGACGGCGCGACCGTCCTTGGCGCCCTTCACCGGTTTCGCGGCGTCGCTTCCCATTCGCATCTCCCCCGTCGCCGCTTGCGGCGATCGAACTCTGTTACCGCAACCATCATGACGGGCGTGCGCGGCGTTGGCGAGAGGCTAAACATGAACCGGACGAAAGCCGAAGCGTTGGCTCGGAAGAATCTTCACCGTCCCATCTTGCGGGACGAAACAGGCGGTCAGGACCCTCGATGAGCGTTGTCGCGGCTTATGTCTACAAGGACGGCGTCAGGACCCGCGAGGTGAATCTGGACGAGGACGACGCCCTGGCCACCAGGCCGGGCGAGTTCGTGTGGATCGGTCTGTACGAGCCCACCCAGGCCGAGATGGCCCGCCTGCAGGCCCGGTTCAAGCTGCACCCCCTGGCGATCGAGGACGCGCTCAACGCCCACCAGCGGCCCAAGGCCGAGGTCTATGGCCGCGAGCTGTTCGTGGTGGCCCGCACCGCCCAGCTGGTCGAGGCCCAGATCGCCTATGGCGAGACGGCGATCTTCGTCGGCCAGGGCCACCTGATCACCGTGCGCCACGGCTCGGCCCGGGCCCACACCGAACTGCGCGCCCAGCTGGAGGCCTCGCCGACCCTGCTGGCCAAGGGCTCGGACTATGTGCTGCACGCCGTGCTCGACTTCGTGGTCGACGGCTACCTGCCGATCATCCAGGCCCTGGAGGACGAGGTGCTGGACATCGAGCGCCGCACGCTCGAGGCCTTCCTCAGCCATGCCGAGGTCAAGCGCCTGTTCCACGTGCGGCGCGATCTGATCCGCTTCAAGCGGGTCCTGAGCCCCATGGCCGAGGTCTGCGGCCGGCTGGAGCACCTGGAGACGCCCTGCCTGGACGACGATGTCCGCCCCTACTTCCGCGACGTGCTCGACCACACCCAGAAGGTCGAGGGCATGGTCGACGCCCTGCGCGAGGTGATCACTTCGGTGTTCGAGGCCGCTTCCCTGCTCGAACAGCAGCGGCAGAGCGCCATCACCCGCAAGCTGGCCGCCTGGGCCGCCATCCTCGCCGTGCCGACGGCGGTGGCCGGCATCTACGGCATGAACTTCGAGCACATGCCGGAGCTGCGGTGGGCGTGGGGCTATCCGGCGGTGATGGCCGCGATCGCCGGAGTGATCGGGTGGCTGTACGTGCGGTTCAAGAAGAACGGGTGGCTGTAGGGGCGCGGCGGGACGCTTGCATCCACAAACCGTTGTCATCCCGGAAGCCTCGTAGAGGCTGTCCGGGACCCAGGGGGACTGGGCGAAAGCCTTGCGGCTCCCCTGGGTCCCGGACAAGCGCTGCGCGCTTTCCGGGATGACAACTTCTGAGGGAGGAAAGCCTTGAACGAGCGTCCAGCAGCTTCCCCTAGCTCGCCCAGGCCCGCGCCGGGTGCAGGAACCGGCCCGCCTCGGCGCCGTCGCGCAGGAACACCCGCACCTCGGCGGCGTGGCCGGAGGCGGCCAGGCGGTTGGCGAGATCGCGGGCGGCGGCTTCGGCGCGGCCGCCCCGTTCGAAGGTGAGATCGGCCTCCAGGGCCTCGGAACGCACCGCCCAGCCTTGCTCGGCGGGGGCGACGGAAATCAGCAGAGCCATGAGGAGCTCCTTTTTACGCGAGTAGAACAATGGGCGCGGCCATCTGGCGGCGCGAACGAGCAGGATTTCGGACGGCGGTCGCCCCCGAAAACATCGAGGTCAGACCGGCATTCGCCCTATGAGGCAGGGTCGACACATCGGGATCATAGGCTCGCTTCTTTACAACTATGAGACACGACTATGCGAGAAACGCAACTGCGGCGACCCAGAACTCCTGAGCGCGTTTGCAGTTTCTCGGGTCGCGGAATGATCTGAACCGAGGGTCAGAAAAACTGAAGCGACTTAATTCCCATCTGCTTGATAGGCTTTCAGCGGCGACGTCTTTCCCTCCCCTTTAGGCGGCGCCGGCGCGCGCCGCGCGGACCCGTCGGGGGATGGATGTCCGCGTGGCGCGTCTTGGCCTTGAGGCCGAAGACGCCCCCTCCGCTCAGCAGTCCGGCGTGTCCAGATGCGCCTTGATCAGCGCCCGGCCCGCGCGCGCCACGACCCGCGCCGGCCCCTGGGCGCCCAGGGTCACCCGGGCGATATAGGAGCCTTCCATCAGCAGCATCAGGCCGTCGGCCAGGTCGTCGTCCGGCGCGCCGGCCCGCCGGCACAGGTCGACGAGACGCGCGTGGAGCTGCTGCTTGTAGGCCACCGACACCTTCTGGGCCGGATGGTCGGCCTCGTGCAGTTCGATGGCGGCGTTGGACAGCGGGCAGCCGTGGACGTCGGCGTTGCAGGCCTTGGTCTCGAAGGCGTCGAAGATCGCCTCCAGCTGGGCGCGCGGGTCGCCGCAGGTGCAGCCGACGACCTCCTCCCACCAGACCCAGTAGTCACGTTCCTGCTCGCGCAGCACCTCGGCGACCAGCTCGTCCTTGGACGGGAAGTTGCGGTACAGCGTCATCTTGGTGGCGTCGGCCTCGTGGGCGATCGCCTCGACGCCGACGGCGCGGATGCCATGCTGGTAGAACAGCTCGCGGGCCGTTTCGAAGATCCGGTCGCGGGCCGGACGTTTGGACAACGGGACGCAAACCGGCGCCTCCAGATCGTCCATCTTGCCCCCGCCAGAATTTCTCTCAGCCATTTTCACAGCACCTCACCTTGACGCGAGAGTTACCGGTCAGTATCTCTCACCGCGTGGATGATACCGAACGGTATCGTCACATACGACTACATCGTCACAGATGGACGTCACGTCAAGCAACAGCAACTGCGACATTTGATCCTTAACCCCGGAACGGAGCGCGAGCCATGCCCCCGAGCGCGAGCCCTCAAGGCCAACACGCCAACGCCTCGCCCGCCAAGGCCGTCTGGCTGGCCGGTCCGGTCCGTTCCCTCCGCAAGCTGATCGGCCAGGGCGCCGACGGTCCGTCCGGTCGGGACTGGGCCGCCTCGCCAAAGGCTCGCCAGAAATCCCGGCGCCCCGTCTGGGAATGAAACAACCGCCGCGTCTCCTCCCCCGCCTCTTTTGTCCGACAGGTACGCCTATGTCCCTCCGCCCCGTCTTCACGTCTTTCGCCGGTCTGGCCGCCATGGCCGTGCTGGCCGCCTGCAGCGCCCAGGCCAAGCAGGAAGCCGCTCCGCCGCCCGCCCAGGTCACCATCACCTCGGTGGCCTTCAAGGAATTGCGCCAGTGGGATGACTTCACCGGCCGTCTCGAGGCCATCGACACCGTCGACATCCGCCCGCGCGTCAGCGGCTTCATCGACGGCGCCCGGTTCGAGGAAGGCGCCCGGGTCCGCAAGGGCCAGGTGCTGTTCCAGATCGACCCGCGCCCCTACCAGGCCGAGGCCAACCGCGCCCAGGCCGAGGTGGCCCGCGCCAAGGCCCAACTGGACCTGGCCGTGGTCAACCGCGAGCGCGGCCGGCGGCTGATCGAACAGAACGCCCTGGCCCAGAGCGAGTTCGACCGGCTTTCCGCCGAGGAAAAGGCCGCCCAGGCCAATCTCGGCGCGGCCAACGCCGCCTACCAGACCGCCAAGCTGAACCTGGAATGGACCCGCGTGGTCTCGCCGATCGACGGCCGGGTCTCCAAGGCGGTGATCACCCGCGGCAACCTGGTCACCCCGGCCAACCTGCTGACCACGGTGGTCTCCGACACCCCGATCTACGCAACGTTCAACGCCGACGAGCAGACGTTCCTGAAGTACGCCTCGGCCGAACGCGGCAAGGCCAGCCCGGTCTATATGGGCCTGATGACCGAGGACGGTTATCCGCACCAGGGCCAGCTGAAGTTCATCGACAACGCCATGGACGCCAAGAGCGGCACGATCAACGGCCGGGCGATCTTCGCCAACGCCGACGGCCGGTTCACCCCGGGCCTGTTCGCCCGCATCCGCATGGTCAGCGACACCTCGCAGACGGTGGCCCTGGCCCCCGACCGCGCGGTGGCCACCGACCTGGGCAAACGTTACGTCGTGGTGGTCGGCGCCAACAACAAGGCCGAGTACCGCCCGGTCGAGATCGGCCCGCTGGCCGGCAACCTGCGCATCATCCGCACCGGCCTCAAGCCCGGCGACCGGGTGATCGTCGGCGGCCTGCAGAAGGTCAAGCCGGGCGACACCGTCACCCCCGTGGTCGTCAAGACCGACCTGTCCTCGGACCTGTCGCAGTTCGAGAGCGGTCCCCAGCGGGTCGCGATGATCAACTCGGTTTCTCAGAACTGACCGTCCTTTAACCCGCTCATCCCGGCGAAAGCCGGGACCCAGATCCCATGGCGACGGGGTGGGCTGGAAGAATGCGGCGCTCTTGGCGTCAGCTTCCCAGCTCTTCCATCTGGGTCCCGGCATTCGCCGGGATGAGCGGATCAGGAATTCGCCTTCAGGCCGGTTTGAACCGGTCCACGCCCCCTCCTTGCCTCCTCCCCATACTCGCCCGCAAAAGGCGCCTCCCATGAATTTCTCAAAGTTCTTCGTGAACCGGCCGCGCTTCGCCGCCGTGCTCTCGATCGTCATCTTCATCGCCGGGTTGGTGGCTCTGCCGCGCCTGCCGATCTCGGAATATCCCGAGGTGGTGCCGCCGACCGTGGTCGTGCGCGCCGCCTATCCGGGCGCCAACCCCGCCGTCATCGGCCAGACCGTCGCCGCCCCGCTGGAGCAGGCGATCAACGGCGTCGAGGGCATGATCTACCAGTCCTCGCAGTCGGCGTCGGACGGGGCGATGATCCTGACCGTCACCTTCGCCCTGGGCACCGACCTCGACAAGGCCCAGGTGCAGGTCCAGAACCGCGTCGCCCAGGCCCTGCCGAAACTGCCCCAGGAGGTGCAGCGCATCGGCGTGACCACCGACAAGGCCTCGCCCGACCTGACCCTGGTCGTGCACATGATCTCGCCCAACAACCGCTACGACATGCTCTATCTGAGCAACTACGCGCAGCTGAACGTCCGTGACCGCCTCAAGCGCGTCGACGGCGTGGGCGACGTGCAGATCTTCGGGGCCGGCGCCTACTCGATGCGGGTGTGGCTGGACCCTGAGAAGCTGGCCTCGCTGAACATGACCGCCGGCGACGTGGTCAAGGCCCTGCGCGAGCAGAACGTCCAGGTCGCCGCCGGCCAGCTGGGCGCGCCGCCGACCGACATGGGCTCGGACTTCCAGCTGTCGATCAACGCCCCCGGCCGCCTGACCGACGAGGAGCAGTTCCGCGACGTCATCATCCGCTCGGGCGACAACGGCGAGATCACCCACCTGGGCGACGTGGCCCGGGTCGAGATGGGGGCCAACAACTACGCCCTGCGCAGCCTGCTCGACAACAAGTCGGCCGTGGCCATGCCGATCTTCCAGCGCCCCGGCTCCAACGCCCTGGCCATGGCCGCCGAGATCAAGAAGACGATGAAGGAGCTGAAGAAGGAGTTCCCCGAGGGCGTCGACTACGAGATCATCTACGACACCACCGCCTTCGTGCAGGAGAGCATCAACTCGGTCATCCATACGCTGGTCGAGGCGATCATCCTGGTCGTACTGGTGGTGGTGCTGTTCCTGCAGGGCTGGCGCGCCTCGATCATCCCGCTGATCGCCGTGCCGGTGTCGCTGATCGGCACCTTCGCGGTGCTGCTGATGCTGGGCTTCGGCCTCAACGCCCTGACCCTGTTCGGCCTGGTGCTGGCCATCGGCATCGTCGTCGACGACGCCATCGTCGTGGTCGAGAACGTCGAGCGCAACATCACCAACGGCCTCGAACCGGCGGCGGCCACCCGCAAGGCCATGAGCGAGGTCACCGGACCGATCATCTCCACGGCCCTGGTGCTGTGCGCGGTGTTCATCCCCACCGCCTTCATCAGCGGCCTGTCGGGCCAGTTCTACCGCCAGTTCGCCCTGACCATCGCCATCTCGACGGTGATCTCGGCCTTCAACTCCCTGACCCTGTCGCCGGCCCTGGCCGCGGTGCTGCTCAAGAGCCACGACGCGCCCAAGGACCGCTTCCAGAAGCTGATCGACGCGGCCCTGGGCTGGCTGTTCAACCCGTTCAACCGCTTCTTCGCCAAGGCGTCCAACGGCTATGTCCGCAATGTCGGCCGCACCCTGGGCAGGTCGACCGCGGGCCTGGTGGTCTACGGGATCCTGCTGGCCCTGACCATCGGCGCCTTCATGAAGACCCCGGGCGGCTTCGTACCGCAGCAGGACAAGGCCTATGTGGTCGCCGTCGTGCAGCTGCCCGACGCCGCCTCGCTGGACCGCACCGAGGCCGTCATCCGGCAGATGGGCGACATCGGCACGAAGGTGCCGGGCATCCGGCACTCGGTGGCCTTCCCCGGCCTGTCGGCCAACGGCTTCATCAACAGCCCCAACTCCGGCGCGGTGTTCTTCACGCTCGACGACTTCAAGGACCGCAAGGACAAGTCGATGTCGGCCAACGCCATCGTCGGCCAGCTGAACGCCAAGTTCGGGGCCATTCCCGACGCCCAGATCGCGGTCTTCCCGCCGCCTTCGGTGCAGGGGCTGGGCACGATCGGCGGCTTCCGCATGCAGATCGTCGACCGCGCGGGCCTCGGCCCCGAGGAGCTGAACAAGCAGACCCAGAACCTGATCGACAAGGCCCGCAAGAATCCGGCCCTGGCCGGGGTGTTCTCGACCTACCAGGTCGGGGTGCCGAAGATCGAGGCCAATATCGACCGCCAGAAGGCCCGCGCCTCGGGCGTGTCGCTGACCGACCTGTTCGAGACCATGCAGGTCTATCTGGGCTCGCTGTACGTCAACGACTTCAACCGCTTTGGCCGCACCTACGAGGTCAATGTCCAGGCCGACCAGAAATTCCGCCTGCAACCGGAACAGATGCTGCGCCTGCAGACCCGCAACGGTCAGGGCCAGATGATCCCGCTGGGCGCCTTCGTCAGCTTCAAGGAGGCCACCGGCCCCGACCGCGAGAGCCACTACAACGGCGTGCTCACGGCCGAGATCAACGGCGGCCCGGCCCCCGGCTATTCGACCGGCCAGGCCCAGAAGGCGCTGGAGGACCTGGCCAAGCAGGAACTGCCCAACGGCATGGGCTACGAGTGGACCGAGCTGACCTACCAGCAGATCCTGGCGGGCAACACGGCGATCTACATCTTCCCGCTGTGCGTGCTGCTGGCCTTCCTGGTGCTGGTCGCCCAGTACGAGAGCTGGAGCCTGCCGCTGGTGGTCATCCTGATCGTGCCGATGACCCTGCTGTCGGCCCTGGCCGGCGTGCTGCTGACCCATGGCGACAACAACATCTTCACCCAGATCGGACTGATCGTGCTGGTGGGGCTGGCGTGTAAAAACGCCATCCTGATTGTCGAGTTCGCCAAGGAACGCGAGGAGCACGGCGACACCCCGATGCAGGCGGTGCTGGAGGCCTGCCGCCTGCGGCTGCGGCCGATCCTGATGACCTCGATCGCCTTCATCATGGGCGTGTGGCCGCTGGTCGTCTCCCACGGGGCGGGCGCGGAGATGCGCCGGGCCATGGGCGTGGCGGTGTTCTCCGGCATGCTGGGGGTGACGGTGTTCGGCCTGGTCCTGACCCCGATCTTCTACTTCGTCATCCGCCGCAACGCCGCCCGCCGGGCGGCCCTGAAGGCGGCCAAACAAACCACGCCCGTCGTGGAGGCGCACTGATGCTTGCTTCAATCCAACCCCGCCAGCCCGGCTGGCGCAGCCTGAAGGTCCAGCTCGGCCTGTTCGCCAGCATGCTCCTGCTCTCGGCCTGCGCCGTCGGCCCCGACTACAAGACCCCCGTCCAGGCGCCGGTGGTGCTGCAGAACGCCCCGGCCGGGGCCTTCTCGACCGCCAATCCCGAGGCCCAGTGGTGGAAGGCGTTCAACGACCCGGTGCTGGACGGCCTGATCAGCCAGGCCCTGGCCGGCAACCTGGACATCCGCGTCGCGGTCGCCCGGGTGGACGAGGCCCGCGCCCTGTTCAAGGACGCCCGCCTGGACCAGCTGCCGCGGGTCACCGCCGACGGGTCCTACGTCAAGAGCGACCAGCAGCAGCCGGGCTCCAACGGCCAGCGGGTGGAGAGCGAGACCTACCAGGCCGGCTTCGACGCCGGCTGGGAGATCGACCTGTTCGGCCGCGTCCGCCGCGGCGTGGAGTCGGCCCGGGCCGAAGCGGGGGCGGCGCAGGCCGACCTGCGCGACGCCCAGGTGACCATCGCCGCGGAAGTCGCTCGAAATTACCTTGAGCTGCGCGGGGCCCAGGCCCGGCTGGCCGTGGCCAACCGCAACCTCGACACCCAGCGCGAGACCCTGCGGCTGACCCAGGTGCGCTACAACGCCGGGGCCGGCAGCCCGATCGACGTGGCCAGCGCCCAGGCCCGGCTGAACGCCACCGAGGCGGCGATCCCGGCGCTGATCACCGCCGAGAAGCGGGCCAACTACCGGCTCTGCGTCCTGGTCGGCAAGCGGCCGGGCGAGCTGGACGCCACCTTGACGGCCAAGACCGACGCGGAGGTCACGCCGCTGATCGCCGCCCTGCCGATCGGCGACGCGTCCGACCTGCTGCGCCGGCGTCCCGACGTCCAGGCCGCCGAGCGCCGCCTGGCCGCCCAGACCGCCAAGGTCGGGGTGGCCACGGCCGACCTGTTCCCCCGCGTGCGGGTCAGCGGCTTCATCGGTTTCCTGTCGGGCTCGGCCTCGGGCTTCGGCAACAGCGCCAGCCAGGCCTGGTCGGTGGCCCCGACGGTGTCCTGGCCCGCCCTCGACCTGGGCGGCGCGCACCAGCGGCTGAAGGCGGCCCAGGCCCGCAACGACGCCAGCCTGGCCGTCTACGACCAGACCGTGCTGCGGGCGCTGGAGGACCTGGAGACCGCCCTGGTCGCCTACCGCCAGCAGCAGGCCCAGCTGGTCAGCCTGACCAACCAGGCCGCCGCCTCCCGCCGCGCCGCCGAACTGGCCCGCATCCAGTACAAGGAAGGCGGCATCGACTTCCTGGTCCTGCTCGACGCCGAACGCACGCTTCTCGCCGCTGAAGACTCGCTCACGGTCGCGGAGACGGGCGTCAACACCAACGTCGTGGCGATCTACAAGGCGCTGGGCGGAGGGTGGACGAGCTAGGCGGCGGCCCGCAGTCGTAAAAGTTATCCACAGGATCACCATTCAATCCGTCATCCCGGGCCTCGTGCCCGGGACCCCTGGTTCAGCCGACGGTGAGACAGCTTGGCGCGCCAGCGCGCCACGCATCCGCACCTGCGGCGGACAGAGGGGTCCCGGGCACGAGGCCGTGTAGCAACCCAAACCGACACGTGCTCCGGGTGGCGATCTGAGGGTCACCGACGCACGTCCTGGAGCCGAGGCCTTGCAACTGGCAGAGAGGCCTCGATTCCAGGAGGTGTCATTCCCGAGCCCGCATCAGTTGTACGTCGCGATTAGGCGGCGGGCGGCGCCACACCCCCGGGGTTCAGACAATCTCAATGTCGTCGGAGGGGGGAGCTGACTATCAAGGTGCAACGCCGGGCTAGACCTTGACGTTCAGCCGGACCGGGTCGCAAGCGAGCGAATAGTAAGCCACGCTGAAGCTAGACTTTGCGTGGTTGCCTTTGCCTAGCGAGGGCAGAGCGCGGTAGCCCTTCAGTTCGGCCGACGTGAGCGCCGCCTTAGAGTAGTCGAGCAGGATCAACACTCCCAATCCCTCGTACTTCATGAACGATCGACACTTTTGATCACCGTCCTCAAGCAGCAGGACCACTTGGGTCGACTAGCGAAAGCGTTAAGTGATCCGCAAATTGACCTCTCCAGTGTACCGGTGTTAGTCATCGACGACGAGGCGGACCAAGCTGGTCTAAACACTAAAGTACGCAAAGGGCAGGAAAGCACCATTTATCGGTGTCTTCGACAGCTGAGATCCGTCCTCCCCAGGCATACTTATCTTCTCTACACGGCAACGCCACAAGCTCCCCTACTCATAAATATCAATAGTGCGCTGTCACCGTCATTCGTTAAGGTGCTTGAACCGGGCAAGGATTATGTCGGAGGTGTAGAGTTCTTTAGGAAGAACTCGCCCTATGTGAAGACTATTCCAGCGTCTGAAGTTCTGGACGACAATAACTTGCCAGAGTCTCCGCCGGAAACGCTCATAGAAGCGCTTCGCTTCTTTTTCGTGGGTCTTGCGGCATCATTGGCGGAGACTGGCTCAGGCCCCAAACAGCGTCGCTCGATGATGGTTCACCCATCGCGTATTCGCGCCGTACATCGAACTCTTCAGCACTGGGTAGACGATACAATCGCCAGTTGGCGGGCAATCGAAGGCCTGTGATTCCTTGCGCGCGCTGCGACATATCCGGCCAGTCCTTCGCAAACCTGACCGGGCCTCGCTTATTGGAGCGCCTCAATCGTAAGGCGGGCTTCTCTCCGACGCTCTCCGCTGAATTGACACATTTTCCGAAGCGTGACCGAACTGTGGCGCTACCGCAATCAAAGCGACACATATCGCCCCTAGCAATGACCATCGATTGACTTATTTGTTAATGACCGTATCGATAGATGATCTGCAGGCAAACGGGGAGATCCGACTGTGGAAACCGTTAGACGTAGGACAGGGCATCAAGCGCTGCCTATGGCTCTCGGCAGCCGCAGATCGTGCAGTGAACGAAATGGTCGCCTCGCTCGGCGCACCACGGGCTGTAGCGCTAGCACAAGACCTATCGAACTTTGCCATGGGCCGGCTGATTGCGGTGCCTGATCGATTGAAGCGCCTTAAACCGGGCGCGGACGAGATTTGGGAGCTTCGGTCGCGCAGCCCTAGGCCTGAACTAAGATTGGTTGGCGCGTTTATAGGTCGAGACGAGTTTGTTGTCCTGCAAGCTGCGCCTCGGTCTGACTATGATGGAGGAGGCTGGCGCCTGGCGCTCGAAGAGGTGCGTGCTGAATGGCACCGCTTATTTGGAAGCCAGAAGCGGCACACCGGAAAGATATTGGAAGATTATGTCACGAATACAGATCCCGACGGTGGAACAGCGGTTCCAGAGTGACCAGACCTTCAGGAACGAGCTTCGCAAGCTCGACCTGCGTGATCGCGTCTGGGAAGCGTTGGTTAAAGCGTTCCGCGAACGTAGCAAGGTGGACGGCATCAGTCAGACTGACTGGGCGCTCGCCGCAGGTAAAACGCCTGCTCAGATGTGTCGCATTTTAGCCAAGTCGCGCAACCTCACGCTGGACAGTGTGGCCGAGGCTTTCAGTGCGCTGGACTTTATTGTCCAGGTGTCCGTCGACGACGCTCGGTCGAGCAACCAATCGAACAGCGTTTACTCCGCTTCACTCGCCCCTGACTGGACACAGCAGTGCGGCCGACAAGCGGCGGGCAAGATCGCTCCTGCGACGACCGCTCACGCCTCCTCCCCACCTGACTTCCAATTTAACGCTGAGCCTGCATGAGCCTGGAAATTAGAGTCGTAGCTTTGTGCGATGATGTTCGCGCGGAGATTTCTGGAAAACACACCTTAGTCGGTTTGTATGGAGACAAAGTCAATGTCCCAAGCAAACCGGCAGTGATGCAGATGAAATTGTTCTTCAACCTCGGCCTAACCGGGGAAGGCAGTGAAATTGAGATCGAAGTCACGTTCAACCGAACCAATATTCACAAAGCATCCATTCCGAAAGGCTTCTCTCTATTTAATGCAACCATTCCACTTGCTATTTTCATGATTGACGATCGCCCCCTAATTGTCCGTGTGCGAGAGGCAGGCCAAGAGTGGGGGGATTCCATCAAATGGGATTATAATTTTGAGGAAAACGCGGTTGAGCTACCTGAAGAACAGGCAGCGTCGATACGCGATCAGGTCAAGAATATGCCGAACGACGTCGTCAAACTATTTGAACGACAAGGCTAACAGGTACACGGATTTGTTCCGAGTGGTAGTTTAACTAGCCCCTTCACCCCCGCACCAGCCCCACCTCGAACACCGCCCCCGCCTCGCCCTCGACCAGCGAAATCCGCCCCGAACTCGCCGCCAGCAGCGACCGCGCGATCGACAGGCCCAGCCCCGTCCCGCCGGTCTCCCGCCGGCTGGTGAAGAACGGTTCGAACAGGCGGTCGCGGTCGGCGGCCGGGACGCCGGGGCCGTCGTCCGACACCCGCAGCACCACCTCGTCGCCGACCGCCGCGGCGGCGATCCGCACCGTCCGCGCGCCGGCCTGGCGGCTGTTCTCGACCAGGGTGGTCAGTACGGTCTCGACCGTCGCCTCGGGGGCGGCGATCAGGGGCAGGCCGTCGGGCAGGTCCAGGACCACGGCGATGTCGCGGCCCTGGGCGTCGGCCACCCGTCGCGCGGCCGGAGCCAGCTGCGACGCCACCCCCGCCTGCGGCATGGCCATGTCGGCCCGCGCCAGGTCCATCAGTCGGCCGACCAGCTGCGACAGGCGGGCGCTGTCCGCCGAGATGTTGCCGAGGAACCGGCGACGCTCGTCCGGGGTCATGGTGTCGAAGTGGTCGTCCAACAGCTCGACCGCGCCGGTGATCCCGGCCAGCGGCGTCTTGAACTCGTGGCTGACGGCGGCGGCGAAGTCGCGCAGGTAGCGCGAGCGCACGGCGATGGCGTCGGCCATCACCCGGAAGTCCTGGTAGAGGTCGCGGATCTCCAGGGCGGCGGTGGCGGGGGTGTCCGGCACGCTGCCCTGGCCGGTCGCCACGCTACGGGTGGCGGCGCTCAGCGCCTCGATCGGCCGGGTCACGCCGCGCGACACCAGGCCCGACAGCAGCACCAGCAGCAGGATGGTCGCCGCCGCCCCGACCAGCAGCTTGCCCCGGTCCTGGTAGACGCCGCGGAACAGCGCCCGGGGCGAGCGCGACAGCAACAGCGCCCCCACGACCTGGCCGTTGACCACCACCGGCCGGGCGTGGTGCAGGCGCACGGCCGAGGCGCGGCTGAGCCACTCGAACGAATAGCGCGGATGATAGGCCCCGTTGCGGCGCAGGACCGTGCGCGAGCGGCCCTGCAGCGCCGCCTGGATCTCCGGCAGGGCCGCCAGGCTGCCGCCCTGCCCCAGGCCGCGCACGACGACGCCGTGGCGGTCGACGATCAGGATCGAGGCCAGGGTGCTGCGGCTGGTCTGGTCGAAGATCGGCTCCAGCACCTCGGCGGCCGCCTCGGCCTGCGGGTCGGCCCTGGCGCCGGGGACCGAGGCCGGCCGCTCGGGCAGCAGGGGCGAGCTGCGCAGGTCGACGCTGGTCGATTCCGGACGGTAGTAGCCGGGGTCGTCGCGGGCGTCGGGATCGGCCGGCGTCAGGTCGCGCACCGCCCCCGGCCACAGATTGGCCGCCGCCGAGGCCAGGGCCGCGCCCTGCGAGGTCAGTTCGGCCTCGGTCTGGCGCACCAGGGTGTTCTCGTAGGTGCGCAGGAACACCGCCCCGATAGCCGGCATGGCGGCGGCGAACAGCAGCACGGTCAGCAGGATGGTCCGCAGGCGCAGGGCCGGCCACCAGCGCCGCAGCCAGGCTTCCATCAGGCGACGGCGCCTTGGCAGGCTCCCAGCCGATAGCCGATCCCCGCCCGCGTCTCGATCACGTCGTGCCCGCCGACGCCGGCGAACTTGGCCCGCAGGTTGCGCACGTGGCTGTCGATCGTGCGGTCGGTCACCGCGAAGCCGGGACCGCGCAGGCGGTCGATGATGGCGTCGCGGCTGAACACCTTGGTCGGGGTGGCCGCCAGGGTGCGCAGGATCGTGAACTCGGTGACGGTCAGCGACACCTCGACGCCGGCCCCCATCTCGATCCATTGCGCGCTCCAGGCCTCGGGGTCCAGGCTCAGCCGGCCGCGGAGGATGCGGCCGTCGGCCGGGGCGGCCTCGGCGCCCTTGCCGCCGCCGGCCCGGCGCAGGATGGCCTGGACGCGAGCCACCACCTCGCGCGGGCTGAACGGCTTGACCACGTAGTCGTCGGCCCCCAGCTCGATGCCCAGCACCCGGTCGATTTCGTCGTCGCGCGAGCTGAGGAACAGGATCGGCAGGTCGCCCTGGGCCCGCAGCCGGCGGCAGACCTCCAGCCCGTCCAGGCGCGGCATGTTGATGTCCAGCACCACCAGATCGGGGGCGCGTTCCGCGACCGAGGCCAGGGCCGCCTCGCCGTCGGCCGCCTCGCGGGTCTGCAAGCCCACCTTGGCCAGGGCGAACACCAGGAGCTGGCGGATATGGGGATCGTCGTCGACGACCAGGATCGTGCGCTGCATGGGCCCATGTTCCGTGCTCCGCGTGCGGGGTCAACGGACTCGACGCGGCGGTCCGGCGCGTTTGCCGTGCAGATTCGGTGCAGGGGAGCACGCGAACCCTCTCCCATGGGGAGAGGGAGGGGCCCATGCGGAGCATGGGAGGGTGAGGGGGTAAAACGTCGACCGGCGCGCCGGCAGAGCGTTCGCGTGAAAATGGAGAGGGTGTAACCCCTCTCCCTCCCACGACTTCGTCGCGGGCCCCTCCCTCTCCCTCTGGGAGAGGGTGCAAGCTCACACTCCCGTCGCCGCCTCGGTCCACTTGGCGAAGGGGGTGTCGGGCTCCTCGGCCAGGCTGGGCTGCAGCGAGCGCAGGTCGCTGGGGCGCATGTTGAACGCCTTGCGGAAGCTGCGGCTGAAATGGGCCTCGCTGCTGAAGCCGCACTGGAAGGCGATCTCGCTGATCCGCCGGGCCCGCTTGGGGTCCAGCAGCGCCGCGCGGGCCAGGTGCAGGCGGCGCTCCCAGATATAGGCCGTCACCCCACCCAGGGGCTCGAACAGGCGATAGAGCGTCGAGCGCGACACGCCCAGCGACTCGCTGATCCGGGCCGGGTTGAGGCTGGGCTCCAGCAGGTTGTGCTCGACATAGGCCCGGGCCCGCGCCAGCACCGGCGACTCGCGCACGCCGAAATCGGCCCGTCCCGCCTCCATGGCCAGGCAGGCGCCCAGCAGCGCGATGGTGGCGCGGGTGATGCCCGGCAGGGTCTCGGGCAGCAGCCGCGGGAACCAGCGGGTGACCGAGGTCAGGTGCTCGATCAGCAGGCCGGCGCGATTGGCGTCCAGCACCATGCCGTGCAGCGCGATGTCGGGGGCCACGGCCTCGACGTCGGCGCGCGGCAGGAAGGTCGTCAGCACCTTGACCGTCGTGCTGTGCATCAGCATCGGCCGCGACAGGTCGCAGATCCCCACCTCGCCCGGACCGAACGCGAACGGCACGCCGTCGAAGTCGCCGGTATGCGAGCCGGCGATGTTGAACTGCACGATGTAGTGGTCGAGGCCGTCGGCGGCGATCATCTCCGGCGTGCGGAACATGGTCTGGCCGCCGGTCTCGGTGACGTAGAAGGCGTGCGGCCCCAGGCGCAGCGCGGTGATGTTGGCGGTAAAGCCCGGTTCCGGATCGCGCGCGTCCAGCGCGGTCAGCACTTCCCGGCGGTAGTGGTCGTGCCGCTGGTCGGGCGGAACGCTCCGAGTGCTGAAATTCGTCCGCCCCAGCCGAAACAGCGTTTCGGCGGGCGGGTCCAAAGGATCATTCATGTGGCCTCCCCCAAGGCACAATCACGCATTGACCATATTCGCCAATGCGGGCGTTCGTCGCACCGCGCGGGGCGCCATGCGAGAGCGGCGTTTTCCTTTGAGACAAGGGATCAAGAAAATGGAACCGGCATGTAAGGCGCGCGGCGCGCAAAGCCTTACAGGTGACGGCTGCTTCGGACGAACGCCGGTCGGCGATCGGCGCGGCCGCGACCCGGCCGACCGAGGCTCGGGCGCAAGGCCATCGGCTTGGAGAACGACGCACCGCGAGACCTTGGGGGAGGTCGCGCGACCAGCGTCGCCCACGTCCCGAGGGGGACTAAAACTAAAGGCGGGCCTTGGGGAGGTCCGCCTTTTTTATGGTTCTTGCGAAGGGTACAAATTCGTTGTCATCCCGGAAAGCGCGCAGCACGTGTCCGGGACCCAGGGCGGCTGCACGGCCTTGGCCCAGTCCCCTGGATCCCGGACAGCCTCTGCGAGGCTTCCTGGATGACAACGAAAAGTGAAGCGTCGCGCCGCGCTATGCCCGCGCCCCTTTAGTGCTCGCGTCCCATCCGCCAGAAGGTCTGGAACATCGGCTCGACCAGATAGGCCAGGGCCGAGCGCTTGCGCAGCGGGATCAGCACCTCGACCGGCAGGCCGGCCTGCAGGCCCGACTGGGCGCCGCGGATCTTGCGGATCTTCTCCAGCTCCTCGGGCGGCGCGGCGACCTCGGCGCGGAAGTACTGCACCCCGGTCTTCTCGTCGGTGAAGCTGTCGGCCGACAGCTCGGTCAGGGTGCCGTTCAGCAGCGGCAGGTCGCGCTCGTGCAGCGAGGTGAAGCGGATCTGGGTCTTCTGGCCGGGCTTGAGGTCGTCGGCGTCGTTGGGCGAGACCTTGGCCTGGATCACCAGCCGGCGGTCCTGGGGCACGACCTCCATCAGGGTCTGGCCGGGCGCCACCACCCCGCCCACCGTGAAGACGTTGAGCCCCACCACCTTGCCGCCGGACGGGGCGCGGACCGTGGCCCGGGCCAGCTGCTCGCGGGCGGCCAGCACCTTGGGCTGCAGGTCGTCGAGCCGCACCTGCACGTCGCGCAGCTGGCCGGAGACCTCCTCCATCATCTGGCGCTCCAGCGACAGGGTCTGCAGCTTGGTCTCGCCGATCTGCTCGGCCGAGCGGGCGATCTGGGCGCGATAGGCGCCGTCCTCGCCGGTCAGGGAGGCGGCGCTGCGTTGCAAGGCCAGCACCCGGGTCTTGGGCGCGAAGCCCTTGGCGGCCAAGTCCTGCACGCCTTGCAGCTCTTCCTCGATCAGCTTCTGCTGCTCGCGGTTGGCGTCCAGCTGGCGCTCGGCGCCGCTGCTTTGCTGGCTCAGTTGCAGGACGCGCTGGTTGAGCACCCCGCGCTGGGTCTGCAGCGAGCTGCGGCGGGCCTGGAACTGCTGGCGCTGCAGGCGCAGGGCGTCGTCGGCCAGGGGCTTGTCCTCGGGCGCCAGGTCGGCGAACTCCGGCGGCGCGGCGATGGTCGGCAGGCGGTCGCGCTCGGCGACCAGCCGGGCGCGCTGGGCCAGCAGGGTCAGGACCTCGCCGGTCATGCCCCGCTCGCTGGCCCGCAGTTCCGAGGCCGACAGCTCCACCAGGATCTGGCCCTTGACCACGCTCTGGCCCTCGACCACCCGGATGGCGGTGACCACCCCGCCCTCGCGGCTCTGCACCGCCTGGCGGTTGCCCGCCACGGCGATCACCCCGTGGGCGTAGGCCCCGGCGTCCAGCGGGGCCAGCGCCGCCCAGCCCAGGAAGCCGACGAAGAACAGGCCCGCCACCCCGGCGCCGATGCGGATGAAGCGGACCGGATCGTCCGACAGGCGGGGCGGGATCTTGGCGGCGGCCTCGCCGGCGGTTCCGGAGGCCTGGAAAGTCGTGTCGGTCATGGTTTGGCGACCTGAAGCGGAGTGACGGTCGAGCCGGACTGGGAAGCGGTCTTGGGGACCGGTTGGGCGGCCGGTTGAACGCCGGGCTGGACCCCGGCCTGGGCGGCGGCGGCCATCTTGGCCACCACCTCGGTCCGCGGACCGACCAGTTCGACCTGGCCCTCGCGCAGCACCAGCAGGCGGTCGGCGATGTTGAGGATGCCGGTGCGGTGGGCGACGATCAGGATCGCCGCGCCCCGCGCCTTGGCGGACAGGATGGCGCTGTTCAGGGCCATCTCGCCGTCGGCGTCGAGCGCCGAGTTGGGTTCGTCCAGGACCAGCAGCGGCGGCTGGCCGTACAGCGCCCGGGCCAGGGCCACGCGCTGGGCCTGGCCGGCCGACAGCCCGCGTCCGCCCGCGCCCAGCGTGGTGTCATAGCCCTTGGGCAGGCGCAGGATCAGCTCGTGCACCCCCGCCGCCTGGGCCGCGGCCACCACCTCGGCGTCGACGATCGCCGGGTCGCCCCCGGACCAGATCTCGAAGCGCGAGATGTTGTCCTTGATCGAGCCGGCCAGCAGGCCCGAGTCCTGCGGCACGTAGCCGATGTAGCGGCCCAGCCGGTCGCCGTCCCAGTCGGCCAGGTTGGCGCCGTCCAGACGCACCGTGCCGAGCTCGGGGGTCACCGCCCCGGCCGCGACCCGCGCCAGGGTGGTCTTGCCCGCGCCGCTGGGACCGATGACGCCCAGGACTTCGCCCGGGGTCAGCTTCAGGCTGACGCCGCGCAGCAGCACCGGGCCCTCGCCGGGCGCCCGCACCGCCACCTGCTCCAGGGCCAGGGCCCCGGTCGGGGCCGGCAGCTGGGTGCCCGACACTTCCAGGCCCCGGCCGGGCGGGAACAGCTTGATCAGGTTGTTCAGCGCGCCGCGCGCCTGGCCGACCACGGCCCAGGAGCCGACCAGCTGCTCGATCGGCTGCAGGGCGCGGCTCATCAGCACCGAGGCGGCGATGATCGCCCCCGCCGAGATCTGCTTGTCGACCGCCAGCCAGGCGCCCAGGCCCAGGGCCGCCGACTGCAGGAACATGCGGGTGAACTTGGTGGCCGCCGAATAGCCGCCGCCGGTGAACTGAGCCTTGGCCGACAGGTCCAGGCCCGCCCGGCGGTCGGCCAGCTGGCGCTCGCGCAGGGCGCCGCGCATGCCCAGGGCGCGCACTACCTCGCCGTTGGCGGCGGCCGCTTCCTGCGAGGCGTAGGCCTGGGACTGGGCGACGAAGGCTTCGCGGGCCCGCGTGCGGGTGGCCCGCTCGTTGAGCACCGCCAGCGCCACCAGCACCGCGCCGCCGACGATGGTCATCGCCCCCAGCGCCGGATGGATCATGAAGGCGACCAGCACGTAGATCGGCGTCCACGGGATGTCGAAGGCGGCCACGGCCACCGGGCCCGACAAGGCCTGGCGCACGATGTCGAACTCGCGCATGCCCTGGGCCGAGGCCCCGGGCGCCATGGCGCTCATCAGCTTCTGCAGGATGCCGCCGGCCAGCAGCCGATCCAGGCGCAGCCCGGCCAGGGTCAGCAGGCGCGAGCGCACCGACTCCAGCGCCGTCTGGGTGCCCAGGGCGAAGGCCACCACCAGGGTTAGGTACAGCAGGGTCAGCCGGCCCTCGGTCGGCACGACCCGGTCATAGACCTGCATCATGTAGATGGTCGGGGCCAGCAGCAGGATGTTGATCAGGGCGCTGAACACGGCCGCGGCCATCAGGTGCGGCCGGCACGCGCGCAGGGCGGCGACCAGCGGCGGCGGCAACGGGGCGTCGAGGAATTTCACGAGTCTCTCCACGGGCGCGGAGAGTTTCCCGCCAGCGCGGTCGCCGCGCGCGGGTCCCACACCCCTTCGGGCCGTACCTAACGTCGCGTCCGGGATTTATGCAAGACGGTCGTTACGTCGCAGGGGGGGGCGGTCGGGGCCTACTCGACGAAGGCGGGCGCCGCGACCCGCCGGCCCAGCAGGAAGGCGTCGGCCACGTGGCGCAGCGGCGTCACGTCGACGTCGGACTGGCCGGCGGCGATCAGCTCGGCGAAGCGGGCGTAGAGGCCCGGATACTCGGCCTCGGGCTGTTCGTGGACCAGGGCGCCGTCGATCCACAGCCGGGCCCCGCCGTGCGACAGGCGCAGGGCGCCGCCGTCGGTGTCGACCTCGATGTCCCAGCTCTGCGGACCGGTCTGCAGGAAGTCGAATTCGGCGGTGACCGGCACGCCCAAGGTGTCGACGAAGGCCAGCTCGGCCTGGATCGGCGACTGGCGGTTCTCGGGCACGTGCAGGGTCGCTTCGGTCAGGAAGAACGGGCGCGGCAGCACGGCGGTGGCGATCGACAGGGCGTTGATCCCGGGGTCGAACACCCCCAGGCCGCCCGGCTCCCAGATCCAGTCCTGGCCCGGGTGCCAGACCCGGACGTCCTCGCGCCAGTTGATCCGGGCGGCGGTGATCGTCCGGCCCTCCAGCCAGGCCCGGGCCGGGGCGACGGCGGGGGCATGGCGCGAATGCCAGGTGGCCTGCAGGGTGACGCCCTGGGCTTCGGCGACCTGGCGCAGGTCCTCGACCTCGCTCAGGGTCGCGCCGGGCGGCTTTTCCAGCATCACGTGCTTGCCGGCCTCCAGCGCCTGGCGCGCCAGGCCATGGCGCACCTGGGGCGGGGTGCACAGGGCCACGGCGTCGAAGGCTACGCCGCTGGCCAGCAGGTCGTCGAACGTGTGGAAGCTGGGCAGGCCGGGCTGCTCGGCGTGGCGGCTGACCACCGCGACCAAGGCGAACCGCGGATCGGCGGCCATGGCCGGCAAGTGCTGGTCGCGGGCGATCTTGCCCAGGCCGATCAGGGCCACGCGGACGGGTGTGGCGGCGGTCATGGGGCCTCGCGACTCTGGAAACGCTATTTGTAGGATAAATGCTCGGCCGCGCTTGGGATGTCAAACACCATCGGATTCCCTCTCTCTTGGAGAGAGGGAGGGGCCCGCCGCGAAGCGGTGGGAGGGTGAGAGGTTATAATCTTTCCGAACAAGGCGCGGCGTTCGGGCGCCTTTCCACCGCCATGAGCGAGGTCAGCCACGCGATCAACTTCTCGGGCAGAACGCAGGCGGAACGAGTGGGGATTTGCTGGCAAGGGTGAAACCTCTCACCCTCCCACCGCCTGTCGGCGGCGGGCCCCTCCCTCTCTCTTAGAGAGAGGGAATCTCCCCCTTCGCCCATCAGCCGTCAGCGGATGAAATAGCCGTTCACCTTCCAGCCGGCGGTTTCGTGGGTCAGCACGACCGTCTCGACGGCGTCGGGCTTGTTGGCGAAGACCGTGGCGAACTGCACGATCTTGTACTCGCCGTCGGGAACGCCGGGCAGCGAACTGGCGCTCGATATGCTTTTCAGCGAACGCGAGGATACCGCGCCGAGTTTTTGTCGAAGGGGTTGGACCGTCGCGGTCCAGTCGGCCTGGGTGACTTTCGACCTGAACACGCTGCCCGACGACGCCCAGCTCTCGGCCCAACGCTGCCCGTCCAGCAGCTTGGCCCAGGCCTCGGCCGAGGCCGTGCTCGCCTGGTCGGACGCGCTTGAAGGCGCCGAAAGCGCGACCGGCGGCGTCACCTTTCCATCGCCCTGCAACGCCATCGCTATCGCGGCCGCGGCTACTATCGCCAACATGATCGCCAATCCTCCTGAGAGCCACGCGGTCCAGTGACCGACGCGTCGACGCCTGGTCGACGCCCCGGGTTCTCCACCTCGCGCCGTCGCGGCGCCCCCCCCCAATTCCATGTCCCCCAAGAAATTTGGGCTCTGCGCCTCCATCTGGGCCAGCAGCCGCGCGGCGGCCCGGCTGCTGCCGACGCCCAGCTTTCGGCGCGCCTCGCGAAGGCGCTCATTCACCGTGTGGACCGAGAGACCCAGCGCCACGGCGATCGACTTGGCGTCATGTCCCTTGAGGAGAAGCCGCAACGTCTCCTTCTCGCGTTCGCTGAGCGTTTGGGAAGGCTCATGCATCTTTCCCTAGGCCCCCAGCAGCTCGAAACTCGCCGTCAGGCCGTCGACCGCGCTGTTGGCCACCCACAGGTCGAACATCCCCGGCTCGGCGATCCAGCGGTCGTTGTCGCCGACGAACATCAGCGAGCCGCGCTCGAGGCTGAAGCGGACGTCGCGCTTCTCGCCCGGCTTCAGCGCCACCCGCAGGAACCGCTTGAGCTCGCGCACCGGCCGCGTGCGGCTGGCCACCCGGTCGCGGACATAGAGCTGGACCACGTGCTCGCCGGCGACCTTGCCGGTGTTGGCGACATTGACCGTGATCGACAGCTTGTCGTTCCAGGCCAGGCGGGTGGTCGACAGCCGCACGTCGCTGAGCGCGAAGCTGGTGTAGGACAGGCCGTGGCCGAACGGGTACAGCGCCTCGTTGCGGGTGGTGCGCCAGCGGGCCTTGTACTCCTGGCTGTCGTCGGCCTGGGGCGCGGGGCGGCCGGTGGTCCGGTGGTTGTAGGCGTAGGGCTCCTGGCCGCTCTCGTGCGGGAAGCTGACCGGCAGGCGGGCCGACGGATTGACCTTGCCGAACAGCACGTCGGCCACCGCGTGGCCGGTCTCGGTGCCCAGGAACCAGGTGGCCAGCACGGCCGGGGCGGCCTTGACCGCGCCCTCCAGCACCAGGGCCCGGCCATGGCGCAGCAGCACCACCGTCGGCTTGCCGGCCGCCGCCACCAGCTCGGCCAGTTGCTGCTGCGCCCGGGGCAGGCCGATCTCTGTGCGCGACTGGGCCTCGCCCGACATATTCTGGCCCTCGCCCACCGCCAGCAGCACGATGTCGGCGGCCCGCGCGGCGGCGACGGCCTGGTCGTAGCCGCCGGGGATGGCGTTCTCGACGTCGCAGCCCCGGGCGATGGTCAGCTGCGAGGGGTCGGCCATCGCCTCGCGGATCCCGGTCGCCAGGTCGACGCCCAGGCTCTTGTCGCCGAAGAAGGCCCAGGGCCCCAGGATGTTGTCGCGGTCCTCGCCGAACGGTCCGATCAGGGCGAGCTTGCGCCCCCGGACCGGCAAGGGCAGCAGGCCGCCGTCGTTCCTCAGCAGCACGATCGACCGCGCGCCGGCCTCGCGCGACAGCGCCCGCATGGCCGGGGTGGCGGTGTTGGCCGCCTGGGCCTTGGGGTCGATCGAGCGGAACGGCCGGTCGAACAGGCCCAGGGTCTCCTTCAGGCTCAGCACCCGGCGCACGGCGTTGTCGACGGCGGCCATCGGAACCAGCCCCTGGGCGACCAGTTCGGGCAGGTAGCGGCTGTAGAGGCCGCTCTGCATGCTGATGTCGACCCCGGCCAGGATCGCCAGCCGCGCGGCGTCCTTGTCGTCGGCGGCGTAGCCGTGGGCCACCAGCTCCTGGTCGGCGGTGTAGTCGGAGATGACCACGCCCTTGAAGTTCCACTCGCCGCGCAGGATGTCGGTCAGCAGATGCCGGTTGGCCGTGGCCGGCACGCCGTTGATGTCGTTGAACGCCGACATCACCGCCAGGCAGCCGGCGTCGAAGGCGGCCTTGAACGGCGGCAGGTGCACCTCGCGCAGGGTCTCCTCGGAGATGTCGACCGTATTGTAATCCAGCCCCGCCGACACCGCGCCATAGGCGGCGAAGTGCTTGGCGGTCGACAGCAGGCTGTCGGGCGCCCTCAGGTCGGGGCCCTGGAAGCCGCGCACCCGGGCCTGGGCCATCACCTCGCCCAGGAACACGTCCTCGCCCGAGCCTTCCGCGCCCCGGCCCCAGCGCTGGTCGCGGGCCACGTCGACCATCGGCGCGAAGGTCCAGTGGTTGCCATGGGACGAGGCCTCGACCGCCGCCGCCCGCGCCGTGCGCTCGGCCAGGCCGGGGTCGAAGCTGGCGGATTCGGCCAGGGGGATCGGGTAGATGGTCTTGAAGCCGTGGATCACGTCGGCGGCGAACAGCAGCGGGATGCGCAGGCGCGACTGCTCGACGGCGGCGGTCTGGGCCAGCAGCGCCCCCTCGACCCCGACGCCGTTCACCAGCGCGCCGACCCGCCCGGCGCGGATGTCGGCCAGGATCTGCTGGGTGTTGCGCTGGTTGACCAGCGGGTTGATGTCGCCGACCGGCGGCCGGATCATGTCGGAATAGCACGACAGCTGGCCAGCCTTCTCCTCGATGGTCATCCGGGCGATCAGGGCCTCGACCCGCGGCGAGGCCGCGCGGGCCGCTCCCGCCCCGGTCAGGGCGTACCCCGCCAGGCCCGTCGCGCCGGCCAGGACCGCCCGCCGGTCCATGCCCTGCCGCTCGGGCCCCTGCCGCTCGGGCCCCTGCCGCTCGGGCCCCTGTCGCCCGCCACCCGTCGCCATGAAGCCTCCCCGCACTGGAATCGCCGCAACCTCGCCAGAAACGCCGCCAGGTGCAATGGTGCGTTATCTGAGGGGCGAACCCATGCCTTCAACCTTGGAGAAGCTCTCATGACCACCCGCTGGCGCATCGATGTCCGTCTCGGCGACGCTCCGCCGGAAGCGCCGCTTCGCAGCATGATGGTCGAGGCCCCGACCGAGGTCGAGGCCCTGCGGATCGTCCTGGCCCAGGCCGAGCAGGACAAGGCCGACGCCGAGGAACTGCTGCAGGACGGCCAGGAGGAGGTGTTCTCCCGCACCGAGGTGCGTCAGGGGCACGTGGAGCACCAGGGGCAGACGGATTGATGCAGCGTTTTCACCCTCTCCCAAAGGGAGAGGGCGGGGCCCGCCGCGAAGCGGTGGGAGGGTGAGGGGTTACGCCCTTACCGCTTTATCGCCAACGCCCTGCCGGCGCGCCGTCAGGCGCAGAACCCCCTCACCCTCCCAAGCTTCGCTTGGGCCCCTCCCTCTCCCCATGGGAGAGGGTCTTGTAAAGATAGTCCTCCGCCAACCCCATCCGCAGGCACGCCTCCACCGCCGGCGTCCCCTGGAGCGGCAGGCGGTCGGCCGCGGCGCCGGCCAGCTTGACCAACCGGCCCTCGATCGCCCCCAGGTCCCACTCCCGGCTCAGCCCGACCACCGCCCGCACCTTCGCCGGCGTGATCGCCACCGCCGCCCGGATCAGCGTTCCCTGCAGGCCGCGCAGCGGGGCCGGCAGGATCGCGGTCTTGCGCATCAGGCCCAGGAACTCCTGGACGATCCCGTGCCGCTCCAGCTTCGGCAGCATGGCCGCCAGGTGCGCCTCCCATTCGGCCACCGAGGCCGGCGCCCCGACCGCCCCGTACAGCGCCGCGACCGGCGCGGCCTCGGCGTAGAAGCGGTCGCGGTCGGCGGCGCTCAGCGGCCGGACATAGGCGTGGTAGGCCTCCAGGAAGCCGAAGCTGGCCGTGGCCTGCACCCAGTCCAGCAGTTCCACGTCGCTGGCGCGGTAGGCCGTCCCGGCCGGGGTGTCGCCGGCCACCCGGTCGTGCATCCCCCGCACGCCGGCGATCATCGCCTCGGCCGTCGAGCGCGCGCCATAGACCGTGATCATCGCCGCCAGGCCGGTGCGCTTCAGGCGCGGCAGCGGATCGCTCCGAAAGCTGGAATGCTCCCAGACGCCGGTACGCACGCGCGGCTCGGCCAGCTCCAGGATCACGGCGGCCACCCCGCCGACGAATAGCGACACCGGGTTCTTGAACACCCGCCACGACACCGAGTCCGGCGCGACCAGGGCCGGCTCGCCGGCGGGCCGGCGGAAGTCGACACGCGGAGCCCCCTCGGGCTGGTAGAGGCCCTGGATGAGACCCGCGATGCGACCGCTCGCCATATACCCGCCTCCTTATGGCCAGGGACCAGATCCCGTTGTCATCCCGGAAGCCTCGCAGAGGCTGTCCGGGACCCAGGGGACTGGGCTGGGGCGGTGCGGCGGTCCTGGATCCCGGACAAGCGCTGCGCCCGCCCGCCGTCTGGCGGGCCGCTCGCGCGACCCGAGGCCGGGATGACAACGGTTGAGGCGGCGGGGCGTCCAGCCGCCATTCAGTTCACCCGCCGGCTCTTGCCCGCCCAGTACGGCTCGCGCAGCTCGCGCCGCAGGATCTTGCCCGAGGCGTTGCGCGGCAGGGCTCCGACGAAGTCGATGGTCTTGGGGGCCTTGAAGCCGGCGATGCGGCCCTTGGCGAAGGCGATGATGTCGGCCGGGTCCTCGGGCGCGCCGGGCTTGAGCGCCACCACCGCCTTGACCGCCTCGCCCCAGACGTCGTCGGGCACGCCGATCACCGCCACCTCGGCCACGTGCGGATGGCCGTAGACCGCGCTCTCGACCTCGGCCGGATAGATGTTCTCGCCGCCCGAGATGATCATGTCCTTCACCCGGTCGTGGATGAACAGGTAGCCGTCGGCGTCGAGATAGCCGGCGTCGCCGGTCCGCAGCCAGCCGTCGGCGTCGATGGCCAGGGCGGTCGCCTCGGGCAGCTTCCAATAGCCGGCCATGTTGGCGGGCGAGCGCACCGCCACCTCGCCGACCTCGCCCGGCGGCAGGACCTGGCCGTCCTCGCCGACCACCTTCAGCTCGGCCCCGGGCATCGGCAGGCCGGCCGAGCGCATGCGGGCGTTGCCGGCCGGGTCGTGGTCCCGCGGCGGCAGATAGACCACCGTGCCGGTCGTCTCGGTCATGCCGTACTGCTGGACGAAGCCGCAGCCGAACACCTCGATGCACTCGCGCAGCAGGTCCAGCGGGATGGGCGCGGCGCCATAGAGGATGTGGGTCAGGCGGCTGTAGTCGACCTGGCGGGCGCGGGGCTGGCGCACGACGATCTGCAGGGCGGCGGGGACCATGAACATCTTGGAGACCCGGTCCTTCTCGATGAAGTCCAGCACCTTGGTCGGGTCGAACTCGCGGGCCACCACGCCCTTGGCGCCGTTGATCAGCCCCACCACGCCCCAGCCCGTGCCGCCGATGTGGGCCACCGGCATGGCCACCAGGCTGACGTCGTCCGGCCCCCAGCGGTTCCAGTCCATGTCGGCCTGGGCCGCCAGCCGGCGCGTCTTCAGGATGTTGGAATGGGTCAGCATCGCGCCCTTGGGCCGGCCCGTCGTGCCCGAGGTGTAGAGCTGGACGGCGATGTCGGCCGGGGTGATCGCCGCGTCCGGCGGCTCGCACGCCGCGGCGTCCCGCCAGGCCTCGAACACTGGATGCCCGTAGTCGTTGGCCTCCATGGCGACGACGACCGGATGGTCCAGCATCAGCACGGCCACGTCGCGGACATGGGCCAGCAGCTCGGGGCCGACGAACACCATGCGGGCCTCGGCGTCGCCCAGGATGTAGGCGATCTCGCGCGGGGCCAGGCGCCAGCCGATCGGGGCCAGCACGACGCCGGCCTTGGCCGCCCCGAACAGCAGCTCGAAATAATGATCGCTGTTCTTGCCGACATAGGCGATGCGGTCGCCCTTGACCAAGCCCTCGGCCAGCAGGGCGTTGGCGACCTGGTCGGTGTGGCGGTCGAACTGGGCGAAGCTGGTCGCGCGGCCCTCGAACACCAGGGCCGTCGCCTCGGGCCGGACCTGGTGGTGATAGCGGGCGACGTCGCCCAGGGTCTTCATGCGATCGAAATCGACGGCGGGTCCGGACATGGTGGGCGGGCCTCCTCGCGCGGTCCGAGGCGATCTGCGTCGCCTTCGGGTTGAACCGCCGCCAGCATGGGGCCCATTCCCGGCGCGCGGCTAGGGAAAAACGCGGCGCGGCGTGGGGTTTCGTCAGGTCTTGGGTCCCAGGCGCCGGGCGTTGGCCGAGGCGGCGGCGTGGAAGAGGCTTTCGCTCCGCCGTGCGGAATAGGGCCGCCGACCTCGTCGCATCGCCCGCCGGCCCTCTGTCTGTTAACCGCTTGACCCCGCCCGGCGACCGCCGTCTCTTGAGCCCAGCCCGCAGGATGAGCCCGTTCGCCTTGCCAGACCTGGTCGCCCCCGGCCCCGCGTCGCCTCCGCCCTCGCCCGCCGCCGGCACGGTGCGGCGGCGCCTGCTGCTGATGGCGCTCAGCCTGGTGGTGCCGGCCGTGCTGTTCATGGTGCTGCTGGCCCGCGCCGAGTTCGGCGAGAGCCGGGCCCGCTACGAGCGGCAGCTGATCGCCACCACGCGGGCCCTGGTGCTGGCCACCGACCGACAGATCGGCCAGGGCCAGAGCGTCCTGCAGGCCCTGGCGGTGTCGCCGGCCCTGATCTCCGGCGACCTTCCCGCCTTCGAGCGCCAGGCCCGGGCCGCCGTGCAGGGCGACGGCGGCTGGATCGTGCTGATCGACGGCGACCGGCAACTGGTCGACACCCGCCTGCCCCCCGGCGCCCCGCCGCCCCGGGCCCGCCTGCCGGACGACCGCTGGCGGACCATCCGCGAGGGCCGCACCTCGGTCTCGAACCTGATCGTGCGCAAGGACGACAGCGGCCCGGCCCCGGCCTTTGTGTCGATCGACATGCCGGTGATCGTCGACGGCCAGCTGCGCGACCTGGCCTATGTCCAGACGCCCGAGGCCTTCGCGACCCTCTTCGCCAGCCAGAACATCCCGCCCAGCTGGACAGCCAGCATCGTCGACCGCAACGCCTCGGTGGTGGCCCGCTCCAAGGACCTGAAGCGCTTCCTGGGCCACAAGGTCAGCGGCGAGATGCGCCAGGCCATGGCCCGGGGCAACGAGGGCGTGTCGCTGAGCCATACGCTGGACGGCACCCCCACCCTCTCGGCCTTCAGCCGCTCGCCCGCCAGCGGCTGGGCCTTCATCGTCGGGGTGCCGCGCACCGAACTCAGCCGGGCCAACTGGTCGTCGGTGGGCGGGCTGACCCTGGCCAGCCTGGTGTTGCTGATCATCGGCGCGGCGGTGGCCCTGGCGGTGTCGCGGGAGATCTCGGCGGCCGTGCGCGGCCTGGGGGCCGACGCCAAGGCGGTGGCGGCCGGCGGCGAGATCGCCGTGGTCCCGGACCGCTTCCAGGAGATCGCCGAGGTGCGCGCGGCCCTGCACGACGCCTCCGTCCAGCTGCGGGCCCGCGAGGCCGAGGAACTGCGCGCCCACCAGCGCCAGCAGCTGATGATCAACGAGCTGAACCACCGGGTGAAGAACACCCTGTTCACGGTGCAGTCCCTGGCCCGCCAGAGCCTGGGCCGCCCCGACGACACGCCGGGCCTGCACGCCTTCAACGAGCGCATCATGGCCCTGGCCCGGGCCCACGACCTGCTGACCCGCAGCGTCTGGGAGGGCGCCGACCTCCAGGAGATCCTGGAGGAGACGCTCGAGCCCTATCTGGACCGGACGATCCTGGCCGGCCCGCCGGTGGCCCTGACGCCCAACGCGGCCCTGGCCCTGTCGATGGTGTTCCACGAGCTGGGCACCAATGCGGGCAAGTACGGCGCCCTGTCTCTGCCCGAGGGCGTCGTGACGGTGGTCTGGCACGTGGACCCGGCCGCGCGCCACCGCCTGACCCTGCACTGGGAGGAGCGCGGCGGGCCCACCGTGTCGCCGCCCGCCCGCAAGGGGTTCGGCTCGCGCCTGATCGCCGCCACCCTGAAGTCCGACCTGGCCGGCGAGGCCCGGATCGACTACCGGCCCAGCGGCCTGGTCTGCGTCCTGACCCTGTCGCTGCGCCGGCCGGACGAGGAGGAAGCCGAAGGGCGGGACGCCTAGGGTCAGCCAGGTCGAACTCGCCTCCCTAGACGTTCGTCATTCCGGGCCTTGTGCCCGGAACCCCTGGTTCAGCCTACGCGTGAAGCGCCTTGGCGCGCTGGCGCGCCACACATCCGCACCTGCGGCGGACGAAGGGGTTCCGGGCACAAGGCCCGGAATGACGGCGGAAAGGGCGGAGCTCGGCGCCGAAGCCGGCGGGCAGCCCCTCAAACCAGGCGACATTTAGTAAGTCGTTTCTGAATTAGCTCAAGACTTAGGCGCCCGCCGAGGCAATTGCGGTTCGCCGCTCATCGATCGATTGCGCCCGGCTTCGCGATGGTCTTACCTGCGTCGCTCACCCCGTGGGGAAGGTCCCCGCGCAAGGATTGGGCCCATGACCACACCCGACGCCCTGATGCTGCCGGCCCGGCCCGAGCCGATCGCCCTGCCGGTCGACAAGACCGCGGTGATCGTCATCGACATGCAGAACGCCTACGCCTCGCCCGGCGGCTATCTGGACCTGGCCGGCTTCGACATCAGCGGCGCGGCGGCGGTGATCGACAAGATCAAGGGCGTGCTGGAGGTGGCGCGCGGGGCCGGCATGCCGGTGATCTATTTCCAGAACGGCTGGGACAGCGACTATGTCGAGGCCGGCGGCCCCGGCTCGCCCAACTGGCACAAGTCCAACGCCCTGAAGACCATGCGCGCCCGGCCCGAGCTGCAGGGCAAGCTGCTGGCCCGCGGCGGCTGGGACTACGAACTGGTCGACGCGCTCAAGCCCCAGCCGGGCGACATCCAGCTGCACAAGACCCGCTACAGCGGCTTCTTCAACAGCCAGCTGGACAGCGTGCTGCGCTCGCGCGGCGTGCGCCACCTGGTGTTCGTCGGCATCGCCACCAATGTCTGCGTGGAGTCGACCCTGCGCGACGGCTTCTTCCTGGAATATTTCGGCACCGTGCTTGAGGACGCCACCCACCAGGCCGGCCCGGAGTTCGTGCAGCAGGCGGCGCTCTACAACATCGAGAAGTTCTTCGGCTGGGTCTCGACTACGGCCGACTTCAAGGGGGCGGTGGGGCAGCGGGAGGTCTAGAAACTCCAAACCGTTGTCATCCCGGAAGCCTCGCAGAGGCTGTCCGGGACCCAGGGGACTGGGCTGATGCGGTGCGGTTCACCTGGATCCCGGACAAGCGCTGCGCGCTTTCCGGGATGACAACTGGAAATCGGAGAAACCACATGCCCAAGACCGTCATCATCCCGCCCGGCACGGGCACGCCCATCGCCCCGTTCTCGCCCGGAACCCTGGCCGACGGGATCGTCTATGTCTCGGGCACCCTGGCCTTCGACAAGGACAACAACGTCGCCTTCCCGGAGGACGCCGAGGCCCAGACCCGCCAGGTGCTGGAGACGATCAAGTCGGTGATCGAGACCGCCGGCGGCACGATGGACGACGTGACCATGAACCACATCTTCCTGACCGACTGGTCCAACTACCAGACCATCAACAAGGTCTATGCCGAGTACTTCCCCGGCGACAAGCCGGCCCGCTACTGCATCCAGTGCGGCCTGGTGAAGCCCGGCTTCGTGGTCGAGATCGCCAGCGTCGCCCACATCGGCAAGAAATGATGCAGTCCGGGACCGTCGACGGCCTGTACTACGAGGTCCACGGCGGCCCGGCGGCGGATCGCGCCACGGTGATCCTGTCGGCCGGCCTGGGCGGTTCCGGGGCCTTCTGGGCGCCGCAGATGGAGGCGCTGCTGAGCCGCTTCCGCGTGGTGCTGTACGACCATCGCGGCACGGGGCGCAGCGTGCGCGCGCTGCCCGCCGGGCCTTACAGCGTCGCCGCCATGGCCGACGACATCGTCAAGGTGATGGACGCCCTGGGCCTGGACCGCGCCCACCTGGTGGGCCACGCGGCGGGCGGCAACGCCGGCCTGGCCCTGGCGCTGGCCCATCCCGACCGCATCGGCCGGCTGGTGGTGGTCAACGGCTGGTCGCGGCCCGATCCGCACATCAAGCGCTGCTTCGACACCCGCCTGGCCCTGCTGAACAACACCGGCATCGCCGCCTATGTGCACGCCCAGCCGCTGTTCCTGTACCCGGCCGACTGGCTGAGCGCCAACCACGCCCGCCTGGAAGCCGAGGAGGTCCACCACATCCACGGCTTCCCGGACCCCGACGTCATGCGGGCCCGCATCCAGGCCCTGCTGGCCTTCGACATCGACGCCGACCTGGAGCGCATCGCCTGCCCAGTGCTGGTCAGCGCCAGCGCCGACGACATGCTGGTCCCCCTGGCCTGCTCGCGCCGCCTGGCCGAGCGCCTGCCCAACGCCGTGCTCGACGTCGCGCCCTGGGGCGGCCACGGCTTCACGGTGACCGCGGCGGAGGCGTTCAATGCGAGCGTCGTCCGCTTCCTGAGCGGGGCCACGGCATGACCATCCAACCCACACCTGTCATCCCGGACGAAGCGCGCAGCGCGAAGATCCGGGACCGACGCGTGAGCGCAGACGCTTGCGGCGGTCCCGGATCGGCGGCCCCTTGGGCCTTGTCCGGGATGACAGCCGCTTTGCGAATTTAAGAGGGGAAGAAAAATGGAAATCGGCGTCTTCATTCCGATCGGCAACAACGGCTGGCTGATCTCCGAGGCGGCCCCGCAGTACATGCCGTCGTTCGCGCTGAACAAGGAGATCGTCCAGAAGGCCGAGAAATACGGCTTCGACTTCGCGCTCTCGATGATCAAGCTGCGCGGGTTCGGCGGCAAGACCCAGTTCTGGGAGCACAATCTCGAGAGCTTCACCCTGATGGCCGGCCTGGCCGCCGTGACCGAGAAGATCAAGATCTTCGCCACCGCCGCCACCCTGACCATCCCGCCGGCCATAGTCGCCCGCATGGCCTCGACCATCGACTCGATCGCCCCCGGCCGGTTCGGCATCAACCTGGTCACCGGCTGGCAGAAGGCCGAATACGACCAGATGGGCCTGTGGCCGGGCGAGGGTCACTATACCGACCGCTACAACTACCTGGCCGAATACGCGACCGTGCTGCGCGAACTGCTGGAGACGGGGGTCAGCGACTTCAAGGGCAAGTACTTCCAGATGACCGACTGCCGGGTCAGCCCGCATCCCGAGGACACCAAGCTGATCTGCGCCGGCTCGTCCAACGAGGGCCTGGCCTTCACGGCCCAGTACGCCGACTACAGCTTCGCCCTGGGCAAGGGCACCAACACCCCGACCGCGTTCGGCGGCGTCAACGACCGGCTGAAGGCCGCCGCCGACAAGACCGGCCGCGACGTGGCCTCCTACATCCTGTTCATGATCATCGCCGACGAGACCGACGAGGCGGCGATGGCCAAGTGGCAGGCCTACCGGGCCGGCGCCGACCAGGAGGCCCTGGCCTGGCTGACCAACCAGGCCGCCCCCAACGCCGCCGCCGGCTCGACCACCAACACCGCCCAGCTGGCGGCGCCGGAATCGGCGGTCAATCTCAACATGGGCACGCTGGTGGGCTCGTACGAGAACGTGGCGCGAATGCTGGACGAGGTCGCCGCCGTCGACGGCACGGCCGGCGTGCTGCTGGTGTTCGACGACTTCGTGGCGGGCGTGGAGAACTTCGGCACCAGGATCCAGCCGCTGATGGCGTCGCGGGCGGGGGTTTAGGGAGAGACGCCCTGCCCCTTCTGTCGCCATTATGGTAGGCTTTTAGGCATGAAGCCGGAGCCGTCCATCTTCGACGAGGTTGATATCGACGCCGACAAGGCGGCCGATGCCGAAGGCGTGGCCGATCTCGACGCGGGCCGAGTGATCCAGCACGACGCCATGAAGGCCTGGCTGCTGTCGCTGGGGACGGCCGACGAGCTTTTGCCGCCCCAGCCCGCCACGTCTTGATCTGGCGTCCATGGCGATGACCGAGGACGGCGGCCGCACCTATCGGGTTGTCTGGTCGGTTCGTTCGCGGCGAGACGTCGAAGGCATCCATGCCTACATCGCGCAGGTCGCGCCCCTGGCAGCGCGAAGGTTCGTGTCACGTCTGATCGCGACGGCGGAGAGCCTGGACGATCAGCCTCTTCGCGGACGGATCGTCCATGGCGAGGTTCGCGAAATCGTGGCCGTGCGGCCCTATGTCATCCGCTATCGGGTCAAGGTGCGCGCCGTGCAGATCATTCGGATCAAGCACGGCGCGCAAGAACCCGACGAGACCTAATCCACCGCCAGCATGCCGATCAGCTGCAGCCGGAACACCAGCACGCTGTTGGCCGGGATCGGGCCGGCGGCGCGTTCGCCATAGGCCAGGCTGGCCGGGATCCACAGGGTCCATTCGTCGCCGACATGCATCATCGGCAGCGCCTCCAGCCAGCCCGGGATCAGGCCCTCGGCCGGCATGATCGCCGCCTGGCCGCGCTGGAACGAGCTGTCGAACACCGTGCCGTCCAGCAGCTTGCCCTCGTAGTGCACCTTGACGATGTCGCCGACCTTGGGCGACGGGCCGGTCTTCGGACCCGAGGTGGTGATCTTGTACTGCAGGCCCGAGGCCGTGGTGACCACGCCGGGTGCCTTGGCGTTCTTGGCCAGGAAGGCCTGGCCCTCGGCCAGGGTCTTGGACGTGTCGACGGCGGCCCCCAGCTGGGGCGGAGCGGACGCTTCCTGGGCCAGGACCGGGCTCGAGAGCAGGGAAAGGCCCAGGGCCAGACCGGCGATACGGTTCATCGGAAACTCACGCTACCTTGAGGGAGGAGAAACGGCCGTCGCTCTCGCGAACTTGAAAGCCAAGCCTGAAGCCCGGGTTGTTTTCCACGGAACCTCGACGGCTTCAAGATCGGTTCTCATGGGACCCAGCCCCCGATCGGGGACAGGCGCATGCGCCTGTCCCCAGCTGCCCCCAGGGGCGGGCCGCCTACTTCCGCGCCGTATAGATGTCGTCCAGCCGCGCCGGCGCACCCTCGATCCGTTCCAGGCGCGGATAGCGCAGCCCGCCGTGGTAGTCGATCTTGACCGTCCGGTAGCGCTCGCCGTCCTTGATCAGCAGCTCGACCGGCGGCGCGTCGGCCTTGGCCGTGGCCTTGACCGCGTCCTTGATCAGGTCGTCGCCATAGGCCGTGCCGTTGACCGCCACGATGGTCTCGCCGGCCGTCAGCCCCGCCTTGAAGGCCGGGGTGTCCCAGTTGACCGCCGACAGCACGCCGTCCTTGCCGATCGTGATCCCCAGCGAATAGCTGAGGTTGACGATCTTGCCCTTGGTCTCGGCCGCCTTGAAGTACTCGGTCGGGGTGTCGGTATAGACCAGCTTGTAGCCGCCGCGGGTCAGGCCATCCAGCGGCGCATGCTCCGAAAGGCCCTCGATGCGGGTCTTCAGGAACGTCGCCCAGTCATAGGGCGTGACGCCGTTCAGGGTCTGGACCACGGTGTCGAAATCGTAGGTCAGCACCACGTACGAGCCGTTCTCGACGCCGAAGAAGGCCTTGGCGAAGTCGTCCAGCGACTTCTTGCCGCCGGTCTTCTCGCGGATCAGCGTATCGGCGTCGAGCCAGACCAGCTGGCCTTCGGAATAGTAGTCCTCGCTGCGCTGCCAGCTGGTCCACGAGGCCGGCTTGCGGTTGGCGATGATCGGGTCGTTGGTGGTGTCCAGCACGTTGCGCCACTGGCGGCCGGCGCGGGTGTCGTACAGGGCGGCGGTGGCGGCCAGGGCGTCCAGGCCCTGCTGCTTGGTTACCAGGCCCGAGCGCGAGGCCAGCACATTGCCCCAGTACTGGGTCTGGCCCTCATAGACCCACATCAGGCTGTCGCGCATCGGCTCGTTCAGCGTCGGGGTGTAGAGGTCGGCCGCGCGGCGGAACTTGCCGTTCCACGAGTGGGTGTATTCGTGGGCCAGCAGGTCGCGGCCGACGAAGGTCTTGTCCCAGTCGGTGAAGTATTTCGGCACGACGCCGTTTTCGCTGGAGCGGTGATGCTCCAGGCCGATGCCGCCCATCTTGTCGGTCAAGGCCAGCAGGAAGTCGTAGTGGTCGTAGTGGTGCGCGCCGTACAGCTTGTAGGCCTGCTGCACCAGGTTGCGGTGGATCTGCAGCTGCTCGGGCTTGATCTCCAGATATTCCGGCTTGTCGGCGACGATGTTCAGGCGCACCGGCACGGCCGCGCCCGGGTCCAGGTCGACCTGCTTGTAGTAGCGGCCGGCGAACATCGGCGAGTCGACCAGGGTCTCGAAGGTGGTGGTCTTGAAGGTGGTGGTCTGGCCGGCGGTCGAGGCCTTCTCCAGCGCCGTGCCGAAGCCCCAGCCCTCGGGCAGCTTGACGGTCGGCTCGACCTGGATGCGGCGGGTGTAGTAGCCGGCCGGGTAGAAGCCCAGCTGCAGCCACTGCACGTTCAGCATGTCGTCGGCGACCTCGATCCGGCCGACGTCGGACTTCACTGCGGTCAGGAACTGGAAGCTGACCTGGATCTCGGTGGCGCCGTCCGGCACGTCGAAGTGGAAGGCGTGGACGGCGACCGGGTCGCGGGTCCACGGCAGGGTCTTGCCGTTGGCGGTGATGACGAGACCAGCAAGCTTGTCCAGGTCGTTGCGGGGCGAATGGCCGCCGGGCACCCATTGCGGATAGAGGATGGTCATCGGGCCGGGCTTGGCGACCGGGATGGTCTCGCGGACCTGGAAGATCTTGCGGTCCAGGTCGGTGGCGTCCACCGACAGCTTCAGCACGCCGGGATAAGCCACGTCCTGGGCGGCGGCGATCGGCGGGGTCGGCGGAGCCTGGACCGGAAGCCGTTCCTGGGCGATGGCCGCCCCGAAGGTCAGGGACAGGGCAAGGGCGGAGGCGGTAAAGAACAGCGTTTTCAACAAACGACCCCAATGCGACGCGCGGGCGTCTCCCCGCGACGAAAGGCGGCATACTTCTCCTCTAAAGCAGGGCTTGTCGAGGTCGTCCGTGGCCGGGACCGTCGGGTTGACGGCGTTTTGGGCGCCGGCGACCGGAATCCCTCTCTCTTTGAGAGAGGGAGGGGCCCGCCGCGAAGCGGTGGGAGGGTGAGAGGTTTCACCGCTTGCCGGAAAATCCCGATTCCTTCGGTTGCGCGGTCCTATAGGCGCTCCCAGGCTGTCGCCATGGACGCCACCGCCAACGCCCGCCGTCTTCGCCAGAACCAGACCCTGGCCGAGAGAAACCCTGTGGAAGCTCGTCCGCGACCGCCGGGCCGGTGGATTCAGGTTCCTGCGCCAAGTCCCGATCGACCGCTACTTCGCGGACTTCGTCTGCGAGGCGGGCAAGCTCATCGTCGAGCTGGACGGCCCCGCCCATGAAGGTCGCGAGGACTACGACGAACGCCGCACCCAGACCCTGGAGCTGTTCGGATATGCGGTGCTGAGGTTCCCCAACGAACGGGTCCTGGCCGATCCCGGTGGCGTCCTCGACGACATCCTGGCCGCGCTTCGATCGGGCAGGCTGTAACCTCTCACCCTCCCACCGCCTGCGGCGGCGGGCCCCTCCCTCTCTCCATGAGAGAGGGAAAAGTAGGCCCCTTCACGCCGCGTGCGGCCACCGCGCCTCCAGCGCCCGCACCGCGCCCAACAGGCGGTCGGGCGTGATCGGCTTTTCGAGGCGGGCGTCGCCGCGCTCGTCGTCCTGCAGCAGGTGCTCGTCGCGGGCCGAGGCCAGCAGCACGGCCGTGCGCGCGCCCCGCCTCCGGCGCGTGGCCCGGATCAGGTCGCCGCCGTTCATGCGCGGCATCGCGAAATCGGTGATCAGCAGGTCCGGGTCGAAGGCGTCCATGGCCTCCAGCGCCTGCTCGCCGTCGCGGCAGATCAGCACGTCGAAACCCGCCTCGCGCAGGGTGATCTCGTGGATGGCGGCCAGGAGGATATCGTCTTCCGCGACTAGGATCTTGCGCAACGCCCGCCCCAACATGCTTAACGACTGGTTAAGCACGATTAGCCCGCCCCAGCGGCGCCGTCGCCGTGCGCTATCGTCGCACTCGGCAACCCAGAAGCCTTATGTTTCAAGGGAAAACCCAGGCGTGTGACCGCGAGCGTGCGGGAAGGCTTGCTTTTGCAAGTCGTTCTCAAGTATGGCCTTGGAGCTCAGCCTGAAGCTCTCGCGCCCCGGATTTCGTGAAGACCGCACCCGCCCAGCAAAGCCGCTCGTTCTGGCTCAAGCAGCTGCACCAGTGGCACTGGATCAGCGCGGCCCTGAGCCTGGTCGGCATGCTGCTGTTCGCGGTCACCGGCTTCACCCTCAACCACGCCGGCCAGATCGAGGCCCAGCCCAAGGTCATCAGCCGCAAGGCGACCCTGCCCGCCGACCTGCTGGCCCAGCTGGCCAAGGGTCCCTCCGAGGGCAAGCGCCCCCTGCCGATCCAGGTCGAGACCTGGCTGGACGAGGCCGTCGACGCCGACATCGCCCGCCGCGAGGGCGAATGGTCGCAGGAGGAGGTCTATGTCGCCCTGCCCCGTCCCGGCGGCGACGCGTGGATCAGCATCGACCGCGAAACCGGCGCGGTGGAGCACGAGAAGACCACGCGCGGCGCGATCAGCCTGCTCAACGACCTGCACAAGGGCCGCAACGCGGGCAAGGCCTGGGGCTGGTTCATCGACGTCTTCGCCGGGGCCTGCGTGGTGTTCGCGGTCACCGGCCTGATCCTGCTGCAGTTCCACGCCCGGGCCCGCCCCCTGACCTGGCCCCTGGCAGCCGGCGGGCTGGTGATCCCGCTGCTGCTCGTCATCCTCTTCGTCCACCTGTGAGGCGTCCCGCCATGAAGCGCACCCCGAAGCTTTCGCTGTCCCTGCTGACCTTCGCTGGAGCCGCTGTCGGCGCCGCGCCCGCCCTGGCCGCCGACCTCGCCGTCACCGTCGAGGTGCCGCGCCTGACCGTCGCCGAATACCACAAGCCCTATGTCTCGATCTGGATCGAGAACCCGGCCGACGCCGCGGCCGCCGGCACCCTGGCGGTCTGGTACGACGCCGGCTCCAAGGAGGACAAGGGCGTCAAGTGGCTGAAGGACATGCGCCAGTGGTGGCGCAAGACCGGCCGCACGATGAGCTTCCCGACCGACGGGATCAGCGGCGCGACCCGCGCGCCGGGTCCGCAGAAGCTGGTGTTCGCCGGCGCCAAGGGCCCGCTGAAGGACCTCAAGCCCGGCCAGTACACCCTGGTGGTCGAGGCGGCCCGCGAGGTCGGCGGCCACGAGGCCGTTCGCGTGCCGTTCGTTTGGGGCAAACCTGGAAAGCCCGCCACCGCCAAGGGGACGGCCGAACTGGGCGCCGTCACCGTCGCCGTCAAATCCGTCACCGTCGCCGTCAAATAGAGAGAAACGTCATGTCCCTGCGCAATCGCCTTCTCGCCGTCGCGGCCGCCGGCCTCGTCCTGGCCCTGCCGCTGGCCGCCAGCGCTCACCGCGGCTGGATCGTGCCGTCGTTCACCGTGCTGTCGGGCGACGGCGCCTGGGTGACCGTCGACGCGGCGATCTCCAACGAGCTGTTCTACGCCGACCACAATCCGATGCGGCTGGACGCGGTGGTCGTCACCGCCCCGGACGGCTCGGTCGACAAGATCCAGAACGCCCTGACCGGCAAGTACCGCTCGACCTTTGACGTCCAGCTGGCCAAGCCGGGCACCTACAAGATCGGCTCGGCGACCAGCAGCGTCATGGCCAGCTGGACCGAAGGCGGCCAGGTCAAGCGTTTCCGCGGCTCGCCCGAGGACTTCGCCAAGCAGGTCCCGGCCGGCGCCGCCGACCTGAAGACCATCAAGAGCTTCAACCGCAACGAGACCTTCGTCACCCGCGACGCCCCCACCACCACGGTGTTCGCGCCGACCGGCAAGGGCCTGGAGCTGGTCCCGGTGACCCACCCCAACGACCTGGTGGCCGGCGAGGCCGCGACCTTCAAGTTCCTGCTGGACGGCAAGCCGGCGGCCGACCTGGAGGTGACCTTCGCCCCCGGCAATTCGCGCTATCGCGCCACGCCCGGCGACTTCAAGGTCAGGACCGGCGCCGACGGCGCGTTCAAGGTCACCTTCCCCGAAGCGGGCATGTACTGGATGAACGCCATGTCGCGGACGGGCGAGACCGGCCGGGGTCCGGGCGGCGGCATGGGCGGTCCGGGCGGCGGCGCTCCGGCCCCGGCCACGCCGCTGGCCGGCAACGGCACGAGCGCCAGCTACACCGCCACGCTCGAAGCCCTGCGGCCTTAGGTGCTCATGTGTTGTCATCCCGGAAGCCTCGCAGAGGCTGTCCGGGACCCAGGCGACTGGGCGAAGGCGGTGCGGCTGTCCTGGATCCCGGACAGCGCTACGCGCTTCCGGGATGACAACACGAGTTGATCTGCGATTTGCCATGACCCGCGTCCTCGTCCCCCAGCTCGCCGAGCCGCCCGCCCGTCCGATCGGCGGCGCGGTGCTGGCGCTCGCCGGCGCGACGATGGGCACGACCTGGTCGGTCCGGCTGGTGGCCCCGCCGACCGCCGACGCCCAGGCCCTGACCGCCATGGCCCAGCGGGCGCTGGACGAGGCTGTTCGGCAAATGAGCCCGTGGGAGCCGCTGTCGGACCTGTCCCGCTTCAACCGCGCCGCCGCCGGCGGCTGGACCGCCCTGCCCCCGGCCTTCGCCCTGGTGCTGCGCGCCGCCCTGGAGATCGCCGAGCGCACCGACGGCGCCTTCGACCCGACCCTGGGCGCCTTGGTCGACTTATGGGGCTTCGGCCCCCGCCCGTTCTCCGGCGCGCCGCCGGACGCCGACGACGTCGCCAAGGCCCGCGAGGCCACCGGCTGGCGCCGTCTGGTCCTGGACGGCGACAGCCTGTTCCAGCCGGGCGGCCTGCGCCTGGACCTCAACGGCATCGCCAAGGGCTTCGCGGTCGACCAGGTCGCCGCCGCCCTGGACCGGGCCGGCGCCCGCTCGTACCTGGTCGAGGTCGGGGGCGAGCTGCGCGGGACCGGGGCCAAGCCCGACGGGCAGCCCTGGTGGGTCGAGCTGGAGCGCCCGCCGGTGGCCAATGACGGCGTGCGGACCCTGGTCGCCCTGCACGGCCTGTCGGTCGCCACCTCGGGCGACTACCGCCGGTTCTTCGAGCACGGCGGCCGCCGCTACGCCCACACCCTGGATCCCGCCACCGCCGCGCCGGTCGCCAACCCCACGGTCAGCGTCACGGTGCTGGACGCAAGCTGCATGCGCGCCGACGCCTACGCCACGGCCCTGACGGTGATGGCGCCGGACGCCGCCCTGACCTTCGCGGCGCAGCACGGCCTGGCCGCGATGATCCTCGCCCACGGCCCGACCGGCCTGGAGGAGCGCCTGTCGACGGCCCTGGCGGCGATGCTCGACGCATGAACGCATGGGAAGCCCTGACGCCCGAGGCCCGCCGCCTGTCGACCGCCGGCCTGGTGCTGTGCGGCTACCTGCTGTTCTGCCTGGCCATCGCCTGGCGCCAGGCCCTGCGCAAGCGCGCCGCTCGCCGCGCGGCCGACGCCCTGTCGGCGGGGACCGGCGCGCCGATCCTGGTCGTCCACGCCAGCCAGACCGGCTTCGCCGAGGAACTGGCTCTGGCCACCGCCCGGCTGCTGGGCGAGGCCGGGGCGCGGGTGACGCTGAAGAGCCTGGCCGAGGTGACCGCTTCGGACCTGGCTGGAGCCGCCCGCGCCCTGTTCGTGGTCAGCACCACCGGCGAGGGCGACGCCCCCGACACGGCCCGCCGCTTCATCCGCGACGTCATGGGCGCCGAGCCCGCCTTGCACGGCCTGGGCTACGGCGTGCTGGCCCTGGGCGACAGCGGCTACGCCCGGTTCTGCGCCTTCGGCCGGACCTTGGACGCCTGGCTGGCCCATCGGGGCGCGACGCCGCTGTTCGACCGGGTCGAGATCGACGACGGCGACCCGGCCGCCCTGCGCCACTGGCAGAGTCACGTCGGCGTGCTGGCCGGCGTCACCGACGCGCCGGACTGGACCCGCCCGCGCTACGGCCGCTGGCGGCTCGTCGAGCGTCGGCAGCTGAACCCGGACAGCCCCGGCGACGGCGCCTTCCACATCCGGCTCGAAGCCGCCGACGGCGCGACCTGGGAGGCCGGCGACATCCTGGAGATCGGCCCGCGCAACGACCCCGCCGAGGTCGCGGCCCTGCTGGCGCGGCTAGGCCTGGATCCGGCGGCCCCGGTCGTCGCCGAGGAAGCCGCGACCCTGGCCGAGGTCCTGTCCTGGCGCCGGCTGCCGCACGACGACGGCTTCGCGGCCGCCCCCAATCGGACTTTGGGGCCCCAGGCCCTGGTCGACGCCCTGCCGCCCCTGCCCCACCGCGAATATTCGATCGCCTCGCTGCCGGCCGACGGCGGGGTCGAGCTGCTGGTCCGGGCCATGAGCCGGGCCGATGGCAAGCCGGGCCTGGGCTCGGGCTGGCTGACCGTCCACGCCGCCGAGGGCGCCGAGATCGCCGCCCGGGTGCGGACCAACCGCGCCTTCCACGCCCCCTCGGACGACCGGCCGCTGATCCTGGTCGGCAACGGCACCGGCTTGGCCGGCCTGCGCGCCCACCTGAAGGCCCGCGCGGCGGCGGGACGCTGTCGCAACTGGCTGGTGTTCGGCGAGCGCACGGCGGCCCACGACTATTTCCACCAGGGCGAGATCGAGGCCTGGCGCGCGGACGGCGTCCTGCAACGCCTCGACCTGGCCTTCTCCCGCGACCAGGACCGCAAGGTCTATGTCCAGCACCGGCTGATGGAGGCCGCCGACGCCCTGCGCGCCTGGGTCACCGACGGGGCGGCGATCTATGTCTGCGGCTCGCTGGAGGGCATGTCGAGCGACGTCCACGCGACATTGACGGCCGTGCTGGGCGCGGAGACGATGGAGCGCCTGGCCGACGAGGGGCGCTATCGGCGGGACGTGTACTGAAGACGGGGACATGCACTTGTGCGTGTCCCCAGCAGGATCCAGGGCGGTATTGGGGACACGCACAAGTGCGTGTCCCCGTCAGGTATTCAGACGGTCCCGCTCCTCCGGCGTGTTCGCCCCCCGCAGCCGGGCCCGCACCGCCTCGTCGCACGGCAGCGCCGCCAGCCCCGCCCGCTCGACCAGCCGCCGCAGCGGCCAGCCGGCCTCGGCGTCGGTCGGCAAGGCGGCGAAGGTCAGCATCATCGGCACCGGCAGGCCGTCATAGACCGCCCCCGGCGCGGCCGCCGCCAGCAGCGGGGCCAGGTCCTCGACCGTCACGGTCGGGGCGTCGACGGCCAGGACCAGGGCGCGGGCCAGGCCGTGCGCCGCCAGGGCCCGCGTCCCGGCCAGCACGCCGCCGACAGGACCCGCGCCGGGGGCCGGATCGTCGACATGCTCCAGGCCCAGGTCGCGCCCGGCCGTCAGCACGCGCACGGCGCCGGCCGCTGTCGCCAGGGCCGCCACGCGATCGACGGCCCTCTGGCCGCCCCAGTCCAGGGCCGCCTTGTCGGCGCCCATCCGGCGCGAGGCGCCGCCGGTCAGGATGATCGCTCCGAAGGGGACAGCGTCGTGGGTCATGCCGTCAATCTAGGCCATGGGAAGATCGCCGTCTGCATCTGCCGGGCCGCGCGGGCTTCCCTGCCGGTTCAAAGACTTGCGGCTTGTCTTCCAAGACATGGCCGAAACGGTCTAGTGTCCGCCGCGACAAAGGGACGGACCATCGATGAACGACCGCAACGAGCGTCAACGCCGCCGCACGACCCAGAGCGCGACCATCCGCGACGTGGCCGCCCTGGCCGGGGTGTCGCCGATGACGGTGTCGCGGGTGATCAATCGCGAGACGACGGTCAAGTCCGAGACCAAGGCCCTGGTCGACGCGGCGATCCGCGACCTGAACTACGCCCCCAACCCCGCCGCCCGCAGCCTGGCCGGCTCGGCCCCGTTCCGCATCGGCCTGCTCTACGACAACCCCTCGACCGGCTACCTGTCGGAGTTCCTGGTCGGGGCGCTGGACGAAAGCAGCCGCACGGGCGCCCAGGTGGTGATCGAGAAGTGCGCCGAGCCCGAACTGGCCGGCGCCACCTTGACCCGCCTGCTGAAGACCGGCGTCGACGGCCTGATCCTGCCCGCCCCGCTGTGCGAGAGCGCCCAGGTCCTGGCCGAGGTGAAGAAAGCCGGCGCGGCCGCCGTGGCCGTGGCCCCGGGCATGCCCAGCGCCGACATGGCCACCATCCGCATCGACAACGAGGCCGCCGCCTTCGAACTGGCCCAGCACCTGCTGACTCTGGGCCACAAGCGCTTCGGGATCATCAAGGGCCACCCCAACCAGACGGTCAGCCAGCAGCGCCTGGACGGTTTCCTGTCGGCCCTGAAGGCGGCCGGCGTGCCCGACGAGGCCGTGCGGATCGAGCAGGGCTACTTCACCTATCGCTCGGGCCTGGAGGCCGCCGAGCGGCTGCTGGGCGAGGACGACCGGCCCACCGCCATCTTCGCCGGCAACGACGACATGGCCGCGGCCACGGCGGGCGTGGCCCACCGCATGGGCCTGGACGTGCCCGAGGACGTGTCGATCGTCGGCTTCGACGACACCTCGATCGCCGCCAACATCTGGCCGGCCCTGACCACCGTCCACCAGCCCATCGCCGCCATGGCCCGCGCCGCCGTCGACCTGGTGCTGGAAGAGATCCGCCGCAAACGCGGCAAGGCCGGCGAGCCCCGCCAGCTGATGCACCCGCACACCCTGATCGTGCGGGACTCGACGGGGCCGGCGCCGGAGGGGTGAGGGGCGGCGGAAGGCCTTGGTCGGACGCTTAGCCGCTTGGCGGCGGCTTTTGCGGTCAGTTCACGTCGCGGGGACCGGCGCCGCGCCGAGCTTCTCCACGCGCGGGCCATGGCGGCCACTGGCGAACGCCGTCGCGAGAAAAACCGTCACGCAGGCCATGGCCATGTCGAGTCCTATCAGGCGGGCGCCGAGGGCGATGACATTGGCGTCGTTGTGTTCTCGACTGAGCCCCGCGGAGACCGGCTCGCTGACCAGCGCGCAGCGACAGGCCGGATGGCGATTGACCGCGATGGAGATGCCGATGCCCGTCCCGCAGAGCGCGATCCCACGGTCGGACTGGCCGCTCGCGATATGCTCGGCGAGTTTGTAGCCATAGTCGGGATAGTCGACGCGCTCGCCGCTCTCGGGGCCTAGGTCCGCCACCTCATGGCGCTCGCCCGTCAGCCATGCCGCGAGCTCGGCCTTGAGCTTGATCGCGGAATGGTCGGAGGCGATGGCGATGCGCATGGGGGCTTGGCTCCTCGATCGCCAAATCGCTGGGTGGAACGAGGGGATGAGTCGCCTCTTGCCGCAATCTAGCATCACGGTTGCCATTCCACCGCCGGATTGGTCGCGACCTCCGGTCCGTTCACCACCCCACCGCCGACCTTCAGCAGGCCCATAGGCTACTTGCCGTCTACGGGCTCCGCGGCGTCCGGTCGCCGCGCCTGCTCGACGACACGCTTGATGGCCTGGATGACGACTTCGGGGCTGTCCTTCTGGATGAAGTGACCGGCCTTTGGCGCCAGCGTCCAGACGCCCCGCGTGGACCTTCGGGCCAGGGCTTGATGTCCGGCGCGCCACCACCGCGCCGACGTCTCGTGAACGGCCTCGGACTCCCAGGCGTTTCCCGGGGCGACGCCGGCCGAAAGCACTTCCAGCGGCAGAGCTCCGAACGATCGGCTCAGGGCCCGCTCCTGCTTCCAGCTGGTGCTGTCGTCGGCATGGTAGGGGAAGTAGTTGTTGGACTGGTCGATCTCGGCCTCGTACCACCAGGGCCGGGTGTTGACGTGGAGGAAGTAGTCGCGTTCGGCCGGCGTCAGGTCGGGCGGGATCTTGAAGCAGCCGTGGGGCGCTTGCGCTGAAAGCAGCCCCTGGCGGGCGAGCGCGCCGCACTGCAGGAAGTGAGCGCCGCCGCGCCGGGTTTCTTCCTCGCGGGTTCTGGCGTCCTCCGGCGAAAGCTTCGGCCATTGGCCCGCGAAGCCGGGTTCGACGAGCACCATGCCCGCCACGTCGGCAGGAAACCGGTCGGCGTACACGGTGGCGTAGAAGCCGCCGATAGAATGGCCGACGAGAACGATCGGCCCCCTGATCCCCGCCGTCTTCAAAAGCGCATGCAGATCGTCCGTCACGTTCATCGCCGTCACGGGCTTGGCGGGCGGGTCGCTGAACCCGAAACCGGCCCGGTCATAGAAGCAGGTGCGCGTGATCGCGGTGATCGCGGGCTGCACCTTTCGCCAGTTGAAGATCAACCCTTCGCCGCCTTGCTCGAACAGGACGGTCGGCGCGCCATGACCAACGCAGTGCAGGTTCAGCCTGCGGCCATCGCCGATGTCGATGAGGTGAGGGCGGAGCAACTCCGGAGCCATGTGGGTAGAGGCCGGCTTCCGCGGCGGCTGGGCCTCCGCCGCGACAGCGCGTAGCGGACCCAGCATCACGGCAAGGCCAAGGACGAGAGGGAAAATCTTCACGGCTTCAACGCTCCGTTCACGGCGGGAGCTTGGCATCGAGGTCGTGCCTTGGCCACTGACGATCAGGCCTGATCGCCGCCAGTGGACGTGGCGCGGGGACGTGCTCTCACCCCGGGGCCTCGAACGGGTGCGTACAGGGCTTGCCGTGAGTGCATGTCCCCAACGGATCCGCTGATTTGCCTGCAGGTCCGTGGACGAAATTGGGGACACGCACTCACCCCTATCCTTGGGATTGAGCTTGCGACGCCCTGCCGTGAGAGCGCGTCCCCGCCCGCTCACGTCGCCCCCTCCATCAACGACCGCACCAGCTCGGCGTCCGCGTCGGTGGCCGGGTTGTAGACGACCATGCTCAGATCCGGCCGGCCGTCGACGGCGAAGGCGGAATATTCCATCGCCAGCGGGCCCAGCACCGGGTGCCGCAGGTGCTTGGTGCCCTCGCCATGGGCGAGCACGTCGTTCTCCAGCCAGAAGCGCTTGAACTCGGGGCTGGTCAGGCAGAGCTCGTCGACCAGCTGGCTGACCTCGGAGACCGCGCCGGCCCGGACCGCGTCGGCGCGGAAGGTGCTGACCACGAAGCGGGCGACGCTTTCCCAGTCGTGCTGCGCGGCGCGGACCCGGGCGTCGCCGAACATCAGGCGCAGGACGTTGCGCTGGTCCGGCGGCAACGCCCCGTAATCGGTCAGCACCACGGCGGCGGCGCGGTTCCAGGCGACGATGTCCCAGGTGGCGGTCCTGACCATGGCGGGGCTGAAGGCCATCGCGTCCAGCACCCGCTGCAGACGGGGCGACACGCCCTGGCTGGCCTTGTAGCGAACCTCTGGCGGCCGCCCCAGACCCAGCAGGAACACGTGCTCGCGCTCGACGTCGGTCAGCATCAGGGCGCCGGCGATCCGGTTCAGCACCTCGGCCGAGGGCGCCCCGCCCCGGCCCTGCTCGAGCCAGGTGTACCAGGTGGGACTGATGTTGGCGCGCTGGGCGACCTCCTCGCGGCGCAGGCCCGAGGTCCGCCGGCGCGCCGCCGGGAACCCCAGGGCGGCCGGATCCAGGCGGGTGCGACGGTCCTTGAGATAGGCGCCCAGCCGATTGTCGCGCTCGACCTCCATGCCGATCCTGTTGGTCATTATACTAGGATAAAGTCACTACTTTAACAGGATCAGTCTAGGGCGATATCCGTCTCCGAACAACAGCGGAGAGCTTCCATGCGTGTCTTCCTCACCGGCGCGACCGGCTTCATCGGCTCGGCCATCGTGCCGGAACTCCTCAAGGCGGGCCACCAGGTGCTGGGGCTGACGCGGTCGGAGGCGGGCGCCCAGGCGTTGGTCGCCGCCGGGGCCCAGGCCCACCGCGGCAGCCTGGAGGACCCAGGCAGCCTGCGGGCCGGCGCGGCCCAGGCCGACGGCGTGATCCACTGCGCCTTCGACCACGATTTTTCGAACTTCGCGGCCAATTGCCAGAAGGACAGCCGCGCCATCGAGGCCCTCGGCTCGGCGCTGGCCGGCTCGGACCGCCCCCTGGTCATCACCTCCGGCACGGGCATGGGCGCCCCCGGCGACGGCCGGCCCGCGACCGAGGACGTCTTCAACCTGGACCATCCCAATCCCCGCAGCGCCTCGGAGATCACGGGCGCGGCGGCCCTGGAGGCCGGGGTCAACGTCTCGGTCATGCGGCTGCCGCAGGTCCACGACCCGGTCAGGCAGGGCCTGGTGACCTATACTGTGGCGATCGCTCGCCAGAAGGGGGTCTCGGCCTATGTGGGCGACGGCCTCAACCGCTGGCCCGCCGCGCCCGTGCAGGACGTCGCCCGGCTCTACCGGCTGGCGCTGGAGCGGGCGCAGGCCGGCGCCCGCTACCACGCGGTGGCCGAGGAAGGCGTGACCGCCCGCGAGATCGCCGAAGTCGTCGGCGCGGGCCTCAAGGTTCCGGCCGTGTCCCTGACGCCGGAAGAGGCGGCGGGCCATTTCGGCTGGATGGCGATGTTCGCGAACCTGGACATGCCGGCGTCCAGCGCCTGGACGCGGGAGACGCTGGGCTGGTCTCCCACGGGCCCGACCCTGATCGCCGACCTGAAGGCCATGGATTACGGGGTCTAGGTTCGCCCTTAACCTGTTGTCATCCCGGAAGCCTCGCAGAGGCTGTCCGGGACCCAGGGGACTGGGCCGAAGCGGTGCGGTTCACCTGGGTCCCGGACAAGCGCTACGCGCTTTCCGGGATGACAACAAAGGAACCGAATCTGAATCCCAAGATGGACCTGGCGACGGTCACCCCTCCTCGACGATCCCGTCCACCCGGTCCGGATAGAACGCCAGGTGATCCTGGATCGCCGCCACGGCCGGATGGGCCGACTCGTAGGTCCAGACCGCGTTGACCGACCGCTCGCCGCCCGACGACAGGCTGTAGTAGGACGCCTCGCCCTTGTAGGGGCAGTAGGTGGCGTGGTCGGTGCGGGCCAGCAGCGCCATGTCGACGTCCTGGCGCGGGATGTACTGCATCGGCGGATAGGACGCCTCGCGCAGCGTCAGGGCGTCGCGGGTGTCGGCGACGACCTTGCCGCCCAGGGTGACGACCACGCGCCGCGGATTGCGCGTGATGCTGATCGGGTGGTCGGGGCCCGGGATCCTGATCGGCCGGTCGGTCATGGCGTTGTCCTGCTTGAGCTTGAGCCCTTTACGTGGTTCTACCCATGGCGGTCCGCCAGGGCGTGTCGATGGACGCGGCGCGATTTGCCCGTCGCGGCGGGACTTGCGCTGGGCGTAGTGTTAGCGCTAACAACGTGGTCGACAAGTGACGGGGGGGCGTGGGCGGCGAGTCAAGACCGGTCCCAACGCGCCCGCTAGGGAGAGACGACCGGTGGCCCTCAGTGATTTTCTGCCTGACGACTGGCGCGACGCGACCCTGCTGGGCCGTATCGATTTCGGCCAGGGCCCGACCCCGGTCCTGATCCGCGACGGCCGCGTCGAGGACGTCAGCCGGATCGCGCCCACGACCTCGGACCTGATGAACGCCTTCGCGCCCGGCGCGGCGATTCCGCGCGGCGAGGACCTGGGCCCGCTCGAAGCCCTGGACCTGCGCGCCGTGTGGGAGAACCCGGAAGGCGCGGCCGCCAAGCTGCTGGCCCCGGTCGACCTGCAGGTGCTGAAGGCGGCCGGCGTGACCTTCGCGGTCTCGACCCTCGAGCGGGTGATCGAGGAGCGCGCGCGGGGCGACGCCGCCGCCGCCCTGAAGATCCGCGAGCAGCTGTCGGCCAGCATGGGCGGCGACCTGCGCAGCGTGAACCCGGGCTCGGACGGCGCCGAGCGCCTGAAGCAGACCCTGATCGCCGACGGCCTGTGGTCGCAATATCTGGAAGTGGCCATCGGCCCCGACGCCGAGATCTTCACCAAGGGCCCGACCCTGTCGTCGGTGGGCTGGGGCGACCAGGTCGGCGTGCGCAGCGACAGCCACTGGAACAATCCCGAGCCGGAGGTCGTGCTGCTGTGCGACGGGTCGGGCCGGATCCGCGGCGCCTCGCTGGGCAACGACGTCAACCTGCGCGACTTCGAGGGCCGCTCGGCCCTGCTGCTCAGCAAGGCCAAGGACAACAACGCCTCGTGCGCGATCGGCCCGTTCTTCCGGCTGTTCGACGACGCGTTCTCGCTGGACGACGTGCGCTCGGCGGAAGTGACGCTGAAGATCACCGGCCGCGACAACTTCGTGCTCGACGGCCACAGCAACATGAGCCTGATCAGCCGCGACCCGGCCGTGCTGGCCGGCCAGGCCTATGGCAAGCAGCACCAGTATCCCGACGGCTTCGTCCTGTTCCTGGGCACGATGTTCGCCCCGATCCAGGACCGCGACGCGCCGGGCCAGGGCTTCACCCACAAGGTCGGCGACCGCGTGCGGGTGGCCACCCCCAAGCTGGGCGTGCTGGAGAACGAGGTGACCACCTGCGATCTCGCCGCCCCGTGGACGTTCGGCGTCTCCGCCCTGATCCGCAATCTGGCCGGCCGCGGCCTGCTGTGATCTCCCTGAAAATCGTCTGCTCCTGGTCGTGAAGCGTATGTCCTCTGCCATCTATCCCAGCCTCAAGGGCAAACGCGTCGTCATCACCGGCGGCGGTTCGGGCATCGGCGCCGGCCTCGTCGCCGGCTTCGCGCGCCAGGGCTCCGAGGTGATCTTCCTCGACGTCGCCGACGAGGATTCGAGGGCCCTGGCCCTGCAGCTGTCGGACTCGCCGATCGCGCCGGTCTTCGTCCGCTGCGACCTGACCGACCTGGCCGCGGTGGCCAAGACCTTCGCCGAGATCGGCCCCATCGACGTGCTGGTCAACAACGCCGGCAACGACGACCGCCACAAGCTGGCCCAGGTGACGCCCGCCTACTGGGACGAGCGCATGAACGTCAACCTGCGCCACATGCTGTTCTGCACCCAGGCCGTGGCCCCGGGCATGAAGGCGCGCGGCGGCGGGGCGGTGATCAATTTCGGCTCGATCAGCTGGCATCTGGGGCTGGAGGACCTGGTCCTCTACGAGACCGCCAAGGCCGGCATCGAGGGCATGACCCGGGCCCTGGCCCGCGAGCTGGGCCCCGACGACATCCGCGTCACCTGCGTGGTGCCGGGCAACGTCAAGACCAAGCGCCAGGAGAAGTGGTACACGCCCGAGGGCGAGGCCGAGATCGTCAAGGCCCAGGCCCTGAAGGGCCGCCTGGTCCCCGACCACATCGCCTCGCTGGTGATGTTCCTGGCCTCGGACGACGCGTCGCTGTGCACCGGCCACGAATACTGGATCGACGCCGGCTGGCGTTGATCGCACAAGATTGTCATAGCGGGGGCGACGCCCTCCTCGGTGTCATCCCGGAAGCCTCGTAGAGGCTGTCCGGGACCCAGGGGCGGCCGCACCGCATTCGCCCAGTCCCCTGGGTCCCGGCCCTACGCTTCGCTTCGGCCGGGATGACAACGGAGAGAGAATTAATGCCCGAACCCATCTGCGTCTGGGACCTGAAGGCCACCCTCGGCGAGGGGCCGATCTGGATCGCCGCCGAGCAGGCCCTGTGGTTCGTCGACATCAAGGGCCATAAGGTCCACCGCTTCCATCCGGAAAGCGGCGAGACCCGGAGCTTCGACGCGCCCGACCAGGTGACCTTCCTGGCGCCGCTGGCCGGCGGCGGCTTCATCGCCGGGCTGAAGAGCGGCCTGCACCGCTTCGACCCCGCGACCGGCGCCTTCGTCCATCACGGCGAGATCGAGCCGCCCGAGCTGGACAACCGTCCCAACGACGCCACCGTCGACGCCCAGGGCCGCCTGTGGTTCGGCACCATGCACGACGCCGAGACCACCCTGACCGGCGCCCTCTACCGCCTCGGCCCCGATGGCAAGCCGGTCAAGCAGGACGACGGCGTCTGCATCACCAACGGCCCGTGCGTCAGCCCCGACGGTAGGACCTTCTACAACACCGACACCCTGGGCGGGATCATCTGGGCCTACGACCTGAGCCCGGAAGGCGAGCTGTCGAACAAGCGCCAGTTCTTCAAGCTGGAGATGGACGACGCCTGGCCCGACGGCGCGGTGGTCGACGCCGAGGGCTTTGTCTGGACGGCCCTGTGGGGCGGCCACGGCGCCCTGCGGCTGTCGCCGGCCGGCGAGATCGTCGACCGCGTCACCCTGCCGGCGATCAACGTCACCAAGCCCTGCTTCGGCGGTCCCGACCTGAAGACGATCTATTTCACCACCGCCCGCAAGGGCCTGAGCGACGAGCAGCTGGCCGCCTATCCCCTGTGCGGCGGCCTGTTCGCCCTGCCCGTCGCCGTGGCCGGCCAGCCCCAGTACGAGGTGCGCCTTGACCTCCCCTAACAGAACGCCCCGCCGGTTCCGTTCGCGCGACTGGTTCGACAATCCCGACCACATCGACATGACCGCTCTCTATCTGGAGCGGTTCATGAACTACGGGATCACCCCGGAGGAGCTGCGCAGCGGCAAGCCGATCATCGGCATCGCCCAGACCGGCAGCGACATCTCGCCGTGCAACCGCATCCATCTGGACCTGGTGACCCGGATCCGCGACGGCATCCGCGACGCCGGCGGCATCCCGATGGAGTTCCCGGTCCACCCAATCTTCGAGAACTGCCGTCGCCCGACCGCGGCCCTCGATCGCAACCTCTCCTATCTCGGCTTGGTCGAGACCCTGCACGGCTATCCGATCGACGCCGTGGTCCTGACCACGGGATGCGACAAGACCACTCCGGCCGGCATCATGGCCGCCACCACGGTCAACATCCCGGCCATCGTGCTGTCGGGCGGCCCGATGTTGGACGGCTGGCACGACGGCGAGCTGGTCGGCTCGGGCACGGTGATCTGGCGCTCGCGGCGCAAGCTGGCGGCGGGCGAGATCAACGAGGACGAGTTCATCCAACGCGCCGCCGACAGCGCCCCCTCGGCCGGCCACTGCAACACCATGGGCACGGCCTCGACCATGAACGCCGTGGCCGAGGCCCTGGGCCTGTCGCTGACCGGCTGCGCGGCGATCCCCGCCCCCTATCGCGAACGCGGCCAGATGGCCTATCGCACCGGCCAACGGATCGTCGACCTGGCCTATGAGGACATCAAGCCCAAGGACATCCTGACCAAGCAGGCGTTCGAGAACGCCATCGCCCTGGTCGCGGCGGCCGGCGGCTCGACCAACGCCCAGCCGCACATCGCCGCCATGGCGCGCCATGCGGGCCTGGAGATCACCGCCGACGACTGGCGCGCGGCCTACGACATCCCGCTGATCGTCAACATGCAGCCGGCCGGCAAGTATCTGGGCGAGCGCTTCCACCGGGCCGGCGGCGCGCCGGCGGTGCTGTGGGAGCTGCTGCAGCAGGGCCGCCTGCACGGCGGCGTCCTGACCGTCACCGGCAAGACCATGGCGGAGAACCTGGAAGGTCGCGAGACCAGGGACCGCGAGGTGATCTTCCCCTACGCCCAGCCGCTGGCCGAGAAGGCCGGCTTCCTGGTGCTGAAGGGCAACCTGTTCGACTTCGCGATCATGAAGTCCAGCGTGATCGGCGCCGACTTCCGCGCCCGCTACCTGAGCAAGCCCGGCCAGGAGGACATCTTCGAGGCCCGGGCGATCGTGTTCGACGGCTCGGATGACTATCACGCCCGGATCAACGACCCGGCGCTGGAGATCGACGAGCACTGCATCCTGGTGATCCGCGGCGCCGGCCCGATCGGCTGGCCCGGCTCGGCCGAGGTGGTCAACATGCAGCCGCCGGACGCCCTGCTGAAGCGCGGCATCATGAGCCTGCCCACCCTGGGCGACGGTCGCCAGTCGGGCACCGCCGACAGCCCCTCGATCCTCAACGCCTCGCCCGAGAGCGCGGTGGGCGGCGGGCTGTCGTGGCTGCGCACCGGCGACACCATCCGCATCGACCTGAACACCGGCCGCTGTGACGCCCTGGTGGACGAGGCGACGATCGCCGAGCGCCGCAAGGAAGGCGTCCCGGCCGTACCGGCGACCATGACCCCCTGGCAGGAGATCTACCGCGCCCATACGGGCCAGCTGGAGACCGGCGGGGTGCTGGAGTTCGCGGTCAAGTACCAGGATTTGGCGGCGAAGCTGCCGCGGCATAACCACTAGCAATGCTGGGGACAGGCCCATGGGCCTGTCCCCGCCCCCGCAGACCCTCCCCCCGTGGGGGAGGCGATCTCGCAGCGATCGGTGGGGGGAGGTGGGGGATCGTCGATCCGGGTTGGGGCCATCGGCCGATCACTCCCCCCTCTGTCGGCTTCGCCGACACCTCCCCCATAGGGGAGGAGCGCCCTATCCCCCCACCGCCCCGCCGCCGAAGTCGAACTGCTCGGGCCGGGCCTTGCCGCCGCCCAGGGCGTAGGTGAAGCCGAAGAACACCGCCCGCAGGCGACCCGGCGCTCGACACGCTGCCGCAAGGCCGCGTGTCGATGACACCTGGTGTCGTGGAACGAGTCGAGCATGTCCTTGGCGGTGACCACCGGCTCCAGTTCGCCATCGCGACCGCCGGGGCAAATGTCTTTTCGGCAATGTTCGCGCTCCCACGCGCGGCGACGGGGATGACAACGTTGCCAACCCGTCTTAAGCCTGGACGCCTTGAGGACGCTTGCGACCTGATACCGCTAACATTAAGGTCGGGCCAACCAAGAGCCCAAGACGGGACTCGTTAGGGATCAAACGCGGCCTTCGGGCCTTTCGGGGAAGACCAAAGTGGCATCAGTGATAAACGCCGGGCCCAGCCCTGGCATGAGCGCCGACGGCGCCAAGGTCAACATGGCCTTCATCGCCGCCATCGTGGCCGTCGCCACCATCGGCGGCTTCATGTTCGGTTACGACAGCGGCGTCATCAACGGCACGCAGGAAGGCCTGGAGAAGGCGTTCAGCCTCAGCAAGCTGGGCACCGGCCTGAACGTCGGCGCCATCCTGATCGGCTGCGCCTTTGGCGCTTTCGCAGCGGGCCGCCTGGCCGACGTGTGGGGCCGCCGCACGGTGATGATCATCGCGTCCCTGCTGTTCCTGGTCAGCGCCCTGGGCACCGGCGCCTCGCACACCTCGATGGTGTTCATCGCCTTCCGCCTGCTGGGCGGCCTGGGCGTCGGCGCGGCCAGCGTGCTGTGCCCGGTCTACATCTCGGAAGTCACGCCCGCCAACATCCGCGGCCGGCTGTCGTCCGTGCAGCAGATCATGATCATCACCGGCCTGACCGGCGCCTTCGTGGCCAACTACATCCTGGCCCACACCGCCGGCAGCTCGACCGCGCCGTTCTGGCTGGGCCTGCCCGCCTGGCGCTGGATGTTCTGGATGCAGACCATCCCGGCCGGCGTCTTCTTCTTCAGCCTGCTGGCCATCCCGGAAAGCCCGCGCTACCTGGTCGCCAAGGGCAAGGAAGCCGAGGCCGAGAAGATCCTGTCGCGCCTGTTCGGCGCGGGCCAGGGCGCCGGCAAGGTGGCCGAGATCCGCGCCTCGCTGGCCTCCGACCACCACAAGCCCAAGCTGTCGGACCTGCTGGACCCCACCACCCGCAAGGTCCGCCTGATCGTCTGGGCCGGCCTGGTCCTGGCCGTCTTCCAGCAGCTGGTCGGCATCAACATCGTCTTCTACTACGGCTCGGTGCTGTGGCAGTCGGTGGGCTTCACCGAGGATGACAGCCTGAAGATCAACATCCTGTCGGGCGCGCTGTCGATCCTGGCCTGCCTGGCCACCATCGCCGTCATCGACAAGATCGGCCGCAAGCCGCTGCTGCTGATCGGCTCGGCCGGCATGGCCGTGACCCTGGGTATCCTGACCTGGTGCTTCTCGACCGCCACCACGGTCAACGGCGCCCTGCACCTGGCCGACAACACCGGCGTGATCGCCCTGTTCGCGGCCAACGCCTATGTGGTGTTCTTCAACCTCAGCTGGGGCCCGGTGATGTGGGTCATGCTGGGCGAGATGTTCCCCAACCAGATGCGCGGCTCGGCCCTGGCCGTCGCCGGCTTCGCCCAGTGGATCGCCAACTTCGCGATCTCGGTCAGCTTCCCGTCGATGGCCGCCCGGAGCCTGCCGATGACCTACGGCTTCTACGCGCTCAGCGCCCTGGTCTCGTTCTTCCTGGTCCAGAAGCTGGTCCAGGAAACGCGCGGCAAGGAGCTGGAGGCGATGGAGGGCTGACGGGCTTCTTCCCGCCCCCCTTGCGGCGAGGAACAGGTATTCAAAGAAACGCCCGGGAGGTTCCGCCTCCCGGGCGTTTTCTTGTGCGGTTTTCGGCGCGTCGGACGTCGTTTTCAGGGGCCGCTCCACACCTGGAAAACGGCTAATGACACCGGTGGACAAGACGGTTTCCTTGTCGCTAAGTGGCCGCTAACAAGCCGTGCGACAGCCAAAATCGGGAGGAAGTTTTCATGGTCGACGTCAACCGCCGCGGCGCCCTGGGCTCCCTGCTGACCGGCGCGGCCGTCGCCGCCGTTCCCGGCGCCTCGCAAGCCGCCCAGATGGGCACGCTGCCCAGCGCGCCGACGCCCGGCGCCGGACCGACCTGGGCCAAGGGGATCGAAGGCCAGCGCAAGGCCGACCTGGGCGACGGGACCTTCCTGAACCCGATCCTGGCCGGCGACCATCCCGACCCGTCGATCCTCAAGGACGGCGACGACTACTACATGACCCACTCGTCGTTCGACGCCTATCCGGGCCTGCTGATCTGGCGCTCCAAGGACCTGGTGAACTGGACGCCGGTCGGCTCGGCCCTGAAGACCAATGTCGGCTCGATCTGGGCCCCCGAGCTCTGCAAGCACAAGGGCCGCTACTACATCTACCTGCCGGCCAAGTTCCCCGACAACAACACCAGCTACGTGATCTGGGCCGACGCCATCGAGGGCCCGTGGAGCGAGCCGGTCGACCTGAAGCTGCCTCGCTATATCGACCCCGGCCACGTGGTCGACGAAAACGGCGTGCGCTGGCTGTTCCTGTCGGGCGGCGACCGCATCCAGCTGGCCCCCGACGGCCTGTCGACGGTCGGCCGGCCCGAGCACGTCTACAATCCCTGGCGTTATCCCGACGACTGGGACGTCGAGGGCTTCTCGCCCGAGGGCCCCAAGGTGATGAAGCGCGGCGACTACTATTACCTGGTCACGGCCGTGGGCGGCACGGCGGGACCGCCGACCGGCCACATGGTCATCGTCGCCCGCGCCAAGTCGCTGGCCGGTCCATGGGAGGACGATCCGAAGAACCCGGTCGTGCGCACCACCAACAACAGCGAGAAATGGTGGTCGCGCGGCCACGCCACCCTCGTCGAGGGCCCGGCCGGCGACTGGTGGACCGTCTATCACGGCTATGAAAACGGCTTCTACACCCTGGGCCGCCAGACCCTGCTGGCCCCGGTCACCTGGACCAAGGACGGCTGGTTCGAGGTCGGCGGCGGCGATCTTTCCAAGCCCCTCGCCAAGCCCAAAGGCGGCAAGGTTGTGCCGCACGGCATGGCGCTGTCCGACGACTTCAGGGCCGACAAGTACGGGGTGCAGTGGAGCTTCTTCGATCCCAAGCCAGGCGAGCGCGACCGGATCAAGCGCGAAGGCGGCGTCCTGACCCTGAAGGGCGCGGGCGAGGCGCCCTCGACCGGCGCGCCGCTGATCTTCGTCAACGGCGACCAGGCCTACGAGATCGAGTGCGAGATCGAGGTCGATCCGGACACCCGCGCCGGCCTGATCCTATTCTACGATCGCCAGCTCTATTGCGGCCTGGGCTTCGACACGAAGAACTTCGTCACCCATCAATACGGCATCGAGCGCGGCCGTCCGGCCAATCCGCACGGGTCGAGGATGCTGATGCGGCTGCGCAACAACCGCCACATCGTCAGCTTCCACACCAGCGGCGACAATGGCGCGACCTGGAAGCGCTTCGACCGCGGCATGGAGGTCTCGGGCTACCACCACAATGTGCGCGGCGGCTTCCTGATGCTGAAGCCGGGCCTCTACGCGGCCGGCAAGGGCTCGGCGCGGTTCAGGGGGTTCAAGTACCGGGCGCTGGCGTAGCTTACGTCAGGCGCCCCAAAAGGTTGTCATCCCGGAAGCCTCGCAGAGGCTGTCCGGGACCCAGGGGACTGGGCCGAAGCGGTGCGGTTACCCTGGGTCCCGGACAAGCGCTGCGCGCTTTCCGGGATGACAACGAAAATGGGCAGGATCACGAACGCATGCTCAAGCTCCTCCTCCTCGCCGCCGCTCTGTTTGGGGATGCGCCCAAACCGCGTGCTCGAAGATCGTCGCGGAAGAGTTAGTGAAGGCGGTTCCGTAGGACGCCCCCTCCGTCGCGTCGCTGCTAGCGACACGCCACCTCCCCCGTTTCACGGGGGAGGAGAAGGTCGTCGCCGCATCCTCCTCCCCCGCATCGCGGGCAGGGCTATCGCATATGGGTTTTCCACGAAATGAGTTGTCATCCCGGACAAGCGAAGCGCAGATCCGGGACCGCCGGAAGCTCTGAGTTCACGCCCCGGTCCCGGATCTTCGCGCTGCGCGCTCGTCCGGGATGACAATCGTTTTGGCCATATGCGATAGCCCCCGCATCGCGGGGGAGGTGGCGCGCTGCGAATACGCAGCGTGACGGAGGGGGCGCTCGGCTACTGGGCCGGCGCCGCCGGAGCCTTGGCGTCGGGCAGCGGCGGGCCGCTGAACTCGGCCTCGATCTGGACGTCGACCGCGTCGCTGACGCCCATGGTCGTGCCGGGGGCCGGGACGCCGAAGCCGATGCCGAACTCCGAGCGGTTGAACGTGCCCTTGGCCGAGAAGCCGATACGGGCGTGCGGGTCCATCGGGTGGCCGGCGTAGCCGCCGTTGAAGGTGGCGTCCAGCACCACCGGCTTGGTCACGCCGTGCAGGGTGAAGTCGCCGGTGACCTTGGCGGTGTTGGCGCCGGTGACCTCGACCTTGGTCGAGCGGAAGGTGATGGCCGGATATTGCGCCGCGTCCAGCCAGTCCTTGCCGGTCAGGGCGTCCTTGAAGCCGGCCGGCGGGTTGGGCAGGGTCAGCGACTTGGGATCGATGGTCGCCTCGACGCTGGAGGCCGACGGGTTGACCGGGTCGAACTTCAGCTTGGCGTCGAAGTCGCTGAACCGGGCGGTGTAGTGCGAGAAGCCCAGGTGGTTGACCTTGAACTCCAGGTTGGCGTGGGCGGGGTCCAGCTTGTAGTCGCCGGCCGGAACCTTGGGCATGACGAACTTGTCCGCCGCCGGCGCGGCGGCCGGCGTCGCGGCCGATGGGACCGGCGCCTCGGCCTTCTTGGCGGCGGGCGGCGAACAGGCCGCCAGGGCCAGGGCGGCGGCCCCGGCGGTCAGCCAAAGCACCCGGCGCGCGTGCGGACGGACGGTGGAATAGGTCATGGCGTCTTCCCTTCTGGTTGGCGACCCGCGGGGCCGGCGCGCCGTTCACGGTCAACTCCGAGGCGCACGATCCCACGAAGGACGCACGACGGCGCGGCTTCCCGACATTGGGGTCGCTTTTTTCTGGTCACAACTTGACGTTACGGAAGGGGTAGGGATCCTGTCTACCCACGTCGATGGATCCCGCCCCTTATGGAGACGGTCCTTGAGCAGTTTCGCGATCTTAGCCCAGCAGTTGCCGGATCGTCGCGGTCAGCACGCGCGTCAGGGGTTCGCGGTCGGTGTCGGGATGGTTGACCGCCCGGATGATCATGCCGTCGAACAGCAGGCCCACCACCTCGCAGCGGGCCTGGAATTCGGCGTCGGTCCATTCGGCCCGGCGGCCGCGGTCCAGCATGGTCTGGGCGTAGGCCCGCTCCTGCTCGTCGGCGGCCCGCAGGATCGCGGCGACCTTCGGATTGCGGCTGGCCTCGGCCAGGACCTCCAGGGTCAGGGCCGCGCGGCTCAGGTCGAAGCACTTGCCGACGGCTTCGGGCAGGTGCTCGACCAGGGCGTCGACCAGGTCACCGGGCTGGCTTTCCATCTCGGCGAACTTCTCGCGCATCTCGGCCAGGTCCTGGGCGACGATGGCGGCGATGATCGCCTCCTTGTTCTCGAAGTAGCGGTAGATCTGGCCCACGCTCAGGCCGGCGGCCTTGGCGATCTCGGCCATGCTGGCGCCATGGAACCCGGCCTGCCGCACGCAGTCGCACGCGGCGTCCAGGATCTGCTGCCGCCGCGCCTCAGGCGTCGGCCGCAGCGTGGTGTTGGCGTCGTCGCTCATCGAAAGCATCGCTTCCCAATTAAATTTCCGTCACGTCAAGCTGGACGGAACCCCCGAGGTTGACTTGCGACAACCTCGGACCTATGTCCAGCCCCGTTGAGAATGAACGTTCATTCTCATGTTGGTCACCAACGGGGCGTCGTCAAGGCTGGATGCCTGCGACGCCCTGTCGCTCCTGGGGTTTCTGCATGTCCTTCGACCGTTCTCGCGCCGTCCTCTCGGCGGCCTCCCTGGCGGCCATCGCTCTGACCCTGGCGGCCTGCGGCCAAGGCAAGGGCGCCGCCGGCGCCATGGGCTCCGGCGGACCGACCCCGGTCGGCGTCGTCGTCGCCAAGACCGAGCCGGTGACCCTGACCAGCGAACTGACCGGCCGCACCTCGGCCTACCTGGTCTCGGAAGTGCGCCCGCAGGTCGGCGGCATCATCAAGACCCGCCTGTTCCAGGAAGGCGGCTATGTCCGCGCCGGCCAGCCGCTGTACCAGATCGACCCGGCCACCTTCCAGGCCGCCTACAACAGCGCCGCCGCCGGCCTGGCCCAGGCCCAGGCCACCGCCACGGCCGCCAAGCTGAAGGCCGACCGCTACAGGGAGCTGGTCGCCATCAACGCCGTCTCCAAGCAGGACAACGACGACGCCCAGGCCGCCAGCCAGCAGGCCATCGCCAACGTCGCCGCCCAGAAGGCCGCCCTGGACAACGCCCGCATCAACCTGGGCTGGACCAAGGTCGTCTCGCCGATCTCGGGCCGCATCGGCAAGAGCTCGGTCACCCCCGGCGCCCTGGTCACCGCCAGCCAGGCCACCGCCCTGGCCACCGTGCAGGACCTGTCGAAGATCTATGTCGACTTGACCCAGTCCTCGGCCGAGATGCTGAAGCTGCAGGCGGCGATGAACAGCGGCGAGCTGGGCCGCAGCGGCTCGGCCCAGGTGACCCTGAAGCTGGAGGACGGCTCGACCTATCCGGTCCCGGGCCGCCTGGAGTTCTCGGACGTCACCGTCGACCCGACCACCGGCTCGGTCGGCCTGCGCGCCACCTTCGACAACCCGGGCGGCGTGCTGCTGCCGGGCATGTACGTCCGCGCCGTGCTCGGCAAGGGCGTGGCCAACAGCGGCATGCTGATCCCACAGGCGGCCGTCAGCCGCGATCCCAAGGGCGCGGCCACCGTGATGGTGGTCGGGGCCAAGGGCGCGGCCGAGCCCCGCCAGATCGTCACCAGCCAGACGGTGGGCGACAAGTGGCTGGTCACCTCGGGCCTGAAGCCCGGCGACCAGGTCATCGTCGAAGGCCTGCAGAAGGTCCGCCCCGGCGCTCCGGTGAAGCCGGCCGTCATCACCGCCTCCGCCCCCGCTGCTCAATAAGGCCGGCACGTCATGCTTTCCCGTTTCTTCATCGACCGGCCGATCTTCGCGTGGGTCGTCGCGATCGTCATCATGCTGGCGGGGGCCCTGGCCATCCGCAGCCTGCCGATCGCCCAGTATCCCGACATCGCCCTGCCCCAGGTGGCGGTCAACGCCATCTATCCCGGCGCCTCGGCCAAGACCGTCGAGGACAGCGTCACCCAGGTCATCGAACAGAAGATGAAGGGCCTGGACGGCCTGGACTACATGTCGTCGACCAGCGACAGCTCGGGCTCGGCCACCACCACCCTGACCTTCAAGGCCGGCACCAACATCGACATCGCCCAGGTGCAGGTGCAGAACAAGCTGCAGACGGCCACCGCCCTGCTGCCGCAGGAAGTGCAGCAGCAAGGCCTGACCGTGACCAAGTCGGCCCGGAACTTCCTGCTGATCATCGGCATGTATTCCGAGGATCCCAAGACCACCAACACCGACCTGGCCGACTACATCGCCAGCAACCTGCAGGATCCCCTCAGCCGCGTCGACGGCGTGGGCGAGGTCCAGCTGTTCGGCGCGCAGTACGCCATGCGCATCTGGTTGGATCCCAACAAGCTGACCAGCTACAACCTGACCCCGGCCGACGTCATCGCCGCCATCCGGGCGCAGAACGCCCAGGTCTCGGCCGGCCAGCTGGGCGGCGTGCCCAACCTGCCGGGCACCGCCCTGAACGCCACGATCACCGCCCAGTCGCGCCTCTCCACCCCGGCCGAGTTCCAGGAGATCATCGTCAAGAACAGCGCCGGCGGCGCCATCGTGCACCTGCGCGACGTCGCCCGGGTCGAACTGGGGGCTGAAAGCTACGGCTTCGGCGCCAAGTACAACGGCAAGCCCGCCGCCGGCCTGGCCATCCGCCTGGCCCCCGGCGCCAACGCCCTGAACACCGCCGACGCCGTCAAGGCGCGGGTCGAGCAGCTGTCCAAGACCTTCCCGGCCAGCTATCGCTACGTCGTCCCCTACGACTCGACGCCGTTCGTGAAGCTGTCGATCGAGGAGGTGGTCAAGACCCTGGCCGAGGCCATCGTGCTGGTCTTCATCGTCATGTTCCTGTTCCTGCAGAACTGGCGCGCCACCCTGATCCCGACCATCGCCGTGCCGGTCGTCCTGCTGGGCACCTTCGGCGTGCTGGCGGCCTTCGGCTACTCGATCAACACCCTGACCATGTTCGGCCTGGTGCTGGCCATCGGCCTGCTGGTCGACGACGCCATCGTCGTGGTCGAGAACGTCGAGCGGGTGATGAGCGAGGAGGGCCTGTCCCCGATCGAGGCCACCCGCAAGTCGATGAACGAGATCACCGGCGCCCTGATCGGCATCGCACTGGTCCTGGCCGCGGTGTTCGTGCCCATGGCGTTCTTCGGCGGCTCGCAGGGCGTGATCTATCGTCAGTTCTCGATCACCATCGTCTCGGCCATGGCCCTGTCGGTGATGGTCGCCCTGATCCTGACGCCGGCCCTGTGCGCCACCCTGCTCAAGCCGGCCACCCATGGCCACGGCGACGCCTTGAGGACCGACCACCCGGGCCCGCTGGGCGCGGTGACCAACCTGTTCAACCGCTTCTTCAACTGGTTCAACCGCAACTTCAACGACACCAGCCGGCGCTACCAGGGGACCGTTCGCGGCCTGCTGGGCAAGAGCGGCCGGTGGATGGTCGCCTATGGCGTGGTCATCCTGGTGATGGGCTTCCTGTTCATCCGCCTGCCCAGCGCCTTCCTGCCCGAGGAAGACCAGGGCACGATGTTCACCCTGGTCCAGCTGCCGCCCGGCGCGCCGGAAGAGCGGACCCAGGCCGTGCTCGACCAGGTGCGCAACCACTTCCTGGTCGACGAGAAGGAGTCGGTCCAGGCGGTCTTCACCGTCGCCGGCTTCAGCTTCGCCGGCGCCGGCCAGAACGCCGGCCTGGCCTTCATCCGCCTGAGGGATTTCGACGAGCGCAAGGCCGCCAACCTCAAGGCCCCGGCCGTCGCCGGCCGGGCCATGGGCAAGTTCATGCAGATCCGCGACGCCATGGTCTTCGCCGTCGTGCCGCCGGCCGTGCCGGAACTGGGCACCTCGTCGGGCTTCGACTTCCAGCTGCAGGACATCGGCGGCGTCGGCCACGACGCCCTGATCGCCGCCCGCAACCAGGTGCTGGGCATGGCCGCCCAGGATCCCGCCCTGGCCGGCGTGCGTCCCAACGGCCAGGATGACACCCCGCAGCTGAAGATCGACATCGACCAGGCCAAGGCCGGGGCGATGGGCCTGACCACGGCCGACATCAACGCCGCGCTCAGCGCCGCGTGGGGCGGTTCGTACGTCAACGACTTCATCGACCGCGGCCGGGTCAAGAAGGTCTATGTCCAGGCCGACGCGCCCTACCGCATGCGGCCCGAGGACCTGGACAACTGGTACGTCCGCACCAGCACCGGCACGATGGCGCCGTTCTCGTCCTTCGCCACCACGCGCTGGATCTACGGCTCGCCGCGCCTGGAGCGCTACAACGGCCTGTCGTCGGTCAACATCCAGGGCTCGCCCGCCCCGGGCAAGAGCTCGGGCCAGGCCATGGCCGCCATGGAGAAGATCGCCGCCCAGCTGCCGCCCGGCATCGGCTTCGAGTGGACCGGCCTGTCGGCCCAGGAACGCGAATCCGGCAACCAGGCCCCGGCCCTGTACGGCATCTCGATCCTGGTGGTGTTCCTGCTGCTGGCGGCCCTCTACGAGAGCTGGTCGATCCCGCTGTCGGTGATCATGGTCATCCCACTGGGCATCGTCGGCGCCCTGCTGGCCACCACCCTGCGCGGCCTCAGCAACGACATCTACTTCCAGGTGGGCCTGCTGACGACCATGGGCCTGGCGTCCAAGAACGCCATCCTGATCGTCGAGTTCGCCAAGGACCTGCACGAGCAGGGCATGGAGCTGGTCGAGGCGACGGTGGAGGCGGTCCGCATCCGTCTGCGCCCGATCATCATGACCTCGCTGGCCTTCGTCTTCGGCGTGCTGCCCCTGGCGATCTCCAACGGGGCTGGATCGGGCAGCCAGCACGCGATCGGCACCGGCGTGATCGGCGGCATGATCTCGGCCACCCTGCTGGCGATCTTCTTCGTCCCGCTGTTCTTCGTGATCGTCGAGCGGATCTTCAAACCCAAGCCGCGTCGCCACGACGAGGCCGTCACGACTCCGGTCGAGAGCCACTAAGATGCTTGTTCGCAACCTGACCCTCTCCCTGCTCGCGGCCTCGGCCCTGGGCGCCTGCACCCTGGCGCCCAAGACCGAGCGCCCGGCCCTGCCGGTGGCCAACGCCTGGCCGGTGGCCACGGCCGACGCCGGCCAGGCGGCCTCCGCCGCCGACCTGGCCTGGCGCGAGGTGTTCATCGACCCGCGCCTGCAGGGCGTGATCGACCTGGCCCTGAGCAACAACCGCGACCTGCGGGTGGCGGTGCTGAACATCGAGAAGGCCCGCGCCCAGTACCGCGTCCAGCGCGCGGCCCTGCTGCCCGGCGTCAACGCCACGGCGACGGGCACGCGGGGCGAGAACTCCACCGCCCAGACCCAGCCGGGCGTCTCGCGCGACGTCGAGGCCTATACGGCCGGCGTCGGCGTCACGGCCTGGGAGCTGGACCTGTTCGGCCGGGTCCGCAGCCTCAAGGACGCGGCCCTGCAGAGCTACCTGTCCACGCGCGAGACCAGCCGCTCGGTGCAGGTCAGCCTGATCGCCCAGACCGCCAACAGCTGGCTGGCCCTGGCCGCCGACCAGGACCTGCTGGCCCTGGCCCAGGAGACCCTAAGCACCCGCGAGCAGTCGCTGAAGCTGATCCGCAGCCGGTTCGACGCCGGCGCGGCCAACCAGCTGGACCTTCGCCAGGCCGAGACCCTGGCCGAGACCGCCCGCTCGGACGTGGCGACCTATGTCGCCCAGGTCGAGCAGGACAAGAACGCCCTGCGGCTGGTGGTCGGCGCTGACGTGCCCGCCGACCTGCTGCCGGCCGGCGGCCTGGTCACCGCCCAAATCCTGCCGGACCTGCCGCCCGGCATCCCGTCCGACGTTCTGACCCGCCGCCCCGACGTGCTAGCCGCCGAGCATGACCTGGCCGGCGCCAACGCCAATATCGGCGCGGCCCGGGCGGCGTTCTTCCCGAGCATCAGCCTGACGGCCTCGACCGGCGTCGCCAGCGGCTCGCTGAACAGCCTGTTCGACAGCGGCAACGGGACCTGGAGCTTCGCGCCGCGCGTCAGCCTGCCGATCTTCGCCGGCGGGGCCAATGTCGCCAATCTCGACAGCGCCAAGGCCAGCCGCGACATCGCCGTGGCCAATTACGAGAAGGCGGTGCAGACCGCGTTCCGCGAGGTCTCCGACGGCCTGGCCGTGCAGTCGACGATCCAGGACCGGGTCGGCTCTCAGGAGCGCCTGGTCGCCGCCGCCAACGACTCGGTCCGCCTGTCGCGGGCCCGCTACGGCGCCGGGATCGACAGCTCCCTGACCCTGCTGGACGCCCAGCGCACGCTCTACACCTCGCAGCAGGGGCTGATCGCCGCCCGCCTGGCCCGGGCCAGCAACCTGGCCACGCTGTACAAGTCGCTCGGCGGCGGGGCGCCCGCCGGCCGCTGAGTCACACCGATCCCCTGTCCCAGCGGGGGAGCGCTAGCGGCGTCGCCCCCCGACGCCGCCAAGCCGGAAGGGGCGCGCTCCCCCCAGATCCCGCGCGCCCCTTCCAACCCTTGCCGACGGCCCGGGGGATCGCTCCGACGAGCCCTGATTCAAAGCTCAAACGGTTGTCATCCCGGAAGCCTCGCAGAGGCTGTCCGGGACCCAGGGGACTGGGCTGACGCCTTGCGGTTCACCTGGATCCCGGCCTTCCGCTTCGCTCCAGCCGGGATGACAACTTGGAGGCATGGGTGGAGGCGCTCCAGAAACCCCTCACCGCTCGCGCCGCCACTCCGAGATCGGGATCGAGCCGTCGGGCCGCGGCGTCGGCACCTGGTAGCTGAGGCTGTCGGCGGTCAGGATGTACTTGCGCCGCTGCTCGGTCCCCTCCCAGTTGCGGAACGAGGCCCCCACGATCCGGAAGACCAGCACGTGGGCGGCCTGGTCGACGGCCACGGTTCCGTAGTGGGTGGACGACCCCAGCGCGGCGGCGGCGAACTCCTCCGGCGTGGACGTGGCCTTGTCGCCCGAGGCGACGCGCGGGCGGTCGCCGTTGAAGATCTGCAGGCTGTAGCGCCCCTGGGCGTCGATGATCAGCCGGCCCTTGGGATGCTCGCCATAGTCGCGGCGGCGCGCGCCGTCCGGCGCCAGGCGGTCGGCCGCCGTCAGGGTCCAGGTCCCGGCCAGGGAAGGCTCGGCTGCGGCCGCCGCCGTGGCCAGCGCCGTCGCGGCCAAGGCCAGGCCCGCGCCGAGACGGCGTCTATGGATCGACTTCATGTTCACGCTCCAGCATGTAACCTATTTATCAGGTTAGCTTGCCGATCCTTCGCCGAATAGCGTAACCTGTCAATCAGGTTTGGAGTGCAAGGATGGTGAAGGCGGAGATCCGCGACGGCTTCAAGTTTCGCGGCGGCAGTCCGGCCCTGGACCTGGCGGCGACCGTCACGGGCCGGCTGGGCCCCGCGCCGCGCGACCTGCTGGCCAGCCCCGCCGACCTCGACCGCTGGCTGGTGGCGGCGGACCTGGCCCTGGCCGCGCCGGGGGCCACCGAGGGCAATCTCGTCCAGGCCCGATCGCTGCGCGAGGCGCTCTACCGCCTGGCCCTGTCGCGGGCGCAAGGCGCGCCCCTGCCCGACGCCGACCGCGAACTGCTCAACGGCTACGCCGCCCTGCCCGCCGCGCCGCCGCAGCTGGACGCCGACGGCCGCGCCCGCCTGTCCGGCGACGTCCGCGGCCTGCTGGCCGAACTGGCCCGCGAAGGCGTGTCGCTGCTGGGCGGCGACTTCGGCCACCGCATCCGCCAGTGCGAAGGCCCGCCCTGCGCGGTGCTGTTCGTCGACACCTCGCGCAAGGGCGACCGCCGCTGGTGCTCGATGAGCGCCTGCGGGAACAAGGCCAAGGTGGCGGGGTGGCGGAAGCGGGAGCGGGGGTGACACCGTGCGTCCTTCGAGGCCCGCTGCGCGGGCGCCTCAGGATGAGGAAATCAGAGCCAACCTACATTCCTCATCCTGAGGTGCGAGCCGAAGGCGAGCCTCGAAGGACGCCCCGCCTCACAACGGCAGTTGCACCGTGCTCTTGACCTCTTCCAGCACCGCATAGGTCCGCGTCTCGCGCACGCCCGGCATCTTGACCAGGATGTCGCCGAGGAAGCCGCGATAGGCCTCCATGTCGCGGACTCGCGCCTTGATCAGGTAGTCGAAGCCGCCGGCCACCATGTGGCATTCCAGGATCTCGGGCGCGCGGCGCACGGCGGCGGCGAAGTCCTCGAACACCTCGCCAGTCGTGCGATCCAGCACCACCTCGACGAAGATCAGCAGGGCGCGATCGACCTTGGCCGGGTCGAGCAGGGCCGCGTAGCCGGTGATGAAGCCCCGCTCGCGCAGCCGCCGCACGCGGTCGAAGGTGGCGGCCGGCGACAGGTTGCAGCGCTTGGCCAGCTCGGCGTTGGTGACGCGGCCGTCGGCCTGCAGAACCCGCAAAAGCCGGCGATCGGTGTCGTCCAGAGCAGACATGGTCATTTCCCGCTTAGACCGAAGATCATTCGGAAACTTATACCAACAAACAAAGCACCTTCGCTACAGCAGGGATTATACCCTCGATCGTCCTAGCGAGCTTGGCCGCCACTCCCCCCGGCGCCTGGCGGACTCGGACCGGCCTCCGCCATCCCCCCGGCGGAGCGCAGACATGGCGCCCTCTCCCCCGTCGGCGCCGTGTGAGAGCGGAAGGGACGCGCGACCTCCCCCCGTATCGCGTCCCTTCCCACCTCTCCCCTTCCCGATCATGCTCCGGCCCAATGTCGACACTCGGTGCGCGGCCCTCGTCCTTCGACAAGCTCAGGATGAGGCTTCGACAGGCTCAGGATGAGGACCGTTGCAGGCCAGAACGCCGGAAAAACCTCATCCTGAGCCTGTCGAAGGACGAGGTTTTCGCCTCAGGTGGTGGATTTCATGACAGGCTGACGCAGCCTCGGAGCGAATGGCGATATTGGGCGCTTTCCCCGAAGATCATACAGCCTTGGCTCGTAACAAACGAAGCACCTTCGAACAATCCAGAGATATAGCGACGATATCCACCAACGAGGCGACCATGACCGATTGGGACTCCCTGGACGACGGCAAGTATCGTGACGAGGCGGCGGTGATCGCCGACCTGCTGGCCGCCCAGCCCCTGAGCAGCGAAGACCGCGCCGCGGTTCGCGCCGAGGCCGAGGCCCTGGTGCGCGGGGCCCGCCGCAGCGTCCGCAAGCAGGGCGTGGTCGAAAGCTTCCTGCAGGAGTTCAGCCTCGGCACCCGCGAGGGCCTGGCCCTGATGTGCCTGGCCGAAGCCCTGCTGCGCACGCCCGACGACGACACCCGCGACAAGCTGATCGCCGAGAAGATCGGCTCGGCCGACTGGGCCAGCCACCTGGGCGGCAGCGACAGCCTGTTCGTCAACGCCTCGACCTGGGGCCTGATGCTGACCGGCAAGATCGTCGAGCCCGACGACCAGGCGCAGAAGGACTTGCCCGGCTTCATCAAAAAGATCGCCGGCCGCCTCGGTGAACCGGTGATCCGCGCCGCCGTCGGCCAGGCCATCCGGATCATGGGCGAGCAGTTCGTGCTGGGCCGCACGATCGAGGCGGCCATCAAGCGCGCCGCCAACGACGGCGACATCTGCAGCTTCGACATGCTGGGCGAAGGCGCCCGCACCGCCGCCGACGCCGAGCGCTACGAGAAGGCCTATGCCGACGCGATTCAGACGGTCGGCAAGCTGTCCAACAAGGCCGGCCCCGAAGCCGGCCACGGCGTGTCGGTCAAGCTGTCGGCCCTGACCCCGCGCTATGAGGCGACGCAAGAGGCCCGAGTCTGGGACGAGCTCTATCCCCGCGTCCTGCGCCTGGCCCGGATCGCCGCCAAACACGACCTGAACTTCACCATCGACGCCGAAGAAGCCGACAGGCTTGCGCTGTCGCTGAAGCTGCTCGACCGGCTGTGCCGCGAGCCGGAACTCGGCGACTGGAAGGGCCTTGGCCTCGCCGTCCAGGCCTATCAGAAGCGTTGCCCCGAAGTGATCGCCCGTCTGGCCGCCTTGTCCAAAGACACCGGCCGCCGGCTGATGGTCCGCCTGGTCAAGGGCGCCTATTGGGACAGCGAGATCAAGCGCGCCCAGATCGCCGGCCGACCGGACTATCCGGTCTACACCACCAAGCCGGCCACCGACCTGTCCTACCTGGTCTGCGCCAAGGCCCTGATCGCCGCCGCGCCGCACCTCTACGCCCAGTTCGCCACCCACAACGCCCACACCCTGGCCGCCGTGGTGCGGATGGCCAAGAACGCCGGCGTCAGGATCGAGCACCAGCGCCTGCACGGCATGGGCGAGGCGCTCTACAAGGCCGCCGACGACCTCTATGACGGCGTGATCCTGCGGGCCTACGCCCCGGTGGGCGGCCACGAGGACCTGCTGCCCTACCTGGTCCGCCGCCTGCTGGAGAACGGCGCCAACACATCGTTCGTCCACGCCCTGCTCGACGAGCGGGTGCCGGTCGAGAAGGTGGTGGTCGATCCGATCACCGCCGTGGAGGCTCATCCCGACCGTCACGCCAAGATCCCGACGCCGGTCGATGTCTACGGTCCGGGCCGCCGCAACAGCGCGGGCCTGGACCTGTCGGTCAAGGCCGACCGCGGCCGCCTGGCCGCCCATGTGGCCGAGCTGGACAAGCTGACCCTGTCGGCCGGCCCGCTGGTCGGCGGCAAGCTGACGGCCGGCGCCCCGCCGATGCCGGTGCAGAGCCCCACCGACCACGACCGTGTCGTCGGCGTGGTCTCCGAGGCCCAGCTGCCGCAGATCGACCAGGCCTTCAAACTGGCCCGCGCCGCCCAGCCCGCCTGGGACCAGGCCGGCGGCCCGGCCCGCGCCGAGATCCTGCGCGCCATGGGCGACGCGCTGGAGGCCAATCTCGAGCGGCTGTGCGCCATCCTCTCGCGCGAAGCCGGCAAGACCCTGCCCGACGCCATCGCCGAGGTGCGCGAGGCCGTCGACTTCTGCCGCTACTACGCCAAGCTGGCGCAGGAACAGTTCGGCCTGGCGGGCGAGGTGCTGACCGGCCCGGTCGGCGAGACCAACAGCCTGCGCCTGGCCGGGCGCGGCGTCTTCGTCTGCATCAGCCCGTGGAACTTCCCCCTGGCCATCTTCACCGGCCAAGTCGCCGCGGCCCTGGCGGCCGGCAACGCCGTGTTGGCCAAGCCGGCCGAGCAGACCCCGCTGATCGCCATGGAGGCGGTGAAGCTGTACCACGCCGCGGGCCTGGACCACCGCCTGCTGGCCCTGCTGCCGGGACGCGGCGATACGGTCGGCGCGGCCCTGACCGCCCACGAGGGCCTGGACGGCGTGGCCTTCACCGGCGGCACCGACACCGCCTGGCGGATCAACCAGACCCTGGCCCAGCGCCAGGGCCCGATCGTCCCGTTCATCGCCGAGACCGGCGGCCTCAACGGCATGTTCGTCGACACCACCGCCCAGCGCGAGCAGGTGATCGACGACGTGATCCTGTCGGCCTTCGGCAGCGCCGGCCAGCGCTGCTCGGCCCTGCGCCTGCTGTTCCTGCCGCACGACACCGCCGACCACGTGATCGAGGGCCTGAAGGGCGCGATGGACGCCCTGGTCCTCGGCGACCCGGCCCTGGCCGTCACCGACGTCGGCCCGGTGATCGACGCCGAGGCCAAGGCGGCGCTGGACAAGCACCTGGTCCGCCTGAACCGCGAGGCCAAGGTTCTGCACCAGCTCAAGGCGCCGGAAGTGGGCACGTTCTTCGCCCCCGTCCTGGCCGAGATTCCCGCCGCCGACTTCCTGGAGCGCGAGGTGTTCGGCCCGGTGCTGCACGTGGTGCGCTACCGGCCCGAGGACCTGGAACAGGTCGCCGGCGCCCTGGCGGCCCGCCGCTACGGCCTGACCCTGGGCGTCCATTCGCGGATCGAAAGCTTCGCGGCCGACGTCCAGCGCCTGGTCCCGGCCGGCAACGCTTACGTCAACCGCTCGATGACCGGCGCCGTGGTCGGCGTCCAGCCGTTCGGCGGCGAGGGCCTGTCAGGCACCGGCCCCAAGGCCGGCGGCCCCCATGCCCTGCTGCGCTACGCCGTCGAGCGGGCGCTGAGCATCAACATCACCGCCCAGGGCGGGGATCCGACGCTGCTGAATCTGTAGGGTGAAGTTGCAGCGCGCTTATGAGTTGTCATCCCGGAAAGCGCGCAGCGCTTGTCCGGGACCCAGGACAGCCGCACCGCCTTCGCCCAGTCCCCTGGGTCCCGGACAGCCCCTGCGGGGCTTCCGGGATGACAACAGATTGGGGAGAGCGCGCCCTACGCGCCGCCCGACGCGGCCTTGAACACCGCCAGCTGGTCGGCGAAGGCGCGCTGGTAGGCGGGGCGGGCTTCGGCGCGGGCGACATAGGCGGCGAGGTTGGGATATTCGTCCAGCAGGCCCGGGCCCCTCACCCGCAACAGCACCGAGGCCATCATCAGGTCGCCGGCGCTGAACGCGCCGTCCAGCCAGTCGGCGTCGCCCAGATGCCGCGAAAGCTCGGCCAGCCGGGCGCGGATGCGATCGTGGACCATGGCCAGGCGCTCCTCGTACCAGCTCTTGTCGCGCTCGGTGAACATCACCCACTGCAGCTCGACGATCGACTGCTCCACAGTGCTGAGGGCGGCGAACATCCAGGTGATCGCCCGCGCCCTGCCGTTAGCGTCGTCCGGCAGCAGGCCCGGATGGCCTTGCGCGATGTGCAGCACGATGGCGCCGGTCTCGAACAGCACCAGGTCGCCCTTCTGGTAGGTCGGGATCTGGCCGAAGGGGTGGCGCGCGAGGTGGGCCGGCGCCTTCATTTCGGGGAAGGTCAGCAGTTCGACCTCGTAGGGCTGGCCGACTTCCTCGAACGCCCAGCGAACGCGCATGTCGCGCGCCAGGCCCTGGCCGCGATCGGGCGAGGCCTTGAAGGCGGTGATGGTGGGCTTCATGGGCGAGGTGACACTGTTCATGGCGATGATCTCCCGATCGCTGGCTTCCCACCGAGGACGCGTCACCCGCGCCCCGCCCGACAAGACACCCTAGCTTTTTCGCAGAGCCGCGGCCTCCTCGACCATTGGAACGAGAGCGACCATTCCGAAAGTGAATTTATTTAATCTCTTCCCTCATGCCGCCGCTTCCCCTTAGGTTGCACAAAACACGGGGAGTGAAACATGCTGTCGAGACGCCGCCTGCTGGTCGCCGGAGCCGCCGCCATGGCCGCGGGCGGAGCCGCCGCCGAGACCGCCAAGCCCTCGCCCGCCTTCGTCACCGTCGAGGACGGCCGCCTAAGCCTGGACGGCAAGCCCTATCGCTTCGTCGGCGCGAACCTGTGGTACGGGGCCTGGCTGGGCTCGCCGGGCGTGTCGGGCGACCGCGCGCGGCTGGGGCGCGAGCTGGACCGGCTGAAGGCCCTGGGCGTCACCAACCTGCGCATCCTGGGCGCGGGCGAGACCTCGCCGGCCAAGGTGGCGATCTCCCCCACCTTCCGCGGTCCCGGCGAGGACTACGACCAGGACCTGCTCAAGGGCCTGGACGTGGTGCTGGCCGAAATGGCCAAGCGCGGCATGAAGGCGGTGATCTACGTCAACAACTTCTGGGACTGGTCGGGGGGCATGCCGGCCTATCTGCGCTGGACCGGCAACGGCGAGTGGTTCCAGCAGGGCGACCCCGCCCACCCCTGGCCCGAGTTCGCCGACTATTCCGCCCGCTTCTACGGCGACGCCAAGGCCCAGGACCTGTTCCGCCACTACCTGCGCGCCCTCGTCGGCCGGGTCAGCAGCGTCACCGGCAAGCCCTATCGCGACGACCCGACGATCATGGCTTGGCAACTGGCCAACGAGCCGCGTCCGGGCGGCAGCGACGCGTTCGGCGTTCCCAACCTGCCGACCTATTACCGCTGGATCGCCGAGACCTCGGCCCTGATCAAGTCGCTGGACCCACGTCACCTGGTGACCACCGGCAGCGAGGGGGCCATGGGCTGCCTGCAGCGCGAGGCCTGCGTGGTCGAGGCCCACAAGCCGGCCAGCATCGACTACCTGACCCTGCACGTCTGGCCCAACAACTGGGGCTGGATCGACTTCAAGAACCAGCCGGCGACCTACGTGGCCGGCGAGGCCAAGTGCCGCGACTACGTCGCTCGCCACATCGCCATCGCCAAGACGATGGGCAAGCCGCTGGTCATTGAGGAGTTCGGTCTGATCCGCGAGGACCGCGCCTTCACGCCGGGCGGCCCGACCACCCACCGCGACCGGTTCTACAGGATGATGTTCGGCCTGGTCGAAGCCGACATGAAGGCTGGCGGTCCCTTGGCGGGCACCAACTTCTGGGCCTGGAACGGCGAGGGCCGCGCCCAGCATCCCGACGCCTGGTTCAAGATGGGCGATCGCGCCTATGTCGGCGACCCGCCGCAGGAGGAGCAGGGCCTGTTCGGCGTGTTCGACACCGACGCCTCGACCCTGGCCGTCGTGCGGGACCATGCGAAGGCGGTTCGCGCGCTCTAAGATCCTCCCCCTGTGGGGGAGGTGTCGGCGCAGCCGACGGAGGGGGGAGTTCGCCGAGGTGGGTCTGCTCCCCCCACCGGCGCCTTCGCGCCACCTCCCCCACAGGGGGAGGAGCTTAGTTTTGGCGCGGCCTGCGGCTCCAAAAAGTGGATGTCACCGGTGTCATGATCCGTGGTAGCCAATCCGCCGAGCGCGAGCCCAACCGCGCCGGAGGAAGCCCATGGATCATCTTCACCTTGATCGCCGCGGCCTGATCGCCGGCGCGGGCGCGGCCCTCGCCCTGGCCTCGGGGCCGGCCCTGGCCGCCAAGCCCGGGCTCGTCGTGGCCACCGCCCACGGCAAGGTGCGCGGCGCGGCCGGCGACGGCGTCCAGGTGTTCAAGGGCGTGCGCTACGGAGCCGACACCGGCGGCGCGGGCCGCTTCATGCCGCCCCGGCCGCCCCAGCCCTGGACGGGCGTGGTGGACGCCCTGGCCTATGGCGCGGCCTGCCCGCAAGGCAAGGGCGAGGAGGGCGAGGCGCTGAGCGAGGACTGCCTGTTCCTCAACATCTGGACCCCCGCCCCGCTCGCCAAGCAGGGCCTGGCCGACAGCCAGAAGCGGCCGGTGATGGTCTACATCCACGGCGGCGCCTACAACACCGGCTCGGGGGCCAGCCCCTGGTACGACGGAACCAAGCTGGCCAGGCGCGGCGACGTGGTGGTGGTCACGGTCAACCACCGCCTCAACGCCTTCGGCTACCTGTACCTGGCCCGCCTGTTCGACGATCCGAGCGTCGCCGACAGCGGCAATGTCGGCCAGCTGGACCTGGTCCTGGCCCTGCGGTGGGTGCGCGACAACATCGCCGCGTTCGGCGGGGATCCCGGCAACGTCATGCTGTTCGGCCAGTCGGGCGGCGGGGCCAAGATCGCCACCCTGATGGCCATGCCGGCCGCCAAGGGCCTGTTCCACCGCGCCGCCACCATGAGCGGCCAGCAGGTCACCGCCGCCGGCCCGTTCAACGCCACCCGGCGGGCCAAGGGTTTCGTCGACAAGCTGGGGATCAAGGACCTGGCCGCCCTGCGCACGCTGCCCGCCGACCAATTCCTGGCCGGGCTGAGGGCCGTCGACCCGATCGCCGGAAGCGGCGGGGTCTATATGGGCCCGGTGCTGGACGAGCGGTCGCTGACCCGCCACCCGTTCTTCCCCGACGCCGCGCCCCAGAGCCTGGACGTGCCGATGATGTGCGGCAACACCCACGACGAGACGCGCGGCTTCGTCGGCTACGACAAGAGCCTGCTGGACCTGACCTGGGAACAGGTGATCGAGAAGCTGCCGGCCCAGTTCAACGCCCGGATCGACATCGACCCGGCCACGGTGGTGGCCGCCTATCGCCGGATCTATCCGAACTACACGCCAGCCGACGTCTATTTCGCGGCGTCGACGGCGGGCCGCTCGTGGAAGGCGGCGATCATCCAGGACGAGGAGCGGGCCAAGGCCGGCGCCCCCGCCTTCGCCTACCAGCTGGACTGGCGCGCGCCCAAGGACGGCGGCGTCTGGGGCGCGCCCCATACGCTGGACATGCAGCTGGTGTTCGGAAACTTCGACGCCCCCGGGGTGATCACCGGCTCGGGTCCCGACGCCGTGGCCATGCACGAGCGCCTGGCCGACACCTTCGTCGCCTTCGCCCGGACGGGAAACCCCAACAACCCGTCGATCCCGGCCTGGGAGCCCTACACCCTGCCCAGGCGGCAGACGCTGGTGTTCGACAACACGACCCGGATGGAAGACGACCCGCGCGGGGCGGAACGCGAGCTGTTCAGCAAGGTCCCGTTCACCCAGTTCGGGACGTGATCTAGAGACCCTCTCCCGGAGGGAAAAGGTGAAGAGGCGCTACTTCCCCTTCGGATAGGTCCAGACGTTGGGGCTTCCCCGCCACAAGGTTTCCAGCTTGGTGTCGGAGAAGCGGGCCCGCAGCATCTCCGAGCCGTCGACCGCGAACAGTCCGTCGGCGGTCAGAGGCGTCAGGCCCCGTAACGGCCGGTCGGCCCGGGCCATCCACAGCTTGCCGTCGCGCAGGCTGATGGTGATCTCGCCGTAGCGCCCCGTCCAGGCCTTCAGTCGGTCAGGCGGGATCGAGACCGGCTTCAGCGCCGCCTCGACGGCGACCCGCGCCCAGCCGTACTCAGCCAGCGACTCCGGCGTCGCGCCGGGGGCCGCCGCCAACCGGGTCAGGGCCAGGGACTGGGCGACGTCCAGGGCCTGGGCCGACGCCGTCGCCACCGTCGGCGCCACGCCGGCTCCATCCCAATTGGTCTGGCTCACAGCGTGGACAGGGCGACCGAACGACACGCTGAGCATGAAGCCCGGCGCGACCGGCACGAACTTGTTGTTGTTGGCCGCCCCGGCGGTCTTGGCGCCGACCAGTTCGCCCAGCTTGAACTGCTGGACGTCGTAGGCGAAGGCCTCGGCGGCCGAGCCCGTACCGCCGTCGATCAGGACGTAGAGCGGCTTGCCCTTCAGGCGGCCGGCAGGCAGGTGTTCCAGCGTCCGCGACTGCTTGGGCGCCTCGCCGCCCTCCAGGAACGTCAGTTCCAGAACGTCGGGGTCCATGAAATGGCTGACCAGATAACGCACCGCCGGGTGCGAACCGCCCGGATTGCCACGCACGTCGATGATCACCGCATCGCCGTCCTTCAAGAACCGCAGGGCCTCGTCGTAGAGCGTCCCGGTCTCGTCATCCACCCACTCGAAGCCAGCGATCTTCAGGTAGCGGATGTTGCCGGGCAGTATGGACTGCGCGACCAGGCCATGATGGTCGCGGACGGCGAGGCGGCGCGCGAACGCCGCCTCGGCGGCCTCGTTCACCGAGCCGTCGCCGGACGGACTGGCGCTGGTCGCCGCGTACTGCGCCGGGTCGTAGAGCATGTACATGTGGCGATCGCCGCTGGCGGCGCGCAGGTCCTCGGTGACCCGCTCGGCGAAGACGCCCGCATCGCCGGTGTCGTAACGCCCGTCCCGCCGGGCCTTCTCGAGCCAGGCGACGATCGCGTCGTCCTTTTCCGGAAAGACGTAGGAGGCCCGCACCGCCTCGGCGATCTTGACCAGGGCCGCCTCGCGGTCGGCCTTGGACAGGGCGTTGGGCGCGGCCCGTTCCACGCCTAGCGCGACCTGCCTGGCCAAGGCCGGCGCGGCGGGCGCGCTCAGGGCCAGGACGACCAGGGGCAGGGGCAGGAGAAGATGACGCGATTTCATGAAGACTCCAAGCTGGGAGGTGAATCGTCGGAAAGCCGCGCGGCGGCTTGGTCGATGCGGTCGCCGAAGGACTGGCGCTCGAGGGCCGCGATCGTCTCGACCAGCAGCCGCGAGAGCGGCGCGGAAAGCTCGGCGTCGAGGCGGTCGGCGGCGGCGTTCACCGCTCGCCACTGCCGGGTCACGGCCGGCAGCATGGCTTGGGCCCGCGGCGTCAAGGCCACGATGCGCTCGCGTCCGTCCAGACCCGGCGACAAGTCCACCAAACCCGCCCTGACCATCTGGGAGACGGTCTGGCTGGCGGCCGAGTGGCTGATTCCGGCCTGGCGTGAGAGGGTGCGGATCGAAACGGGTCCCAGCGCGATCAACGCCTTCACCACCGGCGTGTAGCGCGGGCGGTAATCGAGGCCCGACGCGCGGTAGGCCTGCTCGACCGCCCCGTCGAGGATCTCGATCAAGTGGCGCAAAAGCGTGCCAAGCGTGGGTGTGGGCGGCGTCACGCCGGTTTATGTATAAGTGCTGTTATATCGAGTCAACGAACAGCGCTCGCGGTATGCGCCGCGAGCGCCGGGTCGATCGGAAGGTGAAGGCCTAGCCTATTTCGCCGCGTCCATCAGTCCCGCGAACCGCTCGAACAGGTACAGGCTGTCGGTCGGCCCCGGCGAGGCTTCCGGGTGGTGCTGGACGCTGAACACCGGCTTGTCGGCCAGGGCGATGCCCGCGTTGGTGCCGTCGAACAGCGAGACGTGGGTCTCGGTGACCGCCGCCGGCAGCGAGGCGCTGTCCACCGTGAAGCCGTGGTTCATCGAGACGATCTCGACCTTGCCGGTCGTCAGGTCCTTCACCGGGTGGTTGGCCCCGTGGTGTCCCTGCTCCATCTTCACGGTCTTGGCGCCCACCGCCAAGGCCAGCATCTGGTGGCCCAGGCAGATGCCGAACACCGGCTTGCCGCTGGCGACCAGTTTCTGGATCTCGGGCACCGCGTACGCGCCCGTCGCGGCCGGGTCGCCCGGGCCGTTGGACAGCAGCACGCCGTCAGGATTACGGGCCAGGATGTCCTCGGCCGAGGTGTCGGCCGGCACCACCGTGGCGCGGGCGCCGACGTGGGCCAGCGCGCGCAGGATGTTGCGCTTGACGCCGTAGTCGAGGACCACGACCTCGTACTTGGGCTTGTCCAGCTTGGCGTAGCCTTCCGGCCACGACCACAGGCCCTCGTCCCAGGTGAAGGTCTGGGTGGTGGAGGCGTCCTTGGCCAGGTCCAGGCCTTCCAGGCCGGCCCAGGCCTTGGCCTTGGCGACCAGGGCGTCGAGGTCGAATTCGCCGGTCGGCGAGTGGGCGATCACGCCGTGCGGCATGCCGGTCTCGCGGATCTTGCGGGTCAGGGCGCGGGTGTCGACGCCGGCCAGGCCGATGACGCCGCGCCGCTGCATCCAGGCGTCGAAGTCGCTGTTGGCGCGCCAGTTGGCCGCATCGGTCGGGACCTCGCGGAACAGCACGCCGCGGGCGGCCGTCTCGGCCCCCCCGGCCATCTGTTCCAGGTCTTCGAGATTGGTCCCGACATTGCCCACGTGCGGGAAGGTGAAGGCGACGATCTGGGCCATGTAGGAGGGATCGGTGAGGATCTCCTGGTAGCCGGTCATGGCGGTGTTGAAGCACACCTCGCCGACCGCGTCGCCGACCGCGCCGCAGCCGACGCCCTGCAGGATCGTGCCGTCGGCCAGGGCCAGGACACCAGTGACGCCGGGGAGAAGGTCTTTGGACATCTCGAAAAGCGCCTCCAAAACGCAGGCCCCAAGGGGCAGGTCATTGTCGCAAAGAGGCGGGCCAGGAGTAACCCCCGCCCGCGTCCGGCTATCGCCGGACTCTACCTGCAAGAAGGCGGTCGGGCTCTCGCCCGACCGCCGCGCAAACGGCGGCGTGTCTAGGGGCATGCGGAGGGGGGGTCAACCCCTTCGATCACGGGAGTCGAAGCGTGGCCCCACATTCCCGTGATCGGCCAACAAGCCCCCTCGCGCGGCGCGCCCCAAAGCCCCTATGCTGGAAGGGTTAAGCGCCACAAGAAGCATTAGAACCTGGGAGGACGGCCCATGCTCGAACTGCGTCCCAATTGCGAGTGCTGCGATCGCGACCTGCCGCCCGACAGCCTGGACGCGCGGATCTGCACCTTCGAATGCACCTTCTGCGCCGACTGCGTGGAGACCCGATTCTCCGGGGTCTGCCCCAATTGCGGCGGCGACCTGTCGGCCCGGCCGATCCGGCCCAGCGCGGCCCTGCACCGCTTTCCCGCCTCGCTGAGGCGCGTCTACAAGGCCCATCCGGTTTGCGCCCCCGTGCGGCCGCCGCCCCGCCCTTCGGACAGGCAACCGCCGCCCTCGTGGGCATGACGCCTCCAGCCTCTATTGAAACGGTTGTCATCCCGGAAGCCTCGCAGAGGCTGTCCGGGACCCAGGGGACTGGGCGAATGCAGTGCGGCTGTCCTAGGTCCCGGACAAGCGCTGCGCGCTTTCCGGGATGACAACTTTTCAACAGCCCCTGATCTGACCCTGACGCCCGACACACCGTCTCTTCGGCGCCACGGCTGGAACAACTTGTCGCGGGGGTGCGTCCGTTCGCGCGGTCGACGCGTTAACGCCTGGGAGCTCATGGTCGAGCTTCGAGGAGCTGATCCCATGAACCCGCCGGTCGCCCGCATCGTCCCCGCCGCCGCCGACTGGTTCGGCCTGGTCGAGACCGGCCTGCGCGTGCTGCTGCTGGTCGCCGCGCCGGTCAGCGCGGCGATCTTCGTGGTCCAGAGTCTCTGAATTCGAAAAACCGATCTTGGCCGTTGGAACGTCGGGAAGGCGACGTCGTTTGGCTAGGCATGGGCGGGGGCGTCCTTAGTCGTGCCTGTGGCTTTTCATGTCCAATTCCTTTGACGATCGTTTCGAAGAACCGGCCTCGGCCGTGTCCGCGAACCTGACCGAGCAGATGCTCCACCTGACCAACCGGTTTGAGCAGGAACGCCTCAAGCTTGAAGAACGGACGTTCCGCGCCGACGGCGACAACGAACCCGAAGGCGCCGGCGAGGAAGGCTGAGCGGCGCGCCTTGGCCTGGGGCGGCGACGCAGCGTATCACCGGGCGAGATCCGGAGAGCTTCCATGGCCGTCACCACCGTCGGTATCGACGCCGACGACACCCTTTGGCACAACGAGACCATCTTCCGCCTGACCCACAAGCGGTTCGTCGAGCTGCTGGCCCCCTATGGAGACGCCGAGCAGATCGACGCCAAGCTGGCCGAGACCGAGAAGCGCAACCTGCGGCTCTACGGCTACGGGGCCAAGGGCTTCACCCTGTCGATGATCGAGACGGCGATGGACCTGACCGACAGCCAGGTCAGCATCGGCGTGATCCGCCAGATCTTGGCCGCCGGCCGCGAGATGCTGACCGAGCCGGTCGAGCCGCTGCCCGGCGTCGAGAAGGCGCTCGCCACGCTGTCGGAGCGCTACCGCCTGGTGCTGATCACCAAGGGCGACCTGCTGCACCAGGAGCAGAAGCTGGCGGCCTCGGGCCTAGGCGACCTGTTCGCCGCCGTCGAGATCGTCTCGGAGAAGGACGCCGACACCTACCGCCGGGTGTTCGCCCGCCACGGCTCGGGACCCGAGCAGGCGGTGATGGCCGGCAATTCGGTCAAGTCCGACATCCTCCCGGCCCTGGAGGCCGGCGCCTGGGCCGCCCTGATCCCCTACCCGCTGGTCTGGGCGCATGAGGCGGCCACGGCGCCCAAGGACCACGGGCGCTATGCCGAGCTGGGCTCGATCGGGGAGCTGCCGGCGTGGGTGGATTCGCTCACTTGAACCCTCTCTCTTAGAGAGAGGGAGGGGCCCAAGCGAAGCTTGGGAGGGTGAGAGGTTACAGCCTTAAGCCGGTGTGCCAGCAGGGCGCTAAGAACCGCGAAGTTCGCTTGCGACCCATGCACGATGTTGAGAAGGTCGGTTTGCGGGACCTATCTGACGGCGAACAGGCTGCTAACGGTCAGATTACGAGAAAAATTCAGCCGGTAGCAGTGCGGTCGCATCCAATATTTCGATGCCCACCAATCGACCATTCTGATCAAAATCGAGATTAATCGTCCCGCCAACCTGTTCGATATCGCAGGAATAGGTCTTGGACACCTCGCCCGGACCGATCTTCCTTAAGGAGACATAGGCAGCGTCAACTTGTCTGTCGTATGTCGTCTCAATCGGATTGCGCATCAACTTCCTCCGTCAACTGGGGCGTCTAGTCTCTTGCATGACGCAAGCCTAGGCCGGCTCAACCCAAATGTCCGGTCCACACTCACCACAGACGTTCTCAGCGTCAGCTAGCGGCCCAGCGTGAAACCGGACAGGGTGAAACCTCTCACCCTCCCACCGCTACGCGGCGGGCCCCTCCCTCTCTCCATGAGAGAGGGTTCGTCTTTGGCCCAGCCCTGAAATCCAGTCCCGCGCCGGCCGCTCGAACAGCACGAGCGACAGATAGGCGGCCGGGATCAGGGCCAGCACCCAGAACAGCACCCACAGCCTCAGCAGGTCGCCGTTCAGGCCCCAGGCGGCGACCCCGACCCAGTTGATCCCCATCTTCAGGGCGATCGGGTGCAGCAGGTAGAGGCTGAAGCTCAGCTGAGCCCAGGGCGCCAGGCGGCGGCTGATCCCGCCCTGCGAGCCGGCCGCGTCGGCGGCGACCCCGGCTAGGCCGATGGCGTAGACGAGCAGCAGCAGCAGGGTCCGCTCGATCCGCAAGGTCGAGGCGACCAGGAACGCCGCCAGCAGCCCCCACATCCAGAACCGCGCCAACGGCAGGCGGCCCAGCGGCGCGCGCAGCTGGAACGCCAGCATGCCCAGCAGGAAGCCCGGCACGGCGCGCAGCACGCCGAAGTTCCAGGTCCACTGGTGGAAGGGCATCTCGCCGTCGGGATTGAGCAGCAGGACGATCAGGCTGGCGATCGCCGCCATGGCGGTGACGATCCGCCCGCGCCCGGCGATCCAGAACAGCAGCGGCAGGGCCAGATAGAGCCCCATCTCGGCGCTGATCGCCCAGCTGGCGAAGTTCCAGGTCTGGCCGTGGCAGACATGCCAGGCGTGGACGAACAGGATGTTGGGCGCGATGCAGAAGAGGTCGTAGCGCTTGGGATCGACGTCGCCGCCCCAGCCCATCACGCCGGCCGCCCAGACGCCGACGAACACCAGCATGGTCGCCCAGTGCAGCGGCCCCAGCCGCGCCACCCGCTTCTTCAGGAAGGTCCCGTACCGCGACCAGCTGTTCAGCCGGCCGGTGTAGACCGCCGCCATCACATAGCCGGAGATCAGGAAGAACAGGTCGACGACCAGGCTGAAGCCCTTGACCATGTCGTCGACCAGCTGCCAGCGCCCATCCAGGTTGATGTAGCGGTTGAAGTGGAAGACCACGATCATCAGCGCCCCGACGATGCGCAGGGCGTCGAGGTGCAGCATGCCCTCGGAGTCGGGCTTCAGCGGCGGGAAGGCTTTCATCGCCCCGGGATGGGACGGGCGGCGGCGATGGTCAAGCTCGTGGGCGCGGTTGGGGACAGGTCCATGGGCCTGTCCCCGTTCCGATCCACCGCCGTTTTGTCATCCCGGACAAGGCCCACAGGGCCGCCGATCCGGGACCACCGCAAGCGCATGCGTTCAGGCCTGGTCCCGGATCTTCGCGCTGCGCGCTCGTCCGGGATGACAACGTTGGCTGGTCATGGGCGATAGCTCTCCTCCCAAGGCCCTCCCAAGGGAGGGAAAGGCGCGCCTACCGCAGCGCCGGGCCCTTGGCCCTGTCCAGGCTGGCCAGGGCCAGCTTCGGCGCGGCGGGATCAACCGCCTCCCCCCCCGCCTGCGCCAGCAGCGTGTCGATATGCGCCCGCTGGGCCTTGAAGCGCGACAGCTCGGCGCCGGCCAGGATCGTGCCCTGGGGCACCTTGGCGCCGATCGGATTGACCCGCTGGCCGTTGAGCCAGACCTCGTAGTGCAGGTGCGGGCCGGTCGCCAGGCCGGTGGCGCCGACATAGGCCACCACCTGGCCCTGGCGCACGTGGACGCCGGGACGGATGCCCGAGGCGTAGCGCGAGATGTGGCCGTAGCCGGTGTCCCACTGGCCCGAATGGCGGATGCGCAGCCAGTTGCCGTAGCCGCTCCAGCGGCGGGCCTCCAGGACCACGCCGTCGCCGGCCGCCAGGATCGGCGTGCCGGTCCCGGCCCCGAAGTCGACGCCCTTGTGGGCGCGGGTATAGCCCAGCACCGGGTGCTTGCGCTGGCCGAAGGTCGAGGTGATGCGGGCCCCGTCGACCGGGGTGCGCAGCAGGAAGCCCTTGATGTTCTTGCCCAGCTCGTCGAAGAACTGCGGCTTGCCGTCATCACCTGAGCGCTCGAAGGCGTAGAACTTCTGGCCCTTGACCTCGGCGTATTCCAGGTCGCCCGCTTCGACCGTGCGGCCGCTCTCGGTGACCTTGCGGTCGAACACCAGGCAGAAGCGGTCGCCTTCCTTGATGTCGCGCGAGAAGTCGATCTTGTGGGCGAACAGCTGGGCCGCCTGGCTGATCACCGCCGGGGTGCCGCCGACGTCGGCGACGCTCTCGTAGAACGACCCCTTCATCTCGCCGCAGGCCACCTTGGTCTCGTCGGTGACCTTTTCCTCCAGCTCGCGCAGCTTCATCGCGCCGTCGAAGGTGCGCGAAACGGTCAGGGTCGAGGACGGGCCGGTGCGCATCGACAGGCCGATCAGCCGGGCCGAGCCCGCCCTCCTTTGACTATTGGGCCCGTTGCGACGCTCGGCGATGGCGGCCTCGAAGGCCATGCCGGCCTTGATGTTGACGGTGTCGATCGCGCCCTGCAGGGCGGCCACCACCTGGCGGGCGTCGTTGGGGGCGATGCCGGTGCGCAGCACGGCGTTTTCCAGGGTCTCGCCGGGACGGACCTGGACGGGGATCGATTCCGGACGCTCGAAGCCCGGCTGGGCCTCGGCGCTGGCGAAGGCGGCGTGCTGCAGGGCGGCCAGGGCGTTGGCGTCGAGCGGGGCGCGGACCACCGCCACCGGCGCGTCCGGCGCGGTCAGCTTCCACCCCAGGCCCAGGGCGACCAGGCCGGCTGCCGCGGTGAGGATCTTGGGGGCCAGACGCATGGTCGGCCGTCTCGGATCGAATTCCTGCATCAAGCCCCCGACTGGTAGCGATGCCGTGTGCGGTTGGAAGACACGGCTGGGAAGCCCCCCAGCAATCGTCGCGCCGGAAAATGACGGATGACGCCATGTTCGAGCAAGGACTATTCGGTGCTTCGGGCGATTTGTCACGGACAGGGTTAAGGCCCTGTTCCCACAAAGGAAAATGCCCGCCTCCGGAGAGGCGGGCGCTCAACTTTCCAGGCTGGTCGCGCCGGCGATTACGCCGCGTTGACCTGCTCGTTCGGGTCGCGCAGCACGTAGCCGCGGCCCCAGACGGTCTCGATGTGGTGCTTGCCCTGGGCCGAGGCCGCCAGCTTCTTGCGCAGCTTGCAGATGAAGACGTCGATGATCTTCAGCTCCGGCTCGTCCATGCCGCCGTACAGGTGGTTGAGGAACATCTCCTTGGTCAGGGTCGTGCCCTTGCGCAGGGAGAGCAGCTCCAGCATCTGGTATTCCTTGCCGGTCAGATGCACGCGGTTGCCGTTCACCTCGACCGTCTTGGCGTCGAGGTTGACGATGATGTCGCCGGTCTTGATCACCGACTGGGCGTGCCCCTTCGAACGACGGACCACCGCGTGGATGCGGGCGATCATCTCGTCCTTGTGGAACGGCTTGGTCATGTAGTCGTCGGCGCCGCCCGAGAAGGTCTTCACCTTCGTATCGATTTCGGCGCTGCCCGACAGGATCATGATCGGCGTGTTCACCTTCGCCACCCGCAGGGTGCGCAGAACATCCAGACCGCTCATGTCCGGCAGATTCAGGTCCAGCAGGATGAGGTCGTAGTCATAGATCTTGCCCAGATCCACGCCCTCTTCGCCAAGATCCGTCGTGTAGACGTTGAAGCCTTCAGACTTCAGCATCAGCTCGATGGTCTGCGCGGTGGCGCTGTCATCCTCGATCAACAGTACGCGCATGCAGCCCTCCCCGCCCTTGGGCGGCATTATTCGACAGCTAGGCGGAATACCGCCGGTGAAACCCGTCCTGCACTCTGCCGGACAGTTAATTTAAGACAGGTTAATGGTGAATGATCTCGCTGGAGAAATGGTTAATCTGATTTGCGAATCGGGTGCAAGCGGTCAGCGACTCATTTGGCGCAAAGGTCGCAGGGGCCTGTGGATGGTCCGTCAAGACGATTCCTTTTGGCCCGAAAGCCCGGAATTGGGGCGCTGTAAAGGGGCCGGGCGCCGTCTTTCGTCCCTGTCGCCACGCCGCGCCGTTCACCAGTAAGGCGAGATTGCGGCGTTCTGTCGCGAGAAGTTTACAGGCTTGGCCGCGCCGCCCAGAGCGCCGCCTTCGGGCTGGCCGTCCGGCGTCCGCGACGTCCCGTCGCGGCGGGCTCCGCGTTATTTTCCGCCGGCGGCTTCCGGCGCCAGCCAACCGGCCTCCCCAAGCCTGGCCACGGAGGCGCGCGAGACCGGCGCGTGGAGGTCGCCGCGCAGGGTCAGGCGCAGGTTGCGACCGTCGGCGACCAGCCATGCCATGGCCCGGATGGGGTCAAGACATAAGGACGCAGACCGCATCCCCAGCCACAATCCTCAAGGGCCGATTAACCATGTCGGTCTACTTCACTCCCCATTAACGCGCGGGGCCCAAAGCTTGGCTCCGAGCTCTCGGGGACCTCACTTGCGCAGCCTGATCGCCGCCGTCGAACGTATCGATCCGCTGACCATCTTCGGTCGCGTCGCCGCCGTGAACGGCCTCCTGATCGAGGCTCGCGGCGGGCTGACCCGGCTCGCCGTCGGCGCCCGGGTCGAGATCGAGCGCCTGGGCCTGCCGGTGCTGCCGGCCGAGGTGGTCGGCTTCCGCGAGACCCGCGCCCTGCTGATGCCGTTCGGCCCCGTCGAGGGCGTGGCCCCCGGCGCGGTGATCAAGATCATGCCCGAGGGCGCCGTGGTCCGCCCGACCAAGGCCTGGCTGGGCCGCATCATCAACGCTTTCGGCGAGCCGATCGACGGGCTGGGACCGCTGCCGCAGGGCGAAGTCCCCTACCCCTTGAAGACCCCGCCGCCGCCGGCCCACGCCCGCGGCCGTGTGGGCGAGCGCATCGACCTGGGCGTACGGTCGCTGAACGTCTTCACCACCACCTGCCGCGGCCAGCGCCTGGGCATCTTCGCCGGTTCGGGCGTGGGCAAGTCCGTCCTGCTATCGATGCTGGCCAAAGAGGCCACCTGCGACGCCGTCGTGGTCGGCCTGATCGGCGAACGCGGCCGCGAGGTCCGCGAGTTCATCGAGGAGACCCTGGGCGAGGAAGGCCTCAAGCGCGCCATCGTCGTGGTCGCCACCTCGGACGAGCCGGCCCTGACCCGCCGCCAGGCCGCCTACATGACCCTGGCGATCAGCGAGTTCCTGCGCGACCAGGACCTGGAAGTCCTCTGCCTGATGGACTCGGTGACCCGCTTCGCCATGGCCCAGCGCGAGATCGGCCTGGCCGCCGGCGAGCCGCCGACCACCAAGGGCTACACCCCCACCGTCTTCACCGAGCTGCCCAAGCTGCTCGAGCGCGCCGGCCCCGGCCCGATCCGTCCCGACGGCACCACCGCCGCCCCGATCACCGCCCTGTTCACCGTGCTGGTCGATGGCGACGACCACAACGAGCCGATCGCCGACGCCACCCGGGGCATCCTGGACGGCCACATCGTCATGGAGCGGGCCATCGCCGAGCGCGGCCGCTTCCCGGCGATCAACGTCCTCAAGTCCATCAGCCGGACCATGCCGGGCTGCCAGACGCTGGAGGAGCGCGAGGTGGTCAAGGCCGCCCGCCAGAGCCTGGCGGCCTATTCGAACATGGAGGAGCTGATCCGCATCGGCGCCTACCGCGCCGGGGCCGATCCGATCATCGACCGCGCCATCCGCCTGAACCCCGCCGTCGAGGCCTTCCTCAGCCAGACCCCGGACGAGGCCACCAGCCTCGACGACAGCTTCGGCTACCTCGCCCACATCCTGCAGAGCGACGCCGCCTAGATGGGAAACCTGGCATGACCAAGTGGGCCGACTCCCTGATCCGCATCTCGAACCACGAGGTCGAGACTCTGCAAAAGCGCCTGGCCGACATCGTCGAGCGCCGCCAGACCGCCGAGATGAAGGTCGCCGCCCTGGACGCGGAGTCCGAGGCCGAGGCCATGCAGGCCCAGGGCGACGTCGAGGCCGGCTGGTACATGATCGGCTTCCGCCAGGGCTCGAAGATCCGCCGCGACCAGGCCTTGCTCGAGATCGACCAGATCCTGATCGAGGAGGCCGGCGCCCGCGACGCCCTGTCCCTGGCCTTCGAGAACCTCAAGAAATACGAGCACGTCGCCGAGGCCGCCAAGGTCGCCAAAGCCAAGCTGGCCGGCAAGCTGGAAACCGCCGCCCTGGACGAACTGGGCCTGCGCCGGATGGTCGTCGGTGGGCGGTAGGCGCGACAGCCTCTATTCGCCGCGTCCGGGGCTGGGGACAGGCGCATGCGCCTGTCCCCGTCCGCCGCCCCTGCCCCGTCTCGGCCGCCGCGCGGTCCTGACCGGGGCCCTGGCCCTGTCGGCCTGCGGCCCTCAGGTCGCCAAGAGCCAGCCCGCCCCCTTGCCGCCGCTGAAGAGCCTGGCGCCGTTCCGGATCGGCAGCTGCGTCCAGGCCCTGCACCTGGACGACCCCGCCCTGGCCGCCCTGCTGGCCCGCGAGGTCAACCAGCTGACGCCCGAGTGGCAGATGAAGATGGAGTACATCGTCCAGCCGGACGGGTCCTTCCGCTTCGACGCCCCCGACCGCATCGCCGCCTTCGCCCGCGCCCACGGCATGGGCCTGCTGGGCCACACCCTGGTCTGGTACGCCCAGGCGCCGGAGGCCTTCGCGCGGCTGGACGAGAACCGCATCGACTTCGCCGACGCCTATCGCAACTACATCCTCGCCGTGGCCGGCCGCTATCGCGGTCAGGTGGTCGGCTGGGACGTGGTCAACGAGGCGGTGGCCGAGGACGGCAACGGCTGGCGCGACAGCTTGTGGGCCCAGCGCCTGGGCGCCTTCGACCACATCGCCCTGGCCTTCCGCACGGCGCGCGAGGCCGAGCCGGACGCCCCGCTGCTGCTGAACGACTACAATCTCGAATACTATCCGCGCAAGCGCGCAACCTTCCTGAACCTGGCCGAACGGCTGCTGGCCTCGGGCGCGCCGCTGACCGGCCTGGGAACCCAGATGCACGTGGCGGCCGACCTCGCCCCGGGCGAGATCACCCGGATGATCCGCGAGCTGGCCGGCCTGGGCCTGCCGATCCACGTGTCCGAGCTGGACGTGTCGCTGACCCGGTCGGAGAACAAGCTGCTGTCGCGCGCCGAGCTGCAGCGCCGCCAGGCGGCCGTCTATGCCGAAGCCGCCGAGGCCTTCATGGCCCTGCCCGAACGCCAGCGCTTCGCCTTCACCGTCTGGGGTCTTCGTGATCGCGATTCGTGGCTGACGGCGGAGAACGCCGCCGACGCCCCGGCCATCTTCGACAACGCCGGCCGGCCCAAGGCCGGCGCCGAGGCCCTCGCGGCGGCGTTCCGGGGGATAGGGGCGACCTAAAAAATGGTTGTCATCCCGGAAGCCTCGCAGAGGCTGTCCGGGATCCAGGGGACTGGGCAAGAGCGGTGCGGTTCACCTGGGTCCCGGCTCTCCGCTTCGCTGCGGCCGGGATGACAACTGTTGGCTCTCTTACTTGGGCTCTGGACCTAACCCGCCGTCCCGCCCGCCGGCTCGTCGTCGCCGTCCGAGCTGAGCGTCCGGGCCAGGGCCAGGATCTGGCGGCGCTGGGCCGGCGGCAGCTGCGGCACCAGCGAGGCCAGCTCCACGCCCTCCTCCGTGGCCATGAACCGGCGCACGGCCTGAATCCGCTGGTCGCCGGCCCCGACGCCGTCGGCCTCGGGCGGCATGCCCTCGAAGAACCAGGCCACCGAGGTCTGCAGCGTCACGGCCATGCCGTAGAGCTTGGACGCGCTGACGCGGTTGGTCCCGCGCTCGTACTTCTGCAGTTGCTGGAAGGTGATGCCCACGCTGTCGGCCAGTTGCGTCTGGCTCAGGCCCATGGATTTGCGGCGCATCCGGATGCGCGCGCCCACATGGATATCGACGAGGTGAGGTTCTTGATCGGCGGCCAAAATGCGTCTCCGGCTGGAGGCTCGACAGGCCTCCTGCCGCTTAGACGCCGGGGATCGACCCCGCCCTCAAGCTTTGTGACGTATTTTCGTCGACCGCGTTATTCGGTCGCAGGGGTGAGGGTTCAGGCGATCGGGCCTTGGACTTTTGTTTTCGCATCGCTCTTGCGGAAAACCGGCGTCCACTTTTCCGCGCGATGCTCTAGCCCTGAACCGGCGGCCGGGTGACGGTCGCCACCGCGTGGTCGGCGTCGCTGGCCTGGCGCAGGGCGCGCAGGTCTTCGCTGATCCGGAAGATGGCGACGTAGAACTCGCAGAAGGCGCGCCACAGCAGCACCATGGCGGCTGCGACCAGCAGGCCGGCGATCAGCACCGGGAAGGCCAGCAGCAGCGACTGCAGGCCGGGCTCCTTCAGCGCCAGGCCGACGGCGGCGCCGACGACGGAGAAGGCGAACAGGGCCACCACGCCCAGGCCGGCCCAGTAGATCAGGTGAATCACCGGCCCGGTGACGAGGCGGTCGAACGTCAGCAGGTCCCAGAACAGGCCATTGGAGCCACGCGCCTTGGAATTTCTGGCCGGAGCCATCCGACACCCCTCATGTCAGCGGGAGCTCCGCCGGGTACTGGCCCATCGCTAGCAGCGCGAAGCCCGCTCGGCAATGCCGAGCGGGCTCCTGGTCGTTCCGATGAGGCCGGATGGTTATTGCGGCTTGGCGCCGGCCAGGGTGGCGTCGATCTGCGCCTTGGTGGCCGTGGTCTGCAGGCCGCCGGTGGTGGCGGCGCTGAAGCTGGCCTTGGGCAGGGCGAACTTCTTGTCGCCGCTGGTCACGACGACATTGGTCGAGCCGTCGGCGCCGGCCGTGGTGCCGGCGATGGTGCCGACCACCGCGCCCGAGGGATCCTTGACCTCGGAGCCGACCTTCAGGTCCAGGGCGACATTGGCCGAGGACGGCGTGCCCGCCGCGTCGGCGTCAGCCGCCGTCGTGCCGGCCGTGCCCGCGGTGCCGGTCGCGCCGGTCGAGGCCGCCGCGCCCGTGGCCGGGCTGGCCGGCGTGGCCGGAGACGCCTGCTCGCCGGTCGACGGCGAGGCGGGCGTGGCCGGAGTGGCCGAGGTCGTGCCAGACGGGGTGGTCTGGGCCGACGGCATGGTCTGGCCGGACGGCGTCGTGGCGCCGGTGGCCGGTGTCGAGGAGGACCCCGTCGTCTGGGCGAAAGCGGCGCCGGCCAGCGAAAGAGTCGCGGCGGCGGCGAACATGGCGATCTTGGTTTTCATCAGTAGCGCTCCGTCGTGAAGGCCCCCGCCTTGCCAAACCGAACGCGACCTATCGGCAACGGTTCCGAAATAGTCCGTAACAAGGCGTGACCATTTCAGGGCGCTTCCGGGCTTTTTCCGGGCGGAAGGCCTCATGGTCGGGACGCGTCGCCAGCCGGGGACATGCACTTGTGCGTGTCCCCTTCCTCATTCCTGACGGCTTGGGGAGCGTCACTGGGGACACGCACAAGTGCATGTCCCCGGCTGCTAGACCATCCCCACGGTGCGCAGGCGGGCGCGGGGATGGATTTCGTTCTGGCTCATCACCACGGTCTGACCGCGGAAGCGCTCGATGATCGAGCGGACATAGGGCCGCACGCCGGGGCTGGTCAGCAGCACGGCGCTGTCCCCGGACATCGCCGCCTGGTCGAAGGCGTCGCGCACGCCGCGGATGAAGTCCTGCAGGCGCGAGGGCGCCAGGGCCAGCTGCTTGTCCTCGCCCGGCCCGACCAGGGCCTCGGCGAAGGCCTGCTCCCACTCGGCCGACAGGGTGATGATCGGCAGGGCGCCGTCGTCGCCGCGGTTGGCCCAGCACAGCTGGCGGCCGAGGCGGGCGCGGACCTGCTCGACCAGCTGGATGACCGAGGCGGTGTGCGGCGCGGCCTCGCCGATGCCTTCCAGGATCTGCGGCAGGTCGCGGATCGATACGCGCTCCTTCAGCAGGGCCTGCAGCACGCGCTGGATGGTGGTGGCGCTGACCACCGAGGGGATCAGGTCGTCGACCAGCTTCTTCTGGCCCTCGGGCAGGTCCTTCAGCAGCTTCTGCACCTCGGCGTAGGAGAGCAGGTCGGCCATGTTCTCCTTGAGGATCTCGGTCAGGTGCGTGGTCAGCACGGTGGCCGGATCGACGATGGTGTAGCCGCGGAAGGTGGCCTCCTCGCGCATGGCCTCCTCCACCCAGGTGGCGGGCAGGCCGAAGGCGGGTTCGCGCACGTGCTCGCCCGGCAGCTCGACCTGGCCGCCGCGCGGGTCCATGGCCATCAGGCAGCCCAGGCGCACCTCGCCGGCCCCGGCCTCCATCTCCTTGATGCGGATGGCGTAGCCCTGGTTGGCCAGGCGCATGTTGTCCAGGATGCGGACCGGCGGCATCACGAAGCCGAACTCGGTGGCCAGGGTCTTGCGCAGGGCGCGGATCTGGTCGGTCAGCTTGCGGCCGTCCAGGTCGTTGATCAGGGTCAGCAGGCCGTAGCCCAGCTCGATCTTGACGTCGTCGATGGCCAGGGAGGCGCTGATCGGCTCCTCTTCCGGCTCGGCGGACGCTTCGGCCAGGGCGGCCAGGGCGGCGGCGTCCAGCGGCTGCGGCTCCTTGGCCTTCTGGGCGCGACGATAGGCCAGGTAGCCCGAGCCCACCGCCAGGGCGGCGAACGGGATGATCGGCATGCCCGGGATCAGGGCGATGACCCCGGCCGAGGCCGAGACCATGCCCAGGGCGACGGGGTTCATGGCCAGCTGAGTGGTCAGGGCCTTGTTGGCGCTGCCCTCGACGCCGGCCTTGGACACCACCATGCCCGCGGCGATCGAGATGATCAGGGCCGGGATCTGGCTGACCAAGCCGTCGCCGATGGTCATCAGGGTGTAGGAGGCCGAGGCCTCGCCGATCGGCATCTTGTGCTGGACGACCCCGATCAGGATGCCGCCGACGATGTTGATGGCGGTGATGATCAGGCCGGCGACGGCGTCGCCCTTCACGAACTTTGACGCCCCGTCCATGGCCCCGAAGAAGGTCGATTCCTGCTCCAGGTCCTTGCGGCGCTGCTTGGCGGTGTCCTGGTCGATCAGGCCGGTCGACAGGTCGGCGTCGATGGCCATCTGCTTGCCGGGCATGGCGTCCAGGGTGAAGCGGGCCGCCACTTCGGCGATCCGGCCCGAGCCCTTGGTGACGACCATGAAGTTCACCACCACCAGGATGATAAAGACGATCACCCCGATGACGAAGTTGCCCTGCATCATCAGGTTGCCGAAGGCGGCAATCACCGCGCCGGCCCCGTGCGAGCCTTCCTGGCCGTGGCCGAGGATCAGGCGCGTGGAGGCCACGTTCAGGCCCAGCCGATAGAGGGTGGCGACCAGCAGGACGGTCGGGAACGAGGTGAATTCCAGCGGCTTCTTGATCAGCACCGCGGTCATCAGGATCAGCACGGCGCCGGTCAGCGAGATGGCCAGCAGCAGGTCCAGCATCATCGCCGGCACCGGGATGATCAGCAGGACGATGATGCCCACGACGCCCAGGGCCAGTCCCATTTCGCCGCGCAGGATCCCCTCCCACAGCGACTTGGCGCTGGGGATCGACGTGGCGGCCTTGGGGACGGCGGCGTCAGCCATTCAAGTCTTCGATCCTGTTGCCCAGCTTTGGCGAGTGGAGCGATTTGCGCGAAGTCGCCAGGGGTCTTAATCGAAATTAGCTATGTTGGGCGCCGGACCGATGGTCGCGGCGCCCGAACGGGGTTCACGGTCCTCAGGCGGCGGCCACCCCGCCCTGCGGCGGCGGCACCGACACGCCGGCGTCGGAATATTCCTTCAGCTTGTTGCGCAGGGTGCGGATCGAGATCCCCAGGATGTTGGCCGCGTGGGTGCGGTTGCCCAGGCAGTGCTCCAGGGTCTCGATGATCAGGTGCTGCTCGACCTCGGCCACGGTCGAGCCGACGAAGGTGCGCGACACGGCGTCGGCGGCCATCTGGGCGCCGCGAGCCACCGCGACGTCCGGGGCGGGGGACAGGGGCTGGCCGTCGGGCAGACGGATGGCGAACTCCTCGATCTCCGCGCCCGGCGACAGCAGCACCGCGCGGTGCATGGCGTTCTCCAGCTCGCGGACGTTGCCCGGCCAGCGGTGGGCGATCAGCCGGCGCTTGGCCTCGGCCGAGATCGGCTTTTCGGCGACGCCGTTGGCGGCCGAGTACTTCTTCACGAAGTGCTCGCACAGGGTGATCACGTCGCCCGGGCGCTCGCGCAGCGGCGGCAGGCGCAGGTTGACGACGTTCAGGCGGTAGAGCAGATCCTCGCGGAACGTGCCGTCCTTCACCGCCGCGGCCAGGTCGCGGTTGGAGGTGGCCAGGATGCGGATGTCGACCTTGACCGGCTTGGAGCCGCCGACCCGGTCGATCTCGCGTTCCTGGATGGCGCGCAGCAGCTTGGCCTGCAGGCGGGCGTCCATCTCGCTGATTTCGTCCAGCAGCAGGGTGCCGCCGTTGGCTTCCTCGAACTTGCCGACCCGGCGGGCCACGGCGCCGGTGAAGGCGCCCTTCTCGTGGCCGAACAGCTCGCTTTCCAGCAGGTTCTCGGGGATGGCGGCGCAGTTGACGCTGATGAACGGCGCCTTGGCCCGGCGCGACTTGGCGTGGACGTAGCGGGCCATGACCTCCTTGCCCGAGCCGCTTTCGCCGGTGATCAGGATCGAGGCCTCGGACGGCGCCACCTGGTCGGCCAGGCGGATGACGCCTTCCATGGCCGGATCGCGGACGATCATCGGGCGGTTGTCGTCGGTGACGGCGGCCAGGACCGCGGCGATCAGCTCGGCGTCCGGCGGCAGCGGGATGAATTCCTTGGCCCCGGCCTTGATCGCCGCGGCGGCCCGCATCGGGTCGGCGTCGACGCCACAGGCCACCACCGGCACCCGGATCCGCTCGGACTCGTTGGCTGCGATCAGGCCGGCGATGTCGAGCGTGTACTCGACCATCAGCAGGTCGGCCCCCTGCCCGGCCCGCAGCGCGTGGGTCGCCGCTTCCGTGGTCTCCACGTGCGAGACCTTGGCCCCGGTGTTCATCGCCATCTTCACGGCGACCGAGAGCTGTCCGTTCAGTTTTCCGACGACCAGGAGGCGCATCGTTTTCTCTCCGTTGGGGCCTTCGTGCCCCGGCAGTTCAACTGTTTAAGCGGTGCTCGGCGGCGCCAGGCGTCAGCCGGCGGCGTCGCCGTCCTTGATGATTTCCGTCATGGTCACGCCCAGGCGCTCGTCGACGACGACGACCTCGCCACGGGCCACCAGGCGGTTGTTCACATAGATGTCGATCGCCTCGCCGACCTTGCGGTCCAGTTCGAGGATGCTGCCGGCCTGCAGCTGCAGCAGCTGCGCCACCGACATGTGGGCGCGGCCCAGCACGGCCGAGATGTTGACCGGCACGTCGAAGACCGGCGCCAGGTCGGACGCGATCTTGTCGCTGAGTTCGACCGGCATTTCGGAGGCCAGCATGCTGCCGCCGAATTCGTCGAGGGTGAGGTTGTCTTCAGACATGGCGGTCAGCCTTCGCTAGGCGCAAGAGGTTCGGCGTGGAGACCCTCGGCCGCGATGGCGGCTTCGAGGGCTTGGGTGACGCGGGCGGCCGCGTCGGCGGGATCGAAGGCCGCGCGCCCGTCGCCCCAGTCGAGGAGGAAGGCGGCGGGCGGCACGGCGTCGGCCCGGGCGATGATCTGGCCGGGGAAGCCGATGGCCTGGGCGGTCTGCTCCAGGGCGGCCTGGGTGCGCTCGACCAGATGCGGGGCGACGCGGACGGTCAGCTTGGGGCTGGCCTCCACCTCGCGGGCCAGGGCGACCAGGGCCGCCTGGGTCGGGGCCTCGGGGAACTGGTCCAGGGCGGCGTCGGCGATAGCCCGGCCGCAGGCCAGGGCCAGCATCGCCGAGCCCTCGCGGTGCTCGTGGGCGACGGCGGCCAGGGTCGAGAAGGCGCTGTGGATCGCCTGGCCGACGGTATTGAGGGCCAGGGCGGCCTCGCGCTCGGCCTGGGCGACGGCCGACTGCTCGCCGGCGGCATAGGCCTGGGCCTTGGCCTCTTCCAGCTCTTCCAGCGTGAAGTTCTTCTTCACCCGCGGCGGCGCGGTCATGCCGCCGTGGTCGTCGAACACGGTGTCGAAGGTGAAGCGCTTGTGGGCGATGTCGGTCATTCAGCCATCCCCCTAGTAGATCAGTTCGTCTTCGGCGCCGGCGCCGGCCAGCATGATCTCGCCCTTGGCGGCCAGGTCCTTGGCGACCTGCACCATGGCGACCTGGGCCTGGTCGACGTCCTTCAGGCGGACCGGGCCCATGCTTTCCATGTCCTCGCGCATGATCTTCGAGGCGCGCTCCGACATGTTCGAGAAGAACATTTCGCGCAGCTTGTCCGAGGCGCCCTTCAGGGCCAGGGCCAGCTGTTCCTTGCCGGTGGCGCGCAGCAGGGTCTGGACGCCGCCCGGGTCGAGCTTGCTGAGATCCTCGAACACGAACATCAGGGCGCGGATGCGCTCGGCGGCCTCGCGGTTGCGCTCTTCCAGCGCCGCGATGAACCGGGCCTCGGTCTGGCGGTCGAAGTTGTTGAAGATCTCGGCCATCATCTCGTGGCTGTCGCGCTTGGAGGTGCGCGCCAGGTTCGACATGAATTCGGTGCGCAGGGTCTGCTCGATCTTGTCGAGGATCTCGCGCTGCACCGGCTCCATCCGCAGCATGCGGGTGACGCATTCCAGGGCGAAGTCCTCCGGCAGCGAGGCCAGCACGCGCGCGGCGTGGTCGGACTTCACCTTCGACAGCACCACCGCGACGGTCTGCGGATATTCGTTCTTCAGATAGTTGGCGAGCACCGCCTCGTTCACGTTGCCCAGCTTGTCCCACATGGTTCGACCCGCGGGACCGCGGATCTCCTCCATCAGCTGGTCGACCTTCTCCGGCGGCATGAAGGCCGACAGTAGGCGCTGGGTCTGCTCGTAGGAGCCCATGATCGCGCCGGTCGAGCTCATGCCCGAGACGAACTCGACCAGCAGCTCTTCCACCACCGAGGCCGAGACCGTGCCCAGGCCGGCCATGGCCTGGGAGACTTCCTTGATTTCCTCGTCGTCCAGGGCTTCCCAGATCGCGGTGTGCTCTTCGCCGAGGGCGAGCAGCACGATCGCGGCCTTCTCGGGACCGGCCAGCTTCTTGACGTCGTTGACGGAGGTCTTCATCGCCTACTCCGACTCGTGCAGCCAGGAGCGGAGGATCGCGACGGACTCGTCGGGGTGCTTGTCGACGAACTCCGAGACCCGCTTGATCGACGAGGCCTTCACCTGGCCTTCGATCTTGGCGATGTCGATGCGCTGGTCCATGTCGCCGGGACCGGCGATGGCGATGGGCTCGCCCGTCTGGTCGACGATCACTTCCTGGGTCGAGCCGTCCGACAGGGTGACCATGCGGGTCACCTGCGGGCCGTTCAGGGCCAGGCCCAGCGGGGTCGGCGGCGGGCTCATCAGGCTCTTCAGGAACGGACGGACCGCGAACAGCAGGATCAGCAGGGCCACGACCGCCAGCACGGCCAGTTCGGCGATGCGCATCAGGTCGTTCTTGTCCATGCCGTCCATCAGGCCGGCCTTGCCCAGGCCCTGGTCCTCGGGCTGCGGGAAGCGGACATTGACGACCGAGACCTGGTCGCCGCGGGCCTGGTCGAAGCCGACGGCGGTCTTCACCAGTTGCTCCAGCTGGGCCATCTCGGCGGCGGTGCGGGGGGTGTAGGCGCCCGGCTTGCCGTCCTTGCCCGGAGGGGCGGTGATGCCGTCGACCGCCACGGCGATGGCCACCTTGCGGACCGCGCCCGGCTCCTGGACCGTGGTCCTGGTGCTTTCCGAGATCTCGTAGTTGGTGACGCTCTCGTTGCTGTCCTGCTTGGAGCCCAGCGGCTGGAAGCCGTTCGGGGTCTGGCCCGGGATGTTCTGGGTCGAGGTGACGCCGCCGGTGTCGTCGTTCTTGGTCTCGCTGGAATTGTTGGCGTTGGTGCTTTCCGAGCGGATGACCTGGCCGTCCGGGTCGAACTTGCGCTCCTGGGTGGTGACGCGGTTCAGGTCGAGGTCGGCGGTGACGTTGACGCGCGCCTTGCCCGGGCCGAGCACGCCGTCGATCATGTCCTTGACCGTCTTGGCGATGCGGCCCTCGGCCTCGCTCTTGGCGTCCTGGGCCAGCTTGCCGGCCAGGCTCTCGTCGTTGCCGGCCGACAGGGTCTTGCCGTGCTGGTCGATGACGTTGACGGCGTCCGGCTTCATGCCGGCGACCGAACCGGCCACCAGGTTCTGGACGGCGCGGACCATGTCGGCCGACGGCTCGCGGCCGGTGCTGATGGTGACGGCGGCGGTCGGCTTCTCGGCGTCTTCCTCGAACAGCTGGCGCTTGGGGATCACCAGGTGGACGCGGGCGGCGCGCACGCCGTCCCAGCCCTGGATGGTGCGCTCCAGCTCGCCCTGCAGGGCGCGCTGGCGGTTCAGCTGCTGGACGAAGTCGGTCTGGCCCAGCGCGTTGCCGGTGTCGAAGATCTCGTAGCCGACCGATCCGGAGGTCACCAGGCCCTTGGTGAAGATCAGCTGTCGGGCGGCGTTGACCTTGTCGCGGGCGACATAGATCGTCGAACCGTCGCTCTTGGTCTCGTACTTGATGCCGGCGGTGTCGAGCGCCTGGGTGGCGGCGGCGGATTCCTTGGGGTCGACATTGGACAGCAGCAGCTCGTTGGGCTGCTTGCTCATCATCATCATCACGGCGGCGATCACGGCGATGGCGCCGACGACGACGCCGATCAGGGCGGCCAGCCGGCCGACGCCGAACCTTTGAATCGCGCTGAGGAACTTATCCAACCTACGCCCTACCCCTGAACGGCGCTCCCGAAGGGAACGCCAGCCGCCGCGCGCCGGAGCACGCCGTCGCTAGGCAGGATTTACCCAGTGCAAGGTAAACGGGTCGTTTACAAAGGCCCCCTCCAAGGGGGACTCGGGGGCGCCAAAAGGTCGCGGCCGCGCCCCTGGGGGGCGCGGCCGCTGAACTGTTCGACAGGGTCGCCAAGGGGCCGAAACCCCTGTACGCCTTGGACTTCCGAGCCCGCCGACTAGCGGTACTGCTGAAGGCGCGTGGTCCGCAGACCCGCCAGGCCGTGACGGTCGATCGATTGTTGCCAGGCGAGGAACTCCTCGTTGGTCAACTTGTACCGATCGCACGCCTCGTCGAGCGAGAGGAGACCACCGCGAACGGCGGCCACCACTTCGGCCTTGCGCCGGATCACCCAACGCTGGGTTTCCGGAGGCGGCAAGTCGGAGAGAGTCAGCGGCGCGCCGGTCGGACCGATCACGTACTTCTCACCCCGGCTGTTCGTGCGCTGCTGCTGCAACATGGCTTTACGCCTTTCCCACAACCATCACTGTTGGAGAGGAATATAGACGCCGGGAAATAACAGGCGCTTAATTCCAATAGTAAAGAAAGGCTGAAACACGATACCTTCCCCTTACTCCCGTGATGTATCAATGTGACACAGGGCAATTAAGGTCAGTTAAGACCTGTAATTACCGTTTAATGCTCAGAAGCTCTTCTAGCATCTGGTCAGCGGTGGTGATGATCTTCGACGAAGCCGAATAGGCTCTCTGTGTCGTGATCAGCCCGGTGAACTCCGTCGACAAGTCGACGGTCGAAGCTTCCAGCGTGGACGGAGCAATCGAGCCCGCGCCGCCGCCACCTGGAGTCTTCAAGCTATAGGTGCCGCTTTCGTTGGTGACGCGATATGCATTTCCGTTCACCCCCTTCAATCCGTTGGGGTTCGAGAACGTGGCGATCGCAACCTGTGCGATGCGGCGGGTCACGCCGTTGTCGAAGATCGCCGAGACATAGCCCTGGTCGTCGACCTCGATGTTGGTCAGGTTGCCGAAGGCCGTGCCGTTGGTGTTGACCGACTGGACCACCGACTGGCTGTTGAACTGGGTCAGACCGCCGGCCGCGCTGGCCAGATCGACCTGCAGGGTCTGGGCGTCGATGCCCAGGCCGTCGGCCCAGCGCGGCGCCGTGCCGGTCGCCAGCGGGTCGGACGCGCCGATGCTGATCGCGGTCGGGGTGATCCCGCCGAACAGGTTGCCGACCGAGGCCAGCTTGCCGTCGGTGGTGAAGGTCACCTTGCCGCTGGCGATCTGACCGTTGGTGTTGTTGTCCAGGTCGCCCGGCTTGGCGCGCAGTTCGGCGAACCATTCGTTCGGACCCGGGCCCTTCAGCAGCGACAGGGTGACCGTGCGCTGACCGCCCTTGGAGTCCGAGACCGGGATCTGGATCTCGAAGTCCGGCTTGACGCCCGTGGTGTTGTCCTCGGCGTAGTCCGACATCGAGCGGGTCGCCGGGTCGTAGGCGCCGCTGGAGACGGCCTGGGCCTTGGTGTCCAGACCCAGGGCCGAGAGGTTCACGGTGTGGGCGCCGTCGGTGACGGTGGTGGTGCTGGGCGGACCCGCCGAGCCGGTGGGCAGGTAGCCGGTCAGCGCGCCGGTGGCCGGGTTGTAGGTAGCCACGCCCGTGGAGAACACCGCGCCGGCGCGGCTGATCGAAACGGCGTATTCGTTGCCGTTGCCCGTCGGGCTGTACGAGACCTTGTAGTCCACGGCCGGCGACGAGACCGGCGCTTCGACCACGGCGGTTTTGGTGACGGTGGCGTTGGCCGCGGCCGACACGGGCTGTTCCGAGCGCAGGTTGGCGTTGACGCCGACGCGGGTGGTCTTCTCGGCGGTGCCGCCCACGGTGCCGACGTTGATCGACGACAGCTGGGTCAGGTCCGACGGGTCGGGCGTGATGGTGCCGGTCACCGGGTCGGCCAGCCAGCCCTGCAGATAGAGGCCGGCGTCGTTCTTCAGATAGCCCAGGTTGTCGAGCTGGAACGAGCCGGCGCGGGTGAACGAGCGGGTGTCGGTGGCGGTCAGGCCTTCCGGCTTCTCGGTGCCGACGAAGAAGCCCGAGCCGGCGATCGACAGGTCCAGGTTCGAGGTCGTGGCCTGGGTCAGGCCCTGCTGGCTGACGAACTGGTGGGTCTGGGCCTTGACGCCGCCGGCGCTGTAGGTGGCGTTCTTGCTCTGGGCTGTGACCAGGGTCGAGAAGTTGGCCGAGCTGCGCTTGTAGCCGACCGTGTTGACGTTGGCGATGTTGTCCGAAATCGCGGCCAGGGCCGACGAGTTGGAGATCAGGCCGGAAACCCCGGCCAGCATGGCGCTGTTGATGCTCATGACTGCGATCCTGCGATGAAGTTCAAAAACGGATGGGTTCGAGGTTCAGCGCGGTTTGCGTTTGGGTCTCGGGATCCGGCGAGGCGCCGGGGGGAGACCGCGACGGCGTCGTTCTGACGCCCGTTCATCGAGTGGTGACGGCCGTTACGTGGTCGTCGTGGTGGGGTTGGTGACGCCGATCACGGAGTCGAGCGGCACCTTGGTTTCGCCGATCCAGACCATGTTGACGCCGCTTTCGTTGGTGACCTTGGTGACGACGCCGTCGATGCGCCCCTTCGCCGTGGTCGGAATCTTCGTGCCCGCCGCGTCGGTGGCGGTCACCTTGATCGTGTATTCGCCGCCGTCGGGCTGCTTGACGCCGTCGGCGCTCTTGCCGTCCCACTTGAAGGTGTGGTCGCCGCTCGACATGTCGTCGGGCAGGACGGTGGCGATCACCTTGTCGAACTTGTCCAGGACCTCGATCTTCACACCCGTGCCCGCGCGGCTCTGGGTGTAGCTCCAGGTCGCCTCGCCGCTCTTGAGCACCGACTTGTCGGTCTCGGCGGTGACCTGCTTGCCCATCAGGTTGACGCCCTCGCTAATGCCGCCGCTGGTGTTCATGCCCACCAGGGCCGTCAGCAGGTCGTTGGTGACCAGCTGCTGCTCGACGCCGGTCATCTGGGTGATCTGGCTGGTCATCTGGGTCGTGTCGGTGGGCGCCAGGGGGTCCTGGTTCTTCAGCTGGGTGGTCAGCAGCTTCAGGAACGTCTGCTCGTTGTTGGCGAGCGAGTTCCGCGAGTTGTTGATCTTGTCGGTGGTGGCGTTGCCGGTGGCGTTGGTGGCCGTGACCATGGCGGGCTCTCCTAGATTCTGACGTCGACGCCGCTGCTGTCGGCGACGCGCAGGCCGGGCAGCAGGGCGGACGGGGACAGGGTGGGGATTTCCTCGCCCAGCGCCGATCGGAAGGCGCGGCCTTGGAAAGCCTGACGGCCGTTCTCGCCGTCCTGGAAGTTGAAGAAGGCGTTCTGGCCCTGGCCGCCCTGGTTCTGGCTCGAACTGTCGAAGCTCAGGGCGTTGTCGGCGACGTTGAAGCCGGCGGCCGCCAGGGCCTGGCGCAGTTCGCCGGACTTGCCGCGCAGGTCGGCGGCGGCGGCCGGATTGTCGAAGTTCAGAGCGGCGGTCAGCTTGCCGTCCTTGGCGATCTCGATGCGCACGTCGACGCGGCCCAGGCCTTCGGGCTGCAGCACGACGTCGAAGCGGCTGGTCTTGCCGACCACCGCCTTGCTGGCGATCTCGGTCGTCAGGTGGTTGACGGTCTCCGGGCCGGCCCTGGGCGGCAGCTGGGCGGCGACAATGGGGGCCGGGGCGGCGGCCGTGCCCGGCGCGACGAAGGCCGGGGCGGCGGCTGGAGCGTCGGCGGCGGCCGCCACCGGCGCGGCGTCCTTCAGCGGCGAGCCCTGGGCGTTGGCGTGGTCCTGGGCGCCGTCGCCCGTCGCGCCCTCGCCCGTCGTCGCGGCATGGGCCGCGGCGGCGACCGGGCCATGGCCCGGTTCGGCGACGGCGTCGGCCACGGCGGCCGCGACGGCGCTCGCCGTGGTGGAGGCGGTCGTCTTCGGCTCGGCGGCCTTGACCACCTTGCCGGTGACGGAGGCGACTTCCGGCGCGGCGGCCTGGGCGGCGGCGGCCTGGGCGGGCGCGGGTTCGGCGGGGTCGGCGGCCGGGGCGGCGATCGCGGCGACGGCGGCCTGGGCGGTCGGGACGGCGGGCGTCGTGGTCGGCGCGAGCGTGGCGGCGTCGGCCTTGGCGGTCGGCGCCGTCGAAGATGTCTTGGATTTGGCGGCGGCCGCGATGGCCGCGAGCTCGGCGACCGAGGCGGTCGGCGGCGCCGTCAGGGCCGGGGCGGCTTCGGCGGCGTCGGTCGCCAGGGCCTCGGCCGGCAGGGCCAGCGCCTCGGCTTGCCCGTCCTGGGCGACGGCCGCGGAGGAGGTCTCTGTCGTGACGGCCTGGGCGGCCTGGACCGTCTGAGCGGTCGCGGCGGCGTCCGTCGCCGGCTTGGGCGTCTCAACGGCTGGCGCCTGCATGGCGGCGATCAGGGCGGCCGCGGCCAGGGCGGCGGCGTCGGCCTGGCCGGCGGTCGCATCGGCGACCTGCCCGTCAGCGGCGACGGCGGCCTGGTCCTTGCTATCGGTCTTGTCGTCCGTCTTGCCTTGGGCCGGCTTGGCGTCCGAAGCCTTGTCGGTCGCCCGGCCGTCGGCGAGCTTGATCGGGGTCTTGGGATCGGCGGCCTTGTCTGCGGCGTCCGCGACCTTGTCGGCCTTGGCGTCGGCGGCGCGGTCGGCGGCCTTGGTGTCGGACGTCTTCTTGTCCTGGGCCCGGTCGGCCGCCTTGTCCGAGGCCTTGCCAGCGTCGCGAACGTCCCGCGTGGAGGCCTTGTCGTCCGAGGCGCCGGCGCTTCCGGCCTGGGCCAGCAGCGCGCCGAAGCCTTCGGCCGCGTCCTTGTCATAGCCGCTGGCGGGAGCCGGGGCCGAAGGCAGGACGGAAGCGGGGGCGGCGATCGCGGTCATGCGTCGATGAGGTCCACGGAGGATGGCGGCCCGAAGAGGAGACGCCTTGATCCGGACTTCCCTGAGCAACCGCCGGGCCAACTCGAAATCTAGAAGTAAGTCGTTGTTTCAGTTGATATTAATCTTGCATTCACACCTTCGGATAGGCCGACCACGGCGCTTTTTGCCGGGCTGAACCGAGCGGAAAGGGCCAGGCTTGCCGCGTCGTCGCGCCCCACCCGCGGTTGGCGCCGTCCTTGCGCATGGCTTTGCGTCGCTCGCTCGACGCCAGGAACGAATTGCCATGATTTTCAATGGCTTGCACATCGCCGAAGGGGTCGAACCCCACAACGCCCGGCAGTTTTCGCCGGGCAAGGTCGCGTTGCGCCGTTCGTGGTTTGCCGAGCAGGCCGGAGAATAGACCATGTCGTTGAACACCATCTTGAACGTGGCGACCTCGGGGATGATGGCGGCCCAGACGGGCCTGCGCGTCGTTTCCGACAACATCGCCAACATCAACACCGCCGGCTATGTCCGCAAGACGATCGCCCAGTCCAACCTGGTGTCGAACGGCATGGGCGTGGGCGTCAACATCGACGCCATCAAGCGCGCCACCGACAAGTTCATGGCCGCCGCCAGCCTGAACGGCGCCTCCGACGCCGGCCGCGCCAGCGCGGTCGCCACCGCGATGGACAACGCCCAGAAGCTGTTCGGCGACCCCAGCGCCAAGACCAACTTCTTCGCGACCCTGGACGACGTCTACGCCGCCTTCTCCATGGCCGCGGACGACCCGTCCTCGACCCTGCTGCGCAGCAGCGCCATCACCAAGGTCGAGGACTTCCTCGGCGAGAGCAAGCGCATCACCTCATCGCTGTCGAGCCAGATCAAGGACACCGACAACCGCATCGGCGCCGACGTCGACCGCGTCAACGACCTGCTCAAGCAGATCGACGCCCTGAACGTCGACATCACCCGCGCCAAGATGGCGGGCGCCGACGGCACCGGCTCGGAGAACGTCCAGAGCGGACTGATCAACGAGCTGTCGACCTACATGAACATCCAGGTCAGCGACCGCTCCAACGGCGGCGTCATGGTGCGCTCGGCCGAGGGCGTGACCCTGGCCGGCAACGGCCCCGCCACCGTCACCTACAACCAGTCGGGCCCGGCCAACGGCTACCTCACCGTCGTCACCGCCAACAGCGGCGGCCAGGTCATGCCGCTGGCGGTCACCAATGGCGAGATCCAGGGCCTGCTGGAGCTGCGCAACAAGGAGCTGCCCAACCTCTCCGACCAGCTGGGCGAGTTCGTCAGCCGCGCCGCCGAGGAGCTGAACCGAGCCTCCAACGCCGCCAGTTCGGTGCCCGCGCCAAGCAGCATGACCGGCAAGGACACGGGCCTGGACGCCAACACCGCCTTCGCCAACTTCACCGGCAAGACGACGATCGCCATCACCAACGCCGCCGGCGCCATCGTCCAGCGCGTCGATGTCGACTTCGGCGCCGGAACGATGACCGTCAACGGTGCGGCCGGCCCGACCTTCACCAACACCAATTTCCTGACCCAGCTGAACACCGCCCTGGGCGGCACGGCGACGGCGGCCTTCACCAACGGCCAGCTGAGCCTGAACACCACGAGCTCGACCAACGGCGTCGCCATCGTCGACGACGCCACCACGCCCTCGACCAAGGCCGGCAAGGGCTTCAGCCAGTTCTTCGGCCTCAACGACATCATCCGCTCGGACGGCTACTCGCCCTACGAGACCGGCATGGTCGCCAGCGATCCCAGCGGCTTCACGCCCGGCCAGACCATCACCCTGCGCCTGACCGACAGCGAAGGCAGCCGCATCCGCGACATCCAGGTGGCCATCCCGACCGGGACCGGCACGATGCAGGAAACCATCGACGCCCTGAACTCGCGCAATTCCGGCATCGGCCTCTATGGCTCTTTCTCGCTGGGCTCGAAGGGCGAGCTGACCTTCACCTCCAACACCGCCACCCCGGTCAGCCTGTCGGTGGTCGAGGACACCACCCAGCGCGGCGTCGGCGGTCCGTCGCTGAGCCAGCTGTTCGGCGTCGGCATGAGCGAGCGCAGCACGCGCGGCGGCCTGTTCAAGGTGGATCCGGCCATGGACGCCGATCCCTCCAAGCTGCCGTTCGCCAAGCTGGACCTGACCGTGGCGGCCGGCGTCCCGGCCCTGGCGACAGGCGACGGTCGCGGCGCGCTGGCCCTGGCCAAGGCCGGCGATGTCGCCGCCGCCTTCGCCACCGCCGGCGACACCGCCGGTTCCAGCAAGACCGTGCTGAACTACGGCGCGGACTTCAGCGGCTCGATCGCCCGCAAGGCCGCCGCCGCCACCAGCCGCAAGGAAGCGGCCGACTCCGTCAAGACCGAGGTCGACGCCCAGCGCCAGTCGCAGGAAGGCGTCAATCTCGACGAGGAACTGGTCAACCTGACCACCTACCAGCAGGCGTTCAACGCTTCGGCCCGCCTGATCCAGGCGACGAAGGACATGTTCGATGTCCTCACCAATATCGTTTGAGGTTAAGCCATGACCCGCGTCTCCACCTCCGGCAATTTCGGCGTGATGACCAGCAACCTGATGCGCGCCCAGGTGCTGCAGAACGTCGCCGGCGAACAGGTCTCCAGCCAGAAGAACGCCACCGACCTCAAGGGCTACGCCAAGAACGCCGAGGTCCTGACGGCGATGAAGAGCGCCCAGGCCAAGGTGGCCGGCTTCCTGGACCAGACGACCCTGGTCTCCAACCGCCTGGACGTCCAGGACATCGGCATCGGCCAGGTCTCGGACGCCACCCAGGACGCCCGCGACGCCATCGCCAACGCCATCGCGGCCGGCAGCGCCGAGACCCTGATGCAGCAGATGAACGGCGCGTTCGGCGACGTGGTCCAGGGCCTCAACAGCAAGTTCAACGGCCGCTACGTGTTCGCCGGGGCCAAGTCCGACACCCAGCCGACCACCGCCACCAGCATGGCCGACCTGACCGCGGGCCCGCCGATCGCCACCCTGTTCAAGAACGACCAGTACATCACCAGCAACCGCGTCGACGACACCACCTCGGTCGCCACCGGCCAGCTGGCCGACAAGCTGGGCACGGGCGTCTATGGCGCTTTCAAGCAGGTCCAGGCCTATGTCGACGCCAACGGCCCGTTCACCGGCAAGCTGACCCAGGCCCAGAGCGACTTCCTCAAGGGCCTGCTGCCCGTGTTCGACGGGGTCAAGACCGGGCTGGTCACCGCCCAGGCCCAGAACGGCCTGAACCAGAAGCGCTTCGACACCGCCAAGACCGAACTGTCGGACCAGGCCGACACCCTGACCACCATGGTCGGCGGCATCACCGACGTCGACATGGCCGAGGCGGTCACCCGGCTGGAGTCGGCCAAGCTGGCCGTCCAGGCCTCGGCCCAGGTGTTCGCGTCCCTGCAGAACTCGTCGCTGCTGAACGTGCTGAGGTAGGCAGGTTTGGGGACAGGCGCATGCGCCTGTCCCCGCCCGCGACACCCGCAACCTCGCAAAACCGGCTCCGAACCGCTATATGCGCGCGATGGACGCTATCCTCGCCCCGATCGACACCGCCCCTGCCGCCACCGCTCTCGATCGCGCGGTCGAGCAGGCGCGCGCGGCCGTCGGCCTGCCGGTCGGGACGCGGATCGTGGCGGCGATGTCCGGGGGCGTGGACTCCACCGTCACCGCCGCCCTGCTGGCCAAGGCCGGCTACGACGTCGTGGGCGTCACCCTGCAGCTCTACGACCATGGCGCGGCGATCTCGCGCAAGGGCGCCTGCTGCGCGGGCCAGGACATCCTGGACGCCCGCATGGCGGCCGAGCGGATCGGCATCCCGCACTACGTGCTCGACTACGAAAGCCGCTTCAAGGAACAGGTGATCGAGGACTTCGCCGACGCCTATCTGCGCGGCGAGACCCCGATCCCCTGCGTACGCTGCAACCAGACCGTCAAGTTCCGCGACCTGCTGGACGTGGCCCGCGACCTCGGCGCCGAGGCCATGGCCACCGGCCATTACGTGCAGCGCGCCATGCCGGCTCCTTCTAAGCAAGGAATGGGCGGCGGCAACCGGCCGCAACTGCGCCGCGCCGCCGACCCGGCCAAGGATCAGAGCTATTTCCTGTTCGCCACCACGGCCGAGCAGTTGGACTTCCTGCGCTTCCCGCTGGGCGGGATGGACAAGCCGACCGTGCGCCAGGTCGCCGCCGAGCTGGGCCTGGCCATCGCCGACAAGCCCGACAGCCAGGACATCTGCTTCGTGCCCGAGGGCAAGTACACCACGGTGATCGACCGCATCCGGCCGCAGGGCGCCTTGCCCGGCGACATGGTGCACCTGGACGGTCGCGTGCTGGGTCGCCACGAGGGCGTGACCCGCTACACCATCGGCCAGCGCCGCGGCCTCAATGTCGCGGTCGGCGACCCGCTGTTCGTGGTCCGCATCGACGCCGACAAGCGCCAGGTGATCGTCGGGCCGCGCGAGGCCCTGCTGACCCAGGCCCTGTCGCTGAAGGAAGGCAACTGGCTGGGGGCCGAGGACAGCCTGGAAGCCGCCGCCGCCGCCGGCGCGCCGGTGCTGGCCCGCGTACGCTCGACCCGCGAACCCGTCCCTGGCCGCCTGGCCCTGGCGGACGGCGAGCCGCGCCTGGTGTTCGACGGGCTGGAAGAGGGCGTCGCCCCCGGCCAGGCCTGCGTGCTCTACGACCCCGCCGATCCCGAGCGGGTGCTGGGCGGCGGCTTCATCGCCGCGACCGAGCGCGCCGCGCTCTAGCCGCCGACCCAGGTCGACGGTCTCTCGACGCGCCAGATCCAAGATTTTTCGCCGGCTCGCGCCGACGCACGTCAGACGCGTATCGGCGCGACTCAGCATCCTAGGGACGGTGTGCTGGGCCATTATTTGACGGCGCCGATAAAAACTGACGTTCACTCAAGGCCGCGCAGCAAAATAATCGTCGTTCGGAACCAGAAATCTCCCCCTGAGCAAGTGACATACGAAACTTTTGTGGCATGCATACGTATCTACTGTATGCCCGCGCCAAGTTTTTGACGCGACTGTAGAATTCGGAGTTGAGGGACCATGGCTACCGCCGCCTACACTTACAAGCACCGCCAAGAACGCCACGTCTCGCTGACCCGGCTGAGCGTGATCCTGGCCAATCTTGGTCTGTGGGCCAGCCTGATCGTCGGCGTGGCGATGATCGCGCGCTGATCGCGTCGCCGATCTAATCCAGGTCCTGTTCCTCGCGGAACAAGCCCTGGACCGCATAGAGGGCGGCGACCCTCAGATCGACGAACACCGACCATCGGGCGATATAGTCCAGCTCGGCGCTCCAGGACGGTTCGCCCTCCTCGCCGCGCGGCCAGATCATGCCCGGCCGCGCCTCCAGGCGCCGTGCATAGTCCGGCCGTCCCTGGCGCAGATAGGCGTCCTGCCCGGGCGACTGCGGCCGGGGACCGATCAGCGACATGTCGCCGTCCATGACATTCACGGCCGACGGCAGGTCGGCCAGTCCCGCTCGCCAGAGCACCTGGTCGAACAGGCTTCCGCCGTCGGCCGGCCGGTACAGGCGCCAGCGGCCGAACGCACGGCCATGCAGCCCGACGGTCTCCTCGCGCACGAAGATCGGCCCCCGCCGGGCGCAGCGGATGCCGATGACCATCACCAAGCCGATCGGAAGAAAGAACAGCAGCACGAGGAACGCGCCCAGCACGTCCAACATCCGCTTGCTTATGCTTCTGGCGGGGCCGACCACGCCCACACGCCCCGTCGCTTCGACCAACGCCAACCCCGCTGCACCCTGGGCGCCCCGCCCTGAGCGCGACGCGCTCGACGGCTCAAAACGCCGAGCTTGCGTCGGGGTTCCGACATATTCGTCAAAAGCTGTGGATCAAACGATCTCGTCGAAGCCCAGGCCGATCTTGAACAGGCAATGGCCGGTCTCGTCGACCAGCCGGGCGACGTCGGGATTGGTGTCGGCCCGCGCGCGGACTCGCGTGAAGCGCCAGTCTTCCGGATCGGCTCCGGCCGGAAATTCCGCCCCGTCCGCCGTCACCAGCCGATAGGCCGGCTTGGCGCGATGGACGTGGAAGCGGAAGCTCACTCGGCGGCGATCTTGGCCGAGGCCTCCAGAGCCTGGCCGACCGTCAGCGCCTGATCCTCGTGCACCACCCGGCCCAGGTCACGGCCGTCGACGATCTGGCCGCAGGCCTCGCAGGCCAGCTTGGGACGGAAGTCGCAGCCGCAGGTCTTGTGGACGAAGTGCACCGGCCCCTTGCCCAGGCCGTAGACGTGCTGGTCGCCCCACTCGGCCATGGTCAGCAGCACTGGCGACAGGGCCCGGCCCTTGGACGTCAGCACATATTCCTGGCGCGGCGGGCGTTCCGAATAGCGGCGCGGCTCCAGCACCCCGTGGGCCACCAGGCTCTTGAGCCGGGCGGCCAGCACGTTGCGGGCCACGCCCAGGCGTTCCTGCCACTGCTCGAACCGCTTCACGCCCTGGAAGGCGTCGCGCAGGATCAGCAGGGTCCACGGATCGCCGACGACCTCGAGGGTGGCGGCGATTGCGCAGCGTTCATTGGTGTAGTCGGCGGTCCGGCCCATCACACGAAGTTGAAGCCTTACGCCGGGGAATGCAAGGGTTGCTTTTGCAGACCCACGCAGGTAGGTTTTTTATAGCAATTGACTCTCTCGGTTGCGCACTGCGCGGCGACGGCGGGAATGTCCGCATTCCTCCGTCGCCCACTCTTTGCGGAACGCCCTTGCGCCCGCCGCGCCGAAGAGGGTTTATTCCGCCGCGAAATTCCCAGAACGCAAAATGGGTGGAGCTCCAGCATGTCCGAGGCCTTCAAGTCTTCTGGCGATCCGATCGTCATCGTCTCGTTCGCCCGCACGCCGATGGGCGGCTTCCAGGGCGCGCTGGCCAGCGCCAAGGCCACCGAGCTGGGGGCGACGGCGGTGAAGGCGGCGATCGAGCGGGCCGGCGTCTCGGGCGATCAGGTCGAGCAGATCTTCATGGGCTGCGTCCTGCCCGCGGGCCTGGGCCAGGCCCCCGCCCGCCAGGCGGCGATCGGGGCCGGCCTGCCCAAGTCGGTCGAGGCGACGACGGTCAACAAGATGTGTGGCAGCGGCATGCAGGCGGCGATCATGGCCCACGACGCCCTGGCGGCCGGCAGCGCCGAAATCATCGTGGCCGGCGGCATGGAGAGCATGACCAACGCGCCCTATCTGCTGACCAAGCACCGCGCGGGCGCCCGCATCGGCCACGACCAGATGTGGGACTCCATGTACCTGGACGGCCTGGAGGACGCCTACACCCCCGGCAAGCTGATGGGCGCCTTCGCCGAGGACAGCGCGGCGACCTACCAGTTCGGCCGCGACGCCATGGACGCCTATGCCATCGCCGGCCTGGCCAAGGCCCAGCAGGCCATCACCTCGGGCGCCTTCGCCGCCGAGATCACCCCGGTGACCGTCACCACCCGCAAGGGCGTCGAGACGATCGCTCAGGACGAGCAGCCGCTGAAGGCCGACCCCGCCAAGATCCCCACCCTGCGCCCGGCCTTCGCCCGAGACGGCGGCATCACCGCGGCCAATTCCAGCTCGATCAGCGACGGCGCGGCCGCCCTGGTCATGACCCGCCAGAGCGTCGCCCAGCGCCTGGGCCTGCCGATCGTCGCCCGCGTCGTCGCCCATGCCGCCCACGCCCACGAGCCGGGCCTGTTCACCACCGCCCCGGTCCCGGCCATGCGCAAGGCGCTGAAGAAGGCCGGCTGGGCGGTCGGCGACGTCGATCTGTTCGAGGTCAACGAGGCCTTCGCCGTGGTCGCCATGATCGCCCAGCAGGAACTGGGCTTCGACCCGGACCGGCTGAACGTCAACGGCGGCGCCTGCGCCCTGGGCCACCCGATCGGCGCCAGCGGCGCGCGCATCCTCTGCACCCTGATCGCCGCCCTGCAGGCTCGCGGCGGCAAGAAGGGCCTGGCCTCCCTGTGCATCGGCGGCGGCGAGGCGACGGCGATGGCGGTGGAGCTGGTCTAAGGGCCTTCGACCCGGGGACACGGACGGGGACAGGCCCATGGGCCTGTTCCCAACTTCATCCCCGCCCTACCCTGCCGAGACCGCCTTGGTCAGCAGGTTGATCCGCCGGCCGCCGGGCATCTCGACGTCGCCGCCGCTCCAGCCGTCGGGGCAGGCGCCCGACCACTCAGCGGTCATGCTCATCCTGTGCTCGCCGTTCATCGCCGGCTGGGCCGCGCCGCTCGTCGTGCTGGTGATGTCCATCACGTAGCGCGCGCCGAAATCGCCCGCTACGTGGATGGTGCTGTCGGTCTTGCCGGCCGGGCCCAGGTCGCAGGCCGAGACGACCGTCCAGCTTCCGTCGGCCCCGCGTGTCATCGACTTGCGCTGGCAGCGTTTGTCGTCGCCCTGGCTGTCCAGCCCCATCTTCTCGTCGCTGGTGGTATCGACGCAGAAGCGGAAGCTGCGGGTGAAGCCTTCCTTCAGGGTCATGGTCTGAGTCCACAAGCCCGGCTTGCGTTTGGGCCAGCCTGTCGCCGCGGGCGGCGTCGCGGCAGCCGGGGACGCGGCGGCCGCCTTGGGCCCTTCCGCCGCCTTGGTTTCGGACTTCTGGCCACAGGCGGCCGTGGCCGCGAGGGTTCCGAACGCCACAAACGCCAACAGAACCCGCATCGCCCACCTCGCTCGCGCGTTAGCCCCCCAAGAGCATTAACACGCCTGGCGCGGCGCGGCGTCCAGCCTATATGCGACTCATGACCGACGCCTTCAGCCACAACCCCGCCAAGAGCCGCTACGAACTGGAGGTCGACGGCCTGGTCGCCTTCGCCGATTATCAGCGCAGCGGCCAACGCCTGGTCATCCCCCACGTCGAGGCCGATCCCGCGCTGCGCGGCACCGGCGCGGCCGGCCGCCTGATGGGCAAGGTCGCCGAAACAGCCCGCAACGAAGGGATGAAGATCGTTCCTCTGTGCAGCTACGCCTCGGCCTGGCTGAGGCGAAACGATCCGGAGATGATCGCCTAGGCTGGGGACATGCACTCGTGCGTGTCCCCAAAGCTCGCACCGCGCCCCCGATTGGGGACACGCACAAGTGCATGTCCCCGGTCCTAAGTCGCCTGCTCCACCAGCCAGTCTCGGAACGCCGCCAGCGCCGGGGTGACCGTCCGCGACTTCAGCCAGGTCAGCCAGTACATCCCCGACCCCACCTCCAGGGCGAACGGGCGCACCAGCCGGCCCTGCTCCAGGTCGCGGGCGAACATCATCGACGGGGCCAGGGCCACGCCGACTCCCTGCATCGCCGCCTCGACCATCACCCAGGAACTGTCGAACACCGGCCCGCGGATCGGCGGCGGGACCAGGCCGGCGGCGGCGAACCAGTCGGGCCAGTCGTCGGCCCGGTAGCTGCGCAGCAGGACCTCGGCGCCCAGCGCCTCGGGCGACTTCAGCCGTTCGGCCACCAGCGGCGCGCACAGCGGCGTCATCGGCGCGGCGAACAGCGGCGCGGCCTGGGTTCCGTGCCAGGCGCCGTCGCCGAAGCGCACCGCGCAGTCCAGCCCCTCGCCGGCGATGTCGATGCGGTTGTTGTTGGTGAACAGGCGCAGGTCGACGAACGGATGGGCCTCGCGGAAGGCCGGCAGGCGCGGCAGCAGCCAGCCCACGGCGAAGGTGCCGACCACCCCGACGCTGAGCACCTCCATCACCCGGCCGGCCGAGAACCGCTCGAGCACATCGCTCATCCGGTCGAAGCTGTCGCGCACCGTCGGCAGCAGGGCCAGGCCTTCGTCGGTCAGGGCCAGGCCGCGCGGCAGGCGGCGGAACAGGCTGGCGCCCAGCCGCTGCTCCAGGCCCTTGACCTGGTGGCTGACGGCGGCCTGGGTCACGCACAGCTCGATGGCCGCCCGCGTGAAGGACAGGTGCCGGGCCGAAGCCTCGAAGGCTCGCAGGGCGTTCAGGGGAAGCTGCGCGCGACTCATCTCGACACCCAAATTTTCCTAGGGTTTGCGCCCAGGTATCATCGTTTGATCCCAGGGTCACGCCTGGCCCATCTTCCTGGCCATGGAGAACCCGATGATCGACCGACGCCAAGTGTTAACGGCCCTTTCCGCCGTCCCCGCTCTTTCCATCGCCGGCCCCGCCGCCTCGACCGCGACGGCGCGGCTGACTAGCGGCATTAGCCGGGGTATGGCCGACCTGGAGGCCCGCAGCGGCGGCCGGCTGGGCGTGGCGGTGCTGGACACCGCCAGCGGCAAGACGTTCGCCCATCGCGGCGACGAGCGCTTCGCCATGTGCAGCACCTTCAAGGCCCTGGTCGCGGGCCTGGTGCTCAAGCGGGTGGACCAGGGCCTGGAGCGGCTGGATCGGCGGATCGTCTACGGCCGAAACGTGCTGGTCGCCCATTCGCCGGTCACCGAGAAGCACGTCGACGAGGGCATGACGGTCGGAGCGCTGTGCGAGGCGACGGTCACCCTCAGCGACAACGCCGCCGCCAATGTGCTGCTCTACACCTTCGGCGGCCCGCCGGCCCTGACCGCCTTCCTGCGCGGCCTGGGCGACAAGGTGACCCGCCTGGACGGCTACGAGCCCGGCCTGAACATCGTCCGGCCCGGCGAAATCCACGACACCACCTCGCCCGCCGCCATGCTGGCCGCCCTGCGCGCCCTGACCCTGGGTCCGGTGCTGTCGACGGCCTCGCGCCAGCAGTTGGTCGCCTGGCTGGTGGCCAACCAGACTGGCGACAAGCGCCTGCGGGCCGGCCTGCCCGCCGGCTGGACGGTCGGCGACAAGACCGGCAGCTGGGGCGACGGCAAGGTCGGGACCACCAACGACATCGCCGTGATCTGGCCGACCGGCGCTGGCGGATCGCGCCGCCCGCCCCTGCTGATCACCGCCTATCTGAGCCGCTCCACCCTGGCCGACGACGGCCGCAACGCCGTGATCGCCGAGGTCGCGCGGCTGGTCGTGGCGGCGGGTTTCGGGTCCTAGGATCTGTGGCCAATTAGGCGTTTAGCGCCGGTGCGCCGCCCTCGTCCTTCGACAGGCTCAGGATGAGGGCTACTTGTAGGGCGGCCGAGTAGAATTCCTCATCCTGAGTTTGTCGAAGGACGAGGAATTCGGCCCAAGACCGTCAACTTTCCATAGGCCCTGAGAGAGTGACGCGCCAAGCCACTGTTCTTTAAGGCCTTCAGCCTATGCGTGCTTCAGGGGCGCCGACTCGAGCGGAAGCTGGGCGCCCCGCGAAAGCAGGGCGATGACAGAGACGACCTCCCCCGCCTCGATCCGGTCGATCTCGAAGTGGACCGGTGGCGACATCCTGAAGACGCTGGCCCTGGCCGTGATCGCGGCGGTCGGCTACGCCCTGCTGGCCTATCTCTGCGTCGAATTCCCCCGCAACTACAGCCAGGTGGCGCCGATCTGGCTGTCCAACGGCTTCGGCGTGGCCTGCCTGCTGTCGTGCCGCGGCCGGCACTGGCCGGCTGTACTGCTGGGATGCCTGGCCGGCGGACTGGCGGCCGGCGCCCACGTCCACGACCTGGTCACGGTCAACATCGTGCTGGTCAGCTGCAACATCATCCAGGTCTTCGTCTGCGCCTGGGGCATGCGCCGCGTGGTCGGCCAGGAGGTCGACCTGGGCCGGCCCCGGGACATGGTCGCCTTCGCCCTGATCTGCGGCCTGGCCGCCCCGATCGCCACCGGGGTGGTGACCGCCTCGATCCATACGGCCATGCGTGGCGGGGCGCTGCTGGCCAATATCGGCGTCTGGTCGCTGGGCGACATCCTGGGCCTGATGACCATCACGCCCTGCCTGTTGGCCCTGGTCCGCCTGCGCCATTACCTGCGCGAGCGCCCCCTGTCGGCCAGCGGCGTCGCCTGCCTGCTGCTGCTTCTGGCGGTGACCGTCGGCGTCTTCACCCAGCACCGGCCGCTGCTGTTCATGATCCCGCCGGTCATGCTGCTGGTCGCCTGGCGGCTGGAGGTGCTGGGCGCGGCGCTGAGCGCGACCCTGGTCGCGATCGTGGCGGTGATCTTCACCATGGCCGGCCGAGGCCCCATCACGCTGCTGCAGGCCGGTTCGGCCGACCAGGCGATCGTGCTGCAGCTGTTCCTGGCGGTGGCGATCTTCATCAGCCTGCCCGTGGCCTCGATCCAGCGGCGCCGGCGCCAGATGCTGCAGAGCATGACCGAGGCCAACGCCGCGGTGTTCCGCAGCGAGGCGCGCTTCCGCCAGTTGGCCGAGGACGCCCAGGACATGATCGTCCACAGCAACCTGCGGGGCGTCATCCAGTACGTCTCGCCGGCGTGCGTGGCGATGATGGGTTACGCGCCCGAGGAACTGGTCGGCCGCGAGGGCATGACCACCGTGCACGAGGACGACCGCGAGGCCGTCCGCGCCGTGGTGATCGAACACATCGCCCACATGGCCGCCCATGACGACAACGGCCCCAGCCGCGTCCAATATCGCGCGATCCGCAAGGACGGCCAGATGATCTGGCTGGAATCCCGCCCCAGCCTGCAGCGCGACCCGCTGACCGGAGCGGTTCTCGGCATCACCGACATCGTCCGCGACGTCACCGAGCAGAAGGCCATGGAGCGCCAGCTGCGCGAGGCCCGCAACGCGGCCGAGGCCGCCGCCGCGGTGAAGGGCGAGTTCCTGGCCAATATGAGCCACGAACTGCGCACGCCCCTGACCTCGGTGCTGGGCTTCGCCCGCCTGGTGGACGACGAGGCGGATCTGTCGCCCGACGCGCGCCGCTTCATCGGCCGTGTGCTGAGCGGCGGCAAGGCCCTGCTGACCACCATCAACGACATCCTGGACTTCTCGAAACTCGAGGCCGGCCAGCTGGAGCTGAAGCTGGAGCCCGTCGCGCCCGGCCCGCTGATCGAGGAGGCGCTGGGCCTGTTCTCGCTGGAGACCGACGCCCGGGGCGTGGCCCTGCGCGCCGAAGGCCTGGGCGCCCTGCCCGCCGACCTGCTGCTCGACGGCGGTCGCCTGCGTCAGGTGCTGCTGAACCTGATCGGCAACGCGGTGAAGTTCACCGAGGCGGGGTCGATCACCGTCGCCGCCGCCTATGACGACGCCGCCGAGCGGCTGAGCGTATCGGTGCGCGACACCGGCCCGGGCATCGCGCCCGAGGCCGTCGACCTGCTGTTCCGCCGCTTTTCCCAGGTCGACGCCGGCCTGACCCGCAAGCACGGCGGCACCGGCCTGGGCCTGGCGATCTGCAAGGGCCTGGTCGAGGCGATGGGCGGCCGCATCGGCGTCGTCAGCGTGCCGGGCGACGGGGCGTGCTTCAGCTTCGACATCGCCGCGCCGTCGACGGCTCGAGCCGAGGCCAGCCCCTCCCACGACGCCGCCATCCCGCCGCTGCCGCCCGCCTGCCGGGTGCTGATCGTCGACGACAACCCCGCCAACCGCGAGCTGGTCAACGCCATCCTCACCGCCCTGGGGGCCGAGGTCGCCGAGGCCGTGGATGGCGAGGAAGGGGTGGCGGCCGCCGCGGCGGCTCCGTTCGACGCCATCCTGATGGACCTGCGCATGCCGCGCCTGGACGGCGCCCAGGCCGCCCTGCGCATCCGCAACGGCGGCGGCCCCAACACCGCGACCCCGATCATTGCCTTCTCGGCCGACGCCCGCCCCGGCAATCCCGGCGGGGTCTTCGACGGCTCGGTGTCCAAGCCGATGACCGCCGCCGGCCTGGTCGACGCGCTCAACCGCGCCATGACCGCCGCCCCCGACAGGGCGCTGCGGGTTTCGGCCTAATTCGAAGATCACCGGTCTGCGAGATTGCGCGCCCGGCCGCACGCGCTAGGATCGCGCCTCCTTTTGGAGGGCCAGCCATGAGCGACGAACTCGTTTTCTACACCAACCCCATGTCGCGCGGTCGCATCGTGCGCTGGATGCTCGAGGAGGTCGGCGCGCCCTACCGCACGGTGACGCTCGACTACGCCGCGTCGATGAAGGCGCCCGAATATCTGGCGATCAATCCGATGGGCAAGGTGCCGGCCATCACCCATCGCGGCGTGACGGTCACCGAAGGCGCGGCGATCTGCGCCTACCTGGCCGACGCCTTTCCGGAGGCCGGCCTAGCGCCGCCCGTCGGCGCTCCCGAGCGCGGGACCTATTATCGCTGGCTGATGTTCGGCTGCGGCCCGGTCGAGGCGGCTGTGACCAACAAGGCCCTGGGCGTCGAGGTGCCGCCCGAGCGCCGCGCCACGGCCGGCTATGGCTGCCTGGAAGACACCCTGAACGCCCTGGAGACGGCCGTGACCGGCCGCCCGTACATCGTCGGCGACCGCTTCTCGGCCGCCGACGTCTATGTCGGCTCGCAGATCGGCTGGGGCATGATGTTCGGCTCGATCGAGAAGCGCCCAGCCTTCGAGGCCTATTGGGCCGGGATCAGCCAGCGCCCCGCGGCCAAGCGGGCCTCCCAGATTGACGACGCGCTGATCGCCAAGGCCAAGGAGGCGGCGGACGCCTGACGCTCCCTCCGTCCGTTCTCCTCCCCCGTGAAACGGGGTGTCAGGGGACGGGGACAGGCGCATGCGCCTGTCCCCAAGCCAAACCTAGGCCAGGACCTGGATCACCACGCGGCGGTTCTGGGCGCGGCCGTCGGGGTTGTCGTTGGGGGCCACGGGGTCTTCCTCGCCGTACGAGATCGTCGCCATGCGGTTCAGCGGCACGCCCTGCTTGCTGAGGAACTTGCGCACCGTCTCGGCCCGCTCGCCGGCCAGGCCTTCGTTGTACTTCGGATCACCGGTGGCGTCGGTGAAGCCCTGGATTTCCAGATAGACGTTCTTGTTGTCGCCCTTCAGCTTCGAGGCGAAGTCGGCCAGGCGCTGCTCGGCTTCCGGCGACAGCTCATACTGGTTCAGCGGGAACTTCACCGAGTCGTCGCTCAGCACCACCGAGTACAGGAACTTGCCCTCGGCCAGCTTGCCGGCGTCGGTCGCCCGCTTCAGCGCTTCCTGGCTGGTCCGGTCGACCTCGGCCAGCTTGGTCTCGGTCCCGTCGACGCGCGTGTTCACCACGCCGACCTGATCGTTGACATACCCCTTGGTCGCGCAGCCGCTGACCGACAGTCCGCCGGCCACCAGAGCGCTCACCATCATCATCTTGTAGTTCATGCTAATCATGGCACACCCTTCCGCCTTCTGTTTCAACACCGAGCGCCAAGCTGAGCCGTCCCACACCCCAGCGGCGGCGCTTCGTCAGGTCAAAATCGACATTCGAAAGAGGCGAATTCTGGGCCTGTTCTGGACAGACTTGGCCATTGCAGAGAAGGCGACCCGCCCACTCTTAAATAACGCGCGCGTACGCGGAACCTGAACAAAGGTTCCCAATAAATATTTGTAATATGCTGAGGTTGAGCGACCATCCTGGACCGCTTTTCCCGTCTCCGCCAGACAGAAAAGCGGGCGCGCCCGTCGGACGCGCCCGCCAAGGATTCGGTTGAGCTGGAATTTACTGCAACGTCGCCTTGCCGATCGCCAGGCCGTCGGGCCCGGCGCCGACCGCGATCACCCCGCCGTCCTCCAGGTCGCCGGCCAGCAGCTTGCGGGCGATCGGGTCGATCAGGTCCTTCTGGATCACCCGCTTGAGCGGGCGCGCGCCATAGACCGGGTCGTAGCCCTTGTCGGCCAGCCACTGCAGGGCCTCGGCGTCGAGCGCCACGGTCATGCGGCGCTCGGCCAGCATCTTTTCGACCCGCTGCAGCTGGATGCGGACGATGTCGCCCATGTTGGCGCGCGACAGGCGCTTGAACAGGATGATCTCGTCGATCCGGTTGAGGAACTCGGGCCGGAAGTGGCCGCGCACCGTGTTCATCACCATCGGCCGCACGGCCTCGACGTCGTCACCGTCCTCCTGGCCGGCCAGGAATTCGGACCCGAGGTTGGAGGTCATGATGATCAGGGTGTTCCTGAAATCGACCGTCCGGCCTTGCCCGTCCGTGAGGCGACCGTCGTCAAGGACCTGAAGAAGAACGTTGAAGACGTCCGGATGGGCCTTCTCGATCTCGTCGAACAGCAGCACCTGGTAAGGCCGCCGACGCACGGCCTCGGTCAGCGCCCCGCCCTCGTCGTAGCCGACATAGCCGGGGGGCGCGCCGATCATCCGGCTGACCGAATGCTTCTCCATGTATTCCGACATGTCCATGCGGGTGATGGCGTGCTCGTCGGCGAACATGAACTCGGCCAGGGCCTTGGTCAGCTCGGTCTTGCCGACGCCGGTCGGGCCCAGGAAGAGGAACGAGCCGATCGGCTTGGAGGGGTCGTGCAGGCCGGCCCGGGCGCGGCGGACGGCGTCGGACACCGCCTCCAGCGCCTCGTCCTGACCGACGACGCGGCCGCGCAGGGCGTCCTCCATCTTCAGCAGCTTCTCGCGCTCGCCCTCCAGCATCTTCTCGACCGGCACCCCGGTCCAGCGGCTGACCACGGCGGCGATCTGCTCGGCGTCGACCACCTCGGGCGTCAGCGACTTCTGCGTCGCCCCGCCGTTCTCGCCTGCCTCGGCTTCCGCCAGGCGGCGTTCCAGGGCGGGGATCTCGCCGTACTGGATCTGGCCGGCCCGGGCGAAGTCGCCGGCCCGCTGGGCGGTCGCCAGGTCGGCGCGCAGGCGGTCCAGGGCCTCGCGAGCCTGGGCGGCGCCGCCGACCTTGTCCTTCTCGGCCTTCCAGCGCGCCGTCATCTCGTCGGAGCGGAACTGCAGGTCGTCGATCTCGGTCTCGAGGTTTTCCAGCCGCTGCTTCGAAGCCGCGTCGGTCTCCTTGCTCAGGGCCTCGCGCTCGATCTTCAGCTGCACCAGGCGGCGGTCGATCTCGTCCAGCTCCTCGGGCTTGGAGTCGATCTGCATTCGCACCCGGCTGGCGGCCTCGTCGACCAGGTCGATGGCCTTGTCGGGCAGGAAGCGGTCGGCGATGTAGCGGTTGCTGAGGGTGGCGGCGGCGACGATGGCGCTGTCGCTGATGCGCACCCCATGGTGCACCTCGTATTTCTCCTTCAGGCCGCGCAGGATCGAGACGGTGTCCTCGACCGTCGGCTCGCTGACGAACACCGGCTGGAAGCGGCGGGCCAGGGCCGCGTCCTTCTCGACGTGCTTGCGGTACTCGTCCAGCGTGGTGGCGCCGACGCAGTGCAGCTCGCCGCGCGCCAGGGCGGGTTTCAGCAGGTTGGAGGCGTCCATGGCCCCGTCGCTCTTGCCGGCCCCGACCAGGGTGTGCATCTCGTCGATGAACAGGATGATCGAACCCTCGGCGGCGGTGACCTCACCGAGCACGGCCTTCAGCCGCTCCTCGAACTCGCCGCGATACTTCGCGCCGGCGATCAGGCTGCCCATGTCCAGCGACAGCAGCTTCTTGTCCTTCAGGCTCTCGGGCACGTCGCCGTTGACGATGCGCTGGGCCAGGCCCTCGACGATGGCGGTCTTGCCGACCCCCGGCTCGCCGATCAGCACGGGGTTGTTCTTGGTGCGGCGGCTCAGCACCTGGATGGTGCGGCGGATCTCCTCGTCGCGGCCGATCACCGGGTCGATCTTGCCGTCGCGGGCCGCCTGGGTCAGGTCGCGGGCGTAGCGCTTGAGCGCGTCATAGCCTTCCTCGGCCGAGGCGCTGTCGGCGGTGCGCCCCTTGCGGACGGCGGCGGCGGCGGTCTCCAAGCCCTGGGCCGAAGCCCCGGCGTCCTTCAGGATCTTGGCCGCGTCGCCGCCTTCCTTGGCGATGGCGATCAGCAGGCGCTCGGTGGTGACGAAGGCGTCGCCGGCCTTCTTCGCCCCCTCCTCGGCCGCGCTGAACACCCGGGCGGTGTCGGGCTTCATATAGAGCTGGCCGCCGGCCCCGTCGACGCGGGGGGTCTTGGCCAGCAGGGCGTCGGTCGCGGCGTCGGCCGCGTCGGGCCGGCCGCCGGCGCTCTGGATCAGGGCGCGACTGAGGCCGTCCTTCTCCTCGAGCAGGACCTTGAGCAGGTGTTCGGGGCCAAGCTGCTGGTGACCCCGGGCCAGGGCCAGGCTCTGGGCCGATTGCACGGCTTGCTTGGCGCGGTCGGAATAGAGGTCGATCTTCATGATATCCCCAGTTCAGGCGGATTAGGCCGGGCCGCCTTGATCAAGCGCAACTCGGTCCACGGGGATGTAGTGTGGCCGATCCGCCACACAAGGACCGCCTGGCCGGAACCTGCGCTCCCCTCCTCACCAAGTCGGGACGGTCGCATATGTTCGTGCCCCCAAACGCCTGTCATCCCGGACAAGGCCCGGAGGGCCGCCGATCCGGGACCGCCGCAAGCACCTGCGCTCTGACCCCGGTCCCGGATCTGCGCGCTGCGCGCTTGTCCGGGATGACAACCGTGTTGGCTATGGCGATAGGCCTTCCCCGCGATGCGGGTGAGGAGGATCGGTTCACCACCCCCGTTGAACGATATAGGCTTCCAGCGCCTGGATCCGGGCGGCGTCGGACGGGTGGGTCGAGGCGAACTGCGGGGTGTTGGGGCCGCCGCTGGCCTGCATGTGCCGCCACAGGATCACCGCCTCGCGCGGGCGGTAGCCGGCCCGCTGCATGAAGTCGACGCCCAGGCGGTCGGCCTCCAGCTCCTGCTTGCGCGAGAACGGCAGCAGGAAGCCGTACTTGGCGCCCGCCCCGCCATAGCTGGAGATCGCCCGGGCCGCGTCGGACGAGCCGGCCGCCGCGCCCAGCACGCCCAGCACCAGGCTGGAGGTCAGGTTTTGCGACTGGCGCTCGGCGGCGTGACGGGCGACCACGTGGCCGGCCTCGTGGCCGATCACCGCGGCCAGCTGGTCATCGTTGTCGACCAGTTTCAGCAGGCCGGTCGTCACGCCCACATGGCCGCCAGGCAGGACAAAGGCGTTGGGGGCGGCGTCCTCGAACACCGCATAGTCCCAGGGCCGCTGGCCCAGGCCGGCGGCGTCGACCACCCGCTGGCCGACGGCGCGCACCCGGGCGTTGGCGGCCCGGTTTGGACTGACCTTGCTGGTGGCCAGCGCCTGGCTCCACGCCTGCTCACCGGCCTTGGCCAGGCTGGCGTCGTCGACGATGGTCATCTGCTGGCGGCCCAGTTCGGGATTGTAGGCGCAGGCCGAAAGCGTGAACGCGGCGAGGACCAGGAGAGCGGAACGCAAATCGAAACTCCGGCAAGACGGATGATCTTGGCGCAGGACAGTGAAGGATCGGGAGGCCGCTTGTCCATCGCGCGGTAGGGCCGCCGCCGCCTTAGTCCCGGTCGATGGCGCCCACCACCCGGGCCAGATGCCGCGGATCTATGGGTTTGGAGAGCACGGGCGCATCGCGCAGATCGCCGCGCACGCCCTGTTCGCCATAACCGGTGATGAAGACGAACGGGATCTTGCGGTCGCGCAGGATGTCGGCGGCAGCGAACGAGGTCTCGCCGTCGAGATTGACGTCCAGCAGCGCGAAATCGATGACCGCCGTGCGGGCGGCGCTCTCGGCCTCGGCCGCCGACGAGGCCAGGCCGACGATGGTGCAGCCCAGGTCGCCCAGCATGTCCTCGACCAGCATGGCGACGAACAGTTCGTCCTCGACCACCAGCACCCGAAGCGACTCAGACGCCGCCTCGGATGAAGCGGGTGGGCTGGCCGGGCTTGGCGAGGGCGGAGCTGATCGTGCAGACAACTCCCGTCGGCGGATATTCGAGCCGCACCTCACCGCCGAGTTCCCGCGCCAGCCCCCCGGTGATGAGACGACTGCCAAAGCCCTGGCGGCTTGGCGTGGTGACCATGGGGCCATCGATTTCCTCCCACCGCAGATCCAGTCTTTCAACGTCGGCTTCGTTGACCCGCGCCCAACTCAGGATCACGTGTCCGGCCTGATTGGACAACGCGCCGTACTTGGTGGCGTTGGTCATCAGCTCATGCAAGGCCAGGGAAAGCGACAAGGCCACCTTGGGCGCCAGACGGAACGCGGGACCGTCCACCGTGAACCGCTCCGGATCGCCGTGCGAGGCGGTCAGCGAGGCGACCACATCGCGCAGCTCGGCGCCTTCCCAGCTCTCGAGCGTCAGGATGTCATGGGCCCGCGCCAACGCCAACAGCCGCGTGGTCAGCGAGTCGCGCGCCCCGTCCAGGTCGCTGGCGTTGCGCAGCGTCTGGCCGGCGACGGACTGCACCGTCGCCAGGGTGTTCTTGACGCGGTGGTTCAGCTCGTTGACCAGCAGGCGCTGCAGTTCCTCGGCGCGCTTGCGCTCGGTGATGTCGCGCATCACCCCGGTGAAGAAGCGCTTTCCGTCCTCCCGCCATTCGGCGATCGACAGTTCCAGCGGAAAGGTCGAGCCGTCGCGCCGCAGCCCCGAGACCTCGCGGCCAATGCCGATGATCCGACGTTCGCCCGTTTCGCGGTACCGGTCCAGATAGCCGTCGTGCTCCTTGTGGTAGGGCTCGGGCATTAGGATGCGGATGTTGCGCCCGACCACGTCCTCGGCCGCATGCCCGAACAATCGCTCGGCGGCGGGATTGAAGGCCTCGACCCGTCCGACCTCGTCGATCACCACGATGGCGTCGACCGCGGTGTCGACAATAGCCCGGTATCGCGCCTCGACCCCGCCCGAAGCCGGGGAGACGATTTGGGCGCGGCGTTTGCCTTCCTCGAGTTCGGTCATGATCGACTTCGCCCCCTGCGAACCATGACTCTAACCCTGTAGTTGCGGACCGCCTAGAGACTTGTCCTTTACGAGAGCGTCGCCGGCGCGCTACTTTCCGTCCGCATACAGCCTGACCACCTCGTAGAGGAACTGGCGGCCGTTCATCAGCGCCTTGACCTGGATGCGCTCGTTCAGGCCGTGGATATGGTCGCCGTCGACGCCGGCCATCAGGCCCGACAGGCCGTAGGTCGGCACCCCGGCGGCGTTGGTGAAGCGGCCGTCGGTGGCGCCGGTCAGCATGGCGGGGATGAACGGCACGCCCGGCCAGATCTTGCTCGCGACCTTGGTGGCCGGGGCCATGATCCGGGGCGTCAGCGGCGGTGGCGGGCTGACCGGATCCGGGTCGGCGGCCAGGGTGATCTTGATGGCCGGGTCGGCGACGATCTGCTCCAGCTGGTCGCGGATGACCTTCGGATCGTTGCCCGGCAGGATGCGGCAGTTGACGTTGGCCTTGGCGCGCTGCGGCAGGGCGTTGGGCGCGTGGCCGGCCTCGACCATGGTGGCCACGCAGGTGGTGCGCATCATGCTGTTGCGGCCCGGGTCTCGGGCCAGGATGGCGGCGGCCGCAGCGTCGGCGGGATCCTTGACCATGGCCCGCATGGCGGCCGCCACCTCGGGATCGGGCTCGATCCTGGCGTTCTGCTCGTAATAGCCCTTGGTGGCGTCGTTCAGGGCGATCGGGAAGTCGTAGGCCCCCAGCCGCGCCAGGCCATTGGCCAGGTGGTAGATCGCGTTGTCCTTGACCGGCCGCGAGGAGTGGCCGCCGGCGTTGGTCACTTCCAGAGTGTAGTCCATGTAGACCTTCTCGCCGACCTGGATGCCCAGAAGCCGGGGCTGACCCTTGTCATCCAGTTGGCTGTCGTCGCCCTCGTTCAGCGCGAAGTCGGCCTTCATGGCCTCGGGATACTTCTCCAGCAGCCAGGGCACGCTGTTGAACTGGCCGCCCTCCTCGCCGCAGGTCAGGGCCAGCTTCAGGTCGCGCCTGGGCTTGAAGCCCTCCTGCTTGTAGCGCACCAGGCTGTCGGTGAAGATCGCGGCCATGGCCTTGTCGTCGCTGGCCCCGCGGGCGTAGAAGTAGCCGCCCTCCTCGACCAGCTTGAACGGATCGCGCTCCCAGTCCTCGCGCTTGGCCTCGACCACGTCGATATGGGCCAGCAGCAGGACGGCGCCGGCCTTGGGGTCCTTGCCGTGCAGGGTGGCCAGCAGGGCGCCGGCCTTGGGATGCTCGTCGGGGAACACCACGCGCACGTCGCTGTCGGGGAAGCCCGCCGCCTTCAGCCGCGCGCCCATGGCCTGGGCCGCCGCCGTGCAGCTGCCCTGCGAGGCCGTGGTGTTGATCTCGACCAGTTCCTTGTAGAGGCCGCGGAAGGCTGTCTCGCCAGAGTCCTGGGCCCTGGCGGAGGTCATGGAAAGCGCCGACAGGGCGGCCGCCGTCAGGAGAAAGCTCTTAGTCTTGCCGCGCATGGTCGCCCCCTAATGTGTGGGAGGAAGCTAGGCGGGGTTCACCGCCCCACGCAATGGGTGACGTAGGTCGTGACAGGCCAGGGATTCACCTAAGAAACTGTCATCCCGGACAAGCTCGGCGAAGCCGAGCGCCGATCCGGGACCGCCGGAAACGCGGCGTTCACGCCCCGCCCCCGGATCTTCGCACTGCGCGCTCGTCCGGGGTGACAAGCGTTTCCTTGCGTTGCCGGGGGCCTATTGTCGGCTATCAGGGACCCACGCCGGACGCCGAACAGGAGATGGACCATGCGGATCAAGTCTATGGCGGCGCTTGCCGTGCTGATGTCGTGCTCGGTCGCGGCCGCCGACGCCGCGGAAACCGCGCCGTTCGATCCGGCCACGGTCGACATCGCTGACATCCTGGCCTGCAAGATCGACGGCGGCCATTATGTCGGGTTTTCGATGTCGTTCAGCGATGACGACAGCCCGGGCGGCGCCAAGGCGCGCGGCTGGGTGAGGCTGCCGCCCCCAAGCCCGACCTTCTCGGCCTATCGCCTGCCCAAGCCGCTCAACGTCTTCGGCCAGACCACCAGCACCGTGGCCTTCAAGGGTTCGGCGATGATGGCGGTCCTCGACCTGCCGGACGCGACCGCGCTCGGCGCGGCGCAGGGCGTCACCAACGTTCTTGCGGGGACCGGACGCTTCATGGGCGAACGCCTCGTCGACGACTCGACCCGGGTGGATCCGGAATCGGGATTTCGCTTCAAGAACCGCTCGTCCCTGAAAATCACGAGCCATCCGGCGTTTCCGGGCAAGACGCTGATCGGATGCGAGTACGACGGCCAGTTGCAGCCTCCCGCCTGATGGCGGTCGTCAGGCTCGTCGCGTCCGCGGCGCTGATCACGCTGTCAGCCTTCGGGGTTGGCGCGATCGATGCGCCGGCCCTTGCGCAGGACAAGGATCGGGCCGCCGCGGCCGGCGAGACGCGCTGCCCGGCCGGCGGCGCCTTTTCGATCGCCGGCGAAACCTTCGGGCCGGGCGATGTGACGGAGGTCGAGACGCAGTTCAGCGACCTGGGTATGCCGCTGGTCCAGATCGACCTGAGCGACCGGGGCCAGGCGCGTTTCGTGGCGCTGCAGGATGGGCGGGTAGGCGACCGACTGCCGATCTGCCTGGGCGGCGTCCTGCTGTCGGATCCCTATCTGACGGAGCCGATCACGGGATTCAGCCTGCAGATCGCCGGCGCCATGACGGTCTCGGAGACCCAGGATCTGGCCAGGCGGATCCGGGAACAGCTGGGTCTGAAGAGCAAGGCGCTGCTCTCGTCAGGCGCGCCGGATCATCCCGCCGAACCGACCAATTAACGCTGGATCGCGGCCCGTGCGGAAATCCCGGGCGCGAGGCCCGGGATGATGGGTGAAAGCACGGAGGCGGTCGCCCAGCGCGCCGGGCCACCAAAAGACGTTACGCCTCTTCCGACCCCGGCGTGGCGCTTTCGAAGCTGCGCGGGGCGCGGCGGCGCTTGGGCTTGGCCGGGGCCTCGCCCTCGTCGGCGGTTGGCGCGACGGGCGCGGCTTCGGCCGGAGCCTCGGCGCGAGTCGACTTGCGGCCGAGGAAGGCCGGGGCGTGGCTGACGTCGCCGTCCTGGCCGCGCAGCAGCGGCGAAGCCGGAGCCTCGCTGGTCAGCGGCGTGGCCTGGGGCTCGATCACCGCCATCGGGTCGCGGTCGCGCGGCGCCCGTTCCCGGCGCGGACGTTCGCGGCGGCCTTCGCTCGGCGCGGCCTCGGTCGCCTCGACGGCGGCCGGACGCTCTTCACGGACCCGCTCCTCGCGGGGACGGTCGTCACGCGGACGGTCGTCGCGGAAGCGGTCTTCCCGCGGCGCGCGCTCTTCACGAGGCCGGTCATCGCGCGGACGGTCGTCCCGCGGGCGATCTTCGCGAGGGCGGTCATCACGGGGCCGGTCATCACGGGGACGATCGTCGCGCTGGCCGTCGCGAGGACGGTCGTCACGGTCGCGCCAGCGGTCGCGGCGGCTCTGGCCCTGGCCTTGCTGGCCCTCGAAGCGGTCGCGGTTCTGGTTGTTGTCGCGCGGACGGTCGTCGCGTTGCCCTTCTCTGGGGCGATCGTCGCGGGGACGGTTCTCGAACCGGTCGCGACGCTGTTCGCCGCCCTGGCCTTCGCCGTCGCCGCCGTCGGCCGGAGTCTCGGCCTGGGTCGTCTCGGGGGTTTCGGACTGTTCCTCGGGCTCGGCCTCGAAGTCGATCTCGTAGGCCGAATAGGCGTCCTTGCCGATGATGTCGCTGACCGGCCGATTCGGCTGGATGGCGCGCAGGACGCGGAAATAGTGCTCGGCGTGCTGCAGGTAGTTCTCGGCCAGGACCCGGTCGCCGGACGACGTCGCGTCGCGGGCCAGCTGCTGGTACTTCTCGTAGACGCTCTGGGCCGCGCCGCGAACCTTCACGCCTTCGGGGCCGTTCGAATCGAAAGCCCGGTTGGCGTTGTGCTGCTGAGGCTTGCCGCCGCTACCCGTGCCGCCGCGATTGTTGCGGCCGCGCTGGCGCTTCATGCCCTTGAAATCTCTCATCTTCTCTTCTGAACCTGTCCGGCGGCGATCTGCGCGTCCGGTGTTTGGCCTCTGGAGCGGGGTGAACCCGGTTAGGGTCTGCCTTCGATGTTCTAGAGACGCTGGTTTCCGTAGAGCCTCCGCCCGGTTCGGGCGCGGCGATCAGCCTGTTCGGCCGTTCGCGCCTGCCGGGGGAGTCTTAACGGTCATCGAGACGACCGCTGTTCCCGTCACCCGGCGTTTTGGAAGGAGACGTTATTCGTCTACCGCCTCACGCCAGGGTTTCCAAGGGATTTTTCGAGCGGAGGCTTCCGCCTCTATTTCGTACCGGTGACAACGCGGTCGTTGACGGACAGATCCTTGATGGTCCGCACGTTCTGGGCGCCGGCCTGCTTGAACAGGGTCTCCACCGCCTGGGACTGGTCGTAGCCGATCTCGACGGCGAACATCGCGCCGGGCTTGAGCACCCGCAGGATCTCGCCGGCCAGGAAGCGATAGGCGTCCAGGCCGTCGGGGCCGCCGTCCAGGGCCAGGCGCGGCTCGTGGTCACGGACCTCCGGCTCCAGGGTCTCGATGACGTGGGTGGCGATGTAGGGCGGGTTGGAGACCACCAGGTCGAAGCTGTCGTCGCCCAGGCCGTTGGTCCAGTCGCCGCGCAGCAGGGCTGTCCGCCCGGCCAGGTCCAGGTTGGCGGCGTTCTCGCGGGCCACGGCCAGGGCCTCTTCGGAGACGTCGACGCCCAGCCCCTTGGCGGCCGGGCGCTCGGCCAGCACCGCCAGCAGGATCGTCCCCGAGCCGACGCCCAGGTCCAACATCTTAAATTCCATATTCTCGGGAAAGGCCTTGAGCACCTCGTCGACGATGACCTCAGTCTCGGGACGCGGGGTCAGGACGTGCTTGTTGACCTGCAGCAGGATCTTCCAGAATCCCTTGCGGCCGATGATGTGGCTGACCGGCTCGCGGCGGGCGCGGCGGTTCAGGAAGTCGTCCAGCGTCGCCATCTGGGCTTCGGTCAGCACCCGATAGGGATCGGTGATGATGTCGGTGCGGGTGACGTCGGCGGCCACTTCCAGCAGCAGGCGGGCGTCGATGGCCGGCTGGTCGATCTGAACGGTCTTCAGACGATCCTTGGCGGCGTTCCAGGCTTTGACGAGGGTCAGGGTCATGGGCGGCTCCTTAGCGCGTCATCGCCGTCGGGGCGAGTTTGAAGTCGGTACCAGTTTTTGGTATTTTGGCTGACCGGAGGATCCGATGAGCAAGAATACCTCGATCGTTCTCAGCGAGCACTTCCAGACCTTCATCGAAGGCCAGGTCGCCGACGGCCGCTACAGCTCGGCCAGCGAGGTCGTGCGCGCGGGGTTGCGGCTGCTGGAGCACCAGGAAGCCCGCCTGGCGGCGTTGCGCGCGGCGCTGATCGAAGGGGAAGAAAGCGGCGAACCGACGGAGTTTGAAATCGAGAGCTTTCTGGCGGAGCAGCGCAAGGCGTTCAACGCGCGATGAGGTATTATCGCCTCTCACCGGCCGCGCAACGCGACATGGCTGAGATCTGGCTCTATTCCGCGCAAAACTGGGGCGCGGATCAGGCTGACGACTACATTCGCGCTCTGAACGAAGCAATGGTCTCCATCGCCGAAGATCCATTGATCGGCGCGTCATGTGAAGACATCAGGCCCGGCTATCGCAAACGCCTGTCGGGCTCACACGCCATCTTCTACAGGCAAGTTTCGACCGACATCCTGATCATGCGCGTTCTGCACCAGAACATGGACTTCGCGCGCAACCTGCATTGAGGCGTCAAATCACCACCACCCCATCCCCCTCGCGCACTGCACCGCCCTCTTCCACCTTCAGGTAGACGCCGCAGAACATGTGGCCGTAGTGGTCGAACAGGGCCTTGACCAGCTCGATGTCGCGCTCGGCTGTGACCGGGTCGACGTGGGTGGCGGCGCAGCGGACGATCGGCTTGAGCACCTGCGCCCTCGCCTCGCCCACCCGCATCATCCGGCCGGTCCAGTCGTTCTCGACCCAGGCCGGCCAGCCCTCGACATAGAGGTTGGCGCGGAAGCGCAGGGGGTCGACGGGCCGACCCAGCTTGTCGGCCAGGTCGCGGACGCTGGCCAGGTTGACGACGGAGACATAGCCGCCGCGGCTGTCCATGAACCGGTAGTCGCCCGACCCGGCGATCACGCGCAGGGGCCCCTTGATCTCGCCGTCCAGCAACGTCGCCAGCCAGGTTTCGAACCCGCGCCGCCCTTCGTCGCCGCGCAGGTCGCCGGAGAAGTCGGGCAGCCCCTCGGCCTTGGCGCTGAAAATCCCGGTCGCCTCGTCATAGGCCGTCCGCGCCTTGGCCACGGTCGGGATCTTGGCCAGCACCGTGAACTTCATCTTCGGGATGTGGGCGGGCGCTTCGGGATCGAAGCCGCTGGGCCCGTCCTCGACCGCGTAGAGGCGGTCGCAGGGAAAGCATTGGCCCGCGACCAGCTCGGCCCGGTCCAGGCGCTCGGGCGTGAACCCCTTGACGGGGTGGCGATAGAGGCTGACGACCTGGGCTTGCATGACGCGCAAGGTCGTCGATGACTCGGAGCTTGGCAAGGTGAAGCCTGACCGCGCGGAACGGAGCCGGGCCGGACGTGTTCCCCCAGCGGAGGGCCAGGCCATGACAGACACCGTTCCGCGACGCCCGATACGGTCGTGGATCGCTTCTCGCCCCTACCACCTGGCGCCCTGGATCGCCCTGCTGGCCCTGGTCCCCTTCGTCCTGCCCAAACCCCGGTCCGGCCACGCGCCGAACGAGACGCCGCTGGACCATCCGCCCGGCCTGTCCGAGGACCGGGCCATGCCGCCCCATGACTTCGACCGGGCCGAGCCGATGCGTGGCCGGGCGGCCCGGCATCCGCACCGCATTCCCGTCCTGGGCTGGCGCGACATCCTGTGGCGCACCTTCCGCGAGATCAGCGTCGACCGCCTGCCCGCCGTGGCCGGGGGCGTGACCTTCTACACCCTGCTGGCCATCTTCCCGGCCATCGGCGCCTTCGTCTCGCTGTACGGCCTGTTCGCCGACGTCGGGGCGGTCGAGAAGCAGCTGCAGGAGATGTCCAGCGTCTTCCCCGCCAGCGTCGTCAACATCATCGGCGAGCAGATGCTGCGCCTGGCCAGCCAGGAGCAGACCAAGCTGGGCGTGGCCTTCATGCTCAGCCTGCTGCTATCGCTCTGGTCGGCCAACGCCAGCATGAAGGCGCTCTTCGACGGGCTGAACATCGCCTATGACGAGGACGAGAAGCGCAACTACGTCACCAAGACGGCGTGGACCTACGCCTTCACCTTCTGCGCCCTGCTGTACGCGGTGGTGCTGGCCGGCGTGCTGATCGCCGCGCCGGTGGTGTTCGAGCGGATCGGGCTGAGCGCGGCGGCGCCGTTCTGGATCCCGTTGCGCTGGCTGATCGTGCTGGCGGTGACGGCCTTCGCCTTCGCCATGCTGTACCGCTTCGCCCCCTGCCGCGCCCGGCCCCGCTGGCGCTGGGTGATCTGGGGCGCGGTGTTCGGGGCGGCGGCCTGGCTGGGCGGATCGCTGGTGTTCTCGGTCTATGTCAACCGCGTGGCCCACTACGACGCCACCTATGGCCCGCTGGGCGCGGTGATCGCCTTCATGGTCTGGATGTGGTTTTCGATCATGACCGTGCTGGTCGGGGCCGAGCTGAACGCCGAGATCGAGCACCAGACCGCCATCGACTCCACCACCGGTCCGGAAAAGCCGATGGGCCAGCGCGGCGCGGCCATGGCCGACACCGTGGGCCTGGCCTTCCACCCCTGGGAGTTCCTCCAGCGCGAGGCGGGCACGGTCAAGCGGGTGTCCGGCCGCTACTGGGGCCACGCCACCGGTTGGAGCAAGACCAAGCGCCCGCCGGACGCGCCGTCCAGTTGAGCATCAAAAACCCCGCTCATCCCGGCGAATGCCGGGATCCAGATCCCGTAGCGGAGGGTCTGACTGGATCAGCTCAGCGCTCTCGGCGTCAGCCTCAAAGCCATTCCATATGGGTCCCGGCATTCGCCGGGATGAGCGGAAAAAATCAGGGTTCAGTCGAGCGACGAATGTTCTAAATCAAACCCATGATCTTCGCCCCCGCTCTCGAAACCGACTTCCCCGCCATCGTGGCCTTGGTCAATTCCGCCTATCGCGGCCAGGGCGCCCAGGCCGGGTGGACCACCGAGGCCGGCTATATCGACGGCCAGCGGATCGACCTGGAAAACCTCAAACAGGACCTGGCCGACGCGCCTGGCGCGGTGCTGCTGACCCTGCGCGACGAGGATGGCGGCCCGCTGCTGGGCTGTGTCTGGATCGAGCCGGACGCCGAGGTCGCGGACGCCTGGTACCTGGGCATGCTGACCATCCGCCCCGACCTGCAGGACCGCCAGCTGGGCCGGACCCTGCTGGCCCACGGCGAGGCCTACGCCCAGGGTCGCGGCGCCAAGCGGGTGCGCATGACCGTCGTCCACCTGCGCGACACCCTGATCGCCTGGTACCAGCGCCGGGGCTACGTCCTGACCGGCGAGACCAAGCCGTTCCCGGTCGGCGAGCGCGGCCAGCCCCGGCGCGAACTGTCGTTCGTGGTGATGGAGAAGAGGCTGTAGCGTCCGCTCCGATTGATCGGCCCGGCATCAAAGTTCCGAAATCGGGTTGTCATCCCGGAAAGCGCGGAGCGCTTGTCCGGGACCCAGGGGACTGGGCTGATGCGGTGCGGTTCACCTGGGTCCCGGACAGCCTCTGCGAGGCTTCCGGGATGACGACTTTGGGCGCCACGGGATCTCGCCCTAAACCCCCATCGCCTCCAGCCAGCGGGCGCACAGCGTCGGCCAGGCGCCGACCGGCAGTTGCGGCGTGCGCAGGGCGAAGCCGTGCGGGGCCTGGGCGAAGACGTGCAGTTCGGCGTGGGCGCCGCGATCCAGCCAGGCGCGTTGCAGGCGCAGTCCGTTCTCGATCGGCACGACCGGATCGTCGGCGGCGTAGACGATGAACGCCGGCGGCGGATCGGCCATCAGCCCCGCGTCCGGCTGCAGGGCCTCGTACAATGCCTGTTTCTGCGCCGGCTCCAGGGGCGGCTTGTCGGCGACCACGCCCCGTCCCGCCGCGTTGGTCGAGATGGGCCCGTAGCCGACGACCAGGGCGTCCGGCCGCGCGCTCTGCTCCGGCGCCGCCGAGACAGGCGCGGTCCAGGCGTCCGGATAGGCGGTCGCCAGACAGGCGGCCAGGTGACCGCCGGACGACAAGCCCAGGACGCCCACCCGCCCGCCATCCACGCCCAGGCCCGACGCCCGGGCGCGGATCAGCCGCATCGCCTCGATCGCGTCATCGACCGGCGCCTGCGGGCCGCCGGCCGCGTCGGGGAAGCGGTGGACCAGGACGAAGGCGTAGTAGCCCAGGCCGTTCAGCCACAGCGCCACCTCGACGCCTTCCTTGCCCAGCATCAATTGGGTGTAGCCGCCGCCCGCCAGGACCAGCATCGCCCCGCCGTTCGGCCTCTCGGGCGCGAAGGCCAGGACCTGGGCCCGCTCGACGGCCGCGATCTCCAGGTCCAGGCGCGGCGCCGCCGGATCGGCCAGGGTGAAGCCCAGGTCGTCGCTGGCCTCGTCGCCCCAGACATTGAAACGGAAGGTCTCGCCAAACGGCGTTCGGGTCATGAGCAAGCCACGCGTTTGCAGAAGAGGACCCCTCCGTCGAAAGGACTCACCGGAACGACACCGCCGACGCCGCGACGTAAGATCCGGCCCGCCGAGCAGTTCCGGCTGGAATTGGTATTTCATATTATGGGACGAATTCCCGCTAAACGGGACGATAGCCGCGATGTCGGTTTCGTGTCGAGAGATTGCGTTGCGTCGCCGAAATGAAACGGCGGATCGGACGCTCGCGGCGCCCGGAAGCGTTCGCAGGCCCTCGAAAGCCGTGTCGTGGAGGGCTTTGCTATGAATTCGGAAAGGCGGCGGGCGACAGCCGCAAGCGTCTGTCGCGAAACGCGCGGCGGCGGTCCGGCTAGAACCCGCCCTCTTCCAGGCTGGCCAGGCGGGCGGCCTGGTCCTCGGCGATCAGCGGCTTGATGATGTCGTCCAGGGCGTCGCCTTCCATCACCTTGGGCAGGTTGTAGACCGTCAGGTTGATGCGGTGGTCGGTGACCCGGCCCTGCGGGAAGTTGTAGGTGCGGATCCGTTCGGAGCGGTCGCCGCTGCCGACCTGGCTCTTGCGGGCGTCCGAGCGGGCGGTGTCCAGGGCCTCGCGCTGCATGTCGTAGAGCCGCGCCTTCAGGTTCTTCATCGCCCGGGCGCGGTTCTGGTGCTGGCTCTTTTCCGAGCTGGTCACCACCACGCCGGTCGGCAGGTGGGTGATGCGCACCGCCGAGTCGGTCTTGTTGACGTGCTGGCCGCCGGCCCCAGACGAGCGGTAGGTGTCGATGCGCAGGTCGCTGTCGTTGATCTCGATCTCGACGTCCTCGGCCTCGGGCAGCACCGCGACGGTGGCCGCCGAGGTGTGGATGCGGCCCTGCGCCTCGGTGGCCGGCACCCGCTGCACACGGTGCACGCCGCTCTCGAACTTCCAGCGGCCGAACACGCCGTCGCCGGTGACCGAGGCGATGATTTCCTTGTAGCCGCCCATCTCGCCCTCGGAGACGCTGTCGACCTCGACCTTCCAGCCCTGCAGCTGGGCGTAGCGCTGGTACATGCGGAACAGGTCGCCGGCGAACAGGGCCGCCTCGTCGCCCCCCGTGCCGGCCCGGACTTCGAGAATGGCGGACGCGTTCTCGTCCTTGTCGCGCGGGGCCAGCATCAGGGCCAGCTCGCGCTCCATGACCGGCAGCTTCTCGTCCAGGGCCCGGATCTCGTCGGCGACCATGGCCGCCATCTCCGGGTCGCCGGCCATCTCCTCGAGGTCGGCGCGCTCGGCGCTCAGCTTGGCCAGGGCCTCGACGGCCTCGGCCACCGGGCGCAGCTCGGCGTGCTCCTTGGAGAGCTTGACGATCTCGGCCCCGTCGGTGGCCGCACCCATGCGGGCTTCGACTTCGCGGAAGCGATCGAGAACTTGGTCGAGGCGGGCCTGGGGCAGTCGCAAGGGGGAACGTCACGCTGTGGAGGAACGGGCGGTCTCTCTACCGCTCCGAGCGCCTCGCGTCACCCCTTGGCGGGGGCGGACCTGTAAAGCTGCGCCTTGCGCCCCTATCTGCCGGGGGCGGCGAAACATCCCCCGCCCGCGTCCGCCTTTCGGAGCCCTCCATGCCCCTGTCGATGCACCGCGCCTCTGTCCCCGTCTTCGTCCGCGCCCTCAAGGTGCTGGCGACCCTTCTCGAGAAAGGGGAGGCCCACGCCAAGGCCCAGGGCCTGGATCCCGACACACTGGTGGCCGCCCGCCTGACCGACGACATGCTGCCGCTGTCGGGCCAGGTCCAGCGCGCCTCGGACGCCTCCAAGGGCGCGGTGTCCCGGCTGACCGGCGTCGAGGCCCCTGCCATGCCCGACGAAGAGACCAGCTTCGCCCAGCTCCAGAAGCGCGTGGCCGACACCCTGGCCTATATCCAGAGCGTCGACGCCGTGGCCTTCGAGGGCAGCGAGGACCGCACCGTGGAACTGAAGCTGCCGGGCGGCGCCCTGACCTTCACCGGCGAGGACTACCTGTTCGGCTTCGCCCTGCCGAACTTCTTCTTCCACGTGGTCACCGCCTACGACATCCTGCGCCACAAGGGCGTGCAGATCGGCAAGCTGGACTATCTGGGGCCGGTGCAGAGCTAGGCCGCGGCTCGGATTGGGGACAGGCGCATGCGCCTGTCCCCGTCCCGATCTACGGAACCGCCTTCACCTCCACCGACACCACCTGCCGCACCGAGCGCCCCGGGCGCAGGTCGCCGTCGACCACTAGGCGGTAGGGTCCTTCCTTGGCGTCCAGCGGCTGGCCGTCCTTGCGGTCGGCGATGATCACCGGATTGGTCCGGTAGATCGGGTCGGTCTCACCCAGGGAATAGGTCGCGGTGAAGCCGTCCGAACCCTTGGCCGTCACTACCTGGTTCAGGTAGCGCCCCATCAGCCGGTCGCCCGACACGACCCCGGCCTGCTTGAGGGCGGCGTTCAGCAGCGCGCCTTCGTAGGTGATCTGTTTGCCGTGGGCCGTGAACGTCGCCTTGGCCCGCGGCAGGGCGGCCAGGTCGGCGGACGCCAGGGTGACGGAGTCGCGCCCCTGGACCGTGACCTTCAGGTCCTGAGCCAGGGCAGGCGTCGCGGCCCAAACGGCCATTGGGGCGATCAGGGCGGCGAGAAGCAGCGGACGCATGGGCAGAGACCTTTCATGAAGGTCCGATCTGGGGCCGATGCGCGCTTTCAAGCAAGCCCCGCGCTCTGGATTGGGGACAGGCGCATGCGCCTGTCCCCGTCCGGACACACGCAAAACCTCAGTACATCAGGGTCTTGCCCATCACCCCCGACCCGTCCGGCAGCGGCGAGACCTGCTTGATCATCACCTGGCCGCCCTTGGCGAACCAGAAGCGGGTCACGCCCATCTCCGGGTGGTTGTAGTCGGCGGTCACCACCCAGCAGTCGACCTTGCCGCCGCCCGGCAGGTCCAGCACCTCCGACCCCGCCACCTTGAAGACATAGGAAGCCGGCGGGCCGCCGCCCGGATGGTGGAAGACGATGCTGGCCTCGTAGCCCTTGGCCAGCGGCAGGGCCTGGAGGAACTCCATGTCGGTCTCGAAGTTGAAGCTCGGCTGGGGCGAGGCGACGTCATAGTCCTTGGCCGCGTTGTCCGGGAGGTCCTTCAGGCCGATGATCCGGTCGGGGCGGAAGACGAAGCCCTCGACCTTCGACACCCCGTCCTTCTGCGAACGGCGGACATGAGTCAGGGGCCGGAAGGTGCCGACCTCGAACCAGCTGTCCAGCTGGCGGTCGGATGGCGTGGCGCCGACCCCGTCCCAGTGCTGGACGATGTGCAGGCGGCGCTGGCCGTCCCGGTCCTCGAAGCGGACCTCGCGGGTCCAGACGTCGGCGACGCGGATGGTATCGCCGACCTGCCTGAAGCGCAGGTAGCGGTGCACGCCGGGCTTGAGGTTGGCGAAGCGGGCCAGCGGCTGGCCGACCGGCACGGGGGTGACGGCGGCCTGGGCTGTATTGGCGGCGGCGCTTCCCGCCAGGAGAAGCCCGGCGAGCAGGATGGAACGGACGGCGAGGGACATGGAGGGCTCCGGATTTCGGCAGCCGCACCAGACCTCAACCGACGGCGCCAGACCACTTAAGGTTCGGTAATGCGGTCTAGGGTCCGGATCAATTGACGCGCCATCCCAGGGTTGTCATCCCGGCCGCAGCGAAGCGGAGAGCCGGGATCCAGGTGAGCCGCACCGCTCCTACCCAGTCCCCTGGGTCCCGGACAGCCTCTGCGAGGCTTCCGGGATGACAACGGATTACAAGCCGCTGACAGCTCTCCAAATGTTAGGCGCTCATTGCCGCCGCCCTACCCCCGCGACGGCCAGCGCGGCGTCGGCGGCAGGTCGGCCAGCAGGCGCGGCGCTTCCTTCGACGCCCCGGCCGGCCGGGTCTCGACCACCAGCGGGTACAGCGACACGACCAGCAGGGCGGCCATGGTCAGGTTGAAGGCCCGCAGCACCGGCGGCCGGTCCAGGAACCGCCGCATGCCCTGGCCAAAGCCCGCCCAGGCGGCGCTGCACGGCGCGCCGACCAGCATGAAGGTCCCGGCCACCAGGAACACGCCGATCGTCGAGCCCTCGGGCGTGTAGGTGGTGGCCGCGGTCAGGGCCATGGCCCAGGCCTTGGGATTGACCCACTGGAAGGCGGCGGCCTGCAGGAAGGTCATCGGCCGGGCGCCGGGGCCCTTGTCCGCGACCGTCCTGGTCGTCGCGATCTTCCAGGCCAGCCACAGCATGTAGCCGCCGCCGACCCAGCGCAGCACCTCGTGCAGCACCGGCCAGGCCTTGAAGACGCCGCCCAGGCCCAGGCCCATGGCCGCCACCATCACGCCCAGACCGACGCTGATCCCCAGGATATGCAGCACCGTGCGGCGGAAGCCGAAGTTCGCCCCCGAGGCCAGCAGCATCATGTTGTTGGGGCCGGGCGTGCCGGCGGTGGCGAAGGCGAACAGGACGAAGGCGAGCAGCAATTGGGCGGTCATGGCGGACACTCCTCGAAGACGCCGGTGCCGGACGACAGCAGGAACCGGAGGCGGAATGTCACGGTCATCTTGCCGATTGCATCTTGAGTCAAAGCGTATATTGCATCAGTGACAATTTTGGAGATCGCCGATGGCCGGCTGGACCCCGACCCTGCCTCCGGGCCAGGCGCCCCTGTACGAGCGCCTGTTGGACGCCCTGCGGGGGGACATCGCCTCGGGGGTCCTCAGCGACGGCGCCCGCTTGCCGCCGCAGCGCGACCTGGCCCACCGCCTGGGCCTGGGCCTGGGCACGGTCACCCGCGCCTATGTCGAGGCCGAGAAGGCCGGGCTGGTTCAGGCCCATGTCGGGCGCGGCAGCTTCGTGCGCAGCTCGCTCGGCCAGGGTCCGGGCCTGGCGACCGAGGATCCCGGGCCGATCAATCTCTCCCAGAACATCGCCCCAGTCGGCGCCGCCAGCGCGCGGATTGTCCAGACCCTGGCCCGGCTGCAGCGCCGGCCCGACCTGCTCGACAACCTGGCCTACGCCCCCTCGACAGGACTGGACGCGCACCGCCGGGCCTTCGCGATCTGGCTGTCGCGCACGGCCGGCGTCGAGCGCGCCGACTGGCGCCAGGTGATCTGCTGCGCCGGGGCCCAGCAGGCCTTGAGCCTGGCCCTGGCCGCCCTGTGCCGGCCCGGCGACGAGGTGCTGTGCGAGGCCGCCACCTTCCCCGGCGCGCGGGTGTTGGCCAGCCATGCCGGCTATCGGCTGACCGGGGTGGCCATGGATGGCGAAGGGCTGCTGCCCGAGGCCCTGGACCGGGCGGCGGCGAACGGGGCCAAGGCGGTATTCGTGCTGCCCACCCTGCAGAATCCCACCGGCCGGATCATGGGCGCCGCGCGCCGGGCCGACATCGTGGCCGTGGCGCGTCGACGCGACCTGTGGATCATCGAGGACGGCATCTATTCGATCTTCGGCGGCGATCCCCTGCCCGCCTTGGTCGAACTGGCGCCCGAGCGGACGATCCACGTGTCCGGCGTCTCCAAGTCGCTGTCCCCCGGCCTGCGGGTCGGCTTCCTGCTGGCTCCGCTCGGCGACCTGTTCGAGCGCGTCGTCCACGCCGTGCGCGCCCAGTTCTACGCCCCACCCAACTTCGGCGCCCTGATCGCCACCCAGTGGATCGAGGACGGCGCGGCCGAGGCGATCGCCGGCGAGATCCGCGACGAGATGGGCCAGCGCCTGGCCCTGGCCCGCGCGATCCTGAGCTCGGCCATCGAGACTCCGGCCTCCGCCTTCAGCCCGCACGTCTGGCTGCCGATGGGCGAGCTGGACGCCGAGCGCCTGGCCGGGCGCGCTCTGCGCGGCGGCGTCGAGGTCACCCCGCCCGCCGCGCCGATCGTCGAGCCGGGCCTGGAGAGCGGCGTGCGCCTCTGCCTGGGGGCGGCGCGGGACCGGGCCGAGCTGGAGCGGGGCCTGAGGGTGGTCGCCGCGGCGCTGACGGGCGCGGACGAGCGGTCGCGGGCGGTGATCTGAGGTTTCCGCCGATTTGTTCTAGCCGCCGGCGCGAGGGCGCCTGACACCATCGCCGCAGGATTCGCTTCAAGAACCACGAGGAGCCGCCATGGCGACCGCCACCGCTCGCATCAGCGACGCCCACTACGCCACCGCCATCACCACCGGCCGCCACGCCCTGACGGCCGACGAGCCCGAGCGCAATGGCGGCGCCGACGTCGGGCCCGCGCCGTTCGACCTGCTGCTCTCGGCCCTGGGCGCCTGCACGGCCATGACCCTGAAGATGTACGCCGAGCACAAGCAGTGGCCGCTGGAGGCCCTGGAGGTGCGCCTGCATTACCATGGCGGCGAGACCCCGCCGCGGATCGAGCGAGTGCTGGTCCCGGCGGGACCGCTGGACGAGGCGCAGTTGGCCCGCCTGGCCGACGTCGCCGAGCGCACGCCGGTGACGCTGGCGATCAAGGGCGGCGTGCCGATCCAGACGTCGCTGGGGTGATCACTTGCCCCCATCTGGCGGCTTCGCCGCCTGTCCGCCCCCATGGGGGCGGAGCGCACGGCGTCGACCTCAAGGCTCTTCCCCCTCTGGGGGAAGACGGCCGAAGGCCCGTAGGGGGCAAGCGGCGCGCCCTACTCCGCCGCGATCGCTTCCGCCTCGGCGGCCGCCTTCAGCTGGGCCGCGCGCTGTTCGACCAGTTCGACGATGTGGTCGATCATGCCGTCGTTGGACTGCTTGTGGTCGGGCTTGCCGGCCATGTAGACCATGCCCGAACCCGCCCCGCCGCCGGTGAAGCCCAGGTCGGTCATCAGCGCCTCGCCGGGGCCGTTGACCACGCAGCCGATGATCGACAGCGACATCGGCTCGCTGATGTGGGCCAGGCGCGCTTCCAGCGCCTCGACCGTCTTGATGACGTTGAAGCCCTGACGGGCGCAGGACGGACAGGCGATGATGTTGACGCCGCGATGGCGCAGGCCCAGCGACTTGAGGATGTCGAAGCCGACCTTGATCTCCTCGACCGGGTCGGCCGCCAGCGACACGCGGATGGTGTCGCCGATGCCGGCCCACAGCATCGAGCCGATGCCGATCGACGACTTGACCGTGCCCGTGCGCAGGGCCCCAGCCTCGGTGACGCCCAGATGCAGCGGGCAGTCGATGCGCTCGGCCAGCTGGTAATAGGCGGCCACCGTCATGAACGGGTCCGACGCCTTCACGCTGATCTTGAACTCGTGGAAGTCGTGGTCCTGCAGGATGCGGGCGTGGTTCAGCGCGCTCTCGACCATGGCGTCGGGGCACGGCTCGCCGTACTTTTCCAGCAGGTCGCGCTCCAGCGAGCCGGCGTTGACGCCGATCCGCATCGAGCAGCCGTGGTCGCGGGCCGCCTGGATGACGTCGCGCACCCGATCTGGCGAGCCGATATTGCCCGGATTGATCCGCAGGCAGGCCGCGCCGGCCTGGGCCGCCTCGATGCCGCGCTTGTAGTGGAAGTGGATGTCGGCCACGAGCGGCACCTTGGACTCGCGGGCGATGGTCTTGAAGGCCGCCGTCGAGTCGGTGTCGGGGCAGCTGACGCGGACGATGTCGGCGCCGGCCTCCTCCAGCTGGCGGATCTGCTCCAGCGTCGCCGCCGCGTCGCTGGTCAGGGTGTTGGTCATCGACTGGACGGAGATCGGCGCGTCGCCGCCGACCTCGACATTACCGACGCGGATCTTGCGCGATTGCCGGCGCTCGATCGAGCGCCAGGGGCGGAGGTGGGTGTGGTCTGCGGCCATGCCGCCAATCTAAGGCGTTTGGCGGCGGAACCCAAGGGGATCACGGAAATGTCGCGGGCGCCACGATCCTGACGCGGGCGGGTGGTCTCTGGACGGTCCCACGGGCGCCCCAATGCGCCGAAAAAGCGGAGTTTCGATGAGCGGGCGACCGCAGGCCTATGATCCCCTGGTCCCGACGCCGCGTCCCCGCCGGCGGGCGAAGGCGGACGGCCTGGTCGCCGGCCTGTTCAGCGTCGCGGCCCACGGCGCCCTGCTGCTGGCCCTTCTGGCGGTGCGGGTCCAGCCGCCGATGGCGCCGGAGCCCGATCCGATCTCCGTCGCCCTGTACGAACCGCCGCCGCCTCCGCCGCCCGAGCCGCCGAAGCTGGCCCCCGAGCCGGCCGGCGATCCGGCCCCAGCCAAGGTCTCGCCGCCCAGGCTGCCCGTCCGCCCGCCGCGCCTGGTCCCGCCGCCCCAGGTCGAGCCCCTGCCCGCCAAACCCGCGCCCAAGCCGATGGTGGTCGCCGAACTAGGCGAGGCCGAGCTGGCCGGCGCGGCCACCGCCGGCAGCGGATCAGGCGCCGGCGGCGCCGGGAACGGACCGGGCGGCGGCGGGTGCGACATGGTCCGGCTGCTGCAGGACGCCCTGCGCAAGAATCCGCGGGTGCGCGCCGCCCTGGCCCAGGTCCACCCCGAGGCGGCGGCCCGGGGCAAGGCGGTGCTGGTCTGGAACGGCGACTGGGTGCAGAGCCCGGGCCAGGAGGGCAAGGGCCTGGCCGGCGTGCGCGAGCTGATCATGCTGGAGGTGGCCTTCGCCCCCAAGGCCTGCCGCGACGACCCGATGCGCGGCCTGGTGCTGATCTCGCTCAGCGACGGTCCCGGCGCGCCGCGCCTGGCCCTGGGCTCCAGCCGTTGGAACTGGTCGGACCTGCTGTTCGCGAAATCGGGTGGGCGACGGAGCTAGAATTGACCGGGGACATGCCCTTGGGCGTGTCCCCATCAGCAGGCTGCGCGCGAGCCGTGAAGAACCTTGGACGCGAATGGGGACACGCCCAAGGGCATGTCCCCTACCGTTGTCAGCCCTGCGGCTTCGACGGTTGAGCCGCGACCGGAGCCGCCGGCGCCACCGTCAGCTTGCCCAGCGAGGCCGTCGGACCGGGCATACGGCTGGTCAGGGCGCCGGCGTTATAGACCTCGAAGGCCGCCGGATCGGAGACCTCGGCGATCAGGCCGCCGTTGCGCGGGGCGCGGAACGCCTCGCCGGCCGCCATCCAGCGGGTGAAGTAGATCGCGCCGGCCGCGTCGTGCACGGTCAGCGAGGCGGGCTTGCGCGCCTGCAGCACCAGGCCCGAGGCCTCGGCCTGGGCCGCGCCGTAGACCGCGCCCTTGGCCCGGAACGGCGCGCCGACATTGAGCACCTGGCTGACGTCCACGCCGCTCTTGGCCGTCTCGGCCGCGCGGGCCTTGGAGGCGGCGCTGACCGCGTCGGCCGAACCGCCGTTGGCGGCGGCGTCGTCGAGGCCGGGGGTCTTGTAGGGCTCGGGCGTGGTCGACTCGACCGGGGCCGGCAGCGGCGCGCCCAGCGACACCGAACCCGGCGCGGCGTTGGGGTCGACCGGAACCGCGGCCGGCGTGGCGACGACGGCGGTCGCCTGGGCCGGCGCCACCAGGGCCGGCGGCGTGTCCTTGGCGATGGCGCGCTGGGCGACGTTCCACAGCACGATGGCGGCCACGACCAGCACGCCCAGCGCCAGGATCAGTCCCAGTCGCGGATCGCGCTCGTGGCGTACGCCGACCGGCGCGCGCAGCGGCTCGCTGTCCTCGGGCGCGTCAAGCTTGAAGCGGGCCACGGCGGCGTCGCCGTCCAGGCCCAGCACCTTGGCGTAGGATTTCACGTAGCCGATGGTGAACGGGCGCGAGGGCAGTTCGTCCAGGCGCAGGCCTTCCAGCGCCTCGATATAGCCCTGGCGGATGCGGGTGGCGTCGGCGACGTCCTGCAGCGACAGACCACGGAATTCGCGGGCGGCGCGCAGGGCCGAACCGATGTCGGGGCCGTCATCGACGGAGGGCGGATGGGCGGCCATCGGCGCGTCCTCGGGCTCGCCGTCGGCGACCAGCTGCAAGTGCGAAACCCTGCCCGTATCCAGCGGCATGGCTGCCATGAGACCCCAAATTCGCGTCGCCGGAGATGTTCGCCCCACCGGGAGGACGAGCCCGACGCGCTATCCCGGCCAGACTGACCGGGAATTGTTAATACTTTATGGTCGATATCAAAGTAAGTCGCGGGATTCAATAAACTATAAGGCCGCGCTTGGTTAATCCGCGTCGTGTCTAGATAGCAACGTAGAGCTTGCGCGCCAGGGTTTCGACCTCGCCGCGCAGCGAGCCGGCCGAGGTCTTCAGCAGGGCCTCGACATTGCGGCGGGCGGCCTCGCGATCGCAGGACAGCACCATCTGCTTGACCGGCCCGATGCCGGCGGGCGGCATAGACAGACGGTCGAAACCCAGGGCCAGCAAGGCGAAAGCCTCCAACGGACGCCCCGCCATCTCGCCGCAGACCGAGACCGGCGTGCCGGTGTCGGCGCAGGCTTGCTGGATGGTCTTCAGCGCGCGCAGGGCGGCCGGGGACAGCGGATCGTAGCGGTCCGAAACCCTTGGATTGCCCCGATCGGCGGCGAACAAATACTGCATCAGGTCGTTGGTGCCGACCGAAACGAAGTCGGTCATCGGCAAAAGCGCGTCGAGATGCCACAGCAGCGACGGCGCCTCGATCATCGCCCCGACGTCCAGGCGGGCCGGTTCGGGCCGGCCGCGCTTCAGGGCCCAGGCGACCTCCTGGTCGACGAAGGCGCGGGCGGCGCGGAACTCGTCCACATTGGCCACCAGCGGGAACATGATCTGCAGTTCGCGGCCCCGCGCGGCCTTGATCAGGGCGCGGATCTGCATGCGCAGCAGGGCCGGTCGGTCCAGGCCCATGCGGATGGCGCGCCAGCCCAGGGCCGGATTGTCCTCGCGCTCCAGCTCCATGTACGGCAGCAGCTTGTCGCCGCCCAGGTCGAGGGTGCGGAAGGTCACCGGCATGCCGTTGGCGGCCTCCAGCACCTTCTCGTAGAGCGCCGTCTGAGCCTCCAGCCGGGGCATCTCCTCGGCGACCATGAACTGGAACTCGGTGCGGAACAGGCCGATGCCCTCGGCCCCGGTCTCGCCCAGGATGTCCAGATCGACGGCCAGGCCGGCGTTCATCAGCAGGGTGACCTTGTCGCCGTCCTTGGTCACGGCCGGCGTGTCGCGGATCCGGGCGAACTCGGCCTTGCGCTGGGCGCGGACCTCCATCCGGGCCTGCAGCGACTTGACCACGTCGGCGCGCGGCCGCAGCCAGGCCTCGGCGGTTTCGGCGTCGACCACCACGGGGTCGCCCTCGCTGACCCGGTCGCGCAGGCCGGCCAAGCGGCCGACGCAGGGGATGTCCAGCGCCCGGGCGACGATGCCGGCGTGGCTGGCGGCCGAGCCTTCCTCCAGCAGGATGCCCTTGAGCTTGGTGCGGTCGTATTCCAGCAGGTCGGCCGGACCCAGGTTCCGGGCGATCAGGATGGCGTTCTCGGGCAGGACCCGCACCGTGTGGACGTCGCCCGACAGGTGGCGCAGCAGCCGGTCGTTGAGGTCCTCCAGGTCGTGCAGGCGCTCGCGCAGATAGGGGTCGCGGGCCTGGCCCAGGCGGGCGCGGTGCTCGGAGCGGACGCGCTCGACCGCGGCCTCGGCGGTCAGGCCCGAGCGCACGGCCTCCTGCAGCGACCGGTTCCAGCCCCGGTCGTGGGCGAACATCCTGTAGGTCTCGAGCACCTCGTACGAGGCGCCGACCAGACCGTGCTGGCCCTCCAGCATCTCGTCGATCTGGGTCTGCAGCGCCTCGACCGCCCATTTCAGCCGGGCTTCCTCGGCCAGGGCGTCGTCGGACAGCAGCTGTTCGGGGGCCACCGGCTGCTCGTGCAGCACGGCCACGCCATAGGCCAGCCCCTCGGCGAAGCGCGCGCCCTTCAGCCGCTCGGGCTTGTGCGGCGCGATCTCGACGTCCTTGAGCTCGGTCAGACCCAGCAACTCGCCGGCGCTGACCATCTCGGCCAGGACCATGGCGATGATCTGCAGGTCCTCGACCTCTTCCTCGTCATAGACCCGCTCGGTGCGGTTCTGGACGACCAGGACGCCGATGGTGCGGCCGCCGCGCAGCAGCGGCACGGCCAGGAAGGCGTGGTAGGGGTCCTCGCCGGTTTCCGGCCGGTACGAGAACGACGGGTGGCTGGCGGCGTCCGACAGGTTCAGCGGCCGGCCCAGGCGCATGGTCTCGCCGACCAGGCCCTCGCCGGGCTTCAGCCGGGTGACGTGGACGGCGTCGCGCGACAGGCCCTCGGTGGCGAACAGCTCCAGGTCGCCCGAGGCGCGGCGCAGATAGATCGAACAGACCTCGGCGACCATTGAGATGGCGATGGTCCGCACCACCATGTCGAGCTTGGCCTGGGCGGGCCCGCCTCCGGCCATGGCCTCGCGAATCTGCCGAAGCAGACTGCGTGGTCCCCGAACAGCGATCCCGGACGCCGCCATGTCTGCCCGCGCACTCCCCATGGTCCGATGCGGCTGGTCCCGACAGAACGCGTCGAAGGTTAAGAAGCCGCATCGCCCTCAGCCGGGCTATAGCAGATTTCGCGGCCAGCACAGCGTTCGCTCGCGGCCTAATCGTGGTTCGCGCACGAAAAAAGACGCCGCCCCCGAAGGGACGGCGCCGGAGCGTTCAGGCGCGGACGCCGTTAGCGGCGCTGGCCGTAATAGCCGTCGTAGCGGCCGCCGCCGTCCCGGCCGTCATAGCGGTAGCCGGTGTTGTAGCGGTCGCCGCGGCGGTCGCGGCCGTCGTAGCCCGAGCGGCCGTAGCCGTTGTCGTAGCCCGAGCGGCCATAGCCGCTGTTGTAGCCGTAGCCGCTGTTGTAGCTGGACCCGTAGCCGTAGCGGCTGTCGCGATAGCCGCTGGAATAGCGATGGTCGCGGTCGTAGCGGTCGCCATGGCCGGTCGAGGCGCCCAAGGCGGCCCCCGCGACGGCGCCGATGGCGATGCCGCCTCGGTCGCCGTCCGACAGGGCCGCGCCGGCGATGCCGCCGATCACGGCGCCGAGGATGGCGCGCTCGGTCTTGTTGTTGCGGTCGCCGGCGAAGGCGGCCGAGGCGGGCAGGACGAGGGCGCCGGTCACGGCCGCGGCGACGGCGATCTTCGTGAACTTACCAAAGGTCTTCATGGCGTTGCTCCTTGAGAGCGTCAGGCCGGAAGAAGTCCGGTGCGGCGCTGTTGGGACCTTTGTCGCATTCTCGCCTTGAACCCGATCTGAATGGCGATGTTCAGGTTGCGGTCATGTTGACCGGGGACACACACTCGCCCCGGGGCGTCGCGGCAGGACCTACAGCGTCCGATGGCGAGTGTGTGTCCCCGTCGGTCCGCCCCCGTCGGTCCGCCTGTCCCCGTCAGTGGGCGCCGCTCTCGTCGGGCCGGTGCAGGTGCACCGACCACAGCACCCCGGCCAGCATCAGGACGATGGCGGCGATCTCCAGCGGCAGCGGCCAGCGGGCGTCGTGCAGGAAGCCGTACAGCAGGGCGAACAGGGTCTCGAAGACGATCAGCTGGCCCGACAGGCTGAGCGGCAGCAGGCGGCTGGCGGCGTTCCACAGGCCGTTGCCGATCACCGAGGCGCCCAAGGCCACGGCCAGGCTGACGCCCCAGAACAGGGCCCACCCGACCGGAAGGTGCGGCGCGCCGCCGAGGAAGGCCGGGATCACCAGCAGCAGCGACAGCAGGCCGGTGACCACGCCGGTCAGCAGCGACCATTCGTGGCTGTTGAAGCGTGGGGTGGCGGCCAGCCGGCGGGCGTTCCAGACCGCGTAGACGGTCCAGACCGCCAGGGCCCCGACCGCGGCCAGCAGGCCCAGGACCAGCCGCCCGACGCCGACCTCACGGGCGGTCTGGAAGGCGGCGACGTTGATGCAGACCACCCCGGCGGCGACCAGCGCCAGCGGCGCGGCCAGTCGGCGCAGGGCCACGCCTTCTCCAGGTTTCGCGCCGACCAGGGTGATGGTCACGGGCAGGAGGCCGATGATCAGCGAGGCCGGGGCCACGCCGGCGATCTGCACCGACACCGCCAGGCAGACATAGTAGACAATGTTGCCCAGCAGGCTCAGGCCGGCCAGGTCGCGCCAGTCGGCCAGGGTCAGGCGGGCCATCACCCCGCGCCCGGCGGGCGCCAGCAGGACGGCCGAGGCCAGGCCGTAGCAGACATAGCGCCCGGCGGTCATCTGCAGCGGCGTGAAGGCGGCCAGCAGGCGGGGCGCCAGGAACACCCCGCCCCAGAACGCGCCCGCCACCAGGCCGCAGAGAAGTCCGATCAGAAGACGCCGCCGATGGTCCATGCGAACGGGTTAGCAGAGCCCAGCTCGCGAGGCTTGGCGAAAGCTCCCGGACATTGGGCGGAACCTCTCGAAAGCGCCGGGGAACGACCCGGTCGCAGGCTCGACAAGACAGCGTCATCCCGGACAAGCGCGCAGCGCGCCGATCCGGGATGACACGTTCTGGAGCTGACCGGATCAGGCCACCGCCTGGACGGCCTCCGCCTCCTGGTAGGTCGCCATCTGCGCCGCCAGGGCCCGTTGGAACGCCGGCCGCGCCTCGCAGCGGCGGACATAGGCGTCCAGCACCGGGTTGGAGGTCACCAGGTTCGTCTGACGCGGGAAGCGCAGCACCGTGGTCATCATCAGGTCGGCGGCGGTGAACCGGTCGTCCGACAGGTATTCGCGGCCGTCCAGCCAGGCGGCCAGGCTCTCAAGCCGGCTGATCGCGAAGGCCTCGGCGCCCGGCCGGCGCGCCTTGGCCCAGGCTTCGTCGGCGTGGAACAGGTCGATGGTGGTCAGGTTCTGGATGGCCGGCTCGACCGAGTTGAGCGCCGCGATCAGCCAGGTGTGCATGCGCAGTCGCGCCTGCGGGTCGGACGGCGCCAGGGCCGGCGAGCGGTCGGCGATGTGCAGCACGATGGCGCCGCTCTCGAACATCAAGAAGTCGCCGTCCTGCAGGTAGGGCACCTGGCCGAACGGCTGCATTTCGCGATAGGCGGCCGTCCCCTGCTCGCCCTGCTCCAGCAGGCGGGTCCGGTACGGAATGCCGGCCTCCTCCAGGGCCCAACGCACCCGCAGGTCGCGCACGATGCCTTGGGCGAAAGGCGGCACCCAGCGGAAAGCACTGATCGTGATCATCATCCAGCTCCTCGTCACGAGGCCCCCCGCGGGGCCTTCGAGGAGAAGTCGCACCAGGGGGCGCGATTTCGACATCGGGTCCGAGAATTCCCGAAAAAAGATCAGCCGCGCGCGCCGCGCCGCCACCTCGCCGGGGTCACGCCCAGCCGCGTCTTCATCGCCCGTGTCAGGGCGCTCTGGTCGGCATGGCCGGTGCGCGCGGCGATCTCGGCGATCGACAGGCGGGTGTCCGACAGCAGGCGCTGGGCCGCGCGCAGGCGGGTGTCGGCCAGCTGGGTGTGCGGCGAGCGGCCGAACGCCGTCGCGAAACCGGCGAAGAACCGGCTCTGGCTCATGCCCGCTTCGGCCGCCAGCTCGCCGACGCTCAGCGGCCGGGCGAAGTCGCGCTCGATCAGGGCGGCGGCGCGGGCCAGGCGCGGATCCGGTTCCGGACCGCCGGCGGCCAGGGCCCGCAGCAGCAACGGCGCCCACAGGGCCGCCACCTCGTCCTCGACCTGCCGCGCCGCGTCGCCGCGGACGAAATCCAGCAGGCCGCGCACCGGGGCGTTGACCGGCAGGAAGGCGCGGTCGCGAAGGGTCTCGAACGGGGCGATCAGGTCCGCGCCGATATTGGCCACCACGAACAGGTTGTCGCCGTCGGCGGCGAAGGCGTGGCGGGTTCCGCAACGCACCAGGGCCGCCTGGCCGGCCTGAACCCGGCCGCCGCGCCCGTCGATCTCCATCTCCAGCACCCCGCGGCGCGGCAGGACGATCTGGTCGAAGTCGTCATGGGCGTGGGCGTCGCCGTCGGCGCCGTAGCGGCGAAGGGAAAGCTGGGCGGGACGGCCGTTCAGTCCAGGATCCATCGCCGCCGCCCTCTCCTCGTTGTCAGCCGTGCTCTTCAGCCGTGCCCGGGCAGCGCCAGCGGCTCGCCGATCGCCTCGACCAGTTGCTTGGCCTGCTCGACCGCCGCGTCGATGTCGGCCTCGATGAACTCGACCTCGGCGTCGGTCAGGGGGTGGGGGGCGGCGATCACCTCGCGCAGATAGGCGCGTTTCTCGGGCTCGGTCATGGTCCACCAGCCGACGGTGTGGCCTTCCTCGATCACCGCGTCGCCCATGGCCAGCAGGTCGTCCTCGTCGAAGATCGGCCGGCCGGGCTGTTCGGGGAACCACTGGCCGTCGTCGGGCAGGGCCTTGTCCAGCTTGCGCAGCAGCGAGGCCAGCCACGGGCTGACCAGCAGGGGCTTTTCGTAGCCGTCGCCGAACTTGGCGCGCAGCAGCAGGTCGTACAGCAGCTCCAGCCCGGCCTCGCCCTCGAAGGTGACGGACTTCTTCTCGGGATCGAAATGGAAGACCGACATGGGGGCTCCTGGAAGGGATTCGAGGCCCTTCATACCGTCAGAACGCGACGTTTCGCTAACGTTGAAGAACGCGACAACGGACGGGGACAGGCACATGTGCCTGTCCCCAATCGCCAAATCCCGAAGCCAATGGAGGGGAGTCCCTCCGGCGTTCGTTCCTACAGCTGGTCCAGCCCGTAGGCCGCGTGCAGGGCCCGCACGGCCAGCTCGGTGTAGGCTGCGTCGATCAGGACCGAGATCTTGATCTCCGAGGTCGAGATGACCTGGATGTTGATGTTCTTCTCGGCCAGGGCCTGGAACATCGACTGGGCGACGCCGGCGTGGCTGCGCATGCCGACGCCGATCACCGACACCTTGGCGACGTCCTCGTTGACGGCCACGTCCTCGAAGCCGATCTCGGCCTGGGCCTTGCGGACGATCTCGACGGCGCGGACGGCGTCGCGCTTGCCGACCGTGAACTCCATGTTGGCGGTGTCGGCGCTGCGGGCGCGCGACTGCACGATCATGTCGACATTGACGTTGGCGTCGGCCAGCCGGCCGAAGATCTGCGACGACACGCCCGGATGGTCGGGCAGGCCCAGCAGGGTGATCTTGGCCTCGTCGCGGCTATAGGCGACGCCCGAGACGATGCGCTTTTCCATGATTTCTTCCTCGTCGCAGACGATCGTACCTTGGCCCGGGGCTTCGCCCGGCTCGACGAAACTCGACAGCACCCGCACCGGCACGCGATGGGCCATGGCCATCTCGACCGAGCGGGTCTGCAGCACCTTGGCCCCCAGCGAGGCCATTTCCAGCATTTCCTCGTAGGAGATCTTGGCCAGCTTGCGGGCCTTGCTCTCGATCCGGGGATCGGTCGTGTAGACGCCGTCGACGTCGGTATAGATGTCGCAGTCGCCCTTCACCGCCGCGGCGATGGCCACGGCGCTGGTGTCCGAGCCGCCCCGGCCCAGGGTGGTGATGCGCTGGTCGGAGGTCACACCCTGGAAGCCGGCGATCACGGCGATCTGGCCGGCCGCGAAACAGGCCTCAAGATTGGCCGGCGGGATATCCTCGATGCGGGCCCGGCCGTGGGCGTCGTCGGTCAGGATCGGCACCTGCCAGCCCAGGAACGAGCGGGCGTTCAGGCCCATGTTGCGCAGGGTCATGGCCAGCAGGCCGGCGGTCACCTGCTCGCCCGAGGCGACGACGGCGTCGTACTCGTCGTCCGACTCCGGCAGGCCCTGGGCCGCGCGGCCCGAGCCGTCGGTCCAGGCCACCAGCTCGTTGGTCTTGCCCGACATCGCCGAGACCACCACCGCCACCTGCTTGCCCGTGGCCACCTCAGCGGCGACCAGGCGCGCCACCCGGCGGATGCGCTCCAGGTCGGCCACCGAGGTGCCGCCGAACTTCATCACCAGACGTGACACGCCCTACCCCGTCAAAACCTAAGGTCAATTCTTGCGTCGCGAGCGGCGGAACCTCGCCGTGCGCGCAAGCCGCGGTCTTCTAGCGGCGCTGAGACGCAACGGCAATGTCGCCAAGCCGTCTTTTTCGTCGCGGGGCCGGCGGCTTGACTCATTTGCCGCAACCTACCTAACTACCTACCTGTTTTCCAGGCACCGGAGAACCGCCATGTCGCCCGACCTGGAAGCCCTGCTACGAAGCCAAAAGACCGTCGCCGGCAAGATCCGCGCCCTGGCCGCCGCCGGCTATCCCCGCGCCGAGATCGCCCGCATCCTGGGCAAGCGGTATCAGCATGTGTGGAACGTGCTGGAGGAGCCCGGTCCACCCACGCTGGCCTCAAGGGCGGCCGACGGCATGGCCGAGGCCGACGCCAAGCCCTTTCAGTACACGCCGCCGCATACCTATTTCCTGACCGTCGAGGCGAACGGCTCGGTGGTCTTGCCGCCCGAGGTGCTGAAGGCGCTGGGCGCCGGGCCAGGCGGCATCATCATCGCCGACCTGGGCGAGGAGAGCTTTACGCTCGTCGGTGGCATGACCGGGATCCGACTCATGAAGGCCCGGCAGGCCCAGCCGCCGCCACCCGGCATGCTGGCCTCGGAAGATCTGATCGAGGAGCGCCGGCGCGAAGCCGCGATCGAAACGCTTGAAGGCCAGATCGCCCGGGCCGGGGTGCGCCGTGGCGACTGAGGTCGTGGTGGACTCTTCGGCGATCCTCGCCCTGGCCTTTCGGGAACGGGGCCGGGAGCACGTCGCGGTCGCCTTGCCCGGCGCCGCGATCAGCGCGGTCAATCTGGCGGAAGTGATGTCCAAGCTGCTGGACAGCGGGTTATCGCCTGATCAGGCCGATCGCCAGCTGGACGATTTTTCGCTCATCGTCGCCGATTTCGATCGCGATCTGGCCATGCGGACCGCCCGCCTCCGCGCCGCCACACGCCACAAGGGCCTCTCGTTAGGCGACCGCGCCTGCCTGGCCCTGGCCCTGCGCGAGAACCTGCCCGTCCTGACCGCCGATCGCGCCTGGGCCGATCTGGACCTTGGCGTCGAAGTCGTGCTCATACGCTGACCATGACCCAGACCCCTTCCGTCCCCCCCTCCTGGAGCATCGACCCCGCCGACGTGGCGCGGTTCTCGGCCATCGCGGCCGAATGGTGGGACCCGCGCGGCAAGTTCGCCCCGCTGCATGTGTTCAATCCCTGCCGGCTGGGCTTCATTCGGGAGCAGGCCCTGGCGCGGTTCGACCGCGACGGCAACGCCCGCGCCCCGTTCGAGGGGCTGAGGCTGCTGGACATCGGCTGCGGCGGCGGCCTGCTCAGCGAGCCCATGGCCCGGCTGGGCTTCACGGTCACGGCGGTCGACGCCTCGGAGAACAACATCAAGACCGCCGCCGCCCACGCCGCCGAACAGGGGCTGGAGATCGGCTACCGTCCCGCCACCGCCGAGCAGCTGCTGGCCGAGGGCGCGGGGCCGTTCGACGTGGTGCTGACCATGGAGGTCATCGAGCACGTGGCCGATCCGGGCGAATTCCTGCGCACCTGCTCGCGGCTGCTGGCGCCCGGTGGCCTGATGATCGTCGCCACCCTCAATCGCACGCTCAAGGCCCTGGCCCTGGCCAAGATCGGGGCCGAATACGTGCTGCGCTGGGTGCCGCCCGGCACCCATAATTGGAAGCAGTTCCTCAAGCCCGACGAGCTGCGCGCCTTCCTGGCCGGCGAGCCGGTGACCGTGCACGGCCCGTTCGGCGTCGCCTACAACCCGCTGACCGGCCGCTGGAGCCGCTCGGCCGATGTCGACATCAACTACATGATGACGGTGACGAGGGACTGAGCTGGATGATCGCTCTGATGATGGCCGCGGCGACGGCCTTCGCGCCTCTGACCGGAGATTTCGATCACGATGGTCGGCCCGACAAGGCCCAGATCGTCGCCCACCGCGGACAGTATGTCCTGCGCGTGACGCGCGGCGCCGACCCTGGCCATCCAGTCACGATCTGGGATTATGGCAAGGACCGGCCATGGAGCGCTTTTGTCGACACGACGCGGGCGGGCCGTTTCCAAACCGCTTGTGGCAAAGGTTACTACGGACGCGAGACCGGGCGATGTTCACGCGACTGGATCACGCTTCGGAAAGGCGACCTGTCATTCGGCTATCAGGAATCGTCCGATGCGGTCGCCGTATGGAATGGCCGGCGTTTCGACGTCGAGTGGATGTCCGACTGAATGACGAGGGGTCGTAATCATGATACGGTCAACCGCATCATGACGAAGCCCGGTCCCATCCAGATCCGCAACGCCGAGGTCGTGGAGAACATCCGCGAGCTGGCCCGTCTCCGCGGCGCGGGCCTGACCGAGACGGTCGAGGCGGCGGTGCGGGAAACGCTTGAGCGCGAGCGGATTTCACGGCGCGCCGCCGATGTCGGCAAGGATGCGGAAATCGAAGGAATCCTGCGGCGATTCCGAGCGCTCCCCCGGACAGGCCCCTTGCTGGGCGACGACGATCTCTATGACGAGGACGGCTTGCCGAAATGATGATCGTCGATGCGTCGGCGGTCGTCGCGATCCTGCTCGGCGAACCGGAGGAAGAGGCTTTCAAGGCCGCCTTGAAGGCCGCGCCGAGCAAGGCGATGTCGGTGATCAATTTCTGGGAAGTCCTGGTCCGCGCCCACGGCTTGAGCGGGCCGTCCGGACGGGAGCAGGCCGAGGCGTTGATCCGCGCGTTCGATATCGAGATCGTTGGCATCGATGTCGAGCAGACGCGGGCGGCGGCGGACGCCTTCGCGCGCTATGGCCGACGCACGCCCGCCGCGTTGAACCTCGGCGACTGCTTCGCCTACGCCCTGGCCAGGACCCGCGGCGGCGCCCTGCTCTACAAGGGCGAGGACTTCATCCGCACCGACATCGCCAACGCCCTGCCGGGCGCCTGACGGAACCTGTACCGCCGCCACGCCTTCTATTGACAAGGGACATCCTGCAAGGATTGGCGGCCCGTTCGGGGGCCGGACGTCGATCCGTTCGTCGGAACGGAGACAACGATCATGACATCGAGAACCCCCGTGTGGCTGGTGGCCTCGGCCATCGCCCTGAGCACGGCCGCGCCGGCTTTCGCCCAATCGGCCGACGCGGCCTACCAGCAGCGCCTCGAGGCCTATGGCGACCAGCGCGCCGTCTATGACGCCCAGAGCGCCGACTACCAGCAGCAGCAGCGCGACTACGACCGCGACCGCGCCAAGTACCTGGACGACAAGGCCGACTACGACCGACGCTACGGCGCCGGCGCCTATGACCGCCGCTATCCGGAATACGCCACGCGCTTCGACAGCCCGCGCTATTCCAGCAGCTCGGATTATTACGCCGAGCAGACGACCTTCGACCACGATCGCCAGATCTACGAGGACACCCGCCGCGACTACGACCGCCCGTAACGGCTACGGCGCCTATGACCGCCGCTATCCCGATCAGGCGCGGCGCTTCGGCGTCGACGGCCAGGTCTACAGCTCCGACAGCAGCGACTATCTGAGCCAGCGCGCCCAGTACGACCGCGACCGGGCCGACTACGAGCGGGCCCGCGCCGACTACGACCGCCGCTACGGCTCGGGGGCCTATGACCGCCGCTATCCCGACTACGCCACGCGCTACGGCGCGCCCTACGCCGGCCGCTACGGCGACGACGTCTCGTACAACGCGCCGTGCCGGGTGGACGCCCGGAAGAACGCCGCGGCCGGCGGCGTGATCGGGGCCCTGGTCGGGGCCGTGGCCGGGTCCAACCTGGCCGCGCGCAACGCCAAGCCGGAAGGCACGGTGTTGGGCGCCCTGGTCGGGGCCGGGGTCGGGGCCAGCATCGGCAACGCCTCGTCCAGGAACCGCTGCGACGCCGACGGCCAGTACTGGACCTATGACGAGACGGTCCCCTACCGCGAAAGCAGCCGCTATCGCGCCAGCTCCGGCGCCGCCTACAGCAACTACAGCCGCCGCTGCCGCCTGGCTCCGGCCGACACCGACTACAACGGCCGGGTCGAGACCCGCTACGTCCGGGTCTGCCCCGACAGCGAGGGCCGCTATCGCGTCCGGGGCTAACCAAGAAACGGGGATGAACGGCGCGGTCGGCGCCGCTTCATCCCCCGTTCAGGTCGCATTTCCGACAATGATGAACCCATTCGAAGCTTGAGCGTTATTGAGCGTTCAAGGATCGCCAACAAACCAGGGAGGTCGCCATGCGCGCCCATCTGAAAACTCTCGCCGTCGTCGTCGCCCTCGGCTTCACGGCGTCCACGGTGGCCGTCACCGCCGCCGAAGCCCAGACCCGCACTCACAAGGTGTGGGTGTGCAAGAGCACCAAGAGCGCCCGCAACAAGGGGACCGTGGTCGGCGCCCTCGGCGGCGGCACGCTCGGCGCGGTCGTCGCGGGTCACGGCAACAAGACCGAAGGCGCCCTGCTCGGCGGCGCGCTGGGCGCGGTCGCCGGCAACCAGATCGCCAAGAAGAACTCCAAGAAGAAGAACTGCCACTACGAGTACCGCCGCTACTAGGCGGCCTGTTCCGGTCTCGCGGACCGGGCGTCAGGATGAGCGAAGGGGCGTCGACCGGGTCGGCGCCCCTTTTCTCTTGCCTGATCCTTGCGGATTTGTTGCCCGATCGCCCCGAACCGCGTCCTCGGGGTCGCCCCGTCGCATCCTTCCCCCCATCTCGCGCATTTTGAGCTGAACAGCGCGCGAGGAACAGCATGAACAAGCAGGCGATCTTCCCGGTCTCGCGCCGAGGGGTGCTCGCGGCCGGGGTCGCCACGGCGACTCTGACCGGCGGACCGCTCTCGGCCCAGGAGACCGCCATGCCCCCCGAAGGCCCGCCCCCGACCTCGCCCGTGACGCTGAAGGTCAACGGCCAGACCCATCGGCTCGACCTGGACAACCGCACCACCCTGCTGGACGCCCTGCGCGAGCACTGGAAGCTGACTGGCACGAAGAAGGGTTGCGACCACGGCCAGTGCGGAGCCTGCACGGTCATCGTCGATGGCCGGCGGATCAACAGCTGCCTGAGCCTGGCCGTCATGCACGACGGCGACGAGATCACCACGATCGAGGGCCTGGGAACGCCCGACCGCCTGCACCCGATGCAGGCCGCCTTCGTCCGCCACGACGGCTACCAGTGCGGCTACTGCACGCCCGGCCAGATCTGCTCGGCCGTGGCGATGCTGGGCGAGATCAAGGCCGGGATCCCCAGCCACGTCAGCGCCAGCCTCGAGGCCGCGCCCGAGGCCACGGTCGACGAACTGCGCGAACGGATGAGCGGCAACATCTGCCGCTGCGGGGCCTATTCCAACATCATCGAGGCCATTCAGGACGTCGCCGGTCAGGGCGCGGGAGGCAAGGCATGAAGGCCTTCACCTACGAGCGCGCCGCCACGCCGGCCGAGGCCGCCGCCGCCGTCGCCCGCACCCCGGGCGCCAAGTTCATCGCCGGCGGCACCAACCTGCTGGACCTGATGAAGCTGCAGATCGAGACGCCGGCGCACCTGGTCGACGTCAACCGCCTGGGCCTGGACCGGATCGAGGCGACGCCGGACGGCGGCCTGCGGATCGGGGCCTTGGTGCGCAACACCGACCTGGCCGCCGACGCCCGCGTGCGCCGCGACTACGGCGTGCTGAGCCGCGCCCTGCTGGCCGGCGCCTCGGGCCAGCTGCGCAACAAGGCCACCACCGCCGGCAACCTGCTGCAGCGCACCCGGTGCCCGTATTTCTACGACACCACCAAGCCCTGCAACAAACGCGAGCCCGGCTCCGGCTGCTCGGCCCTGGGCGGTTTCAACCGCAACCTGGCCATCGTCGGGACCAGCGAGCACTGCATCGCCACCCATCCCAGCGACATGGCCGTGGCCATGCGGGTGCTGGACGCCCAGGTCGAGACGGTGAACGCCCACGGGACCATGCGCGCCATCCCGATCGCCGACTTCCACACCCTGCCGGGATCCTCGCCCCACATCGAGACCACGCTGGAGCCCGGCGAGCTGATCACCGCGGTGACCCTGGCCCGGCCGCTGGGCGGGACCCACGTCTACCGCAAGGTCCGCGACCGGGCGTCCTACGCCTTCGCCCTGGTGTCGGTGGCGGCGGTGCTGCAACCGGACGGGACCGGGCGGCTGGCGTTCGGCGGCCTGGCCCACAAGCCCTGGCGGGTCGAGACCGCCGAGCAGCGGATCGGCCAGGGCGCGCGCGCCACGGCCGGGGCGGTCCTGGCCGGGGCCCGGACCACGCCGCAGAACGCCTTCAAGACCACCCTGGTCGAGCGGACGCTCGACGCCGTCCTTAGCTCGGCGAGGGCCTGATCCGATGAAGTTCGACACGCCCGCCATGACCAACCCGATCGACCGCCTGAAGGTGGTCGGCCAGCCGCACGACCGCATCGACGGCAAGCTGAAGACCACCGGCAAGGCGCCCTACGCCTATGAGCGCCACGACGTCGCGCCTAACGCCGCCTATGGCTGCATCCTGGGCGCGGCGATCGCCAAGGGCCGGATCGACCGCATCGACACGGCCGCCGCCCGCCGCGCGCCCGGCGTGCTGGCCGTGGTCACCTACGAGAACGCCGGCAAGCTGGGCAAGGCCAAGGCGATCACCGCCCGGCTGCTGGCCGGACCCGAGGTGCAGCACTTCGACCAGGCCGTGGCCGTGGTGGTGGCCGAGACCTTTGAGCAGGCCCGCTCGGCCGCCAGGCTGATCCGGGTCGACTACACCAAGGCCAAGGGCCGCTACGACCTGGCCGCCGCCAAGGCCTCGGCGGTCAAGCCCAAGGACGGCTTCTCCCCGGCCGACACCGCTGCCGGCGACTTCGCCAAGGGCTTCGCCAAGGCGCCGGTCAGGCTGGACCAGACCTATACCACGCCCGACCAATGCCATGCGATGATGGAGCCGCACGCCACCATCGCCGCCTGGACCGGCGACAAACTGACCCTGTGGACCGCCAACCAGATGATCAACTGGGCGGTCCGCGACATGAGCGAGACCCTATTGATCCCCAAGGAGAACATCCACGTGATGTCGCCCTATGTCGGCGGCGGGTTCGGCGGCAAGCTGTGGGTGCGCAGCGACGCGGTGATGGCGGCCCTGGGCTCGCGGGCCATCGGCGGGCGTCCGGTCAAGGTCGCCCTGGCGCGGCCGCAGATGTTCAACAACACCACTCATCGCCCGGCGACCATCCAGCGGATCCGCATCGGCGCCGACCGCGACGGCAAGATCCTGGCCATCGGCCACGAGAGCTGGTCGGGCGACCTGCCCGGCGGCGACCCGGAGACCGCGGCCAACCAGACCCGCCTGCTCTACGCCGGCAAGGACCGGATGACCGCCCACCGCCTGGCGGTGCTGGACCTGCCCGAGGGCAACGCCATGCGCGCGCCCGGCGAGGCCCCCGGCATGCTGGCCCTCGAGGTCGCCATGGACGAGCTGGCCGAGCGGCTGAAGCTGGACCCGGTCGAGCTGCGTATCCGCAACGACGTGCAGTTCGACCCCGAGGCCGGCCCCGAGCGGCCGTTCTCGCACCGCAACCTGGTCGGGTGCCTGAGGGTCGGGGCCGAGCGCTTCGGCTGGGACCGGCGCAACCCGACCCCGGGCCAGGTCCGCGACGGCCGCTGGCTGGTCGGGATGGGCATGGCCGCGGCGTTCCGCAACAACATCACCATGAAGTCCGCCGCCCGGGTCGGGATCGACGCCAAGGGCGTGGTGACCGTGGCCACCGACATGACCGACATCGGCACCGGCAGCTACACGATCATCGCCCAGACCGCCGCCGAGATGATGGGCGTGTCGATCGACAAGGTCGTGGTGCTGCTGGGCGATTCCAGCTTCCCCGTCTCGGCCGGCTCGGGCGGCCAGTGGGGCGGCAACAGCTCGACTTCGGGCGTCTACGCCGCCTGCGTCAAGCTGCGCGAGGCGGTGGCGCTGAAGGCCGGCCTCGACCCGGCCACGGCGGTGTTCGAGAACGGCAAGGTCAAGGCGGGCCGCAAGAGCCTGTCCCTGGCCCGGATCGCCGGGCCCCGCGGCCTGTCGGCGGAGGATGCGATCGAGTTCGGCGACCTGGGCGAAAAATACGCCCAGTCCACCTTCGGCGCCCACTTCGCCGAGGTCGGGGTCGACGCCGACACCGGCGAGATCCGCGTGCGGCGGATGAGCGGCGCCTTCGCCGCCGGCCGCATCCTCAATCCCAAGTCGGCCCGCAGCCAGGTGATCGGGGCCATGACCATGGGCGTAGGCGCGGCGCTGATGGAGGAGGCCGTGGTCGATCCGGGCTTCGGCTATTTCGTCAACCACGACATGGCCGAGTACCAGGTGCCGGTCCACGCCGACATCCCGCACCAGGAAGTGTTCTTCCTCGACGAGGTCGACGACAAGTCCTCGCCGATGAAGGCCAAGGGCGTGGGCGAGCTGGGCATCTGCGGCGTCGGCGCGGCCGTGGCCAACGCCGTCTACAACGCCTGCGGCGTACGGATCCGCGACTATCCGCTGACCTTGGACAAGGTGCTGAAGGGGATGGCGGCGGCCTAACTTCCCGTTGTCATCCCGGAAGCCTCGCAGAGGCTGTCCGGGACCCAGGGGACCGGGCGAATGCGGTGCGGCTGTCCTGGGTCCCGGACAAGCGCTGCGCGCTTTCCGGGATGACAACCGTGAGGCCCCCCGCCGTCCGCCTCAGTTCACGTCCGTCTTCTTCGGCGCGGCCGGCGGCAGGGGGGCGACCTGGACGCCGTCCTCGATCAGCGCCTTGACCTCCTTGGGCGAGGCCTCGCCATAGATGCCGCGGTCCTCGGACTTGCCGTCGTGGATGTCGCGGGCCTCCTTGGCGAAGCGGTCGCCGACATAGTCGAAGTTCTCCTCGACCTGGCGGCGGACCTCGCCCATGGCGGTCATCATCATCTCGCGCATCTGAGCGCTGGGTTCGGGGGCGGCCTTATGCGCCTTGGTGCCCGCCACGGCGGGGGCCATGATCTGTTTGCGCACCGTCTTTGAGGCGCACAGCGGGCATTCCAGCAGCCCGCGCGCGGCCTGGTCGTCATAGTCGGACGACGAGCCGAACCAGCCTTCGAAGGCGTGGTCGTGGTCGCAAGCGAGCGCGTACTTGATCATACAGCCTATATGGGGTCAGGGACCCGTGAAGGCACGGGCGTTCTTCAGGGTCGGGATCGCCGCGCGGGCCTTGTCGACCGCCGCGAGGTCGAGATCGGCGATCAACACGCCCGGCTCGTCGTGGTCAAGTTTTCCGATCACCTCGCCCCACGGGCCGATGGCGATCGAGCGGCCCCAGGTGCCGCGGCCGTCCTCGTGGAAGCCGCCCTGGGCCGCGGCGATCACGAACGAGCCGGTCTCGATGGCCCGGGCCCGCAACAGGATGTCCCAGTGCGCCTCGCCGGTGGGCCGGGTGAAGGCGGCGGGGACGGTCAGGACCTGAGCCCCGCCCAGCGCCAAGGCCCGGTGCAGGGCCGGAAACCGCATGTCGTAGCAGATGGTCAGGCCGAAGGTCGCCAGCGGGGTCTCGACCACGGCCGCGCGGTCGCCAGGCTCGTAGGTCGCCGATTCCCGCGCCGTCTCGCCGGTCGGCAGGTCCACATCGAACATGTGCAGCTTGTCGTAGGTCGCGACGATCGCCCCGCTCGGATCGATCACCGCCTGGCGGTTCGCCGCCTTGCCGTCTTCCCGTTTCACAAGGGCCGAGCCGACGTCGATCCAGACCCCCAGCTCGCGGGCCAGGTCGCGCAGGCCCAGCACCACCGGGTCCTCGTCCAGCGACACCAGGGTCGGCAGCAGCCTGGCGCGGTCCTTCTGCAAGACGTTGACGCCTTCGGGGGTCAGGATGAACCGAGCGCCCTGCGTCGCGGCCTCGCGGACCAGCGGGACGACATGCTCCAGCGCCGCGGCGTGGGTGGCGGGCGTGCGGGTCTGGACCAGGCCGACGCGCAGGGGCGCTTGGGGCGTCGTCATGCGGCCAGCAGCGGGTCCAGCTTACCCTCGCGCTCCAGGGCCATCATGTCGTCGCAGCCGCCGATGTGCTGGTCGCCGACGAAGATCTGCGGGAAGGTGGCGCGGCCCGAGCGGTCCATCATCTCCTTGCGCAGTGCCGGGTCCATGCCCGCCTCGATCTCCGTGAAGTCGGCGCCCTTGTCGTTGAGCAGCTTCAGGGCGCGGGCGCAGTAGCCGCAGAACGGACGGGTGTAGATGGTGACCTTGGCCATGGGGAATCCGTAACAGAAGTCGTTTCCAGTCCTCATATAGGACGCGCTTGCATTTCTGTAACGCGCGCGACGACGGCGAGTGTCACCTGGGCCGCGCCGGCCGCCAGCAGGGCCCGGGCGCAGCCCTCGGCGGTGGCGCCCGTGGTCAGGACGTCGTCGATCAGCAGCACCTTGCGGCCGATCACCCGGTGGCGTCGCGGCTCGGGCACGGCGAAGGCGGCGGCGACGTTGCGGCGGCGGCCGTCGGCCGACTTGCCGCCCTGGCTGTCGGTGTCGCGCCGGCGGACCAGGGTGTCGGGCAGGTAGGCCCGCGCCGCCAGGGCGCACAGCGGCCGGGCGATCTCGGCGGCCTGGTTGTAGCGGCGCTTGCGCAGGCGCGAGCGGTGCATCGGCACGGGGACCACCGCCTGCGCCTCGTCCAGCAGGTCGGCGGCGCAGCGCGACAGCCAGCGGGCGAACAGGCCCGACAGGTCGGTGCGGTCGGCGTGCTTGAGCTTGAGGATCAGGTCGCGCGAGTGCTCGTCATAGAGGCAGGCGGCCCGCGCCCGGGCGAAGGCGCGGGGCTTGGCCTGGCACAGGGCGCAGCGGATCTCGCCGGCGTCGTAGGCGAACGGCGCGCCGCAGCCGTCGCAGACCGGGCCGTCCAGGAAGGTGATCCGGCTCCAGGCCTGCGCCGACAGGCCCGAGGTCAGGGCCGCCCCGCCGTCGAAGGCGCGCGGCGGCAGGATCAGGTCCAGCATCCCCTGCGCGAACGCCGTGACGCGAGCCGGCGGCCTCCCCAAAGCTTTCCATGGCGCGCGAGAAGCCCCATCTTGCGCGGACATGACCGACGCTCCCCTGCTCTTCGACCGCGCCCTGCTGCGCGCCCGCCTCGACCGCGCCGCCCCCGGCTTCGACGCCGCCGGCTTCCTGAAGGCCCGGGCCGCCGAGGACGCCGTGCTGCGCCTGGAGGCGATCCTGCGGGAGTTTCCGGTGGCCGTCGACCTGGGAAGCCGAAACGGCGCTTTCTCGCGGGCCCTGGCGGATAGCGACGCCCAGGCCAAGATCGGCCTGCTGATCGAGACCGACCTGTCGGCGCGGATGCTGACGGGCCGACAGGGGCCGCGGATCGTCGCCGACGAGGAGCGCCTGCCGTTCGGCGACGCCACGCTCGACCTGGTGGTCTCGACCCTGGCCCTGCACTGGACCAACGACCTGGTCGGGGCGCTGATCCAGATCCGTCGCGCGCTGAAGCCCGACGGCCTGTTCGTCGGCGCCCTGTTTGGCGGGGCGACCCTGACCGAGCTGCGCCAGGCCCTGCTGGCCGCCGAGGACGAGATCACCGGCGGGGCCTTCCCCCGCGTTTCGCCGTTCGCCGACACGGTGGACGCCGCCGGCCTGCTGCAGCGCGCCGGCTTCGCCCTGCCGGTGGCCGACAAGGACCGGGTCAAGGTGCGCTACGCCCACCCGATCGCCCTGCTCAAGGACCTGCGGGCCATGGGCGAGACCAGCGTGCTGATCGGCCGCTCGCGCAAGCCGCTGGGCCGCCGGGTGCTGCTGCGGGCGATGGAGATCTATCAGCAGCGGTTCGCCGAGCCCGACGGCCGGGTGCCGGCCACGTTCGAGATCATCACGGTGACGGGCTGGGCCCCGCACGAGCGCCAGCAAAAGCCCCTGCGTCCCGGCTCGGCCAAGATGCGGCTGGCGGACGCGCTGGGGACGGTCGAACAGCCGGCCGGGGACAAGGCGGGAAGCTAGAGCCGCCTCACAGCAGGTCCCGCAGCCAGGCGATCAACGGCAGGTCGGCCGGCGGCATCGGATAGTCCGCCAGTTGGTCCGGCTTCACCCACTTCAGCGCCTCGTGCTCCTTGGCGGTCACCCGCCCGTCCCAGCGGCGCAGCAGGTACAGCGGCATCAGCAGGTGGAACGACTCGTAGCTGTGCGAGGCGAAGACGAACGGCGCCAGGCAGGCCTGGGCGACCCTGATGTCCAGCTCCTCGTGCAGCTCGCGGATCAGGCACTGTTCGGGCGTCTCGCCGGGCTCGACCTTGCCGCCGGGAAACTCCCACAGACCGGCCAGCTGCTTGCCCTTGGGCCGCTGGCAGATCAGCACGCGGCCGTCGACATCGATCAGGGCGGCGGCGACGACGAGGACTGTGGGCTTGGTCATGGGCGCGTTAGTCGAACAGCCGGCGACGGTTGGCAACCTTGAATCCCTCTCTC